>NZ_SPSB01000003.1 GCF_004571135.1 Algoriphagus kandeliae
CTTAAAACAAAAAAGCCTCAGATTTCTCTGAGGATTTCCGGAATCCCGAACCGTCGGGAGGACTCGAACCCGCGACCTTCCCGATGAATCGGGACATTCTAACCAGCTGAACCCCTTGAAATTAATCCCCTGAAATAAGTATTCTGAAAGCAGGTTTCAAACAATTTGCCTTAAAACAAAAAAGCCTCAGATTCCTCTGAGGCTTTGCGGAATCCCAAACCGTCGGGAGGACTCTAACCCGCGACCTTCCCGATGAATCGGGACATTCTAACCAGCTGAAGCTCTCGAAATAAATCCCCTGAAATAAGTATTCTGGAAACAGGTTTCAAACAATTTGCCTTAAAACAAAAAAGCCTCAGATTCCTCTGAGGCTTTGCGGAACGGACGGGACTCGAACCCGCGACCTCCTGCGTGACAGGCAGGCATTCTAACCAGCTGAACTACCGCTCCTAATGACTTAAATAAAGGTGAATAAACAACTTTCTGTTTATCTTCAAAAACTCCACCCTTAATGGCAGAGTGACAAGAAATATGCGGAACGGACGGGACTCGAACCCGCGACCTCCTGCGTGACAGGCAGGCATTCTAACCAGCTGAACTACCGCTCCTTTTTTATTTTAAGACCAAGTTCCTTACGCCCTTGGTTTAAAGTGATGCAAATGTATTGTTTTGCTTTCTTTTTGCAAAAACTGCAAGTGAAAATTTCTTCAGGAAATTTGTATTTCATTCTTATTCAGGAAAATAATTTTTTTCAACACTTCTCCAGAATCCTTTAGATTTTCAAATTTCCATTCGGCGAAGGAATTAATCCATTCACGAAAGTCTATTTGTATTCCAAGCTTTCAAACTCTAAAATGCCGTCAAAATTCACCTAACATGAAAAATCATATTCTATTAATCTTTTGCTTATTCATTTCAATCGCTTCATCCGCTCAAGATAGAGTGACTGGGAAAAATTTTGCCACGCGATCCGAAATCCTAGCCCAAAATGGTATGGCTGCTACAAGCCAACCCCTAGCTACACAAGCTGCTTTGGATATTTTGAAAAAAGGAGGAAGTGCCGTAGATGCGGCTATTGCAGCTAATGCGATGTTGGGTCTTGTGGAACCTCATGCTTGTGGAATTGGAGGAGATGTATTTGCGATAGTTTGGAGCGCAAAAGAAAAGAAGCTATATGGTTTGAACGGAAGTGGTAGAGCACCTGAAAATCTAACCATGGATGTTTTTAAAGAAAAAGGCCTTCAGTATGTTCCTTTCCTTGGTCCTCTTCCGGTTTCCGTTCCTGGAGCAGTTGATGGTTGGTTTGAGCTGCATGAAAAATTCGGAAAGCTTTCCATGCAGGAAATCTTGCAGCCAGCAATCGATTATGGGAAAAATGGTTTCCCTGTCTCAGAGGTAATTGCCTGGCAAATGAATGATGACTGGCCAAGAATGCAGGATCTTCCTGGCTTCAAAAAAACTTACATGCCAAATGGAAAAACCACCCCTCAAAAAGGTGATGTATTTAAAAATCCTGACTTAGCCAGAACCTATGAATTAATTGCTCAAGGTGGAAGAAAGGCATTTTACGAAGGTGAAATTGCACAGACCATTGATCAGTTTATGAAAGAGCATGGCGGTTATTTGAGTTATGAGGACCTGAAAAACCATAGCTCAGAGTGGGTGGAACCAGTTAGCACCAACTATAGAGGCTATGATGTATGGGAGCTTCCACCTAATGGTCAAGGAATTGCGGCACTTCAAATGCTCAATATTTTGGAAGGATTTGATTTGAAATCCATGGGCTTTGGTAGTGCAGAGTATCTTCATGTCCTTACTGAGGCCAAGAAGCTTGCTTATGAAGATCGTGCTAAATATTATGCTGACCCTGCTTTCAATGAAATCCCAGTAGATTATTTGATTTCAAAAGAATATGCTGCTGAGCGACGAAAACTTATAGATATGAACAAGGCCGCACGGGAATATCCGGCTGGAGAAATTGAAAAGGGAAACACCACCTATTTGACAGTTGCCGATTCAGAAGGAAATATGGTCTCATTTATCCAAAGCATTTATGATGAATTTGGATCAGGAATGGTTCCTGATGGACTTGGATTTGTCCTTCAAAATCGAGGACAAATGTTCAATGTCCAAGATGAAAATCACTGGAATTCCTTGGCAAGAGGGAAACGGCCTTTCCATACTATTATCCCCGCCTTCGTGACCAAGGATGGAGAACCGTTTATGAGTTTTGGACTGATGGGAGGCGCTGTACAACCTCAAGGTCATACTCAAATTCTAGTAAACATTATTGACTTTGGAATGAATATTCAAGAGGCTGGTGATGCTCCTAGAATGAGACATACCGGTTCATCCCAACCTACTGGTTCAAGGATGACATCAGGCGGCTCACTTAATCTTGAAAGTGGATTTTCTTATGAAGTCATTCGAAAACTGGAAGAATTGGGACATCGAGTGGAATTTAGCGTAGGCCCCTATGGAGGCTATCAGGCCATAAAATATGATCCAATAAGAAAAGTCTATTACGGCGCTTCAGAATCCCGAAAGGACGGACAAGCTGCAGGATATTAATCAATAAAGCCCTTTGATTAATTTCAAAGGGCTTTCATTTATTCATTCAATTTTTTCTCCCAATTCCAACTATCACGAAGAGAGTCTGCCAGTGAATTTTTAGGATACCAACCCAAGACTTGATTGATCTTAGTGGTATCAGCCCAAATTTTTACTACATCTCCTGGTCTTCTAGGACCGATTTCATAGTTCAATTTGAGGTCATTCACCTCCTCAAAAGTATGAATGACTTCCAGCACGGTATTTCCGTTTCCGGTCCCCACATTAAAAACATCATAAAAGTTGGTATTCTTATTTTCTAAGAAGGATAAGGCTTTCACATGGGCATCTGCTAAGTCCATTACATGAATGAAATCTCTAACACAGGATCCATCTGGTGTGTAATAATCATCTCCAAAAACAGTCAGTTTTTCTCTAATCCCAGCGGCTGTTTGAGTAACAAAAGGAACCAAATTATTCGGAACACCACTCGGCAGTTCCCCAATTTTCCCGCTAGGGTGAGCTCCAATCGGGTTAAAATACCGAAGAGAAATAATCTTTAAATCAGACTTACTTTTGATTAAATCCACCAAAATATCCTCGCAAACTTTTTTGGTGTTTCCATAAGGACTTTCAGCTTCTTTTCGAGGTGTATCTTCAGTTACAGGCAAAGTGTCAGGTTGTCCATAAACTGTGCAAGAGGAAGAAAAAACCAAATCAAGAATAGAATGAGCCTCCATAAATTCCAGTAAAGCGACTAGGGATCCCACATTATTTTTATAGTATTTCAATGGTTTTTGAGTACTCTCTCCTACCGCTTTGAAAGCTGCGAAATGAATAACTCCGGACAACTTATGGTCTTTAGCGATTTGATCCAAAAGAGAACGATCGGCACAATCACCCAAATAAAAAGGGATTTTCATTCCGGTAATTTCCTCTAGCCTTTCCAAAACCTTTTCTTGAGAATTGGACAAGTCGTCAATAATGATGGGTCGGTAACCTGCCTTGATTAATTCAACTGCCGTATGGGAACCGATATACCCTGCCCCTCCAGTAATCAAAATGTTTTTCATGAATCACAAAAATTTTGCACAAAACTATCAAAGTATTTTTCAGAACCTTGAAAAAGTAAATTTAATCTATCAGTGTAAATGCACCAGTCAATTGATCATTTTGGATCCCAGTATCCAAAGAATACTGATAGCGAAGCAAATAGGTGTAAACTCCAGTTGGCATGGATTCTCCTTTAAATAAACCATTCCATCCCTCCGAACCAGAAAAAATCATTTGACCCCAACGATCAAAAACAAACAATTCGTAGGAAATGCTACAATTCGAAATCGGCTGATAAGGACCATCTGATGGAAGAAATCCATTTGGCATTCTTACTGATGGCCTAGCTTCTGAAACTCTACCTGCCCCACTTACTTTACAGCCATTTGCATCCGTGATGCTAACTTCATATATGCCTGAGGATAAATTGGTCAGTAAATCTCCAGTAAATCCATTTTCCCACAGAATTTGATAGGGAGGTGTTCCTCCCTGAATCAAAACTCGAATTGAACCGTCAATTCCTCCTGGACATCCTGGCGTTATTTCCTCAAATTCAATTTCCAAAGTTGCCGGTGCATCCATTTGGCCACTGTAGGTAATCCCACAATCATTCTGGTCAGCCACAAATAGCTCATAATCACCCAATCCTATCCCAAAAACTGTCAAAAACTCCCCATCCCAATCCGTATCATATCCAGGAACTTGGAAAGGAGGCGATCCTCCCTGTACCTCTAAAACAATTTCTCCATCATTATTTTCATTGCATGAAGGCTGAACTATTGACTCGGAAACAATAGAAATTGGCTCTGGGTCTGTAATTATAAAATTTAAAGTTTGCTGACCACAGCCCAACAAATCCGTTACGGTAACTTCATAATTCCCGGGAGATAAACCTGTAGCAATCGCTTCGTCTAAGTTTGGATCATGACTCCAGGAAAAACTAAATTCACCCGAACCTCCTTGAACATCCAAGGCAATTTTTCCATCGGCATTCCCAGAACATGAAGGAGATATCAATTCACCTTCTTTTGCATCTAACACAGGGAAAAAGCCGATTTCCAAAACCTCAGAGGTTCCAAAACAAGAACCTCCACCCGGTATTCTTTCTTCATAAAATACGCTTCTTACAGGTGCATTTAGGTCCCAATTCACCTCCACCAATTCCCCCTCATTAGAACTGACAAAATCTCCCCCCACTACATACCATTGGTATTCTTTTCCAGATTGAGGAAATGGAATAGAATAGGTAAAAGGTCCAGTGTCAGTACCACAAATTCCCAATTGGCCTTCCGGTTTTTCAGGAGAAAAATCATCCTCCAGAGCTACAAAAATTTCCAATACAGGTCCCAAGCATCCATTTTCGGCAACTGGAATAGCCCTCACCAAGGCATCTGGATTTGCTGCTCCCCAGTCTACCAAAATTTCAAAATCATTCACCTCAGAATAAATTCCTCCACTCACTTCCCAAATCACCTCAGAAACCCCCTCCATATTTTCAAGGCGGTAAGGAATCCCACCACTATCAGGACAAAGCGAACTTGGCCCTTCCAATTCAGCTTCGACTACCGTTACATCAATCTCAAAACTAAACTTTGTTTCGCTATCACAAGATCCTTCTCCTGTAGACGCAAAAACTAGCACTTCATATGAACCTGAAGAGGTGTAGGTGTGACTGACGGATTTTCCATCCTTTAGCTCAGAGCCATCACCAAAATCCCAAGTAAAATCCTTAAATCGAGAATCATCCGGGAATATTTCCCAAGTCCCTTCTTGGTTGAGGCATGCCACTTTTTCCCCAACCACATCAAAATCGTACGTAGTCTCAGTCTCATATTGGACATTTTCCAAACTAGCCCCTACAGCGAAACCGTAGGATTCGATGGAACCTGAACCATAAACATAGGCGATAAAACCCTCTGGATTGGAAAGAGTATTGACCCCAAAAGGAACTTTAATTCTTGCATATGAAAAGCCAGTAGCTAAAGCGGGCTGAAATTGACCACCAACATTAACTCTATTCAATAGCGTTTCACCCTCCGAACCGCTTGGCACTAATATGGTCAAAAAATGCTCTATGCTCTGATTAAATGATCCAATCAGCTTTCCGGTAGAAAAAGTTATGTTCTTTAACCGTTGGGAATTTGGGCTCAATAAAAACAAGCTTGGATCCCCAAGGGGAGCAACTCCAAATTCATTACAAGCCCCACTTTTTGCTATTACTGCAACGCTACTTGGCTTGGATGTTTCGATTAAAGCCAGTTCATTTTTCCCAAATTCAAAACGGACATATTCCCGGGCATCCAAGGTCGCTCTGACCGTACCGTTTATTCGAACTTCTGTTCCGTCCTGAGAAGCCAAAACCTTAATGATTTCCCCTGATGTCCGACCAGCTAATGGAACATGTATGTATTCTTTATCCCAACTTTCTAACGGATAGGCTTGCTGAAAAATATGATCTCCACTCGTACCACAATCACCAGCACTACTAGTCTTATTCCCACCAAATACAGCCAATAATTTACAGGAATCGGCAGATGGATTGAGCACCCTAACTCTTGAGCCTGTTAAATCTCCATTTGCCTTTATTTGGTAGCTTTCACCCGCATCTAAGGTGAATTGGATTGGTGCTCCTGCGGGAATAGTATTGACAGTAGGAGCTGCAGGAATTACTTCCACCTGAGTGTCATTTTCAGTCGCAACAACCAAAAGCGTACTTTCAAAATTCTGGTTACTTCCTGGTTCCTGACCTGGCCCGAAGGTATCATAATGGGCCATCACCAGATATTCTGTACTTAAAGCAGAGGTAGGCAAAATCACCGTCCCATCCGTGCTGTATTCCCTGCCATTAATAGCGTGAACTGTCAAATCACCTGAAGAGGTAATCCGAAAAGGCTTATAGTCAACTCGGCCGCTTTCCCGATGAATTACTCCTTCATTGTCTCCATCAAATTCCCGCATCAGCTGTTCACCTGGTTCCAAAGTAAAAGGAATCGACTGTTTTGGTGTCTGAATCGTGCCGGCCGCTTTTTCTACAGCAGTGATAATCACCACAACCCGATCGGGCTGAGTATTGCGTCGGTTATTATCCATGAACCCTATGTAAAAATCCCTTCCGATGGTACTGATTTGGGCTTGGACAAAAAATGAATCCAACAAAAATGCTTTGATGAAAAAAAGTACAGAAACCCACAGCCGCCAATTCATGGATATACTCCTAATTTGTACAAATTGAAATTTACCTGATTAGGACGAAAACACCTGATTTTTTTTCATTTTCTAGCTGATCACCTAATCTAAATTGGTAACTGATTTGATATGTATATGTTCCTGTGGGTGCTTCTTTTCCATTAATCAATCCATCCCAGCCTTCAGAACCATTGTAGATTACTTTTCCCCAACGGTCAAAAACAGTTAAAGAATATTCTAAAGTACAGTTGGAAACAGGGTAATAAAGACCATCTGTTGGCAAGTAACCAGTTGGCATTCTCACCTGAGGCTGAGTTTCTGGAATTCTACCGTAGGCTCTTACTTGGCAACCATTTCCATCAGTAACAGTAACCTCATAATCCCCAGATGGCATTTCACTGATAAAATTATTAGTGAAAGCTTCTTGACTGGAACGACTTATTCCTGCAATTCCTTCACCCAAACTCCAAGAATAAGTGTAGGGGCCAACTCCACCTTCCACCTCAACGGCGAGTCTTCCAAAATTTCCACCAGGACAACTTTCACTCACCTCTGAAAACCTTACTTGCAAAGCCTGTGGACCGGGAATTTCACCTTCAATTGGAATTGAACATCCTTTGGAATCCTCAATAAATAGCTTGAAACTTCCTTGCGACAAGCCCTTTACAGAAATAACTTGACCATCAGAGGTGAATTCAAATCCCGGGACAATGTATGGTGGCTCCCCACCAGAAATATTGGCAACAAACCCACCATCTGATG
The DNA here is from genome assembly GCF_004571135.1 of Algoriphagus kandeliae. GTDB lineage: Bacteria > Bacteroidota > Bacteroidia > Cytophagales > Cyclobacteriaceae > Algoriphagus > Algoriphagus kandeliae. The sequence goes on from NZ_SPSB01000003.1 coordinate 7,552, forward strand.
ATTCATTGCAGGTAGTCGGTAGAAGCTTTAATTCTTCCACCAATTTTAATGGTTGCGGATCTGTTAATGAAACAGTGAATTCTCCAAAACCACAGCTATTTATATCGTAAACAGTTACTCGATACTCACCTGAAGGAATATTTTCCAATTGTGAACTATTAGTATCAGGGTATCCTTCCCACTCAAAAATATATTCACCAGATCCTCCTTCAATTTCAATATTCAATTTACCATCAGATGAACCGGGACAAGAAGGAGTTGTCTCGATTACTTCATTAATCTCAATTGGATTGCTCAACTCAATTTCAAGACGTTCTGAAACAGCAGGGCATTGACTGGCATCAACAGGATCAATCAAATATCCAATCCATCTTTCTGACTCATCAGAACTCCAAATCACATTTACAGTCTCTCCTTCGGAAGAACCAATGATTTCACCTCCATTGATCACCCAAGAAATGCTTCCTTCAATAGTTTGTTGAGGAATAGAATAAGTCATTTCCATGAACTCGGGTCCGCATAAAAACCGATTTCCTTCAGGAGCATCCACAACTTCAGATTCTTTCACAGTAACATTGAAGGAAATTAAAGTACCAGGACAGCCATTCTCATGATATGGAATCAAAGAGAATCCCATATTCTCTACCTCTGCCACCCATCTAATTACGACTTCATTTCCGCTTTGGCCATCTATCTCTCCACCTTTAATATCTATCCAATCCAAGGAAGAATATGGAGTTGTTGAGGTAAAAGTGTAGGTTATTTCTGTTCCAATACATATTTCTTTTGCTCCTGCGATTTCAGGATTGCTAAATGGAACCTCGGCAACTTCACTAACTTCTAACTTGTCCGAAACTTTCCCACAAGCCTGGCCTTCCTCTAAAACTGAGAAATAGATTGATTTTTCTTCAGCACCTTTTTCCCACTGGACAAAAACAGTTGACTCAGACTGACCTGAGATGATTTCTCCACCGACAACAAACCACTCAATTTCAAAAGATCCCTGTTGGAAATCAGCAGGAAGATTATAGGCAAACTCATCATTACCAGTTATGCAGACAGAAACTTCCCCATCAGGAATAGCATCAATGGATTGCTCACCAAATGTTACAGGAAAAAATAACGGTTCGCTTTCACATCCTTCAGGAGAAAATCCGACTACCTGAATCCCAGCTCCTTCAATATTTTCTTGCCATTCAATGGTGACAGAACTATCATCTTCATCGATAATAACCCCACCAATTACCTCCAGCCAATCTAGCTTTTCCAAATTTGAGGATGTCCCCAATTCGTAGGTTTCTTCTGAACCCGGGCAAACTTGCTCCGCACCCAAGATTTCAAACTCAACCTCCTTCACCACTACCTCGAATTCGAATTCATTTTCAACGGGACAACCTACAACACCATTTGAGGCACTTACCTTTACCAAAAAAGTCCCCGGTTCCTCAAAGGAGTGATTTACAACTTTGCCGCTAACTGGCGAAGTTCCATCCCCAAAATCCCAAATAAACTGAGTGTATTGGGGATTATTTGCTGAGACTTCCCAAATAGCATCCTGACCTAAACAAGCGAGATGCTCATCATCAAACCCAAAATCACTTTCGATTTTAAATTCAGTATCCTCAAAATTTGCTCCAGCGGAGAATCCGTAAGAACTCTTGTTTCCATAACCATAAGCATAGGCGATTAATCCATCTGGATTAGAAAGCGAGTTAACTCCCCCACCTACAGCAACTCTGGCAAAACTAAATTCTGGATTGCCAGGTACTTGAGAAAATTCAGAACTGATGTTTTTCCCATTTAGTAGAGTTTTATCAATTGAAGCGGTGGACACAATGATATTGACATAATGCCGTACAAACCCAAAGGACTGAAGGGAATTAAATACAATCGACTTGATTCTATGATTATTCGGATTGTAGGTGATCATACTTGGATCACCCAAGGTAGCAACAGCGGCAGCATCACAATCAGAGCTTTTCGCTATAGCTGTTACACTGATTGGATTAGAACCTTCAATAAACTTTGTTTCGGTAGCGTTAAAATCAAAAACATGAAATTGGCCTGCATTCAGGGTCAATTCTAGTTGTCCATTGACCCTGACCTGAGTTCCATTTTCTGCCGCAAGTACTTTAACCAAGTCACCCGAGGTTCTGTCTAGCAATGGAATATGTATAAAGGATTTCCCCCAAGCAAAAAGTGGATAGGTTTGTTGAAATAAATGATCAGCTGTACTTCCGCAGGTTCCTGCTTGGGTCATTTTATTTCCTCCAAAAACAGCAACCTTTTTACACTCATTTCCTTCAGCATCTAAAACACGAACCCTTGAACCTGTAAGATCTCCAAAAGCTTTTAACTGGAAACTTTGGCGGGAATTCAGAACAATTTCAAAAGGTACTCCAGCAGGATTGCCATTTACTGTGGTTTTCGTAGGAGTAATTTCGACTCTAGTTTGATCTTCTACTGCAACAATCAGAAGGGTACTTTCGAAATTATTTTCTCCCAGATTTACATCTGTGTAATGGGCAGTAACAAGGTATTCTTGTCCCAAAGTTTTTACCGGTAGAATTACAGAAGCATCAGAACTTGTACTTCTAATATTAAACGCATGAACCGAGATTTCTCCAGAAGAAGAAATTACGATACCCTTTTCCCGAATTACACCGGATCCTCGATGGAGAACATCAAAGTCGGAAGATAGGATTTCGTGGGTAAAAACATCATTAGGACCAATCGAAAAATTAACTGTTTGGCCAAGATATTGGATAGAACCAATAGCCTCTTCTCTAGCAGTAATAGTAATAACTGCCTTATCAATATTATTCTCCTTCAGGTTGTTTTCCATCAACCCGAAATAGAATTCCCTACCAAACGTGCTTAACTGAGCATATACGTTTCCACTCAGCAAAAACAAAATACACACGAAAAAGACAAAAAATAGTCTTTTTGAGTGTACCATTTACAAGTCCAACATTTTGATCAATTTGGGTAATTGAGCTGATTCTGAATATTTATCTTATAAGAGCAAAAGCCCCCGATTTGTTTTCTACTTGGAACTGATCATTGATCGAAAAGGAATACTGAATTCGGTATGTATAAGTTCCAGACGGAGCATCTACCCCAGAAATCATGCCATCCCAACCTTCATTTCCGGAATAAATAATTTGTCCCCATCTGTCAAAAATCCAGATTTCCATATTCAATTCACAATTGGAAACTGCCTGAAAAAGATCCTTATCTCTTTCAGGGTAAAATCCAGTTGGCATTCGAACCTCAGGTGCCGCCTCTATCACCTCTCCTTCACCCAAACTTACACATCCAGAAGCGTCCCTCACCGAAACAGCGTAAGTCCCTTTAGGAACTCCAACAAGTTGATTTCCTGCAGTGGAATTGAACTCCCAAGTATACACAAAAGGATTAATACCCCCAGCTGGGAAAGCAAACAATTCCCCGTTACTTCCGCCCGGACAAGCTGGCTTTTCGAGCCTAACATCTACCTCTAATGCTGGAGGAGAAGTGATTTCAAAGGAAACAGGAATAAAACAGCCATTGGAGTCCATCACCGTCCAATCGTAAATTCCCTGAGATAAATCATTCAATTGAATTGAAGTGGAAAAAGATTGCGGGCCATTGTATTCAAACGAATAAGGTGGAATTCCTCCTGTGACCTGTAATGTTACAATTCCATCAGGTTTTCCATAGCAGGAAACGGCTTGCGGAATTACATCCACCAGTTCCAAAGGAGCGGGCTCAATTACCTCTAGGTTTTCCAAAATTTGTTCACAGCCCAATTGATCAATAACCTTCACTGAATAAACTCCGGCAGTTAAGCCATCAGCTCGTTTTTCCTGAAGGTTGGAATCATGTGACCATTCAAATTGAAAAGGAGGAACTCCTCCTAAAATACTTAGTTCGACACCTCCACTTCCTTCTCCCGAACATCCTATAGGGATGATTTCTTGGATAGAAACCAAAAACTCCTCTTTTACAGAAACTAGAATCGGATCTGAAGTCCCTTCACATTGCGCATCTACCAAACTAGTAGCCGTATAAAATACTTCCCCAGTGATTCCAGGCTGATCCCAACTAACCTCCACTTCTGGACTCCCCTGACCTGAAAGAATCTCTCCTCCAACGACGGTCCATTCATATTTCCTGCCATCTGTACCCCCAGGAATGGAATAAAAATGTGAAACCGAAGGGTCAAAACAAACTTCTTCGGTTCCCTCTGGAAGTTCAGCAACAATTCTTTGATTCACAGTAACAGGGAGGGATATCGGTTCCCCAGGACAACCATTTAAATTGTATGGAACCGCCGTAAGGGAAGCATTATCATTTGCAGCGCCCCATCGAACCACAGTAGATAAATCATCAATCTGAATCAGCTCTCCACCTTCCACTTCAAATTCCACTCGACTTACATTTTCCAAATTCTCTAGGGTATAGAGAAGCTCTTCAACTTCAGGACAAGCAGAAGAGGAGCCGATAATTTCTGCAGATGATTCAAGTACATTGACCATAAAGGTCACTTCCTCTTGTTGATCACAGGAATTTGGGCTTAATGCTGCCAATACACTTACTTCAAATTCCCCTGCTTGAGAGAATGTATGACTTACTTCTTTCCCTTCTTGTAGAGGACTCCCATCTCCAAAATCCCAAACAAAATAGGTGAAATCAGGATTTTCAGGATTAATCATCCAATCTCCAGGCTGATTTAAACAAGCCACATTCTCCCCATCCACTTCAAATTCATAGCTAGCCTCTGTCTCAAAATTTAAATTATCCAAGGCTGCTCCTGCTGCATATCCATAGGATTCTAATTCCCCAAAACCATAGGCATAAGCAGCAAAGCCATCTGGATTACTAAGTCGATGAACTCCTTGGGAAATATTTATTCGCGCATACATGAAACTAGGATCCCCAGGCAAAGGAAAAAAACGTCCACCGACATTGCTACCATCCAACACCGTCCCGTTTTGAGTTCCAGTTTTCACAACGATATTGACATAGTGATTTACAATGGAAGGCAAATTCAAGGAAACAAAAGTCAATTGCTTCAAAAATTGCTCACTTGGACTGTAAGTAATCATAAATGGGTCCCCAGTCAAAGCTTCCGGTGAATTGGGCTGATTACATTCCTGACTTTTAGAAAAAACGGTAACTGACGACGGCTTACTCGTTTCGATTTTTCCATGCTCATTGATCCCAAATTCAATCGGAATCCACTCTCCACGATTGATAATTCCCTCCAAAGCCCCATTCACTCTCACCTCGGTTCCATCTTCGGAAGCTAAAACCTTAACCAATTCACCTGAAGTTCTACCAGACATTGCTACATGGACGAAGGAGTTCCCCCAAGTATTTACTGGATAGGCTTGCTGGAATAAATGGTCATTCGCAGCCCCGCAGTTTCCTACCGAAGTCCACTTATTTCCTCCAAAAACCGCAATTTTTTTACACTCGCTTGCATCAGCCCCGATCACTCGGACACGTGATCCAGTCAAGTCAGCTTTCGCTTTCAGTTGATAACTTTGACCTCTATTCAATCTGATTGTATAAGGCACTCCCGCTTGACCTCCTCCTATGGTAGTAGCTTTTGTAGTGATTTCAATTTCTGTATCATCTTCGGTAGCAATTACCAATAGCGTACTTTCATCATTGATATTGCCGTTGTAAGTATTATTGGTAGTAAGTGTCTCAAAATGGGAGGTGATGTAATAATCTGTCCCCAAAGCCGAAACCGGCAATATCACGGTTCCATCTGCGCTTCGAAATCGCTCATTATATGCGTGAACGGCAATTTTTCCCGTACTGGAAATGTAGACACCTTTATTTTCTGTCGCTCCAGAACTACGATGTAATAAATCTAAATCCTCAGAAGGCACTCGCAGCGTATATTGTTGACCAGCACCGAGACTAAAGCTTGCCGTCTGACCTCTGTATTCGATTGTACCTTGAGCATCTTCATTGGCTGTCACAATGATATTGGCATAATCAGGTGCTCCTTGCCCTCCATTATTGGGTGGAATTCTATTATTATCCATAAATCCAACCCAAAACTCAGTACCTACAGTAGATACTTGAGCATGAACTGTGATCGATAGAAAAACCAGGAAAAACGTCAGGCAAATCAGGTAAAATCTCCTCATCCAACTACATTTCAAAATTTTGCTTTTAATATAAGCAACCTATCAGGAATTTGTTGAATAAGTTTTTGGAGCGGTTCCTTGGGGATTAGTCTAAGGAGTCAAGCCAAAGGAAATTTTTATTCCTATCTTTGCGCCTTCTAAAAAGCTCAATTTCGAATGATCTCAGTAGATAATTTATCTCTCAAATTTGGTAAGCGTACTCTTTTCGAAGATGTCAATCTGAAATTTACTCCCGGAAATTGCTATGGGGTGATCGGTGCAAATGGTGCCGGTAAATCCACCTTCCTCAAGATTCTCTCTGGAGAAATTGAAAGCACGACTGGAAGTATCAATATTACTCCAGGACAACGGATGGCAGTCCTAAAGCAAAATCACTTTGAGTTTGATGAGGTGGAAGTGCTAAAGACTGTTTTGATGGGACACAAAAAGTTGTTTGCCATCATGGAAGAAAAAGATGCTATCTACATGAAACCGGACTTCTCAGAAGAAGACGGGATCAGAGCTTCAGAATTAGAGGCCGAATTTGCAGAAATGGACGGCTGGAATGCTGAATCCGATGCAGCTGCCCTTCTTTCAGGTTTGGGTATTTCCGAAGATCTTCACTATCAGCCTATGAAAAATCTGGCTGGAAATCAAAAAGTGAGGGTATTATTGGCGCAGGCTCTTTTTGGAAATCCAGATATCTTGATTCTGGACGAACCTACCAACGACTTGGATGCAGAGACCATCGTATGGTTGGAAGATTTCTTAGTGAATTTCAAGAACCTTGTGATTGTAGTATCTCACGACCGTCACTTCTTGGATTCTGTTTCCACCCATATCGTGGATATTGACTTCGGAAAGATCAAAATCTACTCCGGTAATTATACTTTCTGGTACGAATCTTCTCAATTGGCTCTAAAACAACGAGCAGATCAGAATAAAAAGGCCGAGGAAAAGCGAAAAGAACTTCAAGAATTTATTGCTCGATTCTCTGCTAACGTAGCCAAATCCAAGCAAGCTACTGCTAGAAAGAAGATGCTTGAAAAATTGAACGTGGATGACATTGAGCCAAGCTCAAGAAAATATCCGGGTATCATATTCAAGCCTGAAAGAGAAGCAGGAGATCAGATTTTTATGTCTGAAAATCTAGAATTGGTACAAGATGGAACCACCTATTTCACCGATGTAAATTTAATGGTGGATAAAGGAGATAAAATCGCATTCATTTCAAAGACAAAGCAGGCGGTAAATAAATTCTTTGAAACCATTATGGGTGAAATTCAACCATCCAAAGGAAATTTCAAATGGGGAGTAACCATTAATAAAGCCTATTTGCCAAACGACAATTCCAAGTATTTCAATTCGGACCTTAACTTAATCGATTGGCTAAGACAATTCTCCAGCAACCAAGAAGAAGCATATGTTCGTACCTTTTTGGGAAGAATGCTTTTTACAGGTGAGGAAACCCTCAAGAAATGTACTGTCCTTTCCGGTGGAGAAAAGGTGCGCTGTATGATTTCCAAGATGATGTTGCAAAATCCCAACCTCTTGGTTTTGGATGAACCTACCAACCACCTGGATTTGGAATCTATCACTGCCTTTAACAACGCTGTAGTAGATTTTACAGGAACAGTATTTATTTCCTCCTATGACCATGCGTTTGTACAATCAACTGTCAATCGCGTGATTGAATTAACTCCAAAAGGAGTAATCGACCGACGTATTTCCTACGATGACTATTTGGAAAGTGAGGAAATCAAAGCGCTTCGTGAGTCCATGTACGCTAACTGATAATTTCCTTGTTGCTCACTGCCATTATTGCCTATTTGGCCCTTACGGTGGGCATTGGAGCTTGGTCTTCCCGCCTAGTCAAAAACTCCGGTGACTTTGTTTTGGCGGGAAGATCACTTCCTCTTTTTCTTTCAGCATCAGCCCTATTTGCGACTTGGTTTGGATCAGAAACCATTTTTGGAGCCTCCTCTGTCTATTTGGAAGAAGGTTTAATTGGGGTAATCGAAGATCCTTTCGGAGGGGCTTTGTGCCTCATTTTATTCGGTATGTTTTACCTCCGCCCCATGTACAAAATGGAGGTTCTTACGATTGGGGATGTATTTAAAAAACTATTTGGGAATCGAATCGAATTCTTCGCTTCTGTCTTTATGATTCCCGCCTACTTCGGCTACGTGGCTGCTCAATTGGTTGCTCTTAGCTTAGTCTTGGGCGCTGTAAGCGATATTACCCTTCTTCAGGGTATTCTAATTTCGGCTGGGATCGTGGTGTTTTATACTTTCCTCGGAGGCATGTGGGCAATCTCGATTACAGATTTTATTCAAACCACCATGATCGTCATTGGATTGCTATGGGTAGCGACTATGATTGCCAATGAAGCTGGTGGTGTAATGGAAATTTTAAACCAAGCACCAGAAAACAGTTTTCAATTTTTCCCTGAAGGAAATTTTAACTCCTGGATGAATTACTTAGGAGCCTGGATTATTTTGGGTTTGGGCTCTATCCCAAGCCAAGATATTTATCAGCGGGTAATGTCCGCCAAATCCCAAAAAGTAGCCGTTCAATCCACCTACCTCGCAGGCATCTTTTATCTATCATTTGGGCTTTTACCTCTGTTTATCGCTTTAGGAGCACAGGTATTGTATCCTGAGTTGTCATTGGAAAACAATCAAATGCTTCTCCCTCGGATGATTTTAGCGCATGGAGGACTTCCTGTTCAGATCGTTTTCTTTGGAGCTCTGATATCTGCCATTATGAGTACAACAAGTTCTGGCTTGCTAGCTCCTGCGGCAATCATTTCCGAAAATATCATCCGCCCCTATTTTGGAAAAAAATTGAAGGATAGTCATTTTTTGTGGATTCTGAGATTCAATGTTGTCTTTGTGGCACTAGTGGCTACTTTGATGGCTAGTTTGGAGTCCAATATTTATGATTTGGTGGCAGGCGCCTCCATATTGATGCTGGTTTCGCTTTTTGTACCGCTTACTGCAGGGCTCTATTGGAAAAAAGCATCTAGCATGGGAGCTTTGATGTCCATGGTCTTCGGAATGATCTGCTACTTAGCCGTTTTGAATTTTGAAACTGAAATCGAAGCTCATTTATATGGCCTTGGAGCCAGTATTATTTTCATGGTAATCGGAAGTTATAATTTCCCTGACCGTCAAAAACACACACATGGAATACCCTAAAATTATCCTCAAAAAAGGAAAAGAGATTTCATTAAAACGAAGGCATCATTGGGTCTTTTCAGGTGCCATTGCGGATATGCCTGCAAATTTGGAGAATGGACAACTTGTCGCCGCTTATTCCTCTCAAAATGAGTTTTTGGGTATCGGACATTTTGCTCCGGGTTCGATTATGGTTCGAATTATCAGTTTTGAAAACCGAAACATTGATCAAGAATTTTGGAATGAGATGATATCCAATGCTTTCTCGCTTCGAGAAAAGCTAGGATTGACCAATAACCCTGAAACCAATGTCTACCGACTAGTTCATGGAGAAGGAGACTTGCTTCCTGGATTGATTATTGACTTTTATAACGGAACCGCTGTCATACAATGCCATCAAATCGGAATGCATCAACATGTTTCTGAAATAGCCGAAGCTTTGAAGGAATGCTATGGAAATAAACTTACGGCCGTTTTTGATAAAAGCTCTGAGACTCTTCCCAAAAATTTTGGACTAACTGAAAATCAATGGGTATTTGGGGAGCCCCAAACAGACCTAGTCCAGGAATATGGAGCAACCTATCGAATCGATTGGGAAAAAGGTCAAAAAACAGGTTTTTTCATTGATCAACGAGAGAACCGTAAACTCTTAGCGGATTATTCCAAAGAAAAAAAAGTATTGAATACCTTTTGCTATTCAGGAGGATTCTCCGTTTTAGCACTTCTTTCAGGTGCAAAGGAAGTTCATTCGGTCGATATCTCTCCCAAAGCCATCGAATTGACGGAGGAAAATGTCTCCCTCAATCCCCAAATTGATTCAAAACATGAATCCAAGGTTGCCGATGTGGTCAAATACATTCGAGAAATCGGAGATGATTATGACATTATCGTATTGGACCCTCCTGCTTTTGCAAAAAATATCAAAGCGAGACACAATGCTGTTCAGGCTTACAAACGCTTAAATGCAGAAGCTTTGAAACGGATTAAAAAAGGAGGAATTCTATTCACGTTTTCCTGTTCCCAAGTTGTGGATAAAGCATTATTCAACCATACCATAACTGCCGCTGCTATGGAGGCTAAGCGAAAAACCAGAATTATCCATCAGCTTTCTCAGCCAGCAGATCACCCGATTAATGTCTTTCATCCAGAAACTGAGTATCTCAAAGGCTTGGTGCTTTATGTAGATTAAAATTAAAAATTCTAAAACCTTTTTGGCTTTTCAGCTATTTTCACAAAAACAAATAAAACCATGTATACAGGATTACAACATGCTCACTCTGGACTTGCCTATTTAGTCCTCATCGCTTTGATCGTCGTAATTGTATTGATGCTTATCGGCGCCTTGAGTGGTCGAGAGTTTACCGAGAAAGATCGCAAGATTGCTTTAGTAGCTTTTATTCTTTCTCATGTTCAGCTATTGCTTGGCTTGATTCTTTATTTTGTCAGTCCATTGGGCTTAGAGCTTTTTCAATCTGGTAATGCAATGTCAGATTCAACACTCAGATTGACAGCTTTAGAACATCCGTTTATAAATATCATTGCCATTGTATTGATTACGATCGGATATAGCCGAGCTAAAAAAGCTTCCACTTCAAGAGCTAAATTCCGAAGTATTTATATGCTCTATGCAGTTGGCTTGGTTTTGATTTTAAGCCGAATTCCTTGGTCTTCTTGGATTGGGTAAAAAAGCCTAATTAAAAAAAAAGCGCTGAAATTAAATTCAGCGCTTTTTTTTATTCATATCTCAAGGATTCGATAGGATCTAATTTACTGGCTTTAAATGCCGGGAAATAACCTGAAAGCAATCCAACAACCACACAAATTATAAAGGCGATAAACATCCATAACCAAGGAACCAAGAACCCTCCTGGACCTATGATGTTGGCGATTACGTTTCCTATTGCAATTCCCAAGATCACTCCAAAAAGTCCTCCTAGAATACAGATCATGATGGCTTCCATTAAAAACTGCTGACGTATTCTCAAAGGAGTTGCGCCCAATGCTTTTCGGATTCCAATCTCTCTAGTACGCTCCGTCACAGAAACCAGCATAATATTCATCAAGCCGATAGAAGCACCAAGAAGGGTAATAAAGCCAATTCCAAAGCCTCCAATTCGTAAGTAACCTGCCACTTCTTCCAAGCTTTCTGCAACTGACTCACTTTTTGTTAATTCAAAGGAATCCTCTTCTGTAACTCGATCTTGGCGGATTTTGCGCATGATTCCAATTGCCTGCCCCATTTCATAATCTATTCGATCAGGACCTGATGCAACGGCTGTTGCCTGATAGCGGAAAGTTCCCCGGGTATCCAATCTAGCTGCATTTTCAACCGGGATAATAATTTGTCTATCTGCCCCCTGATCAGCTCCGACCCCACCTTGCTCTTCCAAAATGCCTACAACCGTGTAAGGTCTTCCATAAATGGTGATTTTTTGGGAAAGGGGATCTTCATTGGATTCAAATAATATTTCCTGAATTTCCTCGCCGATGATGCAGACATTATTGCCATAGCGAACCTCTGTACTTGAAAAATTTCTTCCAGCCTTCAAGTCTATTGCCTTGATTCCCATATAATTATCATCTCCTCCCAAAACCCGAACATTAGGATCACTTGTTTTCGAACCTCGCTTCACTTCTGCTGAACCCGTTACACGGACAAAAACTGTTGATATTCCAAAAGCTCCAAACTCACTCTTAAAATCCTGAAGTTCTTTGTATTTGATCGGAGGGTAAGATTTTTCTTCTTTCCCTTCCTGAATAGCTCGCCCTCCTGAAAAACCTCTACTTCGGATATCAAAAGAATTAGCCCCCAAGCCGGAGAAACTTTCAGCTATTTGAGCCTTTATCCCATCAATAGCAGTAAGCATTCCAACCAGCGAGGAAATTCCAATGGCGATAATCGCACCAGTTAAAATAGTTCGCAGGATATTGACCTGAATGGACTTCACGGCCTCCCGCATATTTTCGATCAAATTCATAAAATGTCCGTTTTTAAAACAGATTTAAGGAAATCATCGATTCCCAAACCATAAGTATAATCAAAATAATCCTGTTTGAAGAAAACCAGATACATCAATCAAAATCAATGCATACGATCTCCCCGTAACTCCATATTCTTCAGTACTTCAGCTTCATATTCGAGCCATTCCTGCCATCTTTTATTTACTTTCTCTGGATCATGATATTTACGGGCCATATCAATAAAGGTCACATAATGTCCCGCTTCAGAAATCATTAATTCATAGTAGAACTTTTGTAGCTCCTCATCCTGAATATTTTTAGAAAGAAGTTTGAAGCGTTCACAACTTCTCGCTTCGATTAAGGCATTCATGAGCAGATACTCTGTCAATTGCTCCATTCTACTTCCGCCTTTTTTTACAAAATCATTGAGTTTGGCTACATACTCATCCTTCCGCTGCTTGCCAAACTTCATCCCACGCTTTCGCAGCTGATCCATGACCCTTTCAAAGTGCCCCCACTCTTCAGCTACTATCGGAGTCAAAGTATCAACCAAGTAATCTAAATCACTATATCGCACAATCAAGCTGATACAGGATGAAGCCGCTTTCTGCTCGCAATATGCATGGTCTACCAAGATATCCTCAATTTGCATCTCGGCAATCCCAACCCATCTTGGGTCGGTCGGCAATTTGAGGTGTAGCATTTTCTGTCTTGTACTTTCTTCCCAACTCATATTTAATCAAATAAATACCAAGTAATTCCAAGATCAATGAATGATTTTACTCCTGTATAATCAGGAGTTACAAAGTATCCCTCCTGATTCATCAGACCAGCATTCAAGTGGTTGTATTTCAGCAAAACCCGAGTTCGGTTGATACGAAAATTCAAAAATACATCTACCACCGGATAGGCGTATACATCGAATCTGTTTTGCAAATAAAACTGCTGATGGGATGGCCAATAGGCATCCGCAAAAAAGCTGGAATGGTACCTCACATCCAGGCCTAATTGCACAAACACATTGTCATTAAAGGCTGGACTGTCAAAATAAAAACGGGTATTTGCAAAAACTTCAGGAATTCGAAACGCATCTGCCGCATCTCCTGAAACTGAAGTAAAAGTCACCTCCGCATCCCACTGGAATTTTTTTCCAATTCGTATAGATGAAAGAATTCCAGGCATCAGCATGTAGGCTTCTCCCTCTGCCTGCTCAGGAATGCGCTCTTCATTGAAAAACACATAATTATTTACCCGATTTATAGTCAGTGAAGGACGAATTTTGATTTTACCAAAATCAATTTTTAACGTTCCCTTGATCTGATCTACTCCGGTATTGTTAAAATCATTGTTCCAAATGAAATGGTTTCCAAAAAACTGCTGCTGAACAGAAGTGGGCTTATACAGGGCTTTGGTGTACTCGGCATCTAGCCATGGGGATTGAAAAACTCCATGGATTTTAAAAGCCCCGGGAAGCAAATATTCTCCTTCAGCACTGATGGACCATTTTTCGGATATTTTCCCAATCAGCTCCCCACCAACAAATACTTCATTAAACGCAGCATTTTCTTCAAAATTCGGGTTTCTCATCCTCCCGTTTCGAAGCTTTGCAAAAACATTGTAATAAAAACCTCCAAAAGTCCCCTTGAAACCAAACTCATTTCGCCATTCCGCAAAATTGTTGGAATTGGTTGTGGTATCAGGATTTACAAAACGAGTGGAAGGGTAGAAAAGTGAATCCGTGGTATTAAGCAAAGCATCAAAATTCACCTCTTGCTTCTTCCGATCAAAGACATGGTAAATCTGAAGACCATCCTTCACTTTATATTCGTGGTAGACATGATAATCCTGTCTTAAATCCCGCACTTGGCTATTCCGAAGCCAAACCTTAGCATCTTCATAGGTGAAATAAACCGAATTGGAATCTACCTCTGGGGGAATAATTCCGCCAATTTCATTGACGAGATGTTTCATCCGTGAAAAATTGCCCAGAAGCCAATACCTCCCATTTTCCGAGCGATAATTGGTGTGAAAGGAATAAGAGGTTTGCTCCACCATATTGTCATCCCGAGCATTCGGATTCAAAGTTTTTCGAGCCTTTATGGTATGAAATTCAAATCCCACATTCCATCTGGAATTCACATTTCGTGCAAATTCGATATCCAGCATATTTCGGTTTCCTCCACCAAAAAATGCGGACATATTGGTAAAAGGAGACTTGGTATCGAAGTACTTCCTCGTCTCTGGAGAATGGTAATAAATATCATACGCATGAAATCCAGACCTTGTCCCAATTATATCTGGGATTTCATAAAAAATCGGTTGAGCAGCTGACCCTATATTACCCAAATCCTGGTATTTCCAACCTCCTTTTGCTACAGGATCGTAATTATGAAAATTAGTCAAAGACGTATCCTGCGGATAAAGGGTCAAACTATTTCGCTTGATGTCTTTCTCAAAGAAAAATAGGGCTGTTGTAGGTCCAAAAACCATTCTGGTGGAGTCATCCAACAAGGTTCTCCTTCCCCCATTTTCCAATTCTTCTTCTGAAGCTTGCTGCAAGGCCTCACGCTGAACACGCTGATTAGGGTTTTGAACCTGTCGGCCGTTTTGCGGTAAGGGACGCTGCGCAAAGGATTGATGACCAATCCCCAAAAAAATCAATACACAAATTCCAATCAGATATTTATTCACCGCTCAGTACTTTTCCCAAAGATTTTACGCTGGATAAGATTTTTTAATTCTTCCTCGTTTTCAGGATTCAGCTTTGCCTCTATCGGGAGGACAAAAATCGGAAATTCTCCCAAAAATCCTTTGGGAAGTAGGGATTTAACTTTTACCCCATCTTTCTCCGTAGTCAAAAAAACCGGATTCTCGGAACTGTAGCTCCTTGCCAATTCTTGAAGACTTTGAAAATCCCGATCTGTGTATTCATGATGATCTGGAAAATGACGGGAAGTCAAAAGAGTAAATTTCTCCTGACAATACTCAATCATACTACTTGGATCCGCTAAGCCAGTAAACAGGATCACGTTTTTTTGAAAATCTGATTTGTCAGAAAGGGATTTGGGAACTCCGTATTTCAGACTAGCGAAAAAAACAGAAGTATTTGGTTGGGTGTATTTTCGAATTTGATGGATATAGTTTTCTTCTTCCTGCTTTGATCTCCTAGATGGTGATTTTGTCACAATCACTAAATCCGCTCTTTTGGCTCCCTTTCTATTTTCCCGTAATCGACCCACAGGAAGTACATAATCCCTAAAAAACGGCTGTTGCCAAGTGGTCAAAAGAATAGAAAAATCCGGAGTTAAATACCGATGCTGAAAAGCATCATCCAAAATAATCAAGTCAGGTTTTTGAGCATTCTCTCTAATTTTCTCTATACCCAAAACTCTTTTTTCAGACACATAAACTCCGACTTCCTCACCAAATTTCTCATAAATCTGAAAGGGTTCATCTCCAATTTGGCTAGCTGAACTTGAAGAACCTGCCTTCAAATACCCCTTTGTTTTTCTCCCATATCCTCTAGAAAGGGTTGCTAAGGAATAATCAATTTTTAAAAGTCGTATTAGATATTCAACCATGGGAGTTTTTCCTGTTCCCCCTACTCGCAGGTTTCCGACAGAAATCGTGGGGATTTCTGATTTTTGGCTTGGAAGAATTCTGAGATCAAACAGCACATTCCGCACCCAAGTCACCAGATCATATAGCCCGGCAAAAGGAAAGAGAAGAAAAAGCAGAAAGCGCATACGCCAGAATTCTTATTTTTGATCAAAGAAACTAAAAAACTATGGAATACAAGATTCGGGATATCATTTCATACTTAAACCAAATCGCTCCACCTGCTTACCAAGAATCCTATGATAACGCCACATTAATCACAGGAGATCCTAATTTGGAGGTAAAAGGCGTTCTCTGCTCTCTGGATTGTACGGAGGAAGTTGTAGAAGAAGCAATTCATTTGGGAGCTAATTTGATTGTGGCTCACCATCCGATCGTATTCCGTGGTCTAAAAAGCCTAACTGGTAAAAATTATGTCGAACGAACGGTAATCAAAGCTATCAAACATGATATTGCTATTTTCGCTATTCACACCAATCTCGATCATGTAGCTCATGGGGTAAATAAGCAGATTTGTGATCGACTTGGTCTTACAAATACCCGAATTTTACAACCCAAAAAAGGGCTTTTAAACAAGTTGACATTTTTTGTTCCTGAGGAAAATAAGCAAGATGTCCTTGATGCTGTTTATTCAGCAGGAGCAGGTCAAATCGGAGAATACAAAGACTGTTCATTTCAAATCAAGGGCATGGGAACTTTTACCCCTTCTGAATCTTCCAACCCTCATTTGGGACAACGAGGCGTTCCTTCCTATGAATCTGAGGTTAGAGCCGAAGTGATTTTGCCCAAGCACTTGAGCGGTGCAATTTTACAGGCCATGAAAAAAGTTCATCCTTACGAGGAAGTAGCTTATTACCTACAAGAACTAGAAAATGAAAATCAAGAGGTCGGTGCCGGTATGATTGGTGAATTGCCTGATTCTATTGATGAACTGGACTTCTTGGATTATTTGAAAGAGAAAATGAATCTCCACATCGTGAAGCATACTGCTTTGAGAGGTAAAAAAGTCCAAAAAGTCGCCGTGTGTGGAGGTGCAGGGATTTTTTTACTGAATGATGCCAAACGTCAAGGGGCAGATGCCTTTGTCACAGCCGATGTGAAATACCATGAGTTTTTTGATGCAGAAGGAAGATTGATTTTATGCGATATTGGGCATTATGAAAGTGAAATTTTCACAAAAGAATTGCTAGCGGATTTATTGTCGCAAAATTTTCCTAATATTGCACTCTATTTGACAAAAGTAGTTACAAATCCCACATCCTACAGATAGTACATGGAAAGTACAGTAGCACAAAAACTCGACGCTATTTTCAATTTACAGCAGATAGATTCTAAGCTTGACGCCATCGTCAAAGTCAGAGGAGCCCTTCCTGAGGAAGTTCAAGACCTTGAAGATGAAATAGCTGGCTACGAAACCCGTCTTGATAAATTTCAAAAGGAAATTGAATCCTACGAAGAGGATATCAAAAACCTAAAAGAAAGCATCAAAGATTCCGAAAAACTGATCAAGAAGTATCAAGATCAGCAAATGAATGTTCGGAACAATCGGGAATATGACGCGATCACTAAAGAATTGGAACTTCAGGATTTAGAAATCCAAGTTGCCAAAAAGAAAATCGCTGAAGCTGGTGCAAAAATTGACCAGAAGAAGTTGGACTTGGATGACTTGAAGGCAGTAATGGACGACCGCCAAAAGGATCTGGATCTTAAAAAAGATGAACTTTCTACCATCGTAGCTGAAAGTGAAGCTGAAGAAGCAAAACTAAGAGCTGATCGTGAAAAGGCCATCAAGAAGGTGGAAGAGCGCTTGTATAAGTCCTATGAAAAGATCAGAGCAAATGCCAGAAACGGTTTGGCAGTTGTAATGGTTAAAAGAGGAGCGTGTGGCGGATGTTTCAACACAGTACCACCACAAAGACAAGCAGATATTCGAGAGAAGAAAAAACTAATCGTCTGCGAACACTGTGGTAGAATCTTGGCAGGTGTGGAAGATGAAGTAGTAGAAGAAAAGCCAAAAAAGAAGCGAACAGCGAAAGCTTAAACAAATACAAACCCCAGCAATTTTGTTGGGGTTTATTTTTTGATCTAAACCTGTTTTCCCTAGCATATAATTCCTATATTGAATGCATGGGCAGGATTTTGGCAATCATCTTATTTTCCTTGATCAATTTTCAGGTTTTTGCTGAAAATCCAACTGCTAAGACCTTTTTGATCCTTTTTAAGTCCCAGGAGCTAAAGCAAAATAATATAAATTTAAAATCGATTGAAGCTCAATTTTCCTACTATGACACAAAAATCTATGAAGGAAACTCTGAATTGGCGCTTCTGATTGAGATCCCTGCTTGTGATTTTGATGAATGCTTTTTAGGAGATTTTTTAATCCAAATCAACAAGGAGGAATCCATCCAATTACAGCAAATCGCATTTCGACTTTTTGACCTAACAGAAAATAAGGCTTTACTCAATAGCTACTTGAGTCTTCATGAAGCCGAAAATCACAAAAAAGAGAAAAAAGAATCTACAGCTCTTTAAGGTGGGCTCTATCATTTCCTTTTCGCAAAACAAAAGTTTCATCCCCTACTTGCTCGATTAGATACAGACACAAGTTGCTGTGTTCGAATTGATCCATGTATCTCAAATCATACTTGAAAATGATGCTGAGAAAAATACGCATAGCTCTACCATGCATGCAGACAAGGACAGTTTCTCCCGGACCCTTTAAAATCTTCTCTATTCCACGTCTCATCCGAACAGCCACTTGATTAGGACTTTCGCCACCTGCAATCGCATAGTCCAAATTTCCCATTTGCCATTGGTGAAGCATGTGCTTATAGTATTCGTTTTCTTGGGGAGTCATAGGAGTGCCTTCATATTCACCCCATGAAATCTCATTCAGCTCGGCCAAAGCCTCGGTGGGTGTTCCCTTGGCTATGAATTTTTCAATGGATTGCCGGGTCCGAATAAGGGCTGTGTGGTAAATCTGGTCAAATTCTACATGCTGGTATGCTTCAAAAAAAGCCTGAGCCTGGGCTCTGCCTTTCTCATTTATTGGGGCATCTATACCACTCCCCTGCACTACCCCTCTTAGATTAAAGTCAGTTTGTCCGTGCCTTACTAAATAAATTTTTTTTCGAAGCATTTTCTATATTTTTGTCCAAGCTCAAATAAAAACAATTCCCAAAAATATTCATGATTTTTCAATCAAAGCCTTCCCTAGAACAATTAAACAAAAGCAGCGAGGGAACAATGGTCAGTCATCTTGGAATTAAATTTACTGATATCGGAGACGATTCCTTGACGGCTACTATGCCAGTGGATGACAGAACCAAACAACCCATGGGCTTGTTACACGGGGGAGCAAATGTAGTACTTGCGGAGACTTTGGGAAGTGTTGCGGCTTCTTTGACAATTGATCCAACAAAACAAACCTGTGTAGGGTTGGAGATTAATGCCAACCACCTAAAATCAGTGCGCTCAGGTTTGGTCAAAGGAGTAGTCTCACCTGTCCATGCAGGAAGAAGTACTCAAGTTTGGGAAATTAAAATTTATAACGAAAATGAATCCCTCTGCTGTGTCAGCAGAATAACGATGGCGATTTTGGATAAAAAATGATCGAATCACTAGAAGCCAAATCACTTTCACAATATGAGACCTTGCAGCGAATTCTCTCTGCAGGCTTCCAGTTTGGGGGTTCATTTGCCCTTTGGCGGAAACCGCATTCCTCTGAGTTGGAATTGACCTTTGATGACCAAAAAGAGGTCAGAAGAGTTGACTTAAACCTAGAGGAATCGAAAGCTGGATTTATCATCCACCCTTTTGAAGATCAGGAAGATCAAAAAGCCTTTTTCATAGAAGCTAAGGAATATTTCAAAATTCCTTTGGAGCAAAAAGACGAGCCTATCCAACTTCCGGATTGGATGCATCAATTCAGTCAAACTTTGGACAAAAAGGAAATTGTTCAAGCATTTAATCTGGAAAATCCACAAACAAGTTCATCAGAACATGACGGAACATCCAAGTCAAATTTCCTGGACTTAGTCGAAAAAAGCATTTCTGCTATCCAAGAAGGTTATTTGGAAAAGGTGGTACCAGCACGAACCAAAATTCTTCCTATTCCGGAGGATTTTGATCTAGCCAAAAGCCTATTAAGCCTTCTCAAGTCTTACCCTAACTCATTTGTGAATTTCTTCCATCTTCCAGGCATCGGAACTTGGATGGGTGCCAGTCCAGAAATTTTGATTGAAACGAAGGAGGATTGGTTTTATACCATGTCCTTAGCCGGAACTCAGGCCGCGAAGGGTGAAAATCCTTTGAAAGCAGCCGCTTGGACCCAAAAAGAAATCGAGGAGCAGGCATTAGTAAGCCGCTATATTGTGGACTGCTTTAAGAAAATTCGACTGCGGGAATACGAGGAGCATGGTCCAAAAACTGTCTTGGCAGGAAATCTTCTACACCTACGTTCGGATTTTCGGGTGAATATGAAGGAAACTAATTTTCCACAGCTTGGATCTGTAATGCTCCAGCTGCTTCACCCAACTTCCGCAGTATGCGGTATGCCAAGAAAGGAAGCCCACGATTTCCTCAAAAATTATGAAGGCTTTGATAGGAAGTTTTTTGCAGGGTTTATTGGTCCGGTAAACATCGAGAAGAAAACATCCATTTTTGTTAATCTGCGTACCGCCTCTTTTTCAGATCAGTTTATCACTCTCTATGCAGGGGCAGGAGTTACAGAAGATTCCGACCCAGAAAAGGAATGGGAAGAAACTGAGCTGAAATGCAATATTATCGGTAAGTTTATTCAAAAGCCACAACTGTGAGCATTCAAGCAATCGTTGATTTAGTTGCCATTTGTGCAAAAAAGGGTGTCAAAAATGCCATTTTATCACCTGGCTCCCGTTGTGCCCCATTGACCATCGCCTTTGCAAGGCATCCGGAAATTACAACTCGAACAATTTCAGATGAACGCTCAGCGGCATTTGTTGCCTTGGGAATGGCTCAACAGTTGGAGGAACCCGTTGTATTGGTTTGTACCTCAGGTTCGGCAGCATTGAATTATTTTCCGGCAATCGCTGAAGCTTATTTTCAGGAGGCACCTCTTCTAATTCTAACAGCAGACAGACCGCCGGAGTGGATAGACCAATGGGATGGTCAGACGATTTTCCAGCCAGAGGTATATGGCAAACATGTTAAAAAGTTTTTCCAATTCCCGGACAGTTTCGAGACAAATGACCAATTGTGGTACGCACATCGCATCGTCAATGAGGCAATTAATCTCTCCAAGAGTGGTCCTCAAGGACCTATACATATCAATATTCCCCTACGCGAACCTTTTTATCCGAAGAAAGGCGAGGGATTAATTCCATCTTCCGAATTACATGTATTTGATCAAGAAAGAGGGATAAAACAACTTTCTGAAAATTCACTTCAAAGGCTTCAAAAGAGTCTGACTGATTTCAGTAGAATCTTAATCGTTCCCGGCCAACAAAAACCAAATCCATCTTATCAATTTGCATTGGAACAACTGATTCAGAAGAAAAATACCGTAGTTGTTTCGGATTGCATTTCAAACCTTCAGGTGGAAGGAAGCATTACTTTCCATGATCATTGGTTAGGAAATTCAAGCATAAATGAAAAGCTCAAACCAGATCTGGTAATCACTTTTGGGAAATCATTGATTTCAAAGTCTCTGAAACTATTTCTTCGAAATCAGCAGGTATCTCATTGGCATATCCAAGCTCACGAAGGAGTCAAGGACACATTTCAGCACTTGAATAAAATATTGGATTGTGAGCCAGCTTATTTCTTGAATTGGTTGGTGGAAAATCTACCCTCTCAAAATAAAGACTACTTGGAAAGCTGGCAGAATTTTGAGAAGAAAGTTCAAGAAAAGCTACCAACAACATTGGAATCTACAGACTTTGGAGAATATCCTGTTTTACATAAAATTCTTCCCTTAATTCCTACTTCGTCAAAAATTCACCTTGCCAATTCCATGGCAGTGAGGTATGTAAATTTTTTAGGCAAGCGAAGTCAAGAAATCATCTGCAACAGAGGTACGAGTGGGATAGATGGAACTAATAGCACGGCAGTTGGTTGCGCCCTGACCACTTCTGAATTTGTCACGATTATAACCGGGGATTTGGCATTCTTTTATGATAGAAATGCTTTTTGGAATAATTACGAAACGCCAAATCTTAGAATTATCCTTCTAAACAATCATGCAGGCGGTATTTTCAGATTAATCGAAGGTCCAAAAGAACAGCCAGAGCTTGAAGAATATTTTGAAACTCATCAGGCTCTGACTGCTAAGTTTTTGGCAGAGGAACATGAGTTTCAGTATTCCTTTGCCAAAAGCTTTCCTGAATTGGAACGAGCATTAAAAGACTTTTATGAGCCAAGTAGCAAACCAAAAATTCTGGAAATCGAAACCGAAAGTTCCAAAAATGCCGAAATCCTAAAATCTGTAAAGGCAGAGATTTTGAATTATCTGAAAAACCAATAATCTCTATTCTTTTTGAGAATATTGAGTAATTCTTTTCTTTGGGCTGAATTGATCTTAGGGAAATCAATCCAAACTACTTTGCTTTTCATTGATTAAGGCATTCCTTATATCCTACTTGAATTATTTTTTAATCAAAATTGCCTCAAGTTCTTCCAAAGACTTGTTTTTGGTTTCGGGCACCATCCATATCACAAAGAAGAATCCTACCGCTGCAAAGAGTCCATAGATCATGAAGGTGTTGCTTATCCCCATTGTATCCAATTGCCAAGGGAAAAACTGCTGAACCAAATAACTGATCAATGAATTGATAAAGCCCACAAAGGAAATAGCCGCTCCTTTGATTTTGATTGGGAAAAGTTCAGAAAACAACACCCACATCACAGGACCTATTGAAATGGCAAAAGAGGCTACAAAACCTAATATCCCTACAAGGATCAGTGTTGGATTCATTTGTATAGCTGCCGTGATCAAATTCGATTCAAAGGTCAGGGCATCTTTTTCTCCCAAGCTTTCTCTAATCGCTTCCTTGAAACTTACATCGTCATCGAATACATTTCCGATCATTGGCACCAAGCTTTCTTGATTAATCTCTTGAGGAAGGTTTTTCACAGAATCGGCAGTAAGTTGATAGGTCGCATCGCCAAAGCCATAAGCCAATAATCCCATACAAACAGCGATCCCTGCGAGGCCGAACAATAACAAAGGTTTCCTCCCTAATCTATCAATGAACAAAATGGCCAATACCGTAAATACCAAATTGGTCAGACCAACCAGAATTGCTTGAATAAAGGAAGCATCTGTCCCGATTCCCGATTGCTCAAAAATCATAGGAGCATAAAAAAAGACAGAATTGATTCCGGTGATTTGCTGAAGGATTGCGACCACTACCCCGATAATCAGCACCAATCGATAGGCAGGTTTGAAAAATTCGGTCAGTTTGACCTTTTCCTTATCCTTTTCCTCATGAATGCTTCGAATCGCATCGTTGATTTGTTTTTGAGAATCTTCCAAATCAGTGAATTGATTCATTATCAACAAAGCTTGATCGGTCTGACCTTTCATTACCAACCAACGCGGACTTTTGGGGACAAAAAATAATCCTATATAAAACAAGACGGCAGGTAAAAATTCTAGCCCTAGCATCCATCTCCAGTTCCACTTTTCAAAACCCAAAGCTAAAGCCCAATCAGATTGAGAATCTCCTAATTGCAAAATCAGATAATTGGTGAAAAATGCGACAGAGATACCGATCACAATATTCAATTGATTGAAGGAAACCAACCTTCCTCTCATGGCAGGCGGGGCGATTTCAGCAATATACATAGGAGCCAAAATCAAGGATGCTCCCACACCGAAGCCTCCTATCATACGTGCAATCACTAAAGTCAAAAAATCCGGAGCTATGGCAGAACCAAACGCACTTACCGCATACAGAATAGCGGCTAACTGTAGAACTTTTCGCCTACCATAGCGATCACTCAAAGGCCCGGATACGATCATAGCTAAAGTAGCTGTCAAAGTAAGGGAGGCCACAGACCATCCCAATTCCAACTTAGTCAAGTCAAATTCTGTCTCAATAAACTTGACTACTCCTGAGATAACGGAGGCATCAAAGCCCATTAGAAATCCACCAAGGGCTACGATTAGAGAAATTCTAACCGTGTAGGATTGCCTGTTTGTCATAGTATTTTGGGTTAGGCATTTAGGTCTAATTTATACATCCCGATTTCACCGAGAGAATTCTATTTTAATTTTAACTAGACGATTTTTAATAATCCATTCTTAGAAAGATACAATTCATAATGCATCTATTCTTAAAACTATCAAAACATCTAGCTACAGAAAACTACATCAAGTACTCCGAAACAATTTCACAAAAAATTATCAGAAAAATAAAAAATGGCCTCCATGAGCAAATAGACCTCCCTTCTATTTCAAAAAAACACTGCTTATAATTATAGGACCCACATCAAGCTGATTATATTTAATACCTGAACCCAATTTGATTGATCTATGAGACAATGGCTCATCAGTTTTCTATTTTTTGTTTATAGCTGGCAAGTTGTAGCGCAAGCCCCCGGACTCCCATTTTCAAAATTCTACTCCACCATTGAATATCAAGGTGGGATTCAAAATTTTGCTTTCACCCAAAGCACCTCCGGTTTAATTTATGTCGCCAACAATTTTGGACTTTTGGAATATGATGGATCGGAATGGAGACGCTATTCCTTACCGAATAGTACTAAAATTCGAGACGTAGCTATAGATGAAACTGGCAACATTTATGTGTCCGGCCAAGCAGAATTTGGATTTTTTAAGCCTGATCAAAAGGGATATCTCACCTACCATTCCTTGTCTCAAAAACTTCCCGAAACAAGCAAAAACCTAGAAGAGATATGGAAAATCTATTTTATAAGAGACCTCGTAATCTTCTGTACTTTTGATGAACTATTTCTTTTTGATAAAAATCAGGAACTTGTTTCAATTATCGATCGAGAGGAGGATTTTGAAAGTTTCCACCTCGCAAATAACAATCTCTATGTAAACCAAAAAGAAAACGGGTTGCTCTTTTTAGAAAATCAGGATCTCCTTTCTCTAAAGAGTGGGGATTTCTTTGCTGATAAGCTTTTGGCGGGATTTATTTCTCTTTCAAATAACAGTCACCTAGCCTTTTCCCGCAATCAAGGCATTTTCGAAATCGCAGGAAACGAAATAAGACCTTGGCTGGCCAAACTTCCTCAAGGAGTTCAAATCAATGAAGCCAAGCTTCTAAAAAATGGAAATATCGCGATTGGTACACAGCGACACGGACTATTTATTTTTAATCAAAACGGGGAGAATTTATTAGAAATGAATAAGGAAAATGGGTTGAGGAACAATTCCATTTTATCCCTATTTGAAGACATTTCGGGAAATCTCTGGATCGGGCACAATAATGGAATCACCCTTCTAGAACTTAGCCTTCCTTTCCGCCTTATAGATCAATTTTCAGGACTTCCGGGAACAGGATATGATGCATTCTTGAAAGATCAGAAAATATATTATGGAACGAATTATGGTCTTTTTGTAGAAGAATTTGATCCAAATACCACCAACGAAATCACGCCTTTAGAAGGAGGAACGGGCCAAGTTTACCAAATCACCCAAATTCAAAATAAGCTTCTTTCCGCTCAAAATGATGGGGCATTCTTAATCGAAAACGGAAAGGCAAGCTTCATAGGAGGCCCCACTGGAATCTGGAATTTCCAGCCTCTAAAAGATCATCCAGAACTCATCATCAGTGGAAGTTATAGCGGCATTTTACTTTTTGAAATCAAAAATAATTCGGTTCGGTTTCTCCGAAAACTGAAAGGTTTTGATGAATCCTCTCGCTTAATCGAACAGGATAGCAATGGAGACATTTGGATGGCTCATGGATATAAGGGCATTTATCGATTAAAACTGAATGAGTCTTTGGACTCTGTCAGTTACCAATACTATGGAAATGAATCTGGGTTACCCACTACACTTTTGAATTCGGTTTGGAAGCTAAATAATGAACTAGTCTTTTCCACCGAATATGGATTGTATCGCTATAATCAGGATCAAGATAAATTCGAAAAGGATCCCAATTTTGAACGGTATTTTGAGCCAGATTTTCTAGCTACAAGCATAATCGAAGATCCTTTGGGAAATATTTTCTACTTAGGAGAAAAAGAAGTAGGTGTGTTGGAAAAGCAAATCAATGGGACCTACACCAAAAACTATCAAATATTCAATAAGATCAAACCTTTCCTAAATGATGATCTTCAGAAAATATCTCTCATCCGAGCTAACGAAGTGTTATTTGCTGCTAATGAGGGATTTATATGGTACAAACTAGATAAAAACTTTAATCCTTCTATCTCCTACCCGACTTTGATCCGGTCTGTTTACGTGACCGGTGCTTCAGATTCTTTGATTTCTCAGGGAAATTATTTTAGAATCGATACTATTGAAAACCCCCAAACAAGGGAAGATTTTCCAGTTATACCGTATCAACATGCTAATTTGAGATTCGAAGCCAGCAATCCCATTCCAAACAATGAAAACACCACCCAATTTCAGTTTTGGCTGGAAGGACTGGAAGATGGGTATGGAGAATGGACTACTAAGAGAGATAAGGCCTACACCAATTTAAGAGAGGGTAATTACACCTTCCATGTGCGAAGCAAAAATATTTATGGGGAGATTTCTGAAGAAGATCGCTATTCCTTCAAAGTTCTTCCACCTTGGTACAGAAGCACAATCGCCTACTTGCTTTACACGATTCTTGGTATTCTCCTTTTATACTTACTTGTCAAGTATCTCGATAAGCGGATGAAAAAAGAAGCCGCTCAAATCAAAGCTGCTCAGACGAAGGTCATTCAGCAAAAAGAAAAGGACCTCAAAACATCAAAACAGGAAATTGAGCGCCTCAAAACAGAAAAGCTCAAATCAGAAATTCAAAGCAAAAACAAGGAGCTTGCTTCTGCTACCATGCATTTGATCAATAAGAATGGGTTTATCGTTCAGACCAAATCTCATTTGAACACCATCATCAAAAAGAGCAAAAACCAAGAGGTCAAAAACGAAATCAATAAGATCATTCAAAGCATAGAAAAAAATATTGCCGGTGATAAGGATTGGGAACAGTTTGAAATGCACTTCGATGAAGTTCATGGTGACTTCATGAGTAGATTCAAAACGGCATATCCTGATTTGAGTCCTCAAGAGATCAAGCTGAGCGCCTATCTAAGGATGAATCTTTCTTCGAAGGAAATCGCCAATTTGATGAATATTACTATTCGAGGGGTGGAAATTGCTCGATATAGATTGCGTAAAAAAATCCAATTGGAACGCTCAGAAAATCTTCAGGAATTCATCTTAAAATTCTGATGCCGAAGAAGAAGATTCGGGGGTATCCTTACCCCCGATTTTTGTAATCAAATAAATCATCAATCCGATCTGCCCAATTTCTGCTAAAGTCAGAGGAATCAAACTCAAAAAAGCTGCAATACCAGTGAACATGAGCATTCCGCCAATTATGGTAAGAACTCCAACGATTAATGGAATGGTAGAAAAACGATTTTTAAAAGCCGTAAATGCCATCCCTAATAAGACATAAAAAAGACCGAAAGAGCTCAATTTGACCATATAATAGTCTCCTAGACTTAACAAATCTGTCTGCAAAGCAATAATATCTGCTAAAAACCACACGATATTGGCAGCTATCATCACCCAAGCACCAATCTTTAGGAAAGAGTTTGAAAAAAACTGAGCGAGCTTTAGCCAGGCCAGCATAAAAAGGATGTGACCCAGATAAGTGAAAACTTTTATCATTGAAAAAGCATTTCTACTGATTTCCTCTTTGCCCCCGATAAATTCCAATTCAAATCCAATTTCAAAAATGGATGAGAAGAAATAAACCAATCCGGCAGCAATTCCTAAATAGATGAAAGAATGGCTTTTAAACCTTTTTTCATCCCCTAATTCTAATTCAGTTCCTTGAAAACCCAAAGCCTCGAACAAGGCCTTAACCGTGTAAGACCTTGGCGTAACTTCACCTGCTTCGATTCTTTGAATGGTTCGGACATTTAGATTACACTTTTCGACCAACTCTTCTTGGGTCATTCCTTTGGCCTTTCTCATCTCAGAGATTTTTTTGCCTAATTCTGGTTGTTTCATTTTGTAATAGTTTTTTGATTTAACCATGGCAATTTCTCAGATATGAATTTGCAAAAGGGCGAAATTGAGGCGGAATTAACCCGACATTTACCCGACATTCTTTGATTTGAGCTAAAATAAGGGAATAATACACCGGTTTGAAATTTTTCCAAACAATCAAATCAAGGCTAGCACTTTTCTCAAAGCTGGATTTCTATTGGTTGGTTTCCAAATTACAGATAGCTCTGTGAATTGAGGAATCCCGGGAATCTCCATGAATCGAACATTCAAATTATATCCCTCTTTGAGGGAGGTTGGTATAATCGCCACTCCCAATCCATTTTCTACCAATCGAAAAATTGTCAAGGCATGAACGGATTTATGTTTGACCCGAGGATTAAAACCAGCTTCCCGGAAAATCCCCATGATTTGTTCATAATAGTGATTCGAATAATCTGAAGAAAAAAGTATAAATGATTCTTCCGCAAACTGACTTAAAGAATCAAATTTATCAGGATGAATCGGATGCTCCGAAGGAACTACCAAGGAAAAACTATCCCTGAAAACCGCCTTCATCTGCAAATCCTGAGGAACTGTCGCTAATCGAACGAAGCCCAAATCCAACTTGTCCTTCTGAATCATTTCCACTTGGACTTGATTGCTCAATTCCTCCAAACTGGTGGAAATCAATGATTGCTCAGCATTCAACCGACTCAGAATATCAGGGATCACTCGATTAGAGGCAGATCCCAAAAATCCAATTCGTAATTCTCCGATTTTCCCCTGCGAAATCTCCTGAAGTTGATGTTTTACATTTTCAAGATGGTTGAGCACAAAGGCAACTTCTTCCTTCAAGTAGTTCCCTGCAGCAGTACATGCCACATGTTTTTTATCCCGCTCAAAAAGTTGTACTCCCAATTCTTGCTCTAATTGCTTGATCTGACGACTTAGGCCCGGTTGGGAAATAAAGAGGCGCTCAGCTGCTTTTCGATAGTTCAATTCCTCTGCCACAGCTTGGAAATAGTGTAAATGTCGAAGTTCCATTGATAACTACAGATTATTAATTATTGATAAAAATAGTATCAAAAAGCATCAATGTAAAACTCTATCTTTGATGAGGACTGAGGATCAATCCAAATCCTTGAAAATCAACAAAATAGAAAAAGTATTTCCTTCCATATACACTGATGAATACATTTTATTACGGCCAAGATCATTTAACTGCATCCATCGCTTTAAAACTAGCCAGAAAAGAAATACGGGGTGATTTTAGCCCTGAAACAATAGAAAAGGTTAAAAATTCTTCAGAGGCAGTAGCTAAAATTGCTCAAGGAGATAAAGCGGTTTATGGAATCAATACTGGCTTTGGTCCGCTATGTACTAGCATCATTTCTCCTGAGCAAACCACTACCTTGCAAGAAAACTTGCTAAAAAGTCATGCAGTAGGCGTAGGTGATCCAATTGATCAGGAAATCAGTAAGTTGATGATGGTTTTAAAAATCCATGCATTAGCTCAGGGATTTTCTGGAGTTCGATTAGAAACTTTGGAGCGGATTCATTGGATGCTCGAACATGAAATCATCCCTCTCGTTCCCAGCCAAGGATCCGTAGGTGCCTCAGGAGATTTGGCTCCACTCTCCCATTTATTTCTCCCTTTAATCGGACATGGAAAAGTTTATTTTGAAGGAAAAATACATGCTACTGAGAAAGTACTTCGCCAATTCAATAAGACTGCTTTAGCATTGGGGCCCAAGGAAGGATTGGCCTTGATTAACGGAACCCAATTTATGGCAGCCCATGGTGTTCGAATTGTAGAAAAGTTTCATAACCTTCTGAATAATGCATCCCTTACCGGGGCCTTGATGATTGAAGGATTGATGGGCTCTGCCAAACCTTTCTCCTCCGATCTCCATAAGCTACGACCATTTGCAGGAAACCAGCACGTTGCACAAACTATAGCCAATTTATTGGTCGGTTCTGAAATCGTAGTTTCTCATTTAAACTGCACTCGAGTTCAAGACCCTTATTCCCTTCGATGCATTCCTCAAGTACATGGTGCTAGTTGGAATGCTTGGCTGCACTTGAAGGAAACCCTCGAAATTGAAATCAATTCTGTGACTGATAACCCTGTCGTTTTCACAGAGGATCACACGATTTCTGGAGGTAATTTCCACGGACAGCCCATTGCATTAACATTTGACTATGCCTGTTTAGCCATTTCTGAAATCGGAAATATTTCAGACCGTCGAATTTATCTATCCATCGAAGGCGATACCCCGGGTGTACCGAAATTATTGCTTAAAGAAACTGGCCTAAATTCAGGGTTGATGATACCTCAGTACACCACCGCAGCTTTGGCATCAGAAAATAAAAGCCTCTGTTTTCCAGCTTCAGCAGACTCTATCCCCACTTCTTTGGGACAAGAAGATCATGTCAGTATGGGGAGTATTGGAGGAAGGAAGGCACTGCGGGTATTAGAAAATGTAGAGAAAATCCTGGGAATCGAGCTTTTTTATGCTGTTCAGGCGATGGATTTTCATCAACCTTTAAAATCAGGGCCAATTCTTCAAAAAATTTATGAATTTGTAAGATCACGCATCCAACCTATCACAGAGGATAGAATCATGTCTGAAGATATGGAGGAAGCAATTCAACTAATTCAAAATGGTGAGTTGGTCAAGCTTGCTAATAGCCTGGCAAAAGAAAAAAACCTTCCTTACCAGACGCCTTGGACAGAAAAATTTGATTTTTAATTAAAGCTGAGCCATGAAAAACCAACAATTAATCGGACCGATTTCTCAATTAATCACCTTAAATAACCTGCCGTTAAAAGGAGCTATTTCTGATGAACAATTGGAAATAATACCTCATGCAGGAATATGGATTAAGGATGATCAAATCCTGGAAGTTGGAAGTTATGAGAGCCTTCGAAAGAAAGTTGATTGGAATGAAACCGCCAGAAAATACATTGAGGGAAATTATGTAGCTCTTCCGGGATTGGTCGATTGCCATACCCACATCTGTTTTGGAGGAAGCAGGGCGAAGGATTTTGCTATGCGAAATGAAGGAAAAAGCTATTTGGAAATCGCAGAATCGGGAGGCGGAATTTGGGATACCGTAAAAGAAACAAGAGCCTTATCGGCAAACGATTTGGCAAAAGTCACTCAATCTAGGGCAGAGCGACATCTTGCGGAGGGAGTTACCACCATTGAGGTAAAAAGTGGCTATGGACTTTCTATTTCGGAGGAAATAAAAATGCTCAGTGCCATCCAAAAAGCCAACAATCGAATAGCTGCAGACTTGATTCCAACTTGTTTGGCCGCCCACACTCTTCCGAAAGACTGGGAAGGCAGCAAAGAGGAATACATCAAAGAAATTACAGAAAAACTTCTACCTCTTCTACAGAAACAAATGCTTTGTAAGCGGGTGGATGCCTTTGTGGAAAAATCTGCTTTTTCACCGGAGGAGGTAATCCCCTATTTCCAAAAAGCTAAGGAATTGGGATTCGATATTACAGTTCATGCCGATCAATTTTCCGTTGGGGGCTCAGCACTTGCTGTAAAACTAGGAGCAATTTCAGCGGACCATTTGGAAGCTTCGGGAGAAAAAGAAATTGAATTATTGGCCAAATCAAATACAATTTCAGTTGCTTTACCAGGCGCGAGTCTGGGTTTGGGATGTGGCTTCACCCCTGCCAGAAAAATCTTGGATCGGGGAGGAAGCTTAGCCATTGCTTCAGACTGGAATCCGGGTTCGGCTCCGATGGGAGATTTATTAACTCAGGCAAGCATATTGGCAACTTTTGAAAAGCTCGGCACTGCAGAAGTTTTCGCGGGTATCACCTTCCGTGCGGCGGCGGCTTTAGGATTGCAGGATCGAGGAAGATTAGCTGCAGGCCAACTTGCTGATTTTGTGTTATTCCCCACCTCTGATTATCGAGAAATTCTTTACCAACAAGGAAAATTGAAACCGGAAATGGTCTGGAAATCAGGTAAAAAAGTAACTGGAAAATCGAAAGACTAAATCGCCAGCACTCTAGTCAAATAACAAAACGAGCATGACTTTTCAAGACCAAATCATACAAGGAATACCATCAACTCTTCCACCAAAAAAGGGACGGAATCCAAACCTTTCTCATGCCCCTAAGAGAAAAGATATTTTATCTGCTGAGGAGAAAAAACTGGCAATAATTAACGCCTTACGATATTTCCCTGCTAAATGGCATGAAGAATTGGCAAGGGAATTCGTAGACGAATTGCATGCGTATGGTCGGATCTATATGTATCGATTTATACCGGATTACTCGATGTATGCTCGCCCAATTCAAGAGTATCCGGCAAAATCCAAACAGGCAGCAGCGATTATGCTAATGATCCAAAATAACTTGGATCCAGCCGTGGCCCAACACCCTGAAGAATTAATCACCTATGGTGGGAATGGGGCTGTATTTCAAAACTGGGCTCAGTATCTAATTACAATGAAGTATTTGTCTGAAATGACTGAGGAACAAACGCTCCATATGTATTCGGGCCATCCCATGGGGCTTTTCCCATCGTCTCCTATTGCGCCAAGAGTGATTGTCACCAATGGCATGATGATTCCTAACTATTCAAAACCTGATGATTGGGAGCGATTCAATGCCCTTGGAGTCACCCAATATGGACAAATGACTGCTGGTTCCTATATGTATATTGGCCCTCAAGGCATTGTTCATGGGACTACGATTACGGTCATGAATGCCTTTCGGAAAAAATTGAATCCAGGAGAAAGTCCTAAAGGAAAAATTTTTCTGACAGCTGGATTGGGTGGGATGAGTGGAGCTCAGCCAAAGGCCGGGAATATTGCAGATTGCATCACCGTCTGCGCAGAAGTCAACCCATCTGCCGCATTGAAAAGACATCAACAAGGATGGGTAGACGAATTGATTGAAGATTTAAACGGCCTAGTCAACCGAGTTAAGGAAGCAAAATCCAAGGAGGAAGTTGTTTCTATAGCCTACTTGGGAAATATAGTGGATGTTTGGGAGCGATTTGATGAGGAGGGGATTTTTGTAGAATTGGGTTCGGACCAGACTTCATTACACAATCCATGGGCTGGAGGATATTACCCTGTAGGTCTTTCCTTTGATGAATCCAATCAGATGATGGCTGAAAACCCAGAGCAGTTTAAACAAGCTGTTCAGGAATCCCTTCGCCGTCATGCTGCTGCTATCAATCGCCATACAGCAAAGGGAACCTATTTCTTCGATTACGGAAATGCCTTTCTATTAGAAGCTTCTCGAGCTGGGGCAGATGTAATGGCAGAAAATGGAATCGATTTCCGCTACCCAAGCTACGTGCAGGATATTTTGGGGCCTATGTGTTTTGATTTTGGTTTTGGTCCTTTTCGCTGGGTATGTACTTCAGGAAAACCGGAAGATCTAAGAAAAACAGATCAAATCGCTGCAAATGTCCTACGGAAAATCAAATCCCATTCCCCTTCCTCGATCCAACAGCAGATGCAAGACAATATTACTTGGATTGAAGAGGCAGAGAAAAACCAATTGGTGGTAGGGTCTCAAGCAAGAATTCTCTACGCCGATGCAGAGGGAAGAATAAAAATTGCGAAAGCTTTTAACAAAGCAATTGCCTCAGGAGAAATCTCAGCCCCTATTGTTTTGGGACGAGATCATCACGATGTAAGTGGCACAGATTCTCCTTATCGGGAGACAAGCAATATTTATGATGGAAGCAGATTTACTGCTGATATGGCCATCCAAAATGTGATTGGAGATAGTTTCAGAGGCGCTACATGGGTTTCTATTCACAATGGTGGTGGAGTTGGCTGGGGTGAAGTGATCAATGGAGGTTTTGGAATGGTACTAGACGGTACTTCAGAAGCACAAAAGCGTTTGGAATTAATGCTTTTCTATGACGTAAACAATGGAATCGCACGAAGGGCATGGGCAAGAAATTCAGGATCTCTGGAGGCAATCCAGCGGGAAATGGAGCGAAGCCCTGGATTAAAAGTTACGCTTCCAAATTTGGTAGAACAGCAGGTTATCGATCAAATTTCTAATTTGTAGCATGAATCCACTTCACCAAAATCCCGACCCTCAACATTGGTTGGGGAGAAAATCAGAAGAAAAGGAGTATTGGTATCAATGGCTTGATTTTCAATCGGATTTGAAGTTTCGAAATGAGCCGAGAAAAAAGATCGGGATTCTAGGATATCCCGGTGAAGTGGGAGTTCGAAGAAATCAAGGAAGACCTGGGACAAAAGATGCACCGGATTTAATCCGAAAATTCTGGGGTAGCTCAGCTTTTCACCTTCAAAAGGAAGTTCCGGCCATTGATTATGGAAACATCCTGACCCTCAATAACGACTTGGAATTAACCCACGAAAAAATCACCGAATCAGTTCATTCTTTATTGCTAAGCCAGCATTTCCCGGTTCTCCTAGGGGGTGGACATGATCTAGCCTATGCGCATGGAAAAGGCATTTTCGGATACTTAATTCCAAAAGGTGAAAAATTGGGCATCATCAATCTCGATGCACATTTTGACCTTAGACCTTTGGCACAGGGAAAGGGACATTCAGGCTCTCCCTTTTTCCAATTGGCTCAGGAATATCCTCAAAACTTTCATTACTTGGCTTGGGGAATTCAGGAAGCCGCTAATCCGAAATCACTTTTTGAGACTGCCAAATCAGTCCATGCTAAATTTTTCACCATGGAAGAAATTCAATCCAAAAGCTGGGAGTTCATTGAGGAGCAATTAGTCGCTTTTATGGATTCAGTCAATAAGATTTACTTAACCATAGATTTGGATGGATTTTCTTCAGCATTTGCACCGGGAGTATCTGCACCTGCTCCTATGGGATTTAGCCCAGAACTGGCTTTTAAAGTCATTGATCTAATCGCAAAAAGCAAAAAACTGATTTCCATGGATGTAGTGGAACTCAATCCAAGATTTGATCAAGACAATGCCACTGCAAGACTCGCTGCTCGTTGCATAGAATTTGTCCTCCGAAAAAACTTCGGTTAACCCTCTATTCTTCTTGATACTAGGTACTAAATACTTCAATCTTATTTAATCAACGCTTCCCAAAGTATCTCTACCGGATGCATGGCCTTTCGTCCCGTTCCGTCTGCTATTTGATGTCGACAGGAAGTCCCAGGCGCGGAAATCAACGTATCTTTTTTAGCATTTCTTACAGCAGGAAATAGCACCAATTCCCCCACTTGTTGAGAGACTTCGAAGTGTTCTTTTTCATATCCAAAAGAACCCGCCATTCCACAGCAGCCACTTGGAATGGTTTCCACTGAATAATTGACTGGTAGAGAAAGTATTTTTTGCGTCCAAGTCAGTGAAGAAAGTGCCTTTTGATGACAATGTCCATGCAATTTGATTTGCTGGGCTTGGGTGGTAAAGGACTCAGCCTTAATATTTCCAGCAGCCACTTCTTTTCCCAAAAACTCATCGATTAATTGTACATGGAATTTTAATTTCTTAGCTGCAGGAACTAGATCCGGACTAACGATTCGTGGATATTCATCCCGAAAACTCAAAATAGCGGACGGCTCCAAACCTATCAACGGCGTATTACCATCAATCAATTTTTCGAAGATCTTAACATTAGCTTCTGCATGCTTTTTAGCTTTCGGCAAAAGACCCTTAGAAAGTGCAGAACGGCCACTTTCCTCATGGTCAACCATCTTGACCTCATAGCCCAACTTTTTAAAAAGCGAAATCGCTTTGATCCCTATTTGAGTGTCGTTGTGATTGGTGAATTCATCTACAAAAAAGTAAACCGACTTGATGATTTTTGCTGACCCAGCCAGAGAAGCATAATGCTTTTTATACCATTTTCTCAAGCTGATCGGGCTGATTTCCGGAAGATTTCGGCTAGGAGCTACATTCAAAACAGACTTCATCAAACCACCTGTCACCGAGTTTTTCAGAAAGAAATTGGCGATTCCAGGCATTTTAGAGCCTAGTTCATTCAATTCATTGATGTAAGCAAATGCTTTTGAGCGAAGGGGAACTCCATGGGTTTTTTGGTATTGGTATAGGAATTCGGCTTTCATACTTGCCATGTCCACATTGGAAGGACATTCGGCCGTGCATCCTTTGCAACTCAAACACAAATCCAAAGCCTCTTTGATCTCAGGATGGTCAAAAGCATTTTCTTTTTTATCCAAAGTCAGGAATTCACGAAGCGTATTTGCCCTGCCTCGAACTGTGTCCTTTTCATTTCGGGTAGCCATGTAAGAAGGACACATGGTTCCTCCAGAACCCGGTAATTTCCTACAATCTCCGGATCCATTGCATTTTTCAGCCATTCGGAGGATTCCACCCACACTAGAAAAATCTATCAGCGTCTTTTGCTCAGGCGTTTTCATACCAGGCTCATAACGCAGGAATTTGTTCATCGGAGCTGCATCTACGATTTTTCCTGGGTTGAAAATATTTTTCGGATCCCAGGTGTACTTGATTCGGCGGAAAAGCTCGTAATTCTTTTCTCCCACCATCAAAGGAATAAAAGCCGCCCGTACTCGCCCGTCTCCATGTTCTCCGGAAAGGGAACCTTGATACTTTTTAACCAGTTTGGCAGAGGCAAGTGAGATATTGTAAAAGTCCTCTACGTCCTCGATTTTTTTCAAATCTAAAATGGGTCGAAGGTGGATTTCCCCTGCTCCCGCATGCGCATAATGAACCGGCTTTTGATTAAAGCCCTCCATCATTTCATCGACTTCGGCTATGTAATCTGCCAAGTCCTCAATATCCACTGCAGTATCCTCAATACAGGCCACGGCTTTGGCATCACCGGGAATATTTGCCAATAACCCCAAACCCGCTGATCGAAGTGCCCAAGCCGAGGAGGTTTTATCTGGACCGATGATAGGGTACGCATATCCAAAGCCGGATTTTTTTAAATCAGCAATCAATGCCTCCCCTTTTGCCATCGCTTCCTCTATGGTTTTTCCTCGAAACTCAATCATTAAAATAGCCTCAGGATCTCCCTCTACGAAATAGCGGTTTTTGGAATATTCAATGCTTTCCTTCGTGCAATCGAGAATGATTTTATCCATCAATTCCACGGCTGTAGCCGGGTGCTTCATGGCAACCTGAGAGGATTTCATACTTTCATGAATCGTCTCAAAATGAGCAGCCACTACAATATCGATTGGATCTGGAAGCGGGTCCAAACTAATTTTGATTTCAGTTGTGAAAGCCAAAGTTCCTTCTGAACCCGCTAATAGCTTACAGAAGTTGAACTTCTCATTTCCTTCAAAAAATTCTGCTTTCAACAGTTCATCCACCGCATAGCCTGTATTACGCCTATGGATGGACTTTTTGGGGAATTGAGCATGGATTTCCTCCCTGATTTCAGGGTTGTTGAGTTCGTCAAAAATCTGACGATATATCTTTCCTTCGAGGTCTTTTTGCCCACATTTTCGGTCAAAATCGTCTTGGGTAATTTCTCCAAAGACGACCTTTTTACCATCGCTGAGGATGGTATTCAAAGAGATCACCTTATCTCGAGTCACGCCATAGACAATAGAAGTGGTCCCTGAAGAATTATTCCCCACCATTCCTCCGATCATCGCCCTATTGGCCGTAGAGGTAATCGGGCTAAAAAAGAGACCATGAGGCTTGAGAAAGCGATTCAACTCATCCCGAACAACCCCAGGCTGTACTCGAACCCATCTTTCTTCTTTATTGAATTCCAGAATCTGAGTGAAATGCTTAGAGACATCGACGACAATGCCGTTCCCCACGCATTGGCCAGCTAGCGAAGTGCCCGCTGTGCGGGGAATCAGGGAAGTACCGTGCTCAGTGGCAAATTGAATGAGCTTTTGGATATCCGACTCAGACTTCGGAAAAGCGACTGCTAAAGGCATCTCCCGATAAACAGAGGCATCGGTGGCATAAAGCGTTTTAGTGAGTCGGTCAAAATGCAAACTGCCCTCCAATTGAGCGGCAAGTTTTTCCAATAAAGGCAATAGGTTAGGCTGGTCTGAAAGCATGGGATAAAAATAGCTTTATGACTAGAATAAAGAAACGGAGTGAATAGAAATAAAAGGTTTATCTATTTATAAAAAGCCAGTTTGAAAATTAAGTCCATCTGGCTTTTCTTTGTCCAAAAGCTAAAACCCATGTTCTTCTACCTCTCCCAGTTTTTAAGTTTTTTGGCTATGCCACTGACCATCGTGCTGATTTTGATACTTGGTGGTGTAATCTTTATCCGAAGAAAATGGGGCAAAAAGATGCTTTGGACGGGAATTGTTTTGTTGCTCTTTTTCACCAACCCTTTCCTTTCCAATTTGGCTTTATTGGCTTGGGAACCTGATTTCAAGTCTTTTGAAGAAATAGAAAACCATGAAATAGGCATTGTTCTCACCGGAGTCACCAACATGAGCAAAACAGCTTATGATCGGACTTTTTTCAACAAAGGTGCTGACCGCATTACCCATGCGCTCCAGCTCTATCGCATGGGAAAAATCAAAAAAATACTTATAACTGGCGGACAGGGACTCAATCCTGTAAATTCTCAGACGGAAGCTGAATTACTCAAACGATTTTTAATGATGACAGGAATGCCGGAATCCGATATTCTAATTGAAGATCAAGCGAAAAATACTGCTCAAAACGCTCAGTTTTCAAAGGAATTTTTAGAGCAAAAGGGATTCGATACCAATCAGAAATTTCTATTGATTACATCAGCTTTCCACATGTACCGAGCGAAGGGCTGTTTTGATAAAGTCAGTCTGAATACTGAAACATTTCCCGTGGATTATTATTCTCATGATGTCAAATACGACATCCCTTCCTTGCTATTTCCCGATCCTTTTTCATTGGAATATTGGACCAAATTGTTCAAAGAATGGATTGGGATAGTGGTTTATAAGTTGGTTGGCTACATGTAATTGAGACAATCAGAACCTTCGACTCCAGATCCACTCCCATTTCCAGCCTTTTTGCTCCAACAAGATTGGATGATAAGCCATGGCCGCCTTTGCCGTAGGCGCATCAAAAAATCGCTGATCATCTGTCAAAACAGCCTTTTGATTTCCCTGCTCATCAGTCCAAATTAAATCCATGACTGCTGAAGGTATTTTTCGGGAATAATGAGAATCTTCCATTTCAAGCCTGGATTTCAAACTCCAGTCGATTTCAAAACCTTTTGCAAAAATTTCAGGAGTAGGAATATCTGGATCCGTACTTTGTGTTTTTATCCAATGCAAGAATTCACGCAATAAAATCAAACCGGGATTTTTCAATTGGTTAGGTCTAAAGTCTTCAGGTTCAATCGAACTGATCACATGAAGCATTTTTCTTGAACGGGTGATAGCTACATTCAAGCGATTTTCAGCTCCGGATTTACCCAACAATCCAAAATTGGTTACGAGTTTTCCTTCTCGATTCGGCGCATATCCCAAAGACAAAATCACCTGATCAAACTCATCCCCTTGTACATTTTCAATATTCCTGATTTTGATTCCTTCACCTTGAATTCCTGCACCCCAAAGAGTCTCACGAATCAATTCCATTTGGAAATAATTCCCTGTCACGACCCCAATGCTATCATTAGGCTTTTCTGATTTTATTTTTTTCACTCGCTCCAAAACTGCATCCGCCTCCATTCTATTCACCTGATTCTCCCAAATCCCCTCCACTTTTTCCCAAGAAAATGGAGTTTTTCCAGCCTTGACTGTCACATAATCCGGTAAGGTTTCCAACCGATTTCCATAAAAATGAGAATTGGAAAAATAAATTAATCCTGGGTCTGCTGATCGATAATGTCCCCGTAGATTGAGATTTTCAAAGAAATGAGAAGCCAATTCCAATAATGATTCCGCCTCATATTCCAATCCTTCTTCATCTCCTTCCCATTTAATCTGATAAAAATCTGACGGACGAAGCTGCTTGGAATCGCCGGCAATCACCACTTGCTTCCCTCTCAGCATGGCCGGAAGTCCTCGCTCAACCAGACATTGGGAAGCCTCATCGAAAATCACCAAATCCACTACCTGCTCATCAGGAAAAACGGCAGAAATGGTTTCAGGACTTCCTAGCCAACAGGGCATCACTCTAAAAACCTCTTCCCCCAATTCTTCAATCAGTTTTCGAATTGGCCATCTTTGTCGCTTCTTAGAAACCTGATGATGTAATTCCCGGTAGGTAATTCGATTACCCAATCGGTTATATTCCAGATGTTCGCAGACTTGTTCCCGAACTTTCAACAAAGCCAGATGCTGTGAATTTTGACGTTTTTTGATCAAGGATTCTTTTAGCTCGTGCATTTCTTGAACCAAGGTCAAAGAACCTAATTGTGCTAATTCAGGATATTTTACTTCTAATAATCCAATCCAAGCAAGTCGCCAACTATTCCAAAAAACTTGAAGTTGGCTTTCCAGACTACTATCCGAAAAATCATTGTAAAGCTGACACCCTAATTCCTTGAATTCCCAATTTTCCAAAAACTGATCAAAGGCCTTTAATTCCGAAAATACCTTTGGCCAGTTCAGTTGATTTTCTGGAAAAACGGAGACTAATCCATGGTAAATTATCTCTTGCACTTGTTCCAGACTGAGCCAAGTTTTCCAAGAAACAATCTGAGAATGAATGGACTGATTGAGGTTTTCTAGAGAATTCAAATTCCCTGAAAATTCAGCAAAACTCATCGAAGACCAATTCGCCCAATTGTGAATAGCTTTTAATTCAGTCCAAGCATGAATCCAGTTCGCCAACTTTTCTACTTGCTCCAAATCCTTGGAAAAATCCCCAGAAGGCTCGAAAAAAGGACTTTCAGGTAAATCCAGAATCGACTTTTGAATTTCGATTCTTGACTGACATTCCTGTTGAATTTCTTCTAAAACTCCAGTCTGAAATTTCATTCCCTCTTGATTCAAAATTTGGGAAAGATGCGGAAAATCATTTTTTGAAAAGTGAATCTTTAATTTGCCCCAAAGGCTTTGACTTTGAGGTAAAGCTTTGTCTAATTCTTTTTGGAGAATTTCAAGGTTTTCGGTCAAAGGAAACTTCCAAGATTCTGATGCCTCCTTTGCCTTTAGGAGAACTGACCGAATATCGAGTAAAACTTCCTTTTGCTTGAGATCAAAAATCAACTTGAAGCTATGCTCCTTGTTGGGTAAATTTTGGAAAGTATTTAAAAGCTCCTGAAACTTTTTTTCAAAATCATTATTCTTCCATTGAATCGAAATCAATTCAAAAACTGGCTTCCCTTTAAAAATCTCTGGAATTCTCAATCGAAATTGATCCAAGGCTTGAAGTGATTCGGCGATTAGAGAAAAATCTGAAGGCTGCACTTGAGAAAAAGAGACCCTTTTTCCCCAGAAGCTCTTTTTATACTTTTCTTGGTATTGCTCATAAACCTTAAAATCCTGCTCAAATTTACCTGCCTGCTCAGCATTCATTTGAGTTAGGCTTTGATGCGAAAAATGCGATTCTTGAACGCTTGCATCGAGGTACAATGCCTTGACGGGAATTCCTGCTTCCTCATCGCTGAAAAGAGCTTTTCTCAAGTCTTCAAACTTCTCAGACAACCTCGAAATAGTCTTAGAAAGTTGTAAAAGCTCCCGCTCCAATTGGATTGAATCTATTCCTCGATTTTGATTTTGGTATTCCTCGATGGATTCAATTTGAGTTCGGATTTTTTCAAAAAGGGATTTTTGGTCAGCTTTAAAATCATGAACAAGAGCCAAAAAAGGTCCAAAACCCATTTTCGCAAGCCGCTCATAAACCACGTCCAAGGCTGCTCGCTTTTGAGATACAACCAGAACCTTTTTCCCTCGAGCAATATAATCCGAAACCAGATTGGCGATCAACTGTGATTTACCTGTTCCCGGAGGACCTTGAACCACCAAACTTTTTCCTTGACGGACTTTGGTCAAAGCCAATTCCTGAGAGGCATCCAATGGAAAAACAGGAAAAAGATTCTCCTCACGGATTTCAGGTTCTTGTTGATCAGTTGAAAAAAGGTCCTGAAATAGATGCTCTAAAGTTGCACTTGGAAATTGGTTTTGGAGCTTTTCATAATCAGAAAAAAGGAAGCTTCCTTTTTGAGCAAATTGACCCAAAACCGCGTAGGGTTTCAAGCTGATTTTCCCTTCTGAAAACTGTTGCTGATCTAGAGATAGTTGGGAATTTGGAAAAGGAATCAGTCGGTCTTCCAATAAATTTGACTGAACTTGAATTGCTAGGTTTTCTGGAATGAGGCGGGCAAGAGCGGTTCGAAACTCCAAAGAGTCATTGGATAGGCTTTCCAGCAAATCATCAGATAAAGATTCGGAGAGGTCCTGCTTGGTTGCCTGTCTCCAAGCAAGAAAAAAAGCTGGATTCCATTGCCAATTCCCTTGAATCTGAAGTTTCCATTGGCCTTTGTCTTTTTTTAGTTGAATTGATTTGAGCAGCAAAGGAGCTCTCACCACTTGCCCGTTTATCAATTTGCCCTCTGCAAAAAGCCAAGCTATGTAAAGGCTTTGCTCTCCCGTCTCTTCTTGGGTCATTTGATCCCGAAAAGCTAATCTTGACAATGATTTTGAAAGCTGGTTTACTTCCCCTAATCGAGGATCATATTCGGGTAAGATTGGAATTTCCTTTTTCCCCTGAATCAGTTTTCTAATAATTTCAAAGGAGGATTCTCCATTCAAAAAATCGAGACTCATTAAATCGATCATTCCAGCTCCTTCCAGCTTAGGCAAATACAAGGACCTATTTTTGGTAGACAGGTCTGTCAGCCTATGGAGATAAGTCTGGAATATCGATTCTGGCATTTATTTAAATGGCGAGTCTTTTTCTTTTGCCATCTGATTATAGACAATTCCGTCGAGAATTCCCGGCATCCATTTATTCAAAAACACCGCTAATTTTCCCTGAGAAGTCAAAACAATATCTCTCTTTCGTTTTACGGTAGCTTTCAAAATATGCTCCGCTACCTCCTCAGAAGTCATCATCTTTGATTCATCTCGTGGAGACTCCCCTTGAGAGGTCCCATCGGCAGTCAAAGCCGTATTACGAATATTGGAGGCTGTAAATCCAGGAGCAACAACCAAGACATGAACTCCCTTTTTCATCACCTCTGTGCGAAGAGCTTCAAAAAATCCATTCATGGCGTATTTACTTGCCGTGTAGGCTGTTCGGGCAGGAGTTCCTCGATAACCGTTGATGGAAGAAACGCCGATAATTGATCCTTTCGATTCCAAAATCGCTGGAAGGCAAAACTTAGTCGCATAGACTGTTCCCCAAAAATTTGTATCCATCACCTTTCGGAAAACTTCCAAATCCAAATCCTGAAACAAAGCGCGCATAGATATCCCTGCATTATTGATGAGAATATCAATCCTTCCGTAATGCTTTAATGTGTCTTCTGCCATTCGCTGATTATCGGCTTCAGAAGAAGCATCAGCAAGGATAGGTAGCACCTCAAAGCCTTTAGCTTTAAGATTCTCGGCTGTTTTCTCGAGTTTATTTGAATTTCTTCCTGTGATAGCCAATTTGGCTCCTTCCCTTCCAAAAACCTCTGCACAGGCTTCACCGATTCCGGATGTGGCACCGGTAATGATTACAACTTTGTCTTTGAATTTCATGGATAAAATTTGTTGGGTAAAGATAGGGATTAGGAAGGAAAGGATGAATCTGAATCAAATCGCCCTTCCGGGACTCAAATTTTTTATTTATAACCAAATCCTACAATCAGAACGCGCCACAGGCGCTTTTTTAGATTTAAAAAATCAATTGTGATTTCAATGAGCACGATAAAAAATGCTTCGGAGAAGCATTTTGATTGTAGAAATAATGATGTTATGGTCAAAAGAGCTTCGGAGAAGCGATTCGATCAAGAAAATGAATTGGAATTATTCCTCAGGGTAAAACTCAAATAAATAGTCTTCCTTGAATTCAATTTCAAACTTTTTCAAAAACCCAATGTATTCTTGCTTAAATGATAAT
This sequence comes from Algoriphagus kandeliae, assembly GCF_004571135.1. GTDB lineage: Bacteria > Bacteroidota > Bacteroidia > Cytophagales > Cyclobacteriaceae > Algoriphagus > Algoriphagus kandeliae. Next base: position 51,560 of record NZ_SPSB01000003.1, read on the forward strand.
TTACGATGGTGCTCCTCTTGATTCAAAATGTATTTATAAACTGTATTTATCTGTGATTTTGAGTAAGAAAAAGCTCCATATCCAGTTTGCCATTCAAATCTTCCAGCCACCCAATCCTTATCCCTTAAAAATTGGTTTGATTTGGTTTTCAAATCTCTTACCAAATCTGATAATTTCTGATTAGGATTTAAACCTATTAAACAGTGAACATGATCGGACATTCCGTTCACGATAATTGGAAAATGCCCGAGATTTTTGACCTTTGATGATAAAACCCTAAAAAAGTCCTGCCTAAATTCTTTTTTTAATAGACTTCTCCTACCCTTTACCGCAAAAATCAAATGAACAAAAATCTGATGGTAAGTATCTGCCATATCTTAAACGTGTTGCATCATTACCTATAAGAAGGGGAAAGAATTTCAAAAATTAATTAAAGATTTAATTTTCTCAAAGCTCATCTAGCTAAACTCAAAACTGTTTCGTCTCTTTTCATCTCCTCTTTTTCCCTAATTTTGCAGCCATGTCGAGAAAAATGAAGAATAAGGTCATCACCAACCTTCTAATCGAGCGAATCGCTTCTGAAGGAAAATGTGTGGGACATCATGAAGGTAAGGTTGTTTTTGTCTCCAATGTGGCCCCGGGAGATCTGGTTGATGTACGAATTACTCGCGGAAAAAGCTCCTTTATGGAAGGAGAAGCCGTTAATTTTCATGAATACTCCAAAGACCGAATCGAACCTTTCTGCTCTCATTTTGGGGTCTGTGGAGGTTGCAAGTGGCAGCACATCAATTACGACCTTCAAAAAACCTACAAGCGACAGCAGGTGGTGGATCAATTTCAGCGAATTGCCAAAGTTCCCATTCCTGAAGTGGCACCTATTCTAGGCTCATCAGAAACAAAATATTATCGAAACAAGCTCGACTTTACATTTTCAAATTCTAGGTGGCTTACAAGAGAAGAAATCAATTCTGGGGAAGAGTTTGAACGAAATGCACTAGGATTCCATATCCCAAAAATGTTTGATAAGATCGTGGATATCGAACATTGTTACTTGCAGGGTGGAATTTCCAATGATGTTCGAAATTCACTACGGGAATTTGCTTTGACTAATCAGTTGAGCTTTTATGATATCCGTAATCAGGTTGGGCTACTACGAAACCTAATCATCCGAACAACCAGTACGGGGCAGACGATGGTGATTGTGCAGTTTGGAGAGAATGATCCTGAATCAATTCCTCTCGTGATGGAGTTTTTAAAAACCAAATTCCCTAAAATCACTTCCCTATTGTACGTAATCAATACAAAAGGCAATGAAACTTTTCACGATTTAGAACTTGTAACCTATGCAGGCTTACCTTATATAGAGGAAGAAATGGAGGGTTTGAAATTCAGAGTTGGCCCAAAATCATTTTATCAAACCAATTCCAAACAAGCCTACGAGTTATATAAAGTTGCAAGGGATTTTGCCGAATTAAAAGGAGATGAAGTGGTCTATGACCTCTATACCGGGACAGGCACCATTGCCAATTTTGTAGCAAAAAAGGCCAAGCAAGTCATTGGGGTAGAATATGTAGAGGCTGCAATCGAGGATGCTAAGCTAAATTCCAAAATCAATGGAATAGAGAATACCTTATTCTACGCTGGAGACATGAAGGACATTCTAAATGAAGATTTTATAGCAAATCATGCAAAGCCTGATGTCATCATTACTGATCCTCCACGTGCAGGCATGCATCAGGACGTGGTAAATATGCTTTTACGCCTGGAAGCGCCAACTATCGTCTATGTTTCCTGTAATCCTGCCACACAAGCTCGTGATGTGGCTTTCCTTGCTGAAAAATACCAAGTGGAACGAATTCAGCCTGTGGACATGTTTCCTCAGACCTACCATGTAGAAAATGTTGTACGCTTAACACTCAAATCATGATTTCCGATTTCAACGATCCCGAATTGAACGGGAAATATTTGGGGACTATTTCCAGTGACTTTGTCAAAATCTCAGATGTATTAAAAGAGGCTGCCTATCAGGTCAAGTCAAGGGGATTTTCAGACTTTCCTATTTTTCCTATTTCTAAAGAAAAACAACCCATTGGTCAGTTATTTCTAGGCAAGGAAGAAAAGAACCTTGAGTGGAATTATTACATCACATACATAGACGAATTCGTCCAACGAAAATTGATTGCAGAAGATGCTTTGGAGGATTTCAAAAAAGCATACAAGGATCCGGATGAATTCTGTTGTCTTTTTGTGATGGATGGAGCCTTTACAAGTTTTGTATATATCCCTTATCCTGAGGAATAAAAAGACAAATCAAAAATTTATAAGCCGTGATTGAAGCGAATCACGGCTTTTTTTCGTCCTCAGGAAGAATAAATTAATTAACACAACTATGTTTAAATCCACACTATCAAGATTTCATTCATTCAAAATCAGACTAGCAGCAGTCGCTTCAATTGCAATTTTAGGAACTTCCTGTTTGAATGACATTGAAACCCCAATTAGTACCCCTGCAGCCTATGTCTCCATTTACCAAAGCTCACCGGATGCTCCAGACATGGAAATTTTCGCAGATGCCAATCGCGTAACATCCCAACCACTTGGGTTTTCTGAGTTTATCGCATATAGTCCTTTTTTTACTGGTGAGCGATTATTCCGCTTTCTAAATTCTATCAATGGGGGAACACTATTGGAGAAAAATTTCCAGCTTGAAGTAAATGAAATTTACTCTGTATTTGTATTGGACCATGCCACGGACCTTGATGCAAAACTTGTCAAAGATGATTGGGAGGATACCAAAGCTGATTTCGCTCAAATCCGATTTGCCCATCTTTCCCCCGATGCGGGAGAAGTATTCGTCGAACTTTCAGGTTTGCAAGCCCCAATTACTGCGAATACCTTATTCAAAGATGTGACAGGTTTTGGGGAAGTAGAAAAAGGTACTTATGATATTCTAATCAAGTCTGTGGAAAATGGTGAAACCCTCATCGAAATCAAAAATGTAAAAATCAAAGAAAAAAATGTGTACACCTTGCTTCTTAGAGGTTTGTATGAAGAACCTACAAATCAAAACTCTTTAGACTTGCAATTAATTACCAACTATTTCGAATTATAAATACCGCAAAAAAGGAGTAATCCAGATTATTTTCACCCTGAGCAGAGTTGAAAATCTTCAACTTCGCTCAGGGTGACTTTTCTTCCCTCAGTCTGACAAATTCTTGTTTTTTGATTTACTCTATTTACTTTTCCCTGACAGAAAATGTACTTTGAAGGAAGCTCCCACCATTCCCGGATTCTCCATAAATCCTGAAAAATCCGTCATGGGGAAGTTATAAAAGGGCATCAAAACATAATTTACTCGTTGGTTTTCAAACAGCCTTACATTCAGTCCCAGATTTAAAGTAGCAAAAGGATAAAATCGTTGATTTGAGCTTTCTAAGTTAGTTTTTTGAACAACAGATTCCTGTCTAACAACAGAACTATTAATCCCATTTCCAGAAACCACCACTTGGCGATTTACCGTCGATTCTAAGTCAACTTCCTGATTGAAGGAATAGATATTGGAAAAACCAGCCCTAAGAGAAACCGAACGACTTCGAGTGAGAGGATATTGGACAAAAACAGGAAGATCCAACTGGGCCTGGCTTAAAGTGATTTTATCCTTACTTGGAGCCATGGAACTTGCAAACATATTTCCTGGACTAGACGCAAATTGACTCTGCTGATTGAGTGAATTAAAAGCCAGACCTGTTCCAATCTGAATTTTATCAGACACTTCCATAGCCATTGCCATTCCAAATCCCAAACTATTACTTGTTACTTCCGCATTTTGGCTAGAATTGCTTCCTCCAAACGCAGGCGAAAGACCTACTTCCCATCCTAATTTGGATTCTGATTTAGAGGGTTCGATAACAGGGTAGTTATTGAATGCATACGTTGGAAAATCAGTCTCAGGACCTGCTACAGATAATATTGGATTTAAAAGATTTAAGCCTGGTTTTTCAATTTTTAAAGCAAAATCTAAAGACGATTTATCTTGAGGTCTTAAGAAATCATCTTCCTTGGTATCAGCGAGGAAAACCAAATCTCCTTTTCTTTCTGAAATTCCTAAATTGACATTTTGATTATTTTCACCAAAATCTTCGCTGGGACCATTTGCTTTGGTTTGACTCTTATCAGCTAATTGATCCCCTATGGAGTTCTCCTTATTTCCAGAAAATTCCTGAATGGAATTATTCCCCTTTATTTCAGTTCCTGAATCATTGGAAATATTGGTTTCTGAAGAAGCAGACTCGGTTTGGTTTAATTCGGAAAGCGTTTGATTCAATTCAATTTGGGAACCATTCAAACTTGCAAACCACCACCAGGCCGCACCAATCACCATAGAGGCTGCGACCCCTGCAGAAAATATTTTCCACCAGGGAATCCCTCCTGTTTTTCTCTTTTTATCAAAGACCTCCCATGCCCCAATTTCGTAAGGATGAAAGCTTTCCTCCTGATATTTCTTGAGGGATTTTGCTATTTCTTGAGCTAGCTTATCTTCCTGCATATTCTTTCAAATGTGTGTGAACTAATTGACGCAGTCGGGATTTGGCGCGAGCCAAATACACACGTGAGGAGCTTTCTGTAATACCAAGTTTTTCTCCTATTTCCCGATGACTGTATCCCTCTACTTCGTATAGATTAAAGACCAATTTGTGGTCCTCCGGTAACTGATGTAGCAAATTGACCAAGTCTTCATAGGCCAAAGAACTCAAAGCATGAACCTCATGATAGACCTCATTTTGCTCCGTTATATCCTGCTGCATGGCGTATTTCTTATTTTTCCGATACCAATCAATTGCTGCATTCACGGTAATACGTCTAAGCCAGGCTTTGACTGACTGATATCCATCCAGACTTTCGATTGAGGCAAAAAATTTTAAAAATGAATCATGGACTATCTCCTTTGCCAAATCCGAATCTTTGGCATAGGATAAGCTGATACTCATGACATAGCCATAGTATTTTTTAAAAAATAACTCTTCATGCTTGGGGGATTGACGTTTGCAACCGTCAATCAACTCCTCGTCAGTCCAATTCAATCTTCAATTTTTGATTTAGAGGCTGATTTAACTCGGATTTCAATCCAAAGATAAGACCTCATAAATATCCCATTTACCTAGGTTTTGGTTCTATGATGCCTCTTTATTTTGATTTTTTTTCAAAAACCCTCAATAAAAAAAGCATCCACGTGGATGAAACGGATGCTTTGTTTGAAACGCTACAAATTCAGCTAAAATTATTTCAAGTTGCCGTCCCATTGGACCGACCGAGAAAAGGGATGAAGCAACTGATCCAATAAAACGGAAACTTCTCTTCGATTCAATTGACGCTCTATTGTAAAATCCCCTTCTAATCCTCCCTCCTTCCATGTATCTGAAATTTGGTCTAGCGAAATTTTCTCTACCCTACTAAGTAAAGCTTGAAGACGCCCTCCTGTCAAATAGTCTCCACTTGCTCCCCAAAAGCTTTCCAAGTCTGGGTAAAATGGTCTCAAACCAACCAATAATTCGTATTCAGTAACTTTTCTGTCAGGATAAAACCATGTTTGATTAGCCCAAAGGTAAGGAACCCCCTCGCCCCGAATGATTCCACATGCGCCTATTCGCTGCATAGCTTGATAGTGCATATCCTCGGGATTCGTGTCTAAAAAGGGCATGATAAAGGCCTTTTGATCCAATAATGCTTGCTGTACATCTCTGACAGAAATGGATTCTAATCGAATCCCTTTTTGAGAAGCCAATGCCCCTAATACCCCAGCAGCTTGGCCAATTCCCAAAACCACCGGTTGGAGGCGAGAAGCTCCGTTGACAATATTGGAAACAGAAATACTTTTTTCGGCAAGGATCAATGCAGGATGATTTTTGGGAATCAATGCTCCCAAAGGAACATTGTAAGAAGGGACGCGAATCTTGATAAAATCTATTTCAGGCGCATCCGGGTTCTTTTTATGATGATGATCGATGGTATAATCTCCCACGGCAATTCCTGTTCGATAAAGCGGACTCGGTGCTTCATAAGGAGTTCTTACAAAAGGTAAAGTAAAATCCACCAACCCGTAATACCTTCTTGACTCTCTATGGTAAGGAATCATCGGCAATCCATCTGTTGTAGGAAATTCGCCTTCTGCAATTCCAAGATTCTTAAATCCTAAATCATGTTGAATGTAATATATGAAGCGAAGGCTAGTTTGCTTAGCCTTTTCTAATTCCTCTTTCCTTTGAGAAGGAGAAAGCTCCACCAAATTCACATAATAATCATTCCCACAATTGGGCCAATTGATCATGTATTTCCCATTGGGAAGTTTGCCATAATCCAGCATCTTCTGACAATCCAAAGTGGGATCATCGTCTGTGATAGGATCAGCATGAGCACAGGCACAGGCAAATTCTACAGGATCATAATTATCTGGCTTCGGTATTGTCTTGTCAGCACCTGGCCCAAAATCCTGTAAGGTGACCACATAAGTCAAATCCTGAATGATATCATTTGCTTTTTCAGGTGCGAATTCCTCTCCAATTTCAGCCCGAGCATCCATACCCAATCTGTAGGGCAATCCTTTACTAGCCGCCACATCCCCTAACTCTGTTGCATCAATTAAAACTGGAGCTTTTACCTCATAACTAGCCCCATCTTTCTCAGCCACCAAAGTCCATTGTCCATTTTCATATTTGGCACTTTTCCATTTTGAATGAAAATGAACGGTTAAATTTTCGGTTTCAGAGGCCATTTCCTGAAAAATTTGATTCCCAACTTTTGGCTCAAAAAGAGTATTGCTCACCCAACCTGTAGATAAAGCCTGCTGTGATCCATAATGCTCAATCAACCTTGAGCGAAATTCTCCCCAAATTCCAGATGGGAGTCTATGATTCCCGTCAATAGCAGAAACGCCCGCAGCGGTCAACATTCCTCCCAACCAAGGACCTTCTTCTATGATCAAGGTCTTCACTCCCATTCTACCTGCTGAAATTCCCGCTGCTGTTCCACTTGCTCCTCCTCCAACAACTATCAAGTCATAATTCTGAGCTTGAGAAACTAGTACAAGACAAAATAATGAGAGAAATAAGCCAATTCTTTTCATAAGTATCAGATCATTTTGAAAGTATGAGGTTTTAAGGTTTTTGCGAATTTGGATTCAAACCTTCAAAGACAGCTTTCAAAAGAGTACCGGTATTGTCCTCGGTCATTTCCCAAAACATGGCTCCTGCAAGATTTGAAGACCGAATGAATTCCATTTTTGCCTTTAGCGATTCGGGATCTTCATAGGTAATCCAAGTTGAATCTTTGGCAGAGTATAAATAAGGTGCTTTTGCTTTTTCATCCCAAAAACGGGTATAATTAGAATTGAGAGAAAGGGCATAAATTTGGTGATAAGGCAAGCCTTTTTCAAACTCCCCTACCTGAAACAAGCCTCCATCTTTGCCGGGTACTTTTTTCCACATTCTCCCATAAAAAGGTACTCCCAATACCAGCTTCTCTGCAGGAACGCCAAACTCAAGATGTTCCTCTACGGCAGTTTGTGCCGACCGCCCTTTTGCACCATTCGGGAACAAATTTGCGTGATGGCCTGTGAGCCGATCTCCTGCAGTGTAAAAATCATAAGCCATGATATTGATAAAATCGAGGTACTCTTGTGCTTTGCCTAAGTCATTTGCTTCCTGATAACTTCGAAATCCACCCGAGGCAATGGTGCTCAAATAGGTTTTCCCTGTAATTTGACCAAGAGAATCTAAAGCTTCTCTAAAACTTTTAACCATGGCGATAAAATTTTCCTTATCCGCTTTTTGATAGGGGTTATTATCTCCGGGTAGTCCAGGGTATTCCCAATCATAATCCAATCCGTCCAGATTGTATTTTTTCAAAAACTCGATACCTGATTTTGTCAACTTCTTGATTCCTTCAGGAGTAGAAACAGCTTCAGAAAAGCCTTTGGAATGAGTCCAACCTCCTATGGATACCAAGATTTTCAAATCAGGGTTTACACTTTTGAGTTTTTGAAGCTCTATAAAATTCAGACTATCACGCTCCTGTCTTCCGTCGATATGCTGAACCAAACCATCTTTCACATTTGCGAAAGCATAGTTTATATGGGTTAGTTTTTCAGCTGGAATTTGATTCGCTTTCCAATTTTTCCAACCTGCGACATATCCTACAATGAAGTAGTCTTTTTGCGGTGTATGTTCTTCAGCCTGTTGAGGTTTTGAGCACGCAGCCAAAATCAGCAAAATCAAAAACTTAATTTTTTTCATGAGCTTGAATTTTAATAGCGAATTAAAAAAAGACAGAGGTTTTGAAACGAATCAAAACCCCTGTCTCAAATCAAATTAACAGAAAATTAATTTCCACCATCCCACCAAATCCGGGTGGCAAACAAGTCGCCTCCCATTCGTGAAATAGCTGCCTGGTAATTGTCTGGATTGGAACCAATCTCAGACTCCCAATAGCGTAGTCTTCTTGGAATGAAATTACCTTCGAAAGCATTTGGATCTTGTGTAGGTGAAAGTTCAGGATAGCCTGTTCTTCTCCAGTTAGACCAAGATTCAATATCATTCAAGTAAGTAGCTGCCCAGTATTCTTCACCGATTAATTGACGCTTTCCTTCATCCGATGCCGCACCAAAACCTCTCCCTGCAATATAGGCGTCGATATCTTCGGCTGGAACTGCAAAAGATGGATCAAATATTACCCAAGCATTAATGGCAGCTGCTACACCGGCATTGAAGTACTGCTCAGCACTACCTCCGATCCAACCATTCAAAGCCGCCTCAGCTTTCATCAATTCTACCTCTGCATAAGAGATTAGATAGTAGGGATCTTCCCAATCCAAATACTTCAAATTAAGCATGGAGAAATTTTGCTGAACAGTACTAAATCGATCTAAAGTGCCTGCAGGAACAGCATCTACGATATTGGTGGAGTTGTATCCGTTAGGCATACCGATTTGCTCAGCAGGATCTATAATCCATGTAGAAGCATCCTCAGGGTTTCCTATACCACCTGTCACGATCATTTTTCGAGGATCATTGTTGGCATCCATCCAATCCAAGAACGTCTGAGAGATTTTACAGTCTCTGGAATATTTATAAGTATTCCAATAACCATCATTCAGACCATTTCGATTGACACCTTGTGGTCCCGGTGCATAGTGGATATATGCGATATCATCATTGCTGCCAAAGGCACCGTCATTAAAAGCTTCAGTAAATACTTCCTGAGCTTTTGAAGGATCCACGTTGCTGATTCGCATTGCCATTCTCATCAAGAGGGAATTAGCAAACTTTCTCCATTTGGCGATATCCCCGAAATAAATGAAATCCTGAGCTCCCAAGCCTCTTGCAGAAGCGGAAAACTTATCTCTTGCAGCCCGAAGATCATCGATCATTTTGTAGTATACATCCTTTTGAGGCTCATAAGTTGGAAACCAATTCTCCTCACTTTCCAAGCCATAACCTGCTTGAGTGTAAGGGATATCTCCATACATATCAGTCATTCTGTGCAAATCAAAAACGCGCAAGATGGTTGCCGCCGCATTGACATTTGCCTCATTTGGATCTTCAGCAGTCTTTCGGATCACTTCTGAAAAAAGTCGAATCACATCCGTAAAGTGTCGCTCCATGTAAGCACCAGAATATTGAGCAGAGTAGAAATATTTATCTCCACTGAAATATCCTGCCGTCGAAGCAGTATGCTGAATCATGGTTGCCGCATACAACATATTTGCACGCGTATTTTCATATTCTCCCCCAATTCTCAAAGTCCCAAGGGAAAACAAGTATTGCATATCGATATCCTCGACAGCATTTTGATTGATATTCAGGTCTAACAGGTCCTGCTCACTACAAGAAGTAGCAAAAAGCAAGGAAGCCAACATCAGACCGGTCATTTTATTTAAAATTCTCATTGTTTCAATAGTTTAGGGTTGAACCGACTTAGAAGTTAGCTGATAGATTAAATCCAAAGCTTCTGTTCGCTGGTACTGAGAAAAACTCAAGACCTTGTGCATTGCCAGAAGTCGTGTAAGCTGCTTCTGGATCGATATTCGGTGTGTGTGACCACAAAATGGCCAAGTTTCTACCCACTACAGAAAGTGAAAGGGACTGGAATGGAGTCTTTTCGATTAGAGAGTTCGGGAAGGTGTAACCAAAAGAGAATTCTCTCAATTTACCGAAAGAAGCATCATAAACGATGTACTCAGTCACCTGAGAATATCGCTGCCAGTAATTATCAATCAAGTATTGAGTAGGGTCACTTGTGTTAGCAGGAATGTTCCAAGTACCAGGAGTTCCTTCAGGAGTTACCCCAGAGACTGTCAAACTTCCATCACGTCCATTCAACGTATTTTGGTGCAATCCATACTGGTATGCGAAATAGTCTGTTCCAGACATCACAGATCCTCCTTTTCTAAAGTCAATCAAGGCCATCAAACGGAAACCTTTCCAAGTGAATGTATTGGTCAAACCACCTGAAATTGGATGACGTCCCTCTGCGATGGTTTCATATCCTGAAGTAGTTACAGGGAATCCATTGGCATCATATACCTTTTGACCATTGATTTCCAAATGCTTAAATCCTGCAATCATACCCAATGGCTGACCTACGATATGTCGGATTCGCTCTCTTCGCGTTCTAGCTTCATCTAGGTTGATAAATTCAATAGGATCACCTGCTGCATTGGTACCTAAGCTGAGCACTTCAGAGATATTATTGGCAAAGTTGAAGGAAATATCCCACTGGAAATCACCGGCGATGATAGGGGTAGCATTGATTAATAATTCAATACCTCTATTTTCCAATTCACCAATATTTACTGTCGTAGAACCGAATCCAGAGGTTGCTGAAATTCCGGTATTCAAGATATCGTCACTTGTTCTTCTTCTGTAATAAGCCACATCTACTCCTAATCTGTTATCAAAGAATCGAAGATCTGCACCTATCTCATATTCTGTAGAAGTGTAAGGTGACAATCCAGCATTTGGTATTGATCCATTATTGATTTGTCCCAAACTTGCTCCCAAGTGTCCTGCTCCTACCAAACCATAAGTGAGATTCAAAGCATAAGGATTAGGTGCTCCTCCACCTACTTGGCCCCAGTTACCACGAAGTTTGGCAAAGGTGACAAATTCAGGAAGCTCAATCATGTCAGAAATAACTGCTGATAAACCAATGGAAGGGTAAAACAATTTGCTGTTTTCTGGAGACAAAGTAGAAAACTGATCCTGACGGCCTGTCAAGTTCAAAAAGATCATGTTTTTGTACCCAATATTTGCAGCAGCAAAATAAGAGTTGATTCCAAGTTCGGAGAATCCATATCCATAAGTAGGAGCCGCCACATTAGTCACTGAATGGAAGAATGGAACTACCAAGTCGTTACCTCCACCTCTTTGAGACTCAATGGTTCTTCTCATGATATTAGAACCGATGAAACCATCGACGTCAAAATCGCCGAATGTCTTATCAAAACCAACCATGAAGTCAGCATTGTTTTCACGAATTGATTGGACAGTATTATTATAACTACCTCTAGGTTTGAATGCCGTGCCGTAAGCTTCGAATGCATATTCGTCTCTTACTTGGTAATCTGTACCAAAACGACCTTGAGCATACAACCAATCAGTGAAATCATAGCGCAAAGACATATTCCCTAAAATACGATCTGTTACGTCCTCTCTTCCCCACTGATAAACAGCCCAATAAGGGTTGGTTTGGAATACGTTGGATTGATATCTCAATTCAGTACCGTCAGGAAGAGCTCCTGGCTTATTTGGATCGCCTTTTATAACATCCAATGGAATATTTCCTGGTTTTACAACCATAGAGAAGTTTGCATTACCCGGAGAATCAGAAAGCCTCGGTCTGTTTCTAGCTTCTTGCTTGGAATATTGACCAGTCACTGCCAACGTGAATTTTCCCTGACGGCTGTTCACATTGATATTTGCTACATTTCTATCAAATCCTGCATTTGGAACCACATCATCATTGGTAAGATTGGAGAATGAGAATCTATAAGATGTCTTCTCATCACCACCAAACAAAGCGATGGAGTTGTTCCAAGTATGTCCGTCACTGTAGAAATCAGAAAAATCCTCACCCAAGTAGGAATAAGGTCTTTGAATGCCATCAAACTGAATAGCTTGAGAACCATCGTAAGGAGCTCCCCAACCATTTACTGCAGTATTGATTGCCTCATCCTGCGTCAAAGGCTTGCGACCATCTTGACCAGGACCGTAAATTCGCTGAAAGTTAGTCCTATCTACCACCGACTCAACAGTAAAGTTGGAGTTGAAGGCGACACCTACTCCTTTTCGAGCTCGCCCGGCTTTGGTAGTAATCAAAATAACCCCATTTGCAGCACGCGCACCATAAAGGGCTGCCGCAGTATTTCCTTTTAGTACAGAAATACTTTCAATATCATCCGGGTTAATTGCGGCCAAACCATCACCGGCATCATTACCTCCCCAAAGTCCTGCAGAACCTAAGTTCCCGGATTCAATTGGAACACCATTCACTACATAAAGCGGCTGGTCATTTCCTGTAAGGGAAGAACCACCCCGAATAACAACGCGGGTAGAACCTGCCGCACCGGTAGAAGGTGGCGTCACATTCACCCCAGCAACTTTACCTGTCAAGGCATTACCGAGGTTGATCGCTCGGGATTCTGTGAATTTGTCTCCAGAAAGCTGGGTTACAGAATACCCTAATGCTTTCTTATCACGCTCCATACCGAAAGAAGTCACTACAAATTCACCTAATTCTGAGATATCTTCTGCTAAAGTGACATCCAAAACAGTACGGTTTCCCACCGTAAATTCTTGAGTGGCAAATCCAATGAAGGAAAAAACCAAAACAGAATTCTCATTTACACTGATCGAATACTTTCCGTCCACATCCGTGGTCGTTCCGGTCTGATTGGTCTTATCCAAGATCGTGACACCTGGGATAGCCATACCATCTTCACCCACAACAGTACCTGTCAGGATGCGTGTTTGAGCATAGACCTGAATGCTAAAAAATAGCATAAAAGCCAGCCCATACGAGATCGATAAAATTTTTCTCATAGCTGGTAATAAAGGGTTAGAAATAGATTTACTGGGTTTGCCGGATGGCCGGACTTTGATTTTAAAATTGTGCGTAGGGCTTTTTCCATAAGCAGCTGGGATTGGATTTATAAAAGGTTATATGGTCAAATAATTCAAAAGCCATAGTTTAAAAGCTAAAAATTCGAAAACAATAAAATAGCCTATTGATAAAGCTAAATAATTCCAAATTTTTTCAAAAACAATATTATGATTTTTTTACACAAAAAATCAATTCTTTTTTAATTTTTTTTTAAAAGTAACCTTGTTTGAAATTTATTTTAAGAAATAGTAAAAATCTTTTTCAACATTTTATTTCCTTTCATTGGATATAAGCCAAAAATCTGCAACGCCTTGAGCAGTTCTATGATTTTTCTCTCTCTCTTAGATTATTATTCCTGAAAGCTTGGGAAATTCATAAAAAAAGCCATCCCTAGGAAAGGGATGGCTTTAAACAAATCAATCTAATCTTTAATTATCGAATGAAAAGCATCTCGCGGTATTTTACCAAAGGCCAGCTTTCGTCATCTACTAGCAATTCCAATTTATCAACTGCATAGCGGATTTTGTCAAAGAATGCTTCTTTCACTTCCTTCTGATAGCCTTTTGCACGCTTGATTACGTCTTCCTCTTTATTGAGTTTACGACGAGCATCAATCATTGCATTTACGTTAGCCTTCAAGGATTCGATGTGCTTAGAAACTTCTTTAATAGTCTCAACAGCAGCTGAATTATCCAAACCAAGACCTTTCAATCCATTTGCATTTTGGATCAGCTTATTTTGGTAAAGGATAGCAGTAGGAATCACGTGATTCAAGGCAAGGTCACCCATCACACGGCTTTCAATCTGCACTTTCTTCATGAAGTTTTCAAGCATGATTTCATGACGGGCATGAACCTCAAGCTCATTCATCACATTATGACGAGCAAAAAGATCTTTTGTAGCCTTTTTGGTATACACGTCCAATGCATCTGGCGTATTCTTCAAGTTGGATAATCCACGCTTCGCAGCTTCCTTTTCCCATTCTTCTGAATATCCATCTCCCTCGAATCGGATTTTCTTAGATTCTTTAATGTACTTTCTAAGAACATTTACAATGGCAATCTTCTTTTCATGTCCAGCATCCATTTCTTTTTGGATATCCTTGGCCATTTGCTGAAGAACTTCAGCTACGATTACGTTCAATGTAGCCATTGGTCCTGCTGAGTTAGCACTAGAACCTACAGCACGGAATTCGAATTTATTTCCAGTGAATGCAAACGGAGAAGTCCGGTTTCGATCAGTATTATCAAGGATGATTTCAGGAATCTTGGAAATACCAAGCTTCATATACATGTTATCACCCTTCTCTATCTTGATGTTTCCATTTTTCTCCAACTCATCCAATACTCCAGTCAAGGTTTCACCCAAGAAAACAGAAATAATTGCCGGTGGCGCTTCATTGGCACCCAAACGGAAGTCGTTACCTGCGGAAGCAATACTTGCACGAAGCAAATCTGCATTGTCATAAACGGCCTTAACAGTAGCCACCAAGAAAGTCAAGAATTGAAGATTTTCACGGGCCGAGTTACTTGGCTGGAACAAGTTGACTCCTGTATCTGTAATCAAAGACCAGTTGTTGTGCTTACCAGAACCGTTTACCCCAGCAAAAGGCTTTTCATGCAACAACACTTTCAAGCCATGCTTTTCAGCCACTTTATCCATCAAATCCATCAACAATTGGTTGTGATCAACTGCCTTGTTGATTTCTTCAAAAACAGGTGCTACTTCAAACTGACCTGGAGCAACCTCATTGTGTCTTGTTGAAACAGGAATACCTAATTTGTGCGCTTCGATTTCAAAATCCATCATGAAGTCCTTCACGCGAGTTGGAATAGAACCAAAGTAATGATCTTCCAACTGCTGACCTCTGGCTGGATTGTGACCAAACACTGTTCTTCCCGCCATTACCAAGTCAGGACGAGCAGCAAACAAAGCCTTATCAATCACAAAGTATTCTTGCTCTACACCTAGAGAAGGAGATACTTTACGTACGTTCCGATCAAAAAGCTGGCAAATTGCTACAGCGGCCTCATTAACAGCTTCCAGTGATTTCAACAAAGGAGTTTTGTAATCCAAGGCCTCTCCAGTGTAAGACACGAAGATGGTAGGGATACAAAGGGTTTTGTCAAAAATGAAAATTGGAGAAGAAGGATCCCAGGCAGTATAACCTCTCGCTTCAAAAGTAGAACGAATTCCACCATGAGGGAAAGAAGATGCATCAGGTTCTTGCTGAACCAAAGCTGATCCTTTGAATTTTTCTAATCCTGCATGTGCATCGAAGAAAGAGTCGTGCTTTTCTGCTGTGGAACCAGTCAATGGCTGAAACCAGTGCGTGTAATGCGTTACACCTTTAGATAAGGCCCAAGTCTTTACTGCAGACGCAACTTCTTCTGCCGTAGCTGTATCGATTTTAGATCCTTTATCGATAGCTTCCATCACTTTTTTGAAAACAGATGGAGCCAAAGACTGCTTCATTTGATTGATCCCAAAAACATTGGTCCCGAAGAAGTCAGAGATTTTTGGAGCAGGTGCTTCTACTTTTACCCGAGGTCTGGTTTGTACCATCGCTAGGGATTGTTGTCTTAATGTTGCCATATCTACAATAGTGGTTTAAAATATTACCCACAAAAATAGAAAAATACTGACTTGAAAAAGCTTTTGACCATTTTTTAGAGCAGTTTTTTAAAAAATTTACACTTTTTTCAATGGATCATGTGTTTTTTGAACCCAAAATCGGAAATTTTTATGCTTTTCAAGCCCGATTTTACAAAATTGAAAACAAAATGAGATTGATTACCTTTGCACTCTCATTATCAGAAGGGAAATTGTGAAAAAAGTCGCCTTTTATACACTGGGTTGTAAGCTAAACTTCTCCGAAACCTCCACGATTAGCCGTCAATTTGAAGACAGAGGTTATCAAAAAGTGGATTTTCAGGAGAATCCGGACATTTTCATCATCAATACTTGCTCTGTGACCGAAAACGCAGACAAAAAGTGTAAGAAAATTGTCAAGGAGGCTAAAAAGATTTCCCCCAACTCTTATGTAGCCATTATTGGTTGCTACGCTCAATTGAAACCGACGGAGATTTCAGAAATTCAAGGTGTGGATGCAGTTTTGGGTGCAGCAGAAAAATTCAGACTTCTAGAATTACTCGGTGATTTTGCTAAAGAACAAGAAGCAAAGGTTTTGGCAAGTGAAATTTCTGAAGCCAAGTCTTTTAATAATGCCTATTCAATCAATGACAGAACCAGAACTTTTCTGAAAGTTCAGGATGGTTGTAACTATGGCTGCGCATTTTGCACTATTCCTCTTGCACGAGGAAAAAGTCGAAGCAATACCATTGAATCCGTTTTAGAAGCCGCGAGAGAAATTGCTGCTACTGATGTGAAAGAAGTGGTTTTGACTGGAGTCAATATTGGTGACTTTGGGATCGTAGAAGGAAAAAGGCAGGAGCGATTTGCTGATTTGGTTTTTGCTTTGGATGAAGTGGAAGGAATCGATCGATTTAGGATTTCTTCTATAGAACCCAATTTGCTAACCAATGAAATCATTGAGTTTGTATCCAGATCGAAGCGTTTTGTCCCTCATTTCCATATTCCGCTTCAATCCGGGTCTAATACCATTTTGAGACGAATGGGAAGACGTTACTTGAGGGAATTATACGAGGACCGCGTCTCCAAAATCAAAACACTAATGCCACATGCCTGCATAGGGGTGGATGTAATTGTAGGTTTTCCGGGTGAAACGGATGAGTTGTTTTTGGAAACCTACAACTTCCTCAATGAATTGGATATTTCCTATCTCCATGTCTTTACTTATTCGGAAAGAGCAAATACAAGAGCTGTGGAAATGGATGGAGTTGTTCCTATGAAAAAACGAAATGAACGATCCAAAATGCTTCGAATTTTGTCCGAGAAGAAACGTAGAAAGTTTTATGAAGAAAATCTCGGAAAAACCTACACAGTTCTCTTTGAAGAAGACATTGAAGATGGGAAAATGCATGGTTTTACAGAAAACTACATCCGTGTCGCTGCGAAATATGACCCTATGCTTATCAATGAGACAAAATTAGTCACGCTTGATCAAATCAATCCAGCTGGAAATGTAGAAGTTCTCGAGCCAGAAATGATTTATGAAAAACATTGACAATTATAAGCTGAGGCATTTGAAATCACCGCCACGTAAAAATTGAAAAAGAAAATAGGGGGCGTCTCAAGAGGTTCCTCTTTTCTTTTTCTTAGGCCTCTTCTTTCTCCTCAAAAAATTGGTAAAAAGCCTTCTTTACCTTTCCCCTATTTTTTTTATAAATTCAGCTCAGACTTTAAAGCATTTTTTGTGAGCAAACATACTTTGACAATTATCAAGGATGAACCTTGGCTCGAGCCTTTCGCTCCCGCCATTCAAAGCCGATTAGAGCGATTTCATAAAGCTATACATGCCATCAACGAATCCATGGGAAGCATCCTGGAATTCGCCAATTTCCACACTTATTATGGAATTCATTTCGAACCAGTTCGGAATGGTTGGATTTACCGGGAATGGGCACCTGCGGCGCGCCAATTGTATTTGATGGGGGACTTTAATTGGTGGGATCGAAATTCCCATCCCATGAAACGGAATCATCGAGGTGATTGGGAAATATTTCTCCCCTATGAGCAATACAAGCACACCTTTATTCATCAAAGTAAAATTAAAGTCCGCGTCATTGACTCCCAAGGACGTGACCTAGACCGGATTCCAGCTTATATCCGAAGAGTAGTTCAGGATGAAAAAACGCATGACTTCACCGGACAGCTTTGGTTTCCTGAGGAACAATTTTCCTGGACAGATTCTGATTTTTCATTACAAGAAGTAGCCCATATGCCACTTATCTATGAGTGTCATGTAGGAATGGCTCAGGAAAAATTAGGGGTCGGAACCTACAGGGAATTCGAAGAAAGTATCCTGCCGCGAATTAAAGATGCTGGTTATAATGCCATTCAAATGATGGCAGTTATGGAACATCCATATTATGGATCCTTCGGGTACCATGTTTCCAACTTCTTTGCTCCGTCCTCACGCTTTGGTACTCCTGAAGAGCTCAAGTCTTTGATCAATACGGCACATAGAATGGGAATTGCGGTGATCATGGATATTGTGCATTCTCATGCTGTAAAAAATGTGAATGAAGGATTGAATGAATTTGATGGAAGTGACCATCAATATTTTCATCCTGGAGATCGAGGATACCACGAGGGATGGGACTCAAAGCTCTTTGATTATGGGAAATGGGAAGTTCAAGAATTCCTCTTATCTAATATTCGCTATTGGATGGATGAGTTTCATTTTGATGGATTCCGATTTGATGGAGCTACTTCCATGCTTTATCACCACCATGGCCATGTTTCTTTTGATTCAGCAGAAAAATACTTCGATGAAGGAGTAGACCAAGATGCCCTACTCTATTTCCAATTAGCCAATACCTTGATTCACCAATTGAATCCAGATGCTATTTCTATAGCGGAAGAAGTGAGCGGGATGCCAGGACTTTGCAGAAAAATTGAAGATGGAGGGATAGGGTTTGATTTTAGATTAGCCATGGGAATTCCTGACTTTTGGATCAAGACCCTCAAGCATAAGCTAGACGAGCAATGGGATTTATTTGAATTATGGCATGAATTAACAAATCGCCCCAAAAAAGAAAAATCCATAGCCTATGCAGAAAGCCATGATCAAGCCCTAGTGGGTGATAAATCCTTGGCTTTTTGGTTGATGGATAAGGAAATGTACACGTCCATGTCAGTTCTGGAGCAAAATCTTGTCGTAGATCGGGGGATTGCTATACACAAACTGATTCGAATGCTCACGCTTTCTTTGGGAGGAGAAGGATATTTGAACTTCATCGGTAATGAATTTGGACATCCGGAATGGGTGGATTTCCCTAGAGAAGGAAATAATTGGAGCTATCAGTATGCCAGAAGACAATGGTCCTTGGTAGACACTCCTCACCTTCGTTATCAGCAATTGAATGCCTGGGACAAAGCCATGATTCATTTGGCAACGAAATATGAGCTTTTGGCTCAGCCTCATGCAACGCAATTATACTTGGAACCAAACAAGAAAATTCTGGCATACGAACGAGGAGGATTGATCTTTGTCTTTTCCTTCCATCCTACCGATTCGTATTTTGGATTCCCCATACCTATGCCAAAAGCTGGAGATTACCAGATTATTCTGCATTCAGACCAGAAGGAATTTGGTGGTTTCGAACGCTTGGATAAAAAGCTAATTTACCCTACTGATAAGGAAAATAAAGTATCGCTTTACATTCCAAACCGGGTGGTGATGGTATTGAAAAGAAAGAAGTAAAAAGTTGAAGTGATCTTTTCAGATTTTTCTACACCAATATAAGTATATCAACTTCTTAATAATTCAACCCCATATGGATGAAAAAGAACTTGCTGAATTCTTATGTAATAAAACTGCTTGATTCAATAGAACAGCAACTTTCATTCTACCAGAAAGAAAAAGATCCTGAGTGTCTTCATCGAATCCGAGTGGAGATAAAAAAAATTAAAGCCATTAATTCCTTTGCTAGAAAAATTTACGAGGCGGATTTCACTGCTGCATCCCTTTTGCCTTTATTTAAAAATGCAGGTAAGATTAGAGAGACAAAATTGACTATTCAATTGCTTCAATCACTTTCTCCCCCACCAACCAATCTCATTTCAAAAGCTGAATCTCAAGAAAGCGTTTTAGTCAAACAATTTTTAGATTTCGCTCCAACTTTTTTTCAAGCTATTTCAGCATATCGTAAAAGCCTTAGGTTTCCAGAAAAAATCGGAGATAAAAAAGTAATCAAAGGATACTTTGAGAAATCAAAAGAAAATGCACTAAAAATCCTTCAAGTAAAAGATCGCGAAGGACTGCATACCTATCGAAGAAAAATCAAGAACCTAGTCTATATCTACGATGTCTTGCCCAAAAAACTCCAAAAGGAGATTGATTTGGATAAAAAGCTAATCCTAAAGCAACAGCATCAACTTGGGGAATGGCATGATATGTATGTTGCAGTTCAGATTCTTTCCTCCTTAAAAATTTCCAATGGCTCTCAGGAATCCATTGAAAAATTGAAGGAAGATGAAAAACAAAAATTCCAGGAAGTCATTGATAGAATTTAACTTTCAGATTAGATATTTCCGAGAATTAAGCCCCTACCCTTGGAGCTAAATCAGAGCCCCACTTTTTAATTTCCTACCTTACAGCTTCATATTAATTTTCAATTCATCCCATCACCCATGAAAAAAACCATTTTCATTTCTCTTTTTTTATTGACTAGTCTCACCCAAGCATATTCTCAAGAATTAGAAGAGTTCGTAATTGGAACAAAGCATCACATATACTCCCATGTTTTGGAAGAAGATCGCTCCTATTGGTTGAGTTTGCCTGAATCCTATCATACCCCCTTCTCCTCTTACAAAAAATATCCGGTTTTAATTATTCTAGACGGAAACACTCTCTTTAGACATATTTCGGGAATGGTGGATTTTATGAGTTCTGAAACTTATAGAAATCAGCGAATACCAGAAATGATTGTGGTTGCAGTTGAAAATGTAAATAGAAATCGAGACTTCACACCGGATAAAATCATAACCCGTAGACCTAATGATTTTGGAGGAGGAGATAATTTTTTGAGATTTCTTGAAGAAGAGCTGATTCCTCAATTGGATCAAGAATATCGAACTGCCCCCTATCGAATACTATATGGTCACTCTCTTGGGGGATTATTAGCCACGCACACATACATGAAGGAAAGCACCCTTTTCAATGCTTTCATTGCAGCCGATCCGAGTCTAGGTTCCTGGGGTGCTGAGACCATGGATCAGAAACTTGAAAAGTTGACACAAAACTCTTTTGATCGATTTATCTATATCGCTACTGCAAATTGGGGGAAAAGAAACATTCGAAACCGTGACAGGCATGTTCGCTTATATGAATCCTTTCATGCAAAAAGTGAGGGTGAATTCCCTGGAGAATTGGAATATTTTGAAGAAGAAAATCACGCCTTAGTCCCTTCTATCGCATTTTACAAAGGAATCTCTTCGGTTTTTGAGGGATATGGTATCGATTATCGGGATATTCAAA
The DNA here is from genome assembly GCF_004571135.1 of Algoriphagus kandeliae. Taxonomy (GTDB): domain Bacteria; phylum Bacteroidota; class Bacteroidia; order Cytophagales; family Cyclobacteriaceae; genus Algoriphagus; species Algoriphagus kandeliae. The sequence goes on from NZ_SPSB01000003.1 coordinate 72,840, forward strand.
ATGTAGAACAGTTAAAGAAACATTTTTCTATTCTGTCCGATCGTCTTTCTTATCAATTTCTCCCACCTGAGTCACTTGTAAATCAATTGGGTTACAGCTTTTTGAGAAGCAATGATGAAATAGGTAAAAGAAAAGCAATCGAGTTTTTTCAATTGAATACTGAAAATTATCCAGAATCGTATAATGCCTATGATAGTCTTGGTGAAGCTTTAGAGGGGATTGGAGATACAGAAAATGCCATAAAAAATTACCAGAGATCCATTGAAATTAATCCCGATAATAGTCATGCTTCAGATAGGATTGCTGTCCTGAAATCATCAAAAAACTTGAATTAAAAAAATTGAAAAATCTTAATCCAAGAATTGAGGAAATCTCTTCCAAAAAAATGATTGGCAAAAAGCAAATTATGAGCCTAGCCAATTTTCAGGCAGGAGAGCTTTGGAAAAATTTTATACCTAAGAAGAAAGAAATTTTAAATCCTATATCCAAAGAATTATACTCCATATCCATTTATCCTACCAATTATTTTCATGATTTCCAGGATGAAAATGAATTTGAAAAATGGGCTGCTGTGGAAGTTGCCTGCTTTGAAAACATCCCTTCCCATTTGGAAACCTTGGTAATTCAAGCAGGACTTTACGCAGTTTTTGAGTATAAGGGAATGAGTAGTGACCCATCAATTTTTCATTACATTTTTTGGACTTGGCTCCCAAATTCAAATTGGGAATTAGACCAAAGACCGCATTTTGAAATATTAGGTGACAATTACATAAATAATGACCCAAATTCAGAAGAAGAGATTTGGATTCCAATCAAGCAAATGTAAAGTCCTTCCCAACATATCTTGATTTTTTAATTCCGAAATGGGGAACCCAATTTTTCAAATTAATCAACAAAGATTCAATGTTTAGGAATTCTATCCTGAATCACACCTTTCTGTGACCAAGGAACGTTTAATTAATACTGGCAACAATTCTCGGAAACAAGCCGAGAAAAAAAATTGGTGTTTAACCTGTACAGAATCATTAACTTAATCCCCAACACTATGATCTCTAAAAAATTAAAAATCTCGATCCTAGCCTGTTTAATTGGCACCATGGTTTTTACATCATGTTCAAATGATGACAATAACCCAAGAAGTGAGGTCAAAGATCAAATCGAATTTAATATCCAACAAGGAACTTGGCGCATCACTAAATTTATTGATTCGAGCGATGATGAAACCAACCATTTCAATGGTTACATTTTCACCTTCTTAAATTCAGGTGTTCTAAACGCAAACAATGGAACAAATAATTATGATGGAACTTGGAGTATAACAGAAGGAGGTATTGATGATGATAGCCCAGATGATTTAGATTTCAACATCAATTTCAACCTAACCAATGATTTTGAAGATTTAAACGATGATTGGGAAATTATCTCTCAGTCATCAACAAAAATTGAATTAATGGATGTAAGTGGTGGAAATGGAGATATAGATTATCTCACCTTTGAAAAAAACTAAAAGCTAAAAATTTTCTAGGCCCATGATATCCAACGCGAGGTTTATTTTGATAATCCTTCTAAGCATTATAATTACTCCTGTTTTGGCTCAAGAAACAATCTGTCTTTCCCCTACTCAATCCCACAAAATTGAATCTGAGTATTTAAATGAAACCCGTGAATATTGGGTTGCACTTCCTCTGAATTATTCCGACTCGGTTTCTTACCCGGTGATCTTTGTATTAGATGCTGAGTGGAGATTTGAATTGGTTCGGCAAATTGCTTTTGATCTTGGTGGGCACCAAAAAATAGATCGATCAATAATTGTTGGCATCCCCCATATAGAAGTGGAAAAGAAAAGAGGACAGGATTTAACTTTTAGCCATTCGAAAGTTGAATTCGATGGAGAGGAAGTCGATTGGTATGATGACAGCAATGCAGGCAGAGCAGAAAAGTTTTATGATTTCCTTACGAAAGAACTGATCCCTGATTTATCAAATAATTATCCCACCAATAATCATAATACGCTGATAGGGCATTCCTACGGTGGATATTTTGGTGCCTATATTCTAGACAGACCACATCCTTTTGAAATCCTTCATTTGTATGATCCTTCCATTTGGTATAGTAATGGAGAAGTCACTAAAAAGCTAAAAAACAGTTCATCTATCAAGCCTGTCAAAATCCACCTTACCTACCAAGGTAAGCCTGCTTTTCATCGAGAAAAAATAGAAGAATTCATTCTAGAGCTAGAAAAACGGAAAGAAAGCATTGATTTTTCGGTAAACTATTACGAGCATGAAAATCATTTTTCTATTTTTCTAGATAGTTTCTATAAAGGAATCCAACGGACAAATCATCCTGAAAAGAAATAGTTTTTTAAAGACCAGAGAATTATGAAAGGGGTCAAAAGCATACTAGTATTCGCTCTCTTACTTTCAATTAGCTGTCAACCGCTTAAGCTCCCGGAGGAAAAATATTATCAGTTCTTATTCAAAAAAGATCATACCTATCAAAATGATGAGCTCCAGATTAGGCTTTCAAATCCAGTCATGGCTCCTCTACGTATATGGTTGAGCACATCATATTCCCCACTTCAAGAAAAATTTGACTCGCTAAACCCAATTGTAATCCAAGAAAAGCAAGACACACTTTTGATTTTTTCTGAACTCAACGAATTTCAAGATGATATTGCTTATAAAATTTCTTTAGGAGACCCATCCAAGGAAATCGAAAACACTCCCATCGAACTCCCTTTTCCGAAAGGAAAATCATATAAAGTCATTCAGGGAAACAACACCAATTTTACCCATAGTTCAGATTACTCTCGCTACGCCTTGGATTTCAAATTTCAAGTAGGCGATACCGTGGTCTCGGTTTCGGATGGCTATGTGGTAGGTGTGATAGATCAATATGAGCGAGGAGGAACCGATCCCGCTTGGAGACCTTACAGCAACTTCATCACAATATATGACCAGGAATCAGGTCGTTTTTTCCAATATGTACATTTGAAGCAAAATGGTAGTCTAGTCAAGGTTGGGGATCAAATAAGTAGCGGGCAACCGATTGGCTTGTCCGGAAATACAGGACAGACAACAGAGCCTCACCTTCATTTCAACTGTCTAAAGCCGGTGAATGCTGAGGGTGAAATGGTTTCTCATCCTGTAGAATTTGTAGAAGGATATGATGGAAAAAAGATCAAAAAGGGGGATGTAGTAAGAAAGTAAGCCCATTTTAAGACAACCGTTCCATCTTTGATGAGGATAAAACAGACAGAGAAAAAATTCCATTGAGGCAAAGAGGAAATCGAAGCATTTTTTAAAAATCCTGCGATTATCTTCTTAAATTAATAATCCACTTCAAGCCCAGCCCATGCCTCGATGTGCTTTTCTTTCCATCGCCAATACCGAAGGTTGGTTTATTGACGACGACCTTGTCCATCCATTTCTCAAGGATTTGGGATGGGATGTGAAAAACATCCCTTGGAATCAAGAAACCAACTGGAATGAATTCGATTTGGTAGTCATTCGAAGCCCATGGGATTATCAACAGCACTTAGATGAATTTGTGAAGGTGCTGGAAAAAATTGATCAGTCTTCGGCCAATCTTCTTAATTCACTAGAGATTCTCCGATGGAATATCCACAAAAATTACCTGTTTGAGTTAGAGGAAAAAGGGGTTGAATTAGTACCCACAATCCGCTTCCAAAACCTGAACGCTTCTCAGATTGAAGAAGCTTTCTCAAAATTCAATACAGAAGAAATCGTGGTTAAACCTCTAATTGGAGCCAATGCTGATGATACATTTTGGCTTAAAAAATCAAATCAGGATGATTGGAAAAAAGCTTTAAATATTTTCCAGAATAAAGAAGGGATGATTCAGCCGTTCATGCAATCCGTGGTAGATGAAGGGGAATTTTCGCTAATGTACTTTCAGGGTCATCTCAGCCACACCATTTTGAAGACAGTCGGAGCTGGTGATTTTCGTGTTCAGGAAGAACATGGAGGCGGTGTGATCGCTATCCAAAGCCCCGAATCTTCCATCTTTTCTGCCGGAGAAAAAGCTATGGCTGCCTTACCTCAAAAGCCTTTTTATGCACGCGTAGATTTAGTAAGAACGCCGCAAAATACCATGGCATTAATGGAGCTGGAACTCATAGAACCTTGTCTCTACTTTCGATTCGACAGACACTCTCCAGAACGATTTGCAAATTATTTGGATGAATATTGGAAAGGGTATTAGTGAAAATAAACCAATTTCCATTATGAATTAAAGATCAATTACTCAAAAACCAAACAACCCTATGAAATATAAAGTACATAAACTCGAGGTCAACCGTGACAATATGCAGGAAAAGCTAGAACGGTTTTTAAACAGACTTGATGGAGAAATCATCTCAGTTTTACCCAATGTCCGCCCAACCTTCCAATTCATGGGTGCCACCGCAAAAATTGACTATCTCTTGATTGTAGAAAAGACCAGCTAGTTTAGCTTGAAAGCCTTCAACCAAAATCAAAACTTAAGGTTCCTCCTTTGTGGAATGCCTTCAAATTGAATTTTGGCAAAGATTTATTTTTAAAATACCTCTTTCTTGCTTGATTGAATAACTGACGAATACATTCAGCGATAGGGCCCTCTCCTTTCATTCTTCGGCCAAATTGAGAATCATTTACATTTCCTCCGTGCAACTCAGCTATTTGATTCATCACCTTATTAAATCGATCCGGGTAATTCTTCTGAAGCCAATCAGAGAAAATCTGCTCCAATTGACCATTTAATCGAACAACCGTATACCCTGCACCCAAAGCACCTGCATCTGAGGCTGCTTTAAGAATTTGTGGGATTTCATAGTGATTCAATCCCGGAATAATCGGAGCATTCATCACAGCCACAGGGATATTTGCTTTTGCCAATGCTTCAAGAGTTGACAGCCTTTTTTTGGCACTTGCTGTGCGAGGCTCCATTTTTCTCCTCAGGTCTTCCTCTAAAGTGGTAATTGAAATATACACTTGGACCAAGTTCTCGGAAGCCAAATCCTGCAACAAATCCAAATCCCTCAAAATCAAACTATTCTTGGTTATCAAACCAACCGGATGCCGATATCGAGCAAAGACTTTAAGCAATTCCCGAGTTATACCCATTTCTTTTTCCAAAGGTTGATAGCAATCTGTATTTCCGGATAATGAAATCGGACTGGCTTTCCAGGATTTGCTGAGAAGTCTCTTCTCTAGGAGCTTAGGTGCATTGGGTTTTGCCATTAGCTTGGTTTCAAAATCCAATCCTGCCGTGAAGCCATAGTATTCATGAGAATTTCGAGCATAGCAATAAATACATCCATGCTCACAACCTTGATAGGGATTTAAAGAAAAACTTAAACCCAAATCCGGACTATTTATGGGGTTGACAATAGTTTTCGGATGATCGATTCTGACTTCAGTCTTTGGTTGAACATATAATGGTTCGTCCAATCCCTCCATATGTTCAGTTACAATTTGCTGTGTGAGAAAGCGATTTCCAGACTGAACCTGAGCTCCTCTTCCTTTGAAATAATCTTTCTTGTTGTCAACCATTTTGTCAAATCCTTGACAATCAGTTTACAAAAAGTAGCTTTAAGTCAAGTCATTTTGTCAAAAACTGTCTGAAGAAAAAATTGAAATAATCAAAAAGGAAAAATTAACAACGAATGCTGACTTACTGTATTAAAATCTCTCCAAACGCGATTCAATTCAGTATCCTCTCGAGCAGCTTCCAAACCTCCAAATGGATACATTTTCGCATTCCATTTTCTGCAAACTTGGGTAAGTTTACGACTTGTCTTACTTACACGCTGAAGTGTTGCTTGAGAAATCCAACCTTGGCTTTCTAGTTCCTCCCAAGCCTTTTCCACTTCATGGTAAAAACTCATCCGTTTTTCATCCAATTTCTTTTGGCTTTTCTTTTCTAGCATAACGAAGAAATCCACATATTCTTTTTCAAGTTTTTTTTCGCCTTGCCTTTTCCAAAAAGTAGTTCGGATTAATTCTTGAAGATGAAACGAAATACCCAAAATATTCACTGCCAAGGTTGCTTCTGCAAATTGAAGGAATGGAAAACGGTAAATCGCCTCAGATCTAATTGCTTTTTCAGGTGCTATTTCGAAGCATCTATTTTTTGAAACCAATAATTGATTTGTTCGAAAAGCATGGCTTCCAGTGGCTTTCATCCCCATGTAATGCCAAGCATCTAGAATTTCCACTTCGTTCTTCTGAAGGATAAAAGCTTTCACAATTGGATTTCCAGAGGCATCCAGAATTGGCGCTTCATTTTCCCAAAGCTCACAATTAGCTGTAAAATGAGTAGCATGCAAGGCCCCTGAAGCATAATTCCACTTCCCCGAAATAAGAAAAAAACCATCTTGCTTTTCTGCTTTCCCTCCAACATGTCCACTACCTGCTAAACAAACTTTTGGGTTTGAAAAAATCTCTTTAGAAAAGTCCTGATCCAAAAACCCAACAAACCAAGCTGCTCCTGCGCAAAGTGTAACAGTCCATCCCAAACTTCCATCCAAACGGGCTAAACTCTCCTCCACCTTCAAAGCATCAGGGAGGCTTAATTCCAAACCTCCTAAGTCCCTTGGGACAAAAAGTTTAAACCACCTTTGAGCATAGATTTCTTCCAACCATTCAGGAATCAATTGTCCTGATTTTTCAGCTAGGGAAGCAAAATCAGCGTTGAAAATTTCCATATCCTAAACTAAGAATAAAAAAATCAGTGGCTTCCAATATTGAAACCACTGAAATTTCGCTTAAGCTATTTTGGGACTTTTTATTTCTTTTTCTGTGCCGCTAACCATTCCATGATTGTAACTGGTTTTCCATTCAACATGACTGGTGAGCCGTCAAAATCGGTTCGTGCTGTATTGGCATGAGAATAAATCCAAGACCAATGCCCAGGATAATGGTAATCCTCACCACCATAAAATCCAGTAATGTCAGTTACATGTTCATAGTAGCTTAAAAAGACATTCTTTGCTCCAGCTTCTTTCAGACGATGATACAATGGAACCACCGTAACATCGGGCTTGGTGGTATTATCGTCTGCTGAATGCACAAACCAAATTGGTATGTTTTTGATGGATTTAACTTGCTCATCTGTGATGAATTCGTTGCTATAGGCAAGCGCACTAATATATCCTGCGGCAAAATAGTCTGGGTGTTCAAGGATTAATTTAAGGGACATATACCCTCCATTAGAACAGCCACCCACATAGACCCGCTTTGGATCAATGTCAGGATTGCTTTTTACATACTCATCAATCAAAGCAAAAAGTGCTTCATGGTAAACATCTTCCCTGTCTCCTCTCGTGTAGGTTCCATCTTCAGATTGCATCCAAAAGGTAGGTGATTGAGGCACCAACACATGAGCTCCACCAAAAAGAACCTGTATTTCATCAGAAGCATAATTAGCAGCCCGATTACCAAGAAGGGCTATAGTCGGATCATTTCCACCTTCTCCTCCTCCATGAAGCCAAATGATTAAAGGCGATTTTTCGGATTTGGTTTCAGGAGAAAATGCAGCATTGGACAAAGTCATTTTGTCCTGATAGTTGAAGACTGGATCTAAATCAAACTCATCCACAATGGGCATAATTCGACCGGATTCCTGATCCCAAACTTGTCGGTTTTTAGTATTGACGACAGTTACCTGATAATCTATCCATACATTGGAAGCCCGATTGCCCACACGCATGTATTGAATCGGTGAACCCAAAGGTTGAATAGGACTAACTTCAAGCACTAGGGTTACAAACGTACCGCCTTGTTGCCGATTCCCATTTTCGTCAGAAGGATAGGAATATATCACGGATCTTTTGCCTGAGCGTATCGCTTCAGGAATCTCACCTTCGCTAGAACTTCGATTTACAAACACCTCAAAATCAGAGGGTCTTGCATCCGAAGGCGCATTTGCTAAAATAACTTTGTGAACGGCAGGTCCCCAATCAAATCCAGCTACTACAAGTTTATATGAGTCAGCAGCATAAGTATTCGGATTTCCCAATCCAAACAAAAAAGCGGAGAGGAAAACCAATAAAATAAGTTGAGTTTTATTTTTCATAGGTCAGTTTGAGTTATTCAAAAGGAAGTTTACAAAATATCCTGTCGAATCTCAGGGAAATTACGCAAGCGGTTATTTATCTTTTCCCAACCTTAAAAATCATTTAATCTCCCCTTTTCTTAATTGCTCTACAGCATAATCCACCGCTCTAGCTGTCAGAGCCATGTAGGTAATAGAAGGATTTTGAGTTCCAGTAGATGTCATACAAGCACCATCGGTCACAAAAACGTTGGGCGCAAAATGCATCTGATTAAATCCATTCAAAAGTGAAGTTTTGGGATCTCTCCCCATTCGGACACCCCCCATTTCATGTATATCCAGACCTGGGGCTTGCTTGGAGTCGGACTTCCGAATATTCACGCAACCTGCAATAGACAACATTTCCTCTCCCTGTTCCCAAAAATCTTTCAGGGTTTTTTCGTCATTATCATCATAGGCGACATCAATTTTCAGCAAAGGAATACCCCACTCATCTTTTTGATCTGAACTCAAACTCACCTGATTGCTCTCTTTTGGAATAGTCTCCCCTTGCATCATCATAAAAACTGACCAAGGTCCTGGACGTGTATTAGCTTCCTTGAACTCTGCCCCAAAACCTCCGGGATTTGCATGTCCAAAACCTGCCCTTCCTGCAGAATAAAAGGTCATATACCCTCGCAAAAAATCCATCTCTTGCTTTTGGACATTCCTGAAGTTAGGCATCATGATGGCCGTAGGCCTTCTCCCAAAATAATATTTATCCTCAAAGCCTTCATAATTTGCTGAAATCGTACCTCGATAATTATGAAAGGCAATGTATTTTCCAAGAATACCCGAATCATTCCCAAGTCCATTCGGAAAACGCCTTGAAGTACTATTCAGCAAAATCAGATTGGTATTTAAAGCAGAGGCATTGAGAAAAACGACTTTTGCAAAAAACTCTCGTTCTTCCTTACTGATTCGATCGATGACCCGCACTCCAGTCACCTTGGACTTCTCTTCATCCCAAATCAAAGAATGAACCACCGAATCAGGACGAACTGTTAGGTTTCCTGTTTTCGCTGCATGAGGTAAGGTAGAAGAATTACTGCTGAAATACCCTCCAAATGGACATCCCCTGTAACATTGATTTCGAGCCATACATTGTCCACGACCTTGGGCGAGATGCTCTTCCTTTGGTTCGGTCAAATGAGCACAGCGTCCAATGATAAATTTCCTATCCTGATAATGAGCGTTTACCCGATTGCGAATCTCACTCTCCACACAATTCATTTCCCAAGCCTTCAAAAACTCCCCATCCGGAAGTGTATCCAATCCTTCATAACTACCAGAGATTCCGACAAACCGCTCCACATGGCTATACCAAGGAGCTATATCTTCATATCGAATCGGCCAATCTACTGCAAAACCATCCCGACCAGGGCCTTCAAAATCATATTTGCTCCAGCGTTGTGTTTGGCGAGCCCAAATCAAAGACTTTCCCCCTACTTGATAGCCTCTAATCCAATCAAATGGCTTTTCTTGCACATAGGGATGTTCTGAATCCTTTACGAAAAAATGTTCGGTATCTTCCTTGTATGCATAGCAGCGATTGACGACAGGGTTTTTGATTTTATCCTCTCGAGGAATCTGATTGTGATGGGGCATTTCCCACGGAGAAGAAGTCATCGTAGGATAATCCTTCAAATGCTGAACATCCCTTCCTCGTTCCAAAACCAAGGTTTTAAGACCTTTTTCACAAAGTTCTTTAGCAGCCCATCCACCAGATATACCTGAACCAACTACAATCGCATCGAATTCATTTTTATTCATAATTGAAAAATAAATGATTCTACCCGGACTTTTATAAAAATTTTAAAAAACAAAAAAAGCCCATTCTATAAAGATGGGCTTCTAAATGAATAGGGATTCAACATTTACTCAAATCCTTTTCGAATCTTTTCGGCGATTTCTGCCAATTCCTCTTGACTGAGTTTCAATTTTGGACGGGTAAAATTAATATCATCCATAGTCCGAAGAGGAACTAAGTGAACATGAACATGAGGGACCTCCAAGCCAATCACAGCAACTCCAATTCGGGTACAGGAAATAGTTTGATCCATGACCTTGGCCACTTTTTGTGCAAATAGATGAAGGGCTGTCAGGTCCTCCGGTTCCATATCAAAAATGTAATTCACTTCTTTTTTTGGTACCACGAGCACATGCCCCTTCACCAAAGGCATGATATCCAAAAAGGCGATATTCCGATCGTCTTCAGCGATAATATGAGCGGGGATTTCCCTGTTGATGATTTTTGTAAAGATGCTTGCCATAATCTCAAAAATAAAAAAATCCCGGCGAATACCGGGATTAATATCTCTAAGGAAAATTTTATTAGTAATTAATTTCCAAAATCTCGAACTGTAGCTTTCCAGCGGGTGCGTTGATTTCAGCTACTTCACCTACAGCTTTTCCAACAAGCCCCTTTCCAAATGGAGAAGCCAAGGAAATTTTTCCAGCTTTCAAATCGGCCTCTTCTTCGGACACGAGCGTGTAGCTCACGACCATACCATTCTTTACATTCTTGATTTTCACGGTGCTTAAAATACCCACTTTGGAATGATCCATTTTTGAATTATCAAGTACTCGGGCATTCCCAACCACTGCCTCCAATTTGGCAATTTTCAATTCCAAAAGTCCCTGAGCATCTTTCGCTGCATCGTATTCAGCATTTTCAGAAAGGTCACCTTTATCTCTTGCCTCGGCAATTTGACGGGCAATATCAGCTCTACCTTTTGTCTTTAATTCCTGAAGTTCGTCCTTCAATTTTTTAAGACCTTCTTCTGTGTAATATTGTACTTTTGACATAATTGACTCGATTTATACAGCACCAAAAAACAAAGTAACGGTCGCCAGATGGAGACCGTTACCTTATTTTCATTTCGCGTTATGTGATTACAAAAATATAAAATCTGACCTCACAAACAAAATTCTCACTTTTTTGGAATTGCTTGTACTACGACACTTTCCCGAAAGTTTTCCTAATTTTTTTGACCAAAACCTGATTGATTTTTTCATAAGATTCAAAGGTCCATCCAGCCACATGAGGAGAAAAAACAACATTCTCACGACTAGCTAACTTTTCGAATTCAGCTTTTTGCTCAGGGGTGAATTTTTGAAATTTTTCATTTTCCAGCACATCCAAAACTGCGCCTCTCAGAATACCTTCATCCAAAGCCTCATTCAAGGTTTTAAAGGTGATCACCTCACCCCTTGCTGTATTAATCAACCAAAACGGTTTGGCAAAAGAGCGAAGTTCATCTAGAGTGAAAAACCCCCGAGTTTCCTCAGTTAAAGGAACATGTATACTCAACACATCTGCTTCGGCTTTTAGCTTTTCCCAAATTACCTCTTGAACCTTATCGGTTCCAAAATCAAGCTTGTACTTATCGTATGCTAAAATTTCAACACCAAATCCACGGAGACGCTTGGCAAAAGCTTTCCCCATATTTCCATAGCCCATAATTCCGACCGTCTTGCCTTTCAATTCATATCCTCGGTTGCCTTCTCTATCCCAAATCCCTTTTCGAACTTGAGCATCTCCATGAATCATATGATTGAGCAAGGCCAAAAGACCACCTAAAGCATGCTCTGCTACTGCGTCTCGGTTACCTTCTGCGGCATGGAAGAGTTGAATATTCTTTTCAGATAAATAATCAAGATCAATTTGATCCAAACCAGCTCCTGCCCGGGCAATAAATTTCAGTTTGGAAGCATGCTGTAATAAGTCTCGATCCATAGGTGTCTTCGAACGAATCACCAAACCGTCAAATTGGTGGATTTGATCCTTGATCTCTTCCCTTATAATCTTGGGCGCATTGACAACTTCATGACCATCTTTTTCCAAAAGCTCCACAATACTTGGATGCATTTGGTCAATTATCAATATTCTCATGGATTACAAATTCAGTAAATACATAGCCACCCCAAAGTATACTGCCAATCCTAATAGATCGTTGGTGGTGGTAATAAAAGGCCCTGAGGCAATCGCAGGATTGATTCCAAACCTATTGAGTACAAGAGGTGTGACTGTCCCCATAAAGGATGCTAAAAGCACCACACAAAAGAGAGCTGTTCCTACCGTGATCCCAAAGATGGGTTCAAATCCATATAAAAACACCACCACTAGAAACACAAACAATGCGAGAAGCAAACCATTAAGCACAGCCACCAAAGTGCCTTTTACAAATCGTTGCCAAGGAGTATCATCAAAAACGGATTTTGAAGCCAAGGATTGAACAATCAAGGAAGAAGCCTGAATACCAACATTTCCTCCCGTTGCAGCCACCAAAGGAATGAAGGAGGCTAATGCGAGGTATTTATTTAACCCATCTTCGAAAAATCCGATGATTTTGGCACCCATTAAGCCTCCAATTACCCCAATCAAAAGCCATGGCAAACGTGCTTTGGTAATCATGAAAACAGAATCCGATTCCTCGATATCACCAGAGATACCAGCCATTGCTTGGATATCTTCATCTGCTTCTTCCTGCACTACGTCCAAGATATCATCAACCGTAATCCGTCCTACCAACTTATTCTTGGCATTTACAACAGGCACAGATTCCAAATCGTATTTACGCATGATAGCCGCTACTTCTTCTTGATCCATGTAGGTAGGAACAGAAATAACCTCAGGCTCATAGATATCTTCGATTTTTGTGTTTTCACCTGCCAAAATGATCCTTTTCAGCGAAACCCTTCCCATGAGTTGTTGTCGGTTATTCACCACATAAATGGAAAAGATTTTCTCTACATTTTCGGCTTGGCGACGGATTTCATTGATGGTTTGAATGACATTCCAATTCTTATTGGCTCGAATAAATTCCTTCGCCATGATACCACCTGCAGTGTCCTCTTCATAACGAAGCAGGTCTACAACATGATCGGACTTTAGCCTGTCCTGAAAATTAGAAATAACTTCTTCCCGCTCTCGTTCTCCCAGAAGATTCAGCAAATCCGCTGCATCATCTGAGTCCATCAATTCGATCAGAGAAGCTATTTCAGGATTTTCTAATTCCTTCAACACCTTCCCTAAATTCCCTTCATCCAGTTCTATTAAGATGTCAGCAGCAACTTGCTTCTCAAGAGCACGAAGGACGTAGATAGCCTCATCAAGCGACAATTCATCAAGGATTGCCGCAATATCCGCCTCATTGACTCCATCCAACGAATCCTTGATGAAATCCAAATCTTGATTTTCAATGCCATGTCGGAGGCTCTCAAGATATTCTTTCGAAAGTTCAAATTGCTTAATGATTTCCACGGGAAGCTTGGATTTGTTGGGTTAAAAAAACAAAATCAGCAACATCCAACTGCTCAGCACGCTTGTCTAGCAAGGAATGCGACTTCAAGGATTCCGAAAGTTGGAAAGATTTTAAGGAATTCCGCAAAGTTTTCCTTCGGTTTCCAAAACCTCCCTTGACCACTTTTATAAATAACGATTCGTCACAATCCAGTTTTTTGGTCTGATTTCTAAGAAGTCGAATCACGCCGGATTGAACTTTTGGTGGTGGATTGAACACCCCGGGCGGAACCGAAAACAAGTATTCAATATCATAAAAGGCCTGAAGCAAAACAGACAAAATTCCATAATCCTTGTTTCCTTTTGGAGAAGCGATTCGCTGGGCCACTTCCTTCTGAAGCATACAAACCACCTCAGTCACCTGATCCCTATATTCCAAAACCTTGAAGAATATCTGACTGGAAATATTATATGGGAAATTGCCCGCAATGGCAAACGGCTCCTGAAACCAATTGCTTAAATCCATTTTCAGAAAATCCCCTTCTAAAATATGGCCTTCTAGCTGTGGGAAATTCTTTTTTAAGTAATCAATTGACTCCGTATCAATTTCGACCACAAAAAGTTCCTGAGGGTTTTCAAGCAAAAACTGCGTTAAAACACCCATTCCAGGTCCTATTTCAAGCACCCGTTTGGCTTCAAGATGTCCTGTAACCGACCGAGCTATTCGCTGGGCAATGCTCAGATCGGTCAGGAAATGTTGTCCCAGATGTTTTTTGGGTCTGACTTTTTCCATCGAATAGCTCCGGTAAAATTTTATAAATTGCAGCCTAAAATTAAGACAATATTCCTAAAGGCCTACGTTCGCCTTATTTTCTACAAGGCGATTTTTGATAGATCAATATGACAGCAAAACCAAGCAAACCCATCATTGGAATCAGTATTGGAGACATCAATGGTATTGGTGTAGAAGTCTGCATGAAAGCATTGCAGGACAATAGGGTCCACAAAAACTTTACTCCGTTGATTTACGGCCATGGTAAAGCACTGAGTATTTACAAGAAAATGCTAGACATGGAAGGGTTCAATTTCCTCCAAATTCGAAATCTGGAAGAAATTCAACCCAAGCGAATTAACGTCATCAATGTGATGGAAGAGTGCCCCGAAATCATCCCAGGGGTAGAAACGCAGGAGGCTGGAAAATTGGCTTTGGAAGCGCTAAGACAAGCGGTAGAAGACCTAAAAGAAGGGAGAATCCAGGCTCTTGTTACGGCACCTTTGAATAAAAACAACATCAATTCTGAGGAATTAAAATTTGTAGGTCATACGGAATACATTACCAATGCTGTCGGCGCAAAGGAAAGTTTAATGTTTTTAGTTTCCGACAGACTCCGGGTAGGTTTGGTGACAGGTCATATACCCTTAGCTGAAGTGTCGAAAGCAGTCACAGTGGAAAAAATCAAGCAAAAGGCCAACTTGATGCTGAAAAGCCTAGAGCAGGATTTCGGCATCAACCGACCAAAAATTGCCATTTTGGGAATGAACCCTCATGCTGGGGAAGATGGATTATTGGGAAAAGAAGAACAGGAGGTGATTCGTCCTGCAATCAACCAATTGAAAGAAGAAAACAAATTAGTTTTTGGCCCCTACCCTTCTGATGGATTTTTTGGAATGATGCATCAGACAAAATTTGATGGAATTTTAGCCATGTATCATGATCAAGGTTTAATTCCTTTCAAATCCATGTCCTTCAGCGATGGCGTAAATTTCACGGCCGGATTGCCTGTAATTCGCACTTCACCTGACCATGGAACGGCCTACAATATCGCCGGCAAAGGTCTAGCCGATGAAGGCTCAATGCAGGCTGCAATTTTCCTAGCCTCTGATATCTTGAAGCAACACTATGCCGAAATGGAAGAATCAGAAGAGGGTACCTAAAATATATCTTGCAGAAAATTTCAAAAACATAAAAAATTAGCTATTTTTGCGGTCTTAAAATCGAGAAGAGAAGTCGTGAAATTCTTGCAGCACTTTGATATTGAGGTGATTAAATACCGAGAAGGTGCTCACGAACTGGAATTCCAGGTCACTGATCGGTTTTTTGACGAATTTGAAGACAATGATCTTGTCAACAAAGGAAATTTGACCGTACGGGTCAAAATGGATAAGGGAGTCAATTTGATTGAAATGGATTTTAAAATCCAAGGTTCGGTTCACCTTACCTGTGACCGCAGCTTGGAAGAGTTCGATTATCCTCTGGATATCGAGGAATCCATTATTTTCAAATACGGCTCTGAAGAAAAAGAAATTGATGAGAATATCTTCATGATCACTCGGGATACGCCTTCTATTAATGTAGCCCAGTTGATTTATGAATTTATTTTACTAGCGATTCCAGCGAAAAAGATTCATCCAGATTATCGAAATGAATTGGATGAGGAGGAAAGCGAAGCCGAAGGACAGTACGTTTACTTCGATTCTGAATCCGAAAAGGAAGAAGAATCCTCAAACGATGAACCGGGAAGCATCGATCCTCGTTGGGAAAAGCTGAAGAAATTAAAATAACGAATCTGAAACTCTTAAATCACGCATAAAATGGCACATCCTAAACGAAAGATTTCTAAAACCAGAAGAGATAAAAGAAGAACTCACTATAAGTTGGAAGCTCCTGGTTTGGCAAAATGTCCTACAACCGGTGAATTGCACCTTCCTCACAGAGCTTTCTGGCTTGACGGAAAATTGTACTACAAAGGACAAGTTATCATCGAAAAAGAGGTTTTGGCTTAATACCAAACCAAAAAGCATAAAAAATCCACTTCCTCACCGAAGTGGATTTTTTGTTTTTTAACTCAAATATAATTCATTACATATCAGTCATTTAGCATTTTGTAAATGGAATAATTTTGGTGGTAAGGGGCATTTATGATATTTTTGACCTTCTTTACAAAAAACCTTTCAACCTAAGGAATATAAAGCCTTCCCGAAGGCTTTTCTAACCCAATTCGAATGGAGAAAATTAGAGCCATGATCACCGGTGTTCAAGGATATGTTCCAGAATATCGGCTGACCAACAAAGAGCTTGAAAAAATGGTGGAAACCAACGATGAATGGATCACCAGTAGAACAGGCATTAAAGAAAGAAGAATTTTAAAAGGGGAAAATCAAGGAACCTCTGTTTTGGGAATCGAAGCCGCAAAGGGGCTTTTGGAAAAAACCAACACCGATCCCATGGACGTGGAAGTAATTATCTGCGCTACGGTGACCCCAGATATGCCTTTCCCAGCTACCGCTAACATCATTGCTGATAAAATCGGAGCTAAAAAGAGTTTCAGTTTTGACATATCGGCTGCCTGCTCAGGCTTCCTATACGCCTTACAGCTAGGAGCACAATTCATTGAGTCTGGTACCCATAAAAAAGTAATGGTCATAGGCGCAGACAAAATGTCCTCCATAGTAGATTACCAGGATCGAACAACCTGCATCCTATTTGGAGATGGTGCTGGTGCTGTATTGCTGGAACCTGCTGAGGGAGACTTAGGTATTCGAGATGCCATTCTTCGAGCTGACGGATCAGGCGAACCTTACCTACACATGAAAGCAGGCGGAAGCCGAAGACCAGCTAGCCATGAAACAGTTGAAGCTCGTGAGCATTACGCTTATCAAGAGGGTTCCACTGTATTTAAATTTGCTGTTACAAACATGGCAGATGTCAGCGCTGAAGTGATGGAGCGAAATGGTCTAAAAGGTGATGATGTAGCTTGGCTAGTACCACATCAGGCTAACAAGCGTATTATTGACGCCACTGCCAATCGCATGGGTGTGGGACCTGAAAAGGTAATGATGAATATCGAGCGCTACGGAAATACCACCGCTGCTACCATTCCGCTTTGCTTATGGGACTACGAAAAGCAGCTTCATAAAGGGGATAACCTTATCCTGGCAGCATTTGGTGGTGGTTTCACTTGGGGAGCTATCTATGTAAAATGGGCTTATGACCCAAAATAAAACAGTATAAACTCAAAATTTAATATGGCATCGACAGCAGATTTTAAAAACGGACTCTGTCTAGAAATGAATAATGACATCTGGAGTATTGTAGAATTTCAGCATGTCAAACCAGGTAAAGGGGCAGCATTTGTCCGAACAAAATTGAAAAGTCTTAAGACAGGGAAAACCCTGGATAAAACTTTCAATGCGGGAGAAAAAGTAACCACTGCTCGAGTAGAAAAGCGCCCACATCAGTTTATTTATAAGGACGATATGGGTTACAATTTCATGGACACAAATACCTTCGAACAGATTCTAATTGAAGAGTCTTTGATCGAGCGTCCAGAATTATTGAAGGAAGGTCAGGAAGTGGATATTTTAATTCATGACGAGACAGAAACTCCCCTGTCTGTAGAATTGCCTCCTTTCGTTGAATTGATGATTACTTATACTGAGCCCGGAATCAAAGGAGACACAGCAACCAATGCATTAAAGCCTGCTACATTGGAAACCGGTGCGACTGTGATGGTCCCGCTTTTTGTCGATCAAGATACCATGATTAAGGTTGATACGAGAGACGGTTCTTACTCCGAGCGGGTAAAATAACTTCAAGCTGCAGGGCAAACCTGCGGCTTTTCTTATTTAATATCGAACTACCAGCCTATGAAGGCCTTAATTTAAAGACCCTATGAAAGCAAAAGAAATTCAAGAACTAATCGATTATATCTCTAACTCTGGTCTTGCAGAAGTAAAGATCAAAACGGAGGAATTCGAACTTTCCATTAAGAAGTATGCCGATCAAAATGTACGCATGGTAGAGGCAGCTCCTGCTCCTGTACCAGTGGCTGCAGCACCAGCTCCTGCCCCTGCACCGGCTGCCTCAGCTCCGGCTCCTAGCCCAGCAGAGTCAACTTCTAATTTGGTGGAGATCAAATCACCAATGATCGGAACTTTCTACACTAGCCCAAATCCTGACTCTCCTACTTTTGTCAATGTCGGAGACACTGTGAAAGCTGGCCAAACAGTATGTATCATCGAAGCCATGAAGCTTTTCAATGAGATTGAATCAGAAGTTTCTGGTAAAATCGTGAAAGTGTTGGTTGCTAATGCATCGCCAGTAGAATATGACCAACCACTTTTCCTAGTTGATCCAGCTGGTTGATTTTTCACAAAACCCAAGTAATTGTGTTCAATAAAATATTAATAGCCAATCGCGGAGAAATTGCCCTTCGGGTCATCCGAACCTGTAAGGAAATGGGCATTAAGACGGTGGCAGTATACTCCACAGCAGATAAAGACAGCTTGCACGTTCGTTTTGCTGATGAAGCTGTTTGCATAGGTCCTGCTCCAAGCCGGGAATCCTACCTGAATATCCCTCGTATTATCGCGGCTGCAGAAATCACCAATGCAGATGCTATCCATCCAGGTTATGGATTCCTATCTGAAAACGCCGAATTCTCCAAAATCTGTGAAGAATACGGAATCAAATTCATCGGTGCTTCTCCGGAGATGATCGCCAAAATGGGTGATAAGGCCACTGCAAAAGCTACCATGAAGGCAGCTGGAGTACCAACAATTCCTGGATCTGAAGGGCTACTTGACTCTGTAGAACAAGGCATCAAGCTAGCCAATGAAATGGGCTATCCGGTAATACTCAAAGCTACAGCCGGTGGAGGAGGAAGAGGAATGCGTATTGTCCGAGGAGATAATGAATTTCAAAAAGCCTGGGATGATGCCAAGATGGAATCAGGCGCTGCTTTTGGTAACGATGGTTTGTATTTGGAAAAATTCGTTGAAGAACCAAGGCATATCGAAATTCAAATAGTTGGTGATAGCACAGGAAGAGCTTGTCATCTATCCGAACGAGACTGCTCGATCCAGCGAAGACACCAAAAACTAGTTGAAGAAACCCCTTCTCCATTTATCACTGAAGAACTTCGAAAAGCGATGGGTGAAGCAGCCATCAAGGGTGCTGAAGCTATTGGCTACGAAGGAGCTGGTACTATTGAGTTTTTGGTTGATAAAAATCGGAACTTCTACTTCATGGAGATGAATACCCGAATTCAGGTAGAACATCCTATTACTGAAGAAGTAACCGATTTTGATTTGATCAAAGAGCAAATTAAAGTTGCGGCAGGAGAAAAAATCAGCGGTAGAAATTACTTTCCAAAGCTTTATGCGATGGAATGTAGAATCAATGCCGAAGACCCTGCCAATGGATTCCGGCCAAGCCCGGGAAAAATACAAAACCTTCACCTACCAGGTGGCCGTGGCGTTCGAGTAGATTCTCATGTCTATGCGGGATATGTCATTCCACCAAACTATGACTCCATGATTGCCAAGCTGATTGTTAGTGGGCAGACTCGAGAGGAAGTTATTGTAAGGATGAAGCGTGCACTAGAAGAATTTGTGATTGATGGTATCAAAACAACAATTCCATTCCATATCGCGCTTTTGGATAATGAACAATTCAAAGAAGGTAACTTTACTACCAAGTTCTTGGAGACTTTTGATTTTTCAGTCGTGAAAGCTTAAGCCTCCAAAAAAACAACTATCGAAAAGCCATCCTTCCGGATGGCTTTTTCATTTATGTATTAATCCAATAATTCATTCTTCTCTTTTTTACTTTAAATAAAGAATCTTTGTTAAATTTTTTCCATAACTTAAAATTGAAAATCAAGCAATTAAGGATGTCATTTTGGAGGAAATATATTTTTGGGTTGGTCGCAACCACTTCTGTTTTTTTGGGCTCCTGCAGTCAAGAAAAGGAAAAAACCTCCACACTAGGTTCAGCAGATCAAATTAGCTACAACTTCCACATACGGCCTATTCTTTCCGATAAATGCTTTGCTTGTCATGGTCCTGATGCAAATAAGAGGGAAGCGGACCTTCGTTTAGATGTTGAATCTGCTGCATTTGCTGCTTTGAAAGAAAATCCAAGCAGACATGCTTTGGTGGCTGGTGATCCACAAAACTCGGAAGTTTTTGTACGGATTACCTCCGAAGATCCAGCTGAATTGATGCCTCCATCAGAATCAAACCTTGCTCTTTCAGAAGAAGAAATAGATTTGATCAAAAAATGGATTGAACAGGGAGCTAAATACGAACCCCATTGGGCCTTTGTCAAAGCTGAGAAGGTTACACCTCCACCAGTGAATGAATGGACCATCAATGAGATTGATCAGTTCACCTTTCAAAAAATGGGGGAAATGGGATTAGAGCCTAATCCTCAAGCTGCCCCTTATGAGTTGATCAAGCGAGCAAGTTTGGATTTAACTGGTCTGCCTCCCTCCCCTGAATTGATTGATCGATACGGGGATTTTTCAGGTGAAAATTCCTATGAAGATTTATTGGATGGATTATTAGCTCAACCTTCTTTTGGTGAAAAATTAGCAATTCTTTGGATGGATATTTCTCGCTATGCGGACAGTTATGGCTACCAAGATGATAATATCAGAACCCAATGGCCCTATCGGGACTGGGTGATTCATGCCTTCAATAATAACCTACCATATGACCAATTCATTACTTGGCAATTAGCCGGAGACTTACTACCCAACCCTACCAAAGAACAGATTTTAGCGACTGCCTTCAATCGAAATCATAAATACACAGAAGAAGGTGGAGTCATCGATGAAGAGTATCGCATTGAGTATGTTTTGGATAAAACCAACACTTTCAGCAAAGGATTGCTTGGACTTACCATGGAATGCGCCCAATGCCATGACCATAAATATGACCCCATTTCACAAAAAGAATATTTTGAATTATTCGCCTTTTTCAACAATACTCCTGAAAAAGGATATGAAGGCGATGTCAGCATCTCAAAACCAGCAAAAACACCTATTCTTTGGATTGAACAGGATGATTTGGATGGTATTTTGAATTTTATAAACCATTCAGACACTAGCCGATTGAGCGTATCCGTGATGGGTGAACTGGACGAAGAAAAGTCCCGAACCACTTACATCTTGAATCGAGGCGTTTATGATGCGCCGACTGAGCCTGTTGCGCCCTCTACTCCTACATCTATTCTGGAATTCCCGGATAATCTTCCTCAAAACAGACTGGGATTGGCCCAATGGACTACAAGTCAAGATAATCCTTTGACTGCCCGAGTCTTTGTCAATTTGATTTGGCAGGAGATTTTTGGAACGGGTATCGTGAAATCAGCAGGAGACTTTGGAATGCAGGGAGACCTTCCCTCCCATCCTGAATTACTGGATTGGTTGGCTGTGGACTTTATGGAAAATGGCTGGGATATCAAGCGATTGTTTAAGCAGATTATGAGTTCGGCTACTTACAAGCAATCAGCTAAAGTCAGTTCAAAACAACTGGAAATTGATCCAGAGAACATCTACCTGTCACGCGCACCTCGCCTTCGGCTTCCAGCAGAAAATGTTCAGGATTTGGTTTTGGCGAGTAGCGGGCTTTTAGTCAAAAAATTGGGTGGGCCAAGTGTCAAGCCCTATCAGCCTGGAGGTATATGGGAGGCAGCTTCCTCAGGAAGAGGGGAATTGGCCACTTACAGGCAAGATCATGGAGAGAGCCTTTACCGAAGGGGACTCTACAACTTTATCAAATTAACAGTACCACCTCCAAAGGCAATCATTTTCGATTCCAGTAATCGGGATCGATGTGAAGTTGGCAGAGGCCGTACCAATACCCCTCTACAAGCATTGGTGATGATGAATGACCCTTTGGTTTTGGAGGCTTCGCGAGTTTTGGCTAGTAAGCTACTAGAAAAGCATGAAGATGTTCAGGATGCTATGGAAGAGGCTTTTACCAGAATCGTTTGCCGTCCTATCAAGGAAAAAGAGCGGGATCTTTTGGCAAATTATTTTGAAGATCAATTGGATCGATTTGAATCAAACCCAGATCAAATCCGGCCCACTTTAGAAGTAGGTGAATATCCTTTGGATTCTGATGCGATCAATTCAAAAACAGCAGCCCTAATGCAGGTAATTGTGAGTTTATACAATTTGGAAGAAACCATAACCAAAATCTAAGCATGGAGAAGAAATTATTGGAGCATGGGCTGAATTTGAACCGAAGGAAATTCCTATCCAGGCTAAGTCTAGGATTGGGAAGTGCAGCTTTGGGATCTTTGCTGATTCCGGACCTTTTCCGAGGTCAAAGTAAAGAGGAAGATGCAATTATGGCAGCTTTACCTCATTTTGCACCCAAGGCAAAACGGGTTATTTATCTTTTCCAAAATGGAGCACCCTCTCAGCTGGAAACATTTGACTACAAGCCTTTACTTCAAAAAAGCTACGGACAAGACCTTCCAGAATCAATTCGAATGGGACAACGATTGACCGGCATGACCGCTGATCAGGAGCGTTTCCCATTAGTAGGTTCTTATTATGATTTTCAGCAATACGGCGAAAGTAGGGCCTGGATTTCTTCTATATTCCCTTACACCGCCAAAGTGGTGGATGATCTTTGCATCATCAAATCCATGCATACGGAAGCCATAAATCATGATCCGGCTTTGACCTTTTTCCAAACCGGAGCACAAGTTGGGAACCGCCCTAGCATGGGCTCCTGGCTAAGTTATGGTTTGGGAAGTGAAAACAGTAATCTTCCAGCTTTTTGCGTGCTTCTCAGCCGAGGAAAAGGAAATGGACAAGGAGTATATAGTAAATTATGGAGTAATGGATTTCTTGATGCTACCCACCAAGGAGTTCAGTTTTCTAATTCCGAAGATCCAGTCCTATACCTTCGAGATCCGCATTCCATGAGCCGAACAGAGCGAAGAAAAATGCTCGATCAAATTGCCTCAATGAATGAGCTCAATTATCAGGAATTCAACGATCCGGCAATCACAGCCAAAGTTCAGCAGTATGAAATGGCTTATCGCATGCAGACCGCAGTTCCGGAAATCACCGATGTTTCCAAAGAACCAGACTCCATTGTGAAATTATATGGACCGGATTGCCTCGTACCTGGAACCTATGTCGCAAATTGTCTCCTGGCCAGAAAGCTTTCCGAAAGTGGCGTTCGCTTTGTCCAACTCTATCATCAAGGTTGGGATCAACATGGAAACTTACCAAATGAAATGGCCCAGCAAGCCAAAGATGTAGATCAAGCTTCAGCCGCCCTGATTACTGATTTAAAGCAACGAGGATTATTGGATGAGACTTTGGTGATATGGGGAGGAGAATTCGGTCGAACCAATTACTGTCAAGGTAAGATTCAAGTAGATAACTATGGTCGAGACCATCACCCACGGGCTTTCTCAATATGGATGGCTGGAGGAGGCGTAAAGCCGGGAATTGTCTATGGAGAAACAGATGAGTTTGGCTATAACATCGTCGAGAATCCAGTTCATGTTCACGATTTTCAGGCAACAGTCCTTCATCTGCTAGGAATTGACCACGAGCGCTTAACCTTCAAACATCTAGGCAGAAGATATCGCCTCACGGATGTTTCCGGCCATGTTGTAAAAGATATTCTTGTCTAAATGTCTAGCCCATTTTCCAAACTCAACTCCATCTTGGAAAACCTGCTATTTGTTTGGCTGGGACTTTCCTTCATTCTTCTAATCGGAGAAAAAGCAATTGATTTATCCCCCTTGCTTCAGGTAATAGGAAGAGGGCATCCTCTTCTACTCCATTTTCCCATTACCTTAATCCTGATTGGAGTCATTTTTTTACTTTTTCCATCCTTACGAAAAAATGAAAGCATCCGAGATTTCGGAGCCAAATCACTGCTTTGGGGAAGCAATTTGGCGGGGATTACCGTTATCTCCGGATTAATTTTAGCCAGAGAGGATTACGAAGGCAACTCCTTACTTTGGCATCAATGGTCGGGAATGGCGACCTTTTGGGGAGCAACTTTGATCTATTTTTTCCAAAAAAGAAACCCAAAACAAATTGGGATTCCTGCAGCCGCATTAGGAGTTTGCTTGACGCTAACTGGGCACTTGGGAGCAAATATCACTCATGGTGAAAACTATTTATTAGCTCCTTTAACACCTCCTGAAGAACAGGTTCCTTTGGCAGAAGCAGAAGTTTTCGATCATGTAATCCAACCCATTCTCCAAGCCAAGTGTGAAAGTTGCCATAGGGAAGGAAAGTCAAAAGGAGAGCTTCGAATGGATCATCTGACAGAATTGAAGAAAGGCGGTAAATCAGGCCCATTCGTTGTTGCGGGAGATTTGGCACAATCGCTTTTGATCCAACGGATCAATCTTCCGATGGAGGAAGAAGATCATATGCCTCCTAAAAACAAAGCCCAATTAACAGAAGAAGAACTTCAAATATTAACAGCATGGATAGAATCGGGTGCTAGTTTTGAAGGAAAAGTAGTAGACCTTCCTCAAGAAAGTGAGTTTTTTCAACTGGCCTCTGTCCGTTTTACCACCGAGGAAACCTATGATTTTGAGCCTACCTCTTCATCTACGATCGAGAACCTAAATACCTTTTTCAGAAAAGTCAGCCCGGTCTATCCTGAATCCCCAGCATTGGAAGTTTCTTACTTCGGGATATCTGCATTCGATCCTAATTCTTTGAAAGATCTTCAAAAAATAAAGGAGCAATTGGTTACCCTTCGATTAGACAAAATGCCGCTTTCTGAAGTCAATTTGGATTTCTTAAATGATTTCCCAAACCTGAGAGAATTGTCTTTGAATTTCACAGATCTGACAGCAGAACAATTAGAAAACTTTCCTGCATTGATGCAATTGGAAGATTTGTCTTTATCAGGAAACTCATTGACTCCAGATGCTGTCAAGAGAATTTCCAAATTGGAAAATCTACAGAATCTTTTTCTCTGGAATACCGGATTAAGCAACTCTCAAAAACAGCAACTTTCAGAACTATTACCTGACACAAGAATCGATTTTGGATTTGATGGAAAAGGAATCATTCTTCCTTTAAACAGCCCCAAAATCTCGCAAGACCGCGTTTTGTTTTCGGATAGCCTTCGAATCGAATTAAGCCATCCAATCCAAAGTGCTTCTATTCGCTATACTCTTGACGGAACAGAGCCCGATAGTATGAATAGTCTCGTTTATTCGAAACCAATTTTTGTAAAAACATCTGGAAAACTTCGGGCAAAAGCCTATGCTCCTGAATGGATAGGATCAGAAGAAATCACTTCAGTATTTATGAAGGCAGGCTTAAAACCTGAAAATGTGGAGCTTATCACTCAACCTAGCCCTAATTACAAAGCTCAACTTGAAAGAACTCTTTTTGATCAAATCAAAGGAAAAAACAACCATACCTCTGGAGAATGGTTGGGATATAGCGATAGAGCATTTGAAGCTGAATTTTCTCTTTCCGAAACCCAACATCCTTCCACTATCGGCATCAGTTTATTGTATCACGAAGGAGCATATATCTTTCCTCCGGTTAAAGTCGAAATTATAGGTTGGAAAAAAGGGAAATCAGAAATCCTCATAGTAGATCAGCCCACCCAATCGGAAAAAATAAGAGAAATCAGGTCGGAACTCCTGACTTATAAACTCCCTGGTGAGAACTTTGAAAAAATCCAGGTGAAACTCCACCCTATCCCATCGCTTCCCAAGTGGCATCCTGGAGCAGGTGCAAGAGGATGGGTATTTATTGATGAAATCCTTCTAAATTGATGTCACAGGAAAAAGCCTTTCTTCGCTACCAACATACAATTGAAAAGAAACTTCAACAGGCCTTTTCACAAACAGAAACCATTGATAAAGCTGCGGGTTGGGTTGCTGATAGCATTCAAAACCTAGGTTGGATTTTTACAAGTGGAACAGGCCATTCACATCTTTTGGCTGAGGAGATTTTTTATCGGGCTGGTGGGTTTACCAGAGTCAAACCGATTTTAGATCCTCCCCTGATGCTGCACATTAGTGCATCCGAAAGTTCCCATATCGAAAGGCAGGAAGGTTATGCCACACACCTTTTATCCAATTATCAAATCGGTGAAAAGGACCTTTTCTTTCTCTTTAGTAATTCTGGAAGAAACGCTGTACCAATCGAATTGGCAATGGAAGCCAAAAACAGAGGTGCTAGGGTTATTTGTATCACCAATTTAACGCACAGCCAATCGGTCGATTCGCGGCACTCATCCAATTTGCGTTTATTTGAAGTTGCTGATTTGGTGTTGGATAATTTTGGTGAAATCGGTGATGCTTCCATTGACATCCAAGGCTTGAAAGGAAAAGTTGGAGCAACGTCTACTGTCATCGGAGCAGCTTTGCTTCATGCCATCCTATGCCAAGCTGTGGAAATCCTAATTGATCGAGGAGTAGACCCTGAAGTCTTTATCAGTGCGAATACTGAGGAAGGAGAAGCTGCAAATGAACGGCTGATTGAAAAATACAAAGGGGAAGTTCCTCCCCTTTAGTCCTCTAATTGACTGACATTACTTCCTTGACCGTTTGGTGAAAAGGCTCTGAATCGAAGATTTGGAGAATACGGGATTGGTCCTTCATACAAAGAATCTTGCATACTTGGAACTCGACCATTGCTAGTATAGCGAATTTCTAATCCCGGCAATTGGAGGTTCGCAAAAACCTGATCACCCACTCGCTTCAACCCTGGAGCTGGAATCCGGATTTTGTAACCACCTTGAAATACCTCCAATCGAGGGACTTCCAATTGAGCTACTTGATTGGCAAAAAGATTCCATTCATTTTGACGAAGTGCCTTTTTTTCTTCTGTATTAGAAGCTGATGCCCAAGTAGGATCTCCCTCCCAAGCCCGCTGAGCCAATCCAAAAATCTTGGGAATTACATAATATTCCAGCATATCAGGTGTTTTGACTGTCTCGGTCCACAATTGCCCCTGAATCCCCAAAATATTCTTCTTCCCTTCTTCTGACAAATTCTCAAATTTTTCCTTCGCTTCCTCCCAATTCCAAACCGCCCCATCAATAGTTTGGTCATGTGAAAGGAAAAATTTACTCGGTACAGTCTTCCAGCTTTGGTACATGTCACCCACACCAGACCAGGTATGCCCTCTTTCGCGTGGATCCCAATCATAGGCCAAGTCAAAATAGTAGTTGGCACTGGAGCTGATTACCACCGGAAAACCAGCATTAGCCAGAAGGTAAGCCATGTCTTCTCCTTCCCATCCAGCAACTGCATTCCAAGCATATAATCTCCAATTTCGATCCGCAAAATTCGGATTTGGAACCACTTTGCCATTTTCCACTAGTTGCCCTATCTCTTCCCAACCTGCTTGCTGAATTCCTTCATTTTTTAGAAAAAATCCAATTCTCGAACGAAAATAAGGCCCTAAATCTTCTTGTTTCAAAGACTTGTTTTCAGCCAAAAATTCCTGGCAAATCGGTGATTTTTCCCAAACACCGTGTGGAACCTCATCCCCTCCTGTATGAAAAACTTTCAAAGGAATTCCTACTTCTTGATACATTCCTTTCATCTCCATTACCACTGTTTCAAAAAAGTGGTAAACTGACTCTTTACACACACAAACCGTGTTATCTCGGAAATTTTGAGCAGACAAATATTCAGACTGATCATCTGGATCGATCAATCGAAATTCTTCGGCTTTTTCTAGATCACCAACCTTTTGAAAACGCTCATAGCGCTTTTCCATGGATTTGATGGCAGCTCGGGAATGGGCTGGAAAACCTATTTCTGGGATCACTTCAATTTGTCTTTCTTTGGCATATTGAAGAATTTCCTTGAAGTCTTCTTGGGTATAAAACCCAGAACCCGGAGTCTCTTCTGAAGAAATTCCAGAACCATAAAATGGCCACTGAAAATCTGCTTCATCTTCAGAAAAACCTCTCTTTGACCCATATTGGGTGAGTTCTGGCAAAGACTCAATCTCTATTCGCCAACCTTCATCATTTGCTAAATTGAAGTGGAAAGTATTTAGCTTGTACAAAGCCATTAAATCCAAGATTCGAAAAATTTCTTCCTTCGTCTGAAAGTTTCGAGCGACATCCAGGAAGAAACCACGATAGGAATAGGCTGGAGAATCCTCAATGGAAATTTGCGGAAGAAGTAATCCTTCAGTATTGCCTTTCCAAAAATCCGCTGGTTGTAAACCTAAAAATGATTGAACACCATAAAAAGCTCCTCGCTCATCACTTGCCAAAATCAAAACTCGTCGATCGCGAATCTCTATGGAATAACCCTCTGATGGAAAACCATCCTTTTGGGAAATACGGATTTGAATCGGCTTTTCTGTTTTCAGAATTTCCGGATTGTAATTCTCTTTAATTCGCTTTGTCAGGAAAGTAGCAGCCTCAGCAAAGGATTTATCTCCCACCACAGCCAAACCTGCCCGAGTTACCCATTGAGTCTCTCCATTTATTTTCCATGATTTAGGACTTGGAAGAAAAGGCGGTAAATCTTCTTTAGGCAATAGAGACAGTCCTTCATTTTGTTCGAATAATCGAGCAGGCGTTGGAATGGGTAGCCGGGAATCTGCTGCCAGGTTTTGCAATTCCCAAACACTCATTTCAGATTTCTCAAATTGAATATCCGAAACAATTGTACCATTTGCGAGGGTGAAAATCGGAGCCTCAGGTGCATGATTATTCTTCAAATAAGGATTCCTGCTACGATAAGATATTTTTAAAGTCTCCCCATTTGGAATCGCCGCCTCTTTCCCTTTTCCAGTCAATACAAAAAAATCACCAGCCAAATGTTGTAATTCAATTCCTGGATTTTCAAGTTGTGCTTTTAGGTCAAAAAATATGGAGTTGAAATATAGCTTCCATCCTGCCTCAATACTTTGACCCGAATGGTTTTCAATCACAAATTGAGCCTGATGGTAAGTGTCAGCATCTAATTGATTTTCCAATAATTCCCATTCGATATTCAACCCTTTTTTATTGTCAGTTTGGGCTTCACATGCTCCAATCATAATTGAAAAGATGAGGAAAAAGGAAAGTATAAATCGATTCATGAAATGCTTGTTAACGAGGGAATTTGAAAATTTCAATTTCCAATATTGAAGACAAAAGCCCGGTATTTCAACAAAGCCACGAAAATGGCACCGCCAAATGCATTTCCCAATAAGGCCGTTGATTGGAATTCCAGGTAATCAAAAAAGGAAATTTGATCGGAAACCAGAAAGCCAGAAAATACTTCAATACTACCAATAATACTATGATGAAGGCCGGCAAAAGCAAGCACGGAAGTAATCAAAAAGATCATCACAATTCGGCTGATAGTGTCTCGGGAAGATGCTAAAAGCCAAGACAATAGACCCATCAGCCAACCTGCTATTACTGCACTCACAAAAACTACAGGAATGGTCCCATGAGTCACATGGAGGGCTATGGTTTCCACCACAAAATGTTCAAAAATACCTAATCGAGGACCCAACCAAACCAGCACCAAACTCATGAAATATCCACCCAATAAATTACCTGCAATAACCAGCCCCCAAAGTCGCATCATGCTTGGAAAACTTCGCTTTTTATTCAGGACAGGAAGAGTAAGAAGCGCTGTTTGTTCAGTAAAAAGTATGCTTTGCCCGAGCACTACCAAGATGAAACCCAATGGATAAACAAGTGAAATACTTTTGAAAATCTCCTCCTGATCCACTCTTCCATCGAGATAGAAGTAAAAAGTACATAATAGGAGAAAACTAAAGCTGATCTCTAAGCCGGCAGTGAAGGAACTCAATAAAATACTGCTGGTGCTTTTGTCGTAGGTTTCTAGCGCTTCGGTAATTTGATCCCGAAGGATTTCCCCATGTGTTTTAGCTCCGTCAGTGTTCTTATTTTTCGTCTTATTGATGTGACGATCAATTTCCAACTGCCTCTCCCGCTCTAGTTGTTCAGGAGTTTTTTCTTTCTTATTCCAAATCATATAACTTCCAATGCTTGTCGATATTAGTAACTTCTACAAGCTGAGACAATTTGATTTTCAAAAGCCTTATCATTTCTCAAGATATCAAAAAAATCGCCCAGAAAGCGGGAAGTTTCTCTATACTCAGCAGGACTAAGATAGGATTCATAATCAGATGCAATTTCCATGATTCGGCCCTCCTTTTCCAAAAATTCTGCCCTCACCTCCTCGAAGAATTCTCGCTCCCTACAAAACCCACGGTATAAACGATCAGTCACCTTTTCTATATCTACCAGATTACTGACTTGAGCATATGGAGGATTCACTAAACCTGTCATGTCAAAATCATAAGCCAGAGGAATCAGTCTTTCTTCAGGAAGTAATAGAATCTTGGAGTTGTGGCGGAATAGACTGGAAAAATCCGTATTGCCGATCAACATTTGAAAATAATCATGGCGAACAGAAGGCAAGGGCTCCATCAAACTTCCCAAAATCTTTTTCCCCTCTAAAATCTCTCCATCAAATCGATCAGCTACATCGTCATCATCTTCCAATAAAAATCCCAATAACTCTATCTCCTCTTCTTTTCTATCATCTTCATTGATAAAAGTGATTCGCATCATACGAGTTTGAAAGGTGTATTCTGAAACTTCTTCAAAAATCTGATAGGCCATAAATTCCTTGGCCACATAAGAATCGGCATTTTTGGCTCTGGAGCATGGAAAGACAACTTTCAGGCTTTTGTTTTCTTCAAAAATCGTCCCTTCGCGATTTTTCTTTTTGATCTTCATCCTCAAAGGAGGATAGTAGCAATTGGTCAAACGGAAATTTCCCCTCACCCGAAGTTCCACAGGAATTTCTTCCCAATTTCCTTCCGAATCTTTCAGCCAAATGACTTCATCCACGAAGGTGCTATCATTGGTATCTTTCCGAATATCCTTGACAGAAAATTGCATTTTCACATCAATGATTTCATCCGAATCAAAAAGATCCCCTTGAGCAAAAGCTGGAAATGAAAAGAGAATAAGTATGGCAAGTAAAAGACCTGAAAAGGATCTAAATAGCAAGTTAAAGTAGCGCATGAGAGAAAAATTTGACCTAAATAAAGTTCAAATAAGCTACAAAAAAATCCTGAAAATCAAGCTTTCCCCATTCAAATAATTCTATTTAGGACGAGCTTCCCAGATTCGCATAAATAACATATGAGCCATTCTTCGGGCATGTTCTTTTGCAAAATCTGCTACCTCTCCTTCGAAGTATTGATCAATGGTTTCGAACCATAACTCCAGCCAATTACCGAAATGAACCTGATCGATTTGATGGTCAACAGCTTCATCGACATCTCGATGGACCTGGGCAGGATTAAATTTTCCCGCTCCTGGACCTGATTGCAAAAGTATGATCTCCCAAAAATCACTCAAATGCACCAAATGATGATCCCAATCTTTTACAACTTGATTGAAAACCGGCCCCAGAAGACTATGAGCTCGGATTTTTTCATAAAACCTCCGAACCAAAAAATCGATTTCTTCCCGACTTTCTATCGGTAGCCGTCCTTTCATCCTATTTTAATATTGGAGCCAATACTTCCAATTTTCCGTCAATTCCATCTGGAACAGGCAGTCCCAAAATCTTGCAGATCAAAGGATAAATATGGTAATTCTCAAACGGCTCAATTACTAATCCTTCCTTGATTTGAGGTCCTTTGGCATAAAAAATTCCCTGCATTTCTTGATAGTCCGGACTATAGCCATGCTCCCCGAAGACATCGGTTTTATTCATGGCAGAGCGGTTTTGATAACGGAACATACCACGCTCATCTGCCAAATAATATCCCAAATCAGGCATAATCAGCAGATCCCCCATCAAATCTGCATGCAAGCTCAAATCTTTGTAATATTCCCTATCAGCCACGTCTACCACATGGATATGGTTTCCCCTGCTTTCGATTAGCTGAATTACCTTTTTCTTCTCTGAAGGATCATTTAAATGAATATGAGCTAAAGCTCCAGAGTTCACCACGCGAGCATTAATGCCTTCTGTTAGTTCAGTCAGATTTAGCAGATTTTCCTTAGGAACATCAACCATTCCATGGTCAGAAACAATCACTATATGAACGGGCAAATCAAAACTGGCCACTCCTTCGAAAAGTGCTCCTAATTCATGATCCAACCTATCTAAGGTTTTTTTCAACTGCTCACCATTATTTGGACCATAACGATGGCCGGTATCATCCATATCTGAAAAGTACATAGTAATCATCTGTGGACGCTCAGATTCCGGTAACTGAAGCCACTCAAAAACTTTTGAAATTCTCGTCAGATTAGGAACATTTCCATCATAATCATAATAGTAGCTTGGCCGAATTCCTTGAACATCCGCTTCACTACCTACGAAGAAATAACTGGCTGACTTCATTTCATTTTGCTCCGCCAAAACCCAAAGTGGAGTTCCTCCATACCAAGTTCCATCTGTCACCACTTCCCGATTGGAAATGGAGTATTGCTTATTCTTCTCAGGATTCCAGAAGTTATTATCAACTAGCCCGTGATGCTCGGGCTTCATTCCTGTTGCTATGGTATAATGATTGGGAAATGTCTTACTGGGAAATGAAGGAATCAAACCCTTTGCAGCAGTACCTTCTTTGATAAATTGGCTTAGATTTTTTGGCTGAAAACGCTCTACATAATCATATCTAAAACCATCCAGAGAAATTAATATGACGTAATTTTTCTGATTATCCTGAGCAAACGAAAAAACTGAAACTTGGAGAAAGAGAATGAAGGAAAGGACAAACCGCCACATAGTTTTTTGTTCAAAATTATAGCCCCCTTCCCTCTAATTCAATCTATTTCTTAAATTATTTGCTCGACTTACCAATCCATCTATGAAAACCCAATATTTGCTCCTCTTTTCTTTCTTATTTGCTTGCTCTCCCGAATCCCAACTGGATAATAAAATAGAACCTGTTTCACACATTCACTTGGGACTATCCGATGAAGAATTACTCGATACAGTTCAATTTTACACTTTTCAATATTTCTGGTCTGGAGACGAGGAAAATTCTGGAATGGCACCTGAAAGAATCCATATAGATGGAAATTACCCCGATAATGATTCACATATTATCACTACCGGTGGAACAGGAATGGGATTAATCGGTATTCTTGGTGCAATCGAACGTGGATGGATCGCCCGTACGGAAGCAGTATTAAGATTCGAAAAAATGCTCAATTTCTTGGAAAAGGCCGATCGCTTTCATGGAATTTGGCCGCATTGGCTGGATGGCAAAACGGGAAAAGTCAAACCTTTCAGCCCAAAAGATGATGGAGCGGATCTAGTCGAATCAGCATTTTTGATCCAAGGCTTATTAGTAGTCCGAGAATACTTTAAAAATGGCTCTGAATCGGAACAAGCAATCAGTAATCGTATCCAGAAACTCTGGGAAGAAATGGAATGGGACTGGCATACCCAAAACGGAAAAAACGTTTTGTACTGGCATTGGTCACCCAACTATGGCTGGGATATGAATTTTGCACTTGAAGGATACAATGAGACTCTTATTACTTACATATTGGCGGCAGCCTCCCCTACTCATTCAATTGATCCCGCTGCCTATCATGAAGGTTGGGCTCGGTCTGGAGGAATTAAATCCAGCAATGCAGGAGCTTTTGGCTATACCCTTCAGCTTAAACATAATGGAGCGGAAGAAATGGGAGGCCCGCTATTTTGGGCACATTATTCATATCTCAGCCTAAATCCAAATGGGCTTCGAGATCAGTATGCAGATTACTGGCAGGAAAACCTCAACCAAACCCTCATCAACCGGGCTTGGTGTATAGAAAATCCCGGGAACTTTAATGAGTATGGAGAAAAACTATGGGGGTTGACAGCCTCGTACTCGACTGATTTTTACCATGCGCATCGACCGGGAGATGATACGGGTGTGATTTCTCCTACTGCGGCAGTATCTTCCATTGTTTACACTCCGAAAGAGTCGATGGAAGTGATTCGGAATCTTTATGAAAATTATGGCGAAAAGGTATTTGGACCTTACGGATTCTACGACGCTATGAGTCCTCACCATGACTTTTTTCCGCAGCGCTACTTAGCAATCGATCAAGGCCCTATGGTAAGCATGATAGAAAATTATCGGACTAGACTGGGTTGGCAATTATTTATGAACGCACCTGATATTCAAGAAGGATTAAAGAAGTTGGGTTTTGAATTTGAGGTTCCTTGATTTCCTAGCTGAGCATCAATTTGATAGATGCGAATAGAAGCACAAAGGCTAGGAGGTATTTGAGGGATTTGACCGAAAACTTTTTGGCTCCTAGGTAAGCTCCTAAAATTCCTCCTGCTACAGTCAGTGGAACCAAAATCCATAATTCCTCTTTCAACGGAAGTTGGTAAATACTAGCTCCCAAAAATCCTGCAACGGAATTCAGAAAAATAAAAAGAGCACTCAAAGCTGCTGTTTCTTTCACTCCAGCCCAGCCTAGCATGAGCACAATGGGTGTCAGAATAATTCCTCCTCCAATACCTATCATTCCAGACAAAAATCCAATCAAAAGTCCGAGCAAGGGTCCCATCCACCACTTTCGGTCTAGCTTCTTTTCATCGGCTATAGGAAAAACACCAGCAAACTTCAGGGCTGGAAAAAGCAATAAGGCCCCTAAGACTTTTTTGTAAATCGATGCATCCAGCAAAATCGTCCCTCCGAGATAAGCCGCAGGAATGGAAAAGATGATCAAGGACCAAAATAACTTGGTCGGAAAGACTCCTGCTTTTCGATAATTCAAAAAGGAAGCCATGGAAACCATCATATTGAGAATCAGGGCCGTCGGACGGATTTCTTCTGGAGCAAAACCCAACAATGCCAAAATCATCAAGTAAGAACTTGCCCCTCCATGCCCCACGGAAGCATATAAAAAAGCCGCAAAAGGCATGAGAATAAACAGCCCATAGTAAATCAGATCTTCCATTACCAAGGGTAAAATTTCACCAATGAACCAGCATCTAGTTTTTCTACATCTTCAGGGATTTCCACAAAGCCTGAAGCAGTTCCGAAAGAAATCAAGTTGAAGGACTCCTGACCTTGCAGAACCCGAATTTGACTCCCCAATTTCTCTGCCTTCAAAAATTGAGTCAGGGGAATCTTTTTCTCAAAACCCTCCATCAAAGGCAACCATTCAAATTGTTCCCAAGCCGAACTATCTCCTTTTAAAGAAAGCAGAAAAGGCTTGACGTATTGCATAAAACAAGAAAGGACAGAAGCAGGATTACCAGGCAAGGCAAAAACCATTTTATCACCTTTTCTTCCTACGAAAAGGGGTTTTCCAGGCCTCTGTTTGATTTTGTAGAAAAGCGTCTCGACTCCATTTTCCTGCATAGCTTCTTGCACAAAATCATATTCCCCAACAGAAATCCCACCCGTTACCAAAACTACATCTGACTCTTCCAAAGCCTGAGCTATGGACTCAATCACTTTTTCTTTATCATCAGAAACTTTTCGAGTAGTTATTTTTCCGATTCCCAAAGAGGAAAGCCAAGCTTCCAATGCGGGTCCATTGGCATTGTATATTTGACCTGCTTCAAGGGCTTCTCCTACATTTTTGATTTCATTTCCAGTCAGGAGAATACTGACAGTAGGAAGCCCCCAAACACTCACTTCTTTTATACCGACAGAAGCCAATAAGCTCACCGTACCCGGTGTGATTTTGCCCCCTTTTTTAGCGACAATGCTTCCTTCTTTACACTGGGAACCGCGATAGCGGACATGGCTTCCTTTTACTAAATAATCTTTATGAATAACAATCTGATCACCCTGTCGCTCGACTTTCTCCTGCATAATAACTGTATCCGCTCCAGGAGGAATTGGCGCCCCTGTAAAAATCCGAACTGCCTGTCCCTTTTCTAAAACTTGCTCTCTAAAACTCCCTGCTGCAACCTCACCGACAATTTGTAGAGAAATAGTATCCTTTTGATTATTTAAAAATTCATCATTCCAACAAAATGCATATCCATCCATTGCGGAATTATCAAAAGATGGAACATCCAATCGGGAATTGACTGCCTCTGCCAAAAAATAACCGCAGGATTCTGAAATGGGTATTGTAATTACCTGCCTATGAATTTGCTGTTTTTGTAAAATGGCCTTTGCTTCGGAAACACTGATCATTTTAGCCTCCAATTTTGATCATACTTCGATTGATAATCTGATCAGGATTAGCCTTTAAATAATCTGGATCAAATTGTCCTCCAAGCGCTTTGTGTTTACGGGAAATCGACAATCGAATCAATTTTTCAACATCCTCTCCTTTTCGTAGAGCTCCCAATAAATCCAGCTCTTCTTTTCCAAAAAGACAATTTTTGATTTTACCATCCGCAGTCAGACGAATCCGATTACAACCTGCACAGAAGTTTTCACTCATAGTGGTGATAAAAGCAAAGGTTCCTGCAAAGCCCGGAACTTTGTACTTTTTCGCCGTGTCGTGTTTTTTGTCTTCGAGCTTTTCGATGGGATATTTTTCTTCTACCAAAGTCAACATCTGAGAAGCTGTCACCACCTTTTTGCTTTTCCAGTGATTTCCTGCAAATGGCATAAATTCAATAAAGCGCATATGGATTGGCAGCTTTTCGGTAACAGCCACAAAGTCACAGATTTCATCTTCAATTAATCCATGAAGAGCCACAGCGTTAACCTTGACACGAAATCCCTCAGAAAGCAATAGCAAAATATTTTCCCAAACCTGATCAAACTGATCTCTTCGGGTGAGTTTGATGAATTTTTCGCGATTTAGGGTATCTAAACTAACATTAACCGAACGAACACCGGCCCGCTTTAACACATCGATGTGCTTATGAATCAAAACCCCATTAGTAGTCAAGGTCAACTCGACCGGATAAGTGGAAAGGTGCTCAAGAATCTCCGGTAATTCCTTTCGTACTAAAGGCTCTCCTCCTGTCAGACGTATTTTTTTAACCCCCAGATTGATGAATATTTCTGCCAATTTCAAGACTTCATCTTTGCTCATCAACCTGGACTGAGGCATCCATTCCATCTCCTCCTGCGGCATGCAATAGGTGCAACGGAAATTACAATGATCTGTCAGCGAGATGCGCAAGTAATCATGAATACGTCCAAATGAATCCTGAAGCATAATGCTATGATAGAGATTATTAGCTGAAGATTAAAATGATTTGGTATCAAGCGGAAAATCCTGCTATGATTGGCCTGATTTACGGAATTGAGTGGGACTAAGATTTATCTGTTTTTTAAAGAAATTATTAAAATGAGTCACCTCTGAAAAGCCAAGCGAATAGGCAATTTCAGACACATTCCAGTTACTCTGCTTTAGGAGAATTTTGGATTCTTGAAGCAACCTTTCAGAGATCAATTGGGTAGTCGTTTTCCCTGTCATTTCCTTCACAGCCCTATTCAGGTGATTCACATGAATATTGAGCTGATTGGCAAAATCCGATGCAGAACGCAATTGGATTTGCCTATGATTCTCATCGATGGGAAATTGCCTTTCCAGCAATTCCATAAAAATGGAAGCAATTCGAAGTGAAGCATTTCCAAGCTGAGCTGTCTGCACCTCAGCAGGCTGCAACTTCATCCCAAAATGGATCAATTCAAACACAAGATTACGAATTCGATCATATTTGTATTTATATTCAGAACCGATTTCCTCCTGCATCTTTGCAAAGATTTCCTCTACCTCTATAGCTTCCTCATCTGTCAGCTCGAACACATGGGTTCCATTGGGATGAAACACCTCGTACTGCTGAATTTGACCAAAATTCATGAAGAAATGAGGATTGAATATGCAGTAAATTCCTGAAGTAATCTGATCCAAATGGTCCCATTTGTAAGGAACCATGGGATTTGAAAAAGACAATGCTTGCTTTTTTACTTCATAAACCCGGTCGGCATAATGCACCGAACTGGCTCCCTTTACCAACATCAATTTGTAAAAATCCCTTCTTCGATATGGGAGCGTTTTAACCTTTCCTTCCAAATAAGGCTCTAGCCGAAAAATATTAAAATGGCCAAAGTCATTCTTTAGACTTTCAGGAATCCAGTTAAACTTCCTTTTATAAAACTCCTCTAAGGTCTCCTTCTTCTCCATGATTATTTTTTTGAAAAGGTGCTGTTAAACTTATACAGCAAACTCAAGTTCCAAACCAAATCGTCTCCGGCAATGGTTGAATTGACTTTTTGGTTGAAAAAAGCCTGAAACTGTATAGGATAGTCTCCCTTTTTGAATGTAAAAGCAGAATTCAGGTAATAGCCTGAATTCTCATCCACACTCAGAAAAAATATTTGAGGATTAATCATCAGACTCACATCTGAAACTAAAACGATCTCAGGCAAACCAATGTTCAATGCCAGAAAATCTGAATTTTGAGGCCCTGTGCGCTGAAGTCCTGATCCATGTAAAAAATACAGTCCCAAGGAGAATTTATCAGTTATTTGGTATTTGGAATTTAACTCTCCAGCCACATAGCGGTTAGCCACAAATTCTTTAGACGGTTTACCATCTACAATCACATCTCTTTCCTGAAAAAGAAAAGCAGGGTGACCTCCCACAGTCAATGTAAAGCGCTTGTCTTTTATCAGCTTATATCGTCCCCAAAAGACAAAAGACCAAGGTTTTCCATCCATCCCAAAGCGAATCATAGGATCAAAGGAAAGGCGCTCACCACCCATCGTCAGGTCAAAGAATACGGCTGGACGCCCCAAGGAGAAGGAAGGAATGATCGACACCCCATTATTGGTCGCTGTGATTGTTCCCCCAATATGTCTTTCAGGTGATTGAGAGGTATCCCCTTCCTGAGCCAGTAATGGAGATGAGAAAAGCAACCCAAGCATAACCGAATAAAGGATCGCCGTTTTAAGATTTTTCATTGTTTTATCTAGAAGTAGGGTGAATAGGTTTTGCTGAAATTTTCAGATGGGTGCAAAACTCATCTAAAGAGCAAGAAAATCCTAATTTAATTCAAAGTAAAACTTATATTTTTCAAACAATTTTAAATTTTACCAGAATTTCTTAACCCATATTTTTTCCGTCAATAAATAGAAAGGACAGAGCATGACACCTTTCTCCTATATTATTTGAAAATTGTAACTATTTGTTTGAAATAGTTAGGTATAAAAGCTCTTAATCAAGGAATTTTGAAAAAAATTTAAAGCCATAAGGATTCAATAAGAAAGATTTCAATAATGTTAGGCGACAATAAATTCACCATTTCCGGCCTCACTACCAAATCTAATAAGCTTTAAAAAATGAAACAAAGTATAATTACCCGCCCTACCAATATCTACCTAGGTTAATCATAACCTAAGAAGCAAAAGCAGATATCAAAAGCTAATTATTTGATAATGATATTTTAGCCAGAAAATAATTCAGTCTACCTTATTAAATGATAACAAATCCAATCTCAAACTCTATGAAGAATCTTCTTTTAAGCCTTGTTTTTATTTCATTCTTGGCAACTAATCCAAGTTTTTCCCAAACCAATCCTGTCCTAAAATTTTTCCCGGAGGGCACTACTCTTCACGGGAATATCCCCTACCAAGGTGATACGCTGAAAAAACATCTATTGGATATTTATCTCCCTCCGAATGCAAAAGGGAATATACCGCTGGTTATTTGGGTCCATGGAGGAGGCTGGCTAAGTAATGACAAGTATGCGGATATGGGCTACATGAAAGAGACCATAGCCCGAATTATGAATGAAGGTTATGCCCTGGCTTCAATTGATTATCGATTCAGCACTCAAGCTGTCTTCCCAGCTCAGATGCTGGATTGTAATGCAGCTGTATCTTACCTTTTCGAAAACGCGGATAAATATGGTTTCGACACCGAAAAGGTAACCCTCATGGGGTTCTCTGCTGGTGGACATTTGGCTTCCATGCTTGGATTGTCCAAGAATCAAAATGTAGAAGCTTTTTTCCTTCCTGGAACAAATAGAAACTTCAAATTCAAAGCGGTGGTGGACTTTTATGGTCCTGCAGATTTAACGCTTTTCCCTGGCGCTGTCGACCCCAAATCACCAGAAGGTTTACTGATTGGAGCGGCTCCATTGGATAGACCGGATTTAGCCAAAGCAGCAAGCCCAGTTGCCTATGTTGATGGAAATGATCCTCCATTCCTAATTATTCATGGGGAAAAGGATGACTTGGTATCTCCCCGACAATCCCAACTCTTGAATTCCTGGTTGAAAGTGAAAGGTGTGGAGACGGAATTGATAGTGGTGAAGGACGCTCCCCATTTCGGCCCCATGTTTGACGTAGAGGAAATCCGAAATTCAGTCTTTTCTTTCCTCGAAAAACACTTAAAATGAGCCTATTAGAAAGATTTGTTTGAAAAGTATAAGTATAAAAAAATCAAGATTTCTAACTTGTAAGAGTATAATTAACCCATACTGTCCAAAATGATCACTTCCAATAAACTAAACCGAAGGTCTTTTCTAAAAGTCTCTGCTTTAGCAGGCGGAGGACTGATCCTCAGCTTTAATTGGCTGGCAGGATGCAAACCTGAGGAAATTGAAGAATTTGGACTTCCGAAGGAATGGTTTAGACTAAATGGCTATATCAAAATCGGAGAAAATGGATTGATTACCATTATGTCTCCTAATCCTGAAGGGGGGCAAAATGTCAAAACCTCCATGCCACTGATAGTAGCAGAGGAGCTAGATGCTGATTGGAAAAATGTAGTGGTCGAACAGGCTCCTTTAGATACTGATAATTTTACCCGACAATTTATTGGAGGAAGTCAGGCTATCCGAATCGGGTGGATTCCTTTGCGTACTGCCGGAGCAACAGCGAGACAACTTTTGATCAATGCTGCCTCCCAAGAATGGAATGTCCCTGCAGCTGAAATCACCACTGAATCAGGCTACTTGATCCATCAAGCTAGTAATAAAAGGGCTCATTATGGGAAAATGGCCTCTTTGGCAGCAACTCTACCACTACCTGAAAATGTAGAACTCAAGGATATCTCCGAATTCAAACTCATTGGGAAATCCCATAAAAATGTAGAGACCAAAAATATCATTACAGGTAAACCGCTTTTTGGGATTGATTACAAAAAGCCAGGAATGCTGATTGCCATGATTATTCATCCTCCTGCTCATGGGATGAAATTGAAATCATTCGACGACTCGGCTGCCAAAAACCTTCCCGGGATTAAAGGGATTTTTGAATTTAAATCCTTGCAAGATGATTATTCCAGAACATTTTTTGATACCGTTTCATTTACTGATTTGATCGCCATCGTCGGCAATAGCACTTGGCAGGTTCTCCAAGCCAAAAAGGCAATAAGTGCAGAATGGGAACCTATTCAATCCTATGAAGAAAAGCGGGATCAATTTGGTAATCCCACGACTAGAATTGTCCCAGCAGGGCTTGAAAGTGAGGAGAGTCAGCGAGTGAAAATGGAGGCCGCCGCAAAGAGCCCAAGAACTTTCAGAAAGGATGGCAATCCCGAACAGGCATTTCAAAATGCAGCTCAAGTTATAGAGCGAACCTATGAAGCTCCTTTCCTCTCCCACAACTGTATGGAGCCCATGAATTTCTTTGCTCATGTGCAGGGAGATAAGGTCAATTGTGCCGGACCGCTTCAAAAACCAGAATTAACAGAGCAAGCACTTTCTCAACGATTGGGTATTCCTGTAGAAAATATTGAAATTGAAATGACCCGCTTGGGCGGAGGTTATGGAAGGCGCTCCTATGCGCATTGGCTTGTAGAAGCGGCAGTTATTTCCCAAAAAATGAATGCTCCTATCAAGCTCATTTATACTCGGGAAGATGATATGTCGGGAGGAATTTATAGATCCCGCTATCATGCTAATTATCGCGCTGCTTTAGATGAAAACAATCAATTGATTGGTTTTCATGTGATTGCAGGAGGCTTACCAGAAAATCCACTTTACCCAGATCGTTTCCCCGCAGGAGCAGTTGACAATTATTGGGCTGAAGGATGGGAAGTTCCTTCCAACCTAACAACAGGTTCCTTCCGGGCTCCCCGATCAAATTTCATGGCCGCTGTCGAACAATCCTTTTTGGATGAAGTAGCTGAAGCTGCAGGAAAAGATCCAATTGACTTCCGCTTGGAGCTTTTGAAAAAAGCCAAAACCAATCCAGTTGGGGAGCGAAATGACTACGATCCTGAGCGCTATGCAGGAGTTTTGGAATTGGTGAAAAGCAAGTCAAATTGGGGACAGACTCCCGCTGGAATTTCAAGAGGAGTTTCGGCTTATTTCTGCCATAATAGTTACGCTGCACAAGTAGTGGATTTGAAAGTAGAAAATGGAGAAGTACAGATAGACAAGGTTTTCAATGCGATTGATTGTGGATTGGTAGTCAATCCAGATGCTGCCAAAAATCTCTGCGAAGGGGCTGTGGTGGACGGAATTGGAACGGCTCTTTTTGGAGAATTAAAATTTAACCAAGGAATTCCAGACCGAATGAATTTTGATCAGTATCGAATGATTCGGTCGAAAGAGGCTCCCAAAGAAATAGAAACGCATTTTGTAGAAAGTCAAGAGGATCCTACTGGTTTGGGAGAACCAGCTTATCCTCCTGTCTTTGCAGCCCTAGCCAATGCACTATATCAGGCCACAGGAAAGCGATTCTACAATCAGCCTTTCATACAAGAATTGAATGGATAAATAGGGATCCAATAGCTTATTCGCTTGATTTATAATACTTTCAGTTTGAATTTCGTAAGGTTTACCCTTCTTGAGATAATTATATTTAAGACTTAATTGAAAATACTATGGCTCAATTCAACCTCAATGTAAATGGAAAAACCCAACAGGTAGATGTAGATCCCTCTACTCCGCTTCTTTGGGTATTGCGAGATCATTTGGATCTTGTAGGAACAAAATTCGGTTGCGGTATCGCTCAATGCGGTGCTTGTACCATTCACTTAAACGGAACTGCGGTTCGCTCCTGTCAGCTTCCTGTTTCGGCAGCAGAAGGCGCTCAAATCACGACCATTGAAGGACTTTCTGAAAACGGAGATCATCCGGTTCAGCAAGCTTGGATGGAGCATGATGTTCCTCAATGCGGCTACTGCCAAGCTGGCCAAATCATGACTGCAGCTGCCTTGCTTCAGCAAAACCCAAATCCAAGCGATGAGGAAATTGAGAATGCTATGAATGGGAATATTTGCCGCTGCGGCACCTATTTGAGAATCAAAGCAGCTGTAAAAACTGCTTCACAAAAACTTTAAACTCTTTCAATCATGACCAAAGTAAACACGAAACTCGACCGAAGATCATTTTTGAAAGTTTCAGCATTAGCTGGAGGTGGGATGATGCTCAGCTTTAGCTGGTTGGCAGGCTGTAAGCCAACAGTTGAAGAAGAACTGGGATTGCCCAAGGAGTGGTTTGAATTAAATAGCTATATCAAAATAGGAGAAAATGGCGCTGTGACCCTCTACTCTCCAAATCCAGAATTTGGATCCAATGTCAAAACTTCCATGCCGATGATCTTGGCGGAAGAGCTTGACACGGATTGGAAAAATGTATGGGTAGAGCAGGCTGATTTTTATCCGGAACGATTCGACAGACAATTCACAGGAGGAAGTCAAGGTATCCGAATGGGATGGACTCCTTTGCGGACTGCAGGTGCAACGGCAAGAGCCATGCTGGTAGCTGCAGCTGCGCAAAACTGGAATGTCCCTGCAAATGAAATCACCACTTCAGCTGGAATTTTGGAACATAAAGCAAGTGGCAAAAAAGCTAATTATGGAGAAATGGCTTCCCTAGCTGCCACTTTAGAGGTTCCTGAGGAGGTAGAATTAAAAGACATCAACGATTTCAAAATCATCGGGCATTCCAAAAAGAATGTAGACGGGCAAAAAATCGTAAGCGGAAAGCCACTCTTCGCGATTGATCATAAAGTAGAAGGAATGAAATACGCTGCCATCGTACATCCTCCTGCCTTTGGAATGCGCTTGAAATCTTTCGATAAAAGTTCCGTAATGGGAATGTCTGGGATTCAGGATGTTTTCCCTGTCAATGTATTCAAGGATGATTATGTCCAAAACTTTTTTGATACCACCACTTTCCCAGAGATTATTGCCATCGTAGGCAACTCTACTTGGGAAGTCATGCAAGCCAAAAAGAATTTGGTTGCGGAATGGGAAAAAGCTCCTGAAACAAAAATCGCAATGGCTGGATTCGGTGGAAACAGCATGGAAGTAACCGTTCCAGCAGGATTAGAGAATTCTTCCAGTCATAAATCAAGAATGGCTGAATTCCTAAAAAAGCCAGGAACAGTAGTTCGAAAAGATGGCGATCCTGAAGGCATGTTTAAAAAGGCTGCTAAAGTCATCGAACGAACGTACTCAGCTCCATTCTTGGCCCATAATACAATGGAACCTATGAACTGCTTTGCTGATGTTAAAGGTGATAGAGCCGTGATTTATGGTCCTACCCAGGCTCCTGAATTTATTATGGGTACAATTTCTAGTAGTTTGGGAATTCCTCGAGAAAATATTCAGATCAATTTAGCCCGTATGGGAGGTGGATTTGGAAGAAGGGCCTACAGCCACCACATGGTGGAAGCGGCTTTGATTTCTCAAAAAATACAGGCTCCTGTGAAGATGGTTTATTCACGGGAAGACGATATGTCAGCTGGTGTTTATCGTCCTACCTATTCTGCGACTTATCGAGCTGCTTTGGATGAAAACAACAATCTCCTTGCCTTGCATGTAAAGGCCGGTGGAATACCTGAATCTCCATTGCATGCTAATCGATTCCCTGCTGGGGCCTTGGATCATTACATGGCAGAAAGCTGGGATAT
Source organism: Algoriphagus kandeliae (assembly GCF_004571135.1). Taxonomy (GTDB): domain Bacteria; phylum Bacteroidota; class Bacteroidia; order Cytophagales; family Cyclobacteriaceae; genus Algoriphagus; species Algoriphagus kandeliae. The sequence goes on from NZ_SPSB01000003.1 coordinate 117,753, forward strand.
CCCATCCAACATCACCATTGGTGCTTTCCGAGCTCCGCGATCTAACTTTATCGCTGGAGCAGAGCAAAGCTTCTTAGATGAATTGGCTGAGGAAATGGGTAAAGATCCAATTGATTTCCGTCTGGAATTACTTAAGCGAGCTGAAACTGACCCGGTTGGCAGCAATAATGATTATGATCCAAAACGCTATGCAGGAGTCTTGCAGTTAGTCAAGGAAAAATCAAACTGGAGTCAAGCCCAATCCAATGTTCACCGTGGCGTTTCCGCATACTTCTGTCATAATTCCTATGTAGCAGAGGTGGTAGACACTGTCATCAAGGACAATAAACCTGTGGTTGAATCGGTTTACGCAGCAGTTGATTGCGGAATTGTAGTCAATCCGGATGCTGCTGCCAATATGGGTGAAGGTGCAATTGTGGACGGTATTGGGAATGCTTTCTTTGGGGAATTGGCCTTTAATAATGGAGCGCCTACCAAAACCAATTTCGATACTTATAGAATGATTCGACAAAAAGAATCTCCAAAGAAAATCGAGGTTCATTTTGTAGAATCCACCGAAAATCCAACTGGTTTGGGAGAACCACTCTTCCCTCCTGTATTTGCTGCATTGGCAAATTCACTTTACAAGGCAACTGGCAAACGCTACTACGAGCAGCCATTTGCACCACAGTTGGAAATGGAAAATTTGAGAATGTAAGATTTGAATAAACCTTTGAGGTTTTCAAAACCTTGAAGGTTTATATTCTAAAGCAATATTTACTGGAATAGCCCGGGGAGAAATCTTCGGGCATTTTTTTTAAGACTTGAAAAAGTTTGAAAACTTTCAACTGTTTAACGATGCTTCGATGCTGTCATTGATTTTGTCCAAATCAATGATATAGCCAGTTCCTTTCTCTGATAATATAGGCACAAACTTTCTTCCCCAAACAAATTCATTGTAGAGATAGGAAGTCCTGACATGGACAGAATCTGAATAAGCATCATTCATTCCTTCTACAGCTATTAAAATCTCTGTGTCCGAAGCAGCCATTTTCTCGGGAGTTTCTTCAAAAAATGGACTATCCGGAGTAATTGGATGAACTACCGTCCAGCTTGTTGAGAAAAACTGAATAAAATCCCGTTCCAAAGCTAGATTATAATACTTCCTGGTCAATTTCCCAGTTTCATCTTTTTCGTTTCGACTCATCATGACATTGACTTTTACATTAATCAAATGGCTATTCCGCTCATTGATCATTCTAAACATCAATCCATTCATATCCAGATAGGGTGAAACCAAAATATTTCTACTAAATAAAATTTTCGGACTAGGGGTACTAAAGCGACCATAGACCAAACCCGTAATCAATGCAAACATCATCAAACCAACCAAGGCTTCCACAGCAGCCACTGCATTCGTCAAGCTTCCCAAAGGGCTGATATGCCCATATCCTACTGTGGTCAGGGTTTGACTACTAAAAAAGAAAGCTCCCCAAAAGGGGGAAACGAATTGAGTTTGCTCATCAATACCACTGAGATGCTCTATTCCTATCCAGTAATACATACCTGCAAACACCAGATTAACAACAAAATAGGAAAGAGCTATCACCAAAACGAATTCAAAAACCGGCATGGTAATCATTCGGTGATAAAGATTGAGCCATGCCGAAAATGACTGTCCCTTTCTTTTAACATTAAATGATCCATCTGGAAGGATCAACCTTGCGCGAGTACTCGTGGTGGCAGTACCAAAACCTGAATCTTTCCGATTCCTCTCCTCTTCTAATTTGGATATTTTCGCCCCGACTTTTTTACTCATTTGTGCTCATTTTTTGAAAAGAAAATTCACCAAAAACCAATAAGACTGTTGATTCTGCTCTTCGCTTAAAGAAAACAAAATAGAAATTTATCTCTACTTGCAGAAATCCATTTTTTGAGGATAACCAAAGGAAGAGCTCGAGAAGACTTATCCATATCAGAATAACAATTTCTCACATTTCCCTTGAGAAGTAGCAATTATTCAGACTAATCAATAAATTCTGATCTCAAAACCCTACTAGCCTATGAAACCAATCACTTTAAGTAAAATTCAAGCTACTTTCCTGATTTTTACTTTCCTGTTAGCATTTTCTCCGATAATAGCTTTAAGTCAGGAATCACCCTTAAAACCCCGAATCATCATCACCGCAGACCCCGAATTGGATGATAATAATTCTCTGATTCGAATGATTCTCTACAGTTCGGATCTTCAAATAGAGGGCTTAATCTATGCAAGCAGTCAGTTTCATTGGAAGGGAGATGGAAAAGGAACCAAGTGGTTTGTACCAGGAAGAGAGTATGATCGATTTGGAATGAATGAGTGCCCCTGTGAATCTTGGAGATGGGCAGATGATGAGCGATTTATCCATGAAATCGTGGAAGCCTATGAAAAATCGTATCCAAATCTAAAAATCCATAATTCTGATTACCCTAGCCCGGAACTATTAAAATCAGTTATCCGATATGGAAATATTGAATTTGACGGGGACTACAGTAAAGATTCACCTGGTTCGGAATTGATAAGGGAATTAATTCTGGATGAAAAACCCGGAAAACTATTCATTACCGCTTGGGGAGGTGGCAGCACTATTGCCCGGGCATTATATACCATTCAAAGAGACTTTGAGTTTACTGAGGACTGGAAAGAAATCCAGGATAAAATCAGCAGAAAAGTATTGCTTTTACCCTCTGGAGATCAGGATGATACATTTGCCACTTACATCCGTCCCAATTGGCCAAATATCGAAATTCGGCAATTCCGTCAGGTACCAAGCTATGGCTATGGAGCACAAATCAGAGCTACTCCTGAAAACGCGCCTTATTTAACTTCCCAATGGATGAAAGAAAACATCTCAGACCGCAGACCTTTTGGAGAACTTTATCGGGTTTGGGGAGATGGAAAGCAAATGGTTGAAGGTGATAAGGTGGATTATTTTGGATTTGCGGGATATACCAATGAACAGCTTAAGGAGATGGGATACTTTGTTTGGCTACCCGTTCAAGAAAAAGGTTCTTGGCTAGGTGAAGGAGACAATCATACGGTCATGAACATGCTTGGAAATGGGCTTCGGGCATTTGAAAAAGGAACTTATGGCGGATGGGGAGGTAGAACCATTCTTACTGAACAACCCAGTCAAGTTCCTGGAATGGGCTCAACCGGATCGGCTGAAGATATGGCTGCTTTACTTTCTTCGCAAAATAGAGCGCAAAACGAATTAGAAGATTTCCCCAATTATTTCCCTGCAGCCCAACGAGACTTTGCAGCTAGAATGAAATGGTCAGTAAGTCCAAAATTTGAAGATGCAAATCATCCTCCCATGGTCAGGATTCAGGGACCTTTGACTTTGGCTGTATCTCCTGGCCAAAAAATCAAACTACATGCTGAATCGAAGGATCCTGATGGCAACCAAGTAGAGCTTTCTTGGTACCAAACACCTGTCAGTGGAAATGAAGTAAAGGCATCCTTTTCCCAAACTTCAGGCAAATCCATAGAGCTAAGTATTCCCGAAGATGCAATCCCCGGTCAAGAAGTTCATGTGATTGTGGCAGGCACTGATGATGGCTCCCCTAAATTGACAAACTATCAGCGGGTGATCATTATCATTAAAGGCCAATAATCCTTATAAAAAAATCCCCTGAAGATTCATTTCAGGGGATTTTTCACTTTAAAAATGTTGCCAGCCTTGGGCTTTGACCTGAACTGCTGTACCGCTTTTAGTTACTAGAAATTTACCTTCCTCAGCCTTCGTGATATGACCAATAAAATGGACGTCGGGATGTTTTTCCAATTTTGGAAAATCCTTCTGGTCAATTGTAAATAACAACTCATAATCCTCTCCCCCATTCAAAACACAGGTGATGGGATCAATTCCAAGTTCTACTGCCGTATCATAAGTCTGCTTATCAATAGGAAGCTTGTCCTCATAAATGGTAGCACCCACACCGGAAGCTTTGCTGATATGGAAAATTTCAGAAGCCAAACCATCGGAAATATCCATCATAGAAGTAGGCACCACTCCAAGTTCACGGAATTCATGAATAATATCCATTCGAGCATCCGGTTTCAACTGACGCCCACTTACAATCGCATATTTCTCCAAATCCGGTTTCATGTCAGGATTGGCTAAAAACACCTGCTTTTCCCTCTCCAAAACCTGAAGTCCTACTAAAGCTCCTCCCAAGTCTCCTGTAACACATAAAATATCGTTGACCTTGGCACCACTTCGGTAAGTCACTTGCTCTTTTTTAGCTTCTCCGATAGCTGTAATGGAAATAATCAAACCTCCTCTTGAAGCCGTAGTATCACCACCAACCAAATCTACTCCATAATGCTCACAGGCAGCATTAATCCCAGAATAAATGGCATCTACTGCCTCCACAGAAAAACGATTGGAAAGTGCAATGCTCACGGTAATTTGTTTGGGAATGGCATTCATTGCAGCGATATCAGATATATTGACCGCAACTGCCTTAAAGCCCACGTGTGGCAAAGGAGCATAGGCTAAATCAAAGTGAACCCCTTCCAACAATAAATCGGTAGTGACCACTTTCACATGATCGCCAGCATCAATTACTGCCGCATCATCCCCAATACCTTTTAGCGTAGATGAATTTTTGATTTGAACCTTCTCATTCAAATGATCGATGAGTCCAAACTCACCAAATTCACTTATTTCTGTTCGTTTTTCTGACATATCTTATTGTACCAAGTTCTAAGTCCCAAGTACCAAGACTGCATATTTTTGACTCGGCATCTTTAAGGTCGGACTTTTTACTATTTACGATTTACTACTTACAAATTCTTCTCTTGGCAAAGTTCCACCAACACCCCATTCGTGCTTCGGGGATGCAAAAATACCACTAATTTATTATCGGCCCCTTCTTTGGGTGTCTCATTCAATATTTCGAAACCAGCATCCTTCAAGCGCTGTACCTCCGAATGAATATCGGCTACATCAAATGCAATATGATGGATTCCCTCGTTTCGCTTTTCTAAATATTTTGAAATGGGACTATCCGGTCGAGTAGCTTGAAGTAATTCCACTTTGGTTTCACCTACTTGAAAGAAAGATGTTTCCACTCCTTCACCCTCCACTCTTTCGGATTTATACGCTTCTTTTCCTAACAATTTGGCAAACAACTCATTGGATTTTTCCAAATCCGCCACAGCAATCCCGATATGCTCAATTTTTCTCATCTTGATAATTCTTATATTTGTAATTGAATTATTTAGAGCGAGGGTGCGTTTACCCTGCTAAATAAAATTGGAAGACGTAAAGTTAAGAATATATGATCATCGTATCTGATAAAGCGAAAGAGCGGATTTTGGAATTAAGAAAAGAAGAAGGACGAACTGAAAATGAAAACATCCGCGTATCGGTCAAAGGTGGCGGTTGTTCAGGATTGATGTACGACCTGAATTTTGATGCTCAAACTACCGAAACAGACCATGTTTTTGAGGATAAAGGAATCAAAATCATCGTAGATCGAAAAAGTTTGCTCTATTTGGCTGGAACCACGCTAGAATTTAGTGATGGACTCAATGGAAAAGGTTTTCAATTCATCAACCCGAATGCAAGTCGCACCTGCGGTTGTGGAGAGAGTTTTTCAGTCTGATAAAATTTAACACTATTTGAAAGCAACCTTAGGGTTGCTTTTTTTATGGAAAAAACTTTACTCTAAATCTATTTCCATTTTTACATCTATTTTTTGTACAAAATCCTTTCTTCAAAATCCCCTTCAATCCTTACCTTTGGCGACAAATCAAGTCAATCATGGAAGAAGCAGTCAAAAAAATCCAACTCAACGATTTACACGAGGCCCTAGGAGGCAAAATGGTTCCTTTCGCAGGTTTTAATATGCCTGTCCGATACAGTTCCGATAAAGAGGAGCATCAATGTGTCCGTCAGGGAGTTGGGGTATTTGATGTATCACACATGGGGGAATTTATGGTTGAAGGACCACATGCTTTGGAATTGATCCAGAAAGTGACTTCCAATGACGCTTCCAAATTAGTGGACGGTCAGGCACAGTATTCCTGCTTTCCTAATCAAACTGGAGGTATCGTCGATGACTTGATTGTATACAAGTTTGCAGATGAAAAATACATGCTGGTTGTGAATGCTTCCAATATTCAAAAAGATTGGAATTGGATCAATCAGCACAACACCATGGGTGCCAAGCTCAAGAATATTTCGGATGAAATCTCCCTTTTTGCCGTCCAAGGACCAAAAGCTATCGAAGCCGTTCAATCTCTGACACCGGTAAATCTTTCCGAAGTGAAATTTTATCACTTTACAATAGGTGAATTTGCAGGTGTCCAAGATGTAATTATTTCAGGAACAGGTTATACAGGTGCTGGAGGATTTGAGATTTATGTAAAAAATGAAGATGCCGAAAAGGTTTGGAATGCCATTTTTGAAGCTGGAAAGGACTTTGATATCAAGCCAATCGGATTGGGAGCAAGAGATACCTTGCGATTGGAAATGGGCTATTGTCTGTATGGAAATGACATTGATGATACCACTTCCCCAATCGAAGCAGGATTGGGATGGATTACCAAATTCACAAAGGATTTCATCAACTCTGAGGCATTAAAAGCTCAAAAAGAAGCAGGCGTAACCCGAAAATTGGTTGGATTCGTGATGCAGGAAAGAGGTATCCCAAGAGGGCATTATCCCATTTTAGACGCAGAGGGAAATCTAATAGGTGAAGTTACCAGCGGTACCATGTCACCCTCTATGGAAGTTGGGATCGGTTTGGGATATGTCAAGACTGAATTCAGTAAGCCGGGAACAGAAATTTTTATTCAAGTCAGAAATAAAAACCTCAAAGCTCAGGTAGAAAAACTTCCTCTTTATAAAGGATGAATCAATTAGAAATTTGCTTTAGCCCTGAACTGATTCATTTGCACGATTTGGAAGGTAAAATCGTGGTGGTGGTTGATATTTTTAGGGCTACCTCTACAATGATCGCTGCTTTGGCAAATGGTATCGAAGAAATTCAAACCTTCGCCGATTTGGAAAGCTGTCGTTCCATGAGGGAAAAAGGCTATCTGATTGCAGGAGAGCGAAATGGGAAAACTGTTGAAGGTTTTGATTTGGGAAATTCTCCGGTTGCCTTTTTAGAGGAATATTATGGAGGAAAAAAATTGGCAATGACCACCACCAATGGAACCTTAGCGATCTCCAAATCCCAGTCTGCTGATGAAATTCTAATCGGAGCATTTCCCAATTTTTCTGCGACTATTCGCTATATCCAAGCACAACAAAAGGACGTCTTGATTCACTGCGCAGGCTGGAAGGGCCGTTTCAACTTAGAGGACTCCCTCTATGCGGGAGCTTTGGCTAAAGCTCTAGAAAGCACTCATTCAAGTGATGATGATGGAGCCTTATCCATGAAAACTCTTTTCGAAAAAGAGGGACATCAACTCAAACAATACCTCAGTAAAGCATCTCACGCCAAGCGCCTTCAAAACCAAGGAATCGAAAAGGACATTGATTTTTGCCTGACTTTGGATTTGTATGACTTGGTGGGGAAGGTGGTTAACGATAGGGTAAGGCCAATTTCTTTTTGAAATTCTGAAAACTTTCTTTTTGCGCTAGGAAAGGTTACTTTCAGAAATTAAAGTTGCATCCTCTTTACAATTCTCTGAAAATGAAAACCTTCAACTACCAAAACAGAAATCTTTTTTCAGGCCCTCATTTATTAGGTTTAATTTTAGTATTGGTGGGAATTTTTGTTTTGATCAGCCCGTCTTTTTTGGAAAGTGGAAGTTCCTTGGAAAAAGTCATTACAGTTGGGGTAGCAACCCTTATCATTGGACTCATCATTCTTTCATCCTACAGAGGGACCCTGCTCGATTTTTCAAAAAATAGGTATAAAAACTACTTTTCCATTTTGGGCTTTCGATTTGGAGAATGGAACCTATTGCCTCAAATATCCAAAATTGAAGTACTTCCCTACAGCTATAAAAGTCAAAATGTACCCAATGGAATTAGCCCCACGCTTTCCGGAAAAGTAAATTCTTTTAAGGTAATTTTACATTCAAATTCCTATCAACGTATCTTTTCTTTTGATTATTCCAATTTGAATAAGGCAGTCAAAAAGGCGAATCAAATTGCCAGTGATTCAAACTCGGACTTAATTATTCCGTCAATTCAATGAATTTGTTTTTTGAGGAATAATGGAGGTTTTACCTTTGGAATAAGTGTCCATTTTCCAAACAAAGATTTCCCCAATCATCCTCTTTCTTTCAGAACTTTCCAGAATTGCTGGTATTTTCAGGATGCCATTTAAACCAGCAAATGATGAAAAACCTTTTCGGCCTTTTACTGATTAGTCTATTCTTCTCCTGTCAGCCGGAAGAAAAACTTCCACGAATTGCCATAGCAGGATTAGCGATTGAATCCAGCACATTTTCACCAGCCAGATCTACGGCAGAATCCTTCAAAGCCCGAATCGGGGATGATATTTTCAATTACTACCCTTTTTTAGGCGATAGTTCTTCAAATCGAAGCCGGGCCGAATGGTTCCCAACCTTAAGGGGACATGCGATTCCAGGCGGTATGGTTACCCGCGAAGCTTATGATTCTTTGGTGAATTTGACCTTGGATATGTTGAAAGAGAATCTGCCTTATGATGGACTTTTCTTTGATATTCATGGAGCAATGAGTGTGGAAGGCTTAGATGATCCTGAGGGAGATTTTATCATCAAAGTACGAGAGGTCGTGGGTCCGGAAACCATAATTTCCACATCCATGGACCTTCATGGCAATGTTTCCCAGCGATTAGCAGAAAACACTGATTTGATAACTTGCTACCGAATGGCTCCCCATGAAGACGCCTTGGAATCAAAACAGCGAGCAGTTGAAAACCTTCTCGATCGATTAGAAAGCGGGAAAGGAAAACCTACCTTTAAAGCCTGGATTCCTGTTCCAATTTTATTACCAGGAGAAAAAACAAGCACTCGAATTGACCCGGGAAAATCTCTATATGCAAAAGTGGATCCTCAAACCAAAAAAGAAGGAGTGATTGATGCGGCCATTTGGATAGGCTATGCTTGGGCTGATGAACCTAGAAATCATGCTGTTGTCATGGTAACTGGAGATAATGAAAAGGAAGTGAAGGAAAGTGCAGAATACCTCGCTCAGAGTTTTTGGGATGTTCGAAATGAATTTGAATTTGTAGCACCTGTGGCATACTTGGATGAAAGCTTGGAAATGGCACTTAATAGTGCGAAAAAACCATTTGTAATTTCTGATATGGGAGATAATCCCACCGCAGGAGGTGCAGGTGATGTTACTTGGACTTTGAATGAAATTTTGAAACGTCCAGAATTCCAATCCGAAAATGGACCTGAATTGATTTATGCTTCTATTCCAGGTCCTGAATTAATCGAAAAGGCCAAATCGGCACAAGTTGGAGATGAAATTTCGGGATATGTTGGAGCAATGGTAGATGACCGTTTTGCTCCTCCAATTTTACTGAAAGGAAAGCTTTTTGCAATCAAAGAGGGTGATCCGGATGCAAAAACTGAAATAGTCGTCCAAATAGGTTCGGTAAAAGTAATTGTTACCGAAAAACGGAAGCCATACCATCATGAAAAGGATTTTACAGACCTGCAACTTAATCCTAGAGAGACTGATATTTTAGTGGTGAAAATTGGCTATTTGGTTCCTGAGCTATACGATCTTCGTGGAGATTGGATTATGGCTTTGACTCCAGGAGGTGTGGACCAAGACCTTCAGAGATTGGGATATCAGCGAATTAACCGTCCCATGTTCCCACTTGATCCCAATATGGATGATCCAGATTTAAGTGTTAGATGGATAAAAGAATCCGGATCATGAAGTTTCAAAAAATAAGATCTGTATTCGGAACCTAGGTGATTTTTGTCATCAGAAAGCCGGTGAAAATCACCTAATATTAGGTATACCAAAAGTTCGAATATCATGATCAAGAAACATCCATTACAGGAAGAATTCCCGGAATTTGAAGATAAAATCAACCAACTAAAGGTAGAAGATGAATACTTTAAAAATCTCTTTGATGATTATGATGAGGTAGATCATGAAATCTACCGAATCGAATCAGAAACTGAACCTGCATCCGATGAAACAACAAATCAACTCCATATCAAACGGATGCGCCTAAAAGATGAAATATACCGGATTTTGAAGGAAAGCTAATTGTAAAAGAGGCTGTCTAATTATAGATTTATTTATCACATAGAAGGCCGTCATTACCATCGGGTAGGAAGTCGAAACTTAACGTCTTATTCTCTGCATCAAGACTTCGACTCCGCTCAGTCTGACTAAGAATAAACTTAAAAAACAGTCTCTTTTTTATTTCAGCTTTTCATTATTTCGATGACGGTCTTTATCCCGAATATTCTTCTTTTCAAAATTCCGTCTTAAAGCTTCCGTAAGGTCTACCCCGGTTTGATTCGCTAGGCAAATCAAAACCCAAAGCACATCTGCCATTTCATCGCCTAGATTTTTATCCTTATCGGATTCCTTGAAAGACTGCTCCCCGTAGGTCCTAGCCATAATCCGAGCCATCTCCCCTACCTCTTCCATCAAAATTGTCATATTGGTAAGCTCATTAAAATAGCGAACTCCCACCGTTTTGATCCACTGATCGACAAGTTCTTGAGCTTCGGAAATGGTAATTTCTGATTTGATATCACTCATGCTTCAAATAGTTCAAATTCCGGAACAAATAAAATGATTTTTCAAAGAGCACCCCCAGGTCAAAACAAATGAAGTTTTGATATCTCATAATTTAGGAAAAGAAAAAAATTAATTCCCATAAATAAATATTCTCAAAATCAATAGCTTAGATTACAGCGATTCTTATCACTAGGATTTTCTAAACTCTCCTTTTATGCATCCCAAACCTAGTTCCATAGAAGAATATTTCAGCTGGTTCTCTCCTGAGATTCAATCAAAGCTTCAGCAAATTCGACAAATCCTAAAAAAAGCCTTGCCAGAGGCAACAGAAGTTATTAGCTATCACATGCCGGCATTTAGAACCTCTGAAGTCTTGGTTTATTATGCAGCAATGAAAAACCATTTAGGCTTTTACCCAACGAGTTCAGGAGTAAGTAATTTCAAAGACCTACTAGGGGGTTACGAAACTGGAAAAGGAGTTATTCAAATTCCCTATGAACAGGAAATTCCACAAGAATTAATCACTCAAATCGCACTCTTTAGAAAGGCTGAGGCTAAGGAAAAACAAGAGCGAAAACTTAAGAAGTAATTCGCTTGATTTCGTTTAGGAAGAAATCTATTTCAGCCTTGGAATTATAAATATGAGTGGATACCCGGATGGCGTTGAGATTAGCCTCATGAACTCCCCGAATTCGAATCTGCTTTTGGCTTAAAGCTGTAGCTATTTCACGATAATCCATTCCCGGAACTCGAAAAGAAACCACACAAATTCTTGATTCCCGCTCCTCAGGGGTTAGAATCTCCAATCTTTCAATTTGCTTCAAGCCTTCGTATAGATAGTCATTCAATTCTCGAATTCGAGCTTCGATTCTTTCCCTGCCGATTTCTTTATGAAATTCCACAGCAGCTACTACACCAACATGCATTGGAGTACTCTGTGTACCGTAATCGTATCGATGAGCTGTATCTACATAGCCACCGAAGTCACTTTCATCCTCCGAAAGTTTCCAGCTTTTTTCAGATTTAGCACCGACTTGATAGGCTTGTAATTGATCAAGCATTTCTTCCCGAACAAACAAAAAACCGCTACCATTTGGCCCTAACATCCATTTATGAAAACATCCAGCATAGAAATCACATCCTAATTCTCGGAGATTGAGTTGTATCGTCCCTGCACCATGAGCCCCATCAATTGCTGTGAAAATTCCTCGTTCTCTTGCAAAATCCGCTATTTCACGAATGGGAAATACCGTCCCAGTAGTACAGGTAATATGCGGAATGGCAATAGCCCTGGTTTTGGGAGTCACCAAACTTTTGATGATTTCTTGGTTCTTTTCTTGGGTATCAGAAGGTTGAAAAACTTTCAGAACTATCTGATCTAAATGAGCTCGATTAAGCCAAGGAATCGCACTCCCAGCATGCTCATGTGATGTAACTATCACCTCATCCCCTGCTTGAAGTGGTAGTCCTTGAGCCATAATATTAATTCCTTCAGTAGTATTATGGGTGAGCGAAATCTCGGATTTTTTTACTCCAAAAAAATCAGCGATCCGCTCTCTTCCTGAATCGGGATTGCCATAAACTCCCGTTTCATTGGTTTCTTGGAAAGATTGATGAATGGCTTCCAATACCGACTTTGGAGAAGGTCCAAAGGTCCCGTTATTTAAGTAAATTCTACTCTTTTGAAGGGGAAACAATTCCCGAATCTCCTCCCAAGATTGTTCAGATAATGGTAATGAATTAGCTTGTGAATCAATACTACTTAGAAAAGTAGGCGCTAATAACCCAAACCCCATTTTTTGGATGAAATCCCTTCGATTTCCCATAATTTTTAGAATTGAAATATCTGATTGAAAATCAAGATACCATTTTACATTAGAAAAAAAACTGTAAAACCAGTAAGGTCAAAAAATCAGTTTTCGTCGGAAAGTAAAGTCATGATTTCCATTTCTATATCAGGAAAAATTCAACGCTAAAGTTGGAAAACCCTATCAACTGCAACAGGAACATCTTTCGGATAATGACTTACAAAAATCAACGTCACTCCAGAAAATTCGCAGACTTTCTGAACCGTTTCTTTATACAGGTTTCTCTGGGATTCATCTAAACCTTGAGAAGCTTCATCCAAAATCAATAGCCTTGGCTTTTTTATAAGTGCTCTAGCAAGAAGTGTCCAACGTTGCTGCTCGAGGGGTAAGCGCTGAATTGGAATGTCTGCAAACTCTTCCAATTCAAATAATTTCATCCATTTGCCTGCAAGACTTTCTTGTTCGGGAGAGACCTTTTTAAACAGCCCCATGGTATCAAAAAGCCCAGACAATATCACTTTTCGGCAGGTTTGATTGGCTGGAAAAAATCTAGCCAACTCAGGTGCTACAAAACCGGTTGGTCGTTTCACATCCCAAATGGATTCCCCTGTTCCTCTCTTCCTTCCAAACAACCAGATATCCTGAGAATAGGATTGTGGGTTTTCACCTATTATCAAGGAAATCAAAGTGGATTTTCCAGAACCATTTGCTCCTTTCAATTGCCATTTATCACCCACTTCAATGCTCCAATTAACTTGATCTAGAATCTTTTTCCCTTGATACGAAATGGAGACATTTTTCAACTCAATTATTGATTCGCTACTTTCATTTTTATCATCCTTTACCAACTCCTGAAGTAAACCCCAATCCCAGTTCTTTTTCAAATTATGTTGCTCTACTTGATGAAATTCATCCTTTTTCCAAATTCGAGAGACGCCTGAATAGTCTAATTGTGCAATATGAGTTACACCCTCGGGCACATCTTGAGCATTACAGGTCAGCAAGACTTGGGTTCCAGCATCAAGAATACTTTGAAGCACTTTCCCAAAATTCGCTCTGCTTTGAATATCAAGTCCTGTGGTAGGATGGTCCATGAGAAAAATACTTGGCTGACGCATTAAGCCACTTGCTAAGGCTAATCTCCTGGTTTCCCCATTAGAAAGTTTAAGCAAAGACTCATCCCGCAGTTTTTCTAAATCAAGCAAATCCAAAACTTTCTGAAGCGTCCAAGCCCCTTGAATTTTTGGCTCTACCTCTTTAAGGTATTGCTCAACTGTAGCCGTTTCCTCTGATTCTGAGGAATTGAATCGTTGCTGGAAATAAAAGTTTTGTTGATTGAATTTATTCCTGAATTCATACTTCTGAGACACATAGGCTATCAAATCCCGGAAGCTATGAACTTCTTTTTGAGAAGATTTTTCTTCAACATAGGCTTGAGCAAAATGAGTTTGAAATTTCCCCTTACGAATCAGCGTATTTCCCCGAATGGTTTCTAGAAACGCAGTTTGAAGCCATCCTGACTCACTGATAATTGCCCAAGTTTGTCCTTCTTCCCATTGAAAATTCAGATTTTGGAATGCTTGCTTTCCCTTAAAAAAAACTTGAGCTTGTTGAATATCGAGGAGGATGGATTTCATTTCTCCTCAAAAATAGAAGAAAAATCAAACCTTGTTTTTGCTGTCTATCACAATCGTGACCGGACCATCATTGATAAGCGAAACTTTCATATCCGCCCCAAATTCACCGGTACCAATTGACTTTCCTAGTTCCTGCTCCAAGGCCTGTATCATTTTTTCATACAATGGAATAGCTACAGGAGGCTTTGCAGCTTTGATATAGGAAGGCCTATTTCCTTTTTTTGTGCTCGCATGCAAGGTGAATTGGGAAATCAATAAAATCTCACCTTTGACGTCAAGAAGGCTACGATTCATCACCTCATTTACGTCAGGGAAAATCCTGAGATTGACAATTTTCTTGGAAAGCCACTCAATGTCTTCTTGATTATCGGCATCTTCAATTCCCAAAAGAATCATCAAACCCGTTCCAATAGAAGATTTGATTTTCCCTTCAATCTTTACCGAAGCTTCAGAGACTCGCTGAATGACTGCTATCATGACTTTTTCTTTGCTGTGAGATCTTGCATTTCACCAGAGCTTATTCGCTCCAAACCGCTTCTCTCGGAATCCAAGTCAACCATCACCATGGATTTGGCGACCTGATAGTCATAAATCGGTCTGAAATTCTTGAACAATTTCAACCAAACCAATGGCCTCATTACAATAGAAGCTACTAATTCCCCAAAACGAAACTCGTGCCGATTGCCTAGCAAAAGAGAAGGCTGATAAATCTTTAAGCTTTCAAAACCTATGGATTCCAGGTCTTTTTCGGTTTTCCCTTTTACCTGATTATAAAAAATACCTGATTCGGAATTTGCGCCCATTGCCGAGACGTAATGGAAAGATTGTCCCCCTAGGGATTTCACCCAAGATGCAAAGGCAATAACCAGATCATGATCTATTTCAAAAAACCGTTCTTTTGAACCAGCGTTTTTGATTGTTGTTCCCAAAGAACAAAAGCCTGAAACTTGAGCTGACTTGGACCCCAAAGCCAAAACCAAGTCGCGATAATCACCACCCAAAGACTCGGCATTGATTAATTCTGCCCAGTTCCAATCCTGAATTTTTGCCAGATCACCTTCCAACTGAACTAGCTTAGGATGCTTCAAGGCTAGTTTCCTACGCCCTACACTGATCACAAAATCATAAGCAGCACTTTTAAGCAATTGATCCAGCAACTGCATGCCGATCAATCCCGAAGTGCCTGAAATTATCGCAATTTTCATATATCAAATGCTTCAGAGAAACAGTCTCCTAATTCTTGTTCCAAAGATTGGTTTTTATCCTTTGCATACCAAAGGTGAACCTCTTGGGTAAATTCTTTTGAAGTTTTGCCTTTGGGGTCCTCTCTAAAGGCTCTTTGCTTTTCAATCAAATACTTAGGCTTTGGCCCCCAAGAAAAATACTCTTTGGTTAGCCCAGGACTTAAGGAAATCAATTTAGGAATGGATCTAGCTCCATTGGTTAGATGGGCATCCATAATTTCCGGATTCTCATCTCGCAAAATCAATCGTAGCTGAATCCCAGGATTCAATTCTGCTAATTTATTCATGAAAGGAATGGTTTGACCAGCATCACCACACCATGCTTCTGTCAAGACCAGCCAAATCTGAGGAGGAAGCTTTTTGACCCGCTCTTCCATTTCAGGTGAAACCTTCGCCACCTTGTCCCAGCGATTCATCCGCTGAATTGCCATTCGGGTATATTCCAAATAAGCCTCTGACTGATTTTCTCCGGTAGTTTTCCCTTCAGAAAAAAGCGCATCTACCAGCTCGCGATATTGCGAGTAGGTCATGGCATTAGCATTCGTATCGGAAGTAATGGTTTTTGGTTTCGTAATTTGGTCCAACATAAATTCTCGGATTTGGACTCTAAACAGACTAGTTTATATCTGAGTTCGCTCCCAATCTAAAAAATCCGTCACCTCGTCTTTTACTTTCGCAAAAATGGCCATGATAACAGACAAGTCATCTGCAAATCCGAAAAAGCCTAAAAAGTCCGGAATGATATCGACAGGAGATAAAAAGTAAACCAAAGCTAAAAGAATCAAGCCCAAAGTGGAACCAGATAACTTATGTGCTCCTGAAAAATGAGCTTTTATCATCCGAATAAATACCGAAACAGGCTCTACCAATTTTTTGACTCGGGGATTATCCTTTAACCCGGTCAATTTATTCTTGACACCAGAAAGCAATTCACGGACTTTTGCTTCCTTTTGGGCTAGGGCTTCCACCTGCTTTCCAAAAAGCGTCCGAGCTTGCTCGATTAATTGGCCGGTTTTGTCTTTTAGCTTCGACATTTAATCAGAAATATATATTAATCTCGGACTTCACCTGCTTTAAGGCAAAGGCAATCGCATTACTTTTCCTTTCCATTGAAACTGAGAAAATTGCTTTTGCCAAATCCATTCCGCTATCCTGCCCCTCTGATAAGCTTTGTCTTCCAAGATTCACGATGGTGGTCACTTCCTCTATTGCACGCTTAACAGCTTCCCAAGTTTCATCCGAAAAATAAACCTGCTGGGAATAGTTATGGCTAAACTCATCCCTAACCTCAGCTAATAATTGTGAATGAAGCTCTGCAGCACTCAGTCCAGAAACATTGGCTCTACGAACCAGATTATTTGGAGTAATTCGCTCCAACAACAAACATAAGCGCTCTGCCGCCTGTAAGCGTATAGGAAGGATGGTTTGGGTATTTTGAGTCTTTAAATCTACGAGCATTTTTTCCCTTTCTTTTGAAAGAAAAGAAACAACCACTAGGTACATCCCATAGAGTACTGCCCCTGCAGGAAGCAAAATTTTGAGTAAATCAACCAGGTAATCCATATTTCTTCAGTAGAATCTTCGAATATCTGCAAATTATCCCGCCTTGAAAACGGTTGCTTGTGTAAATTTGATTCAAATTCGAACCAATTTCCTGCCAAAATCATTCGAAGTACATGCTAATTCCGATTACAATCACAGAAAAAGCTGAGGCTGAGATCAAAAATATCATGGCCAATAAAAACATTCCTACGGATTATTTCCTTCGAGTTGGAGTAAAAGGAGGAGGCTGTGGTGGTATGTCCTATAAGTTAGGCTTTGACAAACCCAAGGAAGAAGATCAGCAATTTGATATCGGGGGAATTCCGGTCTTAATTGAGAAAAAGCATTATATGTTTTTGATGGGAATGCAAATTGACTTTTTCGAAAGTGATGAAGCAAGGGGTTTTACTTTTGTCAATCCTGATATCCCTAAGCGACATGATCAATAATTCTTTGTATTTTCTGGTCTTTAAACCCCAAGAACATGAAGATATTTTTCAGCTTTTTGCTTTGCCTTAGCATTAATCATTTTTCTTTCGCACAGGTTAGAAGTCTCGCAGAAGGAGAAAATCCAGGAAAGGGTGCCCTTGAAAATCTTGATTGGCTCGTAGGGTATTGGTTGGGAACTGGGTTTGGTGGAGAATGTGAAGAAGTATGGATGCCTGCAGTAGATGGGCATATGATTGGCACCTTTCGATTTTGGGAAAATGGCAAATTGGTTTTCTCAGAATTCATGAATTTGGTTCAAGATGGAGAAAGCGTCACCATGAAACTAAAGCATTTTAGTCCTGATTTGGAGGGCTGGGAAGAAAAGGAAGAATGGACTGTTTTTAAGCTGATTGAACTAGGCGATGAAAAAGTCTGGTTCGATGGAATGACTATTGAACGAAAAGGGGAACAATTGATATATCATCTCAATGTTTCGGATGGAGCTGATACCAAAACCGAAATTCTCAACTTTTCAAAAAAAGCGCATTAAAGCATAGTCCTGAATTCTCTGATTTCGATCCTTAGAAAATTTCAAGGGAAATAAATGCAAATATCCAGAAAGATTTGGGGTCAAAAATCCTCAAAACCCGGCTTTACCAAATCCCAAAATTCATCCAAAGCAATAATTCTGGGCTTCAAAAATGAAATGATAGCTGGCCAATCATTTTCATTCATCACATCTACCCCATCCATTCTTTTTTCCACCTTAGAAATCAACTGACCAAATTCATTGGCTTGATGAAGTTGCCAATCCCAAACTTCTCCCGTACACTGTTCCAGTATTTTTCGCAGTTGCATCAGTTGCTCAAAGAATAACTGCTGCAATTCCTCATCCTTATGAGTGACCTCAATTCCTACTGTTGCATAGCCCCTTTCGGCTCGCAAGCGAAAATAAATATCCTTGACGCCGGTCTTGTAATTTTGCCAATTGACTCTGCCTCCCTGTGCATTCGGAACAGGTCGCATATACTGGCCAAAAGCTATCCAAAAGCTCTTTCTGATTCGGGATGTTTCGGATCGGGAATACAAGACCTTTAGCTGTAATCTTCGGGATATTGGATTTGAACAGAAGAAAAATTCACCAAACCTCCCAGTGAAGGATGATGCTTTTTCAATGTGAGCTTGATTTTTTTGGTTTCTGGATAGGCTTCTAAAATGTCTTGAACGATCAAATGCCCCAAATGCTCCAGCAACTTAACCTTCTCACCCATCCTTGCTTTGATCAGCTGATACAATTTTGAATAGTCTACTGTTCCTCCCAGATCATCATGAAGCATTGCTTTTTTGAAATCAGTATCCAATTCTAAATCCAGCGTAAAGCGATTTCCTAAAATGGCTTCTTCGGGATAAACTCCATGATAGGCATGAAACTCGATTCCTTCCAGTGCTACTTTTCCCATCAGTCAAATTGATCAAAGAAAGAACCTGATTGTTTATTTGGATCTTCTTTTTTTGGAGATTCAGTTTCCTCTTCGGATACAGAAGGAGCTTCATTTTTCACCTTAGTTTCCTCTTCCTCAACTTCTTCCTCTTCTATTTGCTCCTCAGACTCCACTTCAGAAACTTCAGCCTGCACATCAGGTGTAGAATCATGGATTTCAATTTCCAATTCCTCTTCAATTACCTCCATTTCAGCCATCGGATCTTGCTCCTCTTCTTCTACAACGATTTCTGTTTGAGAAAGACTCTGACCTACTTGTTCGGCGAGGCTTGCTAAATTTCCAAATGTAAAAGCTTGGGATCGGCTCAGTTCCTCAACAGCTCGTGCATGAGCTTTCGCATCAATTCTGGAGAAATGGGCATCTGAAAGATCGATTTGATTCAGCATATCCTGAGAAATTCGACGTAAGCTTTTCACCAAATTCTCTCGCTGCTCCACCAAGCTTTCGTAGCTTCGTACTAACCCCTGCATGCTTTCGCGAAGCTCTACAATCACTTCCTTAGCTTTCGATTCCGCCGCACCAATAATGATTGCCGCATCAGATTCTGCCTTCTGCTTAGCTTCTTTTATGATTTTTTCGGCATACTCATTTGCATGCTTAGCATTGTAATTGGCTTCCTCTATGATTTGATCTGCAGCAGCATTTGCTTCCTCAATAATGCTAGCACCTGTATCTTCAGCAGTCTTGAGCGTCCGAAAAAGACTATCCTCCACATCTTTGAGTCGCTTAGCTTCACTCTCCACTTGCTGGAGCTTGCTTTTCAACTCCAAATTTTCCTGACAAACCTGATCAAATGATTGACTCAATTGATCCAGAAACTGCTCCACTTCCTTCTTTTCATATCCTCGAAAGGATGTTTCGAATGACTTTTTACGAATCTCTGTGGGTGAAATTTTCATGTTTTTAAAGTTCTAAATTCCAGATAGAAATAGTCCGGTCATCCGAAACGGAGATAACATCCTGACTGTAGCTACTCCAAATGACTTTATTTATGGAGGTTCCATGTCCGGCATTTCGTGCCTTATCGATGACTTTTAATAATTTTTGTTGCTGGGTATCCCAGACTTTGATTGATTTATCCATGGAGCAGGTCACAAAGTATGCTCCATCCTCTCGGAAAGAAAGGTAATTTATCGCATACATATGTGCGATGATATTTTCGCTGAGTGTGTAGGAATCAGTATTCCAAAATTTCAAATGGGCATCTCTAGCCCCACTGATCAACAATTCCTCATCAGGAGAATAACTCAAAGCAAAAACCGAATTAGTATGCCCGGTAAGATTTGCGATCGGTTTAAAATCCTGAGACAAATCCAAAATTTTCACAGTATGATCTGATAATCCGATCGCTAGATGCATCTTTTTCAAAGCTACATCCATCACACGGATACTTTTTGAACTCAATTTGATGTGTTTCCGCACCGATTGGCTTTGAATATCCACTACAGTCAAAACCCCATCGCCTGTTCCCACAAAGATTTCATCTCCAATTACGGTTATATGAAAAATAGCCTGATCGGTGAGTTTTAGAGACCAAATTTCTTTGTTTTCCTGTAGATCAATCACATGAATACCTTCAAAATTATGACCAATAATCAGCCAATTTCGAAGCCGATCTACTGCCAAAGCATAGACCGAATGCGGAAGTTTTGCGATCAATTTACCGTCCTTGGGCTTATCCAAATCCCACTCTACCACCATGCCATCTCCGGCACCTGTGTAAAAAAATCGTGGATCCGGCCCCTCTGCCAAAGCATAGATGCAATCATTATGGCCGGTAAGGGTATGTAATTTATTAACTTGGATTTTTGACATATATTGGCTTTCGTTTGGGAATTCCCCATTTGCCTATGCAAACAAAAATAGAAAAAATTGATTCTCAATCGGCCCTGGTTTTGAAGATTATTGAAGACCAGCCACTGACTCAGTTGGATTTTTTGAGTTTTCGGGAAAGACTATCCTATGCAAACATTTCCCATCCTGAAAAAAAACGGGAATGGGCATCTTCAAGGCTAGCCATCAAACAGGCCATGGATGAGTTAAAACTCCCTTACCCAGGGTTTTTCAAAGACGAACATGGCAAATCTCAGGCAATGCATGGAGGAGGTCATGTCTCACTCACTCACACTTTAGGATTTGCGGGAGCAATTTTCCATCGGGAATTACCAGTTGGGATCGATATGGATTTGATCCGGGAAAAAATCCTAAGGATTGGCTTCCGTTTTTTGGATTCCTCTGAGTTGGATTTTTTGGAAAAAGATCCAATCCACTACACACTAGCCTGGTCAGCCAAGGAATCCATTTTCAAATGCCAAGGAAAAAAAGGCGTCTCTTTTCGGGACAATATCCTGCTCGAGCCATTTGATAAAAATGCCAAAACGATTAAAGGAAAAATTCACGGAACAGATTTTGCGAATCATCATTATGAAGTAAAAGCTGAAATTATTCAAGACGTGGTATTGACCTATACCATTTGGTAAATTGGAAGCCTATGAAACTCAAAGCAATATTCCTGATCCTTTTTTTAGCCTTAGGACTAAACTCATTTGCACAAAGCTTAGAGGAAATAAGTCTAACGGACGCGATCACCAACAAGCCTCTGAGCATTGCCTCTTTGAGTGATCAAAAAGGGCTTGTATTGCTTTTTTATGACCTCAAATGTCCTTTTGCAAAAATGTATGAGGATAGAATCAAAAATCTGCGCAGTTCTTATTCCAATAAAGGAATTCGATTTGTTTTGGTAAATCCAAATGCAACTTCAGCAGATCAGGCATCTCTCAAAGATTACGTGGATAGTTCCGGTATCAACCTGTCCTTTTTAATTGATTCAGAGAAAGTACTTTCCAAAAAGTTGGAGGTTTCTAAAATCCCCGAGGTCTTTTTGTTGACGAAAGTTGAAGGCGAAATCCAGTCAGTCTATCACGGCGCTATAGACAACAATCCACAGGCTGAAGATGCGGTTAGTGAAAAATTCCTGGAACGAGCGATAAATCAACTTTTGCGTGGCGAAATGCCGAGTCCCTCACAGGTACGGGCTACAGGCTGTAACGTTCGAGCATTTTAATTAATCCAGAAGAATTTGGATCAAGCTATTAATTTCTTCTACCTTTTCAGCCTCTCCTAATTTTTCAAATGAATTGGCAAGGTTCCGAAGTGATCTCAAGACAATGTGAAATGAATCCGTAGGCTCAAAATACTCGTCCTTCGGCGGAATCTTTAGATGCTCCAAATAATTGAAGACGTCCTGTCTCCTGAATATCAAGCCTTTATTAAAGACATTGATGTAAAAAGTCACATCCTCAGACTTATAAGTCAGGACAAAAAGATTGGGGAGATTCACTCCATAAACAGGCAATCCAAGCTTTTGAGCCACCAACAAATAGATTGCACAAAGGGAAATTGGATTCCCCTTTTTCGTATCCAAAACCGTTGATATCATAGAATTTCCGGGCGAATGGAAATTCTTGGTATTGGCTGAAAATCTCAATTTATTGAATAGGACATTATTGATGATTTTGATCTGATCGTAGGGGCCCAAATCATTACTAAAAGCAGTCCATACCTCGAAATAAATCTGATGCATGTCTGCGTTGAGCTTTTGAAACTCCAAGTCCGGATACTGATAGGTATTGACAATCCATAGTCCTGCTAGCAAATCTCGGTCTTCCGAATTTTTCCAATCTTCAAGACGGGCTTTTAACTGGGAAAACTGGAGCTCATGAACCAAAAATTCTAGTTCCCTTTGAATCTCAGGATTAAAATTCGTCTCCCATTTTTCTTCCAAAAAAGGGATGATATCCGCTCCAAGTGACATCAGTCTATCACGAACATGACCTTTTACTTCCTGATCCGTGTCGTCAAGAAGAGAAATAAGCGCATTTAATTCAGAAGGACTTAGATGATCCATTACTCAATGAAATTACAAAAAATTGTCAAGTTTGAATCACTCCTACATTGAATCGATTTTCGATTGGAGCATGATTGGCAGCTTCAATTCCCATGGAAATAACCTTGCGCGTTTCTCGAGGATCAATCACTCCATCCACCCACAGCCTGGCAGCCGCATAATATGGACTGAGTTCCTCATTGTATTTATTGGTAATTTCTTCCAAAAGCGCTTTTTCATCTTCAGGAGAAATTTCTTTCCCAGCCTTTTTCAAAGCTGAAACTTTTATTTGAAGCAAAGTTTTGGCAGCTGAAGCTCCAGACATCACTGCCATTTGGGCTGTAGGCCAAGAGTAAATCAGGCGTGGGTCATAGGCTTTTCCGCACATCGCATAATTCCCAGCACCATAAGAATTCCCAATTATCAAAGTAAACTTAGGAACCACGGAATTAGCCATGGCATTCACCATTTTTGCGCCGTCTTTGATAATTCCACCATGTTCGGCTTTTGAACCCACCATAAAGCCGCTCACATCCTGAATAAATACCAATGGGATTTTTCGCTGATTGCAGTTCATGATAAATCTAGCCGCCTTATCTGCAGAATCTGAGTAAATCACTCCACCCATTTGCATCTCTCCTTTGGCATTCTTGACCACCTTCCGCTGATTGGCAATGATTCCTACTGCCCAGCCATCAATTCGAGCTGTCGCGCAAATCAAGGTTTTTCCATAATCTTTTTTGTATTCATCCAATTCCCCTCCATCTACTAGACCTTTCAGCACATCGATCATATCATAAGGTTTCACACGATCAATAGGAAATTTCTCCAAAACCTCTCCAATAGAAACTATAGGAGCTTTGGGCTCTTTTCTATCAAAACCTGCATTTTCAGATGCACCTATTTTGTCAAAAATTCTTCGAATTGCGTCCAGGCATTCCTGATCAGAATCGTATTTATTGTCAGTTACTCCGGAGATTTCACAGTGGGTAGTCGCTCCTCCCAAGGTTTCATTATCTACCTGCTCACCAATTGCGGCTTTCACCAAGTAGGATCCAGCTAAAAAAATCGTCCCTGTCTTATCCACGATCATCGCCTCGTCAGACATGATCGGCAAATAAGCTCCTCCAGCCACACAGCTTCCCATGATCGCAGCCACTTGAACTATCCCCATGGAAGACATCTTGGCATTATTCCGAAACTGACGCCCAAAATGTTCCTTATCCGGAAAAATCTCATTTTGCATAGGAAGAAATACACCCGCGCTATCCACCAGATAAATGATTGGAAGTCGGTTTTCCATTGCCACTTCTTGAGCTCGCAAATTTTTCTTGGCGGTCATCGGAAACCAAGCCCCAGCTTTCACGGTGGCATCATTAGCAACTATAACGCACATTTTTCCGCTCACATAGCCAATTCCTGTCACTACTCCTGCAGAAGGACAACCGCCTTCTTCTTCATACATTCCATCAGCAGCGAAAGCCCCGATTTCCAAAAAATCAGATTCTTGATCGATCAAATAATCAATTCGCTCTCGAGCTGTCAGTTTTCCTTTTTCATGCTCTTTTGCGATTCTTTTTTCACCTCCACCCTTTTTTACAGTCTCATACTTAGTTTTCAATTCATCCAATAAGGAATCAAAATTCAAAGTGGGAGTTTTTCCGGCAGTATTCATGAAGTTGATTTTGGGTTTATGACATTTAAAACTCCAATCTACAAAAGGAAGTTTGGTTTTTGGGAAAAGAAAAAGCCCTTTTTCAAAACAAAAAAGGGCTAATTCCTTGAAATACAGCTTAAAGCTTAATTTCCTTCAATTTCATTTTTATAATCCCGAATGGATCTGAAAATCGCAGAAGCCATGTATTCCTGCCCCTGTTTGCTCATGAGAAATTGCTCTTCCGAGCTATTGGACAGGAATCCCAACTCAACCAAAACAGATGGCATTGACGGAGTCCAAAGCACATAAAAAGGTCCTTGCTTTACACCCCTGCTCTTTCTTCCTACCCTATCCTTAAATTGCTTTTCGATTTGATCAGCCAAAGTAAGGGAGTTTTCAAAAAAAGCTTGGGACATTAGATTAAACATGATGTAGGATTCTGGAGAAGAAGGATCAAAGCCTTCATATTTTTCTTGGTATCCATCTTCCAAAAGCATCACTGAGTTTTCTCGCTTGATAATATCGAAGTTGGATTCGAAATGCTTCATTCCCATAATAAAAGTCTCAGTCCCAAAAGCAGAGCGGCTTGCTGCAGAATTGGAATGAATGGAAACAAAAAGGTCTGCCTTGTTATTATTGGCAATTCTAGGTCTATCCTTTAAAGAAGGGAAGGTATCATCCTTTCGGGTATAGATCACTTCCACATCCGGCATATATTGCTCAATATATTTCCCAACAAGTAAGGTGACCGCCAAATTGATGTCTTTTTCACGGGATTTAGAACCCAAATTCCCGGGATCTTTTCCACCATGGCCTGCATCCAAAACAATTTTTTTCATCCGAAATGCCGGCATCATCGTTTCATCAGGAATGAAACCTCCAAACAGAAACGGAATCATCAGAATTAGAGAAAGAATAAATTTTTTATTTTGAAACCTTTCCATGAGGGCAATAAAATTAACTTTACGCGAAATTTCCATTAAATCAGCAAATAAGGCAGCGACCGTGCAGGGATTGAGACTCCTACTTTTGAGCTTATGTATATTTTTGCTTTTGCCCCAAATGGCTGAAGCTCAGCGAACCAGGCCCACTCAAGAGAGAAGGTTGACTGTACCTGATACCTTAGAGGCTCCTGCTCGTATTTTGGGGGATACAGTTTCCATCCCAGCTGACACCTTATCCTTAACAGATTCGACAAAAATTGTGCCCACCAGCTCAATTATGAGCGAAATCAATTACTATGCTGAAGATAGTATCGTCACTGACTTCAAAACCAACAAAGTCTATCTCTACAATCAAGCATGGTTTGAGTATGGAGAAATGCGATTGGATGCAGATCGGATCGTGATAGATTGGAAAAATAATGAGCTTTACGCTTCGGGTGTTACGGACAGCCTAGGGAATATTCAAGGGAATCCCTTTTTCAAAGATCGAGGGCAAGTCTATGAAATCCGAAAGGAAATGCGGTATAATTTCCAAACTCAAAAAGCCATCATTAAAGATGTTGTCACCGAGCAACAAGATGGGATTTTGAGGGGAGAAACCATCAAAAAGACTGATGATGGCAGCATCTACCTGGATCATGGATATTATACCACCTGTAAGCTTACTGAGCCGCATTGGCATATTTCTTCCAACAAGATCAAGTCTATCGAAGGAAAGCAAGTCGTCTCAGGACCATTCAATCTCTATTTCAATGGAATTCCAACTCCACTTGGTCTTCCTTTCGGCATTATTCCTAATACTCCTGAAGAAAAAGCGTCGGGAATCATCTTCCCTACTTATGGAGAGGAACAAGTTCGCGGATTATTTCTACGTGATTTTGGATATTATTTTGCTTTCAATGATTATATCCACAGCAGAATAACTGGGGATATTTATTCCAAAGGTGGATGGGGACTCAAATCTCAATCCATCTATAAAAAGCGGTACCGATTCAGTGGTTCATTTAATTTTGATTTCCAAAAATTCAAATCTCCTGAAACAGAGCTTAATCCAGTAGATTACAACACCTTCAGAATTTCTTGGTCACACAATCCTGAAAGTAGAGGAACGGGAAGATTTTCCGCATCTGTCAATGCGGGAAGCACCTCCTATTTCAACAATGTCATAAATCCGACAAATTTTCAAAATAACGTCACCTCTGACCTTCAGTCGAATATCAATTACACGAAACAATTTTCCGGCACACCTTTCTCCATGTCGGCAAGTGCCCAGCATTCCCAATCCGTTTCAACTGGTGAGGTGAGACTACGTTTACCTTCTTTCAACGTTTCGATGAACCGACAAAATCCATTTCGAAATGTGGATTTTGAGCCACTCAAAACTTTGAATATTGCCTGGAATTTTGATATCCAAAACTCCATTACCAACCGGATTCAGTCTCCAACTCCTATTGATCCAGAATTGGGAGGAAGCACGGCACCAGAGTTAATTCCTTTTACTCCTGAGAACTTTAGCCTTTTGCTCAAAAATGCCAATAATGGAGCCCAACATCGAATTCCTATCAGCTCCAATTTTACCTTGTTTAAATACTTTACTGGAACAGCTTCCGCAAACATCACAGAACTTTGGTATTTGCAAAAGCTTCGTTTCTTCTACAATCCAGAATCAGAGCGAGTGGATCAAATCGTAGAGAATGGATTCAATCGGGTGAGCTTTTACAATAGTTCATTTGCCATGAATACCAACCTCTATGGATTCTATAATTTCAAAGGGGGAAAAATCCAGACGATAAGACATCATATTCAGCCCACTTTTGGATTTAGCTACACCCCGGATTTCACAGATGAGTCATTTGGATATTTTCAAAATGTACAGGTAAATGCCGAGGATGACACCCGATTGTACAATAGACATCAAGGATTTATTTATGGTGGTGCTCCGC
Source organism: Algoriphagus kandeliae (assembly GCF_004571135.1). Taxonomy (GTDB): domain Bacteria; phylum Bacteroidota; class Bacteroidia; order Cytophagales; family Cyclobacteriaceae; genus Algoriphagus; species Algoriphagus kandeliae. Next base: position 145,036 of record NZ_SPSB01000003.1, read on the forward strand.
AGGGAGAATCCAGATCCCTGACATTTGGTTTGCGGTCAGTATTGGAGGCAAAAATCAAAACCGCCGAGGATTCCACAGATGAAGAGAGTACCAAGAAAATTCCAATCATCGAAAATTTAGACCTGAATACCTCCTACAATTTTGCAGCTGATTCCTTTCAATTAGCACCTGTGAGAATCAGTGCCCGGACAAGCTTTTTTGAAAGAAGACTATCTGTGAACGTGAGCACTACCTTGGACCCCTATGCTACTGCTACTTTCACCAATACGAATGGCACAGAAACCATCCGTAGAATAAATGAGTACGCATGGAAAAATGGCCAAGGTATTGGAACAATTCGAAATGCATCACTGAACATCAATGCATCAATTAATCCGAGCAACTCACAAAATCCAAATGAAGTCCGAGATGAACTCACCAATCAATTCCTTCAGCAAGGGGGAATTATGAATGAATTTGTGGAGAGTCAGATTAACCAAATTGTCACTGATCCAAGCCAATACATAGACTGGAATATTCCATGGAATTTGACCGTGGGTTATAATTTAGCCTACAGCAAACAATCAAATGGAAGTACGAATGTGACTTCTGCGGTGCAACTTTCGGGAGATATTTCCCTATCTGAAAAGTGGAAAATCAATTTTAATACTGGTATAAACTTAGTGGATCAGGCGATTACTCAATCCATGATAGGAATTGCCAGAGACCTGCATTGCTGGCAGATGAATGTCAACTGGATTCCGTTCGGACGCTTTACATCCTATAACATTGACATTCGTGTAAAATCCAGTATCCTACAGGATTTGAAAGTTTCCAGAAGAAGGTCATTCTTTGATCGATGATTGGGGAATATTTTACAGACTTTCCAAAAATTTTCTGGCCTTTTCTAAGTCTTCTGCAGTATCAATTGCGATAGGTTGATGCATGGTTCTCACCATTCGAATCTTAATACCTTCCTCCAATAATCGAAGCTGTTCCAACATTTCGATTTGCTCTAATTCACCCTTTTGCCAAGAAGTAAATTGACTTAAAATTTCCCGTCTGTAGGCATAGACACCTATGTGCTTTTTATAAACTAGGTTTGGCAACTTATCTCGATTGAATGGAATCGGTGATCTCGAAAAATAAAGAGCATCTCCCTTTTCATCAAGAACCACCTTTACTGCATTGGGATTTTGAGCTTCTTCTTCTGAAATCTGATGAAACAAGGAAGCCATCTGCACTGAATCATCTTGAAAAACTTCCACCAAAGACTTTAAAGAATTAGCATCTTGAAAAGGCTCATCACCTTGAACATTCACAATCAGTTCGGCATCGACTTGGTCAAGTGCTTCAGCTATTCGATCTGATCCGCTTTCATGATTTTTTTTACTGAAAAAAACATTTCCTCCAACCTGCCTGATCTGATTGGCGATTTCTTCATGATCAGTCACCACCCAAACTTCATCAAAAACACCAGTACCCAAAGTACTGAGATAGGTTCGCTGAATAACAGATTTCCCTCCTAAATCTTGGACAAGTTTAGCTGGCAAACGAGTAGATGCGAATCGTGCAGGGATGAGAGCGGCAGACTTCAAGGTTTGGGGTTTTGAATGGATATTTTCAATAAATAAGGGCCAAAAATAAAGAAACCAGAGCTTGGAATGAATTGCCCTGGCTTCTCTTTTCAAATTTTACTAGACTTTGGGAACTTGCCAGCCATTATGGTAATGAGCTTTCATCAAATCATTGGCATCAGCATCTGTGAACTGATTATTTACTGCATCCCAATAAATTTTCTTTCCAGTTTTGTAGGCAATATTGCCCATTTGTGCATTGATAGCCGCTACTGATCCAGTTTGAATCGCACACTTCAACTTACTTGGATCATTTGCCATCACAGACTCCACAAAATTCTGGGCATGGGAATCCAAAGCACTTCCAGTAGGACGGGTGTGTGGGACCTCTTCTACTTTCGGCTTTCGCTCTCCTTCCACATTTTCGGTTTCTGGGATTACTTTCCAACCTCCTCGATTCACTACTAAAGTTGCATTATTCCCGATAAAAGCAATTCCTTCAGTCGTACCGTAATTTCCCCCATCAATCCCTGTGGCATGCTCCCAAAGCATATTGAATCCATCATATTCATAGACTGTTTGCAAGGTATCTGGAGTCTCGGAAGCATCATCAGGATAAGCAAACTTACCTCCTGAGGCCATAATAGATTTCGGGGCACTTACTCCCATTGCATAAAGTGCAATATCTATTTCATGCACCCCCCAATCTGTCATTAGACCACCTGCATAATCCCAAAACCACCGGAAATTGAAATGGAATCGATTTGGGTTAAATGGTCTCTTTGGAGCTGGCCCCAACCACATATTATAATCCACTCCAGCAGGTGCAGGTCCATCTGGCTGTACTGGAACTGGTTTCATCCATCCCTGATAAGCCCAGCATTTCACCAAACGAATCTGACCTAGTTTTCCTGATTTGACATATTCGATGGCCTGATCGTATTGAGAACCGGATCGCTGCCATTGACCTACCTGTACAACCTTTCCATAGCGCTCTTGAGCTTTCACCATGATTTGGCATTCCTCGATCGTGTTAGCAATAGGCTTTTCAACATAGACATGCTTTCCGGCAGATACTGCATCCACCATGTTCAGGCAATGCCAATGGTCCGGTGTACCGATAATCACAACATCAATATCAGGATCCTCGAGCATCTTTCGATAATCCCTGTATTGCTTGGGTCGGACACCTCTTAATTTGAATACATCCTCAGTTCGCTGATCCAAAACTGATTGATCGATATCTGCAAGAGCAACACAATTGACATTAGGGATTTTTAAATGTGCATTCATATTTGACCAACCCATTCCTTTACAGCCAATTAGGCCGTAATTAAGTTGATCTGAGGGCTTGATTTTTCTTGTAAAAGCACCAAAATCAGCTGCCGTCAATATCGATGGCATACTGAGCCCAGCTCCCATGAGCATGGTATTTTGGAGGAATTTTCTTCGTGAAGACATAGGTTTTTGGGTTATTGAGTTATTGGGTTATAATATGTGGGCTATAATTCAAAAGCATCTGCCCACTGAAAACTGCTAACTGTTACAAAGGCCTCACCCAGATATTTCTGAATCGAACTGGATTTCCGTGATCCTGAAGTTTGATTGGAAGTTCTTCTGGGTGTGCTTTATAATTAGGAATTCCAATGTATTCAGTCGGTCCCCGAAGAATCACGTGATTTTGCACCAAAACCCCATTGATCATCACCGTAACCGTTGCTGGGGATGTCAAAACTCCATTTTTATCAAAACGAGGAGCTTTAAAGATGATATCGTAATAATTCCACTCACCCGGAGCTCTTAAAGGATTCACCAGTGGTGGATATTGCTTGTAAATACTTCCTGCCTGCCCATTGGTGTAGGTTTTACTTTCATAACTATCCAAAATTTGCACCTCATACAATCCCATCAGGAAAAAGCCCGAATTACCCCGGCCTTGTCCTTCTCCTTTAATTTCAGTTGGTGCGGACCACTCAATATGATACTGAGCATCTCCAAAAGGCAATTTGGATTGAATGTCTCCTTTTCCTGCTACCACAACCAACTCACCATTTTCGATCTTCCACTCCGCTGGACTTGAACCATCTCTAGCAGAAACAAAGCTATTCAGGCTGCTTCCATCAAAAAGAACAATCGCATCTGAAGGGGGTAAATGATTTTGGGCTCCTGGGGTAATTTTTGGAGGAACAGGAGTGTAAAACTCTGTGGCCTGAGGAGGAATTGGAGGCGGAGTTTGCTCTTGAGCTTTTGCAAATGATGAACCTACTAGAATACCTAAAGCTGTAAAAAAGAGCTTATGGAAAATTTTCATATGTGAAATTATTTAGGGTTGAGAAAATGAATGAATAAATTAAGGGCAATTGTCCTGAATCAAAAGACCATTGATGGATTTTTGGTTGTAGAGGGCAAAAGCTTTCCTAATTTTCTGAAAAATACAGCATATGAAAAAATTATACTTCGCTTTGATCGCCTTCTTGTTGGGAGTTAGTCAATCATTTGCCCAATCTGACTATTTCTTTCCAGGGGAAAGTTTTGACTCGAATATTCCATCTCCTGAAGAATTTTTAGGATACCCTATTGGAGATTGGCATACCCGTTATGATTTAATCGTTAAGTATTTCGAAAAACTGGATGAAATCAGTGAATTAGCTACTCTTCAAACTATTGGTTATACCCATGAGTATCGACCAAAAGTAATTTTAACCATTGCTTCTCCTGCTCATATGGCTGATTTGGAGCAAGTTCGACAACGCCAAATTCAACTTGCAGATCCAACTCAGGAAAAACCGGATGTGAGTTCCATGCCGGCAATTGTTCACTTGGGATATGGAGTACATGGAAATGAACCTTCCTCTGCCGAAGCAGCCATGCTGACGGCCTATTGGATTTTAGCTGGACAGTCTGACCTTGCCAAGCGAGTTCGAGAAGAAGCAGTAATTCACATTGACCCAACTTTAAATCCTGACGGAAGAGATAGACATAGTTTGTGGGCTGATTCCAATAAGGGATTCCCTCCTGTTGCTGATCCTTTGGATCGAGAGCATAATGAAGCATGGCCTGGTGGCAGAACCAACCATTACTGGTTTGATTTAAATAGAGATTGGCTACCGCTTGCCCATCCTGAATCCCAGGTGAAAGTGGAATGGTACCATCAATGGTATCCGAATGTCACCACGGATTTCCATGAAATGGGGACCAACAGCACCTATTTCTTCGAACCTACCAAACCTTATGGCTCTGAGAATCCGGTCGTCCCTCGGAAGAATTACGATGATATCAATCCGCTTTTTGCGAAATATTTCTCCAAATACATGGATGAAATTGGCAGCTTATATTGGACAAAAGAAGTATTTGACAATAGTTATCCGGGCTACGGTTCAACCTATCCGGATATTCATGGAGGATTGGGCTTAGTTTTCGAAACAGCCAGTAGTCGTGGACATCTTCAAGCCAGTCAGCGAGGAGATATTTCCTTTGCCTTTACGATTAGAAATCATGTGATCAATTCCTTGGCAACAATGGAAGCTTCTATCGATAATCGGGAATATATGCACGATTATCTTCGAGAGTTTTTTGTGACTGCAGTCGATGAAGGGCGAAAGGACCCAGCAAAAAACTATGTCTTCGGAGATGAATTTGATGCCGGTCGAAACCGACTATTTCTACAATTCCTTTTGGATCATAAAATCAAGGTTTATGAAAATGATACCGACTTAAGAATTGGAGGTCAAGAATTCAAAAAAGGAAAATCTTGGTTAGTACCTACAGCTCAACCGCAATATAGAATGGTTCGAACTATGTTTGAGTACGTGAAGGAATTTGCAGATTCGGTATTTTATGACGCCTCAGCGTGGACCATGGCTGCAGCCTACGGAATGCCTTTTTCTGCTGCCCCTTCCACCAAATTAGGAGCTGAGCTAAATTCAGTTGAAATTCCAGATTACACCTTCCCAAGCGGAAAAGCCTATGCCTATTTGATTGACTGGGCGGATTATTTTGCTCCCAAAATGCTATATGATTTACAAACTGCAGGCATACATGTAGAGGTAATCAATAGATCTTTCGAATCTCAGACTCAAGATGGCCCAGTTGAATTTGCAGCTGGAACCTTGATGGTTCCTATGGGCTTCCAAAGCCTAAGCCATGAGGAGGTTGCGTCCAAAATGGAAGAGTTGGCAAAAATCAATCAGCAAAAAGTCTACAAGGTAGAAACAGGTCTCAATCTGGCAGGGATTGATTTAGGTTCAAATCTAGTTGGGGCTGTACAAAAACCAAAAGTCATCATGCTGGTTGGACCTGGCGTATCCGGCTATGAAGCAGGTGAAATCTGGCATTTATTGGACACCAAAGTTGGAATGCCAATTACCAAAGTAAATACAGACAATTTTGGCCGAGTAAATCTTTTCAATTACAACACACTGATTCTTCCATCTGGAAATTACAATAGCCTTTCTGAAGCTTCAATTGAACATTTGAAAGATTGGGTAAATCGAGGCGGTACAGTAATCTCCTTGAAAAGTGCCAGCCTATGGCTGAATAGAATCGGACTTACAAAAGAAACTCCTGTTCAAATTGAAATGGAAAAAGACCCTTCAGAGCTTCCCTTTGCGACAAGGAGAGATTTTGAGGGAGCAAAAGAAGTTGGAGGAAGTATCTACCTAGCTAGAATGGACCTAAGCCACCCGATTTCTTACGGCTACCGAAATGAAAATATACCTGTTTATAGAAACACGAACATTTTCATCCAACCTAGCCAAAACAAATATTTGACTCCTATCCGATATACAGAAAACCCACATTTGGGAGGCTACATTTCTGACTCAAATTTGGAGAAGCTAAAGCAAAGTGCAAGTGTGGTTATTTCTTCCTCAAGAAGCGGTCGTGTTATTCATTTCTTCGATAGTCCGAATTTTAGAGGCACATGGTTTGGAACAAACAAGCTGTTCTTAAATGCCATTTTCTTTGGAAATCAAATGGACTAAAAGCTAAAAAAACCGCAGGATATCCTGCGGTTTTTTCTTTATCGTCAGCTTTGAATTACTTTTTATCGCCTATAGGTCAACGTAATGGTTCCGGCTATTTTACCAAGTGGCGATTCAAATTCCACCTCATGTTTTGTTACCAATTCTTTATCAGAAAGCGAGAGGATTTCATATCGGGTAACTTCTCCCACATCGTAATTCATTAAGAGATCGCCACCGTCAATCTCCCAAGTACCTAATCCATTCAAATCTCCTTTTCCAGCAAAAATCTTGAAGGTACCGTTTTCATTGAGTTCTAGCTTCCCATCTTCATGAAGCATTCTTCCTCCCTCAATCATAGCTGCCATTTCTCCACCCTCTGATTGTTCAAAATTAAAATCAGTCCCAGTCCAAGTTCCGACCAAATCCTCTTTTTGAATTCCATTCGAACAGGAAACCAAGATCATGAGCCCTAAAAAGAAAGGAATGACTGTTAGGAATCGACTTTTTGAAGAAATAGAAGTTTGCTCTTTTCGTATCATTTGATTTAGATTTTTCTCGATGTTACAGAAATAAGTTTGAAAAAGCACTTTATGCTAAAATCAAATTGACGCTGAAAATTCATTTTTAACTGATCACTTCACACAAAATTCCACTTCCGAAAGTGATTAATTGCCAAGATTCCAGAGGAAATTCAATGTAGATCAAATCACCTGGCTGCATATTCAGATAATCACCATCACTTAAATTCGCTGCAAAAAGGCTAATCAAAGGATTATGTCCCACAATCATGACTTCATTTACGTCTTGGGGACTATTTTCCAAAATATCCATCAAATCCTGCAAATCCCCATCGTAAATGGACCGTACATATTCCTGACTTTTGATCAAAACCCGCTCAGCGATGATACTGGCAGTTTCTTTGGTTCGTTTTGCCGGAGAGCAATAGACTTTTCCTATTTCAGGTGCTAATTCATAAAGACGGGCTGCTACATGAGAAACTTTACTTTTCCCTTTTGGAGTAAGCGTCCGATCAAAATCCACATCTGCCGAAAAACTAGCCTCTCCGTGTCGCATTAAAAATAGTCGTTTCATAAGTCTATATTTTTCAAAATTTCAAGCTTAAAACTCGGCGCAAGAATCCTTCCATCTGATCACCTGAAAATTTAATAGTTGCAGGTGAAAACAATGCCTTCTATTTTTAGCTTTTCAAAACAAGCCCTCAGGCCTAATTCTGAAATTTTTATGTCCAAAAATATCGTCATAGTCGAGTCCCCAGCCAAAGCAAAAACCATTGAAGGATACCTTGGCAAAGATTTCAAGGTTGCATCCAGCTATGGACACATCCGAGATTTGCCGAAAGGTGACAAGGCAATTGATATAAATAATCGCTTCAAGCCAACCTATGAAATCACTCCTGATAAAAAAGAAGTGATCAAAAATCTAAGAAGCTTAGTCAAAGATGCCGACACAATCTATCTCGCGAGTGACGATGACCGGGAAGGAGAAGCAATATCTTGGCATTTGAAAGAAGTCTTGAAACTTAAAGACGAAAACACCAAGCGGATAGTTTTTAGAGAGATTACCAAAAATGCCATTCAGCGGGCAATTGAAAATCCACGAGGAATCGACTACGATTTGGTAAATGCTCAACAGGCTCGGAGAATTTTGGATCGATTGGTTGGTTTCGAACTATCTCCTGTACTTTGGAAAAAAATTAAAACTGGTCTTTCAGCAGGTAGAGTACAATCTGTTGCTGTTCGCCTGATTGTAGAAAGAGAGCGAGAAATTGAAGCTTTTGAAGCCAAATCTTCTTTCCGAATTACAGCTCAATTTGAAGTAGATGGAAAAACTTTCCAAGCCGAATTACCCAAAAAATTTGAAACAAAGGCAGAGGCAGAAGCTTTTCTAAAAGCCTGTCTTCAAGCAGAATTTACAGTAGGAAATCTAGAGAAAAAACCTGCTAAGAAATCCCCCGCTCCACCTTTTACTACCTCCACCCTTCAGCAGGAAGCTTCCCGGAAATTATATTTTTCAGTTGCTCAAACCATGTCGGTAGCTCAAAAGCTTTATGAAGCGGGAAAGATCACCTACATGCGTACCGATAGTGTGAATCTTTCTGAAGAAGCCATGCGATCAGCCGAGTCTGCTATTAAAAATGAATTTGGAGATCAGTACCATAAGGCCAGAAAATATACAACCAAGTCTGAAGGCGCTCAGGAAGCTCACGAAGCGATTCGTCCTACCGATTTTTCCAAACCCGAAATTACTGGAGATCGAAATGAGCAGCGATTGTATGAGTTGATTTGGAAGCGGGCAATTGCCTCTCAGATGGCTGATGCTCAGCTTGAAAAAACCAATATTACTATTCAAATCTCCAACTCTGATTTGACGCTTTCCGCACATGGAGAAGTGATCAAATTTGATGGTTTTTTGAAGGTTTATATGGAGTCAACTGATGATGAAAACGAGGAAGATGACAACCAAAACAAGTCTCTTCTGCCTCCAATGCAAATAGGTCAACCTCTTCATCTTCGTGAAATGAAGGGAAAGGAAAGCTTCACTAGACCTGCTCCACGCTACACGGAAGCGAGCTTGGTGAAAAAATTGGAAGAACTTGGAATCGGTAGACCTTCCACCTATGCTCCGACTATTTCCACGATTCAGAAACGGGAGTACGTAATCAAGGAAAGCCGAGATGGAACGCCTCGCAATTATCAGGAAATGGTGATTGCTGATGGAGAATTTAAAGAATCCACCAAAACAGAGATTACAGGCGCAGAAAAACAGAAGCTCTTCCCTACGAATATTGCCATGGTGGTCAATGACTTCTTAGTAGAGCATTTCCCGAATGTGATCGATTACAACTTCACCGCAAAAGTCGAGAAGGAGTTCGATGATATCGCTGCTGGTGGACAGGATTGGCAGGATATGATTGACAATTTCTACGGAAAATTCCATCACAGCGTGGAAGAAACCGAGCAGGTTTCCCGTCAGGATGTTAATTCCAGTCGATTCTTAGGAAATCATCCAGAAAATGGAAAGCCTGTAACTGCAAGACTTGGCCGATTCGGACCATTGGTTCAGATTGGAGATAATGATGATGAGGACAAGAAATTTGCTAGTCTTAAGAAAGGTCAATTCATCGAAAACATCAGTTTGGAAGATGCGCTTGAGCTTTTCAAACTTCCTCGCGATGTGGGAATGTTTGAAGGCAAAAAGATGGTTGCAGCGATAGGACGCTTTGGCCCATACATTCGTCACGACGGGAATTTTGTTTCCTTGAAAAAAGAACAGGATCCGCTTAGCATTACCGAAGATGAAGCGATTCAGCTCATTCAGGATAAGCGTGAAGCAGATGCCAAAAAGCATATCAAAACCTTCGACGAAAATCCTGAGATTCAGATTCTAAATGGCCGTTGGGGACCTTATATAAAGTTTGGAAAAAATAATTTTAAGATCCCAAAGGGTAAGGAAGCCGAAAAACTCAGCTATCAAGAAACAGTCGAAATCATAGAAAATCAGCCTGACACCAAGAAAAAAGGTGGGCGATTTGCTAAGAAAAAATAAATTTAAAGCCGATCCATGGATCGGTTTTTTTGTTCATAAACTAGTCAAGTATGAAAAACTTGGTCGTCTTATCGGGAGCTGGGATCTCCGCAGAAAGTGGAATCAAAACCTTTCGGGATAGCGGGGGACTTTGGGAAGGTCATGATGTGATGGAGGTTGCCACTCCACAAGCTTGGCATCGAAATAAGGAGCTGGTTTTGGAATTTTATAACCAACGAAGAAAACAAGAACGGGAATGCAAACCCAATCTTGCTCACCAAATTCTGGTGGAATTAGAAGAACACTTTTCAGTTCATGTCATCACTCAGAATGTAGACAGTTTGCATGAACGGGCAGGATCCACTCAAGTTCTTCATTTGCATGGAGAATTAAATAAGGCTCAAAGCACCTTGGATCCCAGGTTAATATATGAATTGGATCATTGGGAGTTGAAATTAGGAGATAAATGTGAAAAGGGAAGTCAACTTCGCCCTCATGTTGTTTGGTTTGGCGAGGCAGTACCAAATATGTTGCCTGCCATTCAAATTGCTCAAAAAGCTGATATTTTTTTGGTTGTTGGCACTTCCCTGCAAGTATATCCAGCTGCTGATTTGGTTTCTTATGTTCCTGAAAATACTCCCCTTTATTTGGTTGATCCCAACCCACCAACATATCGACTTCCCAAAAACGCAACCTTCATCAATCAGGTCGCCACAGAAGGCATGAAAATTCTTAAAAACGAATTGCTCAACCTTAGTTGATTGCAAAGCTTTCAGGAAAAGCCATAAATTACAGACTAGTTTGGATTAGAGTTTCCATTTTTTGGAAAGAAAAAACCCGAATATCAATTTATGAATCACAAAGTAGCCATTATCGGATGTGGGCCTTCCGGAATCACCGCACTCAAAAATCTTCTTGATCAGGGAATAGAAGCTGTTGCATTTGATCGAAATCAGGATGTTGGAGGTAACTGGATTTACAGCGAGGACGAAAGTCATTCCAGTGTTTTTGAAACCACCCACATTATTTCTTCCAAGACCTTATCCCAATACGAAGACTTTACATTCGACGATTTTGATCCTGAAGTAGCAGATTACCCATCACATGAGGAATTGAGAAAATATTTCCAGGCTTATGCCAGACATTTCGGCCTGTATCCATATATCCGATTTGGCACGATGATCCTTCATTGTGAATGGATCGATTCGAATACTTGGGAAATCACCACTGAAAAAGACGGTCAAAAACATACCGAGCGATTTACCCATTTAGTGGTAGCAAATGGCCATCATTGGAAGCCAAGATATCCAAACTACCCTGGTGAGTTTACCGGTGAATTTTCACACTCCCATAATTTCAAAAAGGCCGAGCCTTTTCGTGGAAAACGGGTATTAGTTATTGGAGGAGGTAATTCTGCCTGTGATGTGGCTGTAGAAACAAGTCGGGTTTCAAAAATGACTGCAATTTCTTGGAGAAGAGGCTACCGAATCGTTCCCAAATTTATTTTCGGAATGCCCTCAGATAAGGTGGCTGAGAGATCCAAATGGATTCCTCCACGAATCCGCATGTTTCTGAATTCTATTTTACTCCGTGTCATTATCGGTAAAAATGAAGCCTATGGACTTCGCCCTCCAACAGAACCTTTTGGAGCCACTCACCCTACCATCAATGATGAGCTTTTACACAAAATTCGGCATGGAAAAGTCAAACCAAGGTTAGATATCAAACGCTTCGAAGGAAAGAAGGTCATCTTTGAAGACGGAGAAGAAGAAGAATATGACAGCATTGTTGCCTGTACAGGCTATTGGCTGAGTCATCCGTTTTTTGACAAGGACTTTATCGATTATAGCAAGGGACCAGTTCCATTGTACTTGAAAATGTTCCATCCTTCGATCACCAATCTTTACTTCATCGGAATGTTCCAGCCATTGGGCTGTATTTGGCCGGGAGCCGAACTTCAAAGCAAACTGATGGCTCAAGAATTAGTAGGGAATTGGAAGCGCCCTGATAACATCCAAGAACTTTGCGAAAAAGAGGTGAAAAATCCCGATTACAAGCAAATTAATACTCCTAGACATACGATCACGGTAGATTTTCATCGATTCATTCAGGATTTGAAAAAACAACTCCCCAAAAACTACATTTCCAAACACCCTATCCCTCATCCTATAGACCACCAGGAAGCATGAAAAAAATCACCTTCCCCCACCCGCTCATCATTTTAGTGGGGTTTGTTCTTCTTTCCTGGGTATTTACTTTTTTAATTCCTTCCGGAAATTATGAAAGAAAACCGGATGAGCTTACAGGTCGTGAAGTAGTGGTTAAAGGGAGTTATGAGTTGATTGAAAAACCATCTGTTTCCTTTCAAGAAATGTTAATGGCAATTCCTGAGGGTATCATATTGGGAGGTGATATAGTAGTCTTAATTCTACTCATCGGCGGGGCTTTTTATGTAGTAGAAAAAACAGGTGCACTTCAAGCTGGGGTTGAGGCTTTAATTTTCCGATTTCAAAAACAACAAAACCTACTTTTGATTTTTCTTTCCTTGGGCTTTTCTTTTGCTGGGGCTACGATCGCTATGCAGGAAGAAATAATCGCAATGGCTCCCATATTGATTATTCTTGCCAAAAACCTTCGGATGGATATCCGATCAATAATCGGGTTGACCTTAGGCTCTTCTTTAGCTGGAGCGGCATTTTCACCCATTAATCCATTCAATTCACTTTTAGGACAACAACTAGCCGAGTTAGATCTCTCTGAAGGGCTAATTTTCAGGATGATCGTTTTTATCATAGGGATTGGATTGTGGACCTTTCTCATGATTAGGAATGGAAAATCCAAAGAACCTGTAACAGCCTCCATTAAATTTGAACCAAGCCCGATTGGCTGGAGGCATTCCTTGATTTTGTTCCTTTCCTTGGGAGGAATTATTGTGATGGGCTGGGGAATCACCCAACATGATTGGGGATACAATGAGATGTCTTCCCTATTTTTTGTGATTGGAATATCCTGCGGCTTAATTGGAAAACTTGGTCTTAATGGTACAGCAAAAACCTATTCAGAAGGATTTGGGGAAATGATTTTTGCAGGGGTGATTGTTGGCTTGGCCCGTTCCGTCTATTTGGTTCTGGAAAAAGGAAAAATCATCGACACGGTCATTTATTCCCTTTTCACCCCTTTAGAAGGTCTCCCGGATTTGGTTGCTGTAAATGGTCTTTTCTTAGCACAATGTCTTATTCATATACCTGTTCCTAGTACTTCTGGTCAAAATGTCTTGACTATCCCACTAGCTGTTCCGCTAATGGATTTACTGGGAATTTCACGGCAACTAGCCGTATTAGCGACTCAATATGCAGTCAGTATGATGGATATGATTACTCCAACAAATGGCGGAATGATGGCTGTTGTCGCTGCCGCCGGTGTAAAATTCAATGACTGGATTCGATTTATCATCAAAAGTTGGCTGGCAGTTGTTGGAATCTGTTTGTTATCCCTAATAATCGCATTAATTTGGTTTCATTAAACCTAAATAACCTTGATTCATGAATATCAACGATCATAATCCCCTACCCACTTACCATGCTGCTGACAATCGGTATCAAGAAATGAAATACCGAAGAACCGGAAAAAGCGGCTTAATGCTTCCAGAAATAAGCCTTGGCTTGTGGCATAATTTCGGGCACAATGCAGACTTTACACTGGGAAGAAAAATTATTCGAAGAGCTTTTGATTTGGGCATTTCACACTTTGACCTGGCAAATAACTATGGCCCTCCTTATGGTTCTGCCGAGGAAAATTTTGGAAGAATCTTTAAAAAAGACCTACTTCCCTACCGGGATGAACTCATTATTTCCTCCAAAGCTGGATGGGATATGTGGCCAGGTCCTTATGGAAACTGGGGATCGAAAAAATACCTGATAGCAAGCTGTGATCAAAGCTTGAAGCGAATGGGACTGGATTATGTAGATATTTTTTACCATCACCGTCCGGATCCTGAAACTCCTCTTGAAGAAACAATGGGAGCTCTAGATCAATTGGTTCGTCAGGGTAAAGCTCTCTATGTGGGAATCTCTCAATATAGCGCAGAAGAAACAGCCCGTGCTTATTCTATTCTAAAAGAAATGGGCACTCCGCTTCTAATTCACCAGCCACGATATAGCATGCTTGATCGTTGGGTTGAAGGCGGTCTTTTGGATGTACTTGAAGAAAAAGGAATTGGAAGCATTGCATTCTCCCCATTGGAGCAGGGACTATTGACAAACAAATATCTGAAGGGTATTCCTGAAGATTCCAGGGCTGCCAAAGATGGTCGGTATCTGAAGCCTGATCAAATTAGTGGAGACAAAATCCAGATGATCAAAAAGCTTAATGATATCGCTATTTCAAGAGGACAGACCTTAGCGCAAATGGCCATTGCTTGGCTGCTTAAAGATCAACGTATCACTTCCGTATTGGTGGGTGTTTCCAGACCTGAACAACTGGATGACAATGTTGCATCCATTAAAAATTCCCAGTTCAGCGATTCAGAGATAACCGAAATCAAAACAATCATCGGAGCCTAATGCGGCAGATTCAAGCGGGAAGTGCCCTTACGATCATTGTTATCTCCCAGTTTTTGGGCACTTCCCTTTGGTTTGCTGGCAATGCTGTTATTCCTGAATTAAGTCAGAAGTTGGACTTGCCAGAATTGACAGGAGCCTTAACATCTGCAGTTCAATTTGGCTTTATTTCCGGAACTTTAATTTTTGCTATCCTTTCCATTCCAGATAGGTTTTCTCCAAGCAAAGTCTTTTTGATTAGTTCCTTGTTAGCAGCAGGGTTTAATTTTCTAATCACAGTTTTCCCCCTCAACTTTGAGTCTTTATTGGCTTTTCGATATTTGGTAGGCTTTTTTTTAGCAGGAATTTATCCGGTAGGGATGAAAATCGCCGCCGATTATTTTGAAAAAGGACTTGGCAAAGCATTAGGATTACTCGTGGGAGCCCTTGTTCTTGGCACTGCTCTCCCCTTTTTGGTTCGAGGATTAGATTTCCAATATTCCTATGAAATAATTTTTTGGATTACCTCGAGCTTAGCTGCTTTAGGTGGCTTGACTGTTGGACTCTTTGTGCCAGATGGTCCTTATCGAACCCGAAATCCTAAGTTCGATTGGAAAGTACTTCCTCGCCTCAGTCAAATAAATGCCCTTAAAGGAGCAGCTTCGGGATATTTTGGTCATATGTGGGAACTCTACACTTTCTGGGCTTTTGCCCCATTAGCCTTAGCCTATTTTACTACTTGGCAAGCAGGGAGTCCTAGCAATTCCATCGGAGTATTTTTTATTATCGCTATTGGAGCTTTTTCCTGTGCTCTTGGTGGATTTATTGCAGCAAAAAAAAGTAGTCGAAACGTTGCGCTTTCATCTTTACTGGGATCTGGAATTTGCTGTCTTTTGGTATTTCTATTGCCTGAAAATATCGGGGTTCTGGGCTTCCTTTTCCTACTGATTTGGGGAATCCTAGTCACTGCTGATTCGCCCCAATTCTCCACATTAGTTGCCCAGTCTACACCTCCTACATATCGTGGAACAGCTCTTACTCTTGTCAACTGTCTGGGTTTTGCCTTGACTATATTTTCGATTCAACTCACAGAATGGTTAGTGCCTCG
Source organism: Algoriphagus kandeliae (assembly GCF_004571135.1). Classification (GTDB taxonomy): domain Bacteria; phylum Bacteroidota; class Bacteroidia; order Cytophagales; family Cyclobacteriaceae; genus Algoriphagus; species Algoriphagus kandeliae. Next base: position 160,748 of record NZ_SPSB01000003.1, read on the forward strand.
ATTGGGAGTTTCATTCTCCTTAGGACTTTTAGGGTTCGGTCCTTTGATAGGGATTATTCTTTTTCGCTTTTTTCAAAAAAAAGAGGCCCTGTCTCAAGGCCTCCTAAAGTAGCGTCAAACCGGACTATTGCTACCTAACTACATTTTCTAAAGTTGCTAAATAAACCCACTTTTGCTCCCGAGAGTTCAAACCTTCATTCACAGCTTTTCGATCTGCCTCCGTTTGGTCTAAATCCTCATAGGCTTGAGCATTGAAAAACTGCATGTAATCCTTGTACATATTCAAAGTTAAATGCGTAGACTTTGCTTCAGTTCCCAATGGCAAGGCCGTGCGCAATAGACTCCAATGCCCCATCAAACCTTGTTCAATCCGCTTCTGATGAATTGGTTTGAAGACTTCTTCTTCCGCTTTTTCATAAGCCGCAAAATTGCCTTCTTTCGCCTTCATCAAGTCAAAGGAAGCCAAAACCCCCGGTCTCATGTGAAAATCATCCTCAGTGCTTACAATTTGCTTCATGTATAGCCGCATTGGTAATTCCCGCATGGAAAGAGAATTTTCGAATAATTTCACCACCTGAGCATCATTCAAATGAGGATAAGCAATTTTGGTGTATTCGATCATTTTGGTTTCATCTAATCCATCCATCATTTTTACAGGGTCATCATAATAAGTGATCATGATGTATTGGAAGTCCGAGTGGCTTGCTCCTGACTGCAAGGCCCAAAAGTCCCATCCTGTAATCTGATGATCATTCAAGGCCTGTCTGTAAACCTTTTCCATCAAGTCTTTAAACTCGATGTAGTCAAAAAGTTGGTCACTTTCCACCTTGACAAACTCCAGCACCATGTATTGATCTTTTTGGGCATTCGCAGTAAAAGCCCAAAGCATGATGCCAACGAATAGAAAAACATATTTTTTCATAATTAACTGGGTTAAGTTTCTGTGCTTTGGTTTAATTTAAAAAATTATTCTGCCACTTATATAATTTTTGGAATTTTATTTTTCAAAATACCATCCCTTCAAAAAAAATACTTGCACTTTTCAGGCCTCTAATCTGTAATTTTTTTAATTTACCTACCTGAATTTTGGTATTTCTCCAATAAAACGAAAAGAATATGAATGGATTGTCAAGAAGGAATTGGCTAAAAAAAGTAGGATTAGGAAGCGGTGTGGCAATGATGGGAGGAGGTTTGCTATCCCCCCTTTCAGCAGAAGAGGTCAACAAGTTCAATCCTAGACCAATGGATGGCCCTATTCGATTAGGTTCTAATGAAAACCCTTTTGGCCCATCTCAAAAGATGAGAAAAGCCATGGTAGACCACTTTGATCTGGGTTGCCGCTATCCCTGGGGCTACAATGCTGATTTAGTAAAACTCCTTGCAGAGAAAGAAGGAGTTCCTGAAGATCATATTGTTTTAGTTGCCGGATCCACAGAAGGTCTAAAAGTTGCAGGAATCACCTTCGGGCAAAGCGGAGAAATCATTTCCTGCGCCCCAACTTTCTTATCCATGATGGATTACGCGGAGCTTTGGGGCACGGATATCAATTGGGTGCCATTAAACAAAGACTTGGACTTTGACCTAGATGAGATCGAGAAGCGGGTTTCTTATCAAACACGCTTGGTATTCCTTTGCAATCCAAACAATCCTACTGGAAAATTACTCCCAGCAGATCGTGTAATGGACTTTTGCGAGACAGTCAGCAAAAAGACTGTAGTTTTCAGTGATGAAGCATACTATGACTTCATTAAAGAACCTAATTACCCATCCATGGTTGAGCTAGTCAAAAAAGGAATGGATGTGGTGGTATCCCGTACTTTTTCCAAAGTCTATGGCCTTGCAGGGATCCGATTAGGTTATTTGATCGCAAGACCTGCTTTAGCACAGCGTCTTCGTGAGCGGGTGGTAGCAAATACCAATATCATGGCGATTGAGGCGGGTAAAGCAGCTTTGGGGGATCAGGAATTTTATGATTTCACCCTTCAAAAAACCAATGAAGCAAAAGATGCCATTACCAAAACTTTAGATGATTTGAAACTCCCTTATCTGGATAGTCATGCAAACTTTGTTTTCTTCCAATCAGGTAGAGATATCAAAGAACTGAACAAGGCCTTTGCTGACAAAGGAATGATTATCGGAAGGCCATTCCCTCCTTTAAATGATTGGTGCCGAATTTCTACTGGCACGCCAGAAGAAGTCAACCTATTCAATCAATACTTAAAAGAACTGTACAGTTGATAGAATCATATCTTATTTTAGAAAATGAAAAAATCCTGCTCCGACCAATCAAGGAGCAGGATTTTTCTTTGCTTTTGGAATTGACTCAAGATCAAAGCCTATGGGAATATTTCACCCATAACTTAAGTACCTTGGAAGGAATTCAATCATGGGCAATTCCAGCTTTTAATGGAGAAAGAATTCAATTGGTTTTGATTGATAAGGATTCCGGAAAACTAATGGGCTCCTCTGGTTTTGGGAATTATTCAGAAAGAGATCAACGGATAGAAATAGGTTGGACTTGGATAGGGAAAAATTTTCAGGGGACTGGTGTGAATGCTCAAATGAAATTCCTGATGATGGAATATGCCTTCGAGCAAATGGGACTAGAACGAATAGAATTAAAAACCGATGTTTTAAACCTGCCTGCACGGAAGGCTTTACTCAAATTGGGGTTGGTTGAAGAAGGAATTTTGCGCAGTCATACACTACTCTGCACGGGAAGAAGAAGGGACACGATATATTACAGCCTGTTAAAAAATGAATGGGCAAGATTTAAAAAGTCATTTAAATAAAAGTAGAAGAGCGGCTGTCTTTAAATCTAATTTTTTGTCAGACTGAGCGAAGTCGAAGTCTAGGTGCAGTAAATAGTGCTTCATTTCGACTCTGTTCAATGTGACAAGAGGGATTAAAAAGACAGCCTCTTCCTTATTTCAACCATTCCGGCTTTGTTGTTTCGATTTCAGCTTGAAGCTGATTCAATAAATTGTAGAGTCCGAAATAGGTTCGATTGATATACAATCCATGTCTCGATCCACGCGCTTGTCGGGATTTTTTGAACATTTTATCATTCGAAATCCGATCTCCCAATTCAAAGATCTGCTCAAAGAATCCATCATCAGCAAAGTCAAATCGCTCTGCATGGAAAGGTTTCCCAAGGAGGGAAATCATCTCCTTGAAAACTCCTTTGAAATAGACTTTTTCTTCTTCTGTATCTTGGTCTGAAATGAACTCCAGGCCATAGAATATCTCATTCAATTCTTCTTCTTTAATCAATAAATCCTTTTTGATTAAAGAAAAATAGCCTTTATAAAAATCTTCAGGAATCACCTTCACACAACCAAAATCAATGATTCCCAAAACATCTTTATCCTGAACAATGAAGTTTCCAGGATGTGGATCAGCATGGACTTGCTTCAAATTATGAACCTGATGATGGTAAAAGTCCCAAAGTGCTTGACCTACCTGATTTTTAGACTCTTGACTTGGATTAGTTTCCAACCATTCTTTAATATGTTGACCCTGAATCCAGTCCATGGTAATGATTCGTTCTGAACTAAACTCATCATAATAGTTAGGGAAGTTCAGATTGGGAATATGTGAACAGGCTTTCGAAATCTCTCGAGATCGCTCTACCTCCAACAGATAATCAGTCTCTTCCAGTAATCTTTCCTCCACTTCTTCCATGTAATGATCCAATTCTTTCTCATTCATATTGAGAAGTCGAAGGGCGAAAGGACGCACCAATTTCAGGTCAGAACTAACAGAATCCGCCACGCCTGGATATTGGATTTTTACAGCCAAAGTTTTACCATCCAAGGTCGCCTGATGAACTTGACCGATGGACGCAGCATTTACAGCAGATCGAGTAAATGTTTCAAAAAGCTGTTCGGGGCCTTTCCCAAAATATTTCTGGAAAGTCTTGACCACCAAAGGATAGGAAAGTGGCGGTGCAGAATACTGAGCCATGGTGAACTTATCCTGATAAGCACGAGGCAACAGGTTTTTGTCCATGGACATCATTTGAGCAACTTTCAAAGCCGAACCCTTCAGTTGGCTAAGAGACTTGTAAATATCTTCAGCATTGGACTGATGAAGAGATTCCTTGTCCAATGAAGGATTGACCATTTTTTTAGCGTAATGTCGAACGTAATTCCCTCCGACCTTGGCCCCTGTGGAAATAAATTTGGCCGCACGCTGTACTTTGGAAACCGGGATGGATTCCTGCTCTTTCAGTTTCTCAGCCATACTTATTTGCTTTGATAAAGGAATTTTGCAAAATCAAGAAAACTATCCAGAGCACTTTTACCCATCAGGTCAAATGCTAAATTGACTGATTTTTCGATGGCTGCATCTGTCTTTTCAAAGCCAGGAGACTGATCTTTCAACCAGTAATTGAAAACAAACAAAACCTGAACCCACAGTGCCTCATCATATCGATCCGAAAGAATAGGGCGATTTGCAATTTCCTGAGTTTCTTTTCCTTCTAAAATAATCTCACCTGCATAATCCTTAAATTTGCCTCTAAATTCCTTTAGCTCAGAAGGTAGGCTGGTAAGTGACTTTAATTTCTCTGAATACAAGCTCAACAAGTAAGAACGGTTATTTTTAAGAACTTCAATCCAGGTAAATAGGAAGCCCAAAAACTTTTCTCTTGCAGAGTATTCTTTATAAACTTCTTGCGCTTCAAGTTGGGTAACAGTTTCATCGAAAAGCTGCACCCAAATAGCGGATTTAATCGCATCAAAGGAAGTAAACCAAGTGTAGAACTCCCCTTCAGTCATTTTCAGCTCTTTGGCAAATTTGAAAATGGAAGCTGGCTCCTTTCCAAATTCTAAGACATGCTGTTGGTAACTTTCAAGAATTAACTTTCGATAGTCCTTTTTTGATGTTTTCTTCTTTGCTGTAGTTTCCATGAATGGATAATTGGTTTGCATGGATAACACCTAAAAACAGCAGGAGGTTTAAATAAAAGTCATAAAAAAACCGGACCATCCGATCCGGTTACAAATCCCGTTAAATTTCAATCCTTCACCTTCTCTATCACCAAGTTATGATTGGTGTAAATACAAATATCAGCTGCTATCTGAAGACTCTCCCTGACCATCTCCTCGGCTGATAGTTGTGGGGCGAATTTTTTCAAAGCTCTAGCGGCAGATTGGGCATACATACTTCCGGAACCGATGGTGGCAATTTCCATATCAGGTTCGATGACATCTCCCGTTCCGGAGATGATTAAAATATCATCCTTATCTGCAACGACCATCATCGCTTCCAATTTGCTAAGCATGCGGTCCATTCTCCATTCTTTGGCAAGTTCCACAGCAGCCCGCTTCATATTATTTCCAAAAGCTCCAAGCTTCTCTTCGAATCTTTCCAATAAAGTAAATGCATCGGCTGTTGAACCAGCGAAACCAGTAACGATTCTGCCATTTTGCAAAACCCGGATTTTCTTAACGCTACTTTTCGCGACGGTATTTCCCAAAGTAGCCTGCCCGTCAGCACCGATTACAGTTTGTCCATTGTGACGGATGGCGACGACGGTGGTTGATTTAATTTTTTCCATGAGAATAAAAATTTTCTTCTTTGAATTTCAAATTCGAACTTTCCTACTCAAGTAGGTAAAGATTAGATACCAATAACCGTTCTAAAGCAAAAAGTCCTGTGAAAACAGGACTTTTTGACAGGTTATTGATTAAATCAAAATTCTTACTGGATCTTCGAGCAAACCTTTTAAAGTTAACAGGAAGGCTGAACCAACAGCTCCATCAACAACTCGGTGGTCACAGGAAAGCGTTACTTTCATCACGTTTCCAATCTTCATTTGACCATCCTTCACAATGACAGTTTCCTTAATTCCTCCAACAGCAAGGATACATGCATCAGGCGGGTTGATGATAGCAGTGAATTCTTCTATACCAAACATTCCCAAGTTGGAAATCGTGAAGGTGTTTCCTTCCCAATCCTTAGGCTGCAATTCTTTATTCTTCGCTTTTCCTCCCAAAGTTTTTGCTTCATTAGAAATCTGGGAAAGGGATTTGCTATCTGCGAATCGAATTACAGGAACCAACAAGCCTTCTTCAACTGCGACTGCCATTCCGATATGGATATGGTCATTGTATCGAATCTTATCTCCTAGCCAACTGGAATTTACTTTTGGATGCTGACGCAATGCTGCGGCGGCAGCTTTGATAACCATATCATTGAAAGAAATCTTCACTGGAGAAACCTCGTTCATGCTCTTACGAGCTTCGATAGCCTTATCCATATTGATTTCCATGGTGAGGTAGAAATGAGGTGCTCCAAACTTACTTTCAGAAAGTCGTTTGGCGATCACCTTACGCATTTGTGAAACGTTCTCCTCTCTAAAGCTCTCTTGACCAACAGCTGGAGCAACTCCAGTTGAAACAGCAGCAGCTGGGGCAGCAGCAGGAACATAATTTTCAACATCTCGCTTGATGATACGACCACCTTCACCAGTTCCCGATACAAGTCTAATATCTATTCCTTTCTCCTCTGCAATTTTTTTAGCAAGTGGAGAGGCTTTTACTCTTTCTCCAACTGCCAATACCGGTGCTGGAGCAGCTGCAGATGTAGTAGCTGCAGGTGCTGAAGCCGTTTCTTTCTTAGGCTCAGGCTTTGATTCGGCTTTTGCAGGCGCCTCTTCCTCGGCAGGAGCAGCAGTTTCTTGTTCGTGAGCTTTCAAAAGCGTCTGATAATCTGCTCCTTTCTCACCAATTACAGCAATTACTCCATCGACAGGAACACTGTTTCCAGCCTCAACCCCAATATATAGAAGCGTACCATCCTCGTAAGATTCGAGCTCCATGGTTGCTTTATCAGTCTCAACTTCAGCGATGATTTCTCCAGATTTGATATCATCACCCACCTTTTTCAACCAAGATGCAATGGTACCTTCTTGCATGGTATCCGACATCTTAGGCATGGTTATGACAGTAGCATTGATTGAAGATGTATCAATTTTCTCGGCAACTTTTTCCGGAGCTGCTGGCTTAACTTCTTCTACAGTTTTTTCCTCCTTAGTCTCTGAGGATGCACCGTTTTCTGATAGGAGATGGTCAAATTTCTCTCCCTTTTCTCCAATCACTGCAATAATTCCATTCACTGGAACTGCCTCTTTTTCTTTTACTCCGATATGTAATAGGACACCTTCATCGTAGGATTCAAGCTCCATGGTCGCTTTGTCAGTCTCCACTTCTGCAAGGATATCTCCCGGCTTCACGGTATCTCCGACTTTTTTCAACCAAGCAGCGATCACCCCTTCTTCCATGGTGTCACTCATTTTAGGCATTCTAATTACTTCGGCCATAGGTTTTTGCGCGCTTATCGTTTTTTAAAGTGTCCAAAAATAGTTTTTATAAACTCTTTATTCAAATTTAGACTTGTATTTTCGAGCAGATGATTTTGGGCTTTCTCGCGACAAAAATATGCCATTAATCCCCAACAGTAGCTACCAACGACCTAAGTGGCTGTTTAACCGTCATTTGGAAACCATCTATCCTGCCTTATTTCGGAAAGTAGAACTTCGAAATCCAGAATCAGAAAGAATTCCTACAACCGATGGGGATTTTTTGGATTTGGACTGGTATCAAGCCAAAAATCGTCATCTGATCATCATCTCTCATGGTCTAGAAGGAAACAGCAGAAGACCTTATATGTTGGGAATGGCGCAGATTTTTTTGAAAAACAATTACGACGTTTTGACATGGAATTATCGAGGATGTGGTGAGGAATTGAACCAAAAACCCATTTTTTATCACTCAGGAGCCACCTACGATTTGAATACAGTGGTGGAACATGCTGCTCAGAAATACGACACGATCTCATTAGTAGGCTTTAGCCTGGGAGGAAATCTTACTTTAAAATATCTCGGGGAAACGATGTCTCAGGATAAACCTATCCAAAAAGGCGTAGCTATTTCTGTCCCATTGCACCTTTCATCCAGCAGTAAAAAGATTTCCTCAGGTGAAAATCAACTTTATTCGAAACGATTTTTGAAAACACTTCGAGAAAAAGTAATTCGAAAAGCGCAACATCATCCGGAAGAAATCCCTGTCCAGTTTCTAAGAAAAATTAAAACGCTAAGTGACTTTGATGACTACTACACCGGTCCTTTGCATGGCTTTAGCGATGCGGAAGAGTACTATGAAATCAATTCTTCCATTTTTTTCCTTGAAAATATTACCATACCAACCTTGGTATTAAATGCACAAAACGATCCTTTTCTTTCCGATCAATGCTTCCCCATTAAACTTGCCAAGGAGTTTGACCAGGTATATTTTGAATTTCCTAAACAGGGTGGCCACGTAGGATTCTCTGTTCCAGGAACAAAAGCTCCCTATTACTCCGAAAAAAGAGCATTTGAATTTATTGAAATGGATTTCTAACTTCCGCAAACAAAGAATAAGCAAATGTGCGGACGATACTCCCTCAGCAAAAGTAAAATTGAACTGGAAGAGCGCTTTCAGGCAGAAATGCTCGCGGACTTTTCACCACGATACAACATCGCCCCTACCCAATTGGTACCGGTAATTACTTCAGATAGTCCGAAAGGCTTTTCCTTCTTTTATTGGGGAATTACTCCGGAGTTTGGCAGAAACAAGCCCGTTTCTCAGAAACTGATCAATGCAAGAGCTGAATCGGTTCATCAAAAAGCTTCTTTCAAAAACTCATTCAAAAGAAGACGATGCATCATTCCTGCTGATGGTTTTTATGAATGGAAAAGATTAGGAAAGAAAACCACTATCCCGCATCGCTTTACCTTAGAAAACAACGCCTTATTTTCATTTGCAGGAATTTGGGATGAATATGAAACAGTGGATGGAGAGAATCAACATACCTTTTTAATTTTGACTACCGAACCAAACCAATTGGTTTCGGATGTCCATGATCGAATGCCCGTGATTTTGGATAAAGGATCTGAAAAAAAATGGCTAGACTCCTACAGTTCAGAGGAAGAATTAATTGACTTATTGAAGCCTTATCCTTCGGATCATATGATCAGCTATCCTGTCAGTCCATTAGTCAATTCTATCAAAAATGATAGCCCTGCATTGATTCGGAAAACTTCTCCCATGGACCAACATGGGAATTATACCTTATTTGGATAAACAAAAGGCTCAAAATCCTTTTTTGTTTTCCAAGCCGTGGTTCGGATATTTGCTAACCTTCTTTGAGAAACCCAAAATACTGATGAGAAAATCCAAGATTCTTGGCGTGGGACATTGCGTTCCCGATCGAATTGTTACCAATGAGGAATTGTCCAAAATGATGGACACCAACAATGAATGGATTGTTGAAAGAACTGGAATTCATACACGTCATTGGTTTACCCCTGGAAAAGACACCATCACTTCCCTTTCTAAAAAAGCAACAGAAGTAGCTCTCGAGCGGGCAAATTTGACAGCCAAGGACATAGATTTCATTGTTTTTGCCACAATCACCCCCGACTATTTCATCCCTGGAAATGGGGTTTTGTTACAGCGGGAACTTGATTTTGACAATATCGGAGCATTGGATATTCGAAATGCCTGTTCCGGGTTTATCTATGCATTATCTATCGCAGACCAATTCATTAAAACCGGTATGTATAATCGGGTTTTAGTAGTCGGAGCTGAAATCCAATCTTCCGCATTGGATAAAAGTGATGAAGGTCGCTCTAGTTCGGTGATTTTTGCAGATGGAGCTGGAGCAGTCGTTTTAGGCCCAAGCACTTCCGAAAATTCCGGAATTCTTTCTACCCATCTTCACTCTCAGGGTAAATATGCCGAAGAACTTTACTGTAAAGACCCGGGCAGTAGCCGGGAAGTTCGTCTCTCTCCGGAGCTTATTGAATCAGGTAGCTTTTTCTTGAAAATGAATGGAAATGCAGTATTCAAACATGCTGTAGTCCGTTTTATGGAAGTCATTCAGGAAGCATTGGATCACAATGGCTTGGACAAATCGGCCATTGATCTTCTTATCCCTCATCAGGCCAATCTTCGCATTAGCCAGTACATTCAACAAAAGTTGGAACTTCCGGATGAAAAGGTTTTCAATAATATCATGCACATGGGTAATACCACGTCAGCTACTATTCCAATCGCCATGAGTGAAGCTTGGGAGCAAGGAAAAATTAATGAGGGAGACTTAATCTGTTTGGCTGCATTTGGTTCAGGGTTCACTTGGGCATCTGCTCTTTTACGTTGGTAAAATGGATGAGCTGGATTTGGAACTTTGGGGAAATGAAGAGCTTATCCGAAAACAGAACCAGTTAAAATATCAATTCTGGACTTTATTGGGGAAGGTTGGAGACGCTTTTTCACAAGACTTTCTACTTGAGATTCATCCCAATTCAAAAGGTAAAAAACAGGCTCAAGGCCGGGATTTGGGAGGGCTTCCCTATCAGGTATTGGATATCATTCGGGATTTTGATCTTGAAATTGGCCTAAATATCAGATTACTCAACTGGTTTGGAAAGGGTGTTTTTTTGTTTGTAATAGTTGGTAAAGAGCGCTATCCAAATTTTGATTTCTCCAATCTGGGTTTGACTCCAACTAATACAGAAAGCCCTTTTGATTATGAAGAAATTCTTGGGGAGATAAAAAATTCATCTCAAAAAAATACTGTTCCAAAATATCAGCAAGGATTTCAGCGTTTACCTATTTCAAGCAGCTCCGAGAAAAACTTTCAAAACTGGACACATGCTATAAAGTGTGTATTGGAAGTTTTAAGAGTTAATCACTAAAAGCAAGAATTGATTTTTTTTAACCAATCATAGTCTATCTCCGTACTAATATTCTAAATTGGTAGAGATTATTGCATGCAAAGCCAATAAAATTCTGATTACAAATTCTATGAGATACCTACTCATTCTTCTCTTTTTTAGTTGCAGTTCACTTTTTGCCCAGGAAAACCAACTGGTAAAACAATACAGCCAAGATTCAAGCCTCATTGCAACCGGTGTTATAAGTAATCAGATGAGACAGGGGCTTTGGAAAATTTATGATGCTAAGACTAATAAACTGATAACCACCGGAGTTTTTGAAAATGGACAGCGGGAAGGTACTTGGACTTCTTTTTTTCCAGATGGAAAAAAACAAGCTGAAGTTGAGTACAAAGAGGGAAAGCTTTTTGGTCCAAGCGTCCTCTATGATGAAGATGGCTTCCCTATTCGGGAAATGATTTTTAAGGATAGTCTCCTAGTAGGAAAATACGTAGAGTATTATGGAAAAACGGGTAGGCCAGCGGGTGTAGATCCCTTTCAAGTTTCTCAGGAAGGCACTTTTGAAGAAGGGAAAAAAACGGGTCAGTGGATCAAATATTTTTTCAATGGGGTAGTCTCTGTTCGAGAATATTATGAGAATGGTTTGCGAGAGGGCCCATATTTAGAGTATGATTCCTATGGAAATTTGACTTTGGAAGGAGCATATAAGCAAGGTCAAATGGAAGGCATATTTAAAAGGTACGCTTTGGGAAATCAAGTGTATGAAGAGGGTGAATATAAAAACGGAAAAAAGGTAGGCAAATGGATTCGGTATTTCCCCGAAACTAAAATCATTGAAGCCGAAGAAAACTATGACCCCAATGGAAACCGAATCGGAATTTGGAAATATTACTACGATAATCGCCGCGTTGCTCGAATCGAGAAATATGAAAATGGCATAGCAGTGGGCACATGGGAAGAGTACTACCCGAATAAAAACCTGGCAAAACGTAAAACCTATGAATTGGGAGTTCCAGTAGGAAACTACGTTGAATACTTCCAAAATGGCAAAGAATCCGTTGTTGGTCAATATTCAAATGGCATGAAAACGGGCGTTTGGAAAAGTTACTTCCCAGATGGTGTATTGTACTCTATAGGAGAATACCGAAATGATACCAAAACCGGTCTTTGGAAATACTTTAACAAAATCGGAATTCTTATCGCAGAAGGAGAATATGAGCTAGGAATGGAAAATGGCCAGTGGGTATATTATTATGACGGTGGCCAATTAAAATCCATCGGGACCTACGTCTTAGGTTTTGAGGATGGCATATGGGGACTATTCTACGACAATAAGCAATTGACCCAAGAAGAAACCTGGGACAATGGAAGACTAATGAATATCTCCGATTATTACAGTTATGACGGTTCTACTACCTATGATAAAGGGACTCTGAAAGATGGAAATGGTACTCGGATCACCTATTATGTAAATGGCAAAAAAGAATCCGAGGGAAATTTTACCTCTGGAAAAGCTTCGGGAACCTGGACCTTTTTCCACGAAAATGGCAGAAAGGCATCTGAAGGAATCATGAAGGATGGAAAGAAAGAAGGGAATTGGAAATATTATAATTCCGCAGGAAGGCTCATTGATTTAATTAACTACAAGGATGATGAGGCAGTAGAGGGTGTAAATACAGAACAAGAATTTAAAATCAATTTTTAAACCTCTACCCGAAAAATAGGTTAGTCTAGAAAAAACTTATGTTTGGACTATTCAAGAAAAAGACTGAGGCTGAGAAACTCCAAGAGCTTTACAAGAAAACGCTAGAAAAAGCACACAAACTTTCTCATACAAATCGTACTGAGGCGGATAAGCTAATGGCGGAAGCAGAAGAAATCGCCAAGAAAATCGAAAAAATACAGTAAAAAGTATTTTAACCAATAATTGGATAATTTTATACACAAATATTTGGATTTCAAATAATTATGATTACCTTTAGGTACTTTAAAGCTAGTCCGCTAGTAAATTTTTTAAACTTGATTGAATAAATTTTAAGGGTGATTGAGCTACGGACCAACGTTTTAAAAAAACGATCCCGACCAAACGGTCGGGATTTTTTTATTTTCTTGAATAATCATCCTGTAATCGAACAATATCTGATTCATCAGAAGGATGACTAGGTTCAGTATGCATCCATATTTCAGCTACCACACCCCAGTTAGTTTTCCCAACCAAGCGATGACGCTCTCCCTGAGATAATTTTACGGTTTCATTTTGAACCATATCATGCTCCACTCCCATTTCATCAGTCATACTCCTGACGATTCCTGCTTCTCCAAAAAGTAATTTCCAAATTTCAGCTCTTCGAAAATGGTATTGCCAAGACAATCTTGCACCTGGTGCCACAAGCAGGAATTTTGGACTTAATTTCTGCGAATATTGTTCTTCTGTAAATGGAACATCAGGAAAAAATGAATCATGAAATTTCCTGATTTGCTTCTCATCTATTACAAAAAAACCTCCCCAAGGCCGCTCTCTATCTTGGGAAACAATAGAAAATCCCTCAGAATCAAGGAATTCAAATACTTTCTGAAAAACCTCATCTTTTGAACTAGCGGATGAAAAAAGCAATTCGCTCATATGCTTCAAACTAATCGATAATGAAAATCTTTTTTTCTAAAATGGCTTACAAAAGAAATAAATCGAATTAATATTTAAAATCTTCAGCTTGTTTTATGATTTTTTTTTGAAAGTTTTTTTTGAAAGACAAAAATTACCTTATTTCAAGTATATCTTTCTGCCATGAACCTAATTAATCCTCAAGCTGTCATTGATCAAATGGACGGGGTAGTTGAAATCAAGAGCTACCTCAACAAAATTAAGATCATTAAAAACCTATATCTAAAGGGGGCAAATACTGCCAGTGAAATCTGCAGTGAAGTAGGAATCTCCCTTCCTACGGTAAATTCCCTTCTCAATGATTTGATGAATTCAGGAGAAATCATCAAACAAGGCCGTGCAGAATCCCAAGGAGGGAGAAAGCCTGACCTTTACCGACTTGCTGAAGATGCTTTTTACGTATTATCCGTAGACCTGTCAAAATTTACCATCAATTTAGGACTGTACTCCTGTCACAATACCTTGGCATTTCCCAAGGAATCCCACAAGGTTGTATTGAATAACGAAAAGGAGACGTTTGAAAAAATCTGTGATTTGATGGAGAATTATCTCCAGAAGACCGGAATTCCGTCTGAAAAAATTATTGCCATAGGAGTTTCCATGCCAGGATTAGTCGATGCTGTCGGTGGAGTGAATTACACTTATCTACGATTTGGAAGAAAAACCTTATTGGAAAATTTCGAGGCAAGATTCAATAAGAAAATCTTCTTGGAAAATGACGCACGAGCAATGACTTTGGCCGAATTCAAATTTGGGTCGGAACATGAGCACAAGAATGTACTTGGACTGTTTGTGGGTTGGGGAATCGGTCTTGGAATTATCATAGAAGGAAAGATTTATCGAGGAGCTTCAGGTTTTGCAGGAGAATTTTCCCACTCTCCTATTTTCGAAAACCGAAACGTAACCTGTATTTGTGGTAAAAAAGGATGCCTTGAAGCAGTTGCCTCAGGTACGGCTATCGTACGGATGGCTGAAGAAGCCATCAAATTGGACACTGACAGTATTTTGGCAAGGATGGTTCGAGATCATCAAGGTGAATTAGAGCCTGCGCTAGTTGTGGAAGCTGCTTTAGCGGGTGATCAACGAGCCATTACCATATTATCAGAAGCAGGATTGGATTTAGGAAGAGGGATTTCAATCCTCATCCAACTTCTAAACCCAGACCTGATTATCATCGGAGGTTCGGTTGCTGAAGCCAATCAATACCTCATTACACCTATTCAACAGGCGCTAAACATTTACAGCATGGCTAAGTCCCGTGAAAAATCCAAATTGGCACTTTACCAATTAGGCGAAGATGTTGGTTTGATGGGAGGCGTAGCAGTAGTCAACGAACAATTGTTCGAAGATGTGCTGAACCGTTTAGGATAATCTTATTTATTATGCACTTTTTAAAATCCTATTTTCGAAAAGCTTTTTCGATTGTTTTGGCAATCATGGGCTTAATTTTTCATTTTCCCGCTCAATCCCAAGAAACTTACGCTTCTAAGTATATTCAGCTGAAGCCAAAAAAAATTGGAGTCAATTTCAAAAATCAGTTGACCGAAGATCGGGACAATAACATCCTTCGCTATGAATATTTTTACAATGGAGGCGGAGTAGCTGTTGGGGATTTAGACAATGACGGATTGGATGACATTTTTTTCACAGGTAACATGGTTCCGAATGCTCTTTACAAAAACGTTGGAAACCTCGAGTTTGAAGATTGGACAAAAAAGGCAGGGATTAATAAAAACAAAGGATGGACCACAGGAGTCAGCATGGCTGATGTAAACGGCGATGGACTACTAGATATTTATGTCTGCTATTCGGGAAAAGGCCCTGAGGAAGAGCGAAAAAATGAATTATGGATCAATCAGGGCGATTTCCAATTTGAAGAACAGGCGGAAACCTATGGAATTGCCGATCCATCTAACAGCACTCAAGGTCTATTTTTTGATTTTGACCGGGATGGAGACTTGGACTTATACCTTTTAAATCACCATATCCAAGTCATTACAGAATTGGAATTTGACGAGGCAAAAACAATCCGCCATCCTTATTCAGGGGATAAACTATATCGAAATGAAGGAGGAAAATTCATCGACATAAGTATTGAAGCGGGAATCAAAGGCTCTCCCTTAGGATTTGGGCTTTCGGTCACTGCTACCGATATCAACGAAGATGGCTGGCCCGATTTACTGGTTACGAATGATTACATCGAACCTGATTACCTCTACATCAACCAAAGAGATGGCACTTTCAAAGATGAATTGACGAGTTATTTTCAACACATTTCCCATTTTTCTATGGGAGCTGATATAGCCGATATCAACAATGACGGACTCAAAGATATCTATACGCTAGATATGCTTCCTGAAGACAATAGGCGCCAAAAACTCTTGTATGGCCCGGAAAATTATGAGCAGTATGCACTGATGATCCGAAAAGGATTTTACCATCAAAACATGCGGAATATGCTCCAATTAAATCTTGGGGCAGGAAATTTTGCGGAAATCGGACAGCTTTCTGGGATTTCTAATACTGATTGGTCCTGGTCAGCTTTGTTTTTTGATGCGACAAATGATGGTTTCAAGGACCTATTTATTACCAACGGTTATTTTCGTGATTATACTAATAGGGACTTCCTGAAACACAAAGGGGATTATTATTTCAAACAAGCAGTGGCAGGCGAAGTAGCCGATACTTTACATCTGGTCACTAGCATGAGTTCCACACCAATTTCGAATTATCTTTTCGAAAATAAAGGTGATTTAAAATTTCAAAATCGATCCGCTGAATGGGGATTTGATGAAAAAGGTTTTTCAAGCGGAGCTGCTTTTTCGGACTTGGATAATGACGGCGATTTGGACCTGGTAGTCAACAACCTAAATGAAGTAGCTGGAATTTTCGAAAACACCGGACCAAAGGGAAATTATATTCAGTTTAATCTCAATGGCCCAAAGGGAAACACAAAAGGAATCGGGGCTAATGTGACTATTTTTCATCAAGGTCAAAAGCAAATCCAAGAACTCCAAGTCGTTAGAGGATTTCAATCTTCATCCTCTTATCGTTTGCATTTCGGCCTAGGCAATACAGATAAACTAGATTCCGTTTGGGTTCAATGGCCTGATGGAAAAACAGAAAAAAAAGGGAGCATTAAAGCCAATCAAGTGATGGAATTGCAGTATGAAGATGCGATTAATTCCACTTCAAATAAACTTGTTGAAAAAGCTACACCTCTTTTTAGAAAAGTAAATTCGATTCCAGACTTCATTTCGAAAGAGAGCGGCTTCAATGATTTCAAGCGTCAGCCATTGATGATTACCATGCCTAGCGCCATATCCCCTATTTTAGCCTCTGCTGACCTTAATCAAGACGGAAGACCAGAAGTCTTGTTCGGGGGGACAAAAGGGCAAGCAGCGAAAATTTTCACATGGGATGGACAAAATTGGATGAATTATGCAGGGTTCAACAGCAATGATGAATTTACTGATGCCATTGCAATTTTCGAGGACTTTAATGGAGATGGATGGATGGATTTATTCTTAGGAAGTGGAGGCTACCATGACTATTTAAGAACTGATGAATCCTTAACAGATCGACTCTATCTAAATGACGGAATGGGAAACCTCACCCGACAAAGTGATTTCCCCTCTTATCAAATCAGCACAGGGACAGCCGTGTCAGAAGATTTTAATGGAGATGGTTTAAAAGACTTATTTATTGGAGCAAGGATTATCCCGGGCCGATACCCTCAAACTCCGCCTAGTAAACTTTTGATCAATCAAGGAGAGGGTAGATTTGTAGACCAAAGTGATCAATTTTTAGAAAAGGATGGTTTAATCGGCTTGGTCAGTTCTGCAGTAAGTCAAGATGTGAACGAAGATGGTTTCGTAGATTTAATTCTTGCTGGAGAATTCATGCATTTGACTTTTTTAATCAATGAAAAAGGACAGCGCTTCATAAATCAAACCGAACAATTCCTATCAAATTCACCTAGCGGTTGGTGGAGTGCTTTGGCACAAGCTGATTTGGATGGAGATGGGGATTTGGACTTGATTGCGGGCAACTTTGGAGAAAACTCCCAATTCGAGGTAAGCGATGAGAAGAAATTGCGATTGGTTTTCTCAGATTTTGATCAAAACGGTTCGCTTGATCCAATTTTGGAATGCTACATAGGAGACGAAGCCTACCCATTCCCAAGCCGGGACGAATTACTCAGTCAAATGGTAGAAATGCGTAGCAAGTTTACCACTTACGAAGCTTATGCTGATGCCTCTTTAGAGGACCTATTCGAGTCTACCCAATTAGAGAAAGCGCAAGTCTTAGAAGCGACCAGTTTAAAATCCTTTTATTTTGAAAACACTTCTTCTGGATTTGTTGGAAAGCCATTACCTGAACTTGCCCAGTCATTCCCAATTTATGCAATTTCTACAGGTGATTTTAACCAAGATGGAGAGCAAGACATTCTTTTAGGAGGAAACCAGCATCAAAGTAGAATCAGAATTGGCAATTTAGATGCAGGCCTTGGTTTAATATTACAAGGAGATGGAATGGGTAATTTTTCACCACTTTATCCCAGCGAGTCAGGTCTTTCGATCAAAGGAGACATTAAATCTCTTTTGCCAATCGAATTGAATGGTAAAAAATATTTCCTGATTGGAATTCATGGCCAAGCATTAGAACTTTATCAATATGAGGATTAGCCTTTTTATTTTTGTTTTTTTACTTGGATTTCAGGTAAATACATGGGCAGGAAAAAAGTCCGAAAACTGGCCTTCTATCTACAAAAATCAACTTTTTCATCTGACTGAAGTAATGGTAACTGACGTTGCCAGCCCCCCTGTTGCTGCACGGATTTATGCCTATTCTTGCCTAGCTACCTATTTGATGATAAAGCAACAAGAAGCAGAGTTTTCCCAAGCTGATTTTTTACCAGCTAGCCTTCTCGAAATTGATTTTACCAACGAATCTAAAAAACTCAACTCTCCTGAATTTGCAGCTATTTACGCCATGTTACGGGTGGGAGAAAAGTTAATGCCCTCAGGGTACCTGTTAAAAGAAAAACAAGAAATATGGATCGAGAAAGGCATTAAAAATAAATGGCTCAAAAAATCAGAACTCGAAGAACACATCAGCGAAGCAGAACGGACATCAAGTCTTGTTTTAGAAATAGCCAGAAAAGACGGCTACCTTGAACTTCCTGCCCTGACGCGCTACAGTCCCGTAGAAGAGGAAGGCCGCTGGTATCCGACTCCTCCTGCATACATCGAAGCTGTGGAGCCCGAATGGAGGACTATGCAGCCATTTTTTATTGAAAATTTGAATTCCTACAGTCCTGCTCCTATGGCTCCTTTTAGTTTGGAACAAGGGAGTTCTTTTTACCAGCAATTGATGGAGGTTTATGAGACCGGTAAAAGTCTCACTGAAGAACAAAAATTAATCGCGAATTTTTGGGATTGCAATCCTTTTATGGTGGAATTTTCAGGGCACATGGCCATAGGGGTGAAAAAAATATCTCCCGGAGGTCATTGGATGGGAATTACAGGAATTGCTTCAGAAAAAGCTAACTTGAATTTTGCCGAAACAGCTTATATCCATGCTTTGGTTGGAATGACTCTGCATGACGCATTTATTTCCTGCTGGAAAGCAAAATATGAAACTGATCGAATTCGTCCTGAAACAGTTATCAACCAAAAAATAGATCAACGATGGAGGCCATTGTTACAAACACCTCCTTTCCCTGAATATACCTCAGGGCATTCTGTGATTTCCCGAGCTTCAGCCGTGATTTTAACTGGATACTTTGGTGATTATTTTGATTTCGTTGACGACTCAGAAACTTATTTTGGACTCCCTGAGCGTGAATTCCCTTCATTCCTAAATGCTTCGGAAGAAGCTGCTATTTCGAGATTATATGGGGGAATTCATTTCCGAGATGCGATTGAAGAAGGAGTGAAACAAGGAGAAAAAATCGGAAAAATGATCTGGGAGAAAATCACGCAAAAAGAAATACTGATCCCCTCATCTAAGTAGATTACCCTGAATATTATTCTTCTGATGCATAATAAAACCTAAAGCACTCGCAAATCAGCCATAACCTGAAATGAAAGATGCTCCCAAAAAAATAGAAGGAGGAGGAAGAAGAAGATGAAGAAAGCATATTGGCCAGATTGCATAAAAAAAGCCTGATAGAACAGGCTTTTTTCAATTTCTCTCAATTATGGGATCCATTTAATTTTACTGAAATCGGGCTTTCGTTTTTCTAAGAAAGCATTTCTCCCCTCCTTCGCTTCTTCCGTCATATAAGCTAATCGAGTAGCCTCTCCAGCAAATACCTGCTGACCGACCATTCCATCATCGGTAAGGTTCATCGCAAACTTCAACATCTTGATGGAAGTAGGTGATTTTTGAAGAATTTCCTGAGCCCACTGATAGGCTGTATCTTCCAATTCATCATGAGGAATTACAGCATTGACCATTCCCATTTCAAAAGCTTCTTGGGCGGAATAATTTCTTCCCAAAAAGAAAATTTCACGGGCCTTTTTCTGACCTACCATTTTTGCCAAATACGCAGACCCATATCCACCGTCAAAGCTTGTCACATCCGCATCGGTTTGCTTAAAAATAGCATGCTCCTTACTCGCCAATGTCAAATCACAAACTACGTGCAAGCTGTGTCCACCTCCAACTGCCCATCCTGGAACAA
This sequence comes from Algoriphagus kandeliae, assembly GCF_004571135.1. Classification (GTDB taxonomy): domain Bacteria; phylum Bacteroidota; class Bacteroidia; order Cytophagales; family Cyclobacteriaceae; genus Algoriphagus; species Algoriphagus kandeliae. The sequence goes on from NZ_SPSB01000003.1 coordinate 180,824, forward strand.
CGGCAATCACTACCTTAGGCATAAAACGAATGAGACGCTGAACTTCCAAAATATTCAGTCTATGATAGCCATCATCTCCTACATACCCTTGGTGTCCACGAGCCTTTTGATCTCCTCCTGAGCAAAATGCCCATTTTCCATCTTTTGGTGATGGGCCTTCCCCGGATAAAAGAACCACCCCAATGGACGTATCCTCTTGGGCATCATAAAAGGCATCATACAATTCAGCGGTGGTTTTTGGACGGAAAGCGTTTCGGACTTCCGGACGATTGAAAGCAATTCGGGCAACCCCATTACACTTTTTATAGGTGATATCTTCGTATTCTTTTGCTGTAATCCACTCCATCTGTTTCGATTTGGTTTAAAAATTCGATTTTTTTGCAAGATAACAGGCTTGCTTCAAATTTGTTGACTTCTCATTAACCTTCCAATCTACTAGCGCTTTCAGCATGTTTCAACTTCATTTTGAAAATCAGATTTTTCGAACACCAGAGGATTTTAGATCTTCTTCTGATAATGAAGTTCTCCAGCAAGCACTTTCTTTTTGTCGAGATTGGATGGAAGGAATAGAAACATTTATTCAAAAAACATCCGGTTCGACAGGAGTTCCCAAAGAAATAGAGATCACAAGAAAACAAATGATTGCTAGTGCCCAGGCTACCGGCGATTTTTTTCAGATAAAAAGTTCTGACTTGCTACTAGCCTGTCTTCACCCCAATTACATTGCGGGCAAAATGATGCTTGTCAGGGCTATCATTTGGGATGCACCATTGATTTTGGTAGAACCAAGTAGCGATCCACTTCAGCGAATTCCCAACACTATACATCCTGATTTTGTGGCAATGGTCCCACTTCAGGTAGAGAACAGCCTCAAAAATCAAGATTCCAAACGAAAGCTTCAACAAATCAAACATATACTGATTGGCGGAGCTCCTTGTTCAGCTCAGCTTCAAAAGCAATTGGCTGAAAATGAAATTCAAGCTTGGCAAAGCTTTGGGATGACAGAAACAGTTTCCCACATTGCGCTTGCAAAAATAACTGGAGCTCCCTTGTGGTATCACCCACTTCCCGGGGTAAAAATCGGTCAGGATGAGCGGGAGACTTTATGGATCGAAAGCCCGATGAGCAGGAACCAACGAATTCAAACGAACGATAGAATCACCTTTAATTCCTCTGGGAATTTCCAATGGTTGGGAAGAGTTGATTTTGTGGTTAATTCCGGTGGAATCAAATTATTTCCAGAGGTCTTAGAACAGCAAATCGAAGTGGAAATGGACAATTTTTTCCCCGGAAAGCGGTATTTTTTGGGAGGAATTCCTGACCCAACTTTAGGAGAAAAATTGGTTCTTCTTATTGAATCCTCAGAGAAAGACAGACAAAAGGCAGAGATTTTGCTCCGACAACTCACTTCCAAAATTTCACGTTATGAAAGGCCTCGGGAAGTTGTTTTTCTAACCCATTTCGAGGAAACATCTAGCGGTAAAATAAACCGAATTAAAACCTTAGCGCATGCTTCTTTGGATCATTAGATTGTCCTTTCTCTTAATGGAGGTATTTCCGCAAAGCGTGCCTCAATTGGAGCTTCATGTCACCAAGAGTGAATCTAATCAAGGCCTGATTCGCGTTTTAATTTTTGACCAGGCAGATGGCTTCCCAGACAACCCACAAAAAGCTAAATTGGCATTAAGCCTTCCAATTGAGAACTTTAAAACTCAAACCCTGATCAATTCCCTGCCACCCGGAAAATATGCCATTTGCACTTTTCAGGATAAGGATGAAAATGGAGAAATCAATAAAAATTTCTTCGGATACCCTACAGAGCCTTATGGATTTTCAAATAATCCCAAGATCTCTTTTTCCATTCCATCTTTTGAAAAATGTTTGATTGAAATCAAAGAAGGCAAAAAAAACATAGTAACTATAGAATTGAAGAAATAGCATTTTTGATGATTCAACTACTGAATCATACATCTACTTACCAAAAGATTTCATCCAAAAAAGCCTACTTTTGCACCAATCAAAAATTTAAGATTTTGAGCAAGCACGAATTAGAAGGGATTGTTTTAGAATATCATTCTGGCATTATCCCTCCACCTTATAGCCATGTTTTTCGACTTTCTCTCAATTGGAAGAAAGAATCACTTCAAGCTTCCCTGAATCTTCATTACACAGACCGGGAAGACCTTTCAGAAGAAGAAATTCTAGAGGAAGGCTTTACCCTAAATGACGATTATCAATTTGACGGGACGTTGGATACTGTTTGGAAAAAACCTGTTCTGGAATTGATTGAACAAACACGCTACTCGTCCCGAGTGGATGGAGAAGGAGAAATTACAGTTGCGACCATTGAAGGAGGAAAAACTTCTCCTTTTAAATCCCCCACTAACCAAGAAGCTTGGCAACTTTTGGCTCAGGATCTCATTCAGGCCATCTATGAGACTTCAAAAAAGGAGAGTCCGCTGCAAATCAACTATAGAGTAGTCGAAAAAGAGAGTATTCATGAAGCTTCCATTAAACTTCATTTTTCCAATAGAAGTGTGGTTTTTGAACATGATGGTCAAGTGGAAAATCTAAATTGGGAATATGCTTTTCAGTTGATGAAACTCATCTTTACCCCAGATTATGATTATGATTTGGCAAAGGAATCTCCTGGAAAGAAGCGAGGAATTTATCTCGATTGTGGTGATGGGTTTTGGCATGAACTAGGAAAGGGAGTAATCAATATCGATCCAAGTTTCGATGCCGTAGGTCAAATCGAAAAGAATTTTCGAAATCTAATTGGTAGCTAAAAAAGCCAGATCTTACCCCGGCTTTATGGTTTCAATTTTCTCAAATCTTCCTGAATATCCTTTAGCATTTCTCCTAAATCCGAAAGGCTGAGGGATTTCTTTTTGTCCCCAGGATTCGGGAAATCGGTACTGATAAATGCTTTTGCCTCCCAAACTTCCAACACATCCTCTCCTCGAACTTCGTAGGGTTTGTAATGCTCATTATCAGAAACTAAAAAAAGCTTTCCGTTCTCAGCCAAATAATTAAATACGCGCTTGTAAACGATTCCCTCTGATTGGGTCACCAAAACGTACGTGCGACCGCTTTTGATCTCAGAGGGATGCTCGATAAAGGAGCCGATAATGATAGTCCCCGCTATAAGAGGCAACATGGAATCACCCGCCAGTTCAAAAGCCCGATAGGTTGCATGTCTTGGAAGATTAGGAAGGTGAAATTGCGGCAACTGCTCCATAAATTCCGGATCAGCAAATCCATTCAAATAACCAGCTGATGCTTTTTGTCCAACCCAAGTAATATTTTCCCGATCAGATTCATCTGTTGCAATTGTCAAAATCTGAAGATTCCGCTTTTGCAGTGCCTTCCGTCCTAAATTCTCAATATCATGCTCCAGTAGCTCTTCAATCCCAACCTCCAGAATTGCACTTATTTTTAGCAAAGAGCTCAATTTGGGTTCGGATCGGCCATCCTCATAGGCTGAGATCATAGTTCGCTGAACTTCCAACTGATCAGCTAAATCCTGCTGAGTCAGTCCCTTTTGCTTCCGTAGATACCGAAGATTGCTAGCCAGGAAACTCATGCTGAAAAGAGGTAAAAGTCATAATCTTCCGGCTCAGGAGCCAATGGAAAAAGCGGATCAATATTCCGTTGGGCTGCTTTTCGCTTGGCTAATCTTGCCTGAATCTCCAAAATAATATCTCCCACGGGTTTGGGCTCCCTAACAAGCAAATATCCATATTCGGAGCCTTGCTCATTTTCTACAAAAAACTTCACCTGAACATTTCCAGAGGAAAGCGGCTTGGTGCTGATATTGATTTTTCCCAATTCTTCCATAGCGTCATTTATTTCATCAGCCAAGATACAAATGTTGCTTTTATAAACATTCTATCGTTAAAAAAAATAACATCGCTATACGACAACTTTTGTCAAACATTCCAAGAATGAGGGATTTCATAGTTTTTCAGAATTTCTTTTCCTAAAAATTACATGATCGGCGTGCAGTTTATTCAAGCTATTGACCGCTTAGCCCAAAAGAGGAATACAATAAATCCATCCCACCTAATTTTGTGTTATAGCAATACGCAATTAAACCAACTACATGAAAATCAGAGTTCTAATTCTTTTTTTACTATTTGTTTCCTGGGGAAGTTTTGCCCAAACTTTTTCTCTGAAGGGAAAAATTCAGGATGCTAAAAACAAAGAGACTATCCCCAATGCGACAGTTCTTCTTTTGCGGGTAAACGATTCCACACAAGTAGATGGTATGATTTCGGACTTGGATGGAAATTTTGAAATTCAATCCATTCAGGAGGGCGAATACCTCTTGAAAATTCAATATCTGGGATATCAAAACTTTTTTCGTACGCTTCAGATTTCGGGAAATCTGGATTTAGGGATCGTTTCCATCCAAGAACAGGCAGTTGGCTTGGAGGAAGTGACCGTAGCTGCACGTAGGTCTACCAGTCAAAATAAGTCCGATACGACCATGTTTAATGCGGATGCATTCAAAACCATGCGTGATGCTAGTGCCCAAACACTCATCGAAAAACTTCCCGGGGTAACTTCGGAAGACGGAGGGCTTCAAGCTCAGGGAGAAGCTATCGCTCAAATTCTAGTAGATGGAGAACCTTTCTTTGGAAATGATATCAAAACCGCCCTACAAAATATTCCAGCTGAGGTAATTCAAAGTATTGAGATTTTCGATCAGTTGAGTGAACAGTCCCGTCTTAGTGGATTTGATGATGGGGAACGTTTGAAGACCATCAACATTATCACAAAACCAAATCGCCGAAAAGGCCAATTTGGGCGTACTTCAGCAGGCTACGGTACCAATGACCGCTACCTAGTAGGCGCAAGTATCAATGACTTTGACGAAGACCGACGTATTACTTTCACCGGTTTATCCAATAATATTAATGTGACGGATTTTTCATCCGATCCAAATGCTCAGGACAATTCCCGACCTCAAAATGGGATTATTCAGACACATATTCTAGGTTTGAATTACTCTGATAATTGGGGTGAAAAAGTGAAAGTATCCGGAAGCTATGTGTATAGCAGCCGTGAAAACTTTGGACAGGCAATCCGTTTCCGTGAGTTCATTACCAATGGTGAAAGTGACCAATTGTATAATGAAGTCAGCACTGATACCCGGTTGAATAATCGGCATCAGTTTAATCTCAGACTGGAGTACAATATCGATGAGCGTAACCGAATCTTATATATCCCTCGATTTTCTGCCCGATTTGAAACGGAAAACTCGGACTTCTCAGGAGAAACCTCCAATGGAACTGATTTAATCAACTCAGTAGTCAATACACGTACTGCTGATAATTATGATTATGATTTGTTCAATCGGATTTTCTACAGCCATAAATTCAACAAACCTGGTCGTACGATGACCATTCGAGGTAGAATCAGCGACAACAGAAATCAAGACGAAGCAAATCGAATTGCAGAAAACCAGTTTTTCATTCCTGACCCTCGAACTGAAATCATAAATCAGCAAATCAATCGGGATAGAAAAGGATCCTCATGGCAAACTGGAATTTCTTTTACAGAAGCCTTGAGTGAGAAGAGTATGCTCGAGTTGGAATATGAAATCGGAAACCGAATCAATGATTCCGACCAATTGATCTATGATGTCATCGACGAAGATCCGCAGGCAATTGAATACCGGCTCGACACAGCCTTGAGCAATACCTTTGAAAGCAAATATCTTACTCAGGAAACCGAATTAGGCTATCAGTTCAAAACTGAAAAAATCCGGATTCAAACAGAGCTTCAGTATCAAAATGCTCAGTTGGATAATTCACAAGGATTTCCAATTCCATTTGAATTAAAAAGAACATTCGAAAGCCTTCAGCCGACTGTTCGTTTTAACTATCAGATCACTCCAAACACCAATCTGCAATTTGACTATGATACACGGACACAGGAACCGGATTTGAGACAACTTCAGCCAGTGGTAGATAATTCCAATCCCTTACAATTGTATGTGGGAAATCCTGACTTGAACCAGTCCTTTTCTAATCGACTTCGCGTTCGATTCCGAAGCAATAACCCAGAAACTGATCAAAACTGGTTCTTCTTTGGTCAATCTTCTTTTGTCAATAACATCATTGCCAACAGTTCTTTCATTGCGGAAGAAGCTACAGAAATCCAACCTGGAATTATTCTAGAGCCTGGCTCCCAACTTTTTAGCCCAGTCAATTTAGATGGTTATTGGGATCTTCGTTCTTGGTTTGGATATGGCATGCCAGTGGGTTTCATTAAATCCAATTTGAACATCAATGGTGGTTTGGGCTATACCAAGCGCCCTACCTTGGTGAATAATGAGAATGGGTTTAACAATTCCCGTCGAATCAGCACCGGCATTTCATTAAGCAGTAATATTTCTGATCAAATAGACTTTAACATCTGGACCCGTTTTTCCTTCAATCAAGTGGAAAACACGCTCAACCCCAACTTGAACAACAAGTTTTTCAATCAGCGGGCCCGAGTGAACTTCAACTGGATTATTTGGGAAGGCTTTGTTTACAGGTTGGACTTGAACCATCAAGTCAATTCAGGACTTTCAGCTGGATTTGACACCAACTTCACTTTGGTTAATATGAGTTTGGGCAAAAAAATCTTTGCCAATCAGCGGGGAGAAATCAGCCTAAACGTCTATGACCTTTTCAGACAAAACAACAACATCCGTAGAAATATTACGGACACCTTTATCGAAGATGTGCAGACCAATGTCTTGCAACGCTACTTCATGTTGACTTTCTCCTACAATATTCGCCGTTTCTCCAAGGGTATGGACATGGATGATTACAATGAGATGATAAATACCGGCGGTGGGGATGACAGAGGAGGAAGAAGGGATTAAGCCTTCTGGTTATTGAAATAAAAAGTAAAAGGTAAACTTGATAGTTTACCTTTTACTTTTTACATCTTACCAAATTTCAAATCACCGAAATTTACCTTTCAGCATTGCCAATTTTTCAGCCATACTTCCTTGAGGTTCTTCCTTTCTTTTTGGATTACTAGATTTCTCCATCTTTTTTCCTCGCTCCGCAAAAGGATCTGATTTCATACTCAATCCAATTCGCTTCCGAGGAATATCCACATCCAATACAGTTACGCTCACCTGTTGATTAACCTGCACAATCTCATTGGGATCTTTTACAAATCGATCTGCTAAATGGCTCAGATGCACCAAGCCATCCTGATGAACACCAATATCCACAAAAGCTCCAAAAGCAGTGATATTGGTAACGATTCCCGGCAGTTTCATTCCACGCTTTAGGTCTTCAAGATGATTAACTCCTTCTTGAAACTGAAACACTTCAAACTGCTCGCGTGGATCACGACCAGGTTTGGCAAGTTCTTCCAAAATATCCTGTAAGGTCGGCAAACCCACAGAATCAGAAAGGTAGTTCTTCAGATTGATTTGGTTGCGGAGGGATTCGGATTGCATCAATTCGCTTACTGTTGTCCCGAGATCCTTAGCCATTCGTTCAACCACATCATAACGCTCAGGGTGGACAGCAGAACGATCCAAAGGATTCGTCGCTTGGCGAATTCTCAAAAAACCAGCTGCTTGTTCATAAGCTTTTTCTCCTAATCGAGGAACTTGCAACAATTGCGAGCGGCTGATAAAGGGACCATGCTGATTTCGATAGTCTACGATATTCTGTGCCAAAACTGGCCCTAAACCAGATACATAAGTCAACAATTGTTTCGAAGCAGTATTAACCTCTACTCCCACGCCATTTACCGCAGAAACTACAGTGTCATCCAAAGCATTCTTTAAAGCAGTTTGATCCACATCATGCTGATATTGCCCCACTCCAATGGATTTGGGATCAATTTTTACAAGTTCCGCCAAAGGATCCATCAAACGCCGTCCAATAGAAACCGCTCCTCTAACCGTCAGGTCCAAATCCGGAAATTCCTCTCGAGCAACTTCAGATGCCGAGTAAATCGAAGCCCCTGATTCATTGACCATGGTCACAATCACAGAATTAGGAAGTCCAATTCCTTTGACAAAAGCTTCGGTTTCTCTTCCTGCTGTTCCATTTCCAACGGCAATAGCTTGAATGCCAAATTTCTCAACCAATCCACGAACAGTCATGGCTGCCTCTGCTGTTCTTCGTTGGGGTTCATGAGGAAAAATCGCTTCATAGTGTAACAGCTGACCCTGAGGCCCTAGGCAGACCAATTTGCATCCGGTACGGAAACCCGGGTCTATTGCCATCACGGCTTTTTCGCCCAAAGGAGCTCCCAAAAGAAGCTGACGTAGGTTTTCAGCAAAGACTTTAATCGCCTCTTCGTCTGCTTTTTTCTTTGTTATTAGGCGAATTTCCGTCTCCATGCTCGGTTTGAGTAATCGCTTGTAGGCATCCTTGATCGCCAGTCTCACTTGCGCCACAGAAGTATTCTCGGCATTAATCAAAATTTCCCGCTCCATCAAAGCAAGAGCATCCATTTCTTCCGGACAAACATCAAGCAAAAGGAAAAGCTCTTTTTCCCCTCTTCTCATCGCCAAAACTCGATGCGAAGGTGCCGAATGAATGGGTTCTGACCAATCAAAATAATCCTTGTATTTAATAGCTTCCTGCTCTTTTCCCGGGATTACTCGCGAACGGAATAGACCTTCCTTCAAAAAGAGTTGACGCATCTTCTCACGAAGCCCTGCATCTTCATTGATCCACTCAGCAATAATATCTCGTGCACCTTGAAGTGCTTCTTCGACTGAGGCTACTTCCTTTTCAGGATTGATGTATTCGGTTGCTAGAGCTTCCAAGTCTAGTGTCCCTTGCTTAAAAATCAATTCAGCCAAAGGCTCTAATCCTTTTTCCCGAGCAATAGTCGCCTTAGTTCTACGCTTGGGTTTGAATGGTAAATAAATATCCTCCAATCGAGCCATGGTTTCAGCTTCTTGAATGGCCTTTTGAAGTTCGGGTGTCATTTTACCCTGCTCTTCAATGGATTTGACAATAGCCTCTCTACGCTTATCCAAATCCCGAAGCTGTTGGATTCGATCTCGAATTGTAGCGACTTGGACTTCATCCAAACTTCCGGTTACTTCTTTTCTGTATCGGGAAATGAAGGGAACAGTGGCACCACCATCCAATAAATCAATAGTGGCCTGGACCTGTTGGTTTTTTACGTGTAACTCTTCGGCTATTTTGTAGGAATAATTCATGTGATTTAATCAAATTCTCTTCAAATTTCCCGCAAGATAGGAGTCCTTTTTTAGACAAAAAGGGGGAAATGTAGCGCTTGTCACTAAGGCTCTGATTTTAAGAATGTAAAATTGTAGCAGAATTTAACCGATTTGAAAATTGAAGTTCAGTTGCAATGTGGGAAAGTTGAAAGGTAGAAAAGTCTACTGTTTTTATATAGTAGATCAGACTCTTAATCATTCGAAACCAATTAATCCCTTGTTTGATCCCAATTCTCAATATTAAACTAACTTCATATTTCGTACATCGTACTTCGTAATTCGATATGGACTGGAAAAAAGAAATAAAATCCTGGGGTCTGATTTTGGCCTTTTTCGCATTCTTATATTTCACAGGCTTACTGCCGGTCGTGCAGGGAGCACTCCAATCTGTTTTACTTTCCACGGGTTTAATTAAACCCAAATTAGAGAGAGTTGATCTTACTAATAAGAATTTCGATTATGCTGGAACTTTTCAGGATTTTGATGGAAATACAATTCGCTTAGCCGACTACAAAGGAAAGACTGTTTTTATCAATCTTTGGGCTTCTTGGTGTGGACCCTGCCGGGCAGAAATGCCCCATATTTCTGAGTTATACAAGTCTGTTCAAGACGTTGAAAACCTCGAGTTTTTAATGATAGGAGTAGATAATGACTATCAGAAAAGTAAGAATTTTATAGAAGGAAAATCCTGGTCCTTCCCTGCTGTTCATGCCAGTTATGGCCTAAACAAGTCCTTGCTCAGCGAATCCATCCCTACCACTCTTGTGGTCAACCCGGAAGGAAAAATCGTATTCTATCAGGAGGGAATGAGCAATTTCAACACGGATGAGTTTCGGGATTTTTTGATTAACCAATAAATCACTGTTTATAAATTTTTGACTTTTTAGACTCCAAGTTGATCTTCTGAATCACAAACCTAGGCTAAGAAATCTGTCTTAGTTCGGTTCCTTATTTTAAGAGAATCTGAAAATCTCTCTATATTTCTTTCATGAAAATCCCCAAGACGGAAGTTATTATCGTAGGAGCCGGTTTTTCAGGAATTGCCGCCGCAAAAAAACTTTTTGAAGCCGGGATTTCCTTTAAAATTCTAGAAGCCCGAGATCGAATTGGAGGAAGGGTTTACACAAACTATCTAAAAGAGGATCTGTATGTTGACCTAGGAGGACAATGGATCGGACCAACTCAGGATAGGATGTATGAACTTTGCAAGGAATATGGCATCTCTTATTTCGAGACCTATGACGAAGGAAAAAACATTCTAAATCTTCGGGGTAAAATCCGAACCTACAAAGGGATTATTCCTAAAATGGACCCCGTTTCATTGATCAATTTGGATATCCTTATGCGAAAAATGGAACGAATGGCAAGGCAAATCAATGTCCATACTCCATGGTCGCATCCAAAAGCTCAAAAATGGGATCAGCTTACATTGGAGGATTTTCTCCGAAAAAACTCCAAGACCAAATCCTGCTATGAGGTAATCAAAATCGGCTGTGAAACGATTTTTGCCTGTGAACTCCATGAAATCTCCCTACTTCACGCTCTTTTTTATATTCGCTCAGGAAAATCCTTGGACTGCCTGATTAATATCCAAGGAGGAGCACAACAGCATAGAATTGAAGGCGGGATGCAGCGTATCGCTGAGGCTATGGCAACTCCTTTTAGGGATCACATTATTTTCAATAGCCCTGTAGAAAAAGTAATACAAAGTACTGATCACACGGATGTCATTTCTGGAGAAAATAGGTTTTCTTCAAATCGAGTAATTTTGGCTGTACCTCCTCCTCTACTAAAAAAGATTCATTTTGAACCGGGGCTAAGCTCTGAAAAAAGCGAACTCCTGGACAACTATGCCATGGGACGGGTTGGGAAGTGTTTTATGATTTATCAAACTCCATTTTGGAGAGAAGATAGCTTTAGCGGACAAGTAGTTTCTGATGATCCACTTACCCATCAGACCCTTTTTGATTGCTCAACGGTAGATGGAAAATATGGGATTCTGATGGGATTTACGATTGGAAATCGGGCGGATGAATATTTTGGAAGAAGTGAGGAAGATCGAAAAAAGCGGATGATTTCCCAATTGGTTCAGTATTTTGGTGAAAAAGCAAAAGATCCCATTCAATACATTGATTTTACGATGAGTGATGAGACTTGGTCCCAAGGTTGCTATGCTGGATTGATGCCTGTAGGTGCTTGGACTACTTGGCGAGAAGCCTATAGAAAACCGGAAGGAAATCTCCATTTTGCAGGTACAGAAGCTGCTACTGTCTGGCATGGCTACATTGAAGGAGCTGTCCGGGCAGGTGAAGCCGCAGCCTTAGAAATTATCAAAAAGAAAAATAAAGAAGAAGCATGAGTGTGAGAAGATTAATCGTCTCCTCCATATTATTGGTCATATTCATTTGGCTGATTTGGTCCTCTGCAGGGAGAGGCTATCTTCCCGAACAACCTGAGGCCTTTTTGGACTTGATAGAAGAAGTTAACCCCAGTGACTCTTTGAAAAGAAATATACTGGGAATCCAACCTTATATGTTGGCAAAAGACTACTTGGATCAGGAGACCTTTCAGCAAAAAATGGCGCTTTATCTGGATGCTGCCCTAAAATCCAAGCTCATTCAACCAAACACTGTTGTCTTGCTTCCTGAGTATATTGGAACTTGGTTGGTTTTATCCGGAGAGAAACATGCTTTGGCAGAAAAGGACAATCTTAAAAACGCCATGTCCACTTTGGTTCTTTCAAACATTATTGACTTTTCAGTCAATTACTTCCAAAGCCATGAAACAGATAGAGCTACTGCTACCTTATTTCGAATGAAGGCGAGAAGCATGGCTCAGGATTATTTCACTACCTTCAGCCAATTAGCCCAACAGTTCAATTGTTATATCGCAGCTGGAAGTATCATCCTCCCGAAACCTTATATTGCAGAAGGTGAATTATATATTGATAAGGGAGGTCCTCTTTATAATGCTTCTTTCATTTTTGGTCCTGATGGAAAAATCATTGGCGAACCGGTTTTAAAAGTATTTCCTATTGAATCCGAAATTCCCTTTGTAAGTGGAGAAGCAGTAGAAAAAATCCCGGTATTCAACCTTCCCATGGGCAAAACCTCCTTACTAATTTGTGCTGATAGTTGGTATCCCGAACCTTATCAAGTAGCCAATCAGTCACAGGCAGAAATCATTTTAGTACCTTCTTATCTTACGGGGGATGAAAGCATGGAAAAGCCATGGCAAGGTTACAATGGAGCGCCTGCTCCGGTTGGAACCAATCTAAATGATATCGAAACAATCAGCGAATGGGAAGCCTGGAATAAATATGCCCTTCCAGGTAGGATTAGCCAGACAAATGCTCGGGTGGGAATGAATGTATTTCTACGCGGAGAACTCTGGGACTTGGGAGCAGATGGTCAACCTTTAGCAGTCTTAAATGGACTTCAACTTGAGTTGAAACCTGCAGATCGTGCAGGAATCTGGTCCATAAATTTTTAGAATATGTGTGATACACTGGCAGCACTTGGGAATTATACCCAATCCGGAAATTTAGTCTTTGGAAAAAATTCCGATAGGGAACCTTTGGAAGCACAGGAAATTCGCCACTTCTCCAGAAAAACCCATACAGAAAAAACAGTCCCTTGTACCTTTATCACCATTCCTCAAGTGGATCAAACCTGGGAGGTTTTCCTTTCCAAGCCATTTCAAATGTGGGGAGCAGAAATGGGAGTCAATGAATGGGGTTTAACTATCGGGAACGAAGCTGTTTTCACTCAAGTCAAAATCAATAAAAAAAAGCCTGGACTGACAGGAATGGACATGCTTCGTCTAGCATTAGAGCGATGCAAGAAAGCTAACGAAGCCAAAAATCTGATTATTCAACTCCTTTCAATTTACGGTCAAGATGCCTGCGGAGGTTACCAAAACAAAGATTTTTATTATCACAATAGCTTTCTAATTGCCGATTCTAAAGAAGCGTATATTCTGGAAACTGCCGGGAAATCCTGGGCTTGGAAAAAAGTCAGGGACACAGCTAGCATCTCCAACTGTCTGAGCTTGGATGAAGATTATGATGAGATTTTTCTGGAAAAGGAAGCGACCCATTTCAGTGCAATCTTTCGCTCCAAAAAAGGATTCAAATCCCGATTTTCTGATTTTCTCTACACCTATTTCTCCAAAGCAAGGTCCCGAAAAGCCACCACAACAAGTCATCTGGAAAATTATGCCGGTCAGCTGAGTACTTGGGAGTTTATGAAAACCCTCCGGACACACCCTATCCCTGATGATGAATTTCATCCCAAAAATTGTTCGGCAGCTTCCATTTGCATGCATGCTACTGGCTTGACAAATCCTTCTGATACGACAGGAAGTATGGTCACTGAAATTCGCCAAAACCAACCCAGCACAATTTGGCTTACCGGAACTCCGCATCCTTGTCTTAGTCTCTATGTCCCTTTCTATTTCGGCACCATTACTGACTTCCTGACCTTCCCGGTTTCCAAAATGGATGATTCACTTTGGTGGCAAGCCCGACAACTCCATGATTTGGTTGATAAAAATAGAATTGAGCTATTTCCAAAAATCCGTCAAGAATTGGATAATGTTCAAAATGAGTGGATTAAAAAAGACTCTCTTATTATTTCTGAAAATCCCTCACGATCAGACCTGCAACATTTTAGTCAAGAATGCTACCGTTTTTATCAAGACTGGATCAAACAAAAAATCAGGGATTTAAGATAAATTCCAAATGATTTTAGAGGAAAAATAGAGAAAAGCACATCACGCATAAATGAGATCAAAAGCTCTCAAAAATCCTTAACTTGGAAAAAAGCCTAATCATGAAATCCCTGCTAATCTTTTTCTTGCTTCTTTTTGTTGGATTATTCACCCTTCAGGCTCAAGAAATCCGAGTTTACAAAGAGCCGGAATTTGGATTCGATTGGAGTAAGCCTTCAGAATATCCCGATCGAATCATATTGACTTTTGGAGAGGATGCAACTTCAGAAGTTAGCGTGAATTGGCGAACCAATACAGAAATCAGGACAGCCTTTGCCGAATTAGCTGTTGCTACCGGAGCACCAAAATTTTGGAGAAATGCAATAACCCAAAAAGCCCAAACTGAAGTATTTGAAGCTTCTCAAATTGCGACTGCTGAAGTAGTTGCTAATTACCACAGTGTCTCTTTTTCCAATTTGACTCCCGGAACCGTCTATGCCTATCGTGTGGGAGATGGGACCCGCTGGTCAGAGTGGTTTCAATTTAAAACTCCAAGCGATCAAGCTGGGGATAAATTCTCTTTTCTTTATGTAGGAGATGCTCAAAACTACATTTTGGAATTGTGGGCAAGATTAATTCGTGAGGGATATAGAAAAGCTCCGGATGCAGATTTTATCATTCATGCAGGGGATTTGATCAATTATGCCCATCGAGAACAAGAATGGCATGAGTGGTTTACAGCAGGCGGGTTTATTCACAGTATGCTTCCGACCTTAGCTGTACCAGGCAATCACGAGTATAACTACCTTAATGAAGCAGATCGGGAAAGCAGAAAAAGAAGCCTCTCAATCCAATGGAAACCTCAATTCAGCTTTCCACCGAATGGGCCTAAAGGACTAGAGGAAACAGCCTATTATGTTGATTACCCTGATGCCAAATTTATTTTTCTTGACAGCAATCGTGACCAAGAACTTCAGGCAGCTTGGCTAGTAGAAATCCTAGAAGCAAATACTAAAAAATGGGTCATTGTCAGCTACCATCACCCCCTATTTTCCGCTTCAGCTGGACGGGACAATGAGGCATTGCGAATGCTTTGGAAACCAATTTTTGACAAGTATAAAGTCGATTTAGCTCTGCAGGGACATGATCACAGTTACGGAAGAGGAAGAGTCTCTCCCGGTGAAAATGTGATGGACGGGATGAATATGCGAGACAAAACAGGTACGGTTTACGTGGTCTCAGTAAGCGGTGGGAAAATGTATGGAATCAAACCCGATGGTTGGGAAGAATGGGGAGCAGTCCGGGATCGAGCCGCGGAAAACACACAACTTTTCCAAGTTGTAAGTATTGAAGGAAACCGTCTGCTTTTTGAGTCCTATACAGCCATTGGAGAACTTTATGACAAATTTGAGCTTACAAAAGGTGAAGATGGTATCAATGATTTTCGGGATTACAAAGAAGTACTCCCGGAGGAATTTAGATTTTCAAATACCATTCCTTATGAAGACCAACTTCCTCAAATTGTCGAAGAAAAACTCTTGGATACCTATCCAGGTTTTAAGGTGGGACAAGTGCGGTTTTTTGAAGAAAAAGGAAAAGCAAGGATTCGGGTGATTCTCCAAAAAGACAATCAAACCAAAGACCTTATTCTTGATCAGGAAGGTAGAGTCATATCCGAAAAGTAAAAATGAAAGGCTAAATCTTGAATCATCGGACAAACTTATGTCAGAGAAAAGACGCATCACACTAAAGGACATCGCAAGGGAATTGGGAATCTCTGTTTCCACCGCTTCCCGAGCTTTGAACGAATATCCGGGGATTTCGGAGGAGACCATCAAAATGGTACAGGATTTTGCCAAAAAGCACAATTACGTTCCCAACTCCATTGCGGTCAACTTCAGGAAAAACAAGACAATGACGATTGGGATGGTTGTTCCGGAAGTGGTTCACTATTATTTCTCTTCCATTATCAGTGGGGCCCTCGATGCTGCTACCAAAAAAGGTTATCGGCTTTTGATCAGTCAAACGGAAGAAAAGGCAGAACTGGAAATGCATGCTTGCCATGCGATGCTTGCCGGAAATGTCGATGGTCTTTTGATTTCGATCTCCAATGAGACTTCTGATGTCTCTCACATTCAGGAATTTTTGGATGAGGGGAAGCCTGTCATACAGTTTGATAAATATTCTGATAAACTAAAAACCCCCAAAGTAATCACCGACGATTACCAAGGCGCCCATGGTGCCGTCAAGCATTTGATTGAACAAGGGTATAAAAAGATAGCCCATATCAATGGACTCGAAAACGTTCAAAACTCAGTAGATCGTCTAGCAGGATATCGGCAGGCTTTAATTGATCATCATTTAGAACAACATCCAGAATGGATCCCCCATTGTCAGCAAATCACTGAAGAAGAGGGTTACCGTTTTGCAAAACAACTCTTGGAAAGCAAGAATCCCCCAGATGCCATTTTTTGCATTACGGATTTGGTGGCCCTTGGAGCGATGAACTACTTGCGAGAAAGCAATCGGAAAGTTCCCGAAGAGATAGGTGTCATGGGATTTAGCAACTGGAAAATTTCCGAGGTGATGCAACCTTCTCTCAGTACCGTGGAGCAGCACGGATACCAAATCGGACTTCGCGCTACCGAACTGCTTATCGAATCACTACAAAGCAACGACAAATCTCTCAGGGATCAGAAAATTGAAATCCAGAGTGATTTGATGATCCGTAATTCCACCCTGCGAAAAGGATAAGTCTTTTTAATCCTTCACCTCAAAAATTCGAAATCCATACGGTTCCAAAATAAGGTAATTATCATCAGAACCTACCTGAACAGACTTTTTGGACCAATGGTCAAATAAGCTATTTGGCACAAACCCAAATTCCTTCAAAGCGTACCAAGTCAAGTAAGCGGTTTCATTTGAATAATTTCCTATGACAAAAACCCGTTGATTTTCAATCTCTCGAAGAAAACCAGCTACATGGATATTATGGGGCTGAATCCATCGAATATTATTAAAATCCGCAATAGCGGAAAGTTTTTTTCGAATTTTTATAAGCCTTTGGGTTCCTGAAAAAACCTGATTTTCTACTGTTCCCTTCTCTTTTCGCAAACCGGCTTTTTCCCAATCTATTATGGGTCTATGCATCCAGCGATTGTCATAGCTTTTTGCTGGGTCTTGCAAGAAAGAATAGTCATTTAAATAGCCTAATTCATCCCCATAATAGAGCATGGGCAAGCCGCCTGTAAACATAGAAAAAGCCTGCATCAACAGAATCTTTTGAATCGAAAGCTGAATTTCGTTTGGACCTTCAGCAAATAAGGCAAATTCCAATCCACAAAGGGATGCTAAAGAACCTGAAATCCGTGCATCACCTGTTTTAGGGTTGCTCGAAAAAAGTGCACCTCTTGCTGGACTACCCGGAAATTTGCCAGCATAAAAATCCTTTAAATAACTTCTGTGTTGATAAGGGTTTTTCCCCGCTTGAGCGATCATATAATCATCGTAGCCCAAGCCAATATCATCATGGCATCGAGTGTAGGAAATCCAACTCGTCCGCCACGGCTTTTGCTGGAGAATAGGTTGGGCTTGCAACATCACTCGGGTATCACCTGATGCCAACATATCCCATTGTAAAGCCATTTGTGTAGCATTATAGGCAAAATCACATTCCTTTCCTGCCCGATCCCCCTTTCCAAAATATTCCATAATCGCCTCAGGAGCAACAATAGCTTCTCCCAAAATTGCCATTCCCGGAGTAGCCATTTGGACGGCCTGTTTGATCAGTTGCAATAGCTGATGCGCTTGAGGCAAGTTTTGAGAGCTAGTACCTGTTTCTTTCCAAATAAAGGCTGGCGCATCGATCCTAAGTAGATCAACACCCAGATTAGCATAGAAAAATACATTGTCGAGCATTTCTCTAAGCAAATGAGGATTCCGATAATTCAAGTCCCATTGATAGTGATGAAAAACGGTCATAACCCACTTTTGACATTCTTCACTATAAGTGAAATTCCCTGGTGAACTTTCAGGAAAAATTTCAGGCATGGCCGCTTCATACTGATTGGGAATCCAGCGGTTGTCATACATGTAATAATAATCCTGATAACGCTTATCTCCAGCTTTAGCTTTTTCTGCCCACGGATGTCGATGAGAGGTATGATTAAGGACAATGTCCAACATCAAATTCATCCCTTGAGTATGCATGCTCTTTCGCAATGCCACCAAATCCTGTAAATCCCCAAATTTGGAATCCACCTTTCGGAAATTAGACACTGCATACCCCCCATCACTTTCTCCGGCAGGACTTTCAAAAAGTGGCATTAAATGAAGGAAATTCACTCCTAGTTCATCAAAATAATCTAGCTTCTCATGCAATCCGGAAAGATTTTCAGCAAATCGATCTACATAGAGACTCATCCCCACTAATTGATTACTAAGGAACCAATGCCCCTGTTTTTCTTTGGCATTGTCTCTTTTCTTGAGATCCTGTTCTCTTTCCAAATAGGCAACAATGATGGACTTTAGCAATTCTTCAAAAACATCTTCGGATTCAGAAAAATCGCCATAAATAGACCGATACAAGGATTCAATATTTGCAATTCCTTCTTGAAATCTTTGAAAAAAAGCTCGGTGCATTCCTGTTGACCGAATTCCAAATTCCTGAAGTAAGGCTTCCCAAGGCATATAATCCTTTTCCATTAATTTTTCTTCCATCCTTAATGAGCTCCACCAGCCACCGGCTGATCAATGGTTACATTTTTATTTTCCTTGATATTTAAGGTTGCTAAAGCAGCTATAATCAACAAAACGCCTCCAAACACAATGGCTAATCCGGGGTCATTTCCTAGGAAATTTTTAGAAATTACTCCAAATGTCAAGGTCTGAAGAATCATAGGAATCACAATCATCATATTGATAATCCCCATATATACACCATAGCGCTCTTTAGGAATCTCATTGACCACGAGAAGATAGGGCACTCCCATCATACTAGCCCAGGCAATTCCAAATCCAGCCATTGGAATGAAAAGGGCATATTTATTCGTAAGCTGAGGGAAAATCATCAAGCCTACTCCTGCCATGAGAAGACAAATGAAATGGACTTTTTTAGGACCAAACTTCCTTGCCATACTGGCCAAAAAGAAAGCAGATAAAAAGGTGACCACATTATACCAACCGTTTACCAACCCAGTCCATCCAACTGCTTCTTCATACAACTTTGGGTCGCCTGTTGGAGTCGTATTCCAAACAGACTGAGCGATACTTTTTGCTGCATTTTGCCAATAACAAAAGAGTGCATACCATTGAAAAAGATAAATCAGAGCAAGCTTCCACATCACACCGGGCATCACCATGATGGACTCAATAATCTCTACGTTTTGAGCAAAGAGCACCCGAGTCTTTGGATTGGTTTTGGTTTTTTCTAATACTCTTTTGATCAGACCCTTCGAGAAAATGGCCGGGATTAATAGGGCAAAAAACACTAGATAGGCAACCAAAGTCGTCAAAATGGACAAAAAGAACTGAATAGCCGGATGAGGCATTCCTTCATTCCGTTTTTTCAAAGCCGCCAATTCTTCGGGACTGGGTGGTATTTCAGGAGTTTTGGAAATACTCCACATCACCGAGCCGATGGAACAAACCGTTCCCAAGAAAAACGAAGCATAAACCCAATAGGGAAGCGAACCCCAAGTACCTGTGATATACTTTTGAAAAATAAAGAGGGAAACATTAGCAAGAGTAATACCCAGACCAGTGAAAAAACTTTGAGTTAAAAAACCAGTACTGTATTGTTCATCGGGTAACTTATCTGCGATCAAGGCCCGATATGGTTCCATTGCTGTATTATTAGCCGCATCTAAAACCCAGAGCAACCCTGCAGCCATCCAAAGCGAGCTACTGAAGGGATAGAAAAATAGGGTAATACTGCAAAACAAAGCTCCTATGAAGAAAAATGGCTTCCTTCTTCCATATTTCGGACTCCAAGTATTATCACTCAAAGCGCCAATAATCGGCTGAATCAAAAGGCCGGTCATGGGGCCTGCCAAATTCAAGATTGGGATTTCGTCAGGAGCCGCTCCCAGCATATCATAAATTGGGTTAACAGCACTTTGCTGTAGTCCAAAACTGTACTGAATGCCAAAAAACCCGACATTCATATTGATAATTTGGGAAAAGGAAAGTTGCGGTTTTTTCATGAAAACCTAGGTTAGTTTGGGTTAGAAAAGGGTCAAAAGAATTAGATCGGCATTTTCGCCAAGTTGAACTTACCAAATTTTAATTGGAGAAAAACCATGTTCAAAAAGAATTGAATGAAAAATTTAATGCAAACGGTTGATAATTTTGGCTTGGCTAAAAATTCAATCGTTTACTAAAAAAACCCACCTCGTGGGTGGGATTTATAATTGAATGATATTACTTGACCGGGACTTTCTTATGAGAAGATAGATCGTTTATAAAATCCTTTAAATGCTCTATCTCCACATGATCCATCAACACGATTTTGTACCACTTATTTCCTTCATCATGGGTCTGAGGTACCAAATTATATTTATGGGCAATTTCCTCGGGCACAGCAAAGGAGCGAATAGTAACAATGTTCATTTCAGGTTCTCGGAAATATGGGACCTCCAACAAATCCAGTTGCTTGCATAACCAGTTGGTTCGCATCTTCAATACTGAAATTTTCTCATACCATTTATGTGGTCCGTAGGTCGTCAAAATAGTCCAAACGGCTACTGCATTTGCACCAGATCGACTTCCGCAAAGCGTCAAATCCATCCCCTCCACGTACTGAGCTTCCGTGGTCAATACATTTTCTATCAACCCTTTTCGACAAACAAAAATCCCAGTTCCATACGGAGCCTGAAGCATTTTATGAGCGTCGATGGTAATGGAAGAGATTTTTGGGTTGGTGAAATTGATAGTGTTTTCGCCTTCTGAAAAAGGAAAAACAAAACCACCATACGCTCCATCTATATGCAAGCGATAAGGCACTTCAAATTCCTCTAACACTTCAGTCATCGGCACAGGATCATCAACAGAACCAAACATGGTCGTACCCATATTGGCAATGACGATGAAGTACTTTTTCCCTTCTTCCAAGGCCGATTTCACCGTATTTCGAAAATCCTCTCTACTGATATCCCGAGTGACTTCGTCCACCGGTACCTTTTTCCACTCCAACATCAATAAATTGACCCCTTTTGGAATGGAATAGTGGGTGTCATCAGAAGCTAAAATCACAATCTCTTCCAATTTAGCGCCATGCCTTTTCATGAATTCATTTCGATAAATCCACATGGCCTGTACATTAGCCTCGGTACCTCCTGGAGAAATATATCCATCGTAGGCCCCTTCTTCTGCCTTAAAAAGATCCACTGCAATCATATCCAAGACCTCCCGCTCAATTTCCTGAGTTCCTTTAAAGGAATATTCGGAAGTCCCATAGGTATGACAACCAATATGATTAGGGTTTGCGATGTAGGTATTTAATACAGGCATTTCCCGAAGAAAAAGCGATTCATTGGCAAATACTTTTTCATCAAGCCTTGATGCCGGATAGCCTAGATTGGCATCTTTGCTGAAGTCCACATTTTCCTTTAAAGCACGTTGGACCCGATTAAGCCGCTCCTCCGGAGTCAGCTTTTTCCAAAATTTCATATCAATTTGCATCAGTATCTGGGTTTATTGATTCACTTTCCAAACATGCTCATCCGTATCGAGCAATTCCTTTCCCCAAACGGGCAGTTCTGCTTTGATTCGCTCCACTAATTCATCACAGGCATCCATTGCTGCTCTTCTATGCTTGGATGAGGTAAAGACAAAAAGACAAAGTTGGCCTACCTCAACCCTTCCCAAACTGTGATAAATATGCATGCAGGTTAGCGGATATTTCGCAAAGATATCTTCCCGAATTTCAAAGGCTTTTTGAAGAGCCATCTCCTCATAAGCTGTGTACTCGATCGCTACTACCGTTCCATTCTCCTTTTGGTCTTTTCTGACCTGTCCTAAAAAAATCGAATGTCCGCCGATGTCAGTTTTGCTTTGATGATTGGCAACAGATTGTGCTATTTTTTCAGGACTAATCGGTCCTTGGACAAAAATATTTTTAGGAGTTCTTTCTTTTTCCATTTTCTTAATTTTTCAACATTGCTTTCATTCCTCCACGAATCGAAAATACCGATTTTTGAGGAAAATCTTTTTGCCAAAGGCGAACCGCCTTCAGACTTCGAACCCCGCTTTGACAAAAAAAGTATATCAAATCCCTTTTGTTAATCAGATCAAAATTCTCCTCCAATTGAGAGAAAGGAATCAAGGCAGGGCTCCAATTCTCAAGTTTGGGTAATTCATCCGGTTCCCGCAAATCCACCAATAGTACATTAGAAGGGATTTGGGATGGAATTTCTTCCCAAGAGATTTCCGGAAGACCTTCGCATACTAATTCATAATCAGTTTTCGAAAGCTCTTCCAAGTTTTTAGGCATCAGGCTATAAGCACTTGGATTGGGGCTTATTTTAATTTCATAAAAACTGGCAGATTTTGCTTGATAAAAGAGTACTCTATTCTTCAAGGGGCTTCCAAAATCCGCTAAAACTTTAACGGCTTCCATAGCCATTAGATTTCCAATGACTCCAGGCAGCACTCCTATTACCCCTGTCACCGAGCAATTAGGAACTTCATCTGCTTTTGGAGGATTGGGAAAAATGTCGCGGTAGTTACAGGAATCTATTCCTAAATTAAAAACTGAAACCTGCCCTTCATGCTGATAAATAGCACCAAAAACCAAGGGCTTTTTCAGCAAAACACAGGCATCATTGACCAAATATCGGGTGGGGAAATTATCGGATCCATCAATCACCAAATCATAAGGCTCAATCAATTCAACAACATTCTCGACTGAGATAAAGGACAGGATCTCGGTGAAAGAACAATCCGGATATTGAGCACGCAAAAAATTAGCTGCAACTTCAGCTTTATTCTTACCTACATCTTGAACACCATATAGAACCTGTCGATTTAGATTTGAGATGCTCACCTGATCTCCATCAACAATGCCAATGTGCCCAACTCCCATAGCAGCCAAATAAAGTAATATGGGAGAACCTAAACCACCGGCACCAATAACTAAGACAGAAGAATTCCGGAGTTTTTCTTGTCCATCAATCCCAAAGTCGGGAACCAACCGCTGTCTTTCAAAACGATCAGACATTAACCTCCTGAGAATGGTGGTAAAAGCGCAATCTCAGCTCCTTCCGGAATTTTTTCATCACCTTGAGCTAGTTGCTGATTGATAGCAATTGAAAACTTCATGGATTGAAGTTTGGGAAACTGACCGAATAAATATTCTTTCAAAAGCTCCGTAGAATCCAACTGATCCAAGACCAATTCAGACTGTCCGATTTCCTCGGCAATCATTCCAAATGTCCTAATCCGAATTTTTTGATTCATCTGCTAAAGTTACGGCCTTTGGCAGGAAAGCCCAAGAAAGAAAACCTTTAAGCGACTGTCAATCGAACCAATTTTTTAAAGAAAATTTCTACTTTTTTCTTGAACCCATCAGTTTAAATAGAATTTTTAGAAACTTTTCTCTCATTCGAAAAATGCCCCATACAACCAATTAGAAGGGGTTTATCCGACAGCAAACGACTACTATCGGATACAAACGGATACAAACGACTGATTCCCGACTTTCTTTTGAGCACTGTTGCAACTTTGGATCATCAAGTTTTTCCTCTGGCGGAAACGAACAAAAAAAATTTCTAACCAAAACACACGTAATCATGAACACGCTAAGAAACAAAGTTCAACTAATCGGTCGCATGGGCGACAACATCGAAGTAAAAACACTTGAGTCCGGTTCTAAAATCGGAAAGGTAAGTCTCGCGACGAATGAAACTTACAAAAATCAGCAAGGCGAAAAAGTAACCGAAACAACTTGGCACAATTTAGTAGTCTGGGGCAAGCAGGCGGAGCTTTTAGAGAAGTACACTTCCAAGGGTTCTGAAATCGCGATCGAGGGAAAAATCACGAATCGAAGCTACACAGATAAGGAAGGTATCAAGCGGTACATCACCGAAATTGTAGTCCATGATTTCCTATTCATGGGTGGAGCCAAAAATCAAGAAAATGGCCCAGTTACGGACGAAGCGGATCTTCCTTTTTAAGGAAACGCTTTGAAAACTTTTAAGGCTAAGGATTCAGGTATAGGTACCTGAAAAAGAAAAACCCCCGAGGACAATGTCCCGGGGGTTTTATTTTAAAAAACCACCAACCTTAAATCAATCATGTTTTAATTTTTAACCTTACGGAGTTTCATATTTACCTTATCGGCCAATAAATACATAACTGGTACGATCACTAACGTAAGAAACGTTGCAAAGGTTAACCCAAATATTACTGTCCAAGCCATTGGCCCCCAAAAATCTGCATTGTCCCCTCCCACATAGAATTGAGGGTCAAATGAGCTTAAGAGGGAACCAAAATTGATATTCATACCAATGGCTAATGGAATCAATCCAAGCACCGTTGTAATTGCTGTCAAAAGAACTGGTCGAAGACGAGTTTTACCAGATTCAACGATACTTCCTACCAAATCAGTATAAGAAAGGAATTCATTGGAGCCTAATCCTAAAGACTCTCGTTTTCTTTCGCGGACCAGGTTGGTATAATCTATCAATACAATCGCGTTATTCACCACAACACCAGCCAAGGAAATAATACCAATACCTGTCATAATGACAACAAAGTCCATGTTGAATATTACCAAACCAAGGAATACTCCAATCGTACTCAAAACCACGGAAGCCATGATTATGAAAGGCGTGGTCACGGAGTTAAACTGAGCAACGATGATTAAGAAAATCAAAGAAACTGCAATTGCTAAAGCTCTTACCAAAAACTCCATGGATTTGGCTTGCTCTTCTTGCTCCCCGGTAAACTTAACAGTGATTCCATCAGGGACATCATAGCCTGCCAAGTATTCACGAATGGAATTATTGATCTCAGTAGCATTGTAACCATCCAACACATTGGAATAAATGGTCACAGCTTTCTCCAAATCCTTTCGCTTCACAGACCCATACGTTGAGCTGAATTTAACATCTGCAACAGCGGAAACAGGAACTTCTCGTTTGGTGCCAAACTTATCTCGGAAGCCAATTTTCTTATTGACCAAAGCATCGATATTATATCGGTACTCCTCCTCTAATCGAAGTTGGATCGGATAATCATCCTCCCCTTCTTTGAACTTGGATACCTCCAAACCAAACAAGGAAGTTCGCAACTCGGTCGCGATGGTTGAAGTGGACAATCCAAATCGACGGGCTTTATCCCGATCGATATCCACGATCAATTCAGGACTTCCTAAAGAAAGGTCTGTTTTGAGTTCTTCAATTCCTGGAATATTCTTGCTGTTAATGAATTCCAAAGTCTGATTAACATAGCTGATCAACTGATCGTAATCCTCACCTGAAAATTCAATATTGATCGGCTTTCCAACAGGCGGACCGGCCCGCTGCTTATCAACTGTAATCAATACCCCAGGATAGTTCTCCGCTAATTCACGGATTTTTTCCATGGCCCGGTTCGTGTTGATTCCCTGACGCTCAATGTAATCCACGAAACCAATCGTGATTTTTGCTTTATGAGGAGTAGCTTGACCGGAGTTTCCTTCTGTTGGTTCACCAGTTCCCTCCCCTACCTGAGAAATCATTGAATCGATAATGTCCTGATAATCCTTCAACACACTCGCTACCTGATCCTCAAACTCATCAACAAATTCATTGGTCGCTTCGATATCCGTTCCAATTGGGAATTCTACATAGACGTTGACCAATTGTGGCTGGTTATCTGGGAAGAACAATACCTTAGGAGCTCTGACGAAATACAGGGAAACTGATAGAATCAGTAGAATATTTACTCCAAAAAAGAAGAAATAAGGATTTTTCCCTCTAAGAGCAAAGTTCAAAGTTTGTTCATAAGCATTCTCTAATCGAACCAAAAAGACGGTTTGGAACCATTTAATCGCTCCTCTAAGAAGAAACACATTGAATAAGGTCAAAATAGAGGCAACCAAAGCAAGGGATCCCATGGCAGTCCACCCAGTCAAATAGAAAAGGGTAGATAGGATCAAAAATGCACCGGCAACAGTAATCGGTTTTCTTTTTGACTTTACCTTATTTACATCTTCCACTTTCATGAACATGGAGGTGAAAACAGGATTGATCACCAATGCCACAAAAAGTGAAGATGAAAGTACAATAATCAGGGTGATTGGAAGATATTTCATGAAATCTCCAATCGTATCCTCCCAGAAGGCCAATGGCAAGAAGGCAGCTAGTGTGGTAGCTGTAGATGTAATAATTGGCCAGGCCACTTCTCCCACTCCTTCTTTTGCGGCTCGCATTGGGGATTTTCCTTCCGACATCAATCGGTAGATATTTTCTACTACCACAATTCCGTTATCCACCAACATCCCCAATGCCAATATCAGGGAAAACAGCACCATCAAGTTTAAGGTGATTCCAAAGGAATTAAGCACCAAAAAGGAGATAAACATAGACAAAGGAATCGCTGAACCCACAAAAAGGGCATTTCGGAATCCCAAGAAAAACATCAAAACCAAAACCACCAGAATCACCCCAAAGATGATAGAGTTTTCCAAGTCATTTACCTGAGTTCGGGTAGTCTTACTTTGGTCATTATTGATGGTAATTTCCAAATCGGGTGGAAAACGGTTCGCTTTAGTCTCCTCAATGATTTGCTTGATTTGATCGGCAGCATTCAAAAGGTTTTCACCACTTCGCTTTACTACGTTGATGGTTACTACCGGAAGGTTTTTCATCCGGGCATAGGAGCTTCTGTCTTTGTAAGTATCCTTGACCTCAGCTACATCGCGGAGATAGACGATTTTCTCATTGTCTGTTTTGACAATCACATCGAGGATATCCATCGGGTCAGTGAATTCTCCATCGACCCGTAAAGTTCGCTGAAAATCACCTCCTCGAATACTACCACCTGAAATGGTCACATTTTCTGAGCGAACGGCATTGGCGATATCATCAAAGGTCACACCTACTGACTCCATTTTATAGGGATCAGCATTAATCTGAATTTCCCGTTCTACGGTACCAGCCAAGTCTGCCTTTGAAATTTCTGGAAGCTTTTCAATTTCATCTTCTAAATACTCTCCAAACTTCTTTAGCTCGGCCTCAGAATAATTGCCCGATATATTTACGTTCATGATTGGGAAATCTGAAGTATTGATTTCCAATACATTAGGGTCCTGATCCAAGTCTGAAGGCAATTCACTTTTAGACTTGTCTACTGCGTCTTTTACATCCTGAATAGCTTTAGAAATCTCAACTCCGGGGTTGAATTCCACTACAATGGAAGAGAAATCCTGAACAGATGTGGATTTGATATCCTTGACATCATTTAATGATTTGAGTTCCTTCTCAATCGGACGAGTGATCAGGTTCTCCATATCTACGGGTGAGTTTCCAGGATAGGGAGTTCCCACATATACGGTAGGGATTACTACTTCAGGAAAACTCTCTTTGGGCATGGTCCTATAGGCACCCAAACCCAAGACGGTAATAATCAGCGTTAGAATGACCACAGAGGTGGAATTATCCACACTCATACTGGTCAACCCAAACTCTCTCGTTGTTTTTGGACTTGATTGTTCGGCCATGACTTACTGCTGTGCAATAGTTACGTTGAAATTATCTCCTACTTCTCTGAATCCTTTATCCACCAATTTTTCGTCTCCGCTTAGACCTTCCAAAATTTCGGTAAGCTGCTGGAAAGTCTTTCCTCGCTGAACATAAGTTTTGATAGCTTTTCCATCACGAACTACAAACACATAGTCACCTCGGTTATCGCTTAAAACCAATTTAGACGGAACAACCACAGCCTCTGGATTTTCATAATCTTTGATATCCAAAATGGCAAGCATATTGGGCTTCACAAGGTCCATTTGAGGAAGGTAAACCTCCACTTTAAAAGTCCTATTATTAGGATTGATGATAGCTCCAATCGCCGATACTCGAGTTTCAATTTCTTTTCCAATCGATGGGAAGCTTACTCGTACGGAGTCACCTTTACCCAAAACTCCAACATAAGCTTCAGATATATCCGCTTCAATAAAGAGGTCGCTTTCTCCTACGAATTGGAACATAGGTGAACCTGGTTGCACTAATTCTCCTAATCGAACGGTCACTGTTTCTACCGTACCATCAAAAGGTGCCTTTACGATAGACTTATCCAACTGGGTTTTCAAAGAGGCTAGACTTCGCTCCAGTCCTTCTTTTCGATTTTTAGCTTCAAGGTACTGAACTTCTGTTCCGATTTCCTGTTCCCACAATCGCTTCTGCTTTTCAAAAAGAGTATTGGCCAAGCTCAAAGAATTTTCAACTTCATCGATATTTCGTTGAATTACTTCAGCGTCTATTCTAGCCAAAACTTCACCTTTCTTTACTCGCATTCCCTCCATAGCAGGGATTTCCAAAACCTGACCTGCTGTCTCTGAAGAAATACTGACATTCTTTTTAGAAAGCACAGAACCTGTCACTTCCACAAAATGCTCAAAGCGCTCCTTGTGGGTATCAGCTGTAGTAATCAAAACAGACTTCTGATTTTGTTTGGCAAACTCAGGATCCAATTTCATTAATTCTGCCTCTAGCGTACGAATGTTTCCATTCAGTTCAACCACTTGAGCTTTCAACTCCTCCAGCTTTGCTTTTTTAGCTTCCACTGATTCATCCTCCGCACAAGCAAAACTCATTACAAGAGCTAATGTGATGGGTAAAAATCTCAAAATTGTTTTCATGTGTTTGATTAATAATTTCCAGGAAGGAAAGGGTGTTGGTTTAGTTCATTAAATCGTTTTTCAATATTCCTAGGGCTTTTTCCAAATCCACTTTAGATACCAATCCATCATAAAGGGCTGATAAATAGTTGATTTCGGCCTCAATCAATGCTGCATCTGCTTCTACTACCTCTAAGTTAGATCCGACTCCTTCTTGGTATTTGATTTTGGCAATGTCATAAACCTCCCGAGCCAAATCGAGATTCTCTCGCTGAACCCGAAGAATATTCAACTCATTGCGAAGGTTGGACTTAGCAGTGAACACTTCGTTTTTGATACTTTCTTTCAAGAAAAACCGCTGGTTTTCGAGTTGCTGCAATTGCACCCGATTCTGTTGAATTCTCGCACTTTTGAGCAATCCGTCGAAAATTGGAATCTGCATACTAACTCCAAGAAGAGAGCTCCCAAACCAGTTTTGCTTATCGTATACCGTATTAAAGGCATTTCCGGCACCGGATCGTATTCCATTAGCCACAAAATCAATAGTTGGCATATACTGAGATTGATTATTTTTCAAATCCAGTTTGACCAACTCCAGATTGGTATTCAATTGAGAAACCTCAACCCGCTCCATTCCCTCTTCTAATAACAAGGCATTGATTTCCTCAATCGGGTTCAATTCAGCCAAGGTCTCTGAAAGCACCACGTCATACTCCATAGGTAAACCCATTTGAAGTTTTAGGATTTGCTGACTGATTTCCAAGGCAGTCCGACTTCGTTCCAATTGGGAGTAAGTATTATTTCGCTGAACCTGAATTCTGGAAACATCCACCTTTTCGGCAAAACCAGCCTCATTCAAAGCCCTGGTCTCCGCTAATAAGGTATCAATTCGAGAAAGGTTGGCTTCAGCAAGACGAATACGCTCCTGATTGACCAAAACTCCGAAATAAGCCTTCTTTACAGCTTCAATGGCATCATTCTCTGTTTTAATTTTATCCAGATCTGTCAATTCCCGATAGGTCTTGGCTGCCTGAAGACCTACGAAAAAGGAGCCGTCAAAAATCATCTGACGAACATTCACCCCCAAACTGGATTGGAAGCTCACACCAAATCGTGCCGGAATTACATCTCCGGGAATGCTTGGATCTCCGAATGGTGGTTGATTGGGAAGAAAGACCACTGGAATAGAAGGATTGTAATTCAAATCAAAATTTCCTGTGATTTGAGGAAGTCCCGATGCCGTGGTTTCCTTGATAGTTGCCTTCGCAATCAATGTCTCCAACTGTGCATTTTTGACGTCGATGTTGTTTTCGAGTGTGAAATTCAAGGCTTCCTCAAGTGTTAATTCAACAATCTCTTGGGAATGAGCCTGATAGGACAGGCCTAAACCAAAAAAGAATAGGATGAATATTTTTTTCATTTCAATGAGATTCAAATAGTGTTTTCTTGCTGAGTTTTATAAGCTTCACGTCCCTTTTCAGTAAATATTCCGTGAAGAAAATGATCCATCATTTCTAATTGGATCTTAACGATATCGTAATTAGCATCTTGAAAATTGGTGGAGTCCATGGCACTAGTAATTTGGTCCACTCGAATTCTTGCCAAAATCGGCACTTCGATTTCCTGTCTGAAATAGCCCAAATTTTTACCCCGCTCAAGAATATCCATCATCTGAGAGAGAATCACCTCCTCCTTATGACGAACGAAAATCTGCCAAGCATCAGGAAAGTATTTCTGAACTTCCATAATGGTAACCGGATTGATGGATTGCAATCGCTCTCGCATCATTCGGGACAAATGAACCAAGGTTTCGATCACCTGATCATCCGAATCATTCATCAATGCTTCGATCATATTTTGATCTCTCCTCAAAATCTGATCGAAAGCAATCTTCACCAATTCCTTTTTGTCAGCAAATTCCTGATAGAGCGTTTTCTTAGATATTCCCAAATGCCTGGCAATATCATCCATGGTGACACTACGGACCCCATACTTTGAGAACTGCTCTATCGCTGCTTCCAATATTTTTTCGCGCATTGCTACTTTTCTCTTTAGGCCGACAAAACTATGGAAACGTTTAGAATGTTCAAAGTTTCCGTAGTTTTTTTTGAAATTTTATTTTGTAAGCTTTTGTTAAAAAATTATTAAATAGTTCGGTTTCGAACAAAAATGTATTTTTATAATACATTATTTTGTACTCTAACTTTTTTGGGAGAGGAAATTTGATTTTTTATAATTTTAGTGCTGTTTTCAACTTTTAAATGAAATTTATTCAAAATCCATCCGGAAAACTCCATTATCAAACCGTAGGAGATGGAGAAGAAACCGTGCTCCTTCTACACGGCTTTGGACAAAGCATGGAAGACTTGAAAGCTTTCTCAAGAATCCGAAAACCAAATCAACGTTACATTTACATAGACATTTTTTACCATGGACGAAGTCAATGGTTTGATTCGAAAAAGCCCCTATCGAAAAACACTTGGAAGGCTTTCATTCAAAAACTCCGGCAGGAAGTTGGTTTTCAGAATTTCCATCTAATCGGTTACAGTATGGGTGGAAAATTCGCTCTACTTACATATGAATTATTTGATAGTCAAGTTCAGAGCCTCACACTTCTTGCTCCAGATGGAATAAAAACAGGACTTTGGTATAGCATCAGCAGCTATCCGGGCTCTTTTCATGGGCTTTTTAAAGGTGTTGTATTCAAACCGCACCTATTTTTTGGATTGATGAATGGATTGAATTCAGCGGGATTACTCGAAAGCAGTATTGTGAAATTTGTGCAAACCCAAATGGAAACCCGCTCCAAACGAGCTCAGGTCTACTTTACTTGGAGAGTTTTCGGAGGAATTCACTTGCATTTAGGAAAGATCATTCGTCAGGCTAGAAAAAATAAGACTCCAATCAAGCTATTCATCGGAGAATACGATAAGATGATCACCCATGAAAATTTGAATCGGTTTTCCTCCAAAATCCCACAAATTCAAGAAGTAATCCTGCCTGTAGGACATGGGCAACTAATTGAAAAAACGGTGGAATATCTCGAAAAAGAGTCTTCTTAATTTTCCTTTCTCCGTACGATCAGATACCAATCCCCATCCAAGGGCAGGTAGCCATAATCATAGCAAAAGTGGTAAATGCTCCCCTTCTTGGTCTCTATGGTATGAGTCTGATACTGAAAATCAAATCCCTCTCGGAGCAACCTGTCCTTGGTAGTCTTCGCCATATCTTCTCCTGAAGGAATAAAGGACTCTAGAATATTCCGATTCTTCTTGATCTTGTGATTGATCCTGCGGATAAAATTACTGTTGTCCGCATATTGCTTGTAGTTATAATTATTCCGACACTGATCATCACAAAACTTCTTATCGGATCGTCCTTGCAAGGGTGCACCACAATTCAAACAAGTCTTCTTTTCCATGATTTAAAAAGTTTGTTTGAATTTATAAAATTAGTTGAAATATGCAAACAACTATTTCCTCGCTACCAAGCGAATGACCGAAGAAAGCCCCACATGAAAATCACCCTCCTTCATTTCGGTTACGGTTTTTTCAAAAAACAACCATTCCATCTGCCCAAAATCCCGATCTAATTCTTCCTTTGAAAACAGCATTTTGACGTCTTTCGGTCCTCCGGCTTTTGGATTGATGGAATTATATTCCAAATGCTCTTTGGAGAAAGCCTCTAAAATCAAAGTACCACCCGGTTTTAGCAATCGAAGGAGATTTTGATGCAATGAATGCCGAATATCTCCTGGAAAATGGGCAAAAATCAATACCAAAAGATCGAAACTCTCGGGTTCAAATTTCATCTGATCCAAAGTACCAACTTGATAGTGGATTGTTACGCCACGCTCTGCAGCCAATCGTTCTGCCTTCATTCTAGCAGAATCACTAATATCAAAAGCAAAAACCTCCCAGCCGTTCTCAGCTGCAAATACACTATTTCTCCCCTCTCCTTCCGCTGGAAAAAGTGCTTTCCCAGGTTTTAAGTCGAGAAGTTTGGCTTGAAAAAAACGGTTGGGTTCTTTTCCATAGACATAATCTTCAGCAGCATAACGCTCATCCCAAAATTGCTTCATGACCTTGATTTTTGATAAGAAAGAAAATGGGGAACAGGAAAGTTCCCCATCGACTTAGCGCTTGAAAAGAATTCGATCTAGATTGAAAGTATTCCAAATCGAAATCCCCGAATCTGTTCGCAAAACGAAATACAAATCCTGAATCTCATTCGATTCCTGCAAATTGACAGTTACTGGGAAATATCCACTTTGTGCACCTTGTTGAAGTTCTCCTGTCTTACCCAAAATTGGGCCGTCGGAGCTTCCAGTCCGAATTTCCAAAACCCCTTTAATTCCAGCTGGATTAACCCAAAGTTGCAATTGCTTTATTCCAGATAAATCCACCTGATCCAAAGCAATCCAAGAGTCCTTTTCGGTATAACGGATAAAATTCAAGCCATTTGCATTGGCTTTGGCGGTATTTTTAAATCGATCTGCCGTGAACGCTTTTATTAATGGATTTCGTAAGACAAACTGCTCATTTCCTCTTAGAGGATCCATTCCATTTGCTCCTTGATCGGTATAATTAGCCTGAATCAAATAGTATCCTTCCGTATTTTCAGTTGGATCAAATCTGAAGGTTCCTTCAAGCGGTATTTTTTCTTTTCCAAAATCAGGATCTTCCAAGCCCAAAATAAAGTCGACCATCTGAGCAACTTGATCCTCAGGAAGATGAGTGTGCCCAGGCATGATTCGCTCGCCCCATACACCCCCACCTCCATTTCGGATTTTATCAATTAAATATGCTTTTGCTTCGCCTTGACCTTTATACTTAGAAGACACATCTCGATAAGTAGGCCCCACTGATTCATTCTCGATAGCATGGCAGGCTTTACAACCTGCTTGAGTAATGAAATTTTCCCCAACAGAAACCTGCTCCTCTTGATGACCTGCTTGAATCAAATCATAACCTCCGGCAATGAAATCAATGGTAAAATCAATTTGTTCGGAATCAATGCTTCCATCTTCTTTATCTGAAACCTGAACGGCGTAAGGAATCTCATCATTTTCAAAATAAAAGCTACGATTTCCATCCCACTGAATTGAAACTTCAGGGCGTTCATTCCCAACTTGGATTTCTATAGAGGCATTGGCTT
Organism: Algoriphagus kandeliae; assembly: GCF_004571135.1. Taxonomy (GTDB): domain Bacteria; phylum Bacteroidota; class Bacteroidia; order Cytophagales; family Cyclobacteriaceae; genus Algoriphagus; species Algoriphagus kandeliae. Next base: position 214,735 of record NZ_SPSB01000003.1, read on the forward strand.
GCTTTCCTTCCAAGTCTTTCACCGTCAAAACCACCTGATAAGATCCAGGAGAATCAAAGGTATGATTTGGATTCGGAGAAGAAACTTCAGGTGAACCATCCCCAAAATTCCACGAATAAGTCAGACTGTCCTGAGGATCAAAATCAATAGAACCTTCAGATGAAAACTGAACCAATAGCGGAGCAGCTCCTGTTCGTTGACTTGCAGAAGCTTTGGCAACTGGTTGACGATTTCCCGGCGCAAACTCAATTTTGTAAAGCCCCGAATCATCATTTTGCGCTCTCCAATAAGTTCCATATTCCAAAACATAGAGTGAACCATCTTTTGCAAACTGCATGTCTACTGGTTTCACAAATTGAGTGGAAGGCATAAAGCGCTCCATGGTATCGTATTCAAAATTCTCGGTAAGATTTACTGTAAAAACCCAATTTCGCATCCAATCGAAGATGAATAATTTTCCATTGTAATATCCAGGAAAGCGAACATCCGACTTATCATAGTCTTCTCGGTAATAAACAGGTCCTGCCATGGCATTCCTTCCTCCTGTTTCGAGCATAGGAAACTCAACTGACTCATCATACGGATACCAAATCAAAGCTGGCTGAGCCGGTGGCAGCTGCTCTAATCCGGTATTGTTTGGAGAAGTGTTAATTGGAGCTGCGGGATCAAACTCAAAGAGGCTTTCCTGCGTAGCAAAGTCATACTTCCAATAGGGCTTATTATTTCCTACAAAATAAGGCCAACCATAAAAGCCTGGTTTTCTAGCCAAATTGATTTCATCATGGCCTTTTGGTCCCCGTCTCGCAGAATCAACAGAGGCATCAGGCCCCACTTCTCCCCAAAAAAGATTGCCATTATGCTGATCCAAGGATATCCGATAAGGGTTCCGATTACCCATCACGTAGATTTCAGGTCGGGTATTGGGTGTTCCGGGAGGAAATAAATTTCCTTCAGGAATGCTGTAGCTTCCATCTGCTTCAGGCTTAATTCGGATAATTGCCCCCCGTAAATCATTGGTGTTCCCAGAAGTCTTTTGTGCATCCACATTCGCAGGTCTATCCTGACGCTCGTCAATGGGATTGTAATTGTCAGATTCAAAAGGCGTGGTATCGTCTCCAGTAGAAAGGTATAGCAATCCATTGGCATCAAATTCGATGGAGCCGCCAGAATGACAACAACCTCTAAAAACCGGAATTTCTAAAATCACCTTTTCAGATTCTAAATCAAGACGGTTTTCCTTAAACTCAAATCGGGAAAGCCTATTGACATCCGGAGAATAATCCAAGGGCGCATAGTAAAGGTAAATCCAATGATTCTGATTGAAATTAGGATCCTTTGCCAAACCCAGCAAACCATCTTCATGCTCTAGGTAGACATTCAATTCCCCAACTACGGTAGTCTCACCGGTAGCAGCCTCGTACAGTTTTAGCTTACCAGCTCGCTCAATAAAAAGTACATCCCCGTTATCCATAACCTCCAACTCCATGGGTTCATTGAGTTTTTCAACTAGGGATATTTTGGTAAATCGACTTTCATCGGGTTTGATAGTCGCAAAAGGATCAACGTCTTTTGGGGCACAGCTCCAAATCATCCCCCAGCACACTAAAAGTGCTAAAGACAAGCGATTTTTCATACGAAAGGCTTTTTAGGTTTATTGAGGGGATAAGATAGGAAGGAATCCCCAAAGGAATAAACCAATGGTGGAAATGGAGGAAATTGCCTTTGGCATATCACTCACTCATTAGCAAGCGATACCGCCACACTTCCCGTACTTGATCAATAGTTACCTCAAAAGGAGGGTAAATAGGGTTAGAGGAACAAAGTAAAAGCTGTTGATCAGCCTTGATACGATTGTAGGCGATTTTGAAAGTCACACCATCCTGCTCGGTGACGATCACGTAGCGCTCTCCATCTTTGATTGACATCCAGTCATCTACATATTCACAGATGATCCATGCTCCATCGGGAATCGGTAACATCGAATCTCCATCCACCTGAAATACCCGGTGTTTTTTATCCGTAGGCAAAAAGGGTAAAGAAAAGCGCGGTAATTCCGAGATAAATTCAGGATCTGCAAAACCAGCCAAATAACTTGCTTTGGCTCGCTGGGAAACGACTTCGATCAGCTCTCTCCCATCCGCATCCACGGTGGTTGAAAGAATCCTGAGTTTTCGTCCACGAAGAAATTTATCTGTTTCCAGCAATTCCCGGAGTTTGTATTCCGAATAAGAAGATAGATCTTCTTTGATCAGAATATCCAGAGAAACACCAAAGTATTCAGAGATTTTCACCAGAGTTTCCAAAGGAGGCGTAATGGTGAGTTCGTACCCTGCTAATTTCGATCGAGAAATTGACAACCTATCTGCCAGTTCCTGCTGGGTTAAGTTTTTCTTTTTTCGGAGGAATTTGAGATTTGTATTAAGAAGCATGTTTTTTAAACTTTTCTAGAATGACAATTGGTAAGATCTTCTTTAAGATAGCTACGCAGATACTTTGTTAAGATAGCCCTATGGGCAGATAGACTATCTCGCTGAACGAAGTGAAGCATATCTTGGCGAAGCCATATCTTATCTTTCTTATTTATTTCTTATTTCAAGATTCCTACACAGATACTTTTAAGATAGCCCTACGGGCAGATAGCATATCTCGCTGAACGAAGTGAAGCATATCTTGGTGGAAGCCATATCTCATCTTTCTTATTTCAAGATAGCTACACAGATACCTTCTATGATAGTCCTGCGGGCAGATAGCATATCTCGCTGAACGAAGTGAAGCATATCTTGGCGAAGCCATATCTCATCTTTCTTATTTCAAGATAGCTACACAGATACCTTCTATGATAGTCCTGCGGGCAGATAGCATATCTCGCTGAACGAAGTGAAGCATATCTTGGCGAAGCCATATCTTATCTTTTTTATTTCAAGATAGCTATGCAGATAATTTTGAAGATAGCCCAATGGGCAGATACTCTACTTTGATAAGTCTTTATCTTTTGCCTCATAAGCAATTTTAATTTGATGATTTAATTTGATCTGAAGCTCCTTTGATGTAGTCTTGATCTCTTTGTATTCCTCTTCAGTTACAATTTTTCTCTCAAATCCCAAATCAATCCAATGCTCAACACTTTCTGATAGTGATGCTCTCGAGATATAGTAAAATCGAATTCTTTCTAAAAAATGGAATCTCGCATATCCTTCGGCGATATTGGCTCCCACAGAATCCATGGAACTCATCATTTGATTTCCCCAGGTTTTTCTCAATTGGTAATCTAACCTTTGATAAATGATCCAAGCTAACGCAGAAAGTCTCCTTGATAAAACATAGATATCAAGCTCTTTGAGAGGAATGTAATTTGATTTTTTACTACTCATGATCTCTTAAATCTTTTATCTCACTGAACGAAGTGAAGTATATCTGGCGCAGCCTATCTTCATTATATCAAGACAGCTACGCAGATATTTTTAAAGATAGCTCTGCGGGCAGATAGCATATCTCGCTGAACGAAGTGAAGCATATCTTTTTTACCATGACAACTTCCGCCACTTCCCTCTCCCAAATGTAAGAATATTGATTAAATTATAAACATTATAATGTTTAAATAATTGACAAAAAACCATGGAGGGGAAACGGAATATTGCGCATATGGATTTGGATACGTTTTTCGTGTCGGTGGAGCGGCTTTTTGACAGCAGGCTCAACGGAAAACCCATACTGATCGGAGGCTCGAGTGACCGTGGAGTGGTGGCTTCCTGCAGCTACGAGGCCAGGAGATTTGGCGTACACTCGGCCATGCCCATGCGGACAGCAAGGCAGCTTTGTCCCGAAGCAGTAATCGTTCGGGGAGATTTTGAAAAATACAGCCAAAAATCCCACGAAGTCACTGAAATCATCAAGGAATCCGTCCCTCTTTTTGAGAAATCTTCCATCGATGAATTCTACATGGACCTTACAGGCATGGATCGATTTTTTGGCTGCTTCAAATTGGCTCATGAACTCCGACAGCGTATCATCAGGGAAACTGGACTTCCTATTTCTCTCGGACTGTCTGAAAACAAAACCGTCTCCAAAGTTGCCACGGGTGAAGCCAAGCCCAACAATGAAAAACAAGTTCCTTTCGGGCAGGAAAAGCCTTTCCTTGCTCCGCTCTCGGTACGTAAAATCCCCATGATCGGTGAGAAAACCTCCCAAACCCTTTATAACATGGGAGTAAAAAAAGTACAGACACTACAACAAATGCCCTCCCAATTGTTGGAAGCGACCTTCGGAAAAAATGGAAAGATGATCTGGGAAAAGGCAAATGGAATCGACCGCAATCCAGTCATCCCCTACTCCGAAGCGAAATCTGTTTCCTCCGAAAACACCTTCGAAGAAGACACCATTGACGTGAAAATGCTAGAAGCGACCCTGGTGGCGATGACCGAGCAACTCGCTTCCAAGCTTAGACAAAAAGGCCAACTCACCGCCTGTGTAAGCGTGAAGATTCGCTATTCGGATTTTGAGACACATACCATGCAACAGCGAATCCCTTATACTTCGGCAGACCACAGCATATTGCCGATCGTGAAGGAACTCTTCCGTAAGCTGTACAGCCGTCGTCTGTTGATTCGCCTGATCGGAGTTCGTTTCAGCCACCTGGTCTATGGCAATTATCAAATCAATCTCTTCGAAGACACCCAAGAGCAAATCAACCTCTATCAAGCCCTCGACAAGCTAAACGTAAAATACGGTGACAAAACCGTCTGCCGGGCTGTGGCCATGGCCGTAGGAAGGAGAAGGTTCAATCCTTTTAATGGGATGGAGATATAAATTAAGAATGAAAAATGAAGAGTAAGAAAACCAAAATCCCAATCAGAAAATATTGGTAAGACAAAGTTCAATTAATTGAACTAATCAGGTTTTCCTCGCTTTGATCAATTTTTCGGCAAGCTCCATCAGCAACCAAAAAGTAAGAACAGAAAAAACCACCCATTCCTTGATCCCATAAGTTTCAACTCCATTCATAAAAATAATCTCGTAGAGGAATGCTGCCCAAATTAAGATCACAAGAAACAGCCATCCTCTCTTGAGGGATTTCTTTGCCTTTTTCTTTCCCATAGGATTCCTATCAAATAGATAAAACTAAGATTAAATTTTTCCCTTAATCTCAATATTCTTCAATAGAAACCTTGGAATTTTCATCCTTCGTCAGATTCAATTCACCCAATTTTGTAGGTAAAATCACCTCAGACCTTCGGGCTAAATTTCCAGAAACATCCCCCATTTCTTTATAAATTTCGGCTTTGCTTTGATCCAGATAAAGTTCTAAAGCTGGGATTTTCATAATCTGAAGCCTAGATTCATTTTTCCCCTCAAATCTAAGAAAACCAACCCCATGATTTTCTTCCATAGTCAAATGCCCATGGTTTGCTTTCACAATTAAGCTATCAATACCAACTTCTTTAACACGAACTTCAGTAACATCCTTAAGAACAATGGATTTAATCGGTCCTACATGAATAGAAAATTTGCCGGTAGGTTTTTGCTTCATCCCTTTTACGAAGAGAGTATCATTTCGGACTTCATAAAAAAAGGGATCAGGATCTTCCAATAATTCTTCTCTTTCCCGAGAAAAATAGTACTTAGTATATTGTATAGTCCCTTCTTTTTGACGCTCAATTGAAACAACCCAAGAGTCTTGAATTGAAACGACCGAATAGCTCCCTAAAACCGGCCATTCTTTAACCTCGACTTTATCAAGAGTAGAAAAACCTCTCAGGCGGGAAAAAAAGAAAGAAATTACCAAAGTGACCATGATACTTAGCCAAGCAAAGGCCAAGAAAGAGTATACTATTTTATTACTTGTCTTCATTTTGATTTTCTTTGAGTTGATTGATAAGAGGTTGTAAATCAGCTAAAGTCAACTTGAGCACTTTTGCTTGATGCACAAGTTTGGGAAGTTCATCTTGGATGAATTGCGCTTTTTCATCTTTTGCAAGTCGCTGACGAGCTACATCTGAAATAAAGAATCCGATTCCTCTTCGGTTATCGATGATACCCTCCTGCTCCATCAGTGCATAGGTCCGCATTACCGTATTCCGATTGACTTCAATATCTGCTGCTAGCTCCCTGACGGATGGAATTTTATCTCCTGGAATCAATTTTCCAGTAAGAATTTGGTCTACTAACCAATCGCGGATTTGAAGAAAGATGGTTTTGTGATCACTAAATTCCATCTTAAACCTCCCGCTCTTTTAGTCTATAGTATGCCACTAGGTAACTTAAGGCTGAACCTAAAAAAAGCAGGAAAATAATAACCAGGACCATCAGCGGAACATCTGTGAAAATCTCCGGCTCATTGATACTGATATTAAAACTCAAGATACTTTCGTCTTTTGTGAAAAGGAGCTGTGATAGTCCGACCGATGAACTAGTTATAATGAGGTAGAAAATAAACAAGCTTACGGGTGTCAATACCAAATTCCACTTGCCGAAATACAGGTTCCCTGCAAAAAATATAGATATCAAAACCAAATATATTCCGAGCATCAGTAAATAAATCGCCCAGTTTTGATCCGGTGGAAAAGGCCAAATAATTCCAATCCCAATGAGCTGAAATTCTGCCAGATTCTCCGGATGAAAGATTTCTTGTAAAAAGTTGACCCAAATCAAACTAGCAAAATTTGCACTTAGCCAAAAAACTAGGGGAAGGATAATTTCTGCTAAACCGATCTTTATAAACAGTTGAGAAAGCAGCTTCTCCCAGTTAGAAGCTGGGATTAATAAATAACGTTCCGAATTTGCCTTTGAGCGCAGATCAAAAAAGGCATTCCCATATACTAGAAAGACCAATAGGATTTTGTAAGCCATTAGGTAACCTAAAAATGTTTGATCCCTCCAATCCCAGAGATCCCAATATGCAGAAAACTTATTCCAAACATAGAAAAAGAAGGTCGCAAGTAAGAAAAATGAACCGATAGTCAGCATTACGTAATATTTCCAATGGAAGAGAAGTTCAAGCCTCATCAATTTCCATATTCGGTTTACAGATATTCCATTCATGACATTTGGGGTTTTGGATGAGATAAATAATTACCGTTTAGTTTATCGGCGATTACGGCATGAAAAAGCAATTCTAAATCAGTGCTTCCTCCACTGATACCAATCATGGATTTGGCTATAAATCGAGCCCCCAATACATGTGATTCACCATAAATCGCATTTGCTGGCATTTCTCCTGACTGAGAGAAGACGAACTCTTCTTCCAGCACTTCGAGATCTGCATGAAGTTTGATCTTTCCTTCATCCAGTATGATCACCTGATCTATCAAATGCTCTATATCTTGGACTTGGTGAGTTGATATCACAAGTATTTGGTCCTCCTCAAGACTCGCAGAGACTACTTTTTTAAAGGAACTTTTCGATGGAATATCAAGTCCATTGGTCGGTTCATCAAGAAGTATTAGTTTCGCTCCCACGCTCAAACTAATGGCAAGTTGAAGTTTCTTTTGCTGCCCATAAGACATATTTGAAATCTTCTCCTCAGTACTTATTTGAAATTCAGCTAGGAGATTTTCTAGTCGAACATCATCAAATCTGCTGTAAAAATCCCGGTATACCCCTACATAATCCTTTACTTTCAAAAATTCCGGAACAGAAATCTGCTCAGACACAAAAATCATTTGATCCAAAAAATCCGGATCACGATCAAAAGAATGTTTTCCCTCGAAAACAACAGTTCCAGCGTTCGGCTTAAGGAGGCCTGCCATCAAACGCATCAAGGTTGATTTCCCTGCACCGTTTTTCCCCAGAAGCCCAATTACTTTCCCTTTTTCCAAATTCATAGTCAATCCTTTAAAAAGTGTGGGCTTTTTGGGATATGAAAAATGGAGATTTTGAATTAAAACCATAGACTTTTGTTTTAGTGTCATAATACAATATGACACTAAACTAAAAACAATTTTTCAAATACAAAAACTAGATGATGTTTTTTTTACATTCTTTCCTTAACCCATTCCAAAATCTCACGGAGAACCTCTTCTCGGTCTAGGTCATTGAGAAGTTCATGATAGGCTCCTTGCAGCATGCGAAGGGTTTTATCCGATGAGGGTGATTTTTCAAAAAGTATTTGGGACCCTTTGGGATTGGTAAGCCGATCCGCGGTGCCATGCAAAACCAAAAATGGAAAATCAAATAGTGATGCCTGATCCTGAACATATCGCATCATTTGCAACAGTTCATAGCCCGTCCGTACGGGTATTTTCCCCTGATAGACTAAGGGATCATTTTTATATTTCTCTACTTCCTCAGGAATGCGTGAAATTCCTTCAATATCCAAAGCCAAAGCTTTCACCTTTGGAGAAATCTTATTCAAAAAGCCTGAAAGGGCAACCAATATTGGGGAAGTACCTTCTGCTTCTTTGATAGCCGGTGCGGAAAGAATAATTCCGCTTGTTTCAGGTCGATATTTCAGTGCAAAAGCTGCGGCCAAACCTCCTCCCATGCTATGCCCGAAAATAAATGAAGGAACATCCGGGACATAAGCTTTTACCTTACCATATAAAGCCTCAATATCTTTTAAATAATCTTTATAAGACTCGAAATAAGCTGTTGGTCCATCAGTCGATGATTTCCCGTGCCCTCTCCCATCAAAAGTAAATACTGCAACTCCTAAGTCAACCAATCCTTCAACTAATGCAGAATATCTTCCACTATGTTCCCCTAAACCATGAATCAGAAGTAGCGAGGCTTTTGGTTTTTCAGGCATCCAAGCTTGAAGATAAAGTTTGATTCCGTCTGGGGCTTGATAGCTGGTTTCGAGATGCTGCATAAAGAATTGTCTTAGAAAAACTGAAAATACAAAAGAATTATAAATCCTTTTTGATTATTGCCAAAGCAGCTATCTAGACTTATAATTTTTACAGAATTTTGATTTAAAAATCAAGTGTTCGATAAGTTAACGAAAGGCCTAAATACCCGATTTTGAGCGATTTAGTTAATCCTGAAAATTAACCACTAGTAGGGAAAATTACCCTGAAATCATAAAATAGCTTAAAGCCAGAACCCAAAGCATCTGACGGGAGTATTTGTAATACCATTGTCAAAGATTGTTTTGCTGCTCACACGGAGAGTAAGGCTTTTCTTATAGTTTAGTTGATGAAGACATGGTTTGAAAAGCTCCTTCGGGAGCTTTTCTTTTTTGTCAAAATTCATTGAATCATGGCTTGAAAAAAATTTTGCCTTTGACACAAACGTCGGAAGTTCATTTCTTTGATTTCACATAAGATTTCCTGATGTTTAGTTAATTAATCGTCATTCTGACAAATAATAAACTGTAACAGCACCCACCAAGCTCATGAAAACTTCTTTTCTAACTTTGATTTTTTGGAGCTTCATCTTCAACTTTTCATTTTCTCAAGAACAGAAGGAATTTCAAGCCAATAAATTCAACAATTTCAAACTAGTCCCCCTACCTGCAGTTGCCTCCAATCCAGCCAATGGGTGGATGTTTGGCTTAGCTCCTGCAGCCACTTGGTACATGGGACAACCTGAATCCACTAAGCTTTCTAACTTGGTTGGCAACTTACTTTACACCACTAAAAAACAGTGGATCTTCAGCATTAGGAGCAATATTTTTACAAATGAAAACCGATTGATTCTGATGGGGGATTGGCGTTATTTCATCACTTCCCAGCCTACTTTTGGCTTAGGAAGCAGCACCCCAAATGAAGTCCAATTAGACCCTGCTTTTCCTTCTTCCAATGGAGTACTTTGGGGAGAACAACAAATGGATTTTAGACTCATCCGATTTTATGAAACAGTCCTAAAAAGAGTGTCTGACACCAATTTTTATTTGGGTTTGGGATATCATTTGGACATTCATTCAAAAATTGAAAACTTTTTAAATGAGGATCAAAATGTGGTTTCGGGACAATTTACCCATGATGCTTACAATAGTTATCATGGTTTCGACACGGAATCCTACACGCTTTCAGGGATAACACTCAATGCAGTCTATGAAAATCGCGATGTTGCGGTCTCACCCTATGAGAAAAATTATGCCTTTATTTCTTTAAAGTTTAATCCTTCTTTTTTTGGCTCTGACCAATCTTCCTCCACGCTTCTGATGGATTATCGCCATTATTTCAATCTGAATCCGGACAGAAAACGGCATTTGATTGGGGTTTGGGCATACGGTAATTTTCTGATGACTGGAAATCTTCCTTATATGAATCTTCCTTCCTTGGGTTGGGACATGTTTGGCCGAAGTGGCCGAGGATATGCTCAGGGCAGATTCAGGGGAGAAAACATGCTGTATTCGGAAGTTGAATACCGGTTTCCTCTCCAACAAAATAAAGAGACTTTTGGAGGGACTATTTTCTTGAATGCCAATTCATTTGGTAGTAAATTCAATGGAGAAAAATTATTAGAAACAATCAATCCAGGATACGGTGTAGGATTGCGAGTAATGATCAATAAAGCAAACCGGACAACTATTTCAGCAGATTATGCTTTTGGAAGAGAAGGGAATTCAGGCTTTTATCTAAATATCAACGAATCGTTTTAATACCCCGCCAGTTTTTAATAGTAGAAAAATAAATTTTAATTGATCAACCATGAAAAAAACCATTTTAATTCTTTGGGCTCTATGTTTTTTCGCAGGAATAAGCTTTGCACAAGACATAAATGATGAAATCACCTTAATTCAGGCTGAATTTGGGCTGGAAAAAAGACAGATCGTAGAGTCTGTCATGGAACTCCCAGAACCCCTTTCCCAGGGATTTTGGTTTGTTTATCAACAATACGAAGCTGAGCGCCAATTACTTGCTAGAGAACGATTCTTGATCATTGAGGATTACATGAATCAATACGAATCTATTAATGACGAATTCGCAAATTCTCTTGCATTGAGAACTTTAAAAAATGATGCGGCATTATCAAAACTGCATTCCAAGTATTACAAAAAGTTCAAAAAGGCAACAACCGCTACGTACGCAGCGAAATTCTTTCAATTAGACACTTATATTCACAATACCATCCGAAATTCCATACAACAAGAACTGCCCTTTATCGGCGAATTTTAATCAATTTCAAAAGACAGTATGACAAACAACTTTAAAAAATGGATTCTCCTAGGATTTTTAGGAATAACCCTTGGATCCTGTATTCCAGATGAGCCCACTTATGTGGATGAATTAGACATTGTATACACCAATCATAATGAAGAATTTGATTTCACTGGACAAGAAACCTACTCACTTCCTGACAAAGTAATCAAAATCACCACCGAACTGGTAGAGGGTGAACCAGGCTATGAACCTGAATTTATAGATCCAGTTTACTCCGCCACTATTATTAACTCTATTAGGTCCAATATGAATGCGCTGGGCTATAGAGAGGTCGATAAATCCGCAAATCCGGATTTAATTTTGCTTCCTACTGCCTTGCAGACAGATCAATTATACTTTTTTTACGATTGGTGGTATTGGAGTTGGTGGTATCCTGGATGGGGTACTGGATGGGGCTGGTACTACCCTGGATATTATCCACCTCAATTAACAAGAATCCGAACTGGTTCTGTATTTATTCAAATGGTCAATCCTGCAGGACAAAGCCCAGCTGACAAAGTACCAGTACAATGGTCTGCTATTATCAACGGACTTTTGGAAGGCAGTAAAGATCAAGTAGCCACAAGAATTACAAATGGTATTGATCAGGCATTTTCTCAATCACCATACTTAGCAAACTAATCATGAAAAAAATATTTGTATTCCTTTTCACTTTTGGCTTACTCGGCTTAAACACCTTGTTGGCTCAACAATCCGCTTTTACAATTGAAGTACCCCTAACTATACCACTTGGCAATACAGCTGATTTTATCGATCAGGTAGCGTTGAGAGGAGTCAATATTCAATACCAGCGTTTTATTAAAAAGACCTTCGCTGTCGGAGGAGAAATCGGCTATTCGACCCTTTACAAAAAAGAGGAACAGAAAGTATATACCGAAGGTTCTGCCTCACTTTCTGGAGTCCAATACAGGTATCAGCATGCATTCCCAATTCTAGTAACAGGAACCTATTTTCCAATAGTAGAAGGATCCATCAGGCCCTATGCAGGCTTAGGAATTGGGACGATCGCTCAAGACAGAAGAATAGATATGGGAATTTTCACTTCGGAAAAAACTCATTGGCAGCTTGCTATTCGACCAGAAATCGGCCTTATCCTGCAGCCTTCTTCTTCAGTAGGGTTTAAACTTGGCGCAAAATATAATTCTTCTTTTGCCAGTTCTAACCTCGACGGTCAATCCAACCTTTCGGTGAATTTCGGAATAGTATTTATTAAATAGACTCAAAAAATAAATCCATGAAAAACTCAAGAATAATTCTGCTATTTCTGGTAGTCATATTTGCAGCTTGCTCGGGGAAAAAATATGTGACTGTACCAAAAGGAATCTATGATGGATTTGATTTAACAGAGTATAAATCTTTCGATTTTTTTGAAATGAAAGGTCCCGATGAACCAGGCCCAAATTTCAAGGAAAACATTCAGTATCTTCAAGATGCTATCACCAAAAAAATGGAAGAACGAGGTTTGAAAAGAGACAGTTCAAATCCTGAATTAAAAATTAACTTAGGAATTCGGGTTCAAGACAAAGTTCAGACTCGAGAAACCAACCTTGCCACTGACCCCTTTATGTATACAGGTCAAAGAAACTACACTTGGTCGGTCAGAGAAATCCCTGTCAATACCTATAAGGAAGGAAGTCTCACCATGCATTTGGTAGACAATGAAAGTAATGAGGCTGTTTGGATTGGAACCATTGATCGGGCACTGCCCAATAAAGAAAAAAATCTCCCTGCAACGATTCAAAGTGCAGTGGATTTATTATTTGCTAAAATTGACAACTAAAATTAAATCAAATGAAAAAATCCAACTTCATTTTATTGCTTTCACTAGTAGCAGTAATGATATCCTGCTCTCCTAGTGTAAAAATCCTTGGGTCATGGACTAGCCCAAGTAAACCTGCTGAAGGATACAGTAGTGTATTTGTCACTGCATTGACAGAAAATCTCCTCGCAAGACAAGCTGTAGAAAAAGATCTAGTCGATCTCATACAGTCAAAAGGGATAACTGCATCAAGCAGTTTTGAAGTGATCCCTCCTGGGTTCAAAGCAAAAGAATCGGACAAAGAGACAATCCTTGCCAAAATCAAGGAAATGGGTAGCGAATCCATCTTGACTATCGCACTTCTAGACCAAACGAATGAGACCCGATATGTACCGGGAACTACCATGTACACTCCAATGCGATACGGGTATTATGGTCGTTTTTGGGGATATTACAACTATTACAATCCAGTCATGTACGACCCGGGATATTACACTACTGACAAGAACTACTACTTAGAAGCTAACCTTTACGATGTAGCTACTGAGGAACTTGTTTGGTCTTCTCAGTCTGAAACAACCAATCCATCTTCTTTGGAAACCTTCTCCAAAACCTTTGCTGAATCTATTGTGAAACAATTGATTAAGGATGGGTTTATTTCAGAATAGGTCCCCGAATTTCAAATCAAAAAAAAACTCAGCAGATTATCTGCTGAGTTTTTTTGTTGAACAATACTTCAGAAATCAAGCCGCATTCCTTGCAGCATTGATGATTCCGAACATACTTCGCAAAATCAATTTTTGAAGAACTGCTTTATCTTTTCCGTCTTCCAGCATGGTTTGAATCGCATATTGCTGAATAGTGATTAGAGGAAGCACAATTTTTTCCCGGATGGAAATGGATGTTTTAATCACCGGATTATCCTTCATCAATTCATCCATCTCAGCGACTTTTTTGATTGCTTCAATTGATCGTTGATATTCCTCAAACATCAATTCCCAAAACTCGCTGTACTCAGGATTATTTTTCAAATAAGCAGTTGCTGGATAAAAACACTTATTCAATGACTGCATGGAATTTCCCAAAAGCGTCCTGAAAAATAGACTTGTCTGATACAAATTCTTCAGATCCTTGAGCTTACCCTTTTGTTCCATTTCGGAAATCGCCGCCCCTACGCCATAATAGCCTGGAATATTCTGTTTCATTTGTGCCCAAGAACCCACAAATGGAATCGCTCTCAAATCCTCAAACTTTAACCCCTCAGATTTACCACGCTTCAAAGGACGTGATCCAATATTGGTCATTCCAAAATATTTGAGTGGAGTGACATGCTCCAAATAGGGAACAAACTTCGGATGGCTTTTGAATGCTTTATAAGCCTCATATCCACTATCCGCCAACTCGGCAATTAGAGTTCGCTGGGATTCGGAGAGATTTCTTTCTTCATCAGAATACAAATGATTTTCCATCCCTGCACTGAGCAATTGCTCGAAATTGTAGGTACAGGAAGCCTGCTTTCCATAATTCGCTGAGATAGTTTGGCCTTGAATAGTCACCTGGATTTCAGCATTCTCGACTTGCTCACCTAAGGAAGCATAGAAATTATGCATATTTCCACCTCCTCTGGCAGGCGGTCCTCCACGACCGTCAAAAAACACCACAGTGATGCCACTCTCCCTCGAAACCCGTGTCAATTCTTCTTTTGCCCGGAGAATAGACCAGTTGGCTTTCAAATATCCCCCATCCTTCGTCCCATCAGAAAATCCAAGCATGATAGTTTGCTTGTTTCCTCTTTTCTCCAAATGTTTTTGATAGACAGGAAGCTGATAAAGAAAACTCATGATCTCAGGAGCGGCTGCCAAATCATCCACTGTTTCGAATAGCGGAACAATATCCAAAGGAAGCCCCGAACCATCTTGATCCAAAGTCAATTTTGCCAATTGGAAAACTTCCAATAGATGTTTAGCTGATTGGCAATTGGAAATTATATATCGATGAAGTGCGTTCTCTCCATTTTCCCGCTGAATATGCCCGATAGCTTCGAATGACAAGAGCATTTCACGATGGAATTCATCTTTAAATGCTTCTACTTTGGGTATTTTTTTCAAAGCCAGAATCTGCTCAATCTGTGCGTTTTCTTCAGATTCCCACTTTACTTTTTCAACCTCCATCAATTCATCCCAAAGCCCATCATGCTTCCGGCTATCCTGCCGCATATCCATGTAGGCAAAATGAAATCCGAAAATCCGAACCTTCAATATAAATTGATCTAGCAACTCCAAGAATAATCCGTCATGGTATTTAATTAGGGCTTCCCGAGCCAAGAGGAGTTCCTCCAGCAACTGATCGGCACTGTGATAAACAGGCTTTTCTTCAAAAAGCGTATCATAAATTCCCCGCTCTACCCGAAGCATCACCTCTTCCACATGCTTAAAGGTCAATCTTCGACGAAGCTTCCGAAGGTCCCGATAATAACATCTCAAAATCCATTTTTTCAATCGCTCTGCCACTTGCATAGTCGTTTGATGAGTTACAAATGGATTCCCATCCCGATCTCCTCCCGGCCAAAACCCGATTTTCAACAAACCTGGATTTTCCCAACTATGGAGAGGCTGATCCAGCATTTTGAGCAATCGAATCATGATATCGGAAACACTCTGATAAAAAATATTTTCCAAATACCAGATCAAGCTGACTGCTTCCTCATAAGGGCTTGGTTTTTCCCGCTTAATGAAACCGGTTTTCCCTAATTGTTGGAGCAATAAATTGATCCGGCCAATATCATCATGACGAATTGCGTCTTCCATATCCGTAATGATCCCCAGTACATTTCCGGGATAAAACTGAGTGGGGTGAGCGGTCAAAGTCAGTCGAACAGAGAATGTTTTCAGTTTTTCGATCAACTCTTCTTTTTTGCGATCATCTCCAGCTCGGGTAATCAATGCTTTGATTGAGCCTTTTCCGCCTAGATCATTGATTTTTTCATAAGCAGCATCTTCAATCGAATCAAAAAGTACTACCTGACGCTCCACATATTGGATCATTTGAAACAGTAAATCATTCTGTTCCTTCTCCGAATTTTGAGGCATCATTTCTTCAAAAAAGCCCTCGATAATTTCCCTAGGAGATTTTCCCTCCTCAAAGCCTTTTTGACATGATGTCGCCAATAGAGGCAACATGGTTCCTGTTCGAAAAATGTTATCAAAGGGCAAATCAAGAAAAAGTGAATTATAGATTGTGAATCTTTTCGCTACTTCTATATCGTAGTTGGTGTGCATTTCAGTGTGATTATTAGTAGGCTTAAATTAAAAATAATTCCCCTTTTTAGCGAAAAATTTAGCAATTCTTCAAAAAGAATCCTGAATTATTTCCTTTCTTTCATCGGACCTGAATAAGGAATTAGCTTTTATTTTTTTGTACTTTTCTGAATGAAAAAAATCATCCCCCTCCTTTTTTGCTTAGTCGCATTGTCCTGCCAGCAAAAAACCATTGAAACCACCTCAACGATGAATTATCAGTTTTTAGTGGGTTCCTATACGGATGGACCCGAAGAAGGAATTAGTCTTTTGACTTTTTTTCCAGATCAAAATTCCTTATCCCTTCAAACTATCGCGGAAGGGATTCAAAACCCTTCTTTTGTAATTGAAGTAGGCAATCAGGTTTTTTCGGTAGAAGAAATTGAAGGCATCGTAGGTGGAAATGTTTTGAGTTTCGAATGGGATGATAATCGTCAATCACTTCAGCAGCTATCAACAATACCAACCAATGGCAACCATCCCTGCCATTTATCTTACCATGACGGTTTTCTTGTGGTGAGTAATTACTCTGGCGGCAATTTTTCCATTATCGAAGTTCAAGAAGATGGAATACTAGCTCTCCGGCAAATTGTACAGCATAGTGGCAACAGTGTCAATTCAGATAGGCAAGAATCTGCCCATGTTCACAGTGCAAATTTTAGCCCTGATGGCAAGTTTTTATTTGTTGCCGACTTAGGTACTGATAAGATTTACAGCTATCAATTTGATCCTGAAAAACCTGAACCGGCAAGCTTGTTCGAAGAATTCCCTATGAATCCCGGGGATGGGCCAAGACATTTGACTTTTTCTCCAGATGGGAATGAGGCATTTGTGGTTCAGGAATTAACCGCTGTTTTAGAAGTATTTTCATATAATGAAGGAAAAATTATTTCTAAACAACGACTTCCCTTAACACCTGAAGGGTTTGAAGGGTCCGTTGGAGCAGCTGAAGTCCGGGTATCTCCAGATGGAAAACATGTATATGCTTCCAATCGAGGAGATGCGAATACTATTTCAGTTTTTGCCAATAATGCGGATGGAAGTTATTCTTTGGTAGAACATGTTCCCTCAGGAGGAATTATGCCAAGGAATTTTAACTTAAGCCCAGACGGAGACTTTCTATTAGTAGCCCATCAGGCCTCGGAAGATATCGTGGTTTTCAAGCGAGATCAAACAACGGGCAAACTTACTCCCACTGACCTGAGCATAGAAGCACCCAAACCGGTTTACTTATTTAGTCTTTCTAATTAGGAAGGTTCTTCCCAAGGAATTGCGGAATCATATCTGATTTCTCCATTGGAGATGACCAAAGGAGACTCCAGATTATTGTAATACAACTGTCCTGTCCCCAATCCCTGTGGAATTGTTGGGTCGTAGCTTGAAGCTAGCTGTGAAATAGCATTTAGGCCAATATTACTTTCCAAAGCAGAAGTCATCCACCAGCCTATTTGTCGTTGTTCTGCCTTGGCTATCCAATCTTTTGTTTCTAAAAATCCACCAACCAAAGTTGGTTTCAAAATAATATGCTGAGGTTGGATTTGGTCCAAAAGACTGGGTTTGTTTTCGACACCAATTAATTCTTCATCAAGGGCAATGGGCAAAGGTGTTTTTTCGCAAAGCAGGGCCATTTCCTCCCATTGGCCAGCACGAATCGGCTGCTCAATACTATGGATATCCAAGTCTGCCAGTTTGCCTAATTTTTCCATCGCTTCAGCCGGTGAAAAAGCCCCATTCGCATCTACACGTAGAACCAAATCCTCGTTTCCATATTCGGACCGAATGTATTTCAACAAGTCCAATTCCTGCTCAAAATCAATGGCTCCAATCTTCATTTTGATACAAGAAAATCCCTGCGAAATTTTGGCATCAATTTGCTGACGCATGAATTCTTTTTCCCCCATCCAAATCAAACCATTAATAGGTATTGGCTTCTTGTTGTCATAAAATGAGTTGGGGAAAAAGCGCTTTCTACCACCCTGCATCAAGTCCAAAACAGCCATCTCCAAACCAAAGCGGAAAGATGGTAAATGTGAAGGCACTAGGGATTGAATCATCGATAGAAGCTGCTTTTCCTCATTAGGAAAATCGATGGATTGGAATTTTTCTAAATACTCTTGGATTTGTATTTCAAAATCAGGCAAATCATCTAGACTTAATTTCACCAAAGGAGCCGCTTCTCCCCAACCGAATCGATCTGGATTTTCAGGGTCTTGAGCCTTGATCCACCAAATTTTCCGGCTTGTCAATACCCCACGGGAGGTTCCGGCTTCAAATTTAAAATCCAAGGTTCTAGGGATACAGCTAAACTTTAAAAACATAGCTTCTGAATGAATTTGATAGGGTTGAAATGAATGGCCTATATTTGCAACCAAATTGCTAAAGCCAGTGCAGAAAGTAAACTTAAAAGAATACGAATATACGCTCCCTGAGGAAAGAATAGCGAAATATCCATTAGAAAAGCGGGATCATTCCAAATTACTCCACTATCGAAAAGGAGTGATTACGCATCATCATTTTTATGATTTGCCCCAGTTCTTGGAAAAAGGCACTCTTTTAGTTTATAATGACACCAAAGTAATTCCAGCTCGACTGATTTTTCAACGGGAAACGGGAGCAAGAATCGAGATTTTTCTTTTGCATCCAGCAGCTCCCACAACAGTCATCCCTGAAATCATGTTAGCCACCCATCCTGTCACTTGGGAGGTCATGATCGGTAATGCTAAAAAATGGAAGTCCGATGAAACTCTCCGGGGTCGATTAACTATTCAGGGTAAGGAAATTATTCTTGAAGCCAAACTAGCTGATCGGGAAAAGAAACTGGTAGAATTTAGCTGGAATTCAACAGAGATTCCTTTCGTAGATATCGTAGAGGCGAGTGGAGAAATCCCGCTTCCACCCTACCTGAATCGACAAGCGGAAGAAGCTGATAAAGATCGCTACCAAACGGTTTACTCTGAGAAAGAAGGCGCCGTAGCTGCTCCAACCGCAGGTCTTCATTTTACAGAGAAAGTTTTTGAGGAACTTCGAAACAAAGGAGTTCAAGAAGCTCAGGTCACACTTCACGTAAGTGCAGGAACTTTTCAGCCGATAAAAGTAGACGATGTGACGCTCCACCCTATGCATAGCGAGCAAATTCACATTTCCTCAAGAACCATTCAGCAACTGATTGACAATAATAACCAAACAGTAGCAGTAGGTACAACCTCGGTTAGAACCTTGGAAAGTCTTTATTGGTATGGGGTGAAACTTTTGGAAAATCTGGGAAATGAATTTCAAATTGAAAAACTCTTTCCCTATCGGGATCGAGACAGTCTTCCAAGCAAAAAAGAGGCACTTCAAGCAATTCTAAGGCAGATGAAGTCTGATGGGAAAGAAGAAATTATGGGAGAAACTGAGATTTTTATTTTCCCAGGCTATGAATTCAAAATGATAGATGGCTTGATCACCAATTTTCATCAGCCGGGAACCACGCTAATGTTATTAATTGGATCCATGATAGGAGATGATTGGAAGAAGGTTTACCAGGAAGCCTTGGACAAGGATTACCGATTCTTAAGTTACGGAGACAGCAGCTTATTGTGGCTATAGGTTATTCCCCTCCCAATTTCTGAATCCCTTCGATTAAGCGTTGATAATAGGTCCTTCCAACTGGAATAGTGTGTTCTTCAATTTTAACTTCCCGAGTAGATATAGAAATAATTTCTTCTAGTCGAACAATATAGCTTTTATGAATTCGCATGAATTGGTCTTTCGGAAGAGCATCTTCGAAATCCTTGAGAATATTCCGAACTGACACCACAAATCCTTTGGTCACTAAAGTGGTATAATTTCCATCACCTTGAAGCCAAAGAATATCCTGAAATTTAACTTTCACTAAGGAACCTTCTTGCCTGACAAAAATGGCATCTTTGATCAACAGCTTAGAAGTATTTTCAAGAGCTGCCTGACCATTTCCATTCCCATTCTTTTTAACACCTTCCAATAACTCTTTCATGCTGAATCCATTTACAGTTGAAAACCTCAATCTCACAGCATTGTTTTAATTGTTTCAGAATTCCTTATTTCCTTGGTGATTTCATTATCATTAATAGAAAAAATTAATCCAATTAACATCTAGGTTTAAGGAAAAGATTTGACTTAAAAACTAGAGTATGGGAATTAAGAAATAGTTCCTTGCCATTGGTTTGTAATTCTTTACATTTTTGAATTCTTAGTACGTAAATTGAAGGGGTATTTTTGATATAACCAATGAATTTGGAAAACCTTTGAACTCACATCTGATATGAGATTCCGGATACTTCTTTTTTTGATTATTCCTTTTATTTCTTCCTGTAAGGATGAAACGCCTCCTCCTGATCCAGTAATTCCTCCTGGAAATTCAGAAGTCTTGATTCAAGCTATTCAATTAAGCAACTACTCCGTAAGTACGGATCACAACTTCAAATCTGAATGGAATCTGATTTTTAAAAACAAGGAGACGATGGAAACCTATTCTTTGGTGTTTCTGCCTAACCGATTTCCTCATCAAGAAAAAATCGTTCTCCCATTTGGGGAATATAGCTATTCTTTTGAATCGGATCCAATTCCAGAGTTTTCAGAGTTCCTCCCCGTTCGTATTCAAGGTGAGTTTGAAGCAAAAACTGAAAAAACTGACCTGAGTTTATCAGGCATTGGATTAAGCGAAATGATTCGGATTAATGCCAATTTCCCCATGTCAGCCCCACAAATAGTCAGCCCTATTGAAACGTCTTTCTATGCGATTCAGGATTTTTTCAGAATCTATACCAACTCTGATCAATTTCTCAAATTGAAAGTGGAGAATCCTGGTAGCTATGACTATCTCACCCTATTTCAAAATGCCGCAAACTCCAACAGCATCCGACTTTATTGGCCTGATTCTGAGTTTATTTATGATGGAGCTATTCGACTGAATGAAGATGGATTCCCTTTAACCTTACCTTTGACTCCAATAGCCGATTTGGATGATTCACAAAATGAAACCTCTGGATTGGCTCAGTTCGAAGGCAGATTATTTGCTATAAACGATGGCGATAATCCCAACCGCATTTATGAATTGGACCCTATTTCCGGCGAAGTACTTCGAAGTATCTTGGTTGAAAATGCCATCAATAGGGACTGGGAAAGTTTAGCTCAAAGCGAGACGCATTTGTTCATCGGTGATTTTGGGAATAATCAAGGAACTCGACAAGATTTAGCAATCTATCGGATCCCTTGGCAGCAAGTTTTAAATCAAGAAACTGTCCAAGCTGAAAAAATAGACTTTCGCTATATCAATCAAGATGATTTCAGTCCAAGTGAAACCCATCGTTTTGACTGTGAAGCCTTTTTATTTTGGGAAGGAAAACTCCACCTTTTTACTAAAAATAGAGCAAGTGAAGACAGTGATCATCATGTCTTACCCATCGAGCCTGGTAACTATATCACGGAATTTGTAGAGACACTTCCTGTGAATAAATTGGTGACAGGTGCGTGCATTGATCCTATCAGTGGAAAAGTTATTCTCTTGGGCTATAAGTTGCCACTTCAGGGATTCCTTTCTCTTTGGGAAGGAATGAATGGAGAATTGTTAGGAGAAAACTTTGGAAGGATACAAATTGCTGAATTCCCCATGGGGTTAACCGAAGGGATTGTATTTACGCCTGAGGGAAATACTTGGATTAGTTCCGAGCGAGTTGGAATAGCAAATGTGGTAGAAATTAATCCTCAGCTTGGTATTGTCGGGCTAGAAGGGATATTTTAATCGAAAGCGGCTACTTGCTTTGCATTGGTTCGAATCACTTGATCCAGTTCTTCCGCAAGTGGTCGTAAATAGGAAAAGTACTTTTTGTTTTCAGAATCCAGCTTACGGGAATCGATCAAATCTAATAGTCCGAGCATGGATGAAAGTGGCGACCTGAGTATGTAGGAAGGCTGGACTACCAATTCTTTCAGTTGCTGGTTTTCCAACTGGATATGCTCCACTCGCTTCTGAATATGACTCAAATCAATTCCCTGAACCAAAAACACATTTGGAGTGGAAAGTCTTTTGATCCTAAACTGCCATAATTCTCGTGATCCAGCAGCATTAATTTTCCATTCAAAAAAATTTTCTTCTCTCCCTTTCACGTCGTTGATTTTATTGAGAATTTTCTCGTAAAACCCGAGCCTTTGCCCAAGATTTAACTCAACACCAAATGAAGGCTGTCTATAAACCCAATCCTCTGTAATTTGAATAGCCTTGGCATTGGATTGCAATAAAACCAGCTTGTCATTGATTACCCAAACAGGTCCAGGAATCAATTCCAAAGCTTCTTGAGAAACATATGTCTTTGAAGATTTTCTGATGTTTGCACTGGAATTGAATCCAACTAAAACCGAAATATTTTTCTCCTGCTTGAATAACGTAAGCCTCACCTCTCCACATGCAGGAGTAGAAGCTTCCAATTGCAAAAATTTATCTTTACCATTCCACTGATTTAGCTTTACCAGATCTTCAGGAAGAAAGCAAATAAATGATTGCAGGCTAAGGACTTGTTTACTCGAAGAAGGGATTTGAAGAATATTTTTGGACAAATCATCCGCTTCCAAAATATTCAAATCGGAATCAATCTTGATCACTCCATAGTCCAAGATGTCCAATAAATGTTCCAGAGGCAGTTCTTCTTCCAAATAACGAAGAGGCAGGCCAATTCCTATAAAACCAACAGGATCGTTTTCTTGGTTGACCACCATGGAAAACTCCCACCAAATCGAATCCGAAAGGCTACCTTTTTCCCATTTCATTAAAAAATGAGCTTTGGATTTTGGATTCAATAAAAGCCTTTCTAGGAGTTCCTCCATTTCGGATTGATTACCAGGCGCAATCAAATCAAAGATGGAGTTGGTGGTTTTAGTTTTTGATTGACGGAAAAATAATTGGTTGGCATCCTGAACATTCCCTTCGATGTCCAGCAGGACACAAAGAAAGTGTTCAGACTCTTCCAGAAACACTGGAATACGTTTCTCATTATCAGTGAAGCTTACCAAAACAGGAGTTGAAAAGGGTGATAAGTTGAGTTTTCTCAAGCCAAATGTTAAAAAATATTTTTATAAAAAAAATCTAATTTTTCTCAAACAAAATTCTGAAAAATACTGATTATCAGCATTTTATTTGTTCCAATAAAAGAAAAAGTAGCTACTGAATCGAAAAATGTTTTTCATCCCAAAAGGGGGTTGCGAAAAAAAATCAAAAAAAAATTTAAATGAAATCAGATAGCTGTCGAAATTCCTTGTAATCGATCTCTTTTACCAGCAAAATCAGGCAATGAGCTAGCTCCTGTTTGCAAATACTCACTTCATACGGCCAAGGATTTCCTTGGACCTTTTTAATTTCTTCTGATCCAAACAAGCGTTCCATTTCATCTTTATTATCAGACTGGACCAAAAGGACACCCTGTTTCTCAGAGATATTGGAGATTAAAAACCTTGCTGTTCTGGTTTGAATAAGCATTTTGGAAAAATTTGAAGGCAAATTAGAAAAAGGTCAGAAACCAAAAATCCCATAAACTGGGTAATTTTTAACTTTTGAAGAAAATTGTCGGAAAATCAATTTGAAAATGAGGACGTTATAAAATATTTACAAAAAGGAGACTAGAAGCATCTCAATTAACTTGTTTTAATCTTGTCAATTAAACTATATTTGCGACTCATTTGGCAACAGTCCAAAACGACTTCCGTTAAGGGAAGCTAGGGAAAAACCTACAGAGAGTTGGGTGAGTGGCTTAAACCAGCAGTTTGCTAAACTGTCGTACGGGTCAAACCGTACCGGGGGTTCGAATCCCCCACTCTCTGCTGAACTTCCTGCATGTGCCGGAGAAAAATTGAAATAAATCTCAAATGGAGATTTATCTTCTAAAGCAATAAAATATTCGGGGTGTAGCGTAGCCCGGTTATCGCGCCACATTTGGGATGTGGAGGTCGCAAGTTCGAATCTTGCCACCCCGACTTAATATTTTACTGCGGACATGGTGAAAATAGTAGACTCACGGTCATCAGGCGAGAGCGACCTCGGGTGTCAATGTTCAGATCCTTTCGTCCGCTCCAAATCCTCATTTCGATCAGTCGGAATGAGGATTTTTTTTGCCTAGCCAAAAAAACCAGCTTTTTGAACCTGTCAGAGGTTTCTTTGGGACTGAATCGCTCAGCAAAAAACCAAATGCCTCCAAGCCATCACTGCGCTCTAAAGTAATCTTCAGCACCCCTACCAAAGGAATAAATAAGACCATTCCAGAAATCCCCCAAAGCCAGCCTCCTAATAAGATGGCCAATATCACCGCTAATGCATTGACTCTTACCTGTGCCCCCACTATCCAAGGTGTAATGATGTTATTTTCCAATAACTGAATACTCCATAATACCCCAAGGGTCAAAAGTGGGAAAAGGACAGAATCCGTGGTTAAGAAAACGTACAAAATAACGATAAGAGAAGAAACAACTACTCCCACGTAAGGAATCAAATTCATAATGGCAATAAATGCTGCAAACAATAAGAAGTATTTTACCCCAATCAGGAAAAAGAAAATCCCGGATAGAATAGCTACAATAATGGTAACCAAAATCATTCCTGTCAGATAAGATTGAATCACCCGACCAGAGTCCTTTGCCCAAGTAAGGATTCGTTCTTTACTTTTTTCAGAATATCTAATCAAAAACGCCACGAAAAAATCCCTATAATACATTAAAAGAAAAATGTAGAGCGGGATGATTCCAGCAAGTGTCAATGATTTGCCAGTCTCAAACAAGGTGCTATTCAGATTTTCAACCTTTAGAATGGACCAAAGCTCACCTTGATGTTCAGGAAAGACCACCTGTCCGCCGAGCATGGCATTGAGCTGTTCCATATATCTACCCACCTTTTGGACAAAATTATCTCCTATCTCAGGGATGTCCTTAATCAAGCCTATCATTTGGTTGAGCAAGACATATACAAGCCCCACTGCAACCAAGATGACAATCAAAATGCTTAAAATAATTGCCAAACTCCTCGGTATTTTTTTCCGCTCCATCCAATCGGATAGTGGGGAAAGTGCAAATGCAAAAAATACCCCCCAGACTAAGGGCACCAAAATGAAAGAGCCTTCCCGGAGGACAATTGAACCAAAAACAATGATGATCAGAAAAAATGCCGTCTTTTTGAGTTTTTCCATGGTCTTAATTCATTCACAAGGGAATATACTAATTCTTCAAAGGAAGTATTCTCCCAACTATCAAATTCCCTCCTTTGGATTGCTTGATAATTTATAAATTCCCCAATTGAATCTTTAGAACATTCCTCAAACCTTAAAACGCCCTCCTGCATTATGAAAAAAATATTAGTAATCCTTTTTCTCCTTCCAATCGCTTTATTCGGCCAAGTTGACACAGTTGAAGTTCAAAGCCAATTCATGAATAAAGCTCTGAGAGCCGCAGTAACTGTACCAGGCAGTTATTTTTCAGGAGAAAATCACTACCCTGTCCTTTACCTCCTACATGGTGGAAGTGGTTCCTTCAGCGATTGGCACAAAAAAGTGACCGAACCTGGATTGGTCCCCCGATTAGCAGATCAATATCAAGTAATTATTGTAACTCCCGGAGTAGGTCCCGCTAGTTATTATTATGATAGTCCCCAAATGGACTCCGTAAAATATGAAAGTTATATGGTTAAGGAATTGATTCCTTTCGTCGATAAAAATTACAGAACCTTAGCAAAAAAAGAATCAAGAGCGATTACAGGATTATCAATGGGCGGTCATGGAGCGATGATGTTGGCGGCAAAGCATCCTGAGCTTTTCACTGCGGTCGGTACTATGTCAGGCGTTATGAATATTGATACGAGGCTTTGGGAGGTTCCGGATGATTTTAGAAATCTTCGAAGAACAGGTCAAAAAGAAATGCTTGGGGAGGACTTGAATTACGAAGCCCCTGATTTCAACCCATACACCATTGTGGGATTGGTAGAACAAATCCAACAAAATGGGCATGCTATCATTATTGATTGCGGAGTGGATGATTTTCTGATCAAAACTAATCGTCAATTGCGAGAAATGCTTTTAGAAAGAAAAGTCCCACATGAATATATCGAGCGACCAGGGGCACATACTTGGAAATATTGGACAGAGGCACTTCCTGTACACTTACTTTTCTTTGATAGATATCTCCAGAGAAATTAAGAACCAACAATTCAAGCAGTACAAATCGAAAAGAAAGCAATCGGAATTCTTCCTTTAATTTTGCTTTTTGTGATAGTTTATTATCCCAGACTATGTCAAAATTTGATTCAATAAGACCTTTTTTTGATGCCGAAGCGAATAAGGCCATCTTGGAAATCTTAGACGATCCCATGTTGGTAGCCATGATGGAATTCACCTTTCCAGAGGACAAAACAGGCTTATGGAAAGAGCTGATGCGTCATACCCATTCTCTTCGGGACTTTCAGATAAATTTCATCTACCCAGGACTCATGAAAGTACTGGAAAGAACCTCCGATGGATTAAGCACCTCGGGTTTTGAGCAATTGGAGCCAAACACCGCCTATTTGTTCGTCTCTAATCATCGGGATATTATTTTGGATACTTCCCTGCTGAATGCTTGTCTTTACGAAAATGGCTTGGTGATGACTACCTCTGCAATCGGAGATAATCTGATCAAAAAGCCATTCTTGCTCACGCTTTCCAGACTAAACCGAAACTTTGCCATCAAAAGAGGGCTGAAAGGCCGGGAACTTTTGGAGAGTTCACAATTGGCATCGGAATATATTTTCAACTCTCTGACTCATGAAAATCGCTCCGTTTGGATAGCTCAGCGGGAAGGCCGTACAAAAGATGGCAATGATTTGACTCATAAGGGAGTGCTTCGAATGCTGACTTTGGCAGAAAAAGGGTCTGATCCCTTCGTATACTTTCAAAAAGTCAAGCTAGTCCCAGTTTCCATTTCTTACGAATACGATCCTACAGATACGCTGAAAATCCCGGAATTGATTGCAAAAGCAAGGGATGAAAAATACATCAAAAGTGAAAATGAGGACTTTTTGAATTTGCTTAGAGGAATCATCGGAACTAAGAAACGAATCCATATTTCAATAAATGGATTTTTGAATGAGGATATCGACAAAATCGCCGGTCAGGAAATTCCATTATCAGAAAAATTAAGCCAACTGGCTGAAATAATGGATGAGAAAATCTGGGCTGGTTATCGGCTTTGGCCTAGCAATTTCATCGCCCATGATTTATTACACGCCAAGGAGGAATTCAAGTCCCATTACACCGAAAAGGAAAAGACAGATTTTGAAAAGCGAATTGAGGCAAAAATCAACTCCAAAAATCCAGAGGAAGTCGAGAAATACTTATCCATGTATGCCAATCCGGTAGACAATAAGCGAAAAGTAGTGACTATTTCCTGAAGATATTTTTTTCCTAATAAGGAATAATTCCACCAAATTCTGGACACTTTTATTGATATCGTGTAACTTAAAAAAGAATTGAAATCCTCACTTGGGTTTCAATTCTTTTTTAACCCAATTACCATCAATTATGCACCATTATCTCATTTGGTTTATTGTAAGCCTGCTCTTCACACATTTACAGTATGAAAAAATACCTGTGGGTCAAATTTTGACTCCGTTGGGAGAAATTTTAATTCAATTAGATAATCGAACCCCCAATCATCGAGATAGCTTCATCCAACTTGCAGAAGCAGGATATTGGGATTCCTTAACATTCAACAGAGTAATGCCAGATTTTGTAGCTCAGGGAGGATGTCCTGATACTCCCGAAGGTTTTAATGATCCGGAGTATTTATTGGCACCGGAATTTCACCCAGAACTAACCCATGTATATGGAGCGGTCGGTGCTGGAAGAGATGATAATGCCGAAAAACTTTCAGCACGATGCCAATTTTACATAGTCCAAAATAAAGACGGTTTGCATCGGTTGGATGGAAACTACACCGTTTTTGGTAAAGTCATCAAAGGAATGGATATCGTCGATCAAATCGTCCAAGTTGAAAGAGACGAAAGTGATGAACCTTTGACACCTATTACATTGGATATTAATATCATATACCTCACATCAACCGAAATAGAAAAGCTTATCACCCAAGAAAATTAAATCATGAATAAACCCATTCGAATCTTGGTAATTGGCTGTGGAAATATGGGGGCTTCCCACGCAACTGCTTATCATCACATGCCTGAATTTGAAATCTGCGGATTGGTATCCAGGGGAGAAAGTAAATCTAGGCTTAATAAAAAATTAGGCGCTGATTATGCACTTTTTGAGGATATGGATACTGCTTTGAAAGAGACTAAGCCAGATGCTGTATGTATTTCCACCTATCCCGATACTCATGAGGAATTTGCTTTAAAAGCCCTGGATCATGGCTGCCATATTTTTATCGAAAAACCATTGGCGGATACGGTTAAAGGAAGTCAGCGGATCATTGACAAAGCCAAAGAAACAGGCAAAAAAGTAGTTGTTGGTTATATTTTAAGACATCATCCGTCTTGGATTCGCTTCATTGAAGAAGCCCAAAAAATGGGTAAACCTTTGGTAATGCGCATGAATCTCAATCAGCAAAGTCATGGTTTCATGTGGGATGTTCATCGGAACCTGATGAAGAGTCTAAGCCCTATAGTGGATTGTGGGGTACACTACATCGACGTGATGTGCCAAATGACTCGATCTAAGCCAATGACAGTTTCTGCAATTGGCGCTCGACTGACAGATGATATTGCAAAAGACAACTACAACTATGGACAACTCCAAATTCGTTTTGAGGATGGATCAGTAGGCTGGTATGAAGCTGGTTGGGGGCCCATGATATCGGAAACCGCATTCTTCATCAAAGATGTGTTTGGGCCAAAAGGATCAGTCTCAATCGTAGCAAAAGATGCAGGTAGCAGTGGCAAATCGGATGATGTTGATTCCCATACCAAAACAGAATCCATTCGAGTTCATCATGCCGATATAGACGATAAAAATCATTTCACCAAAGAGGACGAATGGATCAATATGAAGGATGAACCAGGGCATCAAGAGCTCTGCGATCGAGAACAGGCCTATTTTCTAAAAGCCATCCAAGAAAATCTGGATCTAACAGACCATTTGGAAGATGCTTTGAACAGTTTGAAAATTGCCTTTGCCTGTGATGAATCAGTAAAAACCGGGAAAATAATCCATTTATAAATTTTGATTTTAACCCTATGAAGAACAAATCCATCCTAATTACGGGAGGGGCAAGCGGAATCGGGCTAGCTATGGTACAAAAATTTGCCAGAGAAGGAAGCCAGGTTTATTTCATCGATTCCAATGTTCCTGCAGGTGAAAAGGTCATGCATGATGAGCAGGAAAAAGGTCATTCAGTAAATTTTTGGCAAGCTGATGTAACTGACTTTGATTCTGTCAACCATCATATTCAACGGCACCCCGGTAAATTCCATGTGCTCATCAACAATGCGGGCATCTCACATATCGGAAAAGTTGAAAATACTACCGAGGAGGATTTTGAGCGCCTTTTCCAAGTGAATGTCAAAGGTATGTTCATTTGCACCAAAGCAGTCCTACCCAAATTGATTCAGGATGGAGGAGGCTCTATTCTCAACATGTGCTCTGTGGCGGCCACCATGGGATTACCAGACCGATTTGCTTACAGCATGACAAAGGGGGCCGCACTTTCCATGACATTTAGCATAGCAAGAGATTATGTAGAAAAAGGAATCCGGTGCAATTGCCTCAGCCCTGGACGGGTCCATACCCCATTCGTGGATGATTTTCTTTCTAAAAACTATCCGGGTCAAGAACAGGAAATGTTTGAAAAACTGGCTGCTACCCAACCCATAGGAAGAATGGCTTCACCGGAAGAAATTGCAGAACTAGCCTACTTTATCAGCTCGGATGCTAGCGGGTTTATCACCGGCGCCAACTATAACATTGACGGTGGCTTCCTACACTTAAAAATGTAAATTCAATTCGTCCCTATATACCTTTCAAAAACTCACTATGAAACTATTTCGATTTGGCCCCATAGGACAGGAAAAGCCTGGAATACAAACAGCAGACGGAAAGAACTTAGACTGTTCTGATTTTGGGGAAGATTGGAACGAAAGTTTTTTCGCCAATGAAGGTCTCTATCGCTTAAGACACTGGCTGGTTGATCATCAAAATTCCTTGCCTGAAGTTCCAAAAAACGCTCGAATCGGATCTCCTATAGCAAGACCATCAAAGATTATTTGCATTGGGCTGAACTATCGAAAACATGCCGAAGAAGCAGGTATGGAAGTTCCTGAAGTTCCAATAATTTTCATGAAGGCTACCTCTTCCCTGAGCGGTCCTTATGATCCCATTTTTATTCCAAAAAACTCTAAACAAACTGACTGGGAGGTAGAACTTGCAGTAATTATTGGAAAACGAGCCAAATATGTATCAGTTGAAGACGCTATGGACTATGTGGCTGGCTATGCGGTTCACAATGATGTTAGCGAGCGGGATTTTCAGCTTCGGCATGGCGGACAATGGGTAAAAGGAAAAAGCGCAGATAACTTCGCTCCCCTTGGGCCATATTTGGTTACAGGAGATGAAATTGCTGATCCTCATAATCTGCGCCTTTGGTTAAAGTTAAATGGGAAAATTCTACAAGACAGCAATACCTCAGATCTCATTTTCGATATCCCAACAATAGTTTCTCACCTCAGTCAATACATGACCTTGCTGCCGGGAGATGTGATTTCAACAGGAACTCCTTCGGGAGTAGGAATGGGCCTAAAACCAGAACCTCGCTACTTGGAACATGGAGATGTGGTAGAATTGGGAATTGAAGGCTTGGGAAGTTCCAGACAAGTGGCTATGAACGACCCTGAGGCATGAGAATAGACGCCCATCAGCATTTTTGGAAATATCACCCGCAAAGACATGAATGGATCGATGAAAGCATGAAATCCATTCGTCGGGATTTTTTACCTAAAGACCTGAAACCGATTTTGGATCAGACAGGAATAGATGGATGCGTGGCTGTACAGGCAGAAGAAAGCTTACAGGAAACTAACTTTTTGTTGGATTTAGCCGAAGAAAATGACTGGATTCAGGCTGTAGTTGGTTGGGTGGATATTGGTTCTCCTGATCTGAATAAAACATTGGATCATTACAACCATTTTTCCAAACTCAAAGGTTTTCGGGAAATTTTACAGGCAAAAGACCCTAGATACATGCTTCGAGATGAATTTATCCAAGGGCTCAAACTTATCCATTCCAAAGGCCTTACCTATGATATTTTGGTTTTCCCCCAACATTTATCGGCTGTTTTGGAATTGGTCAAAAAATGTGAAGGGCATGCTTTTGTGATTGATCATTTGGCAAAACCCTTTATCAAAGATGGAGAATGGAGAGAATGGAAAAAGACCATGAAACCCCTAGCCGAGCGTGATTATATTTATGCCAAACTATCAGGATTAATCACTGAAGCAGATTGGAAAAAATGGAAAAAGGAGCAAATCCTGCCCTACCTCGAAATTGCCCTTGAACTATTTGGTCCGAATCGATTGATGTTTGGAAGTGATTGGCCGGTTTGTTTGGTGACCGGTAAATATGAATCCGTTTGGAGATTAATAGATGACTTTACTTCTACCCTTTCTCTCCAGGAGAAAGATCAAATATTGGGTTTAACTGCCATGAAATTCTATAAAATCCCTCAAGCATGAATCTAAATCTTCAAAATCATATCATTTTGATTTCCGGAGGCGCTAAAGGAATTGGAGCGGCCATCAGCAAAACATTAATTGAAGAAGGGGCCATTCCGGTAATCATTGACCCTTCACCTGAAGGTCAGCAATTGGTAGAATTAGCTCATGGAAAAGCACTTCATATTCCCATAAGACTAACCGATGAAGATGATACAGAAAATGTAATACAACAAGCCATCAAAAAATTCGGAAAGATTCATGGCCTTGTTAACAACGCCGGAGCAAATGATGGAATCAGCCTTGAAAACGGAACCCCCAAAGAATTTTTGAATTCCCTATCCAAAAACCTTCTTCATTATTACAACCTAGCTCATTTTGCACTGCCCTACTTGAAAGCGACCAAAGGAAGTATTGTAAATATTTCTTCCAAAACGGCTATCACAGGTCAGGGAGGAACATCTGGATATGTAGCTGCCAAAGGAGCCCAACTTGCGCTAACCCGGGAATGGGCTGCAGAATTACTCCCTTATCACATTCGTGTGAATGCAGTTATTCCTGCCGAGGTAATGACTCCCTTGTATAAAAATTGGCTGGGAACTTTTCCCGATCCCAACTCCAAACTGAAGGAGATCACTGATCGAATTCCCTTAGAAAAGCGAATGACGCGACCTGAGGAGATCGCATCTATGGTTGTCTTTTTACTTTCCGAAAAAGCTTCTCACATCACTGGACAACATCTATTTGTAGATGGTGGCTATACCCATCTTGACCGAGCCTTATGAAATCCAAAGCCCAACTTGTCCCCAAACAGCTTCTCATCCCCTTTATCTTAATCACCTCCCTTTTTGCTCTTTGGGGTTTTGCCAATGATATTACCAACCCCATGGTGGCTGCCTTTAAGCGAGTATTGGAACTCAACAATGTACAAGCCTCCTGGGTGCAATTGGCATTTTACGGAGGTTATTTCACCATGGCTCTTCCGGCTGCCTTTTTTATCAAAAAGTACTCCTATAAAACAGGTGTTTTACTGGGATTGGGACTCTATGCCTTTGGAGCCTTATTATTTTATCCTGCTGCTTCTTGGGAAAGCTATGGCTTTTTCCTAGCCTCTTTGTACATCCTCACTTTTGGATTAGCCTTTTTAGAAACGACAGCCAATCCCTACATCCTTTCCATGGGGCCGGAAGAAACAGCCACCCAACGATTGAATCTAGCTCAGGCATTTAATCCCATGGGAGCTTTGGCAGGTTTATTTGTAGCGAAGCAGTTCATCCTCAACTCCCTGCAATCCAATGCAACCGATGAAAATGGGTTAATCATTTATGAAAGTTTAGAGGAATCCGCAAAAGCAGCGATCCGAACCAATGACCTGATGGTAATTCGAGATCCTTACGTGATGTTGGGACTCGTGGTTTTGGGAATCTTGGTTTTGATTGCCATGGTCAAAATGCCTGAAAACAAGGATAATTCAGGTAAAATTGACTTTTGGCCTACCATGAAAAGACTTTTTTCCAATCGGAACTTTGTGGAAGGAACCTTAGCACAAATGTTTTATGTAGGTGCCCAAATCATGGTC
Organism: Algoriphagus kandeliae; assembly: GCF_004571135.1. Taxonomy (GTDB): domain Bacteria; phylum Bacteroidota; class Bacteroidia; order Cytophagales; family Cyclobacteriaceae; genus Algoriphagus; species Algoriphagus kandeliae. The sequence continues at coordinate 248,159 of NZ_SPSB01000003.1, forward strand.
TGGACCTACATTTACCAATACGCTGAAGCCATGGGAATCGATAATGCTTCTGCGGTGAATTATGGTTATGCAGCGCTAATTGTCTTCTTGCTAGGTCGATGGGTATGTACATTTCTTCTACGCTATGTCTCAGGACCAAAGTTGCTCACCATATTTTCAATTCTTGCAATTGGATTCACCCTGGGGGCAATTTTCCTACCCGAAATGGCTGGTCTTTATAGTTTGGTAGGAATCAGCTTTGCCATGTCCCTGATGTTTCCCACAATCTATGGAATTGCACTGAAGGGATTGGGAGAAGACTCCAAATTTGCAGCTGCATTTCTTGTTATGGCTATTGTTGGAGGAGCGATCATGCCAACCTTGCAAGGATTCATTCTGGATTGGGGAGGAAGCGGATATACCGATATCGAAATTCTTGGAGTATCGGAAGTTCGCTTTTCTTTCATATTGCCACTTCTCTGCTTTCTGATGGTTTCACTATTCGCAATACGGGTCAGAAAAATTTAAACAAAATAGGCATGCAGACTTTCGTGTTGATTTGCGATTTGAAAGATGAACCTGAAGCAATTGAGGCATATGTAGCGTGTCATCAGGCGGTTTCACCAGATATTTTGGAAAGTATTCGAGTCTCTGGAATTCTCGAAATGAGCATCTATCGCTGGCGAAATCGACTTACCATGTTTATGAAAACAGATGATGATTTTTCTTTTGAGAAAAAGGCACAATTGGATAATGCCAATCCAAAAGTGCAGAAATGGGAGGCATTCGTTGGGCAATATCAAACAAATTTACCCGGAACACCTCTCAATTGGAGATGGGCTTTGATGGAGAGGATTTTTGAATTCAATGCAATTGATAAATAAATGACCTTTATATGAAACGATTTGGGGCAATTCTAATCTTGCTGTTTTTAGCAAAAATCTCTTTGGCACAAAATCATATCATCCCAATTTGGGAAGGAACTCCTCCCCTGCAAAAAGAAATGGACCTAAAAGAAGAGGCAGTTCACGAGGGAATTCTTCGAATTTCCAATGTGCAACAGCCTACAATCGAGGTTTATTTACCTACCAAACAAATTGCTACTGGAGAAGCAGTAGTAATTTTTCCGGGAGGAGGTTATGGTATTTTAGCATATGATTGGGAAGGAACTGACTTTGCAAAATGGCTGAATTCACAGGGAATTGCTGGGATTGTAGTGAAATATAGACTTCCCATCTCCAAATCCTTGACAGATCCCAAGGAGGTACCTCTGCTCGATGCCCAGCGAGCAATCCGCTTGGTGAGGCATCATGCTTCCGATTGGAATCTTAATCCTGAAAAAGTCGGCATCATGGGCTTTTCAGCTGGAGGACATCTAGCCTCCACACTAAGCACCCAATATGAACACTCCATTGACCGGGATTTGGATTCCATCGATCAATTATCAGCAAGACCAGATTTCTCTATTTTGGTTTATCCAGTCATTACTTTCAATGATAGATTTACCCATGGTGGTTCTAAGAAAAATCTTCTAGGAGAAAACCCTGATCCTAAATTAGTTGAGCGCTTTTCAAATGAATTGAACGTAGACGAAAATACCCCGCCTACATTTCTTGTTCATGCCCAAGATGACCAAGCTGTTCCTTTGGAAAACAGCACGCTTTATTATCAGGCCCTACATGCAAATCAGGTGAAAGCATCTCTTCACATCTATCCTACTGGTGGGCATGGCTTTGCCTTTGGAATGGGACGAGGAGCAGTTGAAAATTGGAGAAACACGCTTTTAGATTGGATAAAAAACCTAGACTAATGTCCATTAAAGTAATTGCATTCGATGCCGATGATACCCTTTGGGTAAATGAACCCTTCTTTCGGGAAGCTGAAGAGAAATTCTGCTCACTTCTAGAAGACTTTATGCCGGCCCATGCCATTCTCAAAGAATTATATCATACCGAAATCAGCAATTTGAAAATGTATGGTTATGGAATCAAAGGCTTTATGCTGTCCATGATCGAGACCGCCATGCGGATTTCCAATCAACAAGTACCAATCTCGCTTGTTGAAAAGGTAATCCAAATTGGTCAAGAAATGCTCGAAAAACCTGTGGATTTACTTCCAGGGGTTGAGGAGGTACTCCAAAACCTTAATGGTGACTTTAGGATGGTACTTGCTACCAAGGGGGATTTGGTAGATCAGGAGCGGAAACTGAAAAAATCGGGATTGGAAAAATACTTCCACCACATTGAAATAATGAGTGAAAAACGGACAGAAGATTTTGCGAAGCTGATCCGTCATTTAGATGTGGATCCTGAGCATTTCGTTATGTTAGGGAACAGTTTGAAGTCAGATATTCTACCCGTACTGGAATTGGGAGGTCATGCGATTCATATTCCTTTTCATATCACTTGGGTTCATGAACAAGTCCATCATGAGGTCAAACACGAGCGGTTTTCTTCGGTAGAAAACATTCAACTTGCAGCCGAATTGATACGGAAAATGTAAAAATTTAAACCAATTGCACTGAATAGGATAACCTAAACTCAAAACACACATTGATTTTCAGTCAATTAAAAAAACATGTATGGATAAGAAAAGCGATCCTATATTATTCTTCCTCATTCTCATCATAACTTTTCTAAGCGCTTGTCAATCAAAAGAAAAGCAATCCCCAAACATCATATTTTTTCTAGTGGACGATATGGGTTGGCAGGACACATCGGTTCCTTTTTGGTCAGAAAAGACGCACTTCAATGAACTGTATAGAACCCCAAATATGGAAAGACTGGCTGCTAAGGGAATGGTTTTCACACAAGCCTACGCTTATGCGGTTTGTTCTCCCAGCCGAACAAGTCTCATGACAGGAATGAATGCTGCTAGGCATCGTGTTACGAATTGGACCCTTCGATACAATACCTCCACTGACAGCAAGGATTCAGTGCTCCAAATGCCAAGTTGGAATGTCAATGGGCTTCAAGCAGTGGATACCATAGAAAATTCGATCTATGCCACCCCTCTCCCACAAATTCTAAAAAACAACGGCTATTACACCATTCATGCAGGCAAAGCGCATTGGGGGGCTGGAGGAACACCCGGAGCAAACCCATTAAATCTGGGTTTTGATGTGAACATCGCAGGACATGAAGCTGGAGCACCCGCTTCCTATCAGGGAGAAAATAATTACGCTAGCTCCACCAATGATATAACCTGGAACGTACCCGGTTTGGAAAAATACCATGGAAAGCCTATCAACATAACAGACGCTCTAACGCTTGAAGCCATCGAGGCTTTGAATCAAGCTCGTGGAAATAATAAACCTTTCTACCTCTACATGGCACATTACACAGTTCATGTACCCTTAGAACCTCATCATCCATACTTTCAGAAATACAAGGAAATGGGCTTGGATGAGCGAGAGGCACGCTATGCTTCCATGGTAGAAGGAATGGACAATAGCCTGGGTCAATTGATGGATTATTTGGAGGAAAATGGAATGGCTGATAATACGATCATTCTTTTCATGTCGGATAATGGTGGGCTTAGTGCTCATGCTCGCGGTGGTGAACCTCATACTCACAATTGGCCATTAAAAAGCGGAAAAGGCTCAGCTTATGAAGGTGGGACACGAGTTCCAATGATTGTAAGTTGGCCGGGAAAAGTTCAACCTGGTTCGAAATCGGGATCCCCTGTAATTATCGAGGATTTCTTTCCCAGTATTTTGGAAATCGCCGGGATACAAGATTATCAGCCTATCCAATCAATCGATGGAAAATCATTTGTTCCAAATTTAAAGCAAGAATTGAATCAAAGTCTACCCGAAAGAAGTCTTATTTGGCATTATCCTAACAAATGGGGAGGTACTGGTCCGGGAATTGGTTCTACCAGCACTATTCGAAAGGGAGATTGGAAGCTAATTTATTGGTATAAAGACCAAAAACTGGAGCTTTACAACCTTACAGAAGATATTCATGAAGAAAATAATCTTGCCAGTCAAAATCCTGAAATAGTTAGAGAACTTGCCGCTGAACTCGGGGATTACCTACGAAGTGTAAATGGTCAACGTCCCAATTTCATCGAAACAGGAAACCCAGCTCCTTGGCCTGATGAGATTGTAATGAAGTGATTTATCGTTTTCCTTCCAAAATCTGCCCCATCACTTCATCCAATTGATCTGCTCCCAAGCGTTTTAGGACTATTCTTTTTTCCTGGTCCAGGATGTAAATTGTCGGGGTACTTTTCACATCATAAACAGCATGAACTTGGGCAGTTCCATTTGGATCTACAGTATGAAGCCAGTCTCCAATTTCTTGTTCGTTTACATAATCCCAACAGCCTCCAACCTCATCACCTGTCTTCATACAAACAGCCATAAGCTGAACTCCCTGATCCTTATATTTTTCAAAAAAGCGCTTCATAATCGGAGTTGAAGTCTTACAAGCACCACAATCATACCTCCAAAAATAGAGCACGGTATAGGGAGAATTTACCTCATGCAATCTAACAGGTAATCCATCTGGCCTTTGAAGTTTAAGGTCAGGAGCGACTTTCCCAATCAATAATGGCTCAAGCGTTTTGGCATTACTAACAATCTTCTCCAATTGCTCTGGATCCGTCCAATCAGCCTGCCCTGTAGCGTAATAATTCAAGGCAAGATGGACGTAAACTGCATCCATTCCGATAATCTTGGATCGAGCGTAAGTATTTAAAAAATGAATCAAGTAAAATTTAAAGGTCTCCTCTGCCGGTTTGGTCTCATTTAAAATCCAATCTATGGATTGAATTAGAGAATCTGGATTCTGATAAGTTAGCCGCTGAACATAATTATCAATTCGAGAGAATAGAAAAGGAGTCCTCAGCATTCGAGGATCAGATAGGTCCAAATTATCAAAGTAATGATCCTTTGTATAGCGATATTGACTCATCTGAACTTCCTCAGGACTTCCTTCAAATTCAGGGTAGTCAATCGCTAAATTGGCTTTGATAATTGCAGCAGTAAAACTTTTCGGATGTTCCTGAATCAACTTATCCTGATATTCACGGACTTCAAGGTTGATTTGATCGAGTTGAGATTGGATATTTTGTTGGGCCACCTCGTCGGAACTATTTGAAAGTTCTTCCTGAAGCTGTGCTGCCTGAGGACGTTTTTCTTCCAAAAATTGAAGGTATTCGTAGAACAATTCATTATCGGGAGCATATTGAAAGGAAATATCCTGTACATAATTATCCTTGGAGGTTGAGAGGGAATAATTTTGTTCATCCTCATCCACAATGAGTTGAAAAAAATTATTCTCCGGCTCCATAACCACCATATAAACCCCGGGCTCTAAAGCCTCTTCCCCTTTGAATACAAACCTCCCATTCGCGTCTCGCTGAACGGTATCCTTCACGTATTGTTTGTCCCCATAATAGTAGGCCAGGTATAAGTTAGACTGATCATAGTCTTTGATCTCCACTTCTATTCGATGTCCTTGTTGGGCGTACAATGAAAACCCAACGAAAAGGGTGAAAATGGATAGAAAGAGTTTTTTCATAGTGTTCGAGGCTGTTGATACAAGATAAACAGATTAGTCAAGCCACGCCAATGCTTTCCATTCAGAAAAAATGTTGAATTGAGAATTTTTCCCTATCAGTTTTTTGCCAGCTTCTTTAAAGCCACATTGATCTGAGAAAGCGGATATCCGCCCAAAATTCCACGAAATGATCCAGAGGGATGTAGGACAACGAAGCTCCCGCAAGGATAAGGGTATTTAAAAAATTGATTTCGGAAAATATCATCTGGATCCTCTCGCCAAGGAATATACCCTTGGTATTTTTCCAATCCACTAGGCTCCAAATAAATATAAATGGGTTCGGTAGCCTCATATTTATTAGCCCATTTGAGCAGAGTTTCATGCTCCTTTTGGAATGAAGATGCATTATTTCCTAGACCAGAGGAATTACACTCATCTTTACCGGGATAGTAAATTACAAGGAGCATTTTACCTTCTTGAAATGCCTTCAATTGCCCCGTTTTTTCAAAAAAAATTCGCGGATCATCTACCAATCCAACAGGCATTCTATGAACTAACATTTTACCGCCTTCTCCATCGGGAATCCCAAAATAAGGCCCTTCGAGAATCTGCTGTTCAAAAAAATCCCTACTAATTTCCCTTCCTAGTTCGTCTTTATATCCTGTTTGGGCAACAGAAAATACTGGCCCAAATAGAAAAACAAAAAAGCAACATATCTTCAGAAAGGATATCATATCATCGATAAAATCTAGACTTCAAATACCATAATCCAAAAGAAGTAAAACCTACATTAGACTAAATGCCCCTTTGGTCAAGATCATCGCATTTGGATCCAATTCAGAAAGTGGAACCACCTCCACAAATCCATCTTTAGATATCCCGACTTTTACTTTGATAGGTTCAAGAACAAATCCAGAATCAGTCTTTGATTGTTGAATTAAAATGAAGTTTTCATCCTCGACTTCGACTACGGCCGTTTCAGGTAAAACTTTCACCAGTCGATCTTCTAAATCCAATTCAGATTCCACATACATTCCCGGCACGAGGGACTTTTCCAATTCTTCATCCAAAATATGAGCATGAATCATCACTTGCCGATCTTCATTAATTGACTGACTGATTACATATACCTCTGCTACAATTTCATCAACATCAAGATCAGGAATGGAAATCCGCACCTTTTGTCCTACCTTAATTTTGGCAGCATCTTTTTCATAAGCGATCAATTCTATATGCAAATGATCCCTGTTCAATAATGTCAAAGCTCGCGTGGTCTCACTGATATAGGATCCTGGAACAACATCGATTGTTTCAACAAATCCATTGATCGGTGAATAAACAGGAATTTTGGAGCGGATATTTTCAGGTTGAAGTGCATCTACATTGATGGACAGCATAGCTAACTGCTTGGTCAAACCAGCCAATTTTGCTTGAGTAGTCTTGTACTCTGCTTCTGCTTTCAAAAAATTCTTTTGAGCAGATATTTGCTCTGAGTAAAGTGTCTTTTGGCGCTCATACTCAGCTTTCAGGTAGTCTAATTGCCCTTTGGATTCCAAATATTCCTGCTGAAGTCGGACAAACTCTGGATTCTCCAAATAAAAGAGAACCTGTCCTCTTCTAATTTGCTCCCCCTCGATCAATTTGAGGTCTGAAACATATCCACCATAAATGGCTGTAATCTCCTGTCTTCCTTCTGTTGGGACCCGAACCATCCCTAATAGGCTTAAATGCTCGGAGAAATTCCGCTCTTCGAAATTCCCCCAAGCCATATTCAATGCTGCAAATTGCGCATTGGACAGCTCGATTTGCTCTACTGAAGAGACAGCTTCTTCAACCTCGATTCCTTCCATTTCATTGGAGGAATTCCCACATGAAATCATGGTTGAAAAGACAAAAAGCGATGCGATATATGGAATAAATTTTTTCATCAGATGGACAGGTAAATAAGTTCTAGGGTAGCTAATTGGTATTCGAGTTTACTTTCCAGGTATTGAATCCGAATATTTCGGGAATTTTCTAGTAGTTGAACGAATTGGAGAAAATCTATCTCACCCTCTTGAAATGACCGGCTTGCCTGGGTCTCAAGTTGATCAGCCAAGGTTCGCCCTTCTTCTTGATAATATTCTAGGACACTTTGGGCTTTTTGGATTTGCTTTTCCAGTTGAGCTTTTTTGGATTCTAAAGTCAAGGAAAGTGCAGATGCCTCCAGTTCAAGTTGTTCTTCATAAATACTGGCTGCTTTTACTTTGGATTTATAGGATCCGAAAAACAGGGGAACTGTCACTCCTGCCTGAAAACCTGGATAAATTCGGGCTTCCGGACCCGGATTGGTACCTCGGAAAAGTTCGAAATTCAAATCTGGAAGCATCACTCTTCTAGCTTCCTTTACCGCAAAAGAGGCTTGCTTTTGTTGGGCTTCCATCCAAAGTTCCATAGGATGAACTGGATTTTCCAAGTTCAATAATTCTAAATCCGGTTCTCCTTCTTCCAAAATCAAGGTATCTGTAGTATTCAAAAGCCGTTGCAGGCTGATAAGGGAGGTAGCAAAATCCTGCCTTGCGGATCTCAACCTCAAACCAACTTCCTGAAGCTTCCTTTCAGCAGTGAGTTTTTCCAATAGATTGCTTTCTCCTAATTCAAAACGCCGGGTTGCAGCCCTTGCAAATTGACCATAGAGGCTATCCAAATAGTTCAAATTTCGAATAGACTCCCGCCAATAAAAAGCCTGTACATAAGCCATCCCTACTGCCTTTTCTACTTCTCGCTTTTTCAGCAAAAATTCCGCATTGGTCTTTTCTGTTTGGGCTCTGAACATTGCTGTCCGAGCACCATATACAGATGGAAACTCTATTTGCTGCTGAACTCTCCATACCCGGTTATAAATGCCATTTTCGGCAATATCGTTTTTGTCGTATCCGTAGGAAATAGAGGTTTTGCCTATATCCCATCCCGCACCGATCAAAGATTCCGAACGATCCATAGCCTTGCGAGAAGACTGAAGGTCTACGTTTTGCTCATTGGCTAATTGAATAGCTTGCTGAAGAGAAATAGGTGAACCTTCCTGTCCAAAAACCGGGGCTATCGATGCAAGTAGGAAGATCAAAAAGAATCCCAAGCTTTTGCCTGCCCCCTTCAATGAGATTTTTGTCTGATGAAACATATAATAAAGAACCGGCAAGACTATTAAGGTTAATAAGGTAGCTGACACCAATCCACCAACTACCACGGTAGCTAGTGGTCTTTGAACTTCTGCTCCTGCAGAACCGGAAACAGCCATTGGCAGAAACCCTAAAGCTGCTGCAGATGCTGTCAAAAGAACAGGTCGGAGCCGCTCTTTGGCACCATGAATCACCAAATCACGAACCGAATCGAATTTGGATTCCAAAGATTTAAAATGCTCGATCAACACAATCCCATTTAAGACCGCAATCCCGAATAGCGCGATAAAGCCAACTCCAGCCGAAATACTGAAGGGCATATCCCTTACCCAGAGTAAGAAAACTCCCCCAATGGCTGAAAGCGGAATGGCTGAATAAATCATCAAGGCATCTTTGGTGGATGAAAAGGCGAAATACAATAAGATAAAAATCAAAACTAAAGCTACTGGAACAGCGATGAGAAGTCTAGAACGGGCCTGTTGTAGATTTTCAAATTGCCCACCATAATCCACCCGATAGCCTTCTGGAAGAACAATTCGTTGATCGACAATCTGCTGAATATCATCCACGACAGACTGCAAATCCCGATTTCGGACATTCACGCTTACCACTACCCTTCTCTGGGTGTTATCCCTGGAAATTTTAGCAGGACCTTTGGTGTAGGAAATATCCGCCAACTCCGAAAAAGGAATGGAGCGACCATCAGCAAGTTTTACAGTTGTGTTTTGTAAGCTTTGAAGATCCTTTCGGAAATCCTTATCAAATCGAACCACCAAATCAAACTGCCGCTCACCTTCAAAAACGGTTCCTGCGGCTTCCCCAGCAAAACCCATCGTCACTATAGAATTCAAATCTGAAATATTGAGTCCATATTTTGCGATTTTCGAACGGTCATACTCAATTTTCATTTGAGGTAGGCCATCCACTTTTTCCATAATAATATCTGCGGCTCCCTCCACATTTTGGATAGCTGCCTCCACTTCCTGTCCCAATCGAAGCAATTCATCCAAGTCCTCTCCAAAAATCTTGATCGCTAAATCTGCTCTTACCCCGGTAATCAATTCATTGAATCGCATTTCAATAGGCTGAGTAAATTCAAAATCCAATCCCGGAATGATAGTGAGAGCTTCTTTGAATTTGTCTGCCAATTCATCTTTTGTCTCTACTGTAGTCCACTCACTTGGAGGGTGCAAAGTCACAATTACGTCACTTTCTTCCATGGACATAGGGTCTGTTGGAATTTCGGCCGCTCCTATACGGGTTACGACTTGTTTTACTTCTGGAAACTCAAGAAGTATTTTTTCGATACTCGTGATTGTCTCAACAGTACTATTTAGAGAAGTTCCCGTTTTCAAAACAGGCTGAATTACAAAATCACCTTCATCCAGAGTCGGCACAAACTCCGAACCCATCGAGGAGAAAATCATAATAGCCGAAACTAAAATCCCTACAGCAAAAAGCAGGACAGCCTTTCCATGATCCAGCGCAAATCGAAGAGAAGGATCATAGGCTTTATTGATAGCCTTAATTATCCGAACAGAAATATTCTTGGGGCCTTGAACAGTAGATTTCAAGAAAAGCGAAGAGGCCACAGGTACATAGGTCAAACCTAAAATCATTGCCCCTATCAAGGCAAAGCTGAATACCTCTGCCATAGGACGGAACATTTTACCCTCTACCCCTGAAAGAGAAAGGATAGGAATGAAAACAATGATTATAATAATCTGACCAAAAATGGCGGAGTGCATCATCTTTGAAGACCCCTCAAAGGAGATTTTATCTCGCTCGGAATTTCGATCTTCTTTCGCCAACCCTGATAAAATATCTGAAGACTTGGTAAATCTATAGGCAATATACTCGACAATAATTACGGCTCCGTCAATGATGATTCCAAAGTCAATGGCCCCCAAACTCATCAAATTGGCATCCACACCAAAAATGAACATGAGCGAAAGCGCAAAAAGAAGACTGAGCGGAATTACCGAAGCTACTACTAATCCTGATCGAATATTTCCTAAAAGCAATACCACTACAAAAATCACGATCAAACAACCCAAAATCAGGTTCTCTGCAATCGTGAAGGTGGTCCGTCCGATCAATTCGGAACGATCCAAAAACCCATTGATATAGATACCCTCAGGTAGAGATCCTTCAATTTCGGAGATGCGTTCTCGTACCAAATCAATGGTTCGCTTTGAATCGGCTCCTTTTAACATCATGATTTGGCCCAACACTTTCTCTCCCTCTCCATTTGCAGTAATTGCTCCAAATCGATTAGCAGCACCAAAGCCAACTGTAGCAATATCCCGGATAAAAATCGGAACTCCTGATCGAGTCGTGACCACAATTTGACCAATGTCATCCAAAGAAGTCGTCAAACCCTCTCCTCGGATGAAATAGCTTTGATTGCTTTTTTCGATATATCCGCCCCCTGCTACAGAGTTGTTTTTTTGAAGAGCGGTGAAAACTTCCTCAATGCTTAAATCCATCGCACGCAATCGCTCTGGATTGATGGCTACCTCATACTGTTTCAAAAAACCTCCCCAAGTATTCACCTCCACGACGCCGGGAATTCCTGCTAATTGTCTTCGAACAACCCAATCCTGAATCGTTCGCAAATCGGTGATGGAGTACTGATCTTCATAGCCGGGTTCAACATCGATGATGTATTGGTAAATCTCACCAAGGCCAGTAGAAATAGGTCCCATAAAAGGACTTCCAAAACCTTCTGGAATCCGCTCTTGAGCAATTTTGATTCGCTCTGCGATGAGCTGTCGAGGCAAGTAAGTCCCCAAATCATCCTCAAAAACGATGGTTACTACCGAAAGCCCGAATTTGGAAATAGAGCGGATTTCTTTTACTCCAGGCAAATTTGCCATCTCCAGTTCAACAGGATAGGTGAGGTATTTTTCTACATCCTCGGTCGCTAAATTTCGGGAAGTAGTAATGACCTGTACCTGATTATTGGTCACATCAGGTACAGCTCCTATTGGAATATTTGTCAGGGAATAAATACCAAATCCAATCCAAAGGATGATAAAAATGCCGATTAGTAGCTTATTAGCTAAACTCCACCGGATAATCGAATCTAACATAGGTCAATCTAAGTTCTCTAACAAAGATGCCGACCTACTCTTAGGTTTGATTTAGAATATTCTTAAGATTTCCTTAAAATTCAGGTATACCATACCAATCGGAACCTACTTCCTTTGTCTGATTCACTTTCAACCGCAACCTGAATATTCAATTCATCGCAAAGCTTCTTTACGATTGCTAAACCCAACCCGGCCCCTGGTTTTCGGCTTCCCAAAACGCTATCTCCTCTATAAAATGGATCAAAAATTCGCTTCTGATCTTCTTCGGATATCCCCGGGCCTTTGTCCTGCACTTCAACAAAAACCTCCTTTCCCTCTTTTCCCAAAATCAAATCAACAGGCTGAGATTCATCTGAATATTTGAGTGCGTTTTCAACCAGATTATCCAGAATGATCTGAAGGGATTTCTCATTTGTCTTCAAAAAAATAGGGTGACCAACTTGAGGAAGAAAATTAATCTCCCGATCTGTATTGAGCTTTTTCTGAAGCACATAATCCTCACAAAATGCCAAAAGGTCCAACTCCTCCAAGATGATTGACTGACCACTTTCTACCCTTGCTAAAACCAATAGCTGTTCAATGGTAGCAGTCATCCGGTCTATACTTTGCAAAGCCAACTGGATTTTCTGCTGATACTCTTCTTGTGTTCGAGGCTTTCGAATCATTACCTCAAGCGTACCTCTGAGAACTGAAAGCGGAGTCCGCAACTCATGGGAGGCATCGGAAGTAAATTGCTTTTCACGCTTCAAAGCCTGCTCCAATCGATGGAGCAAATCGTTGATAGAGCGAGTTAGCTGCTCGATTTCATCATTAGGGCCCGAAAGAGGAATTCGTTCATTCAGGTTAGACTGAGTAATCAAATTAGTTTTTTGAATGATTTGGCGAATAGGTTGAATACTCTGATCCGCTTGATTTCGCATGATCAAAAAAAGCGAAATCAAAATCAGAGGATATAAAACGAGAAGCACATTTCTAAGATTGGTCAGGGTCTCTCGAGCATCCTGGAAGGACTTAGCAACCAACAAATAGCCTTCTATAATCCCTTGATTATATAGCGGAATTTGCATTTGTCGGAGTTCTCTGGAACCAGCCTTTACTGTCCAAGCCTCTCCGCTCCCTGCTCGATCCGGAAAAAAACTGAGGTGATTATTGAGCAAATTAGGAGAGCGATCCATGCTATTCCCCTCTGCATCCACAATCTCAATAAAAATCGGATTCAGCTGCAATTGACTATGTTCCTCTTCCTGCCATTCCCCTTTATGAACGAATCGGATTTCTCCATTGATCACAAAAATCTGGCTTTTATGTTCATCAGTTTCTAGCTGAAGATCCCGATCGATATTGGTTACCACCGTCAATCGGACCACCCCATAAATAATCCCAAAAACCACCAGAATGATCATGGCAGTAGTAGCTGTCAATCTTCGGGCAATCCGCTCCTTGTATGAAATACTCATGGTTCCTTAGCCATATACCCCACTCCTCGAATAGTCTGAATGTAATCCTCTTCCTTATTCAGGTTTAATTTTTTTCGAAGTGAATTGATATAGACATCAATTACTCCAGTATTATATTCAAAATGAATATCCCAAACATGCTCTATAATCCGAGTCCGACGACAAACCCGGTTTTTATTTCTTACCAAATATTCCAATAAGGCAAACTCTTTCTGGGTAAGAGAGATTTCTTTTCCATTTTTCCAAACCTGATGAGCTGCTGGATTAATCTGAATATCTCCAAGTTCAAGGATACTTTCAGGAGCTGGGCTTTTTCTGAGTTGAACCCGGATTCGTTCCAGCAATTCTTCGAAGTGAAAAGGTTTTTTGATGTAATCATTGGCACCAGCCTGAAGTCCAAATACGGTTTCATCTACGGTATCCTTTGCTGTGAGAAAAATAATGGGCGTAGTCGGCTGCTCCTTTCTAAAAACCCGAGTAAGTTCTATCCCACTCATTCCAGGAAGCATCCAGTCCAAAAGCAATAAGTCATAGGTTCCCGATAAAGCTAGCTCCAAACCATCTTTTCCATTATCAGCAACATCTACAGCATAGCTTTCTTCTTCCAATCCCTGCTTTAGAAAATTGGAAATTCCCGGTTCGTCTTCCACTACGAGTATTCTCATACCCTAAAATTTCGAGAATTTTGTGAAAAACGAAGCTTATTTATCTTAAAGTTTACTTAATTTTTAGATTGTGGGAATTCAAAAGAATTTAAAGAAAATAAGACAGTTTAAATTCTTGGTTTAAACAATCAGCTTTACGCAATTTCAAATTGCCTTTCCTCCACCTTTTTCTTCTTGGATGGTTTTTTCTTTTTCCGTTTGTTCCACCAAATCAAAGTTCCAGTAATCGGAAGTGAGGTAGCTATTAGGCATGCTACAAACCATATTAACTTGGTAAAAGCTCCAAAAATCTCACCTGTATGAAGGCTTTTTACTGACCGACCAATTTGCTGTCGAGTTGACATATCTGAAAACAAATTAATCTCCGAAACAGATAAATCTGCTTGGTTCAAAGCTAATTGATCGGCTCCAGCTCGAGCAAAAAATCCGGTCCGGTATTTATTGATAGAAATGGCTTCCGCATCAGATTGAGGCATGGAGATTCGGAGATTTCCTGCGTAAGGAAGGGTTTCATTTGCTTTTGAAACAGCCAGGTCCAAGGAAAAATCCAAGGCAGGTCCAGGTACTACTTTTTGAGCTTCCTCTCCTTTTTGTTCCTCGCGGGGAGGCTGGTAGGTGTCCCAGGTTTTTTGCCAGCCTTCCCGATACCAAGGGAAAGACCAAAACAAACCTGTAGCAGACATGATAAACAATGCGATCAAAGAATAAAATGCTAGGGTATTATGCAGGTCATGATTGATACGTTTCCAGTTTCCTGACCACTTGATTTTCAAACCTTGTTTCCAGCTTTTTACTTTTTGAGGCACCCAGATCACCATCCCAGTCAACACTCCCAAAAGAAATAAGGAAGTGGCAATTCCATTGATCAAACGACCCAAATCCCGATTGCTCATGGATTCGAAAATCGGCTCCTCAATGCGATCGATCAATAACCATCGGTGTAGCGAAAATTGGGTACTCATAAACTCCTCAGCAGCGGTCCGCTCGGAGTTATCGGCTAAAATTTCCCCATTATATGGATTGACAAAATAGGTGGTTCCTCTCCCCTTTTCCCCCTCTTTTAAAAGTGTAAACTGTACTGAGCGATCCGCATCTTCATGAACAAATGCTGCGGTCACTTTACCATTCAATTGGGATTCCAAACTATTCTTTAATTGGTCCAAAGACCTCTTTTCTCCCGTTGGCTCTACAAAATATCGCTCTGAATCAGCCAATTCTTTGATTTCGGTATTATACACGTAAATCGTTCCACTAAGGCAAACCAATATCACGATGATTCCAGAAATCAATCCAGCATACAAATGAATATCATTGAATAGTTTTCGGACGGTTTTCCAAGTGGATTTTGAACGGGCCATTTTCTTATTCTTATTTAGACTGTGTCAAAATTAAAAGAAAATCTCTTATTATTAAGACTAATTCTAAAAAAAATAAAAGCTGTAAAAAGCTTTTTTCAATCCCTTATTGAGAAGGGAAAAAGAATCGAAAGTCTTTATCTTTCCAATCCAAAAAATGAATAAACATGAACTCATTGACCAAACTTGTTTGGACCGCATTTATCACCCTATTAATTATTTCCTGTGAAGAAAAAAAGCCAGACCCTCGATTAGATCAGCCTGAGGAATTTAAAAAAGTACTCGATGCTCATGGAGATTGGAGTAAATGGATTAATTCAGAGGCATTTTCCTTCACCATGTTTCATGAAACAAATCTTACTCAAGAGAATTATTTCATCAATTTGGATTCTAGAGAAGTGAGAATTGATGGACAATTTTTCCAAATTGGATTTGATGGAGAAAAGACTTGGATCAGTCCAAATAGACAAGCTTTCGGTGGACCATCTGTGAGATTCTACCAGGATTTCTACTTCTATTTTTTCGCTATGCCTTACATTTTAACGGATTTGGCCGCTAGGGTTGAGAAAGTTGAAAATCAAGACTTGAATGGGAAAAACTATGTGGCATTTGAAGCTACTTTTGAGGAGGGTCATCATTCAGGACCTTCTAATCAATACACGCTACTCATTGATCCAGAAACTAACAAGTTGGAATGGGTGCTATACAAAGTCACTTTCTTCAATAACCCCAATCCTCCTCTACAGGCAATGAAATATGAGGATTATCGCGATGCAGGAGGTTTGATTTTTCCGAGAGTGATTACAGGCTATTCGATTGCGGGAGATTCTACCGAGAGATTTCGAAGTCAAGTTAGTTTTGCAGATGTCGTTTTGACAGAGGATACTTTTGATCAAGATCTTTTTGAAATGCCTGAAAAATTAGCGGTTGTGGCCAATTAATCAGTGCTCGATCAATTTCAGATCTACAAAAGTATGTAAGCTTGATTCGGCTTTGCCAAAATAAGAACCCTTGACAGGCATGGTTTCATAAGGTTCCGGATGTACAGCTAATGGGATGTAATGGTGATCAGTCAAAAGACCCAAACTTGGATCTAAGCCAATCCAACCCGCGCCAGGAAGAAAAACCTCCATCCATGCATGCAATTCATGCCCATCATCCAGCTTGGGGTTAAAAGCATACCCGCTTACAAACCGACAGGCAAGTCCCATAGATCGGAGCATATTCATTTGCATCCATGCCAAATCCCTACAGGACCCTTTTTTTTCCGAAAATGTAAAGGAAGGCTGCCAAATGTTTTGCTCATGGCGAACCAAATGAGGCCAGTTCTGATAGATTTCCTGAGTTAGATTTACTAGAAAATCAACTAAGCCATTTGACTTTTCCCTGATTGGAAGAAGGAAGGATTGGTAATCTACTGCCTCCGGTCTGATTAAAAATGGCCGCGAGAACTCTTCTGATTTCCGATATTGAAACATCGGCAAATCATCCTCTCTTGCGGATTGTTCTAAATCATGATCAATGATAAATCCGAAAGGATTGAAAGGATAAAGCTCAAAAACCCAATCGGTTTGAATTTGAAAATTATCGGTCTCGCCCGAAAACCAAACTTGCTGATACCAATTCCCTGCTAAATCCTGTCGATCATGCTTTCCTTCAGGCTGAGGGTCTATCTTAATTTCCTGATTTTTGATCCGAAAGTGAGGCCGATATTGGGGCAGTAAATAAAGCTGATGCACACCCAAACCCACTTTTTCGGTGTATGTATAGTGAGTTTGATGATGAACTTGAATCAGCATAGTTCTAAAACTTATATCGCTTCATTGAGGATATCAGCAGGCACTTCGGTGATAAGTTTTTTTAGTCTTGTATTCCAAAATGCTGAAATATGCTCTAATTCCTTCTGTTCAAATCGCTTCTCTTTCGTATAATATTCCCCATCCTTCAATACCACTGTATCAATCGGGAAATCCACATCATTAGCAGAGATTCGGGTAGCATCAAATGCCAAAAAAGCACATTTCAACGCATATTCTAAAGAATCCTCATAGTGGAATGATCGCTTTAAGATTGGGTTGCCAAACCCTGAATTCCCAATAATTACGAATGGTGTCCCCTTTCGGATTTCTATCCAGTTTCCTTGAGGATAAAGCAAATACAACTTGGGTTCAGGGTCATGTTCCAATTGCCCTCCAATGATGGAATAAAGGTTGAAGTTCAATCCGGCCCCCTCTAAAAACTCCTTATCTTCTTTGGCTACTATCTTGACTTGATTCCCAAACTCATTAACGGCATGATAAAGTTTGGTAAATGATTCATCCTGTTGCTCAATCACTTCCGAGAAATAAGTGATCGCCTTATCCCTTACAGACCTCAGGCCGCTAGTCATGATAAAGAAAGAATGCTTTTCCCGATTAACTGTAAAAACCTTTTTGGAAGAAGTGGTCTCATTTCCAGAGGTGATTCTTGTATCCGAGAGACCCACCAAGCCATGCTTGGTCTTGATGCCGAGGCAGAATGTCATTATTGATCCTGATTTTGCGAAATAAAATTATCCCGAAGCCGAAAGTACGTACTGTCGATCAGATCTGATAGTTTATTCATCTTTATTTGCAAATTGTCCAAATACTCATGCAATCCATAGTCGATGATTTCCCCTACTTCGGCAAACTCCAAATGAGAACGCAACTCACCGGCGGCTTTTTCAGCAGGATTGATAAAACCTCCATCTTTATTTCCCGAAATATGATGAAGGCAGGATTCTGCCTCTTTGAGACAATAGTAAATGGACCTCGGGAAATATTTATTCAGGACTAAAAATTCCACCACATTCGAAGGATCAATATTCCCATACACTCTCCGATAGGTATTGAAACCTGTCACTGATTTCAATAAGGCCATCCAATGTAAAAAGTCCAAAGGAGTCCCAACATCTTGTCCGGATGGCAATAGAATATGATACTTCACGTCTAAAATTCTGGAAGTTTTATCTGCCCTCTCTAGAAATTGTCCCAATTGCCTGAAATACCAACCCTCTACACGAGCGACACTGCTATCAGCTATTCCATAGATTAAAAGAATCTGGTTTTTTACTTTTTCAAAGAATGGTCGGGGATCCACTTTTTTCCAGACTTTCTTTTCAACCCCTTCTTGCATCATCATATAAAGTTGATTGGTTTTTTCCCAAGTCTCCTTGCTGAGGTTTTCCCGAATGATTCGTGCATTTTCTCGAGCTCTGGAAATAGCTGAAAGCATGGAATTGGGGTTTTCTAAGTCAAAAGCCAAAAAGTACAAGACTTCATTCTTTTCAAACTTTTGATTTTTCGAAATGAATAAATCCCAATCTCCCGTAGCAGCTACCAAAGGCTGCCATTGCTCCTTCAAATCGACAGGGAGATCCTGCATTAAATTAAAATTGACATCGATGAATCGAGCATAGTTTTCAGCTCGCTCCAGATACCTTCCCAACCAATAAATATGATTTGCAACTCGGCTTAACATTTCTTCGATGATTAATTATACAAAACCCAAGTATCCTTACTCCCTCCACCTTGGGAGCTATTGACTACTAAGGAACCCTTCCTGAGTGCCACTCGCGTCAAAGCGCCGGGGATCACCTCAATCTCCTTTCCATAAAGAATATAGGGCCTCAAATCTACATGGCGTCCCTCCAGCCCTCCTTCTTCACAAAGAGTAGGAACAGTGGAAAGGGAAAGTGTCGGCTGGGCAATGTAATTGTTCGGGTTAGATTTGATCAATTCTTTGAATTTTGCATGCTCTTCTTTGGTGGCTTTCGGCCCGATGAGCATTCCATATCCTCCCGCTGCATTGGTTTCTTTCACAACCAACTCTTCAATATGATCTAAGACATACTGCCTGTCTTTATCCTCTCTGCATAGGTAAGTAGGAACATTATTCAGAATCGGATCCTCATCAAGATAGTATTTGATGATTTTTGGAACATAAGCATACACAGCCTTATCATCTGCCACTCCCGTTCCAGGAGCATTGGCGAGGGCAATATTTCCAGCTTTATAGGCATTGAAAATTCCAGGAACACCAAGCATAGAATCCGGTCTGAAAGTCAAAGGGTCAAGGAAAACATCATCTATCCTCCTGTAAAGCACATCAATTTGCTGCAATCCATGGGTAGTCTGCATGAAAACCTTATTATCCTCCACAATGAGATCGACCCCATTGACCAACTCCACTCCCATTTGCAAGGCTAAATAGGAATGCTCATAGTAGGCAGAATTGTAAATCCCAGGCGTCAAAACTCCTACAATCGGCTTGGCTTTATTACTCAGAAACTGGAGCATTCTTAAAAGCTTGGCAGGATAATCTGAAACAGGCATTACCCCACCTTTATTGAATAAATTGGGGAAAGCTCGCTTGATGATTTCTCTACTTTCTAGCATATAAGACACTCCGGAAGGACAGCGTAAATTGTCTTCGAGAATGTAATATTCCCCATCCTTATTTTTTATTAGATCCGTACCGGTTATGTGACACCATATTCCTTTGGGAGGAGTCAATCCAATACAAGGCTTCAGAAAATCTTTAGAACCTAAAATCAAGTCACTGGGAACGATTCCGTCTTTTAGGATTTTTTGTTCATTATAAATATCCTGAAGAAATAAATTCAGGGCATAAGTTCGCTGCTTAAGTCCAGCCTCTAGCTTTTTCCATTCCTCATTTGGGATGATTCGGGGAACAATGTCTAGATGAAGAATTTTTTCCAAACCCTGATTGTCGTGATAGACATTGAATGTCATCCCCATTGCTCGCTGTGTTTGATTAGCAGAGAACTGGAGATGATTCATCTTTTTAAACGGCGTTTTTTTCAGGTTTTGAAAAAACTCTTGGTAATGAGGCCTAACATCCCCTTCGGGTGTAAACATCTCATCGTAATGCTCTTTGGATTGATATCCTTCTATCTTCATACAGTTTAAAAATTAAGAGTCGCACAATAAGTTAGAACAAATACAGAATATTCCAAAACGATAAAATATTTAACAAATCAGTAATTAATTCGATCATTTAATGCTAGAAAATCAGCTTACTTTAAATTTTTATAGAAATTTGAAAAAGATCTGAATTCCTATTTTTCTCTTATTTTCGGAAATGGTAAATCAACTCCTCAATATCCCCAATTCAGCTAGGGCTAAAAAAATAATCATTTGGCGGCAGGTGAAAGATGTGCTTTTCATTGGGATCGGAGTAGTCATGGCGAGTATTGGCCTGAAAGGGTTTCTCCTTCCCAATGGCTTTTTTGATGGAGGAGCAATGGGAGTTTCCCTCTTACTAGAAATTTTGACTCCGATCGATCTTTCCTTCTTGATTATCTTAGTCAACCTTCCCTTCATCTATTTAGGCTACAAACAGCTTTCATTCCGGTTTGCGGTAAAAAGCACCTTGGCGATTTTCGCTCTCGCGCTTCTTGTTCATTATATCGAACTCCCCATTATTACAGCTGATAAATTACTGATTGCTGTTTTCGGAGGGTTTTTTCTGGGAAGTGGAATTGGCTTTGCGATTCGGGGTGGCGCAGTTATCGATGGTACTGAAGTATTGGCAATTCAGGTTTCCCGTCGCTCCAGCTTGACAGTAGGTGACTTTATAACCGTATTCAATGTCTTCCTTTTTATTGTTGCAGCTTTCTTGGTTGGATTGGAAACGGCCATGTATTCCATGTTGACTTATTTTTCAGCTTCTCGAACGGTGGATTTTCTAATTAATGGCGTAGAAGAATACATTGGTGTAATGATCATTTCTGACTTTGCAGATGACATCAAAAGCAAAGTCACCTATGATTTGGGTCGTGGGGTAACTGCTTTTAAAGCAGATGGAGGATTTGGAGAAAAAGCAAAAAATCCTGACCGAAACGTCCTTTTCACAGTAGTGACGCGACTGGAGGTTACACGAGTCTTAACAGAAATCGAAAAAATAGACCCCAAGGCTTTTGTGATTCAATATCCAATCAAGGATACCAAGGGAGGAATGATAAAGAAAAGACCTTTGCATTGATCTTTGATATCAAGATGTAAGTATCAAAAAATTAGAGTTTTGATTTATAAAAAAAAGTAAAAAGGCTGTTTCAGAAATTATATCTGCCACGTAGAGTACATGACAAAAACATCTGAGACAGCCTAATTTTGATACTTGATACCAGATACTCGGTACTTAAGAAATCGTCGATCCACTCGCAGTACCTTCGTGAGGTACAAGCAGCTTCAACTTTCCATCTTTGTCTTCTGCCATCAGAATCATTCCTTCGGATTCGATTCCCATCATTTTTCTTGGAGCCAGGTTGATCAACATGGTCACTTGCTTTCCAACCAAAAACTCAGGCTCAAAATGCTCGGCAACCCCACTCAAAACTGTCCGATGGCCAAGTCCGGTATCCACTTTCAACTTGATCAATTTCTTGGACTTCGGCATTTTTTCAGCTTCCAATACAGTCACCACCCGCATATCCAATTTTGCAAAGTCATCATAGGTGATAATATCCTTCATTGGAGCAACAGGGGCATTTGCATCTTCATTCATTTTTTTAGCGTCTAGTAATTTTTGAACTTGTTTTTCTACGGTTTCGTCTTCAATCTTTTCGAATAACAATTCTGCTTTCCCGATTACTTTTCCCGGAGAAAGCAATTCAGAGTTTCCAGCCAACTCCCATTTTGATTCACTCATTCCGAACAATTCATACAATTTCGCAGCTGTGAATGGCAAGAATGGCTCGGAAACTATCGCCAAGTTTGCAGCGATATTCAAAGCAATATTCAGGATGGTTTCAGTTCGCTTTTCATCCGTTTTGATGGTTTTCCAAGGTTCTGTGTCAGCCAAATATTTATTTCCCAATCGGGCCAAATCCATCATCAACCCAAGTGCTTCCCGGAAACGGAACCGCTCGATGGAAGAAGCAATTTTCTCAGGAAACTCAGCCAAAGCTGCCAAGACTTCCTCGTCATAAGCTGTCAAAGCCCCCCTCAAAGGAATAACCCCTTGGTAATATTTGTGAGTTAACACGACAGCACGATTGACAAAATTCCCATAGATGGCTACCAACTCTGAATTATTTCGAGACTGAAAATCCTTCCAGGTGAAATCATTATCCTTGGTCTCAGGAGCATTTGCGGTCAATACATACCGTAATACATCCTGCTTACCAGGAAATTCCTCTAGGTATTCATGTAACCAAACCGCCCAGTTTCTAGACGTAGAAATTTTATCTCCTTCGAGATTTAGGAATTCATTGGCTGGCACATTGTCCGGTAAAATGTAATCTCCATGCGTCTTCAAAATAGCTGGGAAAATGATGCAGTGGAATACGATATTGTCCTTTCCTATAAAATGTACCAGTTGGGTATCCTCATCCTTCCAGTAGGGCTCCCAATCCTTTCCATTTTCAGCAGCCCATTCCTTGGTAGAAGAAATGTATCCGATCGGCGCATCAAACCATACATATAAGACTTTTCCTTCTGCATCTGGTAAAGGGACTTTGATTCCCCAATCCATATCTCTTGTCATGGAACGAGCCTGAAGTCCTTCTCCAGCTTCCAACCAAGAGCGACATTGTCCAAGCACATTGTTTTTCCAATCGTTACCGTGCTCTTCCAAGATCCATTTCTTCAGAAAATCAGAATACCGAGCTAAATCCAAAAACCAATGCTTGGTTTCTTTCAAAACCGGTTTGCTTCCACTCAGCTTTGAGCGAGGGTTAATAAGTTCGGTAGGGCTTAGCGAAGATCCACATTTTTCACATTGATCCCCATAAGCATTTTCAAATCCACACTTGGGACAGGTACCCTCAATATAGCGGTCAGCCAAAAACTGTCCCGCCTCCTCATCATAATATTGCTCTGTACTTTGCTCTAAAAATTCTCCTTTTTCGTAGAGATCTTTGAAAAATCCCTGAGCAGTTTCGTGATGAATCGGTGCAGAGGTGCGGGAATAGTGATCAAAAGAAATCCCAAATTCTTCAAAACTCTTTTTCATTAAGCCATGGAAATGGTCAACCACTTCCTGAGGCGTTTTTCCTTCCTTCCGGGCTTTGATGGTAATTGCTACTCCATGCTCATCCGATCCGCAAACATACAGCACATCTTTGCCTTGGGATCGCAAAAAACGGGCATAAATATCAGATGGGACATAACAACCTGCCAAATGTCCGATATGCAATGGCCCATTGGCATAAGGCAATGCAGAAGTAATCGTATAGCGTTTGAAAGATTTATTCATTGAAAAAGGAGGGTGTTTCGTTCAAATCAGGTCGCAAAGATAGGGAAATCATCTTTTCAAATCAGGCATTCTCGAATTCAGCTCTAGCCTCATCTGTCATTATTCCATTGTATATAATCGTAATTGCCTGATCAAAGATATCAGCAGCTGGAATTCGCATGTCTTTTTGAATCGATTCAGGAAAACCTGCTCGAAATTCCGGGTCTAGCAAAGAGCGGACCGCACTAGCATACATCATAACCACCAAGCCTACATTGAGGTTAGACTTAACCAATCCTTGATCCCTTCCCTCTTGAATCAATCGCTGAAATCTCATAAATGCTGATTCATTGATATACTCCATCAAATCTTCCCAAACTTCTGGAGCATGCTCTCGAAGATCTTCGAAAAGTTCAGGATTAATAGGAGCCAAATAATTCGCAACAACCGATAAGCTGGACTTTAATTTCAAATGAAATGGAATATAGCGGTTGTCTAAAATCGCCTCCACCTTGGCTGTCATACGAAGTTTTAGCTTTTCAAAAGCAGCTGACAGTAATTCCGATTTGGAGGGAAAAAATTTATACAAAGTTTTCTTACTCATCCCCAAAGCCTGCGCAATATCATCTACTGTGGTATGACGATAGCCTTTCTCTAAAAAAAGCTCGTATGCAGCGTCAATGATCTTTGCTTCCTGATTTGATTTTTGAGTCATTTGAAAATTCAGGGAATGAAACTTGGCAAAGGTAAAATCTACTTGAAACTTTTCCACCTTACAACTTTACAAGCTTCCAACTTCGACTTAATTTAGCTATCATTTTAAAAATCATGACTCATCAGGAAGCTAAGAAACGGATCGCCGAACTAACCAAAGAAATCAACTACCACAATCACCTTTACTATCAGGAAAGCCGAATCGAAATCTCTGACTTTGAATTCGATCAATTGCTGGAGGAACTGATCCGTTTGGAGACGGAATTCCCAGATCTTTTAGACCCTGATAGTCCAAGTCAACGAGTAGGCGGAACGATCACGAAGGAATTCAAAACCGTCGTTCATGAATATAAAATGCTTTCTCTTGGAAACACCTATACCATCGAAGAGCTACAGGCTTTTGATGAGCGGGTCGAAAAAGGATTGGGGTCAACTGATTATGAATATTTCTGCGAACTCAAATTCGATGGAGTAGCCATCAGCCTAGTGTATGAGGATGGAAAATTAGTTCGCGCAGTAACTCGCGGTGATGGAACCAAAGGGGATGATGTCACAGCCAATGTTCGGACTATCCAAAACATCCCATTGACAGTTTCCGGAAAACACGTTCCAAAGAAATTTGAAGTAAGAGGGGAAATTTTCCTTCCAATCCGGGAGTTTGAAAAAATAAATGCAGAACGGGAAAAGAAAGGGGAAGCTTTACTAGCCAATCCTCGGAATGCAGCTTCCGGAACGCTTAAAATGCAAGATAGCAGCATTGTTGCCAAGCGCCGACTGAACTGCTGCCTCTATCAACTTCTTGGTGAAGATTTGGGAATTAAAACCCACTCTGAAGCCATTCATTTGATTGAAAGTTGGGGTTTTAATGTCTCCCAAACTTATCAGAAAGCAAAAAACCTAAATCAGGTACTTGAATATATTGAGAAATGGCGAGAAGGACGCCATCACCTTCCCATGGAAACGGATGGAGTGGTCCTCAAAATCAACGACTACGATCAGCGGGAAGAATTGGGATTTACAGCCAAAAACCCTCGCTGGGCCATTGCCTATAAATACAAAGCCGAAAGTGCAGAGACCGAATTACTTTCTATCACCTATCAGGTAGGAAGAACCGGGGCTATTACGCCAGTTGCTAATCTCTTACCAGTCAGCCTAGCTGGAACGACAGTAAAGCGGGCATCCCTTCACAATGCAAACGAGATTCAAAGACTTGGAATCTATGAAGGTGATACCCTTTTTGTTGAGAAGGGCGGTGAAATCATACCAAAAATCACCGGCGTGGATGTAAGCATGAGAAAAGCTCATGCTAAACCTATACATTACATCGATTCCTGTCCAGAATGTGGCACCAAACTGGTAAGAAAAGAGGGTGAGGCAAAACACTTTTGCCCAAATGCCGAAACTTGTCCTCCACAGATTCTGGGACGAATTGAGCATTTTGTTTCAAAGCGAGCCATGGATATTGACTCCTTAGGTACAGAGCGAATTCGGGCTTTGATCGATCAGGATTTTATAAAAAATTACGCTGACATCTATGACCTAGAATCCAAGGAAAAGGAACTGCTTGGATTGGAAATGAGTCATGACCAATACGAAAAAGAGGAAAGCGGCTTGCTTTACATAACCCTAGAAAAAGCCCTTTTCGCACTTACAGAACAGATTTCATTCAAACAAATTCAGGATTTCTTGCAGGAAGCTGCCGAGCTCCCACTTTTTGAGACATTAAAAGCCTTCCAAGAAAAAATCAGGAAATGGAAAAAGAAAGTACCTTCCAATGTGGGGATGGTGGAGCTGCTGATCAATACCCTCAAGGATCATCATGAGCTTCCGAAAATGGAAGATTATGTGCCTGTAGCTGTTGTTTTGGACATATTCCTAGGAAGACTTGTTGAGTTTTCAGATTTATTAAAAGCTAGCAAGAAGGAAGGCACTATTCATGGAATCATCCTTCGGCTTGATTTGGATTTGCCAAATGAATTGCGGGAGCGAATCAAAAAGCTAAAAGCCAATACCTTCCAAGAAGGAGTCATTTCCAATATGCTAGATGGAATCAAAGCATCTAAAGAACAGCCTTTTGAAAAGGTTCTTTTTGCACTAGGAATCCGAAATATTGGTGAAAATACAGCCCAACTCCTAGCTCGTCATTTTGGAAGTATAGAAAAGCTGCAAGATGCAAGTGCCGAACAGCTATTGGAAATCAATGGCGTCGGAGACATCCTAGTTCAGAGTATTCAGGACTTTTTTGAAAATTCAGAAAACCAAAACCTGATTCAAAGGCTTAAAAACCATGGACTGCACTTTGAGATTCAGGAAGACTTAAACGTCGTAAAAAGCCAGGTTTTAGCAGGAAAGCGAATTTTGGCATCCGGTAAACTCCAAAACTTCAAGCGAGATGAAATTGTGGATTTTGTTCAAGCACATGGAGGCCAATACATTTCTTCCGTTTCCAAAAACCTAGACTTTATCATCGAAGGGGAAGGCATGGGGCCAAGCAAAAAAGAGAAAGCTGAAAAGCTTGGAATTCCAATGATTTCTGAGGAAGAGTTTTTGGATATGGTGGGTTCGACTTCATAAAATATTATCTAAAAATATAAGCGAAATTGGCTTGGCCTTTCACCAATAATTGGACGGAAAGTCATAGCCATCTCTTCAAAAATTCAAAGATCCCTACCCTATTTTTGACGATCGGTCCATTCAAAATGCAGAAGACCTTATCTTTGCACCTCGAATCTGAATGCGAACCATGAAAAATTTCTACGGCACAGGTGTTGCTTTAATTACTCCATTTTCGGAGGATGGAAATATTGACTTTCAAGCCTTAGCAAAATTGATTGAGCATTGCATAGAAGGGGGAGTGGATTACTTGGTTGTTCTTGGAACAACAGGGGAAGTAGCTACTCTTTCTAAGGAAGAAAAAAAGCAAGTGCTTCAAGAAGCAATTTCAATAAATAAGGGACGAGTTCCGCTAGTCTATGGATTAGGTGGAAATAACACTCAGGCAATTTTGGACGAAATCAGGCAGACCAATTTCGAAGGTATCGACGCCATTCTTTCTGTCAGTCCATACTATAACAAACCCTCCCAAGCAGGAATTATCGCCCATTACCAAACCATAGCAGAGGCTTGCCCCGTCCCTGTAATTCTCTATAATGTCCCGGGAAGAACTTCTTCCAATCTTTCTGTAAAAACTACTCTGACCCTTGCTAATCATCCGAATATTATCGGAATCAAGGAAGCCTCGGGAGATTTGACCCAATGCATGGAAATTGCGTCACGAAAACCCCATGACTTTTTGTTGATTTCGGGTGATGACATGCTCACAGTACCTATGGAAAGCATCGGGGGTGTTGGTGTCATTTCAGTTTTAGCCAATGCTTACCCTGAAATTTTCAAAAAGCTAACCAAAGGAACTCCTGAAGAAAAGAAAAAAGCAACTCTTTCACTTCTCGAAATCAATCCTCTCATGTATGCTGAAGGAAATCCAGTGGGACTTAAATTTCTTTTGAAAGAGATTGGTATTTGTGGTGACCAAGTCCGATTACCGCTAGTAAAGGCAACCACTGAACTTCAACAATTGATCAAAAAAGCTCATCAAGCTATCTAAAAACGCATGCAAAATGCACTCTCCATTTCCGAGCTAGGACACCTCATTAAATCCACTTTGGAAAATGAGCTGAATCCAACTTATTGGGTAATTGGAGAGATCGCAGATTTCCGCGTGGCTGCTCAAGGTCACGCTTATTTCGAACTAGTCGAAAAGCAGGGTAGTCAGGTTTTGGCCAAAATGCGCAGCAATTGCTGGCAATTCACCTATCGAACCATTGCTTCTCGATTTGAAAGTTTGACTGGAACCGGCATCAAAAACGGAATGAAAGTTTTGGCTCAAGTCCAAGTCACTTTTCATCCTGTTTATGGCTTTAGCCTGAATGTAAAGGACATTGACGCATCTTTTTCATTAGGAGAAAGAGCAAGAATCCGGCAGGAAACAATAGACAGATTAACCAAAGAAGGCCTACTTCGACTCAATACCAACCGGCCGCTACCCACTGTAATTCAGCGGATTGGAATCATTTCAAGTGCAACAGCAGCTGGATATGGGGATTTTGTCAATCAGTTGGAGAAAAATCAATACGGCTACAAAATTTATCATCGTCTCTTTCCGTCCCTAATGCAGGGGAATGAAGCTGTTTCAAGCCTGATTGCAGCTATCGAAAAAGCCGAGAATTTTAAAAAAGCACTAGGCTTGGAAGCTTTGGTAATTATTCGGGGAGGAGGCGCACAACTGGACCTGGATTGCTTCGATGATTATCGATTAGCCGTAAAAATTGCGAATTGCGACCTTCCAGTTTTAACTGGAATAGGCCACGAACGGGATGAGACAGTAGCCGATTTAGTGGCACACTCCAAACTCAAAACCCCGACTGCCGTTGCGGAATTTATTTTGTCAAGTTTTCGGATTTTTGAAGACAATATCCTTTTGCTTGCGAATAAAATTGATCGAATTACGAATCAGTATCTCAAGCTCGCTCACAATCAAATCGAGGGGGTAAGCCATCGAGTTCAGGCAATTATGTTCGGCCAACTTCGCCTCGAAAAAGAAAAAGTAGAGCATCAAAAAAGTAGATTAGGCCGGGCTTCTTTGGGACAGATTGGACATCAAAAAGATTTTTTGGCGAATCTTCAAAAAGGAATCTCCTCCTTTTCTTCACAACAAATCCGTTCTGAAAATCAACAGCTTTCCAGTCTGGAAAAAATGCTACAGCAATTGGACCCGAAGGCGATTTTAAAACGTGGATATTCCCGTACAGAAATTGGAGGCAAACCTATCCAACTCGCCGATCCCAAGGTCGGAGACCAAATTACAACGATCACTTCCAATCAGCGTATTGAAAGTACCATCAACAAAATCGAAAAAGAGAAATAAGATGAAATACAACGAAGCTATAGAACGACTTGAACTCATTCTTAGTCAATTGGAAGAGGGAAAGAAAAGTGTAGATGAACTTTCGGACTTGGTAAAAGAAGCTGCAGACCTAGTCAAATTCTGCAAGGAAAAACTCAAAAACACAGAAGAAGAAATTCAAAAAGCTTTTGATGAAGAGCAAGGATAAAATTTCTTTTCTTCCACAATAATCCAAAAGGATTAAAGTTTAAACCTTTGTAAATCAAGCGTTGGCACATTTGTTGTCAACTTCACAAGCGTTCAAATCTCACCTAAGGGGTTGATTTCCATGAGTTCTATTATAAAATTTTCAGCGTTAGTATTCTTTTTGACTTTTCCTGTATTGGCAAAAGCTCAGAACTTTTATCGGGAGCGAATTTCACGAGACAATATCTTCTCCATCGGTATAGGTCCTTCCTTTGCCTATCTTGACAATGGAGGTCAATACCGAGATTTAAATTTTGAAATCAAACCTGCTATTTCGGCTTCGCTTACAAAAAAAATGACTCCTGCATTAGACCTTAGGGCTACTTTGGGGGTGCAGTTTATCAGTAGTGGTGGAGATCCTAGTACGCAAATCCGTGATATGTGGTATGCAAATTTTGCCTCCTTTACAGCAAAAGGCCCTGCCTATTATTTTGATGTAATTCCAAGCATTAACCTCATCCCTTTTTCCAACCATATGCACCGGTCTCGCTTCAATATTTATGGAGGAGTTGGATTAGGAATTATGCATGTGATGACTGAAAAAACCAAATCGTTTAGCCCAGAAGAAACTCCCACCAAGCATCAAATCACAACAGGTTATGTTCCCGTTCGGGCAGGCTTGAGCTATAGCATTGGTCCTTATTCAGACATTGCCGGCGAAGGCACCATGTTATGGACTTTTTCAGACAATCTAGATGGAAATGTGGGTTTTAACCGATTTGGTGATCATCTTTTCCAAGCTCAAATCGTATTCAGACGATATTTCAGGCCAAAGGACTTGGAATAAATCAAGTTTCTAACTTGCTGTCTCTCTCTTGGGAAGCACTTGCAGGTACTTCCTAGGAATATTAATGAGCATATTTTGATAGATTCCAGGGATTCGAATCACGAAATAATCCTTGTTTCCCTTCTCTATACATTCCCCGACCATATTTTGAAGCGGGCCACCCATTACCTGAACTTGTTCCCCTGGTTCGATCTCTCCCCCATCGGTTTCCACAGCAACACCCGTTTCTACTACTCGTCGGATTTTGTCCAAATCCTCTTCCCGAACCGTCGCATGATTGCCTGAAAAATGAACGAACTTCACGGAACCGGGAACTTGAAGACATTCCCAAAGTTGATTTCGATGCGTTTTAACAAAGACATAACCATTGAAAAGAGGTCGTTCCACTTTTTTCTTTCGATCTGACCATTGCCGAAGTTCAGTAACAAGTGGCAAATAAACTTCCCATCCTTTTTCTCTTAATCTGGTAGCTACTTTCTTCTCAGAGCGTGATGCCGTGTACATCACATACCATTTCAATTCAGTCATCTCTTCCGTTTTCTTTTGGGTTTACAAAAATACAAAATCCTCCACTCCTCATCGAAGGATTAGCTGTCGAAATGAATCAAATAACCACAATTAGATTCTTGCTTGATAGGTATACAATTGAAAATACCTTCCTTGTATTGAAATCAAATCTTCATGCTTACCCCGCTCAACTATTCTTCCCTGCTCGATCACCAAAATCTGATCAGCCTGTCTAATAGTACTCAATCTATGAGCAATAACGAAAGTCGTCCTTCCCTTCATTAATTCCTTCAAACTAGCCTGAATCAAAGTCTCCGACTCCGTATCCAAATTAGAAGTAGCCTCATCCAAAATCAGGATCTTCGGGTCAGCCAAAATAGCCCTAGCAATGGCAATTCGCTGTCGCTGACCGCCTGATAGCTTCACACCTCTCTCTCCAATCAAGGTATCTAATCCATCTTCAAATCGATCTGTAAACTCACCCACATGCGCAGCTTTTACTGCTGCAAGTAGCTGCTCCTCTGTGGCATCTGGTCTTGGAAAAAGAATGTTTTCGCGAATTGTTCCCTCAAAAAGAAAATCATCCTGGAGAACTACCCCTAATCGGGATCGATACGATTCCAAAGTGATTTTATTTAAATCATTCCCATCCAAAGTGATTTTACCCGAATCTGGCGACAGAAAACTGGCGGCTAACCCAGCAATGGTTGTCTTCCCTGAACCAGAAGTTCCTACCAATGCAGTAACTGAACCTGCAGGAGCTTCAAAACTCACTTCTTGGACCACTTCCTTTCCTTCTTCATAAGCAAATGAAACTTGATCAAATCGAATATCTCCCCGGAATTCTTTCAACTCAATAGTTCGCTTTTTATCATCCGATTCAAGCGGAGCATTCATGATTTCCTCGGTACGGTCTAAACCAGCAAAAGCTTCGGTCAATTGAGAACCGATATTGGACATCTGAACAATCGGAGCAATCATAAAACCCAGATACAGGGTAAATGCCAAAAAGTCTCCAAAGGTCATTTTACCTTCCATAATCATCCAACCGCCAATCCCCATAATCCCTGCAGAGGCAAGCCCCAATAGCAAAGTTCCTGCTGAGGTCACAAAAGAGGTGGCAGTCAAACTTGCTTTGACATTTTGAAAAAGTTGATCCACTCCTTTTTCGAAAGTTTTAATTTCTTGGGCTTCTGCATTGAAGCCTTTGATTACTCGAATTCCACCCAAAGTTTCGGTCAACCTGCCTGTCACTTGAGCATTGATTTTTCCTCTTTCACGGAAAATAGGCCTAATTTTTCCGAAAGCCTTCAAGGAAACTAAACCAAAAACAGCGACTGGAACCAGTACATAAAGTGTCATCATTGGGGAAATACTGATCAACAAAACCAGGGAAATAACTGCTGTCAGTACGCCACCTATCATCTGTGCAAAGCCAGTTCCTACCAAATTCCGAACCCCTTCCACATCGCTCATGATTCGGGACACTAATTCCCCTGTTTTGGTATTATCAAAAAACCGAATAGGTAGGCGGATGATGTGACTTTGAACTTGTGAGCGGAGCTTAGCAATCAAATTCTGAGCTTCAACTGACAAAATCTGTGTCAAAGCATAGGATGTGACAGATTGAATTACAATTGCTGCAACAACTATCAAGATCAGCCACTTAAGTAAATTCAAATCACTGGAAGGAATCACATCATCAATCAAATACTTACTAGCCCCAGGCAAAACCAACCCTGAAAGTCGGCTAATTAGAATTAAAACCAAGCCTAATAAAAGTTGCTTGCGTCTTGGCCAAACTATCGTCACAAAGACCTTTTGGATGCTGACCTTTTTTTCATGTTGTTTTTTCATAAGAGTGGAAAAGTAACCTAGAGATGGAAATTCTAGTTCAAATTCAGATTAATTCTTTGAAATAGTATCTATTTAAATCCTCCCCTTTTATTGGAGGAAAACTTCAAATTGAATTTAAAAACAAAAAAAGCTGCCTCGATCAGGAGACAGCTTTCGAATTAGAGTTCGTCAATTTTTATTTTGTACGTGGTAATACGTTTGAAATCAAGGATACTTTTTCAATCGGTTCAGAAGCATTGGAGTAAATCCTCACCACTGAGTTTTGCTTACCCATTTTTCCTGCTGAATTGAAGGAAACTTCAATTTTTGCTGTACTTCCTGGAGCAACTGGCTCTTTTGGCCAGCTAGGAACTGTACAGCCACAAGTAGCAGCCACGTTAGAAATTACTAAAGGAGCATCGCCAGTATTGGTGAATTCAAAGGTGTGGGAGACCTTTGCGCCTTGAACGATATCTCCAAAATCGATAGATTTTTCTTTGAAAGTGAGTACAGGTCCTGATTGTGCTTGAGCCTGAAAGGCTACTAATACAATCAAAGCGCTTAATAATATTCCTAGTTTTTTCATGGTATGGTAGGTTTAATATTTCAAATATTCAATTTTCAATAACTCATTCAAAATTCAGACCAAGGTTCTGAATCTAGCTTTTAACTCTTAAGCAAAGAATACGGATTGAAAGTTCAAAAGATACAATTCTTCCTTTGCCCTTGTGACTGCAGTATATAGCCAGCGTATGTAATCACGGTCGATTTGCTCATCTGGAAGATAACCTTGATCTACAAAAACCGCATCCCATTGCCCCCCTTGAGCTTTATGGCAAGTAAGGGCATAGGCAAATTTGATTTGTAAGGCATTGAGATAAGGATCTTTCCGGATCAATTCCATTCGCTCATTTTTATTGGCAACATCCTCATAATCCATAGAAACCTGATCATACAAGCTTCTGTATTGTTCTCTGGTTAATGACGGAGATGGAGAATATAAGGTATCCAACAATACTTTTGCCTCAAATTGAGGTTCGTCAGGATAATCCAACAAACGCAGTTCAAGTGTGGCAAAACGGAATCCGTACAACTCTTCAAAACTTCGGATTTTCATAATTTCAACCATATCACCATTGGCCAAAAAACTAACCCGATCCGAATCAGCCATGTAGGTATAATTATTTTTAACAATCATCAGAAGATCACCCGTATCGATTTCATTTTCATAAAAATGGATCATCCTACGGATGTACTGATTATATTGCACCGCATTCTTATTCGACCGAGTAACTATCACCGTATTTTCCGCTCCATATTTATCATATGCATACCGGAGACCGTCCTCCAATCGCTCCCCAGTCATCCGATAAATATCCGGAAAACCAGAAGTTCGGAGTTTTATTGAAGGATTATCAACTTGAAGTAACTGACGAAGTTGGGTGGCATTGAATAAAATCCCGGATTCTACCCGTTGACGCATCACCTCCGTTAATTCCAACTGATCTGCTGAAAGCCTAAACTGACGCAATAAGTAGCCCGATTCCAAAGCAGGACTATATGTGCTCCCCACAGGAGGCAGCTGAGCAGTATCACCCACCAACAACAACCGATTTCCAGTTCCACTAAAAATAAAGCGAATTAAATCCCCCAATAAATTACCGGACATCCCCCCATCATCTGAAAGCATGGATGATTCATCGACAATAAATAAGGTGTCTTTGAAATAGTTTTTTTGAAGTATAAAACCCATACCCATCCCAGACACTTCCTCCTTGGGCTTGTAAATAATCTTATGAATGGTAAAAGCAGATCGATTACTATAATTACTCATAACTTTTGCTGCTCTACCTGTGGGAGCAAGCAACAAAGACCTCATATTGAAATGGGGCAACACTTTTACCAATGCAGAAATAAGGCTCGTTTTTCCGGTACCTGCATACCCTCTCAAGACAAACGTGGGCTTTTCCTTTTCAGGAAGCAGCAGAAAATCATCCATTTTTTGGAAAAACTGGGCTTGCCCTTTAGTTGGCTCAAAGGGGAAATATTTTGAAAAAAACCGGGAAGGCTTTAAATCTGCCTGAGTATCTTTACCCATAGAGACGAAGGTACATGACAACAGACAAAATCGGGAAGCAAATCGAATCAAAATTCGGAAATCGACTCCGGACACGGGTAAATGGAATTTTAATTCAAGATGATCGGCTATTAATGGTTAGACACTTAATGGGGGATCAGCAGGAATTTTGGTCTGTACCGGGAGGTGGAATGCGGTTTGGTTCAGATGCCGGTTCCAACTTGAAGCGGGAATTCATGGAAGAAACCGGATTGGAAATTTCAGTAGGGGACTTTTTGTTTGTTCATGAATTTCTCGAACCTCCCCTTCATGCCATTGAATTATTCTTCAAAGTAAACCTTCAAGGAGGGGAATTGACATTAGGTCATGACCCGGAATTGGAAGGATTACAGCAAATAATCACCGATATCCAATGGCTAAGCTTACCGCAAATCCAAAAAATTCCTAAAAAATCCCTTCATCAGGTATTTTGGGCAATTAATTCCTTTGAAGATATAGGATTGTGGAAAGGATATTTTAATTTTGAAAATAAATACCTAAAATAGCACGGTTTAAAAACACCATCAACCTTACCTAGATTTTAAAATTCTAACTAAAATGAATCTAACCAAAGTACTTTCCTTCGTCTTCTTGCTAGCAGCATTAGGTCTCGGATATCTCCTATGGAAAGGAGTTGACGACGTAGTTGAAGAAGAAAAAAGAATCGCACTTATCGAAGCAGCTATTATCGAAAAACTTCAAATGCTTCGAGATGCTCAACTAGCTTATGAAGCTTCCAATGGAAAATATGCCTCTACATGGGACAGCTTGAAAACATTTATTCAAGAAGGTGAAATCTGGTTGATCCAGCGAACTGAAACCACCAAATTGTTGGATTATGGTAAGGAAGAGACGACTGTTACTTTCGACACCTTGGGTTCTGTTCCAGTGATTGATTCCCTATTCAACGAAAGAAAATATCCTGACTTCAATTTGGAGGCTTTAGCCGTTGTTCCAGGTTCAGGAGGTAAAGTATTCGAATTCTTCGCAGACAAAATTGAGCGAAACAGCTATGAGGTTAACGTATTTGAGATCCGTGACCCAGCTCCAATCAACCCTGAAAGAAGATTGAATAATAACGAAAAAGCATTGCGAGTAGGATCCAGAACTGACGCTTCTACTGAAGGTAACTGGAAATAATCCAAGCAATTTTGGAAACCACTTTGAAAGTTTTTAAGAGTGATAAGTTTGATGTGGAAGACACGGCGAGCTTATCACTTTTTTTATATCCCGAATTTTTAGCGGTCTTTGCCAAAGACCAAAATCAAGCGAATACCGGAATTCATTTTTACCCAGATTTTGAGTGGGATAAATTGGATAAACTCATTATCTCCGATCCACTCTTGAAAAATGATGTACCGGTAAGAGTTTATGTACATCAACCTGGATTCAGTTTGGTGCCAGGAGTTTTATTTGCTCCGGAGAATGAAAGAAAATACTTGGAGTTTGTACAGGATTTACCTCCCCAAGCCCATTTTTTCCACACTCCATTGGATAGCAATAATCTCCAGATCGTTTCATTTGTTGACGAAAAGCTCAAGAAATCTCTTCAGGCTCGATTTTCTGAAATCAGTTTTTATCATGGAGCTTGCTCTTTCCTCTCCTATTTATTCAAGGAGCGATTTAATCTGATCGGACAGGAGATCTTGGTTAATATCTTCGGAAGAAAAATGTACTTAGCTGCATTTACAGATCAAGAGCTAAGCGCATTTAACATGTTTGATATTCCTTCAGATGAGGATTTTCTAAAGTACATCCTGATAATGATCAAACAGATGAAATATTCTGCCAAGCATGTCAGAGTCACGATTTATGGACTTCCCCAAAAGTCTTCCATCACAGAGGATTGGGCAAAAGAGTATTTTCATCATGTCCGGATTTTAACTCCGCACGCCAATCAAAATTATTCGCATGGGTTCAAACGAATCAAAGACCTTGGTCTGTTTGAAGTTTCATGGCAATATCTATAAGCATGAAAAAAGTAGCCATTTTCCCAGGGACCTTTGACCCTTTTACCATGGGGCATCACGACATCGTGGAGCGAAGTTTGAATTTATTCGATGAGGTGATTATTGGAATCGGCTATAATTCCACCAAAAAGAACAGGTACTTTGACATCGACATGATGGTTGGAAAAATCGAATCAGTTTACGCTGATAATTCCAGAGTCAAAGTGATTGTTTACAATGAGCTTACCTCCACACTTGCCAAAAAACATGGAGCAGGCTTTTTGATTCGAGGCCTGAGAAATACCACGGATTTTGAATACGAAAACACCATTTCTCAGATGAACCGGTATTTAAATGAGGATTTGGAAACCGTGTTTCTAATCACTTCCCCTCAATACGCTGCAATTAGCTCCACCGTTATCCGAGAGGTTCATCGATATGGAGGAGATGTCAACGAGTTTCTTCCTTACCCGATTTAATTTTCTTTGTTTTTTGCCTATCCGCAGGGTTAAAATAAGATTTTAAGACCTGCTTAAATAACCATCGCATAGAAGGGTAAGAATTGATTAATGCAGTCTTAGCTTCAGGAACTCTGAACCACCGAATATCATCGATTCCTTCTTCTAACTGAGGAGCCATTTTTCGATCATTGGTACAGTCCATGGCGTACCAATAGGTCTTCTTCAAGATACTTTTTCGGTCTTGCATATAAGTATGCCAGGTATTACAGATATGCTTTCCTAAGCGTACCTCAATAGCGCACTCCTCTTCTACTTCACGGACTGCGCAAGAGGCTGGCGTCTCCCCTTTATCAAACTTCCCTTTAGGAAAATCCCATTTCCCCAGGCGATGGATCAATAGAACTTGCTCATCCTTCATCACTACTCCACCAGCCGCTTTAATGATAAAAAACCGGCTCTTGATAAAATCACGAAGTTCCTTTTTGGAATTTGTTACCAAAGTTATCGAATCCAGTTCCCGTAACTTTCTGGTTCGTAACTGATAGAGAATCCGAATCACTAAATCAAAAGAAGGCTCGTGAAATAACAAATCATCGATCCATTCCGAAGCCGGCGGTAATTCATTTGGGTCTTTGAAAACACTATCAAACTCTTTGGTCTTCGGTAATTCATCATAGCTGATCAGATCCAAAGGCTTATCGTTGATAAAAATTCGCATGGAGAGCTATTTTCTATTTATGAGTTTGGTCAGGATTGTGTCAAAAATGCATAAAATTTTCCCCCACTCCAATAAGAAGATGGAGCCTATCCCTTATTTTTGAGATATGGAAATCATATCCTCAGAAATCGCTGCTGAAGTAGCTGATCAACTACTCCAAATCGAAGCAATAAGACTACAACCCAAGCAACCTTTCACGTGGGCTTCAGGATGGAAATCACCGATTTATTGCGACAATAGACTTTCTCTATCTTTTCCGAAAGTCAGAAATCTGATCCGCGACTCTTTGACCCGTGCCATCCAACACTGCTTCCCCGAAGTAGAGGCCATCGCTGGTGTTGCCACAGCAGGAATTCCTCAAGGAGCTCTTTTGGCTAACGAGCTAGAACTTCCATTTCTCTATGTTCGCTCCAAACCAAAAGGTCATGGTATGGAAAATATGATCGAAGGTAAAATCGTAAAAGGGCAAAAAGTAGTCGTTGTAGAAGATTTGGTATCTACGGGAGGAAGTTCCTTAAAAGCTGTAGAAGATCTTCGAAAAGCAGGATTTGAGGTTTTGGGGATGGTAGCCATCTTTAGTTATGGTTTTCCTATTGCAGATGAAAATTTCGAAAAAGCTGGCGTACGTTTAGCTGTTCTTTCCCATTATGAGGCATTACTTCCACGAGCCGTTCAGAAAAAATATATCGATGACGAAGCTCTAAAATCACTAGAAGTCTGGCGGGAAAATCCTTCCCAATGGAATCCTTAAAAAATTAAAGCCGAGAATCTCGGCTTTTTTTATGTTTAGAAATTAAAGAGTTACTTCTGGAAGAGACCAATGGAAGCCCCCACCCAGTCCTTGTCTTTGTTATACTTCACTCCGATCATTTCTCCTCGACTTAATCTGGCTAAGTTCCCCAACAAAGTTGGTGACTCATCCTCTTCCGGCCAAAGAGCAAAAATTCGAACCTCCACTTTAACACCTCCATTTGGAGCTTGAATCACGGGTGCATAATTCACCTTTTTCTGAAGTATAAATTGATCCGGATACTTCAAATTCTCAATATCAGAAGGCTTCACATTAAAAATCACTCCAGCTCCCGAGAAAGAAAAAAGTGATTTGAGCACATAATTTTCCAAATCCTGAGGAACTTCTTTCAATTCACTCATTAAGGTAGTATCAATAAAGTAAGGACTATTCAAATAAGGTAGAATGAATTTGGAAACCCGGGTGTACCAATTGGGATGTCCGGCCCATTCCACATCCAAATCATCCAAAAAGCTAAAATTCATTTTCAAATCAGGTCGAGAATTCAGCTCATCGAAAATCACTCGATTATAAATTCGCCTAATCTGAATTTTATTTCCTTTAGAATCCCTGTAAAACAATTTTTTTCCTTCTTTTTCAATCTCTGTTATACAGCAAACAGGAATTCCTAAGTCACGTCGACAATAATAGAAATCGATCTTGGTGTTTTGATTTTCAGGTTCAATTTCCAAAAGCACCACTTCTTCTGGTTTGTATTTCCCTAAAATTGTCCTTTTGAGTAATTCCAAATAATTCTTCTCCTCATACCCATTAAGATAAGGGGTGAAATTTTCCAAGAAAGGATAAACAGACCGAAGCTTTTGGAATAGATTATACTGAAAATTAAAAACCGTAGGGAAACCTTGGACTTCAATTAATTTGGGTAATAAAACTCCGTCTTCTTCACAAATCCCAAAGTCAATTGCCAAAAATTGGGAATGCGAATCCTCATTTGGCACCTCTGTATTCAGATCAAGTGCTCGTTGAGTCAGTTGTTTAAAATCCGGCCTTTTTAGAAAAGAAATCAATTCCTCACAGGCTTCTAAAAGTTGGGATTTAAGTCTATCTGAAATAAAAAAAGGTGTTTCGGCAATCCGGAATGCAGGAAGAAAATCA
Source organism: Algoriphagus kandeliae (assembly GCF_004571135.1). Lineage (GTDB taxonomy): Bacteria > Bacteroidota > Bacteroidia > Cytophagales > Cyclobacteriaceae > Algoriphagus > Algoriphagus kandeliae. The sequence continues at coordinate 287,738 of NZ_SPSB01000003.1, forward strand.
AAATCCTTTTGAATACTCTGTAAAAGCTCTTGATATTTTTCCTGCGAAAAAGCAGCATTAAATTGCTCGCGGACAGATGATATCATAACAACTAAATCAAAGCTTTAGACTTTTTTTGACTTCGAACATGATTGACACTTTGCCGGAGAAAATTAGGAATCAACTCCTCATTAGTCCGATAAATTTTATCCTCATCCACCAAATCTTCCAACATGGTTCGGAATTTAGCCTTGCCCTTTAATTCGATGATTTTATCTCGAACTTCATGTTTTTTCAAATGTGCCAAAAAAGAAACAGGATCTGCTTCTGGATGGAATTGTGTACCAACAATTTCATTGGTGAATCGAATCCCCATGATTGCCCGTTCATACTCCACATGGTTTCTGATTTTTTCCAAGGCAATAATTTTTGCCCCCAAAAGGTTGAATTTTCGCTTATGAGGCTGAACAACTTGATAATCCCGGCTATCTACTGCCCAAAAAGGATTATCTAGATTTTGGAAAAGTGGATCAACCATTCCATCAGAGGTTTTGTGAATTGTCATCACTCCGAAGGAGGTTGATTTACGTTTGGTAATTTCCCCTAGCCCAAAATGCTTACATGCCATTTGAAAAGAATGACAAATCAACAGCAAATATTTCTTAACTGAATGGTTTTGATTCCAAATCCAGATTTGGTCCAAAAAATCAAAGTATTTGATATCCCAATCTCCATTTCCTTCAAGAGGATTACCAGGTCCTCCAGTAGAAATATAGAGGTCAAAATCAGTAACTTCCGGGAGCTCTGATTTGCCCCTGACATCAAAAACCTTATAGGAAATATCATGATGAAATCTGCCCAAAATATCCTGAATGCAGCGCATTCCTTGATTAGGCTCCCCATCATACATATCCAATATGGCCAACTGAATCTTAGACTTTCCCACAACGACTGATTTTAGGCCTCAAAGGTACGGGAATTCCTTAAATCCCTTCGGTAAATTTACTGGTGATAAAATCGACAACTTTGGTCAAATCTTGGGTCTCCTCGAAAACTTTTAATTGCTGATCAGCACCAGTTCCGTTCTTTAAAATCTGATGCACATAATTAACTTCTTCCCGGCTTCCTAATTCGTCTACTACATCATCTATAAATTCCAAAAGCTCCATAATTAAATCCACTGTCGGGACTTCTTGTTTTTTTCCAAAGTCGATCAATTTCCCTTCAATTCCATTTCGAGCTGCACGGAATTTATTCTCTCTAATCAGTGCTATTCGGTAGACATTATACGAGATGTTGTTCATGATCAATTTATACAACTTAGCAACAACTGCCTGAATCAAGGCCACGATACAAATGGTCTCCTCTACCGTCAGGCACATATCACAAATTCGAAATTCAATTGTGCTGAAGAATGGATGCATGCGAAGATCCCACCAGATTTTCTTTGGATTATCGATGCAATTTGTCTTCACCAGAGTCTCCAAAAAATTATCATAAGATTGAACAGAATCGAAGTACTCTGGCAATCCTGTGCGGGGAAACTTCGCGAAAATCTTTGCTCTGAAGGCTTTAAATCCGGTATTTCTTCCTTCCCAAAAAGGTGAATTGGTAGTTAGAGCATAGATATGGGGGAGAAAATAGCAGGCCTGATTCATAACTTGCAATGCCACTTCTCTGCTCTCTATCCCGACATGGACATGCAGGCCAAAAATAAGATTGGAACGCGCAATATCCTTCAATTCATCTACAATGGTATGATATCGGGGATCATCTGTAATCTCCTGATCCTGCCATTTGGAGAAAGGATGAGTACTGGAAGCTCCAACAATCAACCCTTGTTGGGCTGCAAGCTCAGAAATCTTATTTCGTAAAAAGGCAACTTCTTTACGAGCTTCTTGGACATTTTGACAAATATTTGTCCCCACCTCCACCACCGATTGGTGCATTTCGGCTTTAACCTGCTCCCGAAGCTGAATTTTTCCCCCATCTACTATTTTGGACATATGCGATCGTAGATCCCGAGTCGTCGGATCAATGATCTGATATTCCTCCTCTACCCCAATCGTAAATTGAGGCAATTTCTTGATGACTGCGCACATAAAAAGTGAATTATTATCCTAAAAACGATTGGTTGCTTCTACCGCACCTCTCATAAATGTTCCCCAGGTCAAATTCATTTTTCCTGGCTTTTGAGCTTTTGCGTAGCGAATTGCCATATTTGCAGCTTCTTCTACTACCCATTCGAAATTCTCCTGACCAACAGAATTCACATCCGCATCAGGAGCGGGATTTCCAAAATCTATCGCATAAGGTATCCCATCTCGAACCGCAAACTCGACGGTATTGAAATCATAGCCCAATCCCTTGCAAAGCGTCAGGGTGTATTCCTTTACTTTTGCCAAAAGCTTTTTGGAAGCCGGAGCCCTATCTACCACATATCGAAGGTGGTGAGGATTTCGAGGTTCATATTCCATGATTCGAACGGCCTTTCCACCCAAGCAATACACTCTGAAATATTCATCAAAGACAATTTCTTCCTGAAGCAACATGACCAATTGGCCGGTTTCGGGATGTTTTTGGAAAAACTCCTCTTTGTTTTCGAGTCTATAAACATTCTTCCAGCCTCCACCTGCATAAGGTTTCATATAAGCAGGGAATCCTATGTAATCGAAAATCCCTTCCCAATCCAAAGGAGCAACTAGATTTCGAAAGGATTTAGAAGTCGTATCCGTCGGATGCTCGGCTGATGGAAGGATGACTGTTTTTGGTAAAGGAACTCCCAGCTGATCGGCCAGACAGTTATTAAAAAACTTATCATCAGCACTCCACCAAAAAGGGTTATTGATTACCGCAGTTCCAGTCAAAGCAGCATTTTTTAAATAGGCGCGATAAAAAGGAACATCCTGTGATATTCGGTCGATAATCACTGCATATTCTGTCAATTGATTTTGGATGACTTTATCAATTTTCACCGCTTCCGCTACGATTCCCTTTCCTGCTTTTTGATTTACCCGGTCAATAAAAGCCTGAGGAAAGGTGTCTTCCATACCGAAAAGTATTCCGATCTTTTTCATTTTTGAATACAATTAAAATATCTAATCAAACTTAATTCTACTTAAATAATGGGGGAACATCTCCTTCCAAACATCCCAATCATGCACACGATTTTGGCGAACGTCCAACCAATGCGGTACTTGTTTTTGATTGAGGACATGGGATAATTTTAAATTGGCATCGTAGCAAATATCCCAGTTGGAAGTACCCAAAACGATATCCATTTTCCATAGTTCATGATCATTTAACCCCGGGAGATATTCCAAAGGGCTGTTGTAATAAATGTCATCATGAGAGTAGCCATCCATAAAACTTCTTATATCAAAGGCACCTGACATGGAAAACATATGACTGACATAGCCAGGATGTCGAAAGGCAAAATTGGCGGCATGATACCCTCCAAAGCTGCAGCCTGCTACGACAACCTTTGCCATGGAGGTATTTAGCCGAATCCGCTCAACCAACTCATGGCAAATCATTTTGTCATAAGCTACATGATTTTGGATTCGCTGATGAGGATGAACATTTTTATTGTAAAAGCTTTGCGCATCATTACTCTCAGGGCAATAAATCTGAATTAATCCTTGCTCGATATACCAATGCGCTGAGCCTATCAAGCCCATATCCTTATTTTCATGGAAAGAACCCTTGGAAGTAGGAAAAACCACGACGGGATAACCTGCATGACCAAATACCAACATTTGCACATCCCGCTGTAGATGGGGAGAGTACCATTTAAAATATTCCTCTTTCATAAAATTTTTGAAATGCTTCCTATTCGGTAAGCAAAAGAAAAACTATTCAAAATATCTTGAAATGCAAAGCTTATATTTTCAGTAGTTGGAAATAAAAATTGGATAGTTCCTCAAGAGGAGGAAGAAGTCGAAATCTTTCCTGAAAAATAATACCTCCAAACTCCCACAATTAACACTAAAACCATCACACCTACAGTTAACCATTTAAGGGTTGTAAAGCCGGAAGCGAGAAGTGTCAAAAGCCGGTTGGGTTCGGGGAACAATTTTAAAATTCTTAGCACTATCAAGTTTTCAAACAAATCGAAAGCTGCCACCAAAAAAGGAAGGGTAATCAAAGTTTGAGATCTCCAAAAACGATAAAGGATTCCTGCAAAAAACAAACTATACACTATCATGTATGGAAAATCCAATGCCCAAATTCCAAACCGATAGAATTTTCTGGTATCCAAATCCATTTCGGAAAGAGATTGGTAGGCTTCTGAAAACGTATAGGCAAACTTCAAATCCAAAGCGTGATCCTTTGGCATAAAGAATGAAAGAGAGAGATTGAGCGCTACTAATAGGAAAAATAGAGCAATCAAAATCTTCTTGTCTGAGACAAAATCAACAATAGCTTTCATAAAAAAATGAGTTGAAAAACGGTTACGAATTTACTAAAAGTCAACGACTTAGGAAAGCCAAGGTTTCAAGAAATCTATTTTCCTTGAAACCATTTTGAATACATGGGATAATTTCTTGCTGTCCGGAGAATCACTTCTTCCATTTCTGGCCCAATATCCTTGACTTTTTTCGCAGGCATCCCTGCATAGATAGAATTCGGCTCTACTACAGTATTCGCCAAAACCACCGCACCTGCAGCTATTACTGCTCCTGAATGAACCACTGCTCCATCCATCACAATCGCTCCCATACCAATTAAAACCCGGTCGTGGATGGTACAACCATGTACAATCGCATTATGTGCGATGGATACTTGATTACCTATGTAAGTTCCCGCTTTCTTGTAAGTACAATGAATGACTGCTCCATCTTGGATATTGGTTTGGTTACCTATTCGAATCTCATTGACATCTCCTCGGATTACGGCATTGAACCAAACGGTACAATCATCCCCCATCACCACATCTCCTACGACCGTGGCATTTGGAGCCAGCCAACAAGACTCTCCAAAAACTGGTTTTTTACCGTTTATTTCCATGGTTAAGGCCTCTTTCATACTTGCAATGATTTGTGAAAAACAAATTTTAATTTTTTTTCTGACTTATAAACTTTTTATAGAAATTTGCGTTCTGTGTCTATACATTAATTAGGAAACTAAATCTAAAACAACTATGAAATTTATTGCTAAATCAGGCCTATTTGTAGCTGCAACCCTTTTGATGGTTGCTTGTGGTGCGCCAAGCGAAACAGTTGAAACTACTGAAGCGCAAGAAGTAGCTCAGGCTACTGGTCAAACACTTACCTTGGATCCAAATGCCACTACTATTTCTTGGGCAGGATACAAGCCAGCAGGAAAGCACTTTGGTAAAATCCCTGCTACCACAGGCACTCTTTCTGTCAATGGAGAGGAAATCACTGGTGGTTCTTTCACCTTTGATATCACAGGATTGAAGATTGAAGACTTGGAAGAAGGATCTGAAAACTACGGAAAGCTTTGGGGTCACCTTCAGTCCCCTGATTTCTTTGACGCTGAAAATCACCCAACTGCTACTTTTGAAATCACCGGTGTGGAAGTATTCAATGCTGAAGATGTGATTACTGACAAAGAAGAATTTTTAACAGAATTCACTCCTGCTTCCAACAGCGAACTTACTCCTGAAGCTCCTACTCATTGGATCAGCGGTAACTTGACCATGAGAGGAACCACCAAAAACATCAAGTTCCCTGCTGCTGTTTCTATCGAAAATGGAATCGTAACTGCTAAGGCTGGATTCAACATCGACAGAACTGCATGGGGTCTTTCTTACGGAGACGAAGCTAATGCAGTTGACAAAGCAAAAGACCAGTTCATCTATAACACTGTTTCTTTGCAACTGGATGTAAAAGCTAACTAATACCTACTAAACCAACGAATAGAAGGGGAATTCTCAGGAATTCCCTTTTCTGTTTTATATTGGTTAGTCATGGATTCCAATTCACATTCCGAAGCCAAAACCCGAAAAATCATTCATGTAGACATGGATGCATTTTACGCCTCCGTGGAGCAATTGGATCATCCGAAATGGCAAGGAAAACCCCTGGTAGTTGGGGGAAATGCAGCCCGAGGAGTAGTAGCTGCGGCAAGTTATGAAGCCAGGAAATTTGGCATTCACTCGGCCATGTCCTCCGTCTTAGCAGCCAGAAAATGTCCCCAATTAATTTTTGCAAGACCCCGATTTGATCGCTACAAAGAGCTCTCAAATCAAATCCGGGAAATATTCTACGAGTACACCGATTTAGTGGAACCTCTCTCTTTAGATGAAGCGTTTTTAGATGTAACTGAAAATAAAAAAGGTCTTAAATCTGCCATCTTAATAGCTCGACAGATTCGTGCTAAAATCAAAGAGAAAACAGGCTTAAACGCTTCTGCAGGAGTTTCTTACAATAAATTTCTTGCAAAAACCGCTTCGGATCTGAATAAACCTAATGGGCAGGCGGTCATTTTGCCTCAAGATGCAGAGGCTTTTTTGGAGAAACTACCCATCCGGAAATTTTTTGGAATCGGAAAAGTGACTGCTGAAAAGATGGAAAAACTCGGGATCTTCAATGGAAGAGATCTCAAAGAATATTCCCTGCAGTTCTTGACAAAAAAATTCGGAAAATCCGGTTTGCACTACTATAACATCGTTCGGGGAATCCACCTTTCTGAAGTTCAGCCTAACCGTATCCGAAAATCTTTAAGCGCAGAAAACACCTTTGAAAAAGACCTGATCACTCCCATAGATTTGGAAGAAAATCTCCATCCTATATTCGAAGAAGTCATTCGAAGGGTAAAGAAAACGGGTATCAAAGGCAGGACCATCACCTTAAAAATCAAATATTCCGATTTTACAATCCAAACACGTAGTAAAACGTTGGAACAATATCCAAATGATGAAACCATCTGGGAAGTAGGCCTTGAACTTTTAAACCAAGAAGAAGTCCCAAAACCTGTCCGGCTGCTTGGATTAGGACTTTCTAACTTGAACATCACCGAAGAGCAAATTCATTTTGGGGAGCAGTTGAGGATTCCATTTGAGCATTCCTGAAAATAGCTAAGAATAAACTGAATAATCCCTGCCATTTTGTCCGATTTTTAGTAATTTCGCATCCTGAAAAAATCAAATTAAATGGATCAACTGATCAAAGACATTGATATTATTTCTGGAGAGGAAGCGCAGGCGGTAGATTATAAAACCACCCCTGAGGAAAACACCGGAAAAACCAAAAAGATATATATCGAAAGCTACGGCTGCCAGATGAATTTTTCGGATTCGGAAATAGTAGCTTCCATCATGAAGGAAAACGGTTATGATACAACCGCCGATTTCCAGCAAGCAGACGTGGTTTTTTTGAATACCTGTTCCATCAGGGAAAAGGCGGAACAAACCGTCCGAAATCGCCTGAACCATTTTAATGCTGTCAAAAAGAATAAGCCAGAAATGACCATTGGCGTCTTGGGCTGCATGGCAGAACGATTGAAAGATAAACTTTTGGAAGAGGAAAAAATCGTCGACGTAGTCGTAGGACCTGACGCTTATCGCGATCTTCCAAATCTTGTGAATGCTGCGGAAGATGGGCGAAAAGGAGTTAATACTTTCCTTTCCAGAGAAGAAACTTACGCAGACATCGCTCCAGTACGACTTAATTCTAATGGAGTTACCGCATTTATCTCCATCATGAGGGGATGCGACAATATGTGTTCTTTCTGTGTGGTTCCTTTCACCAGAGGTAGGGAAAGAAGCCGTGATCCTCATTCCATCGTAGCTGAAGCAAGGGATTTATTCGAAAGAGGATACAGGGAAGTGACGCTTTTGGGTCAAAATGTAGACTCCTATAAATGGTCCCCTGAGGAAAACAATAAAGCTAGATTGAATAAGAAAGAGGAAGAGGTTAGTGAAGTAGTAAACTTTGCGAATTTGCTGGAAATGGTAGCTCAGGTGAATCCTTTGCTACGAGTACGATTTTCTACCTCCCACCCAAAAGATATTACAGATGAGGTGCTTTACACCATGAAAAAATATGACAACATCTGTAAGTATATTCACCTTCCTGTACAATCAGGAAACTCTCGGGTTTTGGAATTGATGAACAGAACCTACGACCGGGAATGGTATCTCGATCGAGTAAAAGCCATTCGTGAGATCTTAGGAGAAGAGTGCGGGATTTCTTCCGATATGATTGCCGGTTTCTGTACAGAAACTGAAGAAGAACACAAGGACACTTTGACTTTGATGGATATTGTCAAATATGACTTCTCCTACATGTTCTACTATTCAGAGCGTCCGGGAACTTTGGCAGCCAAAAAATATACAGATGATATTCCTTTGGATGTCAAAAAACGCAGGCTAAATGAAATCATCGAAAAGCAAACCCAGCTTTCTCTAGAGCGTAATAAACTGGATATTGGACAAGAGCAAATCATCTTGATCGAAGGAACCTCCAAAAAATCAGAATTCGAATTGAAAGGACGAAATTCTGCCAACAAGGTGGTCATCGTACCTTCAGAAGGATTGAAAATCGGAGATTATGTGAAAGTAAAAATCAAGGATTGCACTGCTGCTACCCTATTTGGGGAAGTTCTAGAAATTAATCCAGCCTTAGCATGATCACTCCTTCAGAAATACAAAGTGTCAAGCAGCGGTTCGGTATCATAGGAAACAGCCCGCTTCTGAATCATGCGATTCAAGTTGCGATGCAAGCTGCACCTACCGATATGACCGTTTTGATTACAGGTGAAAGTGGAAGTGGAAAGGAAAGTTTTTCCAAAATCATCCATTCCCTTTCCCTTCGAAAACACGGCAAATTCATCGCCATTAACTGTGGAGCGATACCTGAAGGAACCATAGATTCAGAGCTTTTTGGACACGAAAAAGGCTCTTTTACGGGCGCTCACGAAGCCCGGAAAGGGTATTTTGAAGTAACAGATGGAGGATCAATTTTCCTAGATGAAATCGGAGAAATGCCTTTGGGAACTCAAGCACGCCTTCTTCGAGTGCTAGAAAATGGGGAATTCATTAAGGTAGGTTCTTCTAAAGTCCAAAAAACCAATGTCCGTGTAATCGCCGCAACCAATGTCAATTTAATTCGGGCAGTAGAAAAGGGGAAATTTCGCGAGGATTTGTATTATCGATTGAATACAGTTCCCATTTTCGTACCTCCCCTCCGGGAGAGAGGCGAAGATGTAGTCCTGCTATTCCGAAAATTCACCTCAGATTTTTCTGAAAAATACCGAGTAAAACCGATTTCCTTAGATCCTGATGCACAGGCTTTGTTGATGCGCTATCCATTCCCTGGGAATATTAGACAATTAAAAAATATTGCCGAGCAGGTTTCACTTTTGGAGCAGGAAGGAGAGGTAAACGCCCAGACACTTTCCAAGTATTTGCCAACAGATAACAGTAGGCTTCCTATGCCGATTCCTACCGGAACGCAAGGTGGTGAATCCATGGATTTTTCTGAGCGTGATCTCCTTTACAAAGTCCTTTTTGACATGAAAAAGGACATGAATGAGTTGAAAAAATTGGTCTTAGACACTTACAAAAGTGGTGGCTTAAGCCAAAGCATCATCCAAAAGCACAGTGAACTTTTTGAGGATATGGACACGGGAATTCCGGTGAAAGAACCGAAAGAAAGCAGTCCAAGCTATCCATTACCTTTGGTTTTGGATTCTCAAAAAAGCAGCAATGGAAGTGCGCCTGAATATGAAGATGAGGCAATCGAAGACATCATGCATGAAGAAGATGACAATTCCCTTTCTTTAGAAAAAAAGGAGAAGGAAATGATTGTCAAGGCACTTCGTAAGCATAATAACAAGCGGAAATATGCTGCCAATGATTTAGGAATTTCCGAGCGAACCCTTTACAGAAAGATCAAACAATATGGCATTGATCAATAGATTTTTCACGTTTCTACTGATAGTAGTTTTGGGTTTGTTATTGAATAGCTGTTCGGTAAGCTACAGCTTTACAGGTACCAATATTAACTATGAAGAGGTTCAAACTTTTTCGGTAGAAAACTTTTTCAATGATTCGGGAGGTGGTCCTGCCAATATGGAGCAAAGATTCACGGAATCCCTAAAAGAATTTTATCAGCGAAACACCCAATTGGAATTGGTTCGGACAAATGGGGATTTACAATTTGCCGGAGCTATCAAGCGCTATACTTTGACTCCTCAGGCTGTCGTATCTAGTGGAAATCCTAATTTACCCGACCGAGCCGGTCAGATGCGGCTGACGATTTCAGTAGAAGTAGAATACATCAATCAAACCAATGAGGAGGAAAATTTAAAACAAAGCTTCTCCTTTTTCCAGGATTATGATCCACGAACCACTACCCTTCTAGATGTCGAGGACCGCTTAATTGAGGAAATTTTCAAGAATATCATTCAAGATATTTTCACAGCTACGGTGGCAAATTGGTAAAATCCCTATATTGAAAAAAAACTTGAAGTGAACGCCAATCAATTCAAAGACATCCTCAATAGGGCCGATAAACTTGAAAAATCGGATGTTTTGCTACTTCGCAAAATCCAGGAGAATTTCCCTTATTTCCAAATTCCACATGTGCTGATCTCCCGGTATGAAATTCAAAAGTCACCCGAAAAAAAGTCGGATTCCTTGAGTTGGGCAGCTATTACTAGTCCAGATAGAGTTTGGCTGAGAGGCTTGATTGAAAAGCAGGAAGCGATTCAGGAAACCAAGCCGACTGTGGACATTCTGCCTGAAAAACCAAAAGAAAAGCTTGATCTAGCGGACCGTACCGCGAGCTTAGTACAATTGGATGAGAAGCTTAAAAAGAAAACTGATAACTCCCCACAAAAGGAAGAAAAACCGAAATCCAAAACCCGGAAAAAGCGTGCAAGTTCAGACGATCTAATCGAATCAATCAAGAAGAAGGAAAAGAAGAAAATCTTGGACTCCAAAAAGCAGGAGCAGATTGATTTGATCAAGGCATTCAGTAAAAAAGACATCAAATTGGCTACAATTCGTGAAATCGAAGCGAATCAAAACAATGAAAATCTGGCTGAAAGCAGCACTAAAATAAAGGATGAACTCATTACAGAATCCTTTGCCAAATTATTGATCAAGCAAGGTAAAAAAGAAAAAGCGCTTCAAATTTATAAGAAATTGAGTTTGATGTTTCCAGAGAAATCAGCTTACTTTGCGGACTTAATTGAAAACCTGAAAAATACCGACTAATTATATGTTTACTTTCTTGATTTCCGTAATTCTGATTTTGGCCATTCTTTTAATCTTGGTCATTTTAGGACAAAATTCTAAAGGTGGCGTAGGTGCAGCTTTTGGAGGTAGTGCTTCTCAAATCATGGGAGTAACACGAACAGGAAATGTCTTGGAAAAAGCCACTTGGGTTTTGGCTATTTCTATTTTGGTATTGTCTTTGGCATCTTCTGCATTCTACAGCACTCCAGAGGCAAATCAATTTCAGTCTCCTAACATTGAGAGTGCAAAGCAGCAAGTGGTAGCTCCTGCATTTGGAGATCAGGAATCTCAAAGCATTTTACCTACCGAAGAATCTACCCCTGATTCCACAGAGAATCAATAATTAAGAGTTTTAATCAATTTTAATGAAGTCCGTCTTTCTAAAGGCGGACTTTTTTTGTACTTTGCTTGAAAGCGTTTTTTCAGCGGATCAAACTCACCCGTTTCTAAAACCTGCTGTTACTTTCAAATCCTATTTATGAATAATCAACCTCTCCGCTTGGAGGATCTACAGTTCGAAAACTGGCCTAACCTAATTTTATGGGCCGCTCCCATCATGTTTTTATTGGTATTTGTCGAATGGGGTATCAGTTGGTACCAAAAAAGAGATGCCTATGACACCAAAGATTTCTTAGCTGCTGCTTCCATTGGCTTAGTCAATGTAGGCATCAGTGCTATGATTAAGCTGGCAACTTTTGGGACAGCCTTGTTTTTTTACAATCTGGCTCCATTTAAAATCCCCGCTACCTGGTGGTCATTCATTGCCTGTTTCATTGCCATTGATTTTGCCCGCTATTGGGCACATCGTGTAGCTCACGAACAGCGATTCTGGTGGGCAACCCATATCACACATCACAACAGTTCGAAGTACAACCTATCGGTATCCTTCCGTCTGGGTTGGACCCAGCATATCAAAATCGTGTTTTTTATTCCTGTGATGATGATGGGATTTGATCCTTTTGTGTTCTTCATCTGTCATCAGATTGCTGTACTTTACCAGTTTTGGATTCATACCGAATACATTACTAAACTTCATCCGGTCATCGAGTATATTTTCACGACTCCTTCCCATCATCGCGTCCACCATGCTAGTGATGAGCATTATTTGGATAAAAATTATGGATCGACCTTTATTATTTGGGACCGAATGTTTGGAACTTTTATGGAAGAAAAAGAGCGACCGGTTTATGGAATCACCAAACCAGTTACTTCTTACAATCCCATTTACCTAGTATTTCACGAGTGGCGAGACATTTTCAGAGATATCCGAAAAGCTCAAAATATAAAGGAAATCTGGTTGATTCTTTTTGATAAGCCGGGAGCAGAAATCATCAAAAAACGTCAGGAAAGACAAAGCCGAAAGGAAAAAGAAATCGACAATACAAAGAAAGAACTAGCCGAAGCCAGCTAGTTCTTTTATCCCTTCACCTGTTGTAGGAGCAATCTCTTACTGATTGGAAGCAAGGTCTCTTCAATGGGAAATTCCTGCCGACTATGCAATCTGTAGGTTGCCGGATTCGGCAATTCCTTGATTTCTCTAATTAATTCCAGCTTCAAAGCCTCTAAGGTTTTGACAAGCGTTTTTTGAAAAACTCCTATCAACCAAACCGAGATACTTCGAAAACGCTCTCCGGCAATCTGCAATAGGCTTGATTTATATTGGAAAGCATGAATTTCTGATTTCTTTTCTCGAGTCATCAACACGAATCCTTCACGATTATAAATGGGTAGAATTCCTACCGGTTCAAACTCAACCTGATCCTCCACGAAATTGTAAATTGTCTTTCCTTCCTGAATTTGACCCTCGATTTTTGGCAAGGCGAAATCTGTGATTTGGCTTATTTCCTTCAACACTTCATGGTCTTCAGAGCGCGGTTCATAATTGAGTTTTTTCTCCTTGAAATCAATACTATCCAAAGCCTTGGGAAAGAAATCAGACAGATTTTTCTTTCCCGACTGCAGTTCAGATAAATTCCGGTGATGTTCGATCAATTCACCCAAATGCGGATAAAGTTGGACAGCCTTAAATCGCCTGTCAGTTTCCTGAAGATAGGCAAGCAATTGGTACTTTTTGTACTCAAAATCGATCAAACCTTCGGTGATCCAGTTTTTTGAAAGTTTACTCATAGGTCTAAAAGCTTTGATAAAAAGTAGTGAATTCTGACATTTTTTTCCACAGCTCCGCGAAATTTTGACAGATTTTAAAATGCGTCAGAAAATAAAAATCACAAACACTGACATAATTGTAGCCGATTTGTCAGGGTTTTTTAGAAAAAATGGCTTGGCATAGGAATCGCTCAAGGGGCAGTAGGAATTTTAATCTAACCTTTAAACAATCTCATATTATGTCAAACGTGAACATCAAACCACTTGCAGACAGGGTGTTGGTACAACCTGCTGCAGCCGAAGAAAAAACCGCTTCCGGTCTTTACATTCCGGATACCGCAAAAGAAAAGCCTCAAAGAGGTACGGTAGTGGCTATCGGAACTGGTAAAAAAGATGAACCATTGACTGTGAAAGTTGGAGACACTGTTTTGTACGGAAAGTACTCCGGTACCGAGCTGAATGTGGATGGCACAGACTATCTAATCATGCGTGAGTCTGACATTTTCGCAATCCTTTAATTGAATTAACGAAACCTAAAACTGAAAAAAGAAATGGCTAAAGAATTATTCTTTGACACCAATGCTAGAGACCGCCTGAAAAAAGGTGTGGATGCTCTTGCTGATGCAGTAAAAGTAACCCTTGGACCAAAAGGTCGAAATGTTATCCTTGACAAAAAATTCGGCGCACCTACCATCACAAAGGACGGTGTGTCTGTAGCAAAAGAAATCGAATTGGAAGAGCCTATCGAAAATATGGGTGCTCAACTTTTGAAAGAAGTTGCTTCCAAAACTGCAGACAACGCAGGTGACGGTACTACTACTGCTACTGTACTTGCTCAAGCCATCTTTAATGCAGGTATCAAAAACGTAGCTGCTGGCGCTAACCCAATGGATCTTAAGAGAGGTATCGACAAAGCGGTAACTGCTGTTATTGCTAAGTTGAAAGAAAACTCTAAGGAGATTTCTACCAGCAAAGAAATCGCTCAAGTTGCTACTGTTTCTGCCAACAACGACGAAGAAATCGGTAAAATGATTTCTGACGCTATGGAAAAAGTTGGTAAGGACGGTGTAATCACTGTAGAGGAAGCAAAAGGTACCGAAACTGAAGTAAAAACTGTTGAAGGTATGCAGTTTGACAGAGGTTACCTTTCTCCTTACTTCGTTACCAACACTGAAAAGATGGAAGCTGAGCTTGAGTCTCCTTACATCTTGATCTATGACAAGAAGATATCTTCCATGAAGGAGTTGCTTCCAGTATTGGAGCCAGTTGCTCAGTCTGGCAAGCCTTTGGTGATCATCGCTGAAGACGTAGACGGAGAAGCTTTGGCGACTTTGGTTGTAAACAAAATCAGAGGTGCCTTGAAAGTAGCTGCTGTAAAAGCTCCTGGATTCGGTGACAGAAGAAAGGCCATGTTGGAAGATATCGCAATCTTGACTGGCGGTACTGTTATCTCTGAAGAAAGAGGCTTCAAGCTTGAAAATGCTACTCCTGACATGCTTGGCCGTGCTGAAAAAGTTAACATTGACAAGGACAACACAACCATCGTCAACGGTGCTGGACAAGCTGAAATGATTCAGGCAAGAATCGCTGAGATCAAAGCTCAAATCGAAAAAACTACTTCTGACTACGACCGTGAGAAGCTTCAAGAAAGATTGGCTAAGCTTTCCGGCGGGGTAGCAATCCTTTACATCGGTGCTGCTACTGAAGTAGAGATGAAGGAGAAAAAGGACCGAGTGGACGATGCCCTTCATGCTACTAGAGCTGCTGTGCAAGAAGGCGTAGTAGTTGGTGGTGGTGTAGCCTTGATCAGAGCTTCTGAAGGCTTGGACAACCTTACTGGATCCAACGAAGATCAGGACACTGGTATCAATATCGTAAGAATGGCAATAGAAGCTCCATTGAGAACAATCGTTCTTAATGCAGGTGGCGAGCCTTCTGTAGTAATCAACAAAATCAGAGAAAACGCTGGAAACTTCGGTTACAATGCAAGAATCGATCAGTACGAAGATTTATTCGAAGCTGGTGTAATCGATCCTACCAAAGTAACAAGATTGGCTTTGGAAAATGCTGCCTCTATCGCCGGGTTGCTATTGACTACCGAGTGTGTAGTAGCAGACGTAAAAGAAGATGCTCCTGCAATGCCTCCTATGGGCGGCGGAGGAATGGGTGGAATGATGT
This sequence comes from Algoriphagus kandeliae, assembly GCF_004571135.1. Lineage (GTDB taxonomy): Bacteria > Bacteroidota > Bacteroidia > Cytophagales > Cyclobacteriaceae > Algoriphagus > Algoriphagus kandeliae. Next base: position 303,213 of record NZ_SPSB01000003.1, read on the forward strand.
AATCCAACCCAAATCATTAAAAAAGGAGGCCTCGGCCTCCTTTTTTGTTTTGTAGAAGAAATCTTTTTTCAATGCTATTCTAAAAAATACTCCCAAACTTTTTCTCCCAATTGGAATAATCGTATTTTGGCAGTTATACAGCCTGATCTTTACACATTGCATGATTCAATTTGATGCCATTTTTCTTGTGGATGACGATCCGATCAATAACCTCATCAATAAGCGTCTTTTAGGAAAAACTGAAATTTCTGATACGATTGTTGAATTTTTGGGTGCGGATATGGCATTACAGCATTTGGAAGAAATTGAGACTGAAAAATCCCTATTGATCTTTTTAGACATCAACATGCCTGTTATGAACGGCTGGGAATTTCTAGATTCTTATCAAGAAAAATTTCCGGATAGAAAGGATAAGATTGTTATACTTTCAAGCTCGATCGATTTTCAAGACCGTAAAAAAGCCATGGAATATGAAATCGTTTCGGGATTTTTAGAAAAACCCCTTTCACTCGATAAAATAAATTATCAACTGAGTAAATATTAAACAAGCATTCTTCGAAATCACTTTTTAGAAGAAACTCTCAAGGCCTATTGAATTACAGGAGCAAATCGATCCCACATATCCCGGATCAATCTGTAAGGAATCAAAGAAGTATCCGAATGTGCTCCCATTCTGACAATCACCAGATTTTCTGAAGGAACTACCATCAAAAACTGTCCATTTCTGCCCATGGCTTGATACATATCGCTGGGAGCAGAAGGAACCAAAGAACCCTCAAACTCCCGTTGAACGGCAGGAAGTTTGAAAGAGCTCTTTCCATTTAACCAAGTGAGAAAACCATAACTCGGATTTAAGCCCTGAGAACTGGAAGTCATCTCTTGAATAAAATCGTTGTTTACAATCTGCTTTCCTTCCCATTGTCCTTGAGCCAAAAGAAGCAAACCAAATCTAGCCATACTCCGGGCATTGGAATAAAAGATGTGATTTTTTCCCGTTCGCTGCCAAAATCCTCCCATACCAATGGGATCGCCTATTTTTTCTTTGAAATAGGATTCAAAAGGTTGACCACTCGCTGCTTCCAAAACATTTTTCAAAAGTATGTAAGGAGCATTATGATAACTCCAACGAGTACCCGGTTTCGCTAAAAAAGTTAAGCTAGACGGATCGGTGTCATCCAAATCAATTCCTCGATCATTCAAACCTGTTGTCATGGTCAAATGATGAATGAGCCGAATAGCTTTCTCTTCTTTTGGGTTCATGGAAGTCCAACCTTTCCCTAAATACTTTTCGGTTCGATCTTTTCGCTTCAGTAATTTTTCTTCCTCCGCAATTCCCATCAAGGTTGCCGTAAGCGTTTTTCCCGCTGAAGCCCAATACCAAAGTGAGCCCTCATTCATTGGTCCCAGCCCAGTCAGTCGATTCCCCCTATACTCTTCAACGACAATTTTGCCATCTTTGAGAATGATCAAAGCCCGGGTATTAGTATTCTCCATCCAGGCCAAAAACTCCCCCAACTTCCCTTGGTCCCAACCAGTTTGATTCACAGGCATTTTCTCCCAAATCTCTTGCCCTACCGGTGGAAAGTATAAGGTAGAAGTTGACTGGTTTTGTGCCTGTAGATTGGAAAAAACAAGGAATCCAACCAGAAAGAGACTAAGGGAAGTAAGGAACTGGAGTTTTTTCATAAAATGCTAAAGAGGTTATTTACGCTGCGTGTCTTGAATAAAATTTTTCAAATCATCCCGAAAAAGTTTGGCTGAAGGCAAATGAGTATACATCATGTGTCCCGCCTCATAATAGGTCATAATTATTCGATCTGTAGCTTCTTTGGGCAAATCCAAATGAGAAATCGAGTGCTCTACTCCATAGAAAACAGTCGCTAAGTCATAGTAGCCATTCATAATCAAAACTTTCACATTTGGATCTTTACTAAGAGCCTCTGCCATATCCGGCAAAGTAGTCACAGCCGCATCCGCACCCCAGAAGTTATTTCCTTGATGCTTCCAATCCCATCGGAAACCTTCTTTGGAATAAGCAGAAGTTGAATACAACCAATCTTTACTCACTCCTAATTGTCCATGGAAATAATCTAAAAATGCCATGGTGTAGGCAGGTGAAATCGCATCACTTTGAGGATCTGTAAAGGCATCCATAGACATTGGATCGATATTGATGCCTTTATACCGAGAATCTAATCGACCCACAGTATTTTCTTCATCGCGAAGCAATTCTTGGAAGTATTCAGATGCAGTTATTTTTAGATTTGCTCGCTCCCAAACAGTGGATGAAATCCCTGTATAGGCTTCCAATTTTTGAGCGATTTGAGATTTTTCTGAAGCACTGATTCGATTTCCCTTGAATAAAGCAGGCGCATATTCCTGCTCTGTAAATTCTCTGACCTGTTGAACAAAATCAGGCAAACTTCCACCTTTGTTGGCTACCCGATTATGGTACCAAGAAGTAGCCGCCATAGTTGGCAAGTAAACGACATAGGAAATATCCTCATTAGGTGCAAAAAACAAGGTTCGGAGATCAAAAACGGCAGAAACCATAATCACCCCATTGAGCGCATAGCCTCTCCCAAGCAGATAATTCATCACTCCAGCATTTCTGAAAGTTCCGTAGCTCTCGCCCAGAATATATTTTGGAGAGTTGAGTCTATTATGCTCCTTCAAAAACTGCATAATGAACAAACTCACACTTCGAATATCCTGATCAACTCCCCAGAAATCCTTTCCTTTTGCCTCGCCAATTGGAACGGATAATCCAGTCCCAACAGGATCCATCATTACCACATCAGCCACGTCTAAAATGGAAAACTCATTATTCACCAATTGATATGGAGCTGCTTGATTGTAATTGGGATCATCAACCACCACCCTTCTTGGACCCATTATTCCCAAATGCAACCAGTATGATGAGGAACCTGGACCACCATTATATGCGAAAACGATGGGTCTGTTCTTCTCTGGATTTTTCTTGAAATAAGCAGTAAAACCAAAAAGCGCAATCGGCTTATTGTTTTCATCTTTCAGTTCCATTGTGCCGGCATGAGCCCTGAGATCGATGGATTTTCCATCAATAGTCACTGAAATATCAGATTCAAAAACTTCCGCTTTTGGATCGGAATGAGTTTCAGCTGAGGTTGTCGATTCTTGAGCCATTACTGGAATCAAAAGCATCCAGACTAGACTCATGGTAAGTGTAAGTTTTTTCATAGGGAGATCTATTTTTATGAATATCACAGTTTATAATACACGCATCCTAAAAAGGACGTCATCAAGGAAAGATAGGTAAAATCACTTGGCTACACTAAATCGGATAAGCAGGAATTTTTAACTACTGAGATAAAAAGCACAGTTTCAATTTTCTATTCCAAAGCTTCTCCCAATTCCTTACCTTTGCAACTTACCAGCTTAAGGACATGATTTTCTTCTTCGAATCACCCCAAAAAGTAGTCTACGCCGTTCAGACACCTCAACCTTTTGCACCCGAAGACATCGAAAAACTCAAGTGGCTTTTTGGTGAAGCTCAACAAATTGAGCAAGCTTCTATTGCCGGGAATTATGCCGGTCCACGCAAAGAAATGATTACCCCTTGGTCCACCAATGCCGTGGAAATTACCGCGAACATGGGCATTCCTGGGATTCAACGAATCGAGGAATTTTTCCCTCTTGAAGACGAGAGTTCCATTGACCCCATGCTTCAGCATGCTTACCATGGACTAGACCAAGAGATTTTCGATATTCATTTGGAACCAGCTCCTATCGAAAACATTATTGATATCGCTGCTTACAATGAACAAGAAGGCCTAGCCTTAAGTGAGGAAGAAATCAACTATCTAGAAAAGGTTTCCAAGCAGTTGGGACGTCCGTTGACTGATTCAGAGGTTTTTGGATTTTCTCAAGTCAACTCCGAGCATTGCCGACATAAAATCTTCAACGGTACATTTATCATTGATGGGGAAGAAAAACCAAAGACACTTTTTCAACTGATCAAAGAAACTTCCAAGCAGCATCCTAATCGGATCGTTTCGGCTTACAAAGACAACGTAGCATTCATTCAGGGACCTAAAGCCCAGCAATTTGCTCCCAAAACCCAGCATCAGGCCGATTTCTTTGAAACAAAGGAAATTGAAACGGTCATTTCATTGAAAGCAGAAACTCACAATTTCCCTACAACAGTAGAACCTTTCAATGGTGCTGCTACTGGTTCGGGTGGAGAAATTCGGGACCGTCTCGCAGGTGGTACTGCTTCTATTCCTTTGGCTGGAACGGCAGTATACATGACTTCTTATCCGCGCTCCGAAAAAGGAAGAAGCTGGGAAAAGGATTTACCTGAAAGACCTTGGCTTTACCAAACCCCAATGGATATTTTGATCAAAGCATCCAACGGAGCATCCGATTTCGGTAACAAATTTGGTCAGCCTTTGATTTCGGGATCGCTTTTGACTTTTGAGCATGATGAAGGAGAAAAGCACTTTGGCTTCGATAAAGTTATCATGCTGGCAGGAGGTATTGGATTTACTAATGCACGCTACGCTAAAAAAGAAGAACCTGGAGCAGGTGATCAAATTGTTGTCATGGGTGGAGACAATTACCGCATCGGCATGGGCGGTTCTGCTGTTTCTTCCCTAAATACCGGTGAAGTTTCCAGTTCCCTAGAACTGAACGCCGTACAACGCTCCAATCCTGAAATGCAAAAGCGGGTTTCAAATGTCATTCGAGCGATGGCTGAAAGTGATGAAAACCCCATCATTTCTATCCATGACCATGGAGCTGGAGGGCACTTAAACTGTCTTTCTGAATTAGTGGAATCTACTGGAGGAACCATTCATATTGACAAGCTTCCAGTTGGAGACCCTACGTTATCTGCCAAGGAAATCATTGGAAATGAGTCCCAAGAACGAATGGGATTAGTCGTTGCACCAAAAGATATTCCTACCCTTTCTCAATTAGCTGCCCGGGAAAGAGCTCCCTTCTATGTAGTGGGTGAAACTACCGGTGACATGCATTTCAAATTTGAGAATCAAAAAACCGGAGAAAAACCTGTGGATTGGGATTTAGCCTATATGTTTGGTTCTTCTCCAAAGACCATTCTCGAAGATAAAAAAGCAAATTTCCAATTCTCCGAACCGACCTATTCTGCAGACCAAATCGCCGAATATATCCGCGAAGTATTGCAGTTGGAAGCAGTAGCTTGTAAGGATTGGTTGACCAATAAAGTAGACCGCTCGGTGACGGGTCGGGTAGCTACGCAGCAGACAGTTGGTGAAATCCAACTTCCACTCAATGACGTGGCTGTGATGGCTTTAGACTTTACGGGAAATAAAGGGATCGCCACTTCTATCGGACATGCTCCGGTAGCAGCTTTGTCAGATCCGGAGGTTGGTAGCCGATTGGCTATCGCAGAGGCTTTAACCAATTTGGTTTTCGCTCCAATTGAAGGTGGTTTACAGGGAGTTTCGCTTTCTGCCAACTGGATGTGGCCTGCTAAAAATCAAGGGGAAAATGATAGGCTTTACCGAGCTGTTCAAGCTTGTTCTGATTTTGCGATAGCATTGGGCATCAACATCCCAACTGGAAAAGACTCACTTTCCATGACCCAGAAATATCCTGATGGAAAGGTTGTTTATGCCCCAGGAACCGTCATCATCTCTACTGTTGGCGAATGTTCTGATATTCAAAAGACAGTTCATACCGCACTCAAGCCTGAGGAAAGAAGCAAGATTTATTACCTGGATTTTTCTAAAGACGATTCTAAGCTTGGAGGCTCAAGTTTCTACCAAGTTTTGAATAAAATTGGTATTGAAGCTCCTGACGTGAAGGATGCTGATTACTTCAGTCATGCCTTCATGGCCGTTCAAAAATTGATCGAGCAGGATTTGGTTTTGGCAGGACATGATATTTCTGCTGGCGGATTGATTACTGCCCTACTTGAAATGTGCTTCCCAAGCCAAGGAATTGGCATTCAGGTAAAGACAGACCGACTGAAAGAAAAAGATATTATCAAGGCTCTTTTCGCAGAAAAGCCAGGTGTCTTGATCCAAATCAAGGAAGTAGAAAAAGTCAGAACCATTTTGGACAATTATGGAATCGACTACATATCCTTAGCTGATGTGACTTTCGAACCGACACTTTCCATTCCTGAAATCGGATTGAATTTAGGAATCGAAGAACTTCGAGACAGTTGGTACAAATCTTCCTATTTACTTGATAGAAAACAAAGCGGAGAAAAATTAGCGAAAGACCGTTTTGAAAATTATAAAAACCAACCCTTACACTATCAATTTGCAGAAGGCTGGTCTGGAAGCTATTCCAATTCAGGTATTGATCCTTTCCGACAGGAAAAAGGAAAAGCAAAAGCAGCCATTATACGCGAAAAAGGTGTGAACGGAGACCGTGAAATGGCCTATTCACTTTGGCTTGCTGGATTTGAAGTGAAGGACGTTCACATGACAGATCTGATTGCGGGAAGAGAGGATCTCAGCGATGTGCAAATGATTGTCTTTGTGGGTGGATTCTCCAATTCCGACGTATTAGGTTCTGCCAAAGGATGGGCTGGAGCTTTCCTTTACAATGAAAAGGCAAAACAGGCTTTGGACAACTTCTACGCAAGACCTGATACCTTGAGCCTTGGAGTATGTAATGGCTGTCAGCTGATGGTGGAGCTAGGGCTAGTTGGAAATACCGGAACTAGTCGAGCAAAAATGCTTCATAACGAAAGTCACAAATTTGAATCTGCTTTCGTGAACGTGACTATTCCTGAAAATGACACTGTAATGCTGGGAAGCCTAAGTGGACAGCGTTTGGGAGTATGGATCGCACATGGAGAAGGGAAATTCAATCTACCTGAAGCAGAATCAAACTACCATATAGGTATGAAATACAGCTACGAAGCCTATCCTGGAAATCCAAATGGTTCGGATTATTCCGTGGCAGGTATTGCTTCAAAGGATGGTAGACATTTGGCTATCATGCCCCATATTGAACGGAGTTTGAAGCCTTGGAACTGGCCATTCTATCCGATGAACCGGGAAGATGACTTTACTCCTTGGCTCGAAGCTTTTGTAAATGCGAAAAACTGGGTTGAATCCCATCATTAATATTAACTCCCTCGAAAATTATTTCGAGGGAGTTTTTCTTTTTACTGTAGCAAATAAAAAATCAAAAAAAGCTTAACTTTTTAACCTTAAAGGCTTTACATAGCCATTTATCGTAACCTTTTAACTTTTATTCATTATGAGGATTTTTATTCACAGGATTCAATTCCTTATTCTAGGTATTCCTTTATTTATTTGGTCTTGTCAGCAACCTTCTGAAACAAAAAACACAGCTACAGTTTATTTCGGCGGGGACATTCTAACTATGGAAGGCGAACAACCGGAATATGCGGAAGCACTGGTTGTCCGAGATGGACAAATCGAATTTGTAGGTGATTCAGGAGAAGCCATGGAAAGGGCCGGAAAAGGACATAAAATGGTTAATCTGGATGGAAAAACGCTTATTCCCGGTTTTATTGATGGCCATGCCCATTTTGGGAATTTTGGTTTGCAGGCAATTGGTGCCCAATTATTGGCTCCACCCGATGCATCCTGCAAGGATATCCCGACGCTTATTCAAATTTTAAAGGATTGGAATACCCCGGAAAATCTGGCTTTGACAGGTTGGATTTTTGGAACTGGCTTTGATGACTCCGTTTTGGAGGAAAAACGCTTTCCAACCCGACATGATTTGGACCAAGTCAGCACCGAAATACCAATCATGATCACTCATATTTCTGGACATTTTGCCGTAGTTAATTCCAAGGGTATCGAAGTCTTAGGTTTTGACGAAAACACACCAGATCCTGAGGGAGGGATAATTAGAAGAGAAGCAGATGGAAAAACCCCGAATGGTGTCCTCGAAGAATTGGCAGCCATCCCTTACATGCTCAATGCATTAATGCCCAAAACTCAAGAAAGTGCTGACCGATTTTTCCAAGCCGGGCAAGATATGGCTCTTTCCTATGGCTACACGACAGCGCAAGAAGGTCGAGCTATGCAAAACCATGAGCTGCTAGCCGCAAACGCTGAAAAAGGAGAATTGAAACTTGATGTCGTCAGTTACATCGACTATGCTTTTGTGGATCAATACATGGATTCCAAATGGAATAGCCGTGATTACACGAATCACTATCGAATTGGTGGAATGAAAATCACCTTGGATGGTTCTCCCCAGGGACGTACTGCTTGGAGAACTCAGCCTTATTTGATCCCTCCAGATGGGCAAGGGAAAGATTATGCTGGCTATCCGGCCATTCCAAATGATTCCACCGTTGAGGCTATTTTAGAAAAAGGCTTTAAAAACCATTGGCAGATTCTGGCTCATGCAAACGGAGATGCTGCTATCGACCAATTGATCCGAACCTTACGGCCTAATGTGGAAAAATATGGATTGGATGACCGTAGAAACACCCTGATTCACGGTCAATATATCCGGGAGGATCAGTTGGATTCACTCAAAGCATTAGATGTAATTGCTTCCCTTTTCCCACTTCATACTTTTTATTGGGGAGATTGGCATAAGCAACTTATCGGGGATGAATTGGGAAACAAAATCAGTCCGGTGAGAACAGCCTTGAATAAAGGTGTAAAAATCACTATCCATACTGATGCTCCGGTAGCCTTACCCAATTTAATGAGGGTGGTTTGGACTGCAGTTAATCGAAACTCCCGATCAGGAGCAATCATTGGGGAAGAAGAACGATTAACTCCCTATGAAGCACTTCAGGCAATCACTATTTGGTCTGCCTATCAGCATTTCGAAGAAGGTAAAAAGGGAAGTTTGAAAGCTGGAAAACTAGCTGATTTAGTTATTTTGGATAAAAATCCACTTAAAGTAGAGCCTGATGCGATCAAGGATATTCAGGTTCTTGAGACCATTAAAGAAGGACAAACTGTTTTCTCAAAATCCAATTAAAATGAAAAAATTCATTCTACTTGTTTTACCGCTTTTACTTCCATCCCTATTAATTGCTCAAGAGTTAACTAGTAGTTCGGCTGATGACCTAGCCAAGCAACTTCAAAATCCAGTTGCCAGCCTAATCAGCGTTCCTTTTCAGAACAACTTCGATTTTGGAATAGGGCCGAATGACGGATCCAGATACACCTTGAATTTCCAGCCAGTTATTCCCATGAGTATTGGGGAAGACTGGAATCTAATTGCCCGGGTTATCGTACCTGTCATCTCTCAAAATAATGTTTTCGGAGAAAGTGGAAAGCAATCTGGACTTAGTGATGTACTCGTAAGTGGATTCTTTTCTCCAAAAGAGCCCACAAGTGGGGGACTAATTTGGGGAGTAGGGCCTGCCCTTCTTATCCCAACTGCAAGCAATAATGCCCTAGGTACAGAGAAGTTCGGTTTGGGACCCACTGCTGTTGCTTTGAAACAGGTAGGCAGCTTTACAATCGGAGGATTGGTAAACCACATTTTTTCGGTGGCAGGAAATGAAAACCGGGCAGATGTCAATTCCACCTTCATCCAGCCATTTATTGCTAAAAACTTTCCTGGAGGTAAAGCAATCACTCTGAATACCGAACTGACTCAAAACTGGGAAGCAGATGCAACTTCAGGCACCCTTAATTTGGTAGGATCAAAGGTCTTCACAATCGGAAAACAAGCCTCTCAATTCGCAATTGGTCCAAGAATCCATTACGGAAACGGAAATTCAGCAAGCTGGGGAATCCGTGCGATTTTTGTTCTACTTTTTCCCAAATAAACCCTGTGCTAACACACATTCACCCCAAATTACCCATGCGTAACAAAAAGGTTACGCGTAATTTTTATCTAAATCACTTAGGCTTTGAGGAATACGGGAGAGCAGACTATGATGGATACCTGATGATGGAGAAGGATAAAATCCAGATTCATTTCTTTGAATTTAAAGATCTTGATCCTAGAGAGAATTACGGACAGGTCTATATCCGAACAGATGACATTGATGGATTTTATGCAACCTTATTGAAAAATGGGACAAAAATCCATCCCAATGGAAAACTGGAAATCAAACCTTGGGGACAAAAGGAATTTTCCATCCTTGATCCTGATAATAACCTATTGACATTCGGGCAGAGCATTTAGAATTCCGATTTCAAGACTCTTTCATTCCTTTCACCTTTTGGCTGAAGGGGATTTTTTTGAATGCCTCCCTGCATTCGTGCTTGCCAAATGTCTAAAGACATAAAAAATCTTTTTTTATTCCGCTTTTTAGCTTTTTTTAAAGGATAAAGAAGAGAGAAACCCCAAATTTTCTTTTTCAAATAGACCCAACATGATCCTAATTATTTCCATCCTTTTTGTTTTGGCTTTCATATTAATAGCCATCGTCAAGTTCGACATTCACCCATTTTTAGTTCTTTTTGCCGCTGCACTCATTTATGGGTTATTGGCTGGCATGCCCATGGATTTAATCATTCAGTCCATTTCTGAAGGATTTGGAGGGGTTTTAGGTTCTGTTGGATTGCTGATCTTGCTCGGGGTGATTTTGGGGACATTTTTAGAAAAAACCGGTGGAGCCCTTGTAATCGCAGAAAAAATCCTAAGCTGGATTGGTAAAAAATCTGTCAATCTCACCATGATGCTAGGTGGCTATGTGTTATCCATCCCGGTGTTTGGAGATTCTACTATCATCATGATGAATCCTATCGCCAAATCCTTGGCAGTAAAAAGTAATCGCTCCTATGCTGGAACTATGATTGCCTTATCCCTTGGGGCTATGTGTAGTCACTCTCTCGTACCTCCTACTCCAGGACCAATCGCTACAGCAGGAATTTTACATGCTGATTTAGGGCAAATGATTTTTTGGGGAATCATTGTATCCCTTTTAACCCTGATCCCGGGCTATATCTTTGTCAATAAATTTGTTTCAAAAATTCCTTTGGAAGCTACTATCGAAACGGATGAAGAGGCTAATTCAAGAAAGGAATTCCCATCAGCATTTAAGTCATTTTTGCCAATCATCATCCCATTATTACTGATCATTTTGGCCTCCATCGCCAATTATCCAACAAAGCCTTTTGGAGAAGGAAGCATGCTGAATTTGATCAAGTTCCTAGGTTCACCAGTCATTGCCTTACTTATCGGGGCACTTCTTTCTTTTACCCTTCCCAAAAAATTGGACAAAAAAATGCTCTCGGCTAGTGGGTGGATAGGGAAAGCCTTGTTGATTGCCGCACCGGTTATCTTCATTACGGGTGCAGGTGGTGTTTTCGGGAAAATGCTTCAAAATTCAGGGATCGGAACATTGGTCAGCGAAGGAATGAAAGACGCTAATTGGGGAATTTTCCTTCCATTCTTGATCGCTTTTGCCCTCAAAACCGCTCAAGGTTCAACAACGGTAGCCATGATTACCACTGCTTCAATCATTGCACCTTTAATGGGACCTTTGGGACTGGATACTGAAACGATGAAAGTACTTACTGCACTATCAGTTGGCGCGGGTGCTATTGCGATATCTCATGCCAATGACAGCGGTTTTTGGGTGGTTACACAGCTATCCGGAATGACCGTCAAGCAAGGAAATCAATCACATAGCTTAGGCACCCTAATCATGGGAATATCAGCCATCTTTATTATTTACCTGATTAGCCTTTTTGTGGGTTAAATCACCTTGCAGTCCAACCTCCATCTACAGTCACCATGGAACCAACCATGTAAGTTCCGGCATCTGAGGCTAGGAAAATAGCAGCTCCTTGAATCTCCTTGAGCTCACCCCATCTTGCTAAAGCAGTTGCCCCAACGATGAATTTTTTCCCTTCTTCGGTATTAGCAATAGGTTCATTCATTTCAGTCAAAAACGGACCTGGACAAATAGCATTTACGGTTATATTCCAGGGAGCTAATTCCAATGCCAAGGCCTTAGTCATATTGACTATAGCTCCTTTGCTAGCCGTATAGGGAGTTCGATTTGCTAAGCCTACCAATCCAAGCGTACTAGCTAAATTAATGATGGCACCTCGCTTATTTTCCTTCATATTTGGAATGACTGCTTTGGAAGCCAACCAAGTTCCAGTGACATTGATATCCATGACTTTTTTGAAATCTTCCTCCGAAAGTTCATCAATCGCACCCCGAATATTGATGCCTGCAGAATTTATCAAGGTATCGACCTTCCCAAAAGCGCGAAGAGCTGCGAGAGCCATAGCTTCCATCTCAAAAGCTTGAGTTACGTCTGCGGCATATCCCAAAGCTTTTACTCCATATTGCGAGGCTATTTCTTCAGCTGCGGCATCACATTCGGCTTGGTTTCGGCTCACCAGCATCACATCCGAACCTGCAGATGCCAGCCCTGCTGCCATGGCAAATCCCAATCCTTTTGAACCGCCCGTGATGATGGCAGCTTTGCCTTTTTGAGAAAAGAGTTCGATTCCTGGAAGTTTACTAAAGTCTGTCATTTTGAATTTATGTCAATAGGTTGTTTTTTGAATAAGTAAGGCATTTTTGAACGTAATCTTCCTCCAAAGTCAATTTTTCATCTGTAGTCAAAGGACTGGTTTCAGGTAGCTTCCCTTCAAATTCATGTTTTCGTATCATGGCCAAATGCTTTGCAAACTCCACTGCAGAAGGGTTTTCAAAAGTGGCCCAATAATGATCCTTTAAACAAGGAATTTGAAGCGGATCGCGGGTAATCATTTCCAATGAAAAATGAATATCAGGATTAAATTTTTTACAGAGATCCATACCCTTTTTCAAGTTTACGATCCCTTCTCCAAGAGGAACCTCCGAAAGCAGAAATCCCTCCTCGTATTCCTTTACCCCCATATCTTTGACATGGGTAGAAAATGCATAAGGAGCTAAGGTTTCAATGACTTCATTGGGGTCTTCAATTAAGGACACATTATTCCCAAAATCAACAGTGGCACCAACCCATTCCGAACCCAATTTTTCCAAAATCTCCACTAATTCGGCTGCTTTCCAATCTTTATGATTTTCAACCGCCAATTTGACCTGATGCTTTCGGACTATTTTTTCAGCCATTTCTAAAGAATGAATTGCGTTGGATTTAAATTCATCAAATTGATTCTTCGAATCAAAATTTTCATATCTCCTTCCGTTCAAGCATACCGTTCGAAAAACTGATACTCCGGCCTCTTTGGCAATTTTGATCTCTCTTTCAAATCGCTCTAAATCTCCCTCATCCTTAGGAAGTCCAATGCTTCCCTCTAAATACATTCCTCCCTGATCGGATTCTGAGCGCAACATTTTAACAAAATCCTCATCCCAACCACTAACCATGGTTTGAACTCCTCCCGCTCCGATTTTTTGGCAATGCTTCATCAAATTCAATGCATTTAAAAAGGGCGGAAACTGCTCACTTTTTAATCTTCCCCCATAGCGCATCCCATAAGAATGCACGACCACACCCATGGAATAGTTTTTCAAAAATTCTGGGATTTTGGGAAAGGGAACCGAAAATGCCATAGCAGCCATACTACTTTGTTGAATAAAATCTCTTCTACTGATGCGATGCTTCACGATTTTATGGGTTAGAGTCCGTTTGATTCAATTTAGCTATATGCGCATTCAATTCCGTTTCAGACCAAGGATACACTCTTCCCTGCGAAGTATGCCGGGTACCCCCCACCAATCTTGGAGGAATAGGCCCCGCATGGTTCCCCCATTCATTCCGAATGTAGGTCAAAATAGCCGCAATGCTTCGATCATCCATTGTGGAATGGGATGGCATAACTGGTAAGATTTCAGGAGCATCATATAATTTACCTTTTACCGAAATCGGACCTTCAATTCCATGCAAAAGAATTAGAGCTAATCTTCTTTCATCTCCAATTACCCATTCCGAACCGTCCAATGGTGGTCCCATTCTATTTACTCCTCCACCATTTCCACCATGACATCCCGCGCAGGAAGCGAGGTATTTTTGTCTGCCTTCAGTAAATAGTTTCTGGGAATTTTCATCCAAAGCCAAAGCTCCTTCCTTGCTCTTTTCAGGGGAAAAACCTTCCCATCTAAAGAGATTCTTTGCCCTCGCAAGAGCAGAATTATCAGAGATTGGACTATTATCGCCAAAAAGTATAGGTCGCTCCCTTAAACTGAATTTCCCCAAATTATCCAGATTGCCTCCTTGAGTAGCCAAGCCAGAAAGTATGGCTGATGATGTCCAATGTTGTGAACTACTTTCAATCTGTGAAAGGAGCTGCCGAACTTCTTCCAAATCTCCTCCTTGAACAACGGCAGAAGTCAGCATTTCCAAGAAAATTGCTTTTTCCTGACTTTCCTTCTCACTCCACTCAGAGTCTCTCAAATAGGAAAGAAACTCCAATTCCTGTCCTTGAAGACTGCTGAGAATAGCATCCCGAAAGACAGGATCTTCTCCAAAGCCCTTTAATACCGAAACCAGAATTTTCATCTGATCACTGGAATCAAATACATAAGAACTTAAAGCGACCTGCAACTTAAACCGTGGAGTGCTCTGATTTAAATACTTTTGGACAACTTCCGCCAAAGCTTTGGCAATCTCAGAATCCTCTTTTGCAAAAGGCTCGAATAAACGGAGGACATGGGTTTTCACCCCATAATCAGCCTTTTCCAAAATCTCCAATAAAAACTCAGGGCTTAAAGCCTGAAGCCCTTCCAAAGTCCACAAGGCGTGAATCTTCCCCAAGTCAGTTTTGGCCTGATTGGAGATGAAATTTTCTAATTGGGGAGCAAGATTTTTTTGAGCAGACTCAACCAAAAGTCGTTGAGCCATATCTCGATGCCAACCGTCTGAGTGGTCTAAATAGGGAGTCAACTCTTCGAAAGAAAGTTCGCCAAGTTTTTCAGGAGAGCGGGTAGAAGTTCTTTTCGGAACAATTCTCCAAATCCTACCCATATGACCGGGATAATCCAATTTTCGATTTAAAGTCTGTTCCTTCAAGTAATCAGTCATGTAAGAACCATGCTGCACAATTCCCTGATACATATCTGCGATGTACAGGCCTCCATCCGGTCCAACTGCAGCGAAAACAGGCCGAAAGCGCTCATCGGTTGATGCCATAAATTCCCTTCCGGGATTAGGATCTTTGGCTTCTAGATAAAACCCATTTTCAGTGACCACATTGCGCTTGATCAAATTTCCTGCATTCTCCATCACGAACATATTTCCATGATATTCTTTGGGAAGCAAAGAGCTTCGATAGACAGTTGGCGCACTAGCTGATGTAAACTCCAAAAGCCTCTTGGCAGAATCCAATGTCCCGGGGATATAACCACGGTTCACAGCAGGATTAGAGCGAATAGGATATACCCGTCTATCAATAGTCAATCCATAGTCAATACCGCTGCTGGGTTGATGGAATTCATTTCTACCTATGGAATTTGGAGGAACCAAATCTCCATGAAGTTGGGACCAATTGTAATTATAAATTAGTCGACCCTGATCATCCTGAGAAATTCCCCACTGACCTCGAAATTCTGTACTATCTCTAATCCATTCTCCATCTAACAATTTGTAGCGAAGACGGGACTTGGCACTGTAATACCAATTGTCCAGATTTCTCACAAAACCATTATCTGAATGCTCGGGAATTCCATTGGCAGCATAAGTAGAATCGAGCAATACTTTACGATCTGCAACCCAATCTCCATCTAAATCTTCTGTGATCCACAGGGAATTATTCTCTGCTATTAAAGCTCCATTTCCAAAAAGCCCCAATGCTCGAGGCATGACCAAGCTATCCAAATAGGTGATCCTATGATCCATTTCTCCATCCCCATCTAGATCTTCCAAAATTGCAATTCGACCTACTCGCTGATGTTCCTCACTACCCTCCATATCATTCATGTACCCCCGCATTTCGACTACCCACAACCTTCCCCATTGATCAAATTGGATAATGACCGGACTTTCTACCAAGGGTTCTTGAGCAACCAATTGGACTTCTAAACCCTGATCAATCTGAAAAGTCAATAGTTCCTCTTCGGGTGAGCGAACGGGGCTATCGGGCGTTTCGGGCAAGGGTCCGGGTTCTTCACAGGATGCCAATACAGACAATCCAAAAAACATCCATATCCGAAAGTTTTTCACGTTTAACGAGATTATTTTGAGTTGGGCTAGAGAAGAAAACTCTCTTTCCTAAAATGAAATATATTTCCCTCAATACCAAACAAATATTGGTAAGCGGTTGGCTTTCCAAATGAAAAATGCATCAAGCTCCTTCAAAACCAAATTCAACAAGAAAGGAATAGCACAAATTCAAAATCTTTTTGACTTTCCCCTTTCCAAAAACCATTATTACCTTCAATCATCACAATTTTCCAAGATTAAAATCCGAACTTGTATAGGCGGGAATTATTCTCATTTTCGCATTCAAAGTTTCTATGAAGCACCTTCTCATCGTCATATTGCTGGCTTTTAGTATCGCAGGTCCCATGACCTTGGGATTGACTGCTTTTGAGCTTCGATTTTTTCAACTGAAGGAAAATATGGAAAGCCGCATCAATCGAAACCCGAATGATAAGCGGATTAAAACCTTGGTTTTTACTCAAGAAGAATCACAAACACTTTTGGATTGGGAGCATGAAAGGGAATTTGAGTACCAAGGAGAAATGTATGATGTGCTCGAAATCAAGGAAAAAGGCGACCAAATCGAGTACTTGGTTTGGCATGACCAAGAAGAAAGTGAGCTAAAAAAAAGAGAGTCGGAATATGAAGAGTCCTCTCGAGAAAATCATTCTGAGCATCAAAAACGAAACAGTTTTCATGTCGTTTTCTTTTTTGAAAACTTGTCTTCAATAAATTTTTGGAGCAATCCAAAGCAAGTAGCTTTCCAAGAAAATCTAAATCCGATTTGGGAAAACCCTGATCACAGGCGACTTTTTTCACCACCAAGGGGAATCTAACTTCCTTATTTCTCTCTGTTTTTAAATCGGTTTTTATTTTCAAACCCAATCAACATGAAATACATCATGACTTGGGTTCTTTGCTGTGTCTTGGTTTTTGTATCCAAAGGCCAAACCATCTCAGTGAAAGATCAAGTAAGCAATGAACCCATTCCTACTGTGGTGGCTCATGATCCATCTACAGGAAGGGTATTATATGCAAACGGAAAGGGGCAATTGGACCTTTCCACTTTTGCAGATTTAGAACTAATACAAATCAGTAGCTATGGCTACCAAACGGTAAGGTTGAGTTTTCAGCAACTGAGCACTTTACCTGACGCCACTTTGTATTTAGAAAAAAGCAATATCAACCTCGGGGAGGTGGTAGTTGCTGCGAATAAATGGAGGCAAAACAGTGATGATGTTCCTCAGAAAATTGTCACTATTGCCCCATCAGAAGTCCGATTTCAAAACCCACAAACTGCAGCAGACTTATTGGGGATTTCTGGCAAGGTTTACGTTCAAAAAAGTCAGCAAGGCGGAGGAAGCCCCATGATTCGGGGATTTGCCACGAATCGCTTGCTTTATTCTGTAGATGGTGTCCGAATGAATACGGCAATTTTCCGAGGAGGAAATATTCAAAATGTCATCAATTTGGATCCCTTTGTCATCAGTGATGCAGAAGTTTTGCTAGGGCCTGCATCTGTGATTTATGGGAGTGATGCCATTGGAGGAGTAATGAGTTTTGAAACCATCAAACCTGGGTTTTCTCTCGATGATGAGACACTGATCGAAGGAACAATCGTATCCCGCTACTCCAGTGCCAACAAGGAAAAGACAGGACACGCTAATCTCCAAATCGGTTGGAAAAAATGGGCATTGGCTACTAGTTTCTCAAGCTGGGATTATGATGACTTGCGACAGGGTTCCCATGGTCCGGAGGATTACATCAAGCGAAATTATGTCGAGCGAATCAATGGACAAGATGTGATTTTAACCTCGGAAGACCCTGCCTTAATCCAGATTCCTTCTGGCTATTCGCAGAAAAACTTCATGCAAAAAATCCGTTTCCAGCCATCTGATCATTGGGAATTTAATTACGGGTTTCATTATTCTGCCACTTCTAGCTATGGCCGGTATGATCGGCATAACCGCGTCAGAAATGGCTTGCCTCGCTATGCAGAGTGGAACTATGGCCCTCAAAAATGGATGATGAATCACCTGAAAATAACCCATAATCAATCTGGTGCTTTGTACGATCGGGTGAATTTGAGTCTTGCTCTTCAGAATTTTGAAGAAAGCCGAATCGACCGAAGCCTGAATGATCCTATCCGAAACACCCAAATCGAAAAAGTCACTGCTTATTCTGCAAACCTAGACTTCAGCAAAAGCCTTAATCCGAAAAAATTCCTTTTCTATGGATTGGAATGGGTGAAAAACAAGGTGAATTCCACTGGTTTTACGACAGATATCGAAACTGGAGAACAAGAGGAAGGACCTGCCCGCTATCCCCAATCAGATTGGAATTCCTTTGGGGCTTATGTGAATTTGGAATCCAAAATTCATGAAAAAGCTACGCTTCAAAGTGGGTTACGCTATAGTTGGTATGGAATTGAAAGTCAATTTGACACCCGATTTTATCCTTTCCCTTTTGAGCAGGCTAGCTTGGGAAATGGAAACCTTACCGGAAGCGTAGGAATCGTTTATCGTCCCAAGGAATCCTGGGTTTTAAGCACCAATTTAGGCACCGCCTTTCGATCACCCAATGTGGATGATATTGGAAAAGTGTTTGACTCAGAACCGGGAGCTGTTACCGTTCCCAACCCGGAATTAAAACCTGAATATGCCACCAATCTAGATTTGAGTCTTGCCAAACTTTGGGGAGATGCTTTCAAGGTGGACATTACAGGTTTCTATACCCATTTGGCAAATGCTTTGGTGAGAAGAAATTTCCAATTGAATGGCCAAGATAGTATTCTTTACACCGGTGAATTGAGTCAGGCCCAAGCTATCCAAAATGCAGCCGAAGCTCGAGTGTATGGAATTCAGATTGGGGTGCAGGCTAAGTTGACAAAAAGCCTTTCTTTTTTCACCGATATCAATTTCCAGGAGGGAAAAGAGGAACTGGATGATGGAAGTACTAGCCCTTCCCGGCATGCTGCTCCTCTATTTGGGGTGACACGATTGGATTACCAGGCCAGTCGTCTAAGAGCACAACTTTATGTCAATTTCCAGGGTAAAAGAAGCTTTGAAAATTTGGCTCAAGAAGAGCGCGGAAAGGATGAAATCTATGCCAAAGACGAAAACGAGAACAATTATTCGCCTGCTTGGTACACCCTTAATCTAAAAGTCAGCTATCCTATTCTTGATATTCTGCAATTGAATGCAGGGATTGAAAACATCACCGACCAAAGGTATAGGCCTTACAGTTCGGGGATTTCAGGAGCTGGAAGGAATTTTATTTTCTCATTAAGAGCAAGTTTTTAAATCAAATTGAAAAGTCTGGAGCATCTTAGCCCAGACTTTTTTATTTTAAGCTATTGAAGCAAAACTTTTATGATTTCACTTCCTAACTCCAAGTCAGAACTCGAAGCATTGATCAGCACAGGTCTGACTGAAACCGAGGCAAAACGCCGCCTGGAGGAAGTGGGCCCAAATACCCTCAAGGAAAAAAAGAAGAAAACTCCATTCCAACTTTTTCTCGATCAGTTCAAGGATTTTATGATCACCATCCTCATCTCAGCATCTTTAATTGCAGGGATTATTGGAGAATGGTCAGATACCATCATCATCTTAGTGATTGTCATCCTGAATGCGATCATGGGTTTCATTCAGGAGTACAGAGCTGAAAAAGCTTTGGAAGCCCTGAAAAAAATGAGTGAAACCCACACGAGGGTAATACGAGATGGAAAAACCCAAATTACCCATTCAAGTGAGTTGGTTCCGGGTGACATTATTATTTGTGAAGCAGGGAATATGATCCCAGCGGATATCCAGCTTTTGGAAGGAACTGCTGTCAAAATGGATGAATCTTCCTTAACAGGCGAATCAGTTCCCGTAGATAAAAAGGCTTTTATAGAAAAGCTAGAATCTCCCGACATCAACTCAGAACAGCATCTATTTAAGGGTACTTTCCAGACCAATGGACGAGGTGTAGGAATTGTTTTGAAAACCGGCATGGAGACCCAATTCGGGAAAATCGCAGACCTGCTTCAAGAGGGAAGTCCTGAAACTCCCCTACAGGTCAGAATGAAGAAGTTTGGAAAAACTATCTCCTTGCTGATTCTACTAATCTGTTTAATAATTTTTGGACTGGGCATTCTACGAGGTGAAGAACCACTTCAATTGCTCATGATTTCCGTGAGTTTGGCCGTCGCTGCCATTCCGGAAGCCTTACCCGCCCTAATTACCATTGCACTTTCCTTGGGTGCAGCTCGGATGGCCAAGAAGGAGGCTTTGATTCGGAAACTACCAGCCGTAGAGAGTTTGGGATCTATCACTTTTATCTGTACCGATAAAACAGGCACCCTGACCAAAAATCAGATGACTGTGGTTCGTCACTTTTCGGAAGAGAATGAATCTGTTTATCCTGGATATGATAATCTTCATTTAGCCCTGGCTTTGAATAATGATGTCAAAGTAGGGAAGGATGGAAAGCTATTGGGAGAAGCTACAGAATTGGCATTAACCCAGCATCTGATCAAGGAATTGGGAGAAAGTTCCTACCTAGAAATCTTAAAAACCTTTCCTAGGATAGGAGAAGTGCCTTTTGATTCTGATCGAAAGCTCATGAGTACTTTCCATCAAATCGGAGATCAGGTTTTGGTGATTTGTAAAGGGGCCACAGAATCCATTTTGGACATTTTGAAGGAAAAGAAAAATGTTCAAAAAATTAAAAAAGACTCTCAGGAATGGGCTGAAGCAGGGGAACGGGTTTTAGCTTTTGCTGGAAAAGTTTTAGACCAACTTCCACCAAAATCTGAATGGGATAAAATTGAAAGTGACTTGACTTTCTGGGGATTGATAGGAATGATAGATCCTCCACGCGAAGAGGTTAAAGAGGCAATCCAAGAATGTAAAACAGCTGGAATTCAGCCAGTCATGATTACCGGTGATCACCCGGCAACTGCCAAGACTATCGCAAAAGAAGTGGGTATTTTTGAAGAGGGGGACTTAGTAGTAAGTGGTTCTGAACTACGGGAAATGACTGATGAAGATTTTGCAAAAAAAGTAGAGAAAATCACGGTATACGCCCGGGTTTCTCCGGATCAAAAACTCCGAATTGTCCGAATTCTCCAACAACAAAATCAATTTGTCGCCATGACAGGAGATGGGGTAAATGACGCTCCTTCCCTTCGGGCAAGTACCATAGGAATTGCCATGGGAGGCACAGGTACTGATGTCAGCAAGGAAGCCGCTCATATGATTTTGTTGGATGACAATTTTGCAACGATCGTACGAGCCATTCGGGAAGGAAGAAGGATTTTTGATAATATCCGGAAGTTTATCAAATACATCATGACCTGTAATGGAGCAGAAATTTGGACAATCACCATGGCCCCGTTTTTAGGTCTTCCCATCCCTTTGCTTCCTATTCATATTCTTTGGATCAACCTAGTTACTGACGGAATTCCTGCCTTAGCCTTAGCAAAGGAAAAAGCCGAGAAAAACATAATGCAGCGCCCCCCTAGACCACCCCAACAAAGTCTTTTTGCAGATGGCTTGGGCTTGCACATCCTTTGGGTTGGAATACTCATGGCTGGAATCACTCTTTTCACTCAATATTGGGCGATACGCCAAGGATGGCATTGGCAAACCATGGTATTTACGGTCCTAGCATTTTCTCAATTAGGACATGTCATGGCTGTGAGAAGTGATAGAAGCCCTCTATTCAAACTTGGCATTTTCACCAATACTCCTTTGATACTTTCCATTATCGGAACCCTGATTTTACAAATCCTAATTATTTATCTTCCTTTTTTTAATCGGGTTTTTCATACCGAAGCCTTGAATCTTCCCGAATTAATCTTCAGCGTGGGTATGGGATTAGTAGTGTTCCATGCTGTTGAATTTGAAAAATGGATTAAAAACATCCGAAAAAAGAAAAACCAAACCAATCCTACCCATTAAGGATATCCGCTTACTAATTTTTCATTCGATTCTTAATTCATTCTAATTATCTTCCACCTTTCGATAACCAAAATTATTCCCGTGTCTAAACCATTCTCTACTGAAGAAAAACTCGAAAAATTACCCCGAAACTTAGGTCTATGGGGCGTTTGGATGCTGGTAGTCAATGGCTTTATTGGAGCAGGAATTTTTGGATTGCCTTCAGGAGCAGCTGCTTTAGCCGGAGAATACAGCGTTTGGATTTATGCCTTTTGTGCTTTGCTCATGCTTCCTGTTATCTTAAGTTTCGCAGAAATTGGAAGTTATTTCCGCGGAACAGGAGGCCCAATCAGGTATGGAGCCTTAGCATTTGGAGGATTTGTAGGTTTTCAGGGTGGATGGCTCTATTACCTAGCACGCCTGATTTCATTTGCGGCGAATACTGTTTTGCTTACCGATAGCATTGCTTATTTTCTCCCTATTGCAGGAGAAGGTGCAGGAAGATTAGTGACTGTTTTTCTGACAATTGTGGGATTGAGTATCATCAATATTTTGGGCTCCAGTGAATCCATCCGCTCCATGACTTTTTTCACCATTATCAAGTTTGGGGTCTTAATCGGCTTAGTCTTCGGTGGATTTTTGTTATTGGGTGATTCTGTTCTTCCAAGTTTTGATAGTCCAATTCCACCGGCTGGAGATTTGGGTGCGGCGGCGCTTTTGTTGATCTATGCATTTGTAGGATTTGAAGGAGCTATTGTACCAGCTGGAGAAGCCAAAAAACCCGAACGGGATATGCCCTTAGGATTAATCTTGGGATTAATTGTCGTAGTGATTTTGTACATGCTCATCCAATTGGTGACCATGGCTGCTGTACCGAATCTTTCTGATTCCAATACTCCTCTTTTGGACGCAGCATCGAGCCTTTTTGGAGAAATTGGGGCCTATATTTTAATGATCGGAGTAACCACATCCGTGATTGCAAATCTGATCAGTTCCATGTTTTCTGCTACAAGAGTCACCTATGCTCTTTCTCTAGAAAATTCCCTGCCCTCTTGGTTTGGACAAGTCCATAATAAATTCCTGACTCCGGCGAATTCAGTTTTATTCTTTGGAATAGCAGCGTTTATTCTTGCAGCTATGGGTTCATTCCGTGCTTTAGCTGCCATGACCGTTTTGTCTAGACTTTTCCTATTTATCATGACTTGTGCAGCCGTTCCTGCCCTTCGTCCAAAATTCAAAGCCCCCAATCGCTTTATCCTGAAAGGAGGTTACACCATTCCAATTTTGGGTATTCTTGCCTGCCTCTGGCTGATGTTTCAGGTGAGTTGGAACTCCGTATGGATGACTGCCATTTTTGTAGGAATCGGAACGGGCTTATATTGGATTGGGAAAAGACAAAATCAAGAATAAGGAAAGCTTTCCCGGCTTTTCTTACTAAACAAAATCCTGATGTCAACAGGTAAGCTGGCCATTCGAACCGTTTATTTCAGCATGCTAGGTAATGTTCTGCTTGCTGGGATCAAATTCTTAGCTGGCTTTTTTGGAAATTCCTTTGCGCTTATCGCTGACGGCATTGAATCCTTAGTGGATGTTTTTTCCAGTATTTTGGTGCTTTTTGGATTACAATATGCCCAACGTCCCGCCGATGAAAATCATCCCTACGGGCATGGAAAGGCAGAAGCACTTATCACTTTTATGGTGGTTGGTTTTCTGATTCTATCCGCTGCTACCATTGCTTTTCAAGCCATCCAAAATATTCGAGAACCACATCCGGCTCCAGAAAATTGGACCTTATGGATTTTGGGAGCAATTATTCTTTGGAAGGAAATTTCATATCAAATTGTCTTATCAAGAAGCAAAAAATTGCACTCCACGTCACTCAAGGCCGAAGCTTGGCACCACCGAAGTGACGCAATTACCTCGGTGGCGGCATTTATCGGGATCTTGATTGCAGTGATTGGCGGAGAAGGTTTTGAAGTAGCTGATGATTACGCGGCCCTCTTCGCCAGTGGTTTTATCCTTTACAACTGTTACCTGATTTTCAGACCAGCATTGGGTGAGGTCATGGATGAAAACAATTATGAAGAACTCACCAAAGAAATCCGAAAAATAGCCTCCACTGTGCCCGGGATAAAGGGAACCGAAAAGTGTTTCATTCGGAAAGCAGGAATGAAATATCATGTGGACCTCCACGCCAGTGTGGACGGAGATTTGAGTGTAAAGAAAGGCCATGATATCGCACATGACCTGAAAGACACGCTAAAGTTGGAGCTACCAGAATTAGGACATATCCTGATTCATATCGAACCTTTTTAGGGTTTCTTTGACAATGGGTGACAGAAAAACCTAATACCCAATTAAATCCGGTAATTTCCAGCTATGAATTCGATCCATATCACTTCCTATAAAAGTCCTGCTGGAGAGTTAATCTTGGGTAGTTTCGACAATCAAATCTGTCTTTGCGACTGGAAATACCGAAAAATGCGTGCTTCCATCGATGAACGAATTCGCAAAGGCTTGGATGCGGAATTTATAGAAGGAGAAACTGAAGTAGTTAAAGAAACCATCCGACAACTGGAAGCCTATTTTGAGGGGGAACTTACACAATTTGATATTCCACTTTTACCGGTTGGTACCGATTTTCAAAAAGAGGTTTGGAAAAAGTTGACCGAAATTCCTTTTGGAGAAACTCGCTCCTACCTACAGCTTTCGAAGGATTTAGGGAATCCAGACGCCATCCGCGCTGTAGCGTCCGCCAATGGTGCCAATGCCATTTCAATCCTGATTCCCTGTCACCGAATCATAGGTTCGGATGGCAGTCTTGTAGGATATGCAGGAGGTCTAGATGCCAAAAAGAGGCTACTCAAACTTGAGAAGGCTGAAATACAAACTGACAAAGCCCAATTGAAATTCTTTTAAGCATTATTCTAATTCAATAATGAAAAGCTCTGCTTGGCAATTTCCAATTCTTCGTTGGTAGGAATGACCAACAATTTAACCCGTGAACTCTCGGATTGAATTTCCTGTACAGCTTGTTTAGGTCCTGCATTCTTTTCAGTATCCAATTCAATTCCCAGATAATTCATCTCTTCACAAACCAATTGACGAGTCAATCGGTCATTTTCACCAACCCCTCCCGTAAAAATGATCGCATCCAAGCCATTCAAAACTGCTGCGAAGGAACCGATGTATTTTTTGATTTTATAGGCATAGAGATGATAAGCTAGTCGAGCTTCAGGATCATCAGCATTGTATTTCTTCTGAATATCCCGCATATCGCTAAAGCCGGTCAATCCCAACATGCCGCTTTTCTTATTGAGAATCTGAAATACATCCTGCAAGGAATAACCTAGCTCCTGAACCAAATGGAAAATCACAGACTGATCGATATCTCCCACGCGGGTTCCCATCACCAACCCATTCATAGGACCAAATCCCATACTGGTATCAATGGATTTTCCATCCTGAATCGCTGCCATACTACAGCCATTCCCTAAGTGAATGCTGACGATTCGTTTTCCTTTGGTTCCCAAATATTCTCGGGCTCGTTCAGAAACATATTTATGGCTCGTTCCATGAAATCCATAAGCACGAATCCCATGCTTTTCATAGAATTCATTGGGAATGGCCATTCGAAAAGCTACCGGAGGCTGGGTTTGATGAAAAGCCGTATCAAAAACCGCCACCTGCTTTGCATTACTAAAAATCTTCTCAGACACTTCAATACCAAGATAATTAGCTGGATTATGCAAGGGCGCTAAAGGAAACAGTTCTTTAATTTTGGCTTTGACTTCTTCTGTAATAAGTTGAGTACTTGCGAATTTTTCACCACCATGAACTACACGATGCCCGACTGCTTCCACTTGCTTTGGATCGGTAATTACTCCAACTTCAGGATCAACCAGCAATTTTGCTACTTCCTGCAATCCTGCGGAATGATCAGAAATCGGCATTTTTTCCGAAAATTCAACAGGTTCTCTTTTCAAAAAAGAACGATAATCCACTCGAGAACCTTCCTGCCCGATTCGGTCAACCATTCCTGAGCAAATGACTTTTTCTTCCGGCATGCTGATCAATTGGTATTTGATGGAGCTACTACCTGAATTAATCACAAAAACATTCATAGGATTAGGATTCTTGAGCTTGGATTGCAGTGATTACAACTGTATTGAAAATATCGATAACTGTACAGCCGCGGCTCAGATCATTAACCGGTTTGTTGAGTCCTTGGAGCATGGGACCAATTGCAATAGCCCCTGTCTCCCGCTGTACAGCTTTGTAGGTATTGTTTCCGGTATTTAGATCCGGGAAAATCAATACACTTGCCTGACCTGCTACTTCTGAATTCGGAAGCTTTTGCTTTCCTACAATCGGATCCACAGCTGCATCATATTGGATGGGTCCTTCAATTTTTAAATCCGGTCTTCGGGATTTAACTAGCTCAGTAGCTGCCCGTACTTTTTCCACTTCCTCCCCAGAACCTGAAGAGCCTGAAGAATAAGAAAGCATGGCAATTTTAGGCTCGATTCCAAACATCTGAGCCGATTCAGCAGAAGAAATGGCGATATCGGCCAACTGTTCGGAAGTTGGATTGGGCACCACCGCACAATCTCCGAAAACAGAAACACGATTTGGTAAACACATGAAAAAGACCGAAGAAACAGTATTCACTCCCGGTTTGGTTTTCACAAACTGCAAAGCAGGTCGAATGGTATGTTGGGTTGTATGAATTGCCCCGGAAACCATCCCATCTGCGTCTCCCTTATACACCATCATGGTACCAAAATAGGATACATCATGCATCAGATCTCGAGCAGTTGCCAAGGAAAGTCCTTTGTTTTTTCGAAGCTCATAAAGCGTCATCGCATAATTTTCAAAGTTGGGTGAGCTCGCCGGATCTACGATGTTCACTTTATCCAAATCCATAGAAAGATTCAGTTTGGAAATAGCACTTCGGATTTCATCCTGATTTCCCAAAATGGTCAAATCCACAATTTCTTGTCGAAGCAACATATCGGCAGCTTTCAAAATCCGTTCATCGTTTCCTTCTGGAAGAACAATATGTTTTTTGTGACTTTTGGCTCTTCTGACGATTTGATACTGAAACATCCGAGGTGTCAGAATAGTGGAGTTGAAGGAAGTGATACGTTCAGAAAGGGCTTTTTCATCCACATGTGAATCAAATAGGCGAATGGCCAAAGCAATCTTATCCTTATCATTTGGTGAAATTCGGGCCCGAATCTGATTCACCTTAGTGACAACCATGAAGGTCCCATCCTCTACTTGTAAAACAGGTACTACTGTTTCCAAACCTTCAATCAACTTGACAATGGTGGATTCCGGATACATACCCCCAGAAACGATTACCCCGGCAACCTTTCCAAAATTTCTGGAAATATTTGCTTGAAGTGAACCTACCAAAATATCTCCCCTATCACCTGGAGTTACAACCAGTGTATTATTATCTAGTCGATCCAAAAAATTATGCAATTGCATGGCTCCCACGATGGAATGATCCACACGATTTGTTAGAAATTCCTTTCCAAAAAGCAATTTGGCTCCCAAAGACTCCATGATTTCCCCCATGGTAGGATTACTCAATTGCTGATGGGAAGGAATGACATTCACCAGAATACTTTCGGGAAGCACATAGCGAAGTCTTCTTAAAACCTCATCCAATTTGCTCGCTTGAACTTTATTGGCAATAAGAGTCAAAACCTGTACTCCCCTAGTCAAATAGCTATTTGCGCTAGCCATTGCCAAATCCACAATTTCCGAAGTAGTTCGATCTGCTCCATTCAAAATAATAGCAGCCGGAATTCCGAGATTTTTTGCAACGGTGATATTCCCATCAAACTCTACATTGGTATTGACATCCGTAAAGTCCGTACCCTCCACGACCACAAAGTCCGCCTCCTCTTTCAAGGAGTTAAATTTCTCAATGATACTGTCTATCAGATAAGCTTCATTTCGCTTATTGATTTCTTTAATCGCATTTTTGCGGGTAAAGGCATACATCTCCTCATAGCTTTGAGTCAGATTAAACTGCTTGGAAATCAGCTCCAATCGTCTATCTCTGGACTTTTTTCCTCCAGAAATAATGGGTTTGAAATAGGCCAATTTCTCGGCTTTACTGGCCAACATATTCATGAGCCCCAAAGCGAAGATAGATTTGCCGGAAAAGGGTTCAGTAGTAGTTAAATAAATTGCATTAGTCATACGCTGAAAATAAAAATTCGATTTTTATCGGAAACAAAGTTGAGTAGGCTATCCCTAAAAATACCTGACAAAGATCAGTTCACAAGGGGATTTTTTAAATGATGAATTGAGAAGGAGAAATGATGAATTGAGATTTACGAATTACGATTTACGATGCACGAACCCTCCAAGGGATTGGTAATCATGTAATTAGGGAAATTCTTAAAACTCCTAATCAGAAAAAGAAAAACCCTTGGAGGGTTTCTTGAATTGAGAAGAAATAATGAATAATAAAAAATGAAGCTTACCCCCAATTGCTAACTTTACCACTTTCCACCTTCCAACCTTCTTAAAGGTAAATACCTTCAAAAAAGACCCCATCGGGGTCTAAGTTTGGTAACCCGGGGTAAGACTTTCGACGGAGGAGAAAGACGCAACCCCGGGTCAAGAGAAAAACATCTCAACAGCGCTGGGCCTTATAAAATGGTAGAAACACGAATATCTATTCCCAGCAAGATGGCCATCTTCCGATAGGTAGATAAACCAGGAATGAATAATTAATTAAGAATGAGTATGATGAGTTGGGATTTACGATGGACGATCTACGATTTTCGATTTAAGAACCCTCCAAGGGATTGGTATTCCTGTAATTAGGGGAATTCTTAAAACTCTTCATCAGAAAAAGAAAAACCCTTGGAGGGTTTCTTGAATTGAGAAGAAATAATGAATGATGAATGTAGAATGTAGAATGTAGAATAATGAAGTGGAACCCCCTTCTTTCCAACCTTCCCACTTTACCACCTTCTAACTTTCCAACCCCTTCTAACTCAACCCTCCCGCGACCAAAAACCCTATATAAGTCCCCAAAGCATTTCCTAGGCTTCCAACCAAAACTCCCGGGATCAGCAAGTCAGGTCGATTCAGACTTTCAGCAGCGGCGATTGCGGTAGTATTCCCTCCCACATTTGCCTGAGAAGCAACAGCAATTACATCCCAATCCATCTTCAAAAGGGATCCTATTCCGAAGACAAACAAGCCGTGAATCAAAACCAACAATCCCACAAAAAGCATCAGCGTTCCTGCCAATTCTCCAACCCCAGAAAGTGCACCAATGTCACATAGGGTCCCTATTACTGCGAGGAAAAGAATAATCATGAAAAATCCCAAGGTATGCTTCCCCTGCAACTGCTGAACAGATGGAAACTGTGCCAAAATCAAAGCCAATGTCGTCAAGGTGATGATCTCAGGAATAGCAGGAAAATATACCTGAACCACCTTGCTGATAATCATTGCCATCAATCCCAAAGCTAAAATTGAAGCCAAAGAAGACATGGAAATAGCTTCCACTTGAGGGAGTTTTTCACCCGACTCCGCTGACTTTAATTTCTTTCTGGGAAAAAACTTTTGCAGGTATTTGGGCAAGATCAAGGTGGCAATAATCCAAGGCGTACCAATCAAATTATCCACCACAGTCGTGGCTGCGAAAAGAGTTCCTTGTTCATTCACTCCGTAACTCAATGCCACTGCATTGAAATTGATGCTTCCTCCTATATAAGTTCCCGTGTACATCCCGGCCACTGCCCCTGCCAATTCTCCTATCGCAGCTTCAGGTTTTACCAAAAACCAGGATACCAACACTCCCACAACTGTACCCACGGTACCTATCGCAAACATGAGTAAAAGTGGAATCCCCGCATTTTTCAAACTTTTCAAATCCACCTCCAAAAGAGCAATAAATATCCCCAATGGAGCCACATATTGAAAAACCCCATCATAAACAGGGCTACCTTCCATGGCTGAAGGGATCAAGCCCACATTGGCAAAAACAGCACAAATGAGGATGGCCCAGATGGGTGTCCCAACCGTCCTTCCCCAAGAAAACCGGGTCAACCAAATGGCAAAAAACACTCCCAAGCAAAGGACAGCAGCAATGAATATGGGATCATTTTGGAAACTCATTTTGGAAAAATAGAGAATACTGGGTTTTAAACTAAACCAGTGATCAAAATAATTTCGAAATAAAAACCCATTGAATTTCCGGCCGAGATTATTTAAATTTTGAAAATCAACTCTTTAATCATGAAAAAATTTTTAACCGCCTTTGGCCTTGGCTTCATTCTTTTTGCTTGTAGTCCCAGCGCCGCTCCTCCTGTTTTGACAGAAATATCCACTCCGGGTTATCATCATGGCCGGGTGGTTTGGTACAATCTCGCATCCCCTAATCCTGAAGTCTCGAAAAATTTCTACGAGGAGGTTTTCGGATGGACTACCATTCCTTATGGAGATAAAAACCGGGAAATTTGGGTTTTCAAAAACGGAGATCAACCTGTAGGCTTAATGGCTAGGTATAACAGCGACAACAATTCCGGAGAATGGATCGGCTCAATCTCAACAGCAGACGTAGACGCTTCAGCTTCAGAAGCAAAATCTTTAGGAGCAAAAATTCTCAATAAACCCGTCGCAGTAGAAAATCAGGGAACAGTCGCTTTTATTCAAGATCCTCAGGGAGCGAATTTTTCACTGATAAATTTGGCGAAGGGTGATCCCGAACCAAAACTCGCCCAACATAATTCCTTTTTGGGAATGGAACTTTGGTCTAATGACACTCAAGCTTCTCATGATTTCTATACCGAAATCGCAGGCTATGAAACCGAGATGCGAAAAGAAGGAACAATCGATTATACGGTTTTCAAAATGGGCGATATGAACTGTGCTGGCATGCTGGCTAATCCTGCCGAAAACGTCCGAACGCACTGGCTTCCGTACATCCGGGTTGCCGATGTGCAGCAGAGTTTAGCAAAGGCGAAAGCAAGTGGTGCTACCGTTTTACTCGAACCAAATGCAGGTATCCGAAATGGGTCTGTGGCTATTATCCTTGACCCAACCGGTGCTCCTTTAGCCCTTCAAGTTTACAATCCTTAATTCGATCATCATGAAAAAGAAAATCATCACATTTATAGCAATCATCGGCATTTCCATGATTTTACCAGCCTGCTCCAATATGCATATGACTGGAGGAGTAGGATTAAACTTTAGCGGTGGTCCCTATGGCATGCGCGTCACTCCTTCTGTGAATGTCGGCATGTATGGAGGTGGGTATAGATGGTAAAATCAACCTCAGATTTCTAGTTTAAATAACAATAGTGAGCATTACTCTCTTCACAAGTAAGAATAATGCTCATATTTTTGATTGGGCATTTATTCTGTTGGACAATTCAAAACCCCTAAATATGAAAGCTACACTATTCGTGTTATCCATTTTTCTAGTGAGTTGTATGGGACTTCAGGCCCAGCAAATCAGTGTTTTTGATGAAACCGTCGTGATCAAGGACAATCTAGAACCTATCATTCCTCGACCTGAGCAGGAAAAAATCGCTGCTCAAAAACTTAAAGACCTTGAATCCAAAATTGGTAGAAAACCAAACATTCTAATTTTACTAGTCGACGACTTGGGTTGGGGCGATATTGGGGTCAATGGCGGTGGAATCGCAGTAGGCGCCCCTACTCCTAATGTAGACAAGCTTGCCCGGGAGGGAAAAAGATTAACATCCTTTTATTCAACTCCTACTTGTACTTCTTCCAGAGCCATGATGCTGACTGGAAGACAACCTATCCGAAGTGGACTTACCCGACCTTTACTCAGCGGGGATAAGGTAAAAACTAATCCTTGGGAGATAGAAGTAACTCAAGCAAAACTTTTGGCCAAGGCCGGGTACAAGTCCGCTTTAATTGGTAAATGGCATATCGGAGAAGCTGAAAATATGCTTCCTCATGAGGTAGGGTTTGACTACTTCTATGGCTTACCCGCTGTACAATCCGATTACACCCAATTTCTCGTAGAGAGACAATATTCAGATATGATCAACAACCCCGAGCTTCACGAAAAAGCATTTCAGCTTCAACCTGAGGGCTTAATTAGAGGTGTTAAAGGAGGTCCGCGAGAAGTAGCCTTTGAAATAACAAATCTGGATGAAGTTAGAGAGATTGATGAAAGGCTGAAAAATGAATCTATCAAATTTATCAATGAAAATGCAGGGAATAATCCTTTCTTCTTGGTTCATTCATTCACAGCCATTCATAATGACACCTACAGCGGAGCGGATTTCATAGGAAAAAGTCCGGCTGCAATGCCAGTAAAAGACGCCATTGTTGAAATGGATGCTTATGTGGGTGAAATCATGGATGCTCTGGAAAAAAGTGGTGAATTAGAAAACACCCTAGTCATTTTCACTTCTGACAATGGAGCCAACGAGGATGTATTTCCAGATTCCGGCTATCACCCTTGGAGAGGTGGAAAAGGCACTACATGGGAAGGCGGCGTCAGAGTTCCGGGAATCGCATACTGGAAAGGAATGATCGAGCCGGGACAAGAATCCAATGAACTAATGGATCTTTCTGATATCTATATGGTATCCCTTCGATTAGGAGGTGTTTTGGATCAACTTCCCGATAATTTATACTTCGACGGTATAGATCAGACGCCATTCTTACTAGCTGAAAATGGGCGTTCCCTTCGACAGGCCATATTCCTTTGGAATTCCACTGAATTTTGTGCAGTAAGATGGAGGGATTACAAAATTCATTTCCAAGTGTTTGAAACTAAAGAAACTCGAAGAAACATTGATGCATCTCTTTTGACAAGAATCGGAACCGCACCTTGGGTTTTCAATTTGAATGTAGATCCGAAAGAAATGGCAAGTGAGGGGCATCGTTATTTTGAATGGGGCTTACCCGCCATCATCGCTTTTCAAAAACGTCATATTGCTAGCATGCAAAAATATCCGAATACGGACTTAGGTTTGGATTTTTAAAAAACGAAACTCTATTTATTTAATTACTTTACTATGAATTCAAAATCAACCACTCGGCTTCTAATGGCATTGGTCGCATGTTTTTTTCATCTCCAAGCCATAGCCCAAGAAAAACCAAACATCCTAATTATTTTCCCCGATGATGTAGGATGGAGCAATGTAAGCGCCTATGGTCACGGATTGATGGGCTATACCACTCCAAATATTGACCGAATCGCAAAAGAAGGAATCATGTTTACCGAACATTATGCCCAACCTTCTTGCACTGCAGGTCGAGCTGCCTTAATTACTGGACAGTATCCTATTCGTAGCGGGATGACCACAGTAGGAAGACCCGGTGCCGAACTGGGTTTGAAAAAGGAATCTCCAACCCTAGCTGAAGTTCTAAAAGAACAAGGCTATGCCACAGGACAATTTGGTAAAAATCACTTGGGTGATCGAAACGAGCATCTCCCTACCGTCCATGGCTTTGATGAGTTTTTCGGAAATTTATACCATCTAAATACTCAGGAAGAATATCAGCAAGTTGATTACCCACAAGACCCTGAGTTCTTTAAAAAATATGGAACCCGAGGTGTACTTCATACCTGGGCTACGGATGAAGATGATCCAACCGTAGATCCTCGATTTGGAAGAGTTGGAAAACAGCGAATTGAAGACACAGGCCAACTTTCAAAAGAAAGAATGGAAACCGTAGATGAAGAGTTTATAGAGGCTTCCTTTGACTTTATGAAAAGGGCTCAGGAGAATGATAAGCCTTTCTTCGTCTGGCTGAACCCAAGTAGGATGCATATGTTTACCCATCTCAAACCAGAAAACAGATACCTAGCAGCTCCTTATACCACAGAACATGATTTTTATGGAAGTGGTATGATGGAACATGACATGCAGGTAGGAATGATTCTGGAAGAACTTGAGAAAATGGGTGTTCTTGAAAATACCATCGTTATCTATTCTACCGATAATGGCCCTGAACATAGTGCCCGAACACATGGAGGAACCACTCCATTTAGAGGCGAAAAAATGACAACCTACGAGGGCGGTGCTCGAGTACCTATGATGGTCATGTGGAAAGGTCATATCCCTGAAGGCAAAGTACTTAGAGGAATTCAATCTCACATGGATATTTTCACCACCCTTGCAGCTGCAGCAGGTGTACCGGATGTGGTAGAAAAAATGAAAAAAGAGCGCAAACAGTATATCGATGGAGTCAATAACCTGGATTACTGGCTAGGCAAAAGTGATGAAAGTGAGCGCAATAACTTTATTTACTATCACGAATCGGGTATTCGTGCAGTAAGGATCAATCAGTGGAAATTACACTTTGAAACAAGTGAAAATTACTACGCACCTTACCAGAAGCAGAAGTTTCCGATTATGTATAATATCCACTTTGATCCCTACGAGAGTTTTGATAACATCACTGATCGGTCAGATATTATTCAAAGAAAACAATTTATCAACGAGCCAATTCAGGAGCTACTCGGTGAGCACATTCAATCCCTTGTAGATTACCCTCCCGTACAAAAAGCCGCTACCTATGACTTCTCAGAATTGATGAAGCAGCTACAAGAGGGTAAACAATAAAAACCTTCATTATTGGAGGCTGTCTCAAATGTCACCTTTTTGTCAGACTGGGCGAAGTCGAAGTCTCTTGTTGATCAATTGGCATCGATTCGACACCGCTCAACATGACAAAGGACAAATATGAGACAGCCTCTTTTTTTTATAGACTTTTTGATTTCCCTTAGAGGTAGCCTTCTCAGCAGGTCTTTTAGGGTTCTTTAACCTCGGTCAAATAAGGCTCAGGAAACAATGCATCTCTGGACCCGTTACCATATACCATCACATAAAATCCTGAAAATGAAAAAACTACTTTTATTATTCTCGCTAACCCTCCTGACTTCTTATGGAGTTTTTGCCCAAACTGATTTTGAACTAGACACATCTCAAAGCATGCTCATGACCGGTAAGGGCCCCGGTCAAGACGCTACCATCAATCCTTTTGAAGATAAAGATTGCTATACCGTGGTTAAAAACACCGGAAAAAGAGAGTTTTATATTCGTGTTCAAAAGGAAGGAAAAATCATTGAGGAGCTTACTGTTTTGAAAAAGGAAACCAAAAAGGTAAAACTCTTGAAAGGCTACGAATTGTACTTGGATCCCAATCGAGATGGCAAGGCAAAAGCCAGAGTGAGTTATGAAAAACTTGATGAATAACTAGTCAAATTATTGAGGGTGTAGCTTACTGCTACACTTTTTTTTTGCTTAAGCCTAATTTTAAACCTGCTTTTCAAGCAATTAAAAAGGCAAAACATCGAATATAGGGCAAATGACGTATTTAGATTTTTTCATGGAGTAAATAGATTTACCGAATACTTAGTGCCTAAATAATACTAACGACATGAAAAATCTTTTAACCCTTATCACACTACTGGCAATGAGCTTTTCATTACAAGCTCAAGACAATGCCACCGCAAGAGGAGGCGTAACCTTCGCAAGTTTTAATGACTTTGATCCGAAAAAGGATTTCCATGCACCCTACGATAAACCAATCAAAAATTCCACTAAAGCAGGTTTGATAAAGGGCTCCATTCACTTTAAAGACATCACCAGTGGAGCTGTATTTTTAGGCAAAGGTCAACAAAGGGAAACTGTCACCGCATGGGCTGTGCTAGAAGGAGTCAGCGATCAGACACGCCAGGAAATCGCGGATGAATTTGCTGCTAGTTTTCAGGAAAAACTTGCTTCCATCGGTGGCTTGGAACTAACGGAAAGTTCGGCTTTCAAAAGCACCTCCGCTTATGCCAAAAACTCGGAAAAAGCCGACAAAACAGAAGACAATGGGAAACTAATCGGTCAAGTGAAAGTAAAAACGGCTGAAGATATGGCTTATAATCGCTTTGATTTTGTATTTACGCCAGGCCCTTACAGCAAAATTGCCAAGGAAAGCGGCAGCGATGTGTACTCTTACGACATTATTGTGGATTTTGCCCGATTCGACATAGATGCCACCCGATGGAAATCCGACGGCTATGGTCCTGGCTATGATTTTATCAACACCAAGACAAGTTCTAATGTCATGCCTCAGGTTTCGATCAAGCAGTCCAATTCTGCCGATAGAACCAAGTTGGTGAATACCAATTTTACCCTGATCAATGAGAAAAAGCAAATGGCGAATATCCTCCTGATGAAGAATCTCTTCTACAACGAAAACTACGCGACAGAGGTAGATGCCTATAAAGGAGCTTTTCCGGAGGAGATCAGCAAAGGACTCTCCCTAAATACCACAAATACAGGAACTTTTGTCATCAAAGCTGATGAAGCCAAATACAAAGAAGTGGTGCTAAAAGCCCTCGATGCCTACGCGGATTTAATCATTGAGCAGATCAAAGCAGTGAGATAAAATTCTCAATTCATCTTCCCAGCCCCGCCATTAATTTGTCGGGGCTTTTTTTATGCCTTTTTGGAATAGTGGACGGTGTAAAAACCTAATTCCTTATTGAGTTTTTAGCTTTGGTTTTTTATGTTTAATGACGATTTAGCTTTTGATTTTTAGTGAATAGTCAAAGCATTCTATGGAAAACTAGCTTGATCCCAAATCAAGAAGTAAATAAAATAATGGGTTTTATACAATTTCAACTTATGAAAACCTTGTACCTATGCGTAATGGCACTACTGATTATGGGGTGTTCCAACTCAACCCAAGAAGAACTCCAACTTGAAATTGATGAACTTCAGAAAAAGAATGAAGTACTAAATACGAGGGTAAGAGAGCTTGAGATGAATAATGAACTAATTCAAAAAGAGCTAACATATTGGTATGATGATTACGATGAAATATATTTCAAAAGCAAAGGCATAGAAAATCCAGTGGAATTTGTTGATTCATCCCTTCGAGCAGCTCCCGAACTAATTCCTCTTAAGGCAGTTCTTGGTGGTACAATGCATTTTAGTAAAATTCAGCTATTGTCAAAATGCTGGCTAATAGCAGATTATGAGGATGGCCATATACTGGGTAGGTCTCTTTACGAATTTGAACTTCAGGAAAATGGAAAGTTAAAATTCAAATTGATTCAATCTATCAAGGATTAATGACTAGTCCTTTAATAGGTTGGCATGACAGAAATTTCTGTCACCATTCACGCCTGCCTTTTAAGTAGGCAGGTCTCCACGGACGAATTTCAAAAAGTAATTGAATAAGTGGTGAGTGAAGACACTCACCCCAGCAAGAGAATCCTACTCTAGGCTAATAGGGCTACATTTCCATCTTGCTGGCACCAATTCACCATTTCCAATTCTAAGAACCTGCGCCAGCGCTGGGGGTAATAATTGCTTATAAACCAGGGGTTGAAACCCCTGGCTATTAATAATTTCGCTCCTACGGAGCTTTTTTGAAATAGATCCCCCAGAAAATAATGATTAGCCAACGTGTGCGGTGGCCGACGCAGCCCTGCCTGCAGCAGGCAGGAGCGGGGTGTGCGCGGGCCATGTGCGGGGAACCCCGATTTTTATCGGGGCAAATCTTGTCCCGATTTTTATCGGGATGGTCCTTTTGGATCAAGCCAAAAGGACAATGAAAAAATATTCGTTTCCATCTTGCTGGCACCAATTTCCCATTTCCAATCTAAAAATCCTGCGCCAGCGCTGGGGTTAATGATTGCTTATAAACCAGGGGTTGAAACCCCAGCCTGCCTGCCGGTAGGCAGGGCTATTAATAATTTCGCTCCTACGGAGCTTTTCCTGTAATGGATCATCTTTACCTTTTACAATTTACTGTTTACCTCTTACATCATCTGTTCCATATCAACGAAACTTTCCTTAAGCAAAAATTCCCCAAACCAATTATATTCGAAGCAAGTTAGTTGAGTATGGAACAGTTTATCTCCTATTTTGAAGAATTACCCGCCCTCTATAAGTTGATTTGGGTAGTAGCCTGTTTGGCTTTGGTTTGGATCTTGGAATTGGTCATTCCCCTCGTACAGCATCAGTACAATAAAATCAAGCATGACGGAATCAATCTGGTATTCCTTAGCATGTCCATGGTGATTAATGTGCTGGTTGGAGTGGCTACCGTGGGTGTTTTTTATTGGATCAGTACTTCCAAGGTAGGCTTGCTTCAGTGGGTAGAACTCCCCTTCTGGGCAGAACTCCTAATCGCCGTTATGGCCCTTGACTTTATCGCGCAGTATGTGGCGCATTACCTCTTGCATCGGGTTCGATGGATGTGGAAATTCCACTTGGTTCACCACAGTGACACGAAGGTGGATGCCACCACAGGTACTAGACACCATCCCGGGGATTATTTTATCCGAGAGCTCTTCTCCATTGGTACTGTGATTATTTTCGGGATTCCGCTAGCATTTTATGTCTTCTATCGAATCTGCACGGTATTCTTTACTTATGTGACCCACGCAAATATTGAATTACCAAAATGGATTGATAAGCCATTGAGCTTGGTCTTTATCACGCCTAATGTGCACAAGTTCCACCATCACTATGAGCGTCCTTGGACCGATACGAATTTTGGGAATATCTTCTCCATTTGGGACAGACTCTTTGGTACCTTCGTCTACGATGACACAAAGAAAATCCAATACGGAGTTGACGTCACCGACCCTTCAAAAGATGAGGACCTACGCTATCAGTTGGGCCTTCCATTGAATAAAAACATAAAAACAGATTAATTAACTTAACACAACTCTCTATCAAACTCCTCGGGAAAAATCTCGGGGAGTTTTTTTAGGACTTTTTGGTAAAAAATGATTTGATCGCTTTAGTAATCTTCTCCACTTCCTCCTCTTTTAGCCAAGGATTCAAAGGCAAGGAAAGTCCTTGATTGGCAAGAATTCGAGCATTCGAAAAATCTCCCTCCACAAAATACGGTTCCATATCAGGAATGATCTGCGGATAATGAATGGCTGTTCCTATTCCATGATCTGCCAAAAACTCCCTGAGCTCATTTCTCTTGTCAGATTTCACCACAAAAAGATGAGCATTCTGATTGGATTCCATCAGGCCTTGAGGCAATTCCAAGCCTTCTAAGTCCGACAATTCCTCCAAATAAATCTTGGCTAAGGATTTCCGTTTCTGCTGATGCTTTTCAAAATCCTCCAGCATCACGGTAAGAAATGCAGCCTGAAGTGTATCGATTCGGCTATTCCGTCCTACGAGCACATGCTCATCACGCTTAGGTTGGCCATGATTGCTAAGGAGGCGGATTTTTTCAGCTAACCTCTCATCTTGAGTCAGGCACATGCCCGCTTCTCCTAGAGCACCCAGATTTTTGGTGGGATAAAAACTCAGACAGCCCACCGAACCCCAAGTTCCGGCAGCTTTTCCATCCTGAAAAGCTCCAAAAGCTTGGGCAGCATCTTCGATCACTGAAATCCCTTTGAATTGAGCTTTTTCAGTCAATGTAGCCATATCCACCATTCTTCCATACAAATGAACAGGGATCACGGCTTTAGTTTTTGGGGTGATCGCCTCCACCCAATCCGATCGAAGGAGTCCATTTACATCTGTATCCCAGAATTTAGGTTTAGCTCCTACCATTCGAACAGCCTCAGCCGTACTTACCCAGGTCAAAGCCGGTACAATCACCTCATCCCCTTCTCCAATCTCCAAAGCCCGAAGGGCCAGTTCCAAGGCATCGGTTCCATTGGCACAGGGGATGGCATAAAGAGAATTGAGTTTTTGTTGGATAGTCTTCTCCAAAATCTGAACCTCCTCTCCACCGGAGAAAATGCCTTTTTCCAAGACTTGGGAAAACTTCGCCCGAAGTCTTTCCTGAAGATCTGAATCCATGCGACTGAGATCAAGAAATGGAATCTGCATCGAGAATCTGGGCTAAGTGTTCACAAATCGCTTTTCTTGAAAATTGGGAAATTTGATCGGAAGGCTGATTGATTGCTTCTTCATTTACCCATTTTCGCAATACTGCTCGAATTTGATCTCCATCTCCATGAGAGAGCACCTGCCCT
Source organism: Algoriphagus kandeliae (assembly GCF_004571135.1). Lineage (GTDB taxonomy): Bacteria > Bacteroidota > Bacteroidia > Cytophagales > Cyclobacteriaceae > Algoriphagus > Algoriphagus kandeliae. Next base: position 343,174 of record NZ_SPSB01000003.1, read on the forward strand.
GCTCCACTTTCTTTTAGAATTTGAGCAGAGTCTCCATTCGGATCTCCCAATGCCAATACAGGAACACCGGTTGACATGTATTCGAATAGCTTGCCCGGAATATTTCCCTGAGCGTTTTTGGTATCCGTCAAAATCAGAAGTAGCAAATCTGCTTTCGCATAAAAGCCAAAAACCTCCTGATGGGTGACATATCCAGGAAAATCAACTGCTTTGGAAAGCCAGGTATCCTTTGCCACAAAATCCCTTACCTGCTCACTTACCTTCCCTACAAAAGTCAGGAGGATATTATTGCTGGATTTTTCGAATTCGGCTTTTAAGGCTTCCAAAAATGGAATGGGATTACGTATCGAGTCGATTACTCCCGTGTAAACTATATGAAATTCCTCTGCAGATCTTTTCTTGGCCTGAAACCCTTCAGGAATATCATCGGGATCAAAACCATTGGTGATTAGGTCTATTTTCCGATTTCCGATTTTGGATAAATCCCGTTGGAAGGTAGATGAAATCGTCATGACTCGATCAGCCTTTTCCAAGACCTCCTGTTCCAATCGTTGATGCTTCTTTCTAACAGAAGAAGTCATAGGCAGTGTATCTAAAAACTCCCATTCCGACCAAGGGTCACGGAAATCTGCAACCCAATAAATTCCGGTTTTCTCCTTCAGTGCTTTCCCAATCAAATGTATGGAATGAGGCGGCCCTGTGGTGATAATAGCATCAAACTGACCTGACTTCACCAAGTCGAGTAAAAACTTCACGGAGGGCTTTACCCAAAAGACACGGGGATCGGGAACCATAAAATTAGCTCGAATCCAGACCGCAGCCTTTTCCAAAAGGCTCATTTCTTTTTGCTCCAAAATGCGGGCAGGATGGCTTTTCTTTTTCCCTCTCAATTTCCCCAATACCCCATAAGGCTCCCAAATCGGGAATTTGATAACCTTTAAATCAGGGCTTATTTCCTTCTCTAAGGAAGGATCTTGAATATCGAAATCAGGGTTTTCGGGAGTGAAAATCACGGGTTCCCAAGCGAATTCAGGCAGATACTTGGCAAACTTCAGCCAGCGCTGTACACCCGAACCTCCACTCGGTGGCCAATAATAGGTAATAATCAAAACCCGTTTTTTCATTCTTGTACAAAGTACTAGTTAGTGAGGAGAAAGTGCAAATGGGCGATTTAAAAATTGGAAGATTGGTTGATAGTGGTAAAGTTCGAAAGTGGGAAGGTTATCGGAAATTCTTCAATATTCATCATTCTACGTTCGACATTCATTATTTCTTCTCAAGTCAGGAAACCCTCCAAGGGTTTTTCATTGTCTAAAAAACGAGCTATAAAAATTCTGCTAATTATAGGAATACCAATCCCTTGGAGGGTTCTTAAATCGTAAATCGTCCATCGTAAATCAACAAATAAAAAAGGGAAAGTCTCCTTTCCCCTTTTCGTACTTCGTATTTCGTAATTCTCTTATTCTCCTTGAGCAAGTGAGTAGCCTCTTTGCCCATCAAAGGTATATAGGTGCTCGGTCTTGATAAAGTCAAAGCCCAAGTCCTGGATTTGCTTCAATAGATCTAATACGTGATCGTGAGAAATTACTTTTTGATCTGCAGTCTTAAATCGACATCTCCAGTGATCCGTACAGAAGGTTTCTTTCAAGCCTTCTGGGAATACTTTCACACCACGGTTGGTGATCAGGTGTAGTTGCAATCCATCAGCATTGGCTTTGCGCAAGCGCTCTCCGATGATATTTGGATCTCTACCATCCTCATCCCAGTCGATAAATACATCAACCCCTACCAATTCTTTTTTCTGCTTGGCTTTAGGCTTCAGTTTGATATTCATCGGTTCAGTCGCATCTTCTCCAAATACCGCTGGAGTCATTTTCTCAGGTTTTTGCCCCAATCGCTCAATCACTGCGTCAGCAAATTCCTTGGTGCTTGCCTTCTTGGAGGAAAGACCTTCCTGATAAATATCTCCAGTATGGATTCCATCTTCCAAAGTCTTCATCCAAGCGTTAGAGATTTTCTCTGCTACCTCAGGCTGTCCGATGTGCACCAACATCATAATAGCTCCATTCAATAAGCCAGACGGGTTGGCGATACCCATTCCAGCGATATCCGGTGCAGAACCGTGGATGGCTTCGAACATTGCTACTTCTTCACCCACGTTAGCAGAACCTCCGAGTCCTACAGAACCAGTCACCTGAGCAGCTACGTCGGAAATGATATCACCATAAAGGTTTAGAGTTACGACTACGTCGAAAGTTTCAGGACGGTCAGCAATCAAAGCTGTGCCGATATCGATGATTTTGTGATCCGCTTGAATCTCCGGGTATTCCTTCGCGATCTCATCAAATTTCTTGTGGAAAAGACCATCAGCCAACTTCATGATGTTGTCTTTGGTCAAACAGGTCACCTTCTTTCGACCATATTTTTTAGCATACTCGAAAGCATAGCGAATAATTTTTTCAGAACCTGGCTCAGAGATCAATTTCAAAGTCTGATATACTTCCTGAGTTTGTCTGTGCTCGATTCCTGCATACAAGTCCTCCTCATTTTCGCGAATGATTACCATATCCGTTTTTGGGAAGTTGGTTTTCACAAATGGAGAGAAGGCTTTGCAAGGTCTCACGTTTGCATAGAGACCGAAAGACTTTCGGGTGGTTACGTTTAGGGACTTAAATCCTCCACCTTGAGGAGTGGTGATAGGCGACTTCAAAAAGACTTTGGTTTCACGTAGAGAATCGATTGCCTTAGGTTCCATTCCGGAGGAAATTCCTTTGAGGTAAACCTTTTCGCCGATCTCAATTACATCATACTCTAGCTGCGCACCTGCGGCATCTAGAATGCGAAGCGTAGCTTCCATGATTTCAGGACCGATTCCATCCCCGTAGGCTACGGTAATCTTTCTTTTTGAAGACATATATTTTGAGGTTTAGTTTAAAATTTGATGGTGCAAAAGTAAGGAAAAAATACTGGAAGGACGCCCCAAAATCCTTAAATTGAATTAATGGATAACATTAGAATTTGTTTGAATCACAGGAAGGAAATTGTATTTTTCAAAGCATGAATTTGGGATTGAATACCCTAGACGTATATTTGCTTCGAACAGAAATTAATTCTTATGGACGGTTTTCGAAATATTCTGACTGAAGAAAAAGAAGGTGTACTCTACCTAACCATCAACCGAGAAGACAAAATGAACGCTTTGAATTTCGCCACTTTGGAGGAATTGAGAGAGATTTTTGACCGGGTGATGGAAGATAAATCCATCAAAGCCGTCATCATTACCGGGGCTGGAGAAAAGGCCTTCGTAGCCGGTGCAGATATCCGGGAAATTGCAGAATTGAATGAGGTAAATGCCCGAAAATTTGCTGAAAACGGTCAGGAAATATTTTCTGTTATCGAAAACTGCCAAAAGCCAGTTATCGCTGTCACCAATGGCTTTACCCTTGGAGGAGGTTGTGAATTAGCCATGGCTTGTCACATGCGAATCGCCACTTCTAATGCAAAATTTGGACAACCTGAAGTGAACCTGGGAATTATTCCGGGCTATGGAGGTACACAGCGACTGACCATCTTAGTGGGCCGTGGAAAAGCCAATGAACTCATGATGACCGGAGATATGATTGGTGCAGAGGAAGCTTTGAGTTTGGGATTGGTGAATCATGTCCTCCCTACCAAAGCAGAGGCGATGGCAAAAGCAGAAGAAATCATCCATAAAATCATGTCCAAGGCCCCTTTGGCCATCGGTATGATCGTAGATTGTGTGAATGCAGTTTATCTTTCTGAAGAAAACGGCTACCAAACTGAAGCTAATAGCTTTGCACGATGTGTGAAATCCGGAGATTACAAAGAAGGAACTTCAGCGTTTTTGGAAAAACGCAAACCGATCTTCAAGGGAGAATAAAGAGGTTCCCATTCCATGAGCAACCTCAAAAAACTTGCCGGCCAAACAGCCATTTATGGGCTCAGTAGTATCCTTGGCCGGTCCATCAATTTTTTACTGATCATTGTATACACGGCCTACCTCAGCAAAAATGCTCTGGGAGCTTTTACTGGGATTTATGCCCTGATCGGATTTTTGAATATCATCTTCACATATGGCATGGAAACCAGCTTTTTCCGCTTTGCCACAGGTAAAAACCTTTCTCCCCAGCGAGTTTACAACAACACCCAAAGTCTTCTAGTAACTTCCAGTCTTATCTTAGGTTCGGGTACTTTTCTACTTGCTCCTCTTTTGGCGGAGTGGATGAATTATCCCGGTCAGGAATATTTATTCCGTTGGGTGGCGCTGATTTTGACATTCGATGCGATTTTGGCCATCCCTTTCGCCAAGCTCCGGTTAGAAAATAAGGCGGTGACTTTCGCAATAGCCAAGCTCACCAATATCACCTTGAATGTTGGTTTCAACCTGATTCTGATCATCGGTTTCCCGATTTGGATTCAAAATGGAGTAATTCCAGAAAGCTTCCTGGGATATCGCTTGGATTGGGGCGTAGAATACATCCTCCTCGCCAACTTACTGGCAAATGGCCTCATTATTCCATTGGTTTGGTGGAAGGCAGGCTTCTTTTCCTTCAAGCTGGAAAAAAGCATCCTACAGCCCATGTGGCGCTATTCCCTCCCCTTGCTTTTTATGGGATTAGCCGGTGTTACCAATGAGCTCATTTCTCGACTCTTATTTGAATACGTACTTCCTGAAGGATTTTATCCGGGATTGGATAGCCGGGCAGCAGCTGGGGTTTTCGGAGCAAACTTTAAGTTGGCAATCTTGATGAACTTGGTGATTCAAGCATTCAAATATGCAGCGGAGCCCTTCTTTTTTAGAGAATCAGAGAATAAAAATTCACCCCAACTTTATGCAAGAGTGATGCATGCTTTCATCATTTTCTGTGCATTCCTGATGATTGCTATCTCGGTTAATCTGAATTGGTTGGGACCACTTTTCCTTCGAAGTGAAGGCTATGCCGAAGGACTTTATATCGTTCCGGTTTTGCTAATGGGTTACCTTTTATTGGGCGTTTATTTCAATCTGTCCATTTGGTTTAAAATCACCGATAAAACCCAATACAGTTTCTGGATCACCTTGATTGGAGCTATAGTAAGTATTGCGGTGGTGATCTTCCTTGTGCCGGTTTACGGTTTCATGGGAGCAGCTTTGAGTACCCTTGCCTGCTATTTGGTGATGTCCATTGTGTGCTTCTACTTTGGACAGCGATTTTATCCCATTCCCTATCAAACAGGAAAAGATATCTTCTACCTTTTTATTGCCTTTGGGCTAAGCTACTTGGGATTTTACTGGAACCTAGAAAATGAGATTTTGGGATTTTTCCTGAAAAACGCAGTACTGATTCCTTTCGTAGCTTTATTTTTCCTGCTGGAGAAAAAAGAAATCCAAGGTTATCTTTCTAAAAAGCGTTAAAAGCTGGGATGATTTACCCGGCAAAGCTGTTCTTTTGCAAAACAATTCCTTTCGCGAAAAGGCATTATGTTTGTGATTCAATCCAATAGAGTGAGAATAAACGTGACTTTAAAAAATATATTCCTCAGCCTCCTGATCCTGACCCTAGGAATCCTGACCGAGGCAAATGGACAAACCAAACTTTCGAAAAAGCAAAAGAAAATTCAGGCCAAGGAAGCACTAGCAGATCGGAATTTTATTGAAGGATCCAAGCAGCTCACTTTGGGGGATTACCAAAAGGCTTACGGTTACCTCCAAAATGCTTTGGAACTTAAGCCAGATGAACCAGCCATTCATTACAAGTTAGGGGAATTGTTTGCCCGAATTAATGAGCCTGAAAAAGCGCTTCCCTATGCAGAAAAGGCAGTGGCTTTGGAGCCCGACAACAAGTACTATGCATTGCTTGTTGCGGAGATTTACACTAATCTCAAACAGCCTCTGAAAGCTGCCGAAATCCTCGATCAACTTACAGCTGATGGAGAACATAATCAGCAATACAATCTCGATTTAGCTTCCATTTATTTGCAGGCAGGTGAGTTTGATAAAGCCTTGGTAGTACTCAACCGAGCAGAGGCTTATTTCGGAATTTTAGAACCCATCACCCAGCAAAAGCAACGAATCTATCTTCGCAAAAATCAATTGGATGAAGCGATACGCGAAGGGGAAAAACTAATAGAAAACAGACCCGGCAATCCCAACTATGTCCTGAGCTTGGTTGAAATCCTATACAATAACAACAGAATCGATCAGGCCATCGAATTAGTCAACCGGGAAATTGACAAATATCCTAATCAACCAGAACTTCAACTAGCGGCTTATACATTATTGAAATCCAAGGGCGAACAAGAGGAATCAAAAGTTTTTCTTTACCGAGCTTTTGCAAGTCCTGACTTGGATCCAGAATCAAAAGCGAGGGCCTTTAAGGGGATTTTAGAGGAGATTAAAACTCCCGAAAGAGAGCAATTATTGGATTCTCTGAGCACACTTATGTTGCAGGATGAAGTAGAAAATGCCGCCATTTTTGAAGTGCTTGGTGACCGGGATGCAAAAGAAAACAAGCAGGTAGAAAGTGTAGATTGGTACAAAAAATCCATCCAACTCAATCCCAAAAATCCACGGATTTTGGAGCAGGTAATTTTGAACTCATTTGGTGAAGGAGCTAATCTAGAAGAGTTGGAAAAATTTACTACGATTGGTGTCGATGAATTTCCTGAAAGCCCTGAGTTTTGGTTTTATGACGGAGTCGTCAAATCAGCCCTAAAGAAAGATAGTTCAGCAGTGAATTCCTTGAATGAAGCCATAAACTTGAACAAGAGTCAAAATAGGCAATTGGATCAAGTTGCCTTTGGCTCTTTAGGAAGTTCACTATACAATTTGGGAGAGAAAGATTCAGCTTTTCATTACTTCGAAAAGGCCTTGGAACTGAATCCAAATGATGAGCAGGTTTTGAATAATTACGCCTATTTTCTTTCCCTGGAAAAGCGGGATTTAGAAAAGGCAAAACAGATGGCTGAAAAAGTAGTGCGGAGATTTCCAGAGAATGGCACTTTTTTGGATACATACGCTTGGGTTCTATTTCAATTGGGAGAATACCAGGAAGCTTATCAGAATATGGAGAAAGCTTTCCAATATGAATCTGAACCCAGTGGTACACTTTTGGAGCATTTCGGAGACATCTTGTATCACATTGGCCGAAAAGCCGAAGCGTTAAGCTATTGGGAAAAAGCTGCTGAAAGTTCCGAAGCATCAGAAAAATTGCCTTTGAAGATAAGAGACAAAAAATACTATGAATAAATTTTTGGCTTACTTCCTCCTGTTGGTTGGTCTTATTTTTTTGAATGCCTGTGCAAAAAAGACCATTCCCTACAGTTCTAATTCCCGAATGGAGGGATTCAATCCGAGTTACCCTCAATACCAATATTTGACAGCGAGAGCTAAAGTGGTGATTGAAGAGGGATCTGGAAAAATAACACGGGGGACTTTAAATCTACGCTCGAAAAAAGACTCTGTGCTTTGGTTTTCCATCTCCCCCGGTTTGGGGATGGAAGCTGTAAGAGGTCTAATCACTCAGGAAAAAATCCAGATCAAAGATAGAATTGGAAATGAGGATGTGGATTTGACTTTTGAGGAGTTTAAAAATTATTACGGTTTGGACCTTTCCTTGGATCTATTTCAAAATATCCTGTGGGCAAACCCTCCTTTTGTTTTTGATTACAGCGACCGATTGGTCAAAGTGAAGACAAGTTATGAATTAACCCAAGTTCGGAATCAAGTTCGATACTTCAGTAAAATCGGAACAGAAAACGCCAAGGTCAATGAACTAGCCAGCAATTCACTGGATGACAGAGGTAGCTTGTTGGCCAGCTATGCGGATTATCAAGATGTGGAAGGACAGCCTTTTCCATCAGAGACCTTGTACCAGTTTGTCTATCAACTGGGAAAAGAAAAACAAAACACGATTGTTCACGTGGATTGGACTGGGATTACTTTACAGTCTGAATCATTAAATTTCCCCTTTAGGTTTTGAGAGTAACTAGATCAAAAAGGCTACTTGTATTTATTTTTCTCCTGAGCAGCTTTTGGAGTTATGATGCTTTTGCTCAAATCAGCAAAACCAGAGAAGAACTTGAGCGGCAAAAAGCGGAAATTCAAGCCAAGCTTCGGGAATTTGATGCCATTCTCCGACAGACCACAGCTACCAAAAAAGAGTCTATCGGATCATTAAATGCGGTAACCCGTCAGTTTCAGGCCCAAACCCGCCTAGTCAATACTTTGGACCGAGAGGTAAAAGTTCTTGATACCGAAATCAGGGAAACCGAAGCAAAAATCAACCAACTGGAAAGGGACTTGAAAGAACTCAAGGCCGAATACAGCCGAATGATTTACAATACCTCTAAGCTAAATCGAAATCTTTCCATTGTTGCCTTTGTATTCAGCTCGACTAATTTCAATCAGCTCTACATGCGATTGAAATACTTGAAGCAATATACGGACAGTAGAAAACAGCAAGCCGAGCAGATCGAAAAAGTCACCGCACAATTGGCAGAGGAACGAGTACAGTTAGATGCCAGAAAAGCTGATAAGGTTCAAATTCTAGCGGAAGCCCAAGAAGAACGGAAAAAGCTAGAGGCTCTTCGAAAAGAACAGCAGGTGATCGTCAATTCTTTAACCAAAAAAGAACGAACTATCAAAAGTCAAATCACTGCTACCAAAAAGCAACAGCAGCAGTTGGAGGCAATGATTCGGGCTGCAATTGAAGAAGAAATCCGATTAGCAGAAGCTGCAGCTGCCAAAGCAAACAGCACGGCTACGAAAAGACCGGATAGCAGCATGCCTATGACTCCTGAAGTTGCGGCTCTCTCAAGTTCTTTCGCAGGAAATCGTGGAAGATTGCCTTGGCCTGTAGAAACTGGATTTATCACACAAACTTACGGAGACCATCCTCACCCTACCCTTCGTGGAATTACCGTACCGAGTGATGGGATAAATATTCGTACTCAACCCAACTCGACGGTACGGACTGTTTTTGATGGAGTCGTTGCAAAAGTGGCATCCATGCCAGGCTATGGCGAAACAGTTTTGATCAAGCATGGAGAGTATTATACCTTATATAGTAAGCTATCCTCCACTTCTGTAAAAACTGGCCAAACTGTCAAATCAAAAGACGTAATTGGTAAAGTTGCTACCAATTCTGATGGAGAAGCAGAAATTCATTTTCAAACCTGGAAAGGCCTTCAAAAAATGGATCCTGCTTCGTGGATTTCGTCCAGATAGGTCAAAATTTCGTATATTCGGAAAAATATTCACAGAGTCGCAAAGCTCCTTTGTCCTTGCCAATGACAATACTATCTTTGTGACCTCATTTACCCTAAATTAATTACACTATGGCTACATTGGGTTTTCTTCAAAATATGGGCGGTGGCTCGATCATTCTGATCATCTTGGTCATCCTCCTATTGTTTGGTGCTAAAAGAATTCCGGAATTGGCTCGAGGCTTAGGCCGAGGCATCCGTGAGTTTAAAGATGCTACCAAAGACATTCAAAACGATCTCGAAGAGGGACTGAAAGACAAGAAAAAATAATCCCTAAAGCCTCTAAGCTTTGGAAAAATTTAGCTCATTCGAGGAAATTCAAAAATCCCTCGAAAACAGAGAAACTGATTGTCAATCAATCGTTCGTTACTATCTCTCCAATATTCAAACGAAGGCGCACCTAAACGCCTTCGTTGAAGTTTATGGACCATCCGCTCTTGCGCGAGCTGCATGGGTGGATGAAAAATTAGCTTCAGGAAAAGCCGGCAAACTTGCAGGCATGGTCATCGGAATCAAAGATGTGCTTTGCTATGCCGGTCACGAATCCAACGCCTCCTCTAAAATTCTTCAGGGCTACGAAGCCCAATTCACCACTACTGCCATCCAACGCCTTATCGACGAAGATGCGATCATCATCGGCCGATTGAATTGTGATGAATTTGGTATGGGAAGTTCTAATGAGAACTCAGCCCATGGAAAAGTATTGAATGCTTTGGATGAATCCCGTGTTCCCGGAGGTTCATCAGGAGGTTCTGCAGTAGCAGTCCAAGCAAATCTTTGCACAGTAGCTTTAGGAACAGATACAGGAGGTTCTGTCAGACAGCCTGCAGCATTTACGGGAGTGATCGGTTCAAAACCAACCTATTCGCGAGTTTCCCGATGGGGATTGATCGCCTATGCTTCTTCTTTTGATACCATAGGAGTTTTTTCAAGAACCATTCGGGATAATGCCTTGGTGATGGAAATTATGGCTGGTCATGATGAATTTGACAGCACATCTTCCAGAAAGCCGGTACTTCCCTACAGCCAACTTTTGCATTTTGAAAAAAGAGCGAAAGTCGCTTATCTCAAAGAAAGTATTGAATCCCCTATCCTTCAGCCTGAAATCAAGGCGAATACCTTGTCTGTTTTGGACAAACTCAAGGAAGAAGGACATATCGTCGAGGAAGTAGAATTTCCTTTACTTGAATACATTCTCCCCACCTATTACATCCTAACCACTGCCGAAGCAAGTAGCAACTTGTCCAGATTTGATGGAGTAAAGTATGGCTACCGAAGTCCAAATGCCCACAACCTGGAATCCATGTACAAAAAAACCAGAAGTGAGGGCTTTGGAGATGAAGTAAAAAGACGAATTATGCTGGGAACATTCGTCTTGAGTGCCAGTTATTATGATGCCTATTTCACAAAGGCTCAGAAGGTTAGAAGACTCATCAAAGATTTCACTGAAAATCTTTTGAATGATTTTGATTATATTATCATGCCAACTACGCCATCTACAGCGTTTAAGTTTGGAGAGCATAGTGAAGATCCGGTAGCCATGTATTTAGAGGATTTATTTACCGTACAAGCTTCCGTATCAGGAGTTCCTGCGATTTCCATTCCAAATGGTCAGGATAAAGAAGGAATGCCAATTGGCCTACAGGTAATGGCCAATTCCTTTAAGGAGGCAGAACTCTATGCTTTCAGCAATTATTTAGTAAACCTTATTTCAAAATAAAAGACCAATGAAAACAGCTTTGAGAAGAAAATTTCTATTCGTTTTTGTAGCGAGCAGCCTCTTTTTTTCCAAAGCCTTTTCACAGGAGACCCAATTGGTTGCTCCCGAGCTTTTTTCAGAAGATGAGGTGCAGCCCAATTACCATTATGAATACATCCCCGACTTTACTTATGATCAGGTAAGAGAGCGGGTTGAAAAAATGGACACTGAAATGTCCTTCGAATTGAATGATCGTATTTTTTCATTCATCCAATACTTTACCGTTCGAAATAGAGATTACACCAAAATGATCCTTGCGAGAAAGGATCTGTTTTTCCCATTATTCGAAAGCACTCTCGAAGAGCATGAGATGCCGGATGACATTAAATACCTGGCTATCATCGAATCCGGATTGGATCCCCAAATTCGCTCTCGAGTTGGTGCCATGGGTTTGTGGCAATTTATGCCTGCAACCGGCAGAATGTATGGAATGAATGTGAATTGGGATGTAGATGACCGTATGGATCCCGAACAATCTACCGAAGCGGCGGCTAAATATCTGAAGTCACTTTACCGCATGTTTGGAGACTGGGAATTGGCTTTGGCTGCTTACAATTGTGGACCGGGAAATGTAAGAAAGGCCATCCGTAGATCCGGTGGAAAGAAGAAGTTCTGGGAGATCTACAATTACCTCCCAAGAGAGACAAGAGGATATGTACCACAATTCCAAGCTATGATGTACATTCTACATCATTTGGATGAACACAATCTTCATTTGGAAGATCCCACCTATCGATTTGCAACCGAAAAAATCAGATTCGAACGAGCCTTATCTTTTGAAAAACTTTCAGAACTAACCAACCTCTGCATCAGCGATCTGGAAAAATTAAACCCTTCCGTCAAGCGAAGAAAAATTCCAGAAACCAACAAGAGCATGGCATTGAATATCCCGAAAGGAAAGGCTGATTTCATCAATGAAAATCTCGCTTGGATTACTGATTCCTTGGGAAATGCTCCCCTACCGCTCACTGCTAGCAACAAGCTCATTCTTCGAAATGAGTCTGATATCGAAAAAGAAATCCAACGGAACACCATTACCTACCGAGTACAAAGCGGAGATAATCTTGGAAAAATTGCCCAAAATCATCGGGTAACAGTTTCACAATTAAAAGAATGGAATAGCTTAAGTTCTAATTTGATTCGAGTGGGACAGCGGCTTACCATCCATGCGCCAATCGGTAGCAGTTCGAATAGAAGTATTGCACAAGTTCAAACCAATTCTAGTGGACAGAAAACCTACATTGTCCAACCGGGCGATTCACTTTGGATTATTTCCAGAAGATTTGAAGGATTGACTGTGGAACAATTGAAGCGATTGAACAATTTGAACTCCACACAAATTAAGCCTGGTCAACGACTCATTATCGGGTAAATCACCTTTGCTTCCCGAAGGCTTGGAGCAGAATTCTGTTAATTTTTTTTAACAAAAGCCAAAAGTCCTTACAGGAATGAATTTTCCTTCCTGTAAAGTATTTATTTTACTTTCAGCCAAACACACAAACCAAACAACTGAATGAAATTCCTTTCCAGAATCAGTCTTTTCATCCTTGCTGTAGCAATTCTCGCTTCTTGCGATTCCAACGGTTCCCTATCTGAAAGTACAAAACCGAGAGCAAGGGGCTCCATTGGAGAAATTATCTTGGTGATTGACTCTGCCAAATATGCTGGACCAGTGGGCGATGCATTGCGGGATATTTTTGAATCAGACCTACCGGGAATGATTCGCTCTGAAAGCAAGTTTAAAGTCAATACAGTAGACCCAAGAGCCATGACCCGAATGCTCAAGATGTCTACCAATCTCATTTACGTGACCACTTTTGATGATAAAGGTGGTGCCAGCCAAGTGATCAATGCGCAATTTTCCAAGGAATCCAAAGAAAAGGCTCTGAATGACCCAAGTATCTATTCACTTCGAGTAGAAGATGAATACGCCATCGGCCAGGAAGTTTTGTATTTATTTGGAAATACAGAAGAGCAATTGGTAGACAACCTGAAGAAAAATGGGCCGAGAATTCAGAACCTTTTCGAGGTAAGGGAAAGAGGAAGATTAGAAAAAATATTGCTTGCCCGGAAAAATACCGCAGCCAATGCCGAAGCTGAAAAAAACATTGGGATTCAAATAAATGTACCAGCTTCATATCAGATTGCTAAATCTGTCCCGGGATTTCTTTGGCTTCGACAACCCACTCCATCAGGAAATAGGGCTGATATCAGCCTCTTTTTTCATGTAGAAGATTACGTGTCCGAAGAGCAGACTTTTCCTGAGAACATACTGGCTCTCAGGGACTCTATCACGAAGCAACATATTTTTGGAGACCCTGAAGTTCCAAGTTCTTATGTGGTAACAGAAAAACAAATCCCTCCAGCTTTCCGAAACATGGTTATAAATGATAATTTTACAACCGAAATCAGGGCTTCCTGGAGGACCAACAACGTCACCATGGGTGGAACCTATTTAGGTTACCTTATGGTGGATGAGCAAAAAGGAAAACTTTATTACATCGAAGGATTTGTTTATTACCCTAATGAAGTTCATCGGGATGCCCTTCGGGAAATCGAGACCATTTTGCTTAATACCGACGTTAGCTGGGTTCCTGACCAAGGAAGCTAAACCCAACTTAACGTAGCTTTTATGGCCATTAAAATTCGAAAAGAAGACGCCCTCAATTATCACACTCAGGGGTCGCCTGGTAAAATCGAAGTCATTCCTTCCAAACCCCTATCCAGTCAAATGGATTTGGCATTGGCTTATTCTCCCGGTGTGGCAGAGCCCTGCAAGGAGATTGAAGCCGATCAGGAAAACGTGTACAAATACACCGCAAAGGGGAACCTTGTAGCTGTAATTTCTAATGGTACTGCGGTACTTGGACTGGGAGATATCGGTCCGGAAGCTTCCAAGCCGGTAATGGAAGGAAAAGGTGTACTTTTCAAGAAGTTTGCAGGTATTGATGTTTTTGACATCGAAATCAACGAAAAAGACCCAAAGAAACTTATTGATATCATCAAATCCCTCGAACCTACTTTTGGGGGAGTGAATCTGGAGGACATCAAAGCCCCAGAATGTTTTGAAATCGAGCAGACACTGAAGCGGGAAATGAAAATCCCGGTCATGCACGATGATCAGCATGGTACTGCAATCATTTCCGGAGCTGCCCTTCTCAATGCCCTCGAACTAGTCGAGAAGGATATTACCCAAATCAAACTAGTGGTAAATGGTGCTGGAGCTTCTGCAGTTTCCTGTACTAGATTTTATATGTCTCTTGGCGTTAAGCGAGAGAATATTGTCATGTGTGACAAAGAGGGTGTGATTCGAAACGATCGTGAGCATTTGGATTCTATTAAGGCAGAATTTGCGACTGATCGAGATATTCATACACTCACTGAAGCTTTATCAGGAGCGGATGTATTCTTAGGTCTTTCTGCCGGCAACGTAGTCTCACAGGAGCAAATCAAAGAGATGGCTCCAAATCCAATTGTTTTTGCCTTAGCTAATCCAGATCCAGAAATCGCTTATGACCTTGCTATTGCAGCCCGGGAAGATTTGATCATGGCTACAGGGCGTTCGGATCATCCTAATCAGGTAAATAACGTATTGGGATTCCCATACATCTTCAGAGGAGCATTAGATGTACGTGCTACAGCAATCAATGAAGAAATGAAATTAGCGGCTGCCAAAGCAATCGCCAAACTCGCAAAAGAGCCCGTTCCGGATATCGTAACCAAGGCTTATGGGGAGAGTAATTTAGGATTTGGTAGATTCTACTTGATTCCAAAACCATTAGATCCAAGATTGATTACCACCATTGCACCTGCTGTGGCAAAGGCTGCTATTGACTCAGGAGTAGCACGTAGAACTATTTCCGATTGGGATTCTTATGAATTAGAACTCCAAGAGAGAATTGGTATTGATCAGAGATTAATGTCCGTGGTAATAGCCCGAGCCAAGAAAGATCCGAAGCGAGTGGTATTTGCGGAAGCTGACAATAGAAAAATTCTCAAAGCTGCTCAAATCCTTAAGGATGAAAAAATTGCTCATCCAATCCTTTTGGGTAACAAAGAGAAAATTCTTTCCCTCATTGAAGAAAGTTCCTTGGATTTAGAGCATGTTACCATCATTGATCCACAAGAAGAAACCCAAATGTTGGATCAGTTTGCAAAAATCCTTTTCGAAAAACGAAAAAGAAAAGGCATGACTCCAGTAGATGCTTCTAGATTGGTGATGCAGCGAAATTATTTTGGAGCCATGATGGTGGAAACTGGACAGGCAGATGCCTTCATCTCTGGTTTGACAAGAGACTATCCAAAGACCATACTTCCTACACTTCATACAATTGGCGTGAAGCCAGGAGCAAAAAGAGTGGCCGGTATGTACATTATGAATACCGATAAAGGCCCATTCTTCTTCGCAGACACCACGGTTAACTTGAATCCAAGTGCAGAAGAACTGGTAGACATTATCGGGCTGACTGCTGACGCGGTTAAATTCTTCAATGTGGAGCCGAGAGTGGCTATGCTTTCTTACTCCAACTTTGGATCTGCGAAAGGAGATATCCCTGCGAAAATGGCTAAAGCCACTGCCTTGGCAAAGGAAAAATATCCGGGCTTGATCATCGAGGGAGAAATGCAAGCGAATGTTGCATTGAATGATGAAATTCAGCGGGAAGTGTATCCATTCTCTGAATTGATCAATAAGAAAGCAAATACCTTGATTTTCCCTGATTTGGCATCAGGAAACATCGCTTACAAGTTGCTCTCCGAAATCGGAAATTCAGAAGCAATCGGTCCGATTCTCTTGGGAATGAACAAGCCGGTACACATTCTTCAACTGGGAAGTTCTATCCGAGAAATTGTGAATATGGTAGCAATCGCTGTTGTTGACGCTCAAACAGCTTCTTCATGATTGCCTACCTACAGGGAAAATTAGCCTTCAAAGACCCTACTTACGTCATCATTGATGTGGGAGGGGTTGGATATGAGGTGAAAATTTCCCTTCAAACCTACAGCAAAATCAAGGATGAGGAGTCGATTCGACTCCTCACCTACCTCCATATTAAAGAAGATGCGCACACGCTTTACGGATTTAAGGAGGAAAACGAAAAACGACTTTTTTTACTTCTTATAAGCATCAATGGAGTAGGTCCAAATACCGGT
Source organism: Algoriphagus kandeliae (assembly GCF_004571135.1). Lineage (GTDB taxonomy): Bacteria > Bacteroidota > Bacteroidia > Cytophagales > Cyclobacteriaceae > Algoriphagus > Algoriphagus kandeliae. The sequence continues at coordinate 359,351 of NZ_SPSB01000003.1, forward strand.
TTGATGATCCTTTCTTCTCTTAGCGCTACAGAAATCGAAGAAGCAATTTTAGGTGGGGATGTAAATACAATAAAGCAGGTAAAAGGTATAGGCCTGAAGACGGCTCAGCGTGTTATTTTAGAATTGAAAGACAAGATAGGAAAATCAGGATCTGCTGAAAGTACCACACCACTTGGATTCTTAAAATCAAGCAATAAAATACGAGAGGAGGCGTTAAAAGCCTTAATTACCTTAGGTTTTCCAAAGTCCGCCGCAGAAAAGAATATTGACTCAGTACTCAAAAAAACCAAGGGAGAAATTTCTTTAGAAGATTTAATTAAAGCATCTTTAAAGACATCATAATTTAAACTTGGATTGAACTTTCGTACGATACTGACTTTTTGCAGGGGAAAAGCTCTGGGTACAGTTTGCTTCATCCTGTTTGGATTGTTTGTTGGTTTAGGAAATGTAACTGCCCAACAAACTCGTACTGATACTACCCAGACTAAAATCGATTCCCTGAACAATCGAAGGTTAGCACCTTCTTTTTTGCTGTGGCAAAATCAGCGAACGAATCCACTATTCCCTATTGGGAACCCTTTTCTAAACAGCTACTCTCCTTTCTTTCCGAACTCACTATTTGACCAGTCCGTCAGAGTTCAGGTAGACTCCACCTCCCAACTCCGATACAATGTGTTCAATCAAATGGACAGCACGCAAGTAGGGACGGGTCAAGAATATGATTTTGAAGAATTTTCCCAGATTCAGGAATACAAAGTACGGCAGGAATATTGGCGAAACCGAGCCCGCGGTGGTGATGGAGAAAGTGCTGTAGAAGGCAGAGGGCTAGTTCCCCCTTTGACGGTAAGTCCAAATTTTGACCGGATTTTCGGAGGTTCGGATATCAATATTCAGCCTACCGGATATGTTAATCTTGATCTAGGCGCAATTTTCAGACGGGTGGATAATCCTACCCTTCCGATTCGTCAGCAACGAAATGGTGGTTTCAATTTCAATCAGCAAATCCAAATGGCTGTCAATGGATCTTTGGGCGAAAAGATGAAAATTGCTGCCAACTTTGATTCGAACAATTCCTTTGATTTTCAAAACCAACTCAAGCTAGAATTTGATGGATTTGAAGAAGACATAATCCAATCAATCGAGTTGGGAAATGTGTCCATGCCAGTCCAAAACCGACTGATTCAAGGGGCACAAAATCTTTTTGGGGTAAAAACCCAAATGCAGTTTGGTAAATTGAATGTCACAGCTGTCGCCTCCACCCAAAGAGGCAGACGAGATAACTTGCAAATTGATGCAAATGGGCAAGGTAGAACATTTGAAATCCAAGCTTCTAATTACGACGAAAACCGACACTTCTTCTTGTCCCATTTTTTCAGAGACAATTATGAGCGTTGGCTGAGAGGACTTCCTCAGGTGCTTTCCGGAGTCAATGTGACTCGAATCGAGATTTATGTCATGAACCGGGCTGCCAACACAGAGACGCTTCGAAATTTTGCAGCATTCATGGATTTGGGGGAAGGTCGAGTTCTTCTAAACCCTAGCAATCCAAGTATTGGCCCAGCAGATCCTACTGCTCCAACTGGAAATACTGCCAATCAATTGTATAGCAATATTTCCAGCAATCCAACTTTCCGTCCTTTTGATACAGGTTCTCGTGCAATGGAAGGTGCATTGGGGCTTCGAAAGGGAGTTGACTTTGAGCAGATTAATGGAGCAAGAAAACTGGATCAGACAGAATATTTCATCAATCCCCAACTGGGATATGTTTCTCTTTTCAGAAGGCTACAAAATGATGAGGTATTAGCCGTAGCCTATGAATACACCTACAATGGGCAAGTTTATAAGGTCGGGGAATTAACCGAAGATTATCAAAGTAGAGCTGAGGATGAGTTGATTTTCCTAAAATTATTGCGCCCTGCACGGATCAATCCACAAGTTCCGACCTGGAACTTGATGATGAAAAACGTCTACAGCCTTAACGCAAGTCAAATCCTACGGGAAGGATTCCAACTGCAGGTAATCTATCGAGATGACCGAACTGGTTTGGACAACCCTTCACTTTTGGAAGGTCAGGAAGTCAAGGATGTTCCTTTGATTCGATTGACGGGGTTAGATAACCTCAACCCACAAAATGACCCTGCTCCCGACGGAAACTTTGATTATGTGGAAGGATTGACGATGATTTCTAATAGGGGCTTATTGATTTTCCCGGTATTGGAGCCCTTTGGATCTAATTTGGAAAAGCGTTTTCTCGATACTGAAGGGGTATTGAAGGACAAATATGTCTACGACACCCTTTACCGAACAACTCAGGCAGATGCAGAATTGGTCACTCGACTCAACAAGTATTTTATAAAGGGACGGCTAACTGCAGGTTCGGCGAGTGAAATCCAACTTCCTGGACTAAATATCGCTCCCGGTTCGGTAGTTGTAACAGCTGGAAATATCCCATTGACAGAAGGGGTAGACTTCACCATTGATTACAATGTGGGTAGACTGGTCATTATCAATGACGCCATTCTTCAATCCGGAAAGCAGATCAATGTAAGCTTTGAAAAAGCAGACTTGGTTTCCTTTCAGACTCGAAGCCTTTTAGGAACCAGACTGGATTATTTATTCAGTGATAAATTCAATTTGGGCGGTACATTTTTATACTTGAATGAACGGCCTAATGTCACCCGAATAGCCACCGGAAGTGAAACTGTCAGAAATAGTATTTGGGGATTGGACGCGAATTTCTCAGATGAATCCAGATTCCTAACTAAGTTGGCGGACGCCCTACCTTTCACCAATACCAAAGAAGTTTCTCAAGTACAAATCAGTGGTGAATTTGCGCATTTGATCCCCGGAACCTCCAATAGAGTTGATGGAGATGGAGCATCCTACATCGACGATTTTGAGGCTGCGATCACTCCATTCAATTTGGGAGGGGCTGCCAATCAAAACTGGAAACTTGCCTCTACTCCCCAGACACCTGACAATAAATTTGATTTAAGTTCACAAACGGAAGACAATCTAGGAGCAACCTACCGAAGAGCTCGGGTTGCTTGGTATAATATTGATAATATTTTTTACCGGGAAAGCGGGCCTGGAGTACCATCAAACATCTCCAGAGAGGACAGACAAAACCACTACGTGCGGAGAGTCGTACCGCAAGAGATTTTCCCTCAACAGGACCGTGATGTGATTATCACTCCTGAGCCTTTGTTTGAATTGGCCTACTTCCCATCCGAACGGGGGATGTACAATTACAATCCAAACCTTCGCCAAGATGGCCTTCTCCCAAACCCGAGACAAAATTATGGAGGAGTAACAAGAGCTATCACCACAGAAGTGGATTTCGATAGAACCAATATTGAGTATTTGGAATTCTGGTTGCTTGATCCATTTATCGGAGGAGAAAATGGTCGAGTCTTAGATGGTGTTTTCAACCAAAACAATACGACCGGAGGTAAGCTTTATTTCAATCTCGGTGATATCTCGGAGGATGTTATGAAAGATGGTAGCCATGCCTTCGAAAATGGACTTCCAGCCGATGGGGACCCTACCGAAACCCGTCAAAATGAATGGGGAAGAATTACCCGGGAACAATTCCTTATTCCTGCTTTTGACAATTCAGCTGAAGCAAGAGAAAATCAGGATGTTGGTTTGGATGGTTTGAGAAATGAAGATGAAGCCGATTTCTTTAGAAGCCGATTCCTTGACCGAATCAATGTCAACCAACAAGCGCTAAATAATATCCTTCAGGACGTATCAGCGGATGCATTCCAATACTACTTAGATGAGTCATTTGACGAGCAGAACGCTAAAATCCTGGAGCGATACAAGAAATTCAATGGTCAGGAAGGTAACTCACCCGTTGAACCTAATCAAAATCTTTCCTTCACTCCTTCTGGAACAAACAATCCGGACAATGAGGACCTCAACACTGATAATACCATCAACGAGCTAGAGAATTACTACGAATACGAAATTGATCTTCGCCCGAACAATTTGATCGTGGGTCAAAACTATATCGTGGATAAGGTCACGGCAAACGTTGGAGGAGAAGCTGTGAACTGGTACCTATTCCGAATTCCTGTACGCCAGCCTGACAGAATTCAGGGAAATATTACAGGATTCAAATCTATTCGATGGATTAGAACTTATTTGACAGATTTTGAACAACCGGTCGTTTTGCGAATGGCTAACTTCCGAATGATTGGAAGTCAGTGGCGGGTATTCCAGGAATCACTTTTTGAGCGGGGATTTTTCGAAATTCCTGAACCAGACAATTCAAATGTAACCGTGGACGTGGTAGGGATAGAAGAAAACTCCCAGGGAAGCGATACTCAAAGCCCTTATGTACTTCCTCCTGGTATAAATCGGGATCGAGACAATACCTCCACCGTAGAGCGACGATTGAATGAACAATCCCTTCGGATCTGTGTGGAAGACCTTGCTGCTAGGGATGCAAGAGCTGTTTTCAAAAACCTAACCTTGGATTTGGTGCAGTTTGAGCGAATCAAAATGTTCTTCCATGCCGACAGTGAAGATGCTTTGGATGGTGAGATTACCGCATTTTTACGATTGGGAACTGACTACACAGACAACTATTATGAAATTGAAGTTCCGCTTATCATCACTCCAAAAGGCACTCGTGATCCAAGACAGATTTGGCCCTTGGAAAATGAAATTGACATTGCCATCCAGGAGATAGTTTCAGTAAAAACAGATCGGGATAATCAGGGACTTCCTCTTAACCTCCCCTACTCCAAATCCATCCGGCAATACAAGGTAACAATCGTAGGTAGACCAGAACTCAATCAAACCCAGGGAGCAATGATCGGGGTGAGAAATCCGGGAACTGGGGCAGGAGGAAGCAGAAGTATTTGTCTTTGGGCGAATGAACTTCGAGTAACGGGACAAAATGAATCGAATGGTTGGGCAGCCAATGCCTTTGTCAATGCTAAAATCGCAGACCTGGCGGTGGTGTCTGCCTCAGTGAGACATAGTTCCATCGGTTTTGGAGGCTTGGAGACTAGATTATCCCAACGATCCAGAGAAGCAACTACTCAATATGATGTTTCCACAAACTTCAAGGTAGACAAATTACTTCCTGAGGAATTGGGAGTAAGCATCCCAGTCTACATGAGTGTGGAAAATTCCAGCACTAGACCGGAATTTGACCCGCTCAACCCGGATGTGCCATTTGAAGTGGCTTTGCAAAAGTTTGAAACTGATCAGGAGCGAGATGAATATAGGTCCATTGCGCAAGATCAACTGAATCGAAAAAATATCAGTTTGAACAATGTCCGAAAGCTCAAAACAAACCCAGAAGCTCCTGATAGATTCTATGACATCAGCAATTTCTCCTTCTCCTATGCTGTAGGGACAGTTACACAAACAAACGCTCAAATACAGCGCTATGAATTCAAAACCAACCGGGGAAATATTACCTACAGCTTTGCTCCAAAGCCTTTGACGTTTGAGCCTTTCAAAAATTCAGAGGGATTATCTTCTCCGTATCTGAAATTAATAAAAGACTTCAACCTGAATTTTGCCCCAACCCAATTATTGGCCAGGGTAGATGTAGACAGAAAATTCCTCCGATCTCAATACAGAAATGATCAGCTTTCCACTTCTGGAGTTGATCCGCTGTTTCAGAAATCTTTCTTTATGAATCGGTTCTACACCCTGAATTGGGATCTTTCTAAAAACCTTCGAGTCGATTACAGTGCTTCCGTAATGGCAGTGGTGGATGAACCTGAGGGAGATCTAGACACACAGGAAAAAATTGACTCAGTCCGTGCCAATTTTTGGAATTTTGGAAGAAGGACAAATTATAATCACAATGTTAATCTGAATTACACCATTCCATTTGACAAGGTTCCATTAGTCAACTGGATCCGTGCAGATTACCGTTATAACACAACCTACACTTGGATGACCGGAGCGATCGGGCAACGAGACACTTTGGGTAACGTCATTCAAAACACCCGCGAGCAGACTCTAACCGGGAAATTTGATCTAATTAGACTTTATAATAAGAATAAAAAACTTGAAGCATTGAATGCTCCTCGAAGACCGAGCATTCCAGGAAGAAATGCTCCAACTGCAGAGGATACAATTGGCACCCCTTTCAGCAATAAGGTGCTTAAATTCTTAATGTCCGTAAAAGAAATAACCTTCAATTACGGCATAACGGAAGGAACATTCTTGCCAGGTTATTTACCAAATACGGGGCTCTTGGGTATGGATAGAGCTTTCACCAATCCTGGATTAGCATTTATCTTCGGTAGCCAAGACCCACAAATAAGAAATGAATTGGCGGCAAGAGGCTTAATGGCTCCAAGTGCAGAACTGACCCAACCTTTCCAGCAAAATCGTGCTATGAACCTCCGTTTGGGAGCCTTGGTAGAACCTATACGTGATTTCAGAATTACCCTCAATGCCGAAAAGCGAGAAGTTGGAAGGTATCAGGAAATTTTTAGGAATTCGGCAGATAATCCAGGTGAATACCTATCGATAAGTCCCTTACGAAACAATACAGCTTACTCCGTAACGACCATACTTTTGGGTACTAGCTTTTCAAGAGATGATTCTCAAAATAATTCTCCATTGTTTCAAGACTTTGAAAACAACAGAGCAATTATCAAAGGAAGGCTTGATGCATTGAACACGGCTAATGGAGAATATGCGATCAATGGGCAAGATGTATTGGTGCCGGCATTTTTGGCGGCTTATCGCGGACAAGATGCGGCAGAAGTGAATTTGAATCCTTTCCCTAAAACACCACTTCCAAATTGGAGAATTGATTATTCCGGCCTTTCCCGAATCAAGGGTCTAAGTGATGTATTTACCAGCATCAATATCACCCATTCTTATGTATCCACTTATGATGCGAGTAATTTCTCCAATTCCTTACAATATCAGCAAGGATTAGAACTCTATAACACCTTACAAAATCGTCGATTCCCAACAGAAATCAACGACGAGGGCTTATTCATTCCAATCTATGTTTTGAATCAAGTAGTGCTGTCAGAAAGATTTTCGCCTTTGATTGGAATTGACTTAATGACCAAAGGCAGACTCAATGTCGCGATCAATTACAACAAAGAGCGAAATCTTGGACTCAACTTCTCCAATGCTCAAGTAACCGAACAGCGAAGCAATGATTTTGGGTTTAACCTTGCCTATACCAAGGCTGGCGTTAAAGTCCCATTCAAGTTCCAAGGCAGAGAAACCATTCTCAAAAATGATCTACAATTACGGTTGGATATGAAAATCGTGGATACCCAGCAGGTACAGCGAAAAATCGAAGAGGGAAGTACGGTAACCAATGGAAACCTGAATATTCAGATTCGTCCAACGATCGGATATGTCATCAATCAAAACCTGAATTTGACGATTTATTTTGACCGAACGATCAACGACCCTCGGGTATCTACCGCCTTTAAGCGAGCTTCTACCTCCTTTGGTGGACAACTTCGATTTAATTTATCACAATAGATTTTTTCCAATTAGGAATCGTCTTATTTTTGGAGACCTTAATCAATCATAAAACATGAATTTCCCAGAAGAATTAAAGTACACCAAAGACCATGAGTGGGTTCGTATCGAAGGAGATATTGCCACAGTGGGAATTACCGAATTTGCACAGGGCGAATTGGGTGATATCGTTTATGTCGAAGTAGAGACAGTAGGCGAAACAATTGAAGCAGGAGAAGTCTTTGGAACGGTAGAAGCTGTGAAAACAGTATCTGATCTTTTCATGCCGATTTCAGGAGAAATTTTGGAATTCAACGAGGAATTGGAAAGTTCTCCAGAACTTGTAAATGAATCTCCTTATGAAGACGGTTGGATGATCAAAATCAAAATTGATGGAGACCTTCCAGCTGATTTATTGTCTTCAGAAAGCTACGCTGAACTAGTAGGGAAAAATTAATCAGTCAGTTGCGGGTTTTTCTTGGGATCACCTGGTTAATAATTTTAGGTTTTGCGATGCTGACACCCGGCGACCGCTTACCAGAAATTAACGCATTTGATTTTCAAGATAAAGTCATCCACACGATTTGCTTTCTCGTCCTTTCATTTATTTGGGCAGGTGTTTCAAGCAACCATTTGAAGAAAGGAAAAAAGTCAATCAACTGGCTCATTTTCATACCTTTAGCCATAATTCCTTCTGTCGCTTTTGAGATTGGACAACTATGGATTCCAAATCGATCCTTTGATTGGTGGGACTTGGTATTCAACCAATTGGGTATTTGGCTAGGGCTCTTTGGATATTTTAAGATTTGACGATGTTAAATCATTTGCAATAATCTTGGGAAATCCTTAGACTTGTTAGATAAATAGAATAAAAATTAACCTATCATAAACCAAACACGCTATGGAAGCAAAAAAGACCCCAAGCGCTGACCTTACCAGAACTTCAGGAATGTTCCTGAATTTGGGCTTGGCAGTTGCTGTAGGTGCTGTCCTAGTGGCCTTTGAATGGAAGTCATTCGACGATGGATCTCTTAAGGATCTAGGAATGGCTGATGATAATTTTGAAGAGCTACTGGATATTCCAATCACCGAACAACCACCACCACCGCCACCACCACCAGTTGAGCAGCCGATCATTCAAGAGATTCCTGATGAAGTAGAAATCGAAGAAAAGATCGAAGTAAACTTTGACGTAAACGTTGAAGAAGAAACTGTGATCGAAGAAGTTGTTATTGCGGAAGCTCCGGTAGAAGAAAAAGCAGACGAAATCTTTGACGTGGTAGAAACTCAGCCTCAACCACCAGGTGGAATGTCAGGTTGGAATGAATACTTGAGAAAGAACTTGAAATACCCAACTCAAGCAAGACGTATGGGTATCGAAGGTACAGTAATCGTAGTATTCGTTATTAACGTTGACGGTTCTATCCAAGACGTAGAAGTACTTCGAGGAATCGGAGGAGGTTGCGACGAAGAAGCTGTGAAAGTAGTACAAGATGCTCCTAAGTGGGAACCTGGTAAGCAAAGAGGTCGTCCAGTACGTACTCGAATGAGATTACCAATCCGATTCAAGCTGAGCTAATCGAATCAATAATAAAATTTAAGCCCGAATAATAATTCGGGCTTTTTTTGTGCCTTAGTTTTTAAAACTTTTAACATAGTTAAAGTCGGTTAATTAGCTATTTATCAGCTATTTATTGGGTATTTTCTACTATCGTTTCATTTAAACCTCATAAAACATGGAACCAAGAAAAACCCAAAAGCAGATCTAAGAAAATGGTCTTCTCCCCTATTTAACCTAGGGTTAGTAATTAGTATCGGTCTTTGTCTTGTTGCCTTTGAATGGAAATCTTATTCAGACTCTCCTATCAAAGAGATTAATAAGGAATCAGAAATTTGGGACATTCCAGACATCCCCAATACCTTCCAAACACCTCCTCCTCCACCGGTTGAAATACCTCCAATCATCCAAGTTCAACCCAATGAAATCCAAATCGATCCTACTTTGATTTCAATTGATATCAATACTACGGAAACAACCGAAATTCCAGAAGTTATCATTTCTGATGATCCTCCTATAATTGATAAAGCTGAGGAGATCATGGACTTCACAGAAGTTCAAGCAAGCTTCAAAGGAGGGATGGAAGCTTGGTATGAGTATTTAAGAAAGAACCTCAAATACCCTTCCCAGGCCAAAAGAATGGGAATAGAAGGCGTAGTTTTAATCCGGTTTGTAGTAAATAAGGATGGAAGTGTCCAAGATGTCGAAGTTGTCAGACCCCTAGGTGGAGGGTGTGATGAGGTAGCCAAAGAAGTGATCGAAAACTCTCCAGAGTGGACACCTGGAAAAATGGGAGGAAGACCTGTTAGATCTAGAATGGTGATTCCAATTCGCTTTAAACTTCAATAGCACTTAAAATCGAATGAATTTTACTACGATGGAATAGAAGGATGATTTAAAAACTGTAATTTGGGTAAGTATGAAAATGAACAAAATACTTACCCTTATTTTATTTCTGGTAACGTTTGCCTGTCAAAGTCCAAAATTTGACTTGGTTATCAAAAACGGAACTGTATATACTGGAGATGGTAGTGAAGGTCAGGTCATGGATGTGGGGATTTCAGGAGACAGAATTACTTTTTTGGGAAAACTTGGCTCCTTTGAAAGCAATGATATAATCGATGCAACAGGAATGGCTGTTGCACCGGGATTCATTGACATGCATACCCATTTAGAGCCGATTCTCGAAATGCCATTGGCTGAATCATTGGTGCGCCAAGGTGTAACGCTCTCACTGGGTGGCCCTGATGGAAATAGCCCTTTACCTTTAGACAGCTATTTGGATACGCTCGAACAAATAGAAATCGGTCCTAATTTGGCTTATTTGGTCGGTCATAATTCTATTCGAAGAGCATTTTTGGGAAATGTTGACCGTGAGCCGACAGAAGCGGAATTAGCGGCCATGAAGGAGGAAGTGGGCAAAGCTATGGATGCGGGTGCTTTTGGTATTTCTACCGGCTTAAAATATTTACCCGGCACATTCGCCAAACTGGATGAAGTCATAGCTCTGTCCGATGTTGCTGCGGCGAAAGGAGGGATTTATACTTCACATCTTCGTGAAGAAGGGCTAGGCCTTATTGATGCTGTTCAAGAAGCCATTCAAATTTCTCGCGATGCCCAAATACCGGTTGTGTTAACCCATCACAAAGCTATAGGGGTGAAAATGTGGGGTGCTAGTAAAAAGACTTTAGCGCTCGTTGATTCAGCACGTCAGCTAGGTTTAGACATCATGATGGATCAGTACCCCTACACAGCAAGTCACACAGGAATAAGCGTTTTAATCCCAAGTTGGGCTCTAGAAGGTGGAAAATTCCAAGAACGAGTAAATAATCCTGCTTTAAAAGACAGTATCAAATCAGGAATCATATTCGCCATTTTGAATGACCGAGGCGGAAGCGATTTGAAGCGAATCCAATTTTCCACTGTACAATGGGATCGAAGTTTGGAGGGAAAAACCCTGTACGATTGGATTGTTCGAGAGGGAGAAGAACCAACTGTAGAAAATGGAGCTGAATATGTCATTCAAGCACAGTTGAATGGAGGCACAGGAACAATCTATCATGCTATGGACGAGGCGGATGTAGAGCGAATCATGCAACATCCCATGACAATGATTGGGTCTGATGGAAGACTTTCAAAGCCAGGACAAGGTCATCCACACCCAAGAGCTTATGGGACCTTCCCAAGAGTTTTGGGATATTATGTAAGAGAAAAGAAAATCATGGACCTGGCAATGGCTATCCATAAGATGACCGGCCTATCAGCAAAAAGACTTGGATTAACTGATCGAGGAATCATTAAGCAAGGCGCTTTTGCTGACATCACTATTTTCAATCCCGAGACGGTTATAGATCAAGCAACTTTCATTAATCCGCATCAATATCCAAAAGGAATCGAATACGTAATTATCAATGGAAAATTTGCGGTGAAAGAAGGTGAATTTCAGCAAAAAGGCTTTGGAAGAGTCATTCGGAAAAATCGACTTTAAAGAACATTCATAGATTGTTCTTTAATTTTTTCTAATTCATCTTTCATTAAAATCACTAATTTTTGGATCGCTGCATCGTTTGCTTTAGACCCAATGGTATTGATTTCACGCCCGATTTCCTGACTAATAAAACCCAACTTCTTCCCTTGTTGGGTTTCTTCTTTCAATACCTTTAAAAAGTACTTAAGATGGGTTTCCAATCGGACTAACTCTTCGGTTATATCCAACTTTTCAAAGTAGTAGATCAATTCCTGCTCAAAACGATTTTGATCGAAATCATTTTCAGCAACCCATTCTTTGAAATTATTTCGAATACGGGTTTTAATCCGATCTTTCCGTTGAGACTCTGAAGCTTTTACTTTTTCTAAAGCATCAGAGATAATATGGATATTACTCTCTAATTTTTCTAACAATGACTGTCCTTCGTCTTTCCGAAACTGATCGCATTTCTCCAATGCCTCTTCAATTGCTTTTTTAACAAGTTCCCAATCGGTAGAATCATCAGTCTCTTCAGGATTTGTATTGATCACCACAGATGGGGCTTGAAGGGCTAATTTGAAAAGCTCCGATTGATCAGCTCCAACTTTCGAAGCCATAGTTTGAAACTTGGAAAAATAAGCATCAAACAGTTTCTCATTAATGGTGACAGGAATCTCAGAAGATTTTTTAGCAACAAAATCGATAGTAAGGGATACTTTACCTCTATCCAGTACTGCTTGGACCAAATTCCGGATCTCATGTTCCTTCTCCGAAAATTGCCTCGGATTTCTCAAGGACAGATCCAAGAATTTGGAATTGAGAGTTTTTACTTCTACATGGATAATTCGTGACTCGTCTTCCCATCCGACACTTCCATAGCCGGTCATCGATTTGATCATAATGCTCTATTAAAAATTATAGCCCAAAGTTACATAGAACTTGAGATCTTCCGTCTGATAATTTCGGATTGGTCTTGCGACATCAAATTTCACGTAATAATTGAGTAATACTGTGCGAAGGCCGGCACCATAACTCTGCAACCAAGGGTTGTTGAAGTTATTGATTGTAATCTGGAAAGGTGAACCTTCAGTATTGATGACTTCGGTATTTTGGTCATTGACACGCTCCCAAGGTGCAGACACATCCCAGGCAGATCCAATATCATAGAATCCTACTAGTTGGAAATTCCTGATAAAATTAGAAGTGATATTTCCTCGAGTTAGATAGGAGAAAAGCGGAATCCTCAATTCTGTAGAGAAGGTAATCACATTATTTCCACGGATTTCATCGTAATCATACCCTCTCAAATCCACAAAGTCCGCAAAAAGAATATTGGAGTTTTCAACACCGGTTGGGTTTCGAACCGGTGAAACTTCCGGACGATTTGATGGTGGTTGATAAAATTCATTAAACAACCAATTATCCATACCTCCTACCAAGTAGGTCTGAGGGTTATTTCCAAAGAATGAACCAACATAAAGTTTGGAAGCTAGTACGATGTTTTTATGGACTCGTTGGTAATTTCTCACATCTAAATAGAAATTACTGAAGCTCCTATCTGAGTGATTTAAGCCCTGATAATGGACAAAACCGACCTTACCTTTCAATCCAATCTGGGAGTACAATCCAATCTGCTGGGTGCGATCGTAAACAAACTCAACCTTTCCTCCCACATAATTCACATCAAATCGGTTAGACTCAGGATTTGCTGCCAAAATCAATGAATCTGGATTAAGATTGAAATATTGAGTCTTAGCTAGGAAAGGTGCGATTGTAAACCTGGAATTAACATTGAATGGATAAGAAACTCCCGCTTCGACTTTGGTCAAAACATACTTTTGGAAAGTTATATCGTCCTCTGTATAACGAATAGTTCTTCGATCGAACCTAGCCCGGAAGTCCAACCTACTCTTCAAATACTCATATTCAGCAAAAATATCCCCTCCTGAACGGAAATCCAGCGCAACAGAAATGCCTCCGGTTAGGGAATGATTATCTAACAAGTCAGTCATCTTTCCACTCATGCTTAAACCGAAGCCCCTTAGCGGATCGACTATAAAACGGGTATTTAGGTTATTGGTGAAAAACTGAGGCTCCATACCTCGAGGTCCAAATACCCGCTTTTGTAGAGATTGTCTCCGGAATGCCTCCAAGATATTTCCTGCATTTTCTTCCGAAGTCTGACCTTGCTCACGATTAAGTTGTGGATTAGGAAGGGAATCGAAGGTGTAATTTTCCGTATTGATTCCAGCCCGATTTTGAAACTTCAAGCGATCAACATTGATTGAGGTAGTGGTCTTTTGAGAAGTAGTATCAATTTTGATCGGCTCTTGTTCAATTTGAGGTTTTGGAGCTGTAGCTACTGTTTGTTGAGTTTCTTTGGGGGCAGACTCAATCAATCTCCTGGCCGCAATTCGCTCATTCAAACTTTTCGCTTGCTCCAATTGAATTCGAGGTGTACTTGGAGTAAATAAATCTGCACCGGAATAATTTTGAATAACTAGAAAACTTTCTTTTCCATCTCTTACTGAAAAAGCAATCTTATTCATCCGACTATTGATATCAAATGATTCCAAGCTTTTACTATAACCCGTAATTTGGCTGGACACCTGATTTCCAACATTCAAACGCATCAAGTTATTAATACCGCTTAGGTCACTGAGATAGACAACGGTATTGCTATTGACTTTTCGAGGACGAATATTTTTGCTGTAACTATTGGTAAGCCTAGTCAGGCGAACGGTATCCCGAACCTCGGCCATGAAGATATTATAGCTCGTTTTGAACTGATTCAGATTTTCAAATTTACCGGAGAGCGAATCCAATTCTTCCGAATAATTGGTCGTGTAAATGATGGTTGAATCATTGAGGAACATCGGCGTAAGATCGTCAAACTCATCGTTTGTCAATCTCCTCCCTGCCCCACGGGTATTTAAGGTGTAGATATCGGTCTTTCCATTTGAAATTGCCGAAAGCACCATATTTCGACCTGTACTATTAAAGTCGAGACTTAGGACTTGGTTGATATTTCGGAGGAATATTTTATCCTGATTCGTTCCATCGATTGAGCGCAGTCTTAGCGTCGTTATTCCACGTTTAAAAGATGCAATTGCCAAATTCGCCGAATCTCTCCAAGCAATAACTGGAGATCGGAAATTTGGATTTTGATCCTCATATACGGATCCTCCTTGGAAAAGCGTACGCTCCAATCCAGAGGAAACTTCACGAACCTGAACCTTGTACTTCCCTTGATTATTGATCACATAGGCCAAATTTAATCCATCGGGACTGAATTTGATATCCATGATAGTTCCAATCACGCGAGGTGAAGTCTGCGCAACTGCCTGAGAAGAATTGATTTCTCGGAAGTTGGAATTAACCTGCTGATTGATGGTGAGATAGTACTTTCTCCAATCTTCAATGAAGGAATTAAAATTCAGTCCGACCGTATTGGCTACCGAATTTTCCTCATTTCGATTAATTCGTGAAAGATTTAGAATACTTGAAATATATCGGCGACCATATCGCTCTGCTATATAGTTCCAAATGGATTGGCCAACCAAAGCAGCCTCAATAGAATTCAATCGGAGGATTTTTGGAGTTTCATCTTCCTTCAAGTAGTGACGGATATAATCATCCATTTCTCTACTCCAGCCTTTAGCCAGGTAAAGAGAAATTCCCTCCACATACCATTCCGGAAAGCTATTGAGCAAATTGGACTGGAAGGCATCAGCTACAGATGCACCGTAAAGCATTTCCTGAATGATGATTTTGGAAGTCGCGTAAATCAGGTCCTGCTTAAAAAGATCAACCTCTCCTTTGTAAGAAACCTCTGCGATTAGCCTGCTAAAATTGGTTTGCCCTTCCTCATTATATTCCTCCTTATTAAGGTTCAAATTGCTCTGAAGCAATTCTTCAGGAGAATTATAAATGTAAATTTTGGGCTTGGTGTAGGCCACATATCCGATCATTTGCGTCAAACGCTGAAACTCGGACTCTAAATACTCGATGGCAAGCTTGGCATTCGCTCCTCCCCTGTCGTAATAATAAACCTCAAAATTATTGGAGCTGTAAAAATACCAGTCAAACTGTTTGTGCTGTAAGCGGTTTTTCCCAAATCGTTCCTGATCAAATTGAGCAAAAGCCGAATCTGCAAAAAACAGGAAACCAAGAAAGAGAAGAATAATATGGAAAGACTTCTTTTGCATGCTTTAAACTAGAAGTTTTAAATATAATCAAAATAGCGGGCGATATCCACCTCCTTCATTACAGGCTCTTCATTCAATAAATAAGCGTTCATCATATTACTGAAATAAGGAACCAAAGAGACACCTTTGGCTCCAAAACCATTGAATATGTAAACGCCTGAAAGACTAGGATGTTTCCCCAAAAACGGTTTCCTGTCTTTTGTAGCTGGACGAATTCCAAATTTATGTGAAACAACTTCCTCAACTGGTAAATTAACCAAACCTTGAAGTCGCTCCAAAAGCTCATTTTTAGCTCGCTCAGTAGGACCAATATCCAAATCATGCCAGGTATAAGTCGAGCCCACACGATGAATCCCATCCCCCAAATGAACTCGGAACACCCCTCGATTCACAATATATTCAGGGCAAAATTCTTGCTTTAACTCCAGAATTTCCCCTTTTACAGGTGCAAAAGGTAAAAATCCAAAAAACGAGGTTTGGGCAGCATGAACCCCATTACAAAACACCACTGAAGGCGTCTCAATATCTCCATAATGCCAATTTCCATTCTCAAACTGAAGCATACTCTCTTCAAAATTCTCAATAGAAAAATTATCAGAAAACTTCTTCTTAAAAGCATCCAAAAACGCAGGAATATCAAGCCATCCAGATTGTCGCAGCATTACTCCTCCATAAGGATCTTGGAGGTGAGAGGACTGAGATTCGGTGACCAATTCCTTGATATAAGGAATAAAAACCTCATCCGAACTGTTACCCATCCATTCATTTTGCTCTTCAATACTTATAAAAGGTCTATAAATCGTCTCCGGGCGCAGGAAACTTGCCCCTGTCTTTTTTTCAATTTCCCGATAAAAGGGTTCGATCTCTGGAAACAATTGATCTGCTAACCAAGTCTTTACCATTTTTCTTCCCGTCACAGGATTGTAAAGTCCTGCTGCAATCCTACTGGATTGGTTTTTTTCCGGTAGATCCAAGATCCGAATTGTTTTCCCAGATTGGATCAATCGGTACCCCAATGCTGTCCCGGCTAAGCCTCCTCCGATTAGCAAAAAATCAATTTTCATAGCTCAAATAACGGGTTTTATTCCTTATTTTGTTTTTGCAGATCGAGAAAATCATGCTGAGAATTCAAACATTCACATTCAATCCCTTCCAAGAAAACACCTATGTCATTTCGGACTCGGAAGGGCATGCAGCAATCATAGACCCCGGAAACTATGAGTCTTCGGAAAACCAATTATTAGTGGACTACATTCGAGAAGAAAACTTGAAGCCAGAGCTTCTCTTGAATACGCATTGCCACATCGATCATGTCCTTGGAAATGCATTTGTGAAGCGGACATTTGGTATTTCTCTTTGGATTCACGAACAGGAAAGCCCAGTATTGAATTCGGCCAAAGTTTTTGCCCCGAATTATGGTTTTGCTCGCTATGAAGCCACAGAGCCGGATGGATATTTGACAGAAAACCAAATCATTCAAATTGGAAATGAAAGGCTAAAGGTTCTATTTGTTCCGGGTCATGCACCAGGACATGTGGTATTTTACCATGAACCGAGCAAGCAATGTATTGGAGGAGACACTTTATTCCGAGGAAGTATTGGCAGAACGGACCTACCTGGAGGAAATCACGATCTACTATTGAAAAAAATTAAATCCGAACTTTTTACTTTGCCGGAAGAGACGATTATTTACCCAGGTCATGGCCCGACGACCACTATTGGATTTGAAAAAGAATACAACCCTTTCGTAGGAAAAAAAGCCACATTCTGAATTTGAAAATCAAATCACACATCCCAAATATTTTGACGCTTGGAAATCTTCTTTCCGGCGTAATCGGTTGCATCTGGGTAATCGAGGGAAATTACCAAGCTGGAGCTTATTTCATCCTGTTGGCTGCATTGCTTGATTTTTTTGATGGCTTTGCTGCAAGATTGCTTAAAGTGACAGGAGAATTAGGCAAACAACTCGATTCCTTGGCAGACCTTGTTTCCTTCGGTGTATTACCAGGATTTATCTTGGTTTCTTGGATCCAAAATTTAACCTCCACCGAATGGCTAGCCTATCTTGCGCTGACCATTCCATTGTTTTCAGCTCTTAGATTAGCCAAATTCAATATTGACGAAAGACAATCTGATCGTTTCATCGGCTTGCCTACTCCTGCAAATGCTTTGTTTTTCAGC
Source organism: Algoriphagus kandeliae (assembly GCF_004571135.1). Lineage (GTDB taxonomy): Bacteria > Bacteroidota > Bacteroidia > Cytophagales > Cyclobacteriaceae > Algoriphagus > Algoriphagus kandeliae. The sequence goes on from NZ_SPSB01000003.1 coordinate 377,235, forward strand.
ACACTCCCTTTTCTTTCTTCCCAATTGGCACAGCTGGATTTTTTATTTGCTAATCCTTGGTTTCTCATCGTTCTTGCTTGGATTTTTTCTTTGTTACTCGTAGCAGAGCTTCCTCTCATTGCCTTGAAATTCAAAAACTTTTCTGCCCGAGACAATGTATTTAGATATATGCTCATCGGGTCAGGAGCAATTTTGCTTTTGACTATGGGTTTGGCGGGAGTACCACTTGTGATTTTATTTTACTTGGTGCTTTCTGTGATCGAAAACTCCGTTTTTTCTCCATGAGAAATACTCTCAAAGTAAGTTTTTCCTTTCTTCTATTAATATTTCTAAGCCCCCAAGCTTGGTCACAAGAGCGCTTTTTCAAATTCCCAATTCTAGAGAACGGCATCTATCAATTATCCAAAAACCAATTAGCAGAATTAGGTTTTAGTGATTTTTCTGAAGTGGCTTTCTTCGGCTATCCAGGAAGACTTCCTCAGAAATTAGATAGCAGCCAACTGGAATGGAGAGAAATTCCTTCCATGGAAACGGAATCCGGTCTTCTGGTATTTCTGACTGGACCTCATGTCATAAATCCAATAAATGAAGGCATTGAATATTTGCATCATTACTATTCCGATACACTATACTACTTGATCGGAAAAAAGGACAGTCCTAAACGAGTTTTTCCTTTCTCTAGTCAGGAGGATATCCCAAATCAAAACCAACTTTTATACCAATGGACTGCTTTAAAAGGGGAAGAAACCAATATTCTGAATTCGGGCAGAGTTTGGTATTCCAAACCTGTCGGTGCCGGCGCAATCCAATCCATTCCCATCCGAAAAGGCACTGAAAGTACTGCTCCTTGGAAAATTCAAGGAAAAGTCATGGCACAATCGCTCCAAGCGAGCCAAATCTCCATAATAGAAAATGGAAATGTGATTACAAGTGCCCAACTCGCTCCCATTCCAAATTCCACCTATGGAATAAAAGGATCGGAAGCATCTTTGGAAGCGACTTTTGAACCTTCCACCAGCACAGTCAACACCATAGAACTTGGATTTGAAAGTAGCGATCCGAATGGAAACGGTTATTTCGAACAACTTTTAGTAGGAGTTCCATTCAATTCAGACAATTTGGACCCGGGGCTTTATTTTCCTGAAAACAAAAGTTCATTTTCCACAAATTGCACGACTTGTCAAGCTTGGGAAGTCAGTGATTTTTTTAATCCCAAAGCTTTTGAAGAACAAAGTTCATTATCGGGGCAGAAGATTATCATATTTGAACAAGGCTCTATACAGCCCATCCAACAAATTGAATCCGTTGAAAACATTCTTTTGTCAAATGGAAATTGGCCTGAACTCTTAATTATTACCGATGATCTTTTTTTCCCTGAAGCCGAAAAATTAAGCACCCACAAAATGGCCCAAGGGATTTTTGTCCAGGCTGTTTCGACTCGGGATATCTATGATCATTTTGGGTATGGAAATCGAGATATTGTAGCTATCCGAAATTTCTTAGCTTGGCATTTTCATGAGGGAAAAAAGCTTAAAAATGTCCTTTTCTTGGGAAAAGGAACGTTTGATTATAAAGGAAAATTAGGAGGCCGTCCCTCTATCGTTCCAACCTACTCCAGCAGAAATAGCCTCAATCCATTAACCACCTTCAGTTCGGATGATTTTTTTGGATTACTGGAGATAGGTCAGGGAAATTGGGAAGAAAGTCAAGAAGGAGATGAAACTTTGTCAATTGGAATAGGTAGACTCCCGGTAATCAACCGCCGTGAAGCAGAACTCGTAATCAAAAAAATCATGGATTACGAATCGAATTCCTCATTTGGGAGATGGAAACGAAATTTTTCCCTCTTTGCAGATGACGGAGACAACAATATTCACCTTCGAGATGCAGAATCTCACAGTACTTTTCTTGGAGAAAATGCAAACTCCTATTTTCAGGAAAAACTTTACCTGGATCGTTTTGAGCAGACTTCAGATAATCAATCCCAACGTTCTCCTGAAGCAAAAGAAAAGCTTCTTCAAACTTTGGAAGATGGAACCCTATTCTTGAATTTTATTGGGCACGGGAATGAAACTACCCTGACAGCAGAAGAGGTTTTTCGTATTGAAGATCTTGCCAACTGGCCAAACTTCCAAAATTTACCTCTTTGGGTGACTGCCACCTGTGAATTTGGAAGACACGATAGCCCCTTTATTCGCTCTGCGGCTGAGGAATTGTTAATAGCAGAAGGAAAGGGAGCTATTGGTCTCCTGACAACTGGCAGGCCTGTTTTTAGCAGCGTAAACTTCAGGTTGAATGAGGCTTTCATTCAGGAAGTTTTCAAAAAAGTGAATGGAAAAACCCAAGACCTAGGAAACATTTACAAAAACACTAAAAATGCAAGCCTCAATGGTCCTCTAAACAGAAATTTTAGTCTTCTAGGAGATCCAAGCATGAAATTGGACTATCCGGATTTTGAAGTCAAAATCACAGAATGGAAAGATGATTCTGGAAAAAACCTATCTTCACTTCCCTTTCTTACGGAAATCACTTACGTTGGTGAAATTGTAGATCCACAAACTGGAAATCGAATATCTGATTTTAATGGAAGTTTTGAAATTGAACTCCGGGATAAAGAAGTCAAAATAAAAACATTAGGAGACGAAAGCAGCCCGGTTGAATTTCCAGATGAAATCATCATGCTCTTTAGAGGAAGTGGAAAGGTGGTAAATGGAATTTTCGAAGGAAAATTTAGGCTTCCAGAAGGGCTTTCTACTGATTTGAATGAGGGAAGGCTTCGATTTTATGCCGTTGATTCAACTCTCTCTCAAGATGCCTCCGGTGGTCAAAAAGCACTACTTGGCGGTGAAAACACAGCAAAACCTGATGATGATGAAGGCCCGGAAATTAAAGTGATTATTGAAAACCAATCCATCACTCCATTTATATTTCCTAAAAATCAGTTGGAAGCCAGCTTTGAATTTTTTGACCTGACAGGTATCGATGTCAGTGGGCTTATTCCAGAATACGACCTTAGTATTCGAATAAATGGTGGCGATGAACAAGTCCTCAATCAACGATATATCAGTTTAGACGGATCTTATCAAAGGGGGAAGGTAAATTACACCTTAAAAGGTTTGCAGGAAGGTATCAATACCCTTGAAATCAAAGCAGCTGATTTATTGGGAAATATTTCTACAGTAAGTGTTCAGATAGAAGTAAGGGGAAGTAACCAAATGAAAATCTTAGATCACATGGTTTTCCCAAATCCAGCTAATCAAAAAACAACCTTTAAAGTATCACATAACAGACCTGGAGAAAATTTGGTTATAGGCTTGGAAGTATATGATATGGCAGGAAATATACTATTTTCAGAGTCTGAACGTTGGGTAAAAGTTGACCCTGATTTGGAGGCCTTTTCATGGATTTTTTTACAAAGTCAGTCTAAAATTCCAGCAAAAGGAACTTATATTTACAAATTGACGCTTCAGTCGGAGAGGGATAATTCCTTCGATTCGATCAGCGGAAAACTTATAATTGAATGAAGATAAAAGGCATTTGGAGACAAGGTGTATTGCTTTTTGGATTGGTCCTGATCAATTCCACCTTGCTGCTTGCTCAAAATTCCGTTGTCATATCGGGACAAGATCCTGAGAGAAGGGTGATTACTACGGCCGTTCCCTTTTTGAATTTTGCCCCAGATTCCCGCCATTCTGCAATGGGAGATGTCGGGGTGGCAACTAGTCCGGATGCAAATTCTGCTCACTGGAATAGTGGAAAGCTTGCCTTTATCGAAGACCAAATGGGGTTCTCCCTGTCTTATTCCCCTTGGCTTGGAAAATTGGTCAATGACATGTCCTTAAGTTATTTGACTGGTTTCTTTAAAATCGATGAAAATTCCGCCTTTGGTTTTGATCTCCGGTATTTCAATATGGGAGACATACAATTGACAGATGGATTGGGGAATGAACTAGGGGAATTTAATCCTAGGGACATTGCCATTGGTGGAACTTATTCGAGAAAGCTTTCAGCTAACTTAGGACTAGGAATTTCAGCCCGTTTTATTCATTCTAATCTTTCAGGAAATATTTCTGCCGTAGGTGGAAGTGAAGGGAGACCGGGAGTAAGTGTGGGCACCGACGTGGGCTTATATTACAGCAAACCTATTTTGTCAGGTTCCAAAGAAGGAACTTGGTCCTGGGGAATAAATATTTCGAACATTGGACCAAAGATCACCTACAATAGTGCCGACGATTTGGATTATATTCCAACAAACCTACGAATTGGGACAGCTTATTCGGTAGAACTGAATGAATTGAATACACTAACCTTCGCACTTGATTTCAATAAGTTGTTGGTTCCGAGTCCTCCTGTTTACGCGACTAATCCTGATGGAACCTTGGCTACTGACGAGGATGGAAATTTGATCATTGAACGTGGAAAAGATCCAAATCGCCCATTGATTTCAGGAATGTTTGGTTCTCTTGCAGACGCTCCTGATGGGTTTAAAGAGGAAATTCAAGAAGTAACCTTATCCTTTGGAGCAGAATACATTTACAATCAAAAATTTGCCTTGAGAACAGGTTACTTTTTTGAAAATCCTACCAAAGGCGGAAGGAGATATTTTACTATGGGAGTTGGGTTTAACTTCAACAGACTTGGCTTTAATTTCTCCTATCTTGTTCCTCAAACCCAAAACCATCCCCTAGCCGAAACTTTACGATTTAGCTTGCTTTACACCATCCCGAATAATTAATCGATGCTTGACCGAAGTCAGCCTCCGAAATACATCATTCCGGAAGATTTCTCATTAACTCAACCTGAGCACTTCGAGCTGTCTAGTGGGGCAAAGGTGTATTTCATCCCTACCCCAGCTGTAGAAGCTGTTAAAATTGAATTTTTGGGAAATGGTACTCGAGCTAATCTTCCTTTAACTCGGTCTTTGGTGCCTTCCTTTACCCTTCAGCTTTTGCCAGAAGGAACAAGCCAAAAAAGCGGAACGGAAATCGCTCATTTCTTTGATTTTCATGCAAGTGAATTGCAACCAATCATTTCCTTCGGCAATGAGGGATTTAGTCTAATCAGTACCAAAAAGCATATTTTCGAAATTCTTCCAGTAGCCTTGGAATTGGTTCATGAGGCTATTTTCCCAGAGGAAATTCTTATAAAAAAGAAATCTCAGCGAAAACTTTCCATTCAGCTAGAGCGGGAAAAGACCTCCTCTAGGGCCTCTCAACTTTTCAGGAAAGCCTTATTTGGTGACACACACCCCTATGGAGTAGTAGTGGAAGAATCCATGTTAGAGGAAATAACCTCTGAACGATTGCTTCAGCATAGCCAAACCCAATTGTGGCAAAATTTGGAAATTTTCATTTCAGGAAATTTTTCTGAGCCAGAACTATCGAAGCTACTTCAGCATCTGGAGAAATTTCCAGTCCGCCCCCTTTTGGAAAAAGTGCTGTTACCGGAAACCTCCAGTGAATATTTCCTCCATGAAGAAAGGGCTGAATCCCTACAAAGTAGTATCCGAATGGGGGATTTTTCCATTCCAAAAAATCATTCGGATTTTATTCCACTTTTAGTCTTCAATTCCATTTTAGGAGGATATTTTGGTTCAAGGTTGATCAAAAACATCCGGGAAGACAAAGGACATACCTATGGCATTTATTCTAGCCTAGCTCAAATTGGAGACTTGAATTATTGGGTGATCTCTGCGGATGTAGAGAAGAAATACCTTCAGACAGTCAAGTCTGAAATCAAAAAAGAAATCCAAACGCTCTGTGAAGAGCCTGTTCCTCAAGATGAATTGGAATTGGTGAGAAATTATTTGCTCGGACAAATGCTTTCCCAATTCAGTAATTCATTTGATCTGATGGACCGATTTCGGGCAGTTCATCATGCGGGTATGACCCTGGGTTTTTATCAGCAAAAACTCAACTTTTTGAAAGAGTTTAACCAAGGACATATTCTAGAAATCGGGGAAAAATACTTCAAAGACAAAGCGATTTTTGAAGTAAGTGTGGGTTAACCAGTAAGATGGACGTAAAGCCAAGAAATATCCAATCGAGTCTTTAACCACCATTTATAAAGAGAAAGCTCAAGGTTTTTAGTGTGTAATTTCTCGGCGAGAGCAATCAGTTTTTCTGCAGCCAAAAAATTTGCAGACCACATCGCATGTTTCAACTCAAATAATATGCGCTCCTGAAGTGCATTGTTTTCCCCCTCGCTTTGATTGAGATCCAAGGCTTTTTCACAAACCTTCACTGTGCTAGGAAGCATCCTGGAAATGTATCGCTGATATTGATGAGCAGACATGGAGCGAGGATGTACTCGCTTTAGTATTCCAACATGATCGGAAAAAACCACCGGATATTTTCTGGTCAAACGGATTTGAATATCAAAATCCTCGTAGAATAGGTTTTCATCATACCCTCCTTCCTTTTTTAGAATTTTAGCATTGAATACCATGGTTGCCGAACAAATAGCCGATCGGCGTAGCAAGGTTTCATATAAATTCCCTACCTCCACCTCTTCAACCAATTCACTAAAGGTATTTCTCTTATAAAAAGTCCGAATAGACCCTGAAGAAGAAAGCAAATAGGCATCTGAGAAGCAGAAAGCAGCTTTTGGATCCTTTGTCAATTGTTTGATTGAAAGGGATAGATGATCTGGATAAAGCACATCATCTCCCGACAAATCCACCACATAATCTCCTTCTGTCTCAAAAAAGGCTGCGTTAAAAACCGAACAATAGGGTTTGGGATCATCATAAAAAATAGTCTTTACTGAAAATAGCCCTGTAAACTTATTCACCCAATCCCGTATCAATGTAGGCGTCTGATCAGAACTGCCATTATCAATGATTATCAGCTCCTTCGCATAATAATCTTGCATAGCAACACTTTCCAAGGCTTCGACAATCCAATCCTCGTGATTAAAAGCTATACAAATTACAGTGACCTTTTTTTGCTTTTCCATGGCTAAAGCTTCCTGAACCAGGTAACCTTATTGGAAATATCGTTTGAAAATCTCGACTTAAAAAACATTAAACTATGATTGGGTGAATCCGGATGATCAGAGGAGCCCAGATCGATCAAATCAACACCTAATTCTCCTGCCAATTTGAAAAGATTAAACAAAAGAATTTCTCCCGCATTTTTGACAGAAGTTCCAGGATTGATGGCCGACTGAAAATAGTAGAGTGAATTTTCAGTAAGTCGGACGGCTAAAGTGTAAGCAAAGGCAACCCCGTCTTGTTCCAAAGAAATTAAGAAATACCGATCCGGAAATTCAGAAACCTGGCTAATCAATTTCGACTCATCCAATGAAACATCGTAGCCCCTCTCCTTATTCCAAGACTGAATGGCAGTTAAAAACCCAAAGTTTTGAATCGGGCTTACATTGACATGAATCTTATTTTCCTTGGTTTTTCGCTGGAATTTATCCGCTTCATTCTGGATCATTTTTTTGATCTTTTTCTTCCCAAGAAAAAACTGATGAGCCAAGATTTTTCGAGCCTGAAATCCCAATTTGAATAGTAGATAATCAATCAAGTCATGGTTTTCCTCGTAGGGTTTTGGTGCCTGCGTGATTTCAATTTGCTTCACGTCCCTATGCTTCAATTCATCCAGGACCAAATTCAAAAAATAAGCTATCTGCTCGGAGATAAGTTTACTGTCAATCCAAATCCCGCCAAATGGTGCATGTGGAAGAGAAATAGCCTCCTTGGTATCTTCAGAAATAAAAACCGTCATCCAAGCCTTTTTCCTTCCCTTTTTAAAAAAACTGAAATCTAAGGTTTCACCTTTGATTGAGACACTATACTGAGCCAAGAAATAGTCCTTGGATTCCAAAGAAGCCTGACTTACTTCCAAGCTGTAGTTTTCGGATAGTTCTTTTTTATACGTTTCCAAATTCTTCAGGGTCTCTGATGTAATCTTCTTCTGAAAAATCCTGGTCTGAAAGGCCCAGCAAAACAGCATCGGGAGAAAACTTTGTTTCCACCCAATGAAAAGGCGGAATTAACAGACCTTCAGAAGGATCATTAAGAATAAAAACTTGGCTTTCTCCATCTTGTCGATGTGTAGTTATTTCCAAAACTCCAGACATGGCAATCAAAATCTGGGTTTCATTTCGATGGGCATGCTTCCCTCTAATAAATCCTTCCGGCACCTTATGCACCCAAAAACACCTTCGAATCCCATTCGGAAAGAGCTCTTTATTCTCCCAAAAAAAGAGATTTCCCGTCTCTCCAACATCTCCCTTGAATCGAATGATTTTTGGTTTTTCCTCTGGCATTGGATTTTTCATAATTCAAGCAATCGAACGAAAATTAAGATAATTACAAAGGAAAAAAGATTACACTTAAGTTAAATTTAAACTCTCAATAGAATTTCCATTTCAAAACACCATCCTTGACAAATTCTGTTTCAGATAACGATTCCTTTTTTACACTTTCCTCGGAGTCTTCTGGCCTTTTCAAAGAAAAGAATAGCAAGTTTCACTATTTCGCATTTCCTGTTAAAAATGAAGAGGAAATTAAGTCTCATTTAGAAGTACTTCGAAAGAAATTTTTTGACGCAAGACATCATTGCTATGCATACAGCCTTGGGAAAGATGGTGAAGTTTTCAGGGCAAATGATGATGGCGAGCCCAATCACTCAGCAGGTGATCCGATCATAGGACAAATCCGCTCTTTTGGCTTGACAAATGTGCTCATTGTGGTGGTTCGGTATTTCGGAGGCACCAAATTGGGAATGAGTGGACTTATCCAAGCTTATAAAACTTCAGCCCGGCTCGCCATTGAGGAAAATGAAATCGTTGAAGATTTTCTAAGAAGTAGAATTCGGGTAAAATTCCCCTATTCTCAAATGAATGAAGTGATGAAACTCATCAAAAATGAAAATCTGGTAATCGAATCACAAGAAATGGGATTGGATGCTGAAATGGTCTTGATTTTTAGATCAGGCTTGTTGGAAAAAGTAAGCCAAGAGTTCGAAAAAATGGAGGGCGTAGCGTTCCAGCTATTGGAATAGCTCATCCAAGTAGCCTTCCCCTCTTAATTTTTTGAATACCTCGAGACAGGCCCATGCATCGGTAGCCGCATATCGTTGTTGTTTGATAGTCAATTCTTGTGCTTCCCAATTTGACACTTGTTCGGATTTACTAATTCGGATTCCTAAGACCATTCCTGATAGATTTCGAACACCTACATTGTGAAATCCGATTTTCCGAAGTTCATCATTTAAGTCAAAAAATGCCTGAGGATAAAAGGAATCTGTCAATTTCCCGAGTCCTTTCAAATCATCATGGACAGCCGCTCCTATTTTCAAAATATGCTCCCTCTCCAATAAGGCTCGTAATTCATCAGGAAAACCAATCGAGTTTAAACGAAACAAAAAAGCTTGTTCTGAAGTGGAAAGTTGGAGAAGGGAAACTTCATTGATCACACCTTTCCGAAAGGATGGTTTTGTTTCGGTATCGAATCCCAATAAGGGTTGGGTGTCCAAAAACTCGACTACTTCTTCCACATCTTCCAGTTGATCAATCAGATAGATTTCACCCTCAAATTGACCCAAAGGAAGTGCATTTACTTCATCTTTGCTTATCCGTGTAGGAATCATGCCACTTCTAAATCTTCCTCCTCGTAATAGTTAATTCCAATATTCAGATACCCATATAAAATCGTCATGAATGGGCTGATAATATTAAAAAAGCAATAAGGAGCATAGACCAAGGTGGCTACTCCCAAAACTCCCGCCTGCGTGGCCCCACAGGTATTCCAAGGAACCAATACGGAGGTAACTGTTGCGGAATCTTCTAATGTTCGACTGAGATTTTCAGGTTTTAGTCCACGCTTTTTGTAGATATCTGCATACATACGTCCCGGAACCAAAATGGCCAAATATTGATCAGATGTGGTGATGTTAAAAAACACACAGGTGGCTGCTGTACTGGCAATCAGGGAACCTACTTTATGAACTTTTCTAATCACGGCCTCAGCTAAGACTTGCAGCATTCCTGTCACTTCCATAATTCCACCAAAAATCATAGCACAGATAATCAACCAGATTGTATTCAACATCCCTCCCATTCCTCGGGTTACCAACAACTCATTTACCACATCATTACTCGTGATAATGGCGATTTCCCCATATAAGGACATCATGACGGCCTTGAAACTTAAGTAGGAATAAGAACCTGACTCATTGGCAATAGTCGCAATGATATCCGGTTGGAAAATAATCGCAAAAACTCCCCCAAGAAGAGCACCAGCCAATAAGGCAGGTATGGCAGGAACTTTTCTAATGATTAAAATAATAACCACGGCGGGTACAATGAACAACCAACCTGTGACATTAAACTTTTCCAAAATCACCTCGGAAATGGCTTTCACATCATCTACCGAACCATTCGCCTCATAGTTTATTCCGATAACAATAAATAATATCAGGGTTATGGTAATCGAAGGGATGGTTGTTTTGGCCATGTGCCGGATATGAGTAAACAAATCCGTCCCAGCCATGGCAGGTGCGAGATTTGTAGTATCTGATAGCGGGGACATTTTATCACCAAAATAAGCGCCTGAAATAATCGCCCCAGCTATAATTCCTTCTTCAAATCCCAAAGCTTTCCCTATTCCTAATAAAGCAACTCCAACTGTTGCAACGGTAGTCCAGGAACTTCCTGTGGAAATCGAAACAACAGCACTTACCACACAAGCCGCAAAAAGGAAAATCCCAGGGCTTAGCACCTGAAGTCCATAATAAATCATAGCAGGTACTATACCGCTCAAAAGCCATGTTCCTGCCAATGCTCCAATCAAAAACAAAATGAGAATGCTGGACATCGCAGAGCTGATGCTTTTTACTATGCCATCTTGTAAGGTTTCCCAGTGAAAGCCTAGCCTATAAATGGCGACAATCCCTGCAACGGAAGCAGAAAGCAAAAGCACGATTTGATTAGAGCCGGAAAGACCATCAGTCCCAAAGACCCGGATATTCAAAACCAATAAAAAGATTAAAAAAACGAGGGGTATCAACGCATCTACTATCCTCGGCGTCCTAGTTTTCTCTTGCATCAAATTTTAAGGATGGGATGAATTCGTGAATCTAACCAAAAATTTTAAAACCCTTTTCGAAGTAGGTCTGAGAGTTCTTTCCCTACCTGCCAACCTATAGCTACTCCCATTCCTCCAAGTCGAACTGCCACGGCCGTTTTATCACCGATTTTTTGGATAATAGGAGATTTTTTTTGTCCAAATGCCATGATCCCGGTCCAGGATTGCTCCCATTCAATTTTCTTACCCGGAAAAATCACTTCCTCAGCAATTCGATGTAAATAGGTTTCAATTTTGGGATTGATTTTATTTTCCTCACTTTCCTCTCCTTCAAAATCCTGATTCCTTCCCCCGCCTAAAAGAAGTCGACCGTCAATTTTTCGGAAATACACATACCCTTTGTCAAAATGAAAGCTTCCCTTCCAAGGTATTTGAAAATCCAATTGCTTACTCACCATCACCAAGCCTCTCCCCGGAACCAAATCCAAATCGGGGACTAATTTCTTAGAAAAAGCATTGGTACAAATGCCTACTTTTTTGCCAACAAATTCTATGGATCCCAACTGCTGATCCTTTGTAAGTACGATCCCGGATTCAGTCTCAATATTTTCAACAGTAATTCCGGTCAAAATCCGAATCCCAATTTCGCGTGCCTTTGTCCAAAGCGCATTCAAATACCTTCCAGAATCCAATTCCCCTTCAAATTGATTTTTAACAACAGCCTTCACCGAATCAGCAAACCCCATCTTTCGGAAATTTTTGACTTGAGAAAAAACCGGCTTTTTGAAAATCGGCTTTAACATTTTATTGATACCATTCAGCTGATCTAAGGCATCCAGCTGATCATCTTGAATCAATTCAAAACCTCCGGACTCTTTAAAATCAAGGGTTCTTTTTCCAAACTCTTTTTTGATTTGATCTAAGCCTTTTGACCTACGAGACACAAGCTGCAAAACCTCATCCTGAGTCATATGCCAAAGGTCATCTAAGATCTCTGTCAACGAACCAAAACAGGCAAAACCGGCATTTTTTGTACTAGCTCCAGTGGGAAATGCACCTCTCTCGAGTATTAACACCTTCGCCTTCTTATTTTTTCGTTTGTAATGAATAGCTGTTGACAAGCCTACAAACCCAGCTCCCACCACAATTAAATCATAGTTCAAAAAGTGCTTTTTTTCCCAATAGCTCAGCATATTTTCAAATTGCTAATCGCATTTAGTTAGAATTTTGATAATTTACTTTTAAACTTATTCAATAACCCCAAAATAGATGAGAAAAATTGAGGAACTATTGCAGGAATATGGTTCTAGCCATCAAAACCCTACCAATAAACTAATCCACTGGTTCTGCGTCCCAGCCATTTTCTTCAGCGTTGTGGGCTTGATTTTCAGCATTCCTCCCGGCCCTTTACCAGAATTTTTATCTCAATTGGGAACATTTGCCAATTGGGCGACTATCATCCTATTTTTGGTTTTAGTGTATTATGTCACCCTCTCCGTTCCTCTTGCATTAGGCATGTTTTTGTTTTCATCGATTTGTCTTGCACTGGCAAATTTCTTAACCATCGAATTTCCCGGTAAACTTTGGATGATCAGTTTGGGGATATTCATCATTGCCTGGATTATACAGTTTTATGGACATAAAATTGAAGGCAAAAAACCTTCATTTTTCAAAGACCTTCAATTTCTCCTTATTGGTCCGGCTTGGTTGATGCACTTTATTTATAAGAAATTAGGACTGGCTTATTAGAATTCAAGATCAATCAAAAAGGGCTCTAATCTTTCGAAGAGATTCTTGGTTTTTACGTGTTTTGATGCTCATCAAAATCGATTTTTTCTCTCTTGCTGTTAATCTCCAATTGAGTGAGGCTCGCTGCATGTTTTCCTGACTTCCCGTCAGTTCCTCATTTTGAACTAATTCAGGAGCATATTCAAACTCGATTTTATCTAAAGGGAAAGGCATGGACTCGGCCATGTAATTGAATAAAACCTCGTTTTGAATAGTCTGAACATTATCCCAATTCGAATAAATATTTTTTAAGGGATTAAATATTTTCTCTGCAATTCTGGGAATTGGACTTGGTGGTATTTCCATGGACTTTTCAGAGTCCCGAATAGTGACCAAGACAACTCCTGAGGTATTTTCTCGAATCCAATCCTGAAAAACATATGTAAATCTTAGTGCATCCTGAATCCCGAAATTGTCAGAAAGTCCTGTATCCATAGTTTCCATAGCAGGCTCGGATGGCAATTGCACATTCGGTGTAATAAAGGGAAAGGTAGCTGACATTCGGATTGCTGTCAAAAAACGAAGGTTTTCCGCATCTTGATTTTTAAAAAACCGAAGAAAATCAATACTCTGTTTTTTTTCATCCACTCCCAATTGACCTTTAACAGAAGTGCCCAAATAGGACATGGAATGAGGAGAAATCACCAACTTTCTACCGTCGTTAGTTATTAAAGAAGTAACGGGGAGCAAGGGAATTTTTGCTGAAAACTCAGCTTCCCTATAGGCTTTCAAAGGCTTATCTAATACACCAAAGGTGTTTTCATTAAGCTGCTGCTCAAAGGCATATCCTCGGTCTTTTAGATATTTCCGGCCATTGTATTCGAAATATTGATTTCGAATCAACAAATCGTTCACCAAAAGTGAAAAGATAATCGGATTGAGATTATCCGCAGAAATCTGATCCAAGTAGACCGAATCGCGGGGATCAATAGATGGATTATCCAAGGATCGAAGGTAGATTTCACGAAAAAATGCCTCACCCAATACGCCACCTGAGGCACCGGAAAAGAATTCTGTATGAGTTAAAATTTTTCCATCATGAATTTCGTACAAATGCTGGAGCACTACAAAAGTCCAAAGCGCCGAACGCTGTCCTCCTCCACTTGATGCAACCATGACTAGCTTTGGCTTATCTTCTCCTGTTTTTTTCTTCCAATTAGAAAGAATTTGAATGGTATGCTCCCGATCTTTTCTCAAGGTATCCGGATGAAGAAGGGAATCCAGTTTCTCAAGGGTATAGCTAGCGGGTTCTACTTTATAGTCTAGTCCAAAAGCCTCATGTGGACGGTTCAGAAAGGAAAAATTTGAAAAATAATTAAGCAAGATTATGGCGGCAAATACCGCAACAGTAGCCCATTCTCGAAGCCAAAAACTGACCGCACCAACCAACATCACCAAAATCGCAAGTAAGAGCAATCCACTCATAGCTGCGGGCAACTGAAGGATTGCTTGCTCTTTGAATAAGCCCAAAATAACAACTATGAAAATTAAGAAAACCTGAATCAGGAAGAGATTAAGGTGATTTTGGTCAAATACTTTTAGAAGCTTGGCTGCGTGAAACCGGGAAATATCTGGTCTTACCGGCTCAAAACGCATCCGAATATTTAAAAAGCTATGAACGGATTGGGAATTGTTTTTTAAGTCTTTATAGCGACTAATGACATTTTTTCTAGTGAAAGCAACTTTACGGAGTCTTCGGTCCAATGTCCCCGCGAAAATCACAAAGAAGTCTTTATTCGTAAAGGCGAAGTAGCCAAAAATCAACCCATAACTAAGAAGACTCCCCAAGGTAAATCCACTAAAATAAGAAACTACTCGCCACTCGGAATCCAAATCATTTTGAAGTTGAAAAGTGACGAATCGAATACAATACGCCAGGTAAAAAAGTAGCGGAACGATGGAATTATTGATGCAAAAGTGAATAAATGGCTTTTTCAGAATTGCCAAAAATGAATATCGTCTTCCATCCATGATGTAGGTTGTCATGTGAAAGGCCATGGTAAAAACGGCAAAGCCAATCCCCATCAGCATGAAACTCAGCCAAGAAACTTCATGCAAGTATTCTGGATCAAGAAATAAAAATGGAATTCCTAGAGTTACCCCAACTCCCTCGAAAACAATGGCAAACAACAAACCCCAAACTAGAATAAGGGCTAGGTTTTTACGAAGATGAAGAAAAAGTAACTGTACAGGAAAACTGTACCAAATTGATTGAATCATTGTAACGGATGTTCCCTAAAATTTAAGGTTTTTCCATCAATGAAAAAACTTTTTTGCAAAGCCTTTGGCTTTCAATTCATTGGAAATTAGAAATAAAAAAGGGGCTGAATTCTTGGTTTATCTCCATGGTCATTCACCCAATAAAATGTACTTTCAAAGCTCAAAATTGAGAAAGAATGAGAACGTGGTTTTTGTGCAAGGTAAAATACGCTAAAGAAAATGAACAGGGATTGCTAAAAAGCATTTCCGAGCAATATCTCGTAGATGCAGTTTCATTCACAGAGGCAGAAGCAATTCTTTATGATCGACTAGGGTCTCAAATTCGAGGAGACTTTCAAGTAACAGGTATCAGCAAAAGCAACATCGTAGATGTTTTTTATTACGATGATGCAGATATTTGGCACAAATGTAAAATCACCTACCTCGTAGCGGACGGAGAAAGTGGAAAAGAGAAAAAAGTAACTCAATACATGATTGTGACCGCATACGATGTCAAGCAGGCATACGACCGTATCCAGGAAAGCCTGAGTAATATGCTGGTAAGCTTCCGTGTTCCAGACATCACCGAAAGCCCAATTGTGGAAGTGTTCCCATACGAGTCCAGTGAGGAGCGGACGCAATTACCTGAAGGAAACTTCAGACCATTGGAAGAAAATGAAGAAGGGGATGATTAATCCCCTTTTTTAGTTTAAAGCCTGAGGTTGATGACTAATGACAAAATTAATTAAGTCATCTATTGAAATTCCAGCCCGTTCAGAGGCATCCCGAATATCTTCCCTACTCACTTGGGCAGCAAAGGTTTTATCCTTCATCCGCTTTTTCACTCCCTTTGCTTCCATTCCTTCATATCCTGTAGGACGCATTAAGGAATAGGCATGGATAAATCCGCTCAATTCATCAAAAGCATAAAGCATTTTATCCATTTCAGTCACGGGTTCCACACCAAAATAGCGTGGTCCATGTGAAGCAATTGCACGAATTATTTCTGGATCAATATTTCTAGATTCTAACTCCTCAATGATTTTGCGACAATGCTGATCCGGCCATTGGTCCCAGTCCGCATCATGAAGAAGTCCTGCCAAAAACCAACGGTGCTGATCCTGATCATTCATTCCTTTTTCTTTGGCAAAAGACTTCATCAAATGGGCCACCTGACGCATATGAACAATCAGTTTTTCATTTTTCACCCAATCCTCCAACAGTTCAAAAGCCTCCTTTTCTGAAAGGACATTTCCTGAATTTTCAGCATTTCCAAACTCACTTCTACCTAGGTTCAAAGACACTTCATTCATTTCAAATAATTTTTAATGTATTTCATATAAATTTAATTGTTTCTTGTATATTTGTTTAGACTTTGGAATACGATATGAGTTTGGAAGGACTTGAAAATTTGGCCCAACTGGCGGTATCATCTGAATACTTAATGCAGGTGACTTTAGATCCCGAAGGAAAGGTCCTTTCCAGTGACTCCGGGATTGGTCCAATCCCTTCTCTTTTTGACCAATCTAAAAAGCCTTTATTCTTTGCCGATTGCTTTCTATCCTCAGACTGGTTAAAATATGAAAATAATCGCACAAAAGCCTGGAACAATCATCAGCAATCATTTTTTGTGGATTTGCAAAAAATCAATTACCCCAATGGCAACTTACTCAAAACCAGATGGGAGTTTTTCTTTATTTCCAAGGATTTTGGGACTTGTCTTGGTATAGGCCATCCAGTAGATAGCCAAAAGCCCTATGATATCCAACTTGGTGAATTCATCGATGCGGGAGATTCTCCCCAAGAAATCTTTGATACTATTCTCGAAGATCGATTATTGGGATTTTGGGAATTTAATCCATTTGAAAAATCAAATTCGATTAGCTCCGGTCTAGCCCAGACATTGGGATATTCTGAAAGAGATATTAGTAAAAGAGGAGGAATCACATGGAAAGAGCATATTCACCCTGAGGATTATTCAAAATTACAGTCTGATCTTATCCATCACTTCAGAAGCTCAGGTTCTCTCCCTTTTAAAAGAGAATTCAGGCTGGTAACCAAGCAAAATCAAATTATCTGGGTAGTCGCTTTCGGAAAAACCACTAAATGGAATGAAGATGGAAAGCCCTATCATGTCCAAGGCTTAATCGTAGACATTAATGAGCGCAAAAAGCAAGAATTATGGCTCAAGGAGCATCATTTCTTTCTCAAAGACCTAGCATTCCAACAATCTCATACCCTTCGGGCGAGAGTCGCCAATATTTTAGGATTGATTGATATTCTTGAACTCGAGCAGCAATCACTCGAGTCCAAGCGAATCGTTGAAATCATCAAAAAAGAAACAAAGGATTTGGATCATGCTTTGAAAAAAAGCATCAAAGAGTCAGTCAATCAAAATAAGGTCTTTGAATCCGAAACTGGAAGTACGGCCAATTAAAGATTTCTAATCTTCCATTTTGCCTTTAAATAGCCCCAAATCACTTTGGGGCTCATTGCTTTTTTCCGCGGCTAGCCTCCAGCATATCCCACATTTCCTGTGGGATTTTATCTAAATTGTTAAACTCACCAGCTCCCTGAAGCCATTCTCCCCCATCTATGGTCATGACTTCTCCATTGACATAACTTGAAAAATCTGAGACCAGATAGGCTGCCAAGTTTGCAAGTTCTTGATGATCACCTACCCTACCCACAGGGACTTTCTTGGCCGGATCAAATTTCTTCACCAAATCACCTGGCAATAATCGACTCCAAGCTCCTTCAGTCGGGAATGGTCCGGGAGCGATGGCATTGGATCTAATTCCATATTTCGCCCATTCAACTGCAAGAGATCTTGTCATGGCTAAAACACCTGCTTTAGCAGCGGCAGACGGAACCACATATCCTGAACCAGTCCAAGCATAAGTTGTCACGATATTTAAAAAGGTGCCAGACTGTTTCTTTTTGATCCAGTCTTTTCCGGCAGTCAAGGTTACTTGAGAAGTTCCCTTTAATACGATATCCAAAACGGTATTAAAAGCATTTGTAGAAAGACGTTCCGTCGGGCTGATAAAATTTCCAGCAGCATTATTTAAAACCACATGAATTTGACCGAACTCTTGATTGGCATCAGCCCACATCTGCTCTACCTGCTCAATATCCCGAACATCACAGGCTAAGGCCAAAACTTTTCCTCCCTTTTCCCGCATCATCTCTTCTGCAGTTTGTTGAAGCACATCTAGCTTACGGGAAGTGATTACCAGATTAGCCCCTAATTCCAAAAAATAGGAACCCATAGAACGTCCTAAACCAGTTCCCCCACCAGTGACTAAAATGTTTTTGCCTTTCAAAGCTCCTTCACGGAGCATGCCTTCGTTAAAATTCATTGGTTATTTTTGTTTAAAGTTGAACCAAGATAATCATCCGGCCCGGTAATTGAAAACAATTCCAAAAACAAGAAATTAGCCTTCATGAAGCGATTTGCCTTTATTTTTATCATCTTCTTGGTAGTACTAAACACCTCCTGTCAGGAAGATGCTGACCGGGTTATTCGTACAGACTTGAGCGTGGAAGCCAATCAGCTACTAGAAACTTCATCTAATTGGGGAGAAAGTCTCTTTTTCGCTATGTTCAACTTTGAGGATTACCGTCAAATGGAAAGTGAGTTTTTTCCTGGTTGTCCAGAGATTCTCGTAAGCGATGGAGACCGAAGAGTTGTTCTAGATTTTTCCAATAAAAAAGGATGTGATAGCGATGATAAAACATTCCGGTCTGGAAAAATTATTTTAGAATTCTCTCAAAAGATTGGATTCCAATCTTTCTGGACTATGAGGTATGAGGATTATTCATACAAAGGATTCAAAATTACTGGAGTTCGAAACTTCACTTTCATCAATCTTTCCCAAATCAGGGAAAATTTCGAAAACTTGACTTTTCAATCTGAAAAAGGGCTAAACACTGTGCTTTCCGGTGATTTTTCACATAACCCTATTATTTCCAATGGATTATTGTCAAGCTTAAGAACTACTGGAAAAATGACTGGAAAAAATCCAGCTGGAAGAGCTATATCAATGCAAATTCAATCCATTCGGGAAGAAAAACTTCAGTGTTTTTTAACTGAAGAGCCCGGCCTTCCGAATTCATCTGTAGAAATCTGGGAAATTTCAAGAACCTTCCCAGAGACTGTTTCTCACACACTCTATTTTGAAAGTACAGATCCTTGCTTAGTCCAGGTTGAGGCATTGCTTTCCGATGGCAGGAGACTTCAACTCAAGTAATAAAAAAACCCGGAAGAAAATCCTCCGGGTTTCAAAATTTCAATCTTTTCGATTAGTATCTGTAGTATTCAGGTTTGAATGGTCCCTGAACTTCTACACCAATATATTTCGCTTGATCTTCAGATAAAGTATCCAGCTCAACACCCAATTTGGACAAGTGTAAAGCAGCAACTTTTTCATCCAGATGCTTAGGAAGCACGTAAACGCCAGGCTGATATTCTTCAGATTTTGTCCAAAGCTCAAGCTGGGCCAAAGTTTGGTTGGTAAATGAATTGGACATCACGAAAGATGGGTGACCTGTTGCGCAACCAAGGTTAACCAAACGTCCTTCTGCCAACACGATGATGTCTTTTCCATCCACATTGTAAAGATCTACCTGTGGCTTAATCACGGATTTGGTATTTCCATAATTCTTGTTCAACCAAGCCATGTCAATCTCATTGTCGAAGTGGCCAATATTACATACGATCGTCTTATCACGCATTGCTTTGAAATGCTCTCCTGTGATGATATCCTTATTACCGGTAGCAGTCACCACAATATCAGCTTCTTTTACCGCGTCTACCATCTTCTTCACTGCGAAGCCATCCATAGCTGCCTGAAGTGCACAAATCGGATCGATCTCAGTTACAATAACTCTAGCACCTGCACCTCTCAATGAAGCAGCAGATCCCTTTCCAACGTCACCATATCCTGCCACAACAGCTACTTTTCCAGCCATCATCACATCGGTTGCACGACGAATTGCATCTACCAAAGATTCCTTACATCCGTACTTATTATCAAACTTGGACTTGGTTACAGAGTCATTCACATTGATCGCAGGAAGAGGAAGCGTACCATTCTTCATTCGCTCATATAATCTGTGAACACCGGTGGTAGTCTCTTCAGACAAACCTTTAATTCCGGAAACCAATTCAGGATATTGATCCAGAACCATGTTAGTCAAATCACCTCCATCGTCCAAAATCATATTCAAAGGCTTGCGCTCTTCACCGAAGAAAAGAGTCTGCTCAATACACCAGTCAAATTCCTCAGCTGTCATACCTTTCCAAGCATAGACTGAAATTCCAGCAGCGGCAATCGCAGCTGCAGCATGATCTTGAGTAGAAAAAATGTTACAAGATGACCAAGTAACTTCTGCTCCAAGTTCCACCAATGTTTCGATCAAAACAGCAGTCTGAATTGTCATATGCAAACAGCCTGCAATACGAGCTCCTTGAAGCGGCTTGGTTTTTCCATATTCTTCACGCAAAGCCATCAAACCAGGCATCTCTGCCTCAGCTAGTTTGATTTCTTTTCTACCCCACTCCGCCAAGGAAATATCTTTTACCTTGTATTGAATAAATTTTTCAGATTGAATCTCTGACATAGTATGAAAATTAAACGTTTAAAATCTCAAAACTTGCCGCAAAGGTATCGCTAAAATCCCGCAAATTAAAATTGAACACTGTAATCGGGGAATCGGATCGTCTGAAAATCAAACACCTTAATATCCTGATCACTTGCCTCTAATACCAATTGCCCACTAGGTTTCAGCCCAATAATCTTACCGATAAACTTTTCCTCGCCAACGGTGTATTCAGCTGCTTGCTGAAATAGAAAAAGGTTTTGCTGGTATTCTTGTTCAATAAAAGCCCACTTTTTTTTCTTCAAAAGCAAATAATACTGTTCAATTTGGGTGACAAGCTGCCTCAGAATTTCTTCCTTTGAAAAATCAGTTCCCGTCAGACTTTTCAGAGAAACCGCTTTGGAGTTTCCAAATTCAGTCTGATTGATATTCAACCCAATTCCTACCACAGCGACTTCCCAACCACTTTTCCCAACACTATTTTCAATCAAAATCCCTCCCAATTTCCCTCTTTGGGGAACGATCACATCATTTGGCCATTTGGTTTTAATCAGAGGAAAATATTCCACCAAAACCTTGCGGATGGCACAGCTGACTGCCATATTCAAATAAAATTGCTCCGAAATATCAAGAAAGTCCGGCTTGAGAATCAGGGAGAAAGTCAAATTTAAACCCGGTCCTGACTCCCAAGTATTTCCCCGCTGCCCTTTACCCGCTTTTTGATAATCGCAAACAACCAAAGTTCCTTCAATAGCTCGACCATCCCTGACTAATTGGAAGGCTATGTCATTTGTGGAGTGACACTCTGGCAGGAATTGTATGTCTTTGCCTAAAAAAAGTGTGTTGGCAAGAATTTTATGCATTTGTTTCTAGTTTGTCTTGGTAGCTACTAGATTTACGAGAACTAGGCAAAATTAAATAGAAAATATGACAGCAGAAGAGCTGAGTCAAGTCATCGTTGAGGGAATGGAGGATAAAAAAGCCTTCGATATCGTGGTGATGGACCTTAGAAAAATTAAGAATACCGTATGTGATTTTTTTGTTATTTGCTCCGCCAATTCGGACACGCAAGTAGAAGCAATCGCCGATTCAGTAGAAGAAAAAGTACTGAAGGCAGGAGATTCACTTCCTTTTAAAGTGGAAGGCAAAAACAACAATCAGTGGGTATTAATGGACTATGTAGATGTCGTAGCCCACATTTTCCAAAAAGATATCAGAGCGTTCTACGGATTAGAGGATCTATGGGGGGATGCGGTCTTGACTAAGGTCGAGCACTAAACCTACAAACTTTAGATAGGAAATTCCGTTTTACCATAAGTTTATAGAATTACAAACAAATCAATGAGCGATACAAATAAACCAAAAAAGTTCACCCCGAAACCGCCGCAAAGACCCAATTTTCAGCTTTGGCTGATTGTAGTTGCCGTTTTGGTTTTAATCGGGTTGACTTGGATACAGCAGCGAGGTGCGACGGTTGATATTACCCAAAAGCGTTTTGAAGACATGTACACTGCTGGCGATGTCGCCAAAGTGGTCATTGTCAAAAACATGGACCGGGTCGATATTACCCTGAAGCCATCTGCCTTGAGTGAAACCAAGTACAAAAATGAATTAGAGTCTAATGCGACCTTTTTCAATCCAAACGGTCCGCACTACTCCCTTCAGGTAGCATCTTCCGATAAATTTGCCACCGATTTTGACACCTTGGAAGAAAGTAAGCCTGCAGAAGAGCGAATAGGTTATTCTGTCACAACGGAAGAAAACTGGAGCTCCTGGTTTGGCAGCTTTGGCTTCTTGCTATTGCTATTTATTTTCTTCTGGTTCATGATGCGAAGAATGGCAGGTCCCTCAGGTCCTGGAGGTCAAATCTTCAACGTAGGAAAATCACGTGCACAGCTATTCGATGCTGAAAATAAGGTAAAAATCACCTTCGATAATGTCGCTGGTTTGGATGAGGCGAAAGAAGAGATTCAGGAAATTGTTGAATTTCTGAAGAACCCTTCCAAATTCACCAAACTGGGTGGTAAGATTCCAAAAGGAGCACTTTTGGTAGGCCCTCCGGGAACAGGTAAAACCCTTCTAGCAAAAGCAGTCGCTGGTGAAGCTGGTGTTCCTTTCTTTACATTATCCGGATCAGACTTCGTAGAAATGTTTGTCGGTGTAGGTGCAGCTCGTGTTCGTGACTTGTTTAAACAAGCCAAAGAAAAA
Source organism: Algoriphagus kandeliae (assembly GCF_004571135.1). Lineage (GTDB taxonomy): Bacteria > Bacteroidota > Bacteroidia > Cytophagales > Cyclobacteriaceae > Algoriphagus > Algoriphagus kandeliae. Next base: position 400,072 of record NZ_SPSB01000003.1, read on the forward strand.
GCTCCTTGTATCATTTTCATCGATGAGATTGATGCGATTGGACGATCAAGAGGTAAAGGCCAAATGCCTGGATCCAATGATGAGCGTGAAAACACCCTGAATTCCCTATTGGTGGAGATGGATGGTTTCGGTACTGATTCCGGTGTAATCGTTTTGGCAGCTACCAACCGTCCGGATGTTTTGGACAGTGCCTTATTGAGACCAGGTCGATTTGACCGTCAGATCTCTATTGATAAGCCGGACATAGTAGGTAGAGAGGCAATCTTCAAGGTACATTTGAAGCCAATCAAAATCTCCGATGACGTTGATGCCAAGAAATTAGCGGCACAGACTCCCGGATTTGCTGGTGCTGAAATCGCTAACGTCTGCAACGAAGCAGCTCTAATTGCGGCCCGTCGCAATAAGACGGCAGTTGATATGCAAGATTTCCAGGACGCTATTGACCGAGTTATTGGTGGATTGGAAAAGAAAAACAAGATTATTTCTCCTGAAGAAAAGAAAATTGTTGCATACCATGAAGCTGGTCATGCGGTTGCTGGATGGTTCTTGGAGCATGCCGATCCTTTGGTAAAAGTATCTATCGTACCTCGAGGAGTAGCTGCTTTGGGTTATGCCCAATATCTTCCTAAAGAGCAATTCCTTTATCAAACCGAGCAATTGATCGATGAAATGTGTATGACCTTGGGCGGTCGTGCCGCTGAAGAAATTGTCTTCGGTAAAATTTCCACTGGAGCTTTGAGCGACTTGGAGCGCATTACCAAAATGGCTTATTCAATTGTATCCGTTTATGGAATGAATGAGAAATTGGGTAATGTATCCTTCTATGACAGCAAGAGCGATGGTTACAAGATGACCAAACCTTATTCTGAAGCAACTGCCGAATTGATCGATCAGGAGGTTCACAAACTGATAGACTTTGCCTATCAGCGTACACTAGATCTTCTTCGAGAGCGGAGAAATGAATTGGAAACACTTGCTAAGGAACTTCTTGAGAAGGAAATTATTTTCCAATCTGATCTGGAAAAACTTATCGGAAAAAGGCCTTTTGCGAAGGAAACAACCTATCAGGCTTACACCAGTGGAAAAAATAAGCCTGAGGAATCCAAAAAGGAAAAAGAAGAGGAAGTTAAAGATGCTGCCCCATCCGAGGAAATAGAAGCTAAACCAGCGAAAAAACCTAAGAAAAAGGAAGCAGTATCCGAGACTGATGAAGAAGAAACAACAAAAGAATAATTTGTAAAATCCATTCAAAAAAAGTCCTGAGCAATCAGGACTTTTTATTTTTGCCTGACTAATTCTATCTTTCCGTATGTCTCTGGAACCATACAATTATCAATTACAGGGTAAGAAATTATTTTTTGCATCCGATTTCCATTTGGGAGCACCAAATTGGGAAAAAAGCCTAGCCAGAGAGCAAAAAATCATCCGTTGGCTGGATCAAATTCAAGATGAGGCAGCCGCTATTTTCTTGGTTGGAGATATCTTTGACTTTTGGTTTGAATACAAAGAAGTGATCCCGAAAGGTTTTATTCCCTTCATTTCTAAAATCCACCAACTTCGCGAGAAAAAAATCCCTATTCTGTTTTTCACAGGAAATCATGACCTGTGGATGAAGGACTATTTCACCGAGCAATTGGGAATACCAGTTTATCAACATCCTATTGAAATCGTAGTCAATGAAAAACGAATTTTGGTAGGGCACGGAGATGGTTTAGGGCCAGGAGACAAACAATATAAACTTTTAAAAAAGGTGTTTACCAACCCGGTAGCCCAATGGCTTTTCCGATGGTTTCACCCAGATTTGGGAATCAAACTTGCGAAAGCTTGGTCAAGCAGTAGCCGGGTCTCCAATATGGAGAAAAATGAAAATCATTTTTTGGGTGAAGGAGAATGGCTTTGGCAGTATTGCAAAGAAATCGAGCAGCGAAAGCACCACGATTATTACATCTTTGGTCATAGGCATTTGCCTTTGGAGTTGGAAGTTGGAAAAAAGGCCACCTACTTCAATTTAGGTGAATGGGTCAGCCAATTCACCTATTTGGAATTCGATGGTGAAAAGCCCAAACTTTTAACCTTTGAAGAATGAGATGGCTCCTATCCTTTTTATTCATTTGGATTAATTGGGAAGTTTATTCCCAAATAAAAAATGATCTCGGTGAACCCCTTTCTGAAATAAGTGTCAAAGAATTAGACCAAGTTTCACTCGATACTCGAGACCAAATTTATGTAAGCAATCTTCAAGGAGATATTTTTCTTTTTGACGCTACCGGAAAACAGTTGAATTATTTTTCTCCAGCTCGACAAGCCAAGCTTAGCCAGTTGGAGGCAGCTTGGAGTGTAACCATTTTCTCATTTTCAGAAGATCTTCAGGAATACCGAATCCTAGATCGCTTCCTCAATCCAATCGCAGAACGCAACTTTTTGGATGCTTCGGTCAATCTCCCGAAAGCGGCTACTTTGGGAAATAACAATATCGTCTGGGTCTGGGATGAATCAGATTTATCACTTAAGCGCATGGACTATCTACGAAATTTGATTCTGGATATCCAACCTCTCAATCTAATCACTTCTGTCAAAAGCCTGCAGATTTCAGCTTTAAAAGAATATAAAAACCGGCTGTTCGCCTTGATTCCAAATGAAGGAGTTTTGGTTTTTGACAACCAGGGAAACCTATTACTCGATTTGAAACTTCCCAAAGTTGAAAAATTAAGTCTTTACAAGGATTACTTGCTTTGGTTGGAGAATGGCAACTTGATGGGGTATAATTTATCTCAACAGACCATTGAAAACATACAAGCATTTACGGCTTCAGTTGACAGCTATGTGTTTGTTGGACAAACAAAACTTTTGCTGGTACAAGGTGAAAAAATCGAAATTTACCCAATACCCGATTCCCTAAAAGAATTACAATAAAAAAGCCGAGAAACGTTTATTTCCCGGCCTCTTTGTCAAATTCTCATTGAATTAAGCGATAGTCACCAATTCAATTTCAAAGATCAAATCCTTACCTGCCAATTGGTGATTGGCATCCAAGGTAATTTTTTCTTCATCCACGAAAGTTACCACAACCGGCATAGGCTGGCCATTTCCTCCTTGAAGAGTCAATTGCATTCCTACTTCAGGATTGATATTAGCTGGAACTTGTGCGCGAGGAACATCGATCATCATATCGTCTCTTCGCTCTCCATAAGCCTCAGCCGCAGGGATTGTTACTGTTTTTTTATCACCGATTGCCATTCCATGAACAGCCTCATCGAATCCTTTGATCATATTGCCATCGCCTAATGTAAACCCTAATGGCTGACGGTTTACAGACGAATCAAAAACACTTCCGTCTTCTAATTTTCCTGTGTAGTGTACCTGTACGGCATCACCTTTCTTTGCTTGCATAATACTAATTGGTTTTGTGTTATCACAAAGGTACAAATAATACGCCGGGGGATAAAACCGTACATTTTTCAGACAAACTGTCCGAATTCAATATAATTATGTACAATTTCGGACACTAATTCAGCTAAAAGCCCAAATAAATGCCTTAAATTGAGTTGGCACTATTTTCCCCCTTAAAAGAGCAAACAATTAGAGTATGGAAAATCAAGACTTGGGAAAAATCCTCATCATAGACGATAACGAAGATTTGCTTTTTGCTGCAAAAATGCTTCTGAAAAAGCATGCAAAGGAAGTCAGCATCGAAAAGGACCCACGACGCATCCCTTTTTTGATCAATAATAACAATTACGATGTCATTCTTCTAGATATGAATTTCCGAGAGGATACTACCTCGGGGAAGGAAGGTTTTTACTGGCTTAAGCAAATCAAGGAAATAGACCCCAAAGCTGTAGTAATTCTTATTACTGCTTTTGGGGATGTAGAAATGGCCGTCCAAGCCTTGAAGGAAGGAGCAACAGATTTCATCTTGAAGCCTTGGCAAAACGAAAAACTGATTGCCACCCTTTCTTCTGCGGTAAAGCTAAAGGAGAGCTATAACGAAGTGGAAAAGCTTCAGAAGAAACAAAAGGCCCTTCAGACCGATTTGAAAAAACCCTACACGGAGATTATCGGAAGTTCTGCCTCCATGAAAAACATTTTCTCCATCATTGACAAAGTTGCTCAAACTGATGCCAATGTCTTGATATTGGGCGAAAATGGTACTGGTAAAGAATTAATTGCCAGAGCTATACATGAACGTTCTCTTCGAAAAGACGAAATCTTTGTAGGAGTAGATATGGGAGCGATCACCGAAACCCTTTTTGAATCGGAGCTTTTTGGTCACAAAAAAGGAGCATTTACCGATGCCAAAGACGATAGAGCAGGTCGATTCGAAGTGGCAGATCAAGGCACCCTTTTCTTGGATGAAATCGGAAACCTTTCCATGCCACTACAATCCAAATTATTGACAGTCCTACAACGTCGAGAAGTAACCCGAATAGGCACAAACAAGGCAATTCCTGTCGATATTCGACTCATCTGCGCCACCAATATGCCTGTACATGAAATGGTGATGGATAATACCTTTAGACAAGATTTGCTCTATCGAATTAATACCGTAGAAATCTTCCTCCCTCCTCTTCGTGAAAGACAGGATGATATCCCTCAATTGGCCAATCACTTCTTGAAGATTTACAGTCAAAAGTATCGCAAGAATTTAGATGGATTTACTCCTTCAGCTATGGAGTTGATGCAGCGATACTCATGGCCTGGAAATATCAGGGAATTGCAGCATGCCATCGAGCGGGCTATCATCATGTCCGAAGGCAATCAATTGGATAGTCGAGACTTTTTCTTTTTGTCCGCAAAACCCGCTTCGGAAAAGATCCAAACGAATGCCACGCTTAACCTAGATGACATGGAGCGAACGACCATTCAGCGCGCGATTGATAAGAATGGAGGAAACATTTCCAAAGCAGCGAAAGAATTGGGATTAACCCGGGCATCGCTTTATAGAAGACTGGAAAAATATGGACTTTAAGGTAGGCCTTTTGGGGCGAATAGCCCTTTTGGCAGTTTCTTTATTTGCATTAGGCTATTCCATAGCAGATGAATGGGGAGTATTTATGACTTCCCTTTTCATCATATTGGTCATTATTCAAGTAGTGTTCCTACTTCGCTATGCGGAAAGTTCTTTCAAAAAAGTCCGAACCTTTCTCGATAACATCAAGCAGGATCAATATTCTCAAGTTTACCCGGTTAAATTCGACGGAACAGAAACAGATGACCTTCACATTGAATTCAATGCCATCCTAGCCAAACTCAAAGAAGATCAAGCTGAAAAAGAAGCCAATTACCATTACTTCCGCTCGGTATTTAAGCACTTAAGTATAGGCCTGATTACTTATGGGGAAGACGGTAAAATCCAATTGATCAATACGGCTGCAAAACGCATCTTGAATGTGGATGATCTTAGCAATATCAATCAAATTGAATCAGTCAATAAGGAGCTTCACATTGCAATACATCAGCTAAAAACTGGAGGAAGTGAGTTGATCAAAATTGCTCATCCGGATGGCATTATGCAGCTTTCGGTTTATGTGATTGAATTGATGATGCGAGGTGAGCAATTCAAATTGGTATCCTTACAAAACATCCAATCCGAATTGGAGGAAAAGGAAATGGAGGCCTGGCAAAACTTGGTTCGAATCTTGACCCACGAGATCATGAATTCCATCGCGCCGATATCTTCCTTGGCAGGCACTATCAAAACGGATATTGAACAAAAGCTGGAGCAAGCTGACCCTGTTACGGATAGTGATCTAGAAGATTATCTGATGGGGATTTCAACTGTAGAAAAGCGTTCTGAAGGACTGATAAACTTCGTATCTGATTTCCGTAGTCTTGCTCATATTCCCGCACCGAAATTCAGCAGTATCCGCCTTGCAAATCTCTTTGATCAGCTTGAGGTGCTTTTCCAGCATCAATTGGAAACCCACAATATCGAACTGCTTAAAGAACTCGATCCACCGGAATTGATTCTGTTTGGAGATCAAACCCAAATCGAGCAGGTATTGATAAATCTTGTTCAAAATGCTATTCAAGCATTGGAAGATTCCGAACGAAAATTGATCCGGTTGCGGGCTTATATCGACGAGGCAGGGAAAATCATTTTGGAGGTATGTGATACTGGCAAAGGAATAGAAGAAGAGGCCTTAAGCAAAATCTTCATTCCATTCTTCACTACCAAGAAAAAGGGATCTGGGATTGGGTTGAGCCTTTCCAAACAAATCATGCGCCGTCACAAAGGAAACATCCAAGTTCGCTCTCAATTGGGAGAAGGCACAACCTTCAAGCTGATCTTCAACGGTTAATATGAATCAGGTATTTGATTGGTGTGTTGATTTTTTGTACTGGCTTTCCGATGTTTTTGGAATGACCTACAAGGAAATCAACGTCTGGATATTTGTAATTATCTGGCCATTAATCTTCATCATCCAATGGATTTATATTGTCCATTTGAAAAAGAAGATTCAGAAAATCAAAAACCGAAATACCCCAGGATAAATTTGATCAGCTTTTTGAATTCGTCAGTTTTAATCCTTGAGAATTCGGAGAGGCAGAATAGATTACAAAGTTCCCCTTTTCATCCTGCATAATCTCTAGTTCCTGGATCTCCTCTCCATTTTCCAATTTCACCTTACTCCATTCCTTGGGAATGTAAGTTTTTAAGGTCAATGGTTCTTGGTAGGTATCAGTATCCAAAGAGCAAGTTAGATTGATAATTAGTTCATCAGATTCAACATCTACTTCCACTTCGGTAGCCTTTCGTTCACGAAGATATTTTGTCACATTTCTGAAAGGAGCAATCCAAAGTTGATCTTCATTGGTTTTGAGATAAGAAAAATATTCCACCAATTCCTCTCGTTTTTTAGGCTCCCATCCTAAATTTTCCACGCCATGATAAACCAATACCAACCAGGTATTGTCATGGTTCATCACGGTATCGGTCCAAGCTTTCATTTGGGCTGGAGTAGTTCGGGTAAGTGGACCTCTTTGCCATTGCACATACTCTTTGTTGGACTCACCGGGAGTCATGTCACTACCTCTATTGATTTCTTCCAACCAATCCTCCGGCATGCGATTTCTTGAAGAAGGATAAACCTGATGAGCATAGTGCATCACCCGTTCATTTTCCGTCCCATAGGGACATTCCGCTGAAAAAATGGATTCTTCACCTATGAATTTCAAAAGGTCAGCCTTACTCTGTTCCAATTCATACATCAAGTTGACCTCATCCAAAACAGCTAATCTAGGATGGGTTACAGTATGGGAGGCAATTTCATGACCTTGGGCTGAATAGGACTTGTATTGCTCCCAAGTAGTCGTATCCTCCACATTGTTATGAAAGACTACATCATCCGTATTTTTCATTTGCCCACTCCGTATTTTGGCAAAGCCTTCATCTGTCAAAGCATAGGCATCTTCCACCCTCCCCTGCTCAAATAAAGACCCAATTCGGGCATGATAATCCTCTGCTTCCGATGTACCTGTATATGCTATCAATGAAGCTCTTTCGAATAAGTTGCTAAAATCAGTCGGAATTTGAGCTGTTTCATCAATGATTTCCTGAGGATTTCTTCCGATGAATTTCCCCCTTCCCGATCCTTCCACTTTTCCTGTAATGATGTAGAAAGTGGCCTTTAGATCAAAGCTGTCCAATATTGGCTTTGCAATGGTGAGTTGATTGACGATCCCATCATCAAAAGTGATCGAGACAGCTCCTGGTTTATCGCCCTGCCATTTAGTGATTTCCGTTTGTCCTACTATCGGATCTTTCGGACTACAGGATGCTAAAAAGAGAATTGAAAGGAAAAAGGAAAAGATCTGCTTCATGATTTAAGGGTGGTTTGGTATTCCAATTTCTGCATTTGTATTTAAAAGCCATTAACCATTAAACAAAAAACCTTTGAGATCTATCTGACCTCAAAGGTTTTTGATTTGGCACTTTATGCAGCTTTTTAGAATTTTCTATACTTGCCTTTCAAGAATTTATTCGCTTCTTTTTCTGCAAATCGGGCTTTTTTACTATCCCAATGCAAAGTCTGATTTGGGAATCTTCCTGCAATTACACCTAGCAAAATCGTCTCAGTCAAGCGTGCAGAATAGGAGAATGGCGCACTACATTCTGTTTTGCCCAAACATGCATCCACAAATTCATGGTAATGCTTCTTGCTCTCCTCAGCATAATCTTTCACTGGCTCTCCTAAATTAAATTGAGCAATATCCATTTCTTGATACTTTCCATCGACTATTAACCGCGGCAACTGCATAAAGTGAGGCAATAGTAAGCGTCCTTTTTCACCCATAAACATGGCACCTTGGTCAGGCAGCTGATCCCCATTTGGCAATTGCAAATCAGGATGATCAGCTGGAGCACCCGGCCCATCATACCACACCCAAGTCAAAGTTTCGCCTGTATATGGAGTGGAAGGAAATTCATAGGTTACCACATTGTTTTCTGGAAAACCAAAACCGGTTGATTGACGGCACTCATTTCGAATGGTCCGTGGCACATCCAAAGCCAAGGCATTGTATGGCGTGTCAAAAATATGAACTCCCATATCCCCTAAAGTTCCGCAACCAAAATCCATCACTTTTCTCCAATTGCCAGGATGATAGTATCCTTCTTTATATGGTCGCTCAGGAGCTGTCCCTAACCAAAGATTCCAATCCAATCCTGCCGGAATCGGATCACTTCCCATTGGTTCGGGCCCGTCAAAGCCCCAGTTTTTTGGAGACCAAGCCCGAACGGTATGCACTTTTCCAATAATTCCAGATTGTATCAGAAGAGTTGCCAATTTATAATCATAAAACGAGTGAACCTGAATACCCATTTGGGTTACCAGTCCTTTCTTTTCAGCCACTTTCTTCATTTCCCTTGCTTCCGAGACATGGTGAGTCAAAGGCTTTTGGCAATAAACCGCCTTATCCATTTTCATCGCCATCAAGGAAGCTGGCGCATGCGTATGATCAGGTGTAGAAACTACTACGGCATCGATATCATCCTCTAATTCCTTCAGTAAAACCCGATAATCTGCAAACGTCTTCGCCTGGGGATACAACTTTGCTGCATTATCGATTGCTCGACTATCAACATCACAAAGTGCCACAACTTCCACCAGGGAATGTGAAGCGATGGCTTTTAAGTCTTCCATTCCCATAGCGCCTAGGCCGATTTGGGCGATTCGTAATTTTCCATTGGCTTGTGCTTTTGCCAATAAGGAAGGTGCAAGGGCTAATCCAGCTGCACCTAAAGCCGACCTTTTGAGAAAATCCCGACGGTCAATAAACTGAAGGTTCTTGTTCATGATGGGTTGATTGTATTTTTTGTGATTGGTGACTTTTTGGTTGAAAGTAAAAAGCAGAAAGACCAAAAATCATTTGGAAACATTCCTGTTACGCCTTTTTTCTCGAGTTTTAAGTTAAGACTGAAAAATCGATTTACAAATTCGATTTGGGAAGGATGGTCAAAATGGTATTGAATCAGAAAAACATTTCATGACTTATTTTCTTTAGGTTTTCACCAATTTAATATCCCCTGTTTATCTTAGGTCTATGAACCGACGACCTTTTCTTCAAAAACTTGGCATTCTAACCACCGGTACCATGACACTTCCTTTTTTCTTATATGGGAAAATGCAACTCCCAAAAGAAACCAAATTCAAGTTTATCACGGCTTCGGACGGACATTTTGGTCAGCCAAATACGGATTTTGAAACGAGTCACCGAAACCTTATTGAAGCTCTTAATCGGGAAAAGAATGTGGACTTTGTGGTTTTCAATGGGGATTTAATCCATGACGACCCTTCCCTCATGCCAGAAGTAAAAAAAGTGTATGATCAGGTTCAACATCCCTACTTTGTCACTCGGGGCAATCATGATCGCGTGACTCCTTCGGATTGGGATTCTATTTGGAATCAATCCCCCAATTTCGCTGAAGTTCACCATGGAGAATTAGGCATGCTTCTTTTGAATTGCTCCAATGAGGCGGGAGAATACCTTTGTGCAGATCTGGATTTTGCCAAAGAAAAACTAGATGCTTTTCAGGAATTACCTCATGTGATGGTCTTTGTCCATATTTCCCAAAATGAGTGGACTCGACATGGAATCGACTGCAAAAATTTTATGAATCTAATTACCTCCTATCCAAATGTACGAGGCATTTTCCATGGGCATGACCATGATGTAGATGGTGTGATGCTTTATCGCAAAAAGCCCTTTCTATGGTCAGGACACTTTGGAGGAAATTGGGGCAATCCATTCCCAAGCTACAGAGTTTGTGAGGTCGGTACTGATGGGAAAGTAGTTTCTTACTTAAAACGGGTATCTGATGGAGAAATCCTAAGTGGCTATACGCTTTGATTACTCCTCTTTTTTTTGAAAGACCAGAAAGTGTTGAATCTTTAAAAACTGCCCATTCTCTACCAGTTCAAATCCATTCGCTTCCAATTCCTTTTTGGCTTGACGCACTGTCATTTTATGCAATGGTTTGATAGGAACTGAAGGATCCTCTCCCCGGTATTCAATCAAAAGAATTTTGCCATCAGATTTCAGAGATTTGCGTAGGTTTTGGAGCATTTCCTCCGGAAATTCCAACTCATGGTACACATCCACAAAAATTGCCAGATCGATAGCATTTTCAGGTAAATTAGGCGAGGTCGATGATCCTTTAACAGCAATTACATTTTCAATTCCTAATTCCTGACTCCGCCGATTCAAATATTCAACGGCTGCATCTTGAACGTCCACCGCGTAAACCTTTCCTTCAGAAACAAGGGGAGCTATCCGAAAGGAATAATAGCCCGATCCGGCGCCAATATCAGCGACAACACTGTTTGGGGTGATCGGTAAATTTTTGATTGCCAAAGAAACGCCTTCTTCTGCTTCTCGAGAATCCCGCTCAAGCCAATCTTTCCCCGCAAAACCCATAATATGGGAAATTTCCCTTCCCATGTAAACTTTACCTATTCCATCCCAAGAAGCTGTTTTGTATTTATAAGGAGATTTGGAGTCGTTGGAGTTGCTCTGAGCATGGCAAGCAAAGGACATACTAGCAACCAACAGGAATAGGATGAAAAATCGATTTTGTCTCATGCCTTTTTAAACTGAAAAAACTGAAACCTGTTTGATTTTGAGAAGAATTAGGAATCCATAAACACAAAAAAAGTGGCTCCTTTTGAGAGCCACTTTTTAAAATATATGAGGTGATTTTATTTAGCTAGATCAAAACGATCCAAGTTCATCACTTTATTCCAAGCATTCACGAAGTCCTGAACGAACTGCTCAGCTCCATCAGCGGAAGCATAAACCTCAGCCAATGCTCTCAATTCAGTATTGGAACCGAAAATCAAATCAACGCGAGTTCCAGTCCACTTAGGTTCGCCAGTCTTACGATCACTTCCTACGAAGATGTTGTTCTTGTCATTAGTTGCTCTCCAAGTAGTACCCAAATCAAGAACATTCACGAAGAAGTCATTGGTCAATTGACCAGGCTTATCAGTGAAAACACCATGCTTGGACCCGTCCCAATTGGCACCCATTGCTCTCAAACCACCTACCAAGGCAGTCATTTCTGGAGCTGTAAGAGTTAACAATTGAGCCTTGTCAATCAGCAATTCTTCACCCTTCACTTCGCAATCTTTCGCGATGTAGTTTCTGAAACCATCAGCAACTGGTCTTAGATACTCAAAGGATTCGATTTCAGTTTGCTCTTGAGAAGCGTCCATACGACCTGGAGTGAATGGAACAGTCACATCGAATCCAGCGTCTTTAGCAGCTTTTTCAACTGCTGCACAACCTGCCAAAACGATCAAGTCTGCCAAAGAAACTTTCTTGCCTCCTTCGGCAGTGCTGTTGAATTCTTCTTGAATGCTTTCCAAAACACCCAATACTTTAGAAAGTTGAACTGGGTTGTTAGCCTCCCAATTTTTCATTGGCTCCAATCGGATGTGAGCACCATTGGCGCCACCTCTCATATCAGAACCACGGAACGTAGAAGCAGAAGCCCAAGCGGTAGAAACCAATTCAGCTACGGACAATCCGGAAGCCAAGATATTAGCCTTCAAAGCAGCGATATCTTTATCGTCTACCAATGGGTGATTTACTGCAGGAATCGGATCTTGCCAGATCAAATCTTCTTCAGGAACCTCTGGACCTACATAGCGAGTCTTTGGTCCCATATCTCTGTGAGTCAATTTGAACCAAGCTCTTGCAAATGCATCCGCAAACTCATCAGGATTCTCATAGAATCTTCTGGAGACTTTTTCGTATTCTGGATCAAATCTCATTGACAAGTCCGTAGTCAACATGAACGGCTTGTGGAATTTACCTGGGATGTGTGCATCAGGAATAATTGCCTCGGCATCCTTCGCAACCCACTGATGAGCACCTGCAGGGCTCTTAGTCAATTCCCACTCATATTCGAACAAGAACTTGAAATAATCGTGGCTCCATTTTGCTGGAGTACTTGTCCAAGCTCCTTCCAAACCACTAGTAATAGTATCAGCACCATGACCAGAACCGTAAGAACTTGTCCATCCCATGCTCATCTCTTCGATGGATGCTGCTGCTGGCTCAGGACCTACATATTTATCAGGGTTTGCCGCACCGTGAGTTTTACCGAAGGAATGACCGCCTGCAATCAAAGCAACTGTTTCTTCGTCGTTCATTGCCATACGGCCGAAAGTTTCTCGGATGGCTTTTGCTGCCAATAGTGGATCAGGGTTTTTATCTGGACCTTCTGGATTTACATAGATCAATCCCATTTCAGTAGCTCCAAGTGGAGATTCCAAAGCTTCTGGATTTCTGTGGGCTACCCACTCTTTTTCAGATCCCCAATAAATGTCTTGCTCAGGCTCCCATACATCGGAACGACCACCACCAAAACCGAAAGTTTTGAAGCCCATGGATTCCAATGCTACGTTACCTGCCAAGATCATCAAATCAGCCCAAGAAAGTTTCTTTCCATACTTCTGCTTGATAGGCCACAATAGAAGTCTCGCCTTGTCCAGGTTGGCATTATCAGGCCAAGAGTTCAATGGAGCAAATCGCTGAGTACCTGTACCAGCTCCACCACGGCCATCATGTACTCGGTAAGTACCAGCACTATGCCAAGCCATTCGGATCATGAATGGACCATAGTGACCATAGTCAGCAGGCCACCAATCCTGAGAAGTTTTCAATACTTCTTCGATCTCCTTTTTCACCTGAGGAAGGTCCAAAGAAGCGAATTCCTTCGCGTAGTTGAAGTCTTCGCTCATTGGGTTAGACAAAGAAGAATGCTGTCTCAAGATATTCAGATTCAGTTGATTAGGCCACCAATCAACATTCTGAGTACCTTTTCCGGCGCCATGCAACATAGTGCCATTGTGAAATGGGCATTTGCTCAAATCACCTTTGCCATTTTCATGTGGATTACTCATATTTCTTATGGTTTATAGTTAATTATTTAATTTCAGGGATGACGAAATTACCAAAAATTTTACGGATATAAATTTTTTTTCAATAGATAAAAACTATGAGGCTTTTTGGTAATCCTGCTCCTTAAACTGGAAGTGGATTTGTTCAAAAAAACTGAGCAAAATCACTTCAAAACAAAGCCCAATTTGAATAACAAATTGGGCTTTGAAAATAGTGTTTACTTATCCTTAGGAATCTCTCGCTGCATTTCGACCATGTCTACCGGAGGAGGCGTATTATCTCCCAACAAGTGGCGAACGAAATAATCACCCATCTTCCAGAAGAAGTATTCGCGCATATTTCCATAGCCATGTCGCTGCCCAGGCATAATCACAAATTCAAATCGCTTTCCAGCCTTAATAAGAGCTTCAGCCATTCGAATTGTTCCTGCAGGGTGAACATTATTGTCCACATCCCCTGTAGAAAGCATCAAATGTCCTTTCAAGTTTTTCGCTAAATCAGGATTTTTCTCAATGCTATAAATGAAAGTTGTATCCCCTTTTGGAGTCACGCGCTCAAGCACGCCATGATGCTTCTCAGACCACCAACGGTTGTAGATGTTGTTCTCATGGTTTCCTGCTGAAGAAATAGCCACTTTAAATACATCTGGATATACAAGCATTGCAGCCGTAGACATAAATCCACCTCCTGAGTGACCATGGATCCCTACTTTATTTCGGTCAATGAAAGAATACCGATCTGCTAGTTGCTCAACGGCAGCTTTTTTATCAGCCAAACCATAATCTCTTAAATCTCCATAGCCATAATTGTGATACCACTTGGAGCGAGCTGGATGACCGCCTCGGTTACCCAAAGTCACTACCACAAAACCAAATTGAGCCAATCTGTCCGTTCTATCCATACCTCTTCCAAAAGACTTGTTAACAGCTTCCGTTTGAGGTCCTGGATACACATATTGAATCAATGGATATTTCCGTGTTGAGTCAAAATCGAAAGGCTTGTACATCACTCCATAGAGATCAGTGATTCCATCGTCAGCTTTGAATTTGAATGGTTCAGGGAATTGATATCCAGCAGCAAAAAGCTGGCTCAAATCAGCAGTTTCCAAGTCCATCACCTTGTTTCCATTTCGATCCATCAATACTGAAACTGGCGTAGTATTCACTCTGGAGAAATTATTGACAAAGAAAGAAGCTTGGTCATTCATCTCGATTTCATGATTGAAATCGCCAGAATTTAGCAGGCTGATTGCTCCTCCATCCAAACTAACACTATACAAATGCTCGTAGTATGGGTCTTCCCCTTTTTCTCTTCCGTTTGCCACAAAATAGACTTTTCGATTTCGCTCATCGACTCTGGCAACTCCACCCACATGGAAAGGTCCGGAAGTCAGCTGACGTTTCATAGTTCCATCTTTGCCATAAAGGTAAAGATGAGCCCAACCGTCTCGCTCAGACCACCAAATCAAGTCATTGCCCACCAGTTCCAACTTATTGAAATCAATGTAAGTATTACTTCGCTCCTCGATAACTACTTCTTTTTCATTAGTTGCCAGATTCCAACGACAAACGTCTACTCGCTTCAGGTCACGGCTAGTAATCGCAAAGTAGAATTCATCCAAATCTCCTAGCCAAGTTGCGGGACGAAAATCATCATCTCTTGTATTTGCGGCAGGCGTAGTAGACCACAAACTCACTGTTTGATCTTTGAAAGTTGAAATCGGAAGCTTCTTCAACTCCATACTTTCAAAGGAAAAATGCAACAGTTCTGTCTGAGGTTGCTCCTTTTCTCCAGGCATGGCATACTTATAGGTTTCCAAAGTTGGACGAGGGTTTCGTGTATTATGGATCACCCAAAGGTCTTTTACCTGACGCTGATCTGTCCGAGTCATTACAAACTGCTTGGAATCTGCACTCCAAAGTACCCCTACTCGCTTTCGGTCGTCCTTTTTCTTTTCTTCCTCCACATTATCATCACCTCGACCACCCCAGCCGTATTCGTAATCCTTTTCCCCATCGGTGGTTAATTGATTTTCCACGATGGTTGAATCCTTCTCATCCTTCACAGCTTTCAGGAAATTCTCCTTATCCATCCAATACAAATTGAAGTTCTTTGCGTAGACGACCTTGGATGAATCCGGTGAAATATTCGCCCACGAAAGACGCTTCGGATCTTTTTCAGTTTCAATCTCAGTCAAAGTCTGAGAGGAAATGTTGTATAGAAAGGTATGGACTTTCTTCTCTAGTGAGTCCTTGGCATTTTTGTTTTTTTCCTTGATCTCAGCCCAATCGGACTTCAGGACATCGGCAGTACTCTTCACTTTGAAGCGAAGGGTATTTTCATCATCCATCAATTTCAAATCATCCAATTTCAAATGCTGACCATCGAATGGATCCTTGACAACTTTCGTGATTTCTGCAGCTAACTTATCCCGATCGAAAAGTTCTGTTTTCGTCCTACGAACAGGATCTACAACATACCATCGCTTGCCATCCGAAGTTTCATATTCATACCAAAAGCGCTCGGATTTTCTCATCCAATGCGGATTTACGGATGTAGAAAAAATCATTTTCTCCAGCTTATCCGGTGAAAACCGTGCAGCTAGTTCATAATTCCCTTTATAAATCGGCTCTTGTGCCCAAGCTAGTTGGGTCGACAAAAAGAGCCCAAAAACCAAGAGTAATCGTTGCATAATTCATTGAGTTTTATTCCGCAACGAAACTATATAACGGCCTTCAAAAGCTTTTTACCACTTGCGGAAAAATTACAGACAAATGTTCTCGTCTTGATAAAGCAACACGATTGACCAAACTTTTTCACAATCAGTTAACAAATACTTCACTTTAACCAAATTTAATTTGGAAAAAATAGCAAAATAGTAACAAACTAAACATAACTGATTTACATCAGGCCGCTACTTTTGAGTAAAACCCAATTTGTGAAGACACATTTCAAAACAATTATAGTATCCGACGTCCATCTTGGGACCAAAGGGTCAAAGGCTAAAGAAATCGTTCGGTTTTTGAAACAATATCGCTGTGATAATCTCATTTTAAACGGTGACATTATCGATGGCTGGCAACTTAAAAAATCAGGTACTTGGAAGCGGAAACATACCCGCTTTTTCAATCGGATTCTAAAGATGATTGAAAATCACGACACCCAGGTATTTTACCTTCGGGGCAATCATGACGACTTTTTGGATCAAATCCTACCCCTTCAGATTGGAAAACTTTCCATTCAAACCGACATGATTTATGAATCGAAAGGCAAGAAATATTTCATTACGCATGGAGATATTTTTGACAGCATTACGACCAATCTTAGATGGATTGCCTATTTGGGAGATATAGGATACACTTTTTTGCTTTGGCTAAATCGAGTCGTCAATCATTATCGATTTAAGCGAGGCTTGCCCTATTTTTCTCTTTCACAATATGTTAAAGCAAAAGTAAAATCGGCTGTTTCATACATCGATCAATATGAAACAGAGCTTGCCAAAATGGCTAGAGCAAAAGGTTGTGACGGGATCATTTGTGGACATATACATAAAGCCGAAAACCGGGAAATCGAGGGAATTCATTACCTCAATTCTGGAGATTGGGTGGAGACTATGTCTGCCCTAGCTGAAGACCATGAAGGTAATTGGCAGTTGATCTATTATAGCGAGATTGATTTCAAATCAATCCAAACCGATCAAATCGGAAGCTTTTTTGAAGACCCTAAAAAAGAGGTAGAGGAGGATAGCATCATTCCCTTACGCCAAGTCTCCTTTCGCTCTTCGCAAGATGATGACTTGAATTCGCCTGCATTTCGATCATGAAATTCCTATTCATTGTACAGGGAGAAGGTCGGGGTCACATGACCCAAGCCATATCTTTTGCAAGTTTACTTCGATCGCAGGGACATGAACTCTGTGGGGTGGTTTTGGGAAAAAGCAAAAGAAGAGCAATACCTGAATTTTTTTCCAGAGAAATCAAATCAAAAATCCACTGGATTGAGAGTCCCAATTTTGAAACAGATCGAGCAGAAAAACGAATCCTTCTGGGGAAAACTATCTGGAAAAATTCTCTAAAGTTCCGGACCTTTCTAAAAAGTCTCCATCAAATTGATGTCTTGGTTAACCACCACAAGCCTGATGTCATTTTGAATTTTTACGATCTTCTGGGAGGTTTATACAATGGAATTTATAGACCCAATGTTGAATTTTGGGCGATTGGACACCAATATTTGGCTTTTCAAGCTGATTTTTCTTTTGCTCCTTCCAAAGGCTTTGCCAAGGAATTATTTCTCCTCAATACCAAAATGACTGCTTGGGGAGCTAGCCGCTTACTTGCCCTAAGTTTTAAACCTACACAAGCACAAAATTCGAAAATCGAAGTTGTCCCTCCATTATTGCGAAAAGAACTTCAATTATTGACTCCATCATCGGGAGAATTTTACCTTGCCTATTTGGTAAACCCTGGGTATTCCACTGAAATTATCAAATTCGCAAAATCAAACCCAAGCTTTCATATCAAAGCCTATTGGGATAAAAAAGGGGCTCCTGAAATTGAACAGCCACTTCCAAACCTTTCCTTCCATCAGGTGAATGATAAAAAGTTTCTCAATGATATGGCTACCTGCAAAGGCTTGGTCTGCACAGCTGGATTTGAATCAGTTTGCGAAGCAGCTTATTTTGGAAAACCAGTGATGATGATTCCTGTGGCAGGTCAATATGAACAGGCTTGCAATGCTTTAGATGCTGAGAAGCACCAAATTGCGATTGAAGGAAAGAATTTTGACTTTTCTTTCTTCGAAAAACATATTCAAGGATTTCACCAAAACCCTGCATTTTTCCAGCTATGGTGTGAAGAATGGCCTGAAATTTTGGAAAAAATCACGCAAGCCAATCCAAAAACTGCCGTTTCTTCAGAATTTGTAGGTTCAGATCAAAATCCCCTTTCTTTTTCTCCCCTATCCTAATTGAAGGATTACTGAAACAGGATTCCTATTTTTGAGCTTAAGTGACTGAAAAAGTCTAATTTCGGCACTGCTCAAGAAGAACCTACATGTTAGCTGAACATATACGATTACAAGAGGATCGGGAATTTAAAAAGCATTGGAAGAAATGGGGCCCCTATCTAACGGAAAGACAATGGGGAACCGTCCGGGAGGATTACAGTCCCGATGGTGCTGCCTGGGAAAACGTAACCCATGATGAAGCCAGAAGCAAAGCTTACCGATGGGGAGAAGAAGGCATTGGAGGAATTTCTGACCACAAACAAAAGCTTTGCCTGGCTTGGGCGTTTTGGAACGGAAAAGATCCTTTTATCAAGGAGCGACTTTTTGGCCTAACCGGAAATCAGGGGAATCACGGAGAAGATGTAAAAGAAATCTATTACTACTTGGATTCCACGCCGACTCATTCCTACATGAAGATGCTTTACAAGTATCCTCAGGCAGAATCCCCATATCAAAAATTACTCCTTGAAAACCAAAAAAGGCAAAAGACCGATCCCGAATATGAATTGATGGATACGGGAGTATTTGATGAAGATAAATATTTTGACATTTTCATTGAATACGCCAAAAATGATGCGGAGGATATTGTAGCAAAAGTGACAATTCACAACCGAGGACCGGAATCTGCTCCTCTTTGGGTGATGCCAACGCTTTGGTTTCGAAAAACTTGGTTTACGGGTCATGAGCCTTTTATGCCGAAACTGAACCTTGTCCGCTCGAATTGCATCAAAGCCTTCAATCCCAAATCAGGAAACTACTCGATTACATTCAATGGAAACCCCGATATCCGTTTTTGTGATAATGAAACCAATCGAGAACGTTTATACGGGATTCATAATGAGAAAAAATACCCTAAAGACGGCATCAATGATTTTGTAGTTCATGGGGATGCTTCCAAGTTGAATCCAAAATTCACTGGAACCAAAGCTGCAGCCATATTCAAGTTTGATATCCCTGCCGGGGAAAGTGTAGAGGTAAAACTTCGTCTTCAGCATCAATTGGATGATCATCCGCTACATATCTGCGATGAATGTCTAAATGCCAGAAAAAGAGAAGCAGATGAATTTTACGCTCATTTGCAGCATCGGGTCACAGATCCTGATCTCAAGATGATTCAGCGCCAGGCATTTGCTGGGATGATGTGGTCCAAGCAATTTTATTATTATGATGTTGAGCGCTGGCTAGAAGGCGATCCCGGTCGCTATGTTCCTCCTGTAGAACGTAAAAAAGGAAGAAATCATCAATGGCGACATCTTCAGAATTACGATATCATTTCCATGCCCGACAAATGGGAATATCCTTGGTATGCAGCTTGGGACTTAGCATTTCATTGCATTCCGATAGCTAGGATTGATCCTGAATTTGCCAAGCAACAGCTCCTGTTGCTTCTCAGCGAATGGTATATGCATCCAAATGGACAGATTCCAGCCTATGAATGGAACTTCTCAGATGTCAACCCACCAGTGCATGCTTATGCGGTTCAGCGAGTATACCAAATTGACAAAAAAGCCAATAATGGAGTTGGTGATTCTGAATTCCTCGAGCGAGCCATGCATAAGCTCATGCTCAATTTCACTTGGTGGGTAAATCGAAAAGACAGTGAAGGCAACAATATCTTCGAAGGTGGCTTCTTGGGATTAGATAATATCTCCATTTTTGATCGCTCCGCTGCTGAATATTACCAAGGCAAACTGGAACAAGCCGATGGCACTTCTTGGATGGCGATGTTCTCCTTGAATATGCTCCGTATTTCCTTGGATTTGTGCGAGTTCAACAAGGTATACCAGTTTATCGCAACCAAGTTTTTAGAGCATTTCCTGTATATCGCGGGTGCCATGAATAATATTTCCCGTGAGCATATTTCCCTTTGGGATGAGGAGGATCAGTTTTTCTATGATATTTTCCACTTTAAAGGAAAAGACGCCAAAAAGCTAAAGGTAAGGTCTATTGTCGGTCTAATACCTTTGTTCGCTGTGGAACCCATACGTGAGGAATTATTTGACAGTTTACCGGAATTCAAGAAGCGACTGGACTTTTTCATGAAGGAAAAGCCCAAATTGGCTGCACTAGTTTCCAGCTGGATTCATCCCGGAAAAGAAAAACGACGCTTATTCTCCTTGCTCCGCGGGCACCGAATGCGCAGTGTACTCCACAAAATGTTGGATTCAGAGGAATTCTTAAGTGATTTTGGAATTCGTTCGCTTTCTAAATTCCATTTGAATCATCCCTATGCCTTAAAAATGAATGGGGACACTTATTCAATTCGATACACTCCGGGCGAATCTGACACTCGAATGTTTGGAGGAAACTCCAACTGGCGGGGTCCGATTTGGTTTCCTATCAATTACCTGATCATTGAATCCCTCAAGAAATTTAATTTCTACTATGGAGGAGATTTTTCCATAGAATACCCAACAGGTTCTGGAAATTACCTCACCATGGATATGGTTGCCAAGGAACTTTCCCTTCGCTGCATGAAAATTTTCATGCGTGATGAAAATGGCAATCGCCCGGTTTATGGAACCGATGAAAAATTCCAAAAAGACCCTCATTTTAAAGATTATATTCTCTTTTATGAGTATTTCCATGGAGATAGCGGAAAAGGACTCGGTGCATCCCACCAAACGGGATGGACAGGACTAGTTGCTGAGATGATCCATAAATTCTATAAAGAGCAAAGACCAGAAGTTCATGCCACTGCTCCCCTATTTAGAAGCTAATCGACTGGAAGCCGGATGTGATGAAGTAGGACGAGGATGCCTGGCGGGTCCGGTGGTAGCTGCTGCCGTGATTTTGCCAAACATCTATGAAAACCCCTGGATCAATGACTCTAAAAAACTAAGCAAAACCCAGCGGGAAGAATTGGTAGAAGAAATCAAAAATGCTTCTATTGCTTGGGCTCTTGGGGAAGCTTCCGTAGCTGAAATTGATCAGATCAATATCTTGAATGCTTCTTTTTTGGCCATGAAACGAGCGGTTTTAGCCCTGCAAACTCAACCTGAACATCTGCTTATTGATGGAAATCGCTGGAATTCGGATTTGGAGTTACCATTCACTTGTGTGATCAAGGGTGACGGCAAATTCACGAGCATTGCAGCTGCCTCCATTTTGGCTAAGGTTCACCGAGATCAATTCATGGAAAATTTGGCCCAAGAATTCCCTCATTACGGTTGGGAATCCAATGCCGGCTATCCCACCAAAGTACATCGAGAGGGAATTATCAAGCATGGAAAAACTCCATGGCACCGGAATAGCTTTAGGTTGCTTCCCGAGCAATTAAAATTAGACTTGTAGGATTTAGAAGGAAAAAAATCAGTCTTCTTCAGGCTCTACATAAGGCTCAAAAATCAATCTGCCCAAGGTCCCGGATTGAGAAATTGGCTGAAGAACAAGCTTGTTCTCACTCAATTCCACGATTTGAGCTCTTCGAACTAAATCCTCATGTTTTATAAAAAGAGTGTTGTTTTCATCCACTTCAAAAGTAGCTTTTCGCAACACTAATTTTTGATTGACCATATCGGTATATTTCAAGGAATCCTCACCAAAAAACTCATAAACAGTATTTTCCAGTCGATTTTTGATCCGATATTCCATATTTGCTCGAGCTGTGGCAGTAGCTTCCCGGAATTCAGGAGAGTTTCTAATTTGATCTATCCCATCAAAATATACCAACTGCCATTTCCCGATCAATTGCTGGGCTTGAAGAGCAGATGAAATTCCAAAGAAAGAAATTAGAAGAAAGCTTAAAATGGTAATTCTCATGCGGGTGTTGTGGCAATTTTTTTGCCAAAAAAGAAATTAGGACTGAATAACTTTTGCATTCAAAAAAGGTAGCCATTCCGCAGCGTGTCTTTCGGCATAATCCGCCAAGAAATAGGATAGTGTAGGTTTAAAAGGAGTAATCTTCAAAGGCATTCCAGCTTCTTCTGGGGTTTTATCACCTTTGTTCACATTGCATCGGTTACAGGCCGTAACCAAATTAGTCCAAGAGGTCTTCCCACCTTTAGAACGGGGAAGAACATGATCTATAGTAAGGTGACGATTCGATCCACAGTATTGACATTCCCCATTATCCCGACGAAAAAGATTAGCCCGATTGAGTAGAACCCCTCTGTAGGGAATATTCTTATATTGATTGAGTCGGATAACGGCTGGATATTCAAAATTCCGGCTGATGGTACGGATTTGTAAAAGTTCATATACTGAAAGAATTGTTGCTTTCTCCAAAAGAGTAAGCACAATGGCTTTTTGAACCGATACGACTGCTACCGGAGAATGATCCAGATTTAATACCAACACACGCTTTTCCATCACAATCCAAATACTGATCTAGCTTCCAAAACCACCTCAGTTGGGCGATTGTTTGCCAGGTAATTTTGCCATTCGTCCAAATCCGAAACGCGCATTTTATGATCCATCCAAAGGACTTCTTCTAGTCCTAAGTAGATCGCAAAATGATCGATCCGTTTTTGTTCATCATGAAAAATAAATAAATCTCCCGGCATGGCATGATTGAAAGGCAAAATCCTTCCCGGCAATGCGGCTGCATGCCAAGTGTAGCCTCCAATGGTGTATATCAAAGCAAATCCCAATGCTTCATCCAATCCAAAAATACTTCTTCCCCCAGGTTGCCAAGGGGCATTAATATATCGTAGAGCAATCTCGATCAACTCTTCCCGATCCGCTCGATGAGCATGACTTCGACTTGTACCAGTAAACCCAATGGTATCCTGCCAATTGAAAAGTTCCAGTTCTGAAAAATGAAGTCGGCTACCTGGGAGAAGATAGAGGTTTGTTCCTTGGTATTCAATTGCAGCAATTGGACTGGTCACTACCTGAAAGTCCTGACTTAGGAAATTCAAATAATCCTGCTG
The DNA here is from genome assembly GCF_004571135.1 of Algoriphagus kandeliae. Taxonomy (GTDB): domain Bacteria; phylum Bacteroidota; class Bacteroidia; order Cytophagales; family Cyclobacteriaceae; genus Algoriphagus; species Algoriphagus kandeliae. Next base: position 423,360 of record NZ_SPSB01000003.1, read on the forward strand.
TTGGATTTCCTTTAGGGACTTGGCAGATATCCATCCTCCTATCCTACTATCCTCATGAAAAATACGGTACCACTGATGATCTTGGGAAACAGCCAAGACCTGATAGCACTCTCCAAAAAGCAATTGTGTAATTAAAGCCGAATCGCGGGAAGGTTTTTTGTAGACAGGCAGCATGGTCTGCCTACAGATCCCGTACGCATCACTTAAGGGCCATTCGCTGAAGTTCTCTTTTGGCATCTTTTTCCTTCAAATCCTGTCGTTTGTCGTGCATCTTTTTACCACGACCAAGAGCAATTTCCATTTTAGCCAACCCTCGGTCATTGATAAATATACGAACAGGAATGATAGTCAGCCCTTTTTCCTGCGACTTCGTGCGGAGTTTTTCAAGTTCTTTTTTATTCAAAAGTAATTTTCGATCCCTTACCGCCTCGTGATTATAGCTCGCAGCCATGGAATACGGTGCAATGTGCATCTGCCGAACATACAATTCATCATCTAAAAAAATACAAAAGGATTCAGTCAAAGATACTTTCCCTTCCCGAAGGGATTTGATTTCAGTTCCTTTCAAAACCAAGCCAGCCACGTACGTTTCCAAAAATTCAAATTGAAAACTGGCCTTTTTGTTTTTAATATTAATAATCTTCTCAAATTTCTTTTTTGTAGCCATATCAGATTTTCATTTTGGCTAATGGGGTGACATCCAAGGAAGAAAATTCTTCCTTTAGGAATTTATAATGAGCCGCAATAGCAATCATGCCTGCATTATCTGTACAATATTCAAATTTTGGAATGTATAAGTTCCATCCCTTTTTCTTTGCTAATTGAGTCAGGGTATTTCTTAAACCTGAATTTGCAGAGACTCCTCCAGCAATTGCAATTTCTTTGATTTTGAGCTTTTTTGAAGCTTCTTCGAGTTTTATGCGAAGCATTTCAATCAGGGTATATTGAATGCTAGCGCAAAGATCCGGAAGATTTTCCTGAATAAAATTTGGATTCTCCTTCATTTTATCCTGAAGGAAATAAAGTACAGCTGTCTTTATCCCACTAAAGGAGAAATCCAGACCCGGCATCCGGGTAACAGGAAACTGGAAAGCCTTGGGATTACCTTCTTTAGCATATCGATCAATCAAAGGTCCTCCCGGATAAGGCAAGCCCAATAGCTTAGCCGTCTTGTCAAAAGCTTCACCTACGGCATCATCCCGTGTTTCTCCGATGACTTCCATTTCTAAATGATCTTTCACCAAAACCAACTGTGTATGTCCTCCACTCACGGTCAGGCAAAGAAAAGGAAATGAAGGCTTAGGGTCTTCAATGAAATGTGCCAAAACATGCGCTTGCATGTGATTGACTTCGATCAATGGAATATCAAGTGCTTGAGCTAGGGACTTTGCAAAACTTACTCCAACTAACAAGGCTCCCATCAAACCAGGCCCCCTCGTAAAGGCGATTGCCGACAACTGATTTTTGGAAATCCCTGCCGAGGACAAAGCCTCTGATACCACAGGAACTATGTTTTCCTGATGAGCCCGAGAAGCCAATTCGGGAACTACTCCCCCATATTTTTCGTGGACAGATTGTGTGGCGACAATATTATTAAGTACTTTGCCATTATAGATGACAGAGGCAGAAGTTTCGTCACACGAAGACTCTATAGCCAGTATATAAATATCTCTAGTACCCATTGGAAAAGAAGCCGAAAGTTACGGATTTTTTACACAAGACCTTCCGTGTGCTGCTTTGGGTGGTATTTTACTTTTTAGTCTTAATTCTGCTCATCGGAGCACTGGTTCAATTTAATCCTGTACAGAATTGGCTCATTGATCGGGTGACAAGCTATCTAAATGATCGCACCAATTTCACCGCTTCCATCGATAAAATTCAGATTACTTGGTGGGATGCTTTGACCATTCAAAATCTCGAAATTCGGGATACTCATGATAGTCTGATGATCGGCGCAAAAGAAGCCTTTGTGGACTTTGAACTCAAGTCTCTTCTGGCTAAAGGCAATCCGACCATCGATCAAGTTCGGATTGAGCAGGCAAAAGTCCAGTTGATTACCCATGAGGGAGATTCCATTATGAATATCAACCAATGGATCAATGAATTGAGCGAGGCTTTTGGCTCGAGTGAAAGTTCAGGTGGCGGGAAGTTTTCGATCACTTCAATTGATTTCCGCAATTCGGAGTTTGCCTTAATAAATGGCAATTCAGAGCCCATTACAGAAGGCTTAGATTACAATCGGATGCGGTTTTCAGACATTCAGTTGTCTGCCTCAAATTTTGTAACCGAAGGAGGAGGCGTAAAACTGGAAATTGGTCATCTATCTGGGAAAGAAATTGCTTCTGGACTAGAAATCAAAGAATTCAAAACCAATTTCACCTTCGCTCCCACCTATATGGAATTCGACCATTTGAAACTGGTCAGCAATGAAAGTCATATCCGGGAATACCTCAAATTTGAATACGACTCCCCTGCTTCTCTTTCCAATTTCGTCACTGATGTGAAAATCCTTGCTCGTATGGAGGAAACCATCCTGGGGCTGGGAGACTTGAATTTTTTCGCTCCTTCTTTACCGAATATCGAAGACCAAATCATCCTGAGCGGTGAAGTAACAGGTCCAATTGCCGAAATCAAATCAGATGAATTTTTACTTAGAATAGGCCAAAAAACGGAAATATTTGGGGCATTTTATCTTGACGGACTTCCTGAAATTTCAGAAACCTACATCAATCTTGCTCTAAAAAATTCCACAATACAGACACGAGACCTGAGTCCTTACCTTGGAGCAGACATAGCGAAGCAGGTAAACAAATTGGGAACTATCCGCCTTAATGCCGATTTCGCAGGATTGCTAAACCGGTTTACCACCAATGGGGATTTTAAAACCTCAATAGGAAGTTTGAATGGTCGTGTAAACTTCGATAAAAAAGGAGACATCAACTCTATCGTTTCCAAGGTTCAAATCAACAATCTTAATCTTGGAATTCTTTCTGATCGACCCGACCTGCTTCAAAAAGTTTCTCTTGCAGGGAATGTGGATTTGCAAGGCAGCAATGCAGAAGACCTATTATTGGACCTCAATGCTTCCATTTCCAATCTAGGGCTATTGGGATATGATTACACCAATATTCAGACTGATGCGAAATATGGTTTGGAACTATTTGAAGGAAATCTTTCCATCCAAGATCCAAATTTGGCTTTAAATGGATCAGGTTCTATCAATTTGAAAGAAAGCTTCGAATCGATCAATATCCGACTTCAGTTGGATTCAGCCAATCTCCAGGCAATTAATTTAATTGACACTTCAGCCTTTGTCCATGGATATTTGGAAATGGATACTCGGGGAATAGAGCTCGATAAGCTGACTGGTATCATGCGGTTTAAAGACATTATGATTGGCTATGAAGACCGGGTTTTGGATTTGGGAGATTTTAGCTTCCAATCACTTTTTGCCGGAGGCACCCGCACCATGTCCCTCAATTCAGACTACATAGTAGCTGGGGCATCAGGTCAGTTCAATCTAAATCAAATGAGTAAGGACTTGCCTTTCCTACTCGATCAATACTTAGCAATTCTGACTCAGGAAGATCCTCCAATTGCTGATTTGGACCAGAACTTCAATTTGCCCTATAATCTGGATTTGAATATTAGGCTAATCAACATTAATCCAATTCTGCACTTGGTTCAGCCAGATCTATACATCTCCAAAAACACACTGATCGAAGGTGCTTTTTATCAGACGAGCGAAAACACGATTTTCAACTTCTTTACAGGGATTGATACGATCCGATTCCAAGGAAATGAAGCCCGGGATGTAAATATTGACTTTAATACCTCAAAATTCATCAATGGACCAGAAATCCTGGCTTCCTTCTACGTATTCTCCAAGCAACAAAACCTCGGAGGAAAGCTGGATTTCAGCAATTTGGGATTTGAAGCAATATGGAATAATGAAGCTTTAGATTTGAATTTTGCTTTGGATCAGGATTCCACCCAAAGCCATGCAAGAATTAACGCGGTCGCACAGTTTTCGGCAGAGGAGACTAAAATTCAGATGCTTAAATCCCAATTGGAAGTTTTGAGCAACAACTGGGAATTTGATACCGATAATCAAATTCGCATCCTTCCGAACTCGGTCGTATTTGAAAATTTGCGACTACATTCCGGAAATCAAGAAATCAAAGCTGAAGGCGTTCTTGGTAAATCAGTAGAAAAAAAATGGACCCTTTCTCTGAAAGATGTAAATGCCAACATCCTAAATACCTTTGCCCCGCAGGAATATGAAGGAGCAATCAATGGATTGGTTACGGCTTATTTTGGTGCGGATGACCAATTGATTCTAAATTCCCAAATCACCATTAACGGCTTAGCGATCAATGAAATCCCAGTTGGTGATTTGATTACACAAGCAAGTCTTGATGATAATGCCTTAGATCTAAATATTGAAAATGTCCTAAATGGTAAAAAAACAATCGACCTCTCAGGTTCGCTGGGATTAGGAGATTTAAATTTTGACTTGAAAGGAGATTTGGAGGATGCGGAATTAGCCATCTTCGAACCATTCCTTTCTAATTACCTCTCTGATATGGGAGGCAGCATTTCTGGTAACATCCAATTGCAAGGTGATCCTATCAAACCCATTCTTATAGGGGAAGGAAAAATCAATAAGGGAAAAGTTCGGGTCAACTTCCTAAATACTCTCTACCAATTGGATGGAAGTATTCTGTTTACACCGGGGGCAATCCGTTTTGATCGATTAGTTGCAAAAGATGTCCGGGGAAATACCGCCAACCTTAACGGAGGACTAACTTATCAGGGAATCAAGGATATTTTGCTGGATATTCATGCCAACTTGAATAATTTCCAAGTGATGAACACCAGTGCCAAGGACAATGAAGTCTTTTATGGTAACGTCTATGTCACAGGAGGGCTAGATATTACAGGCACTACTTCTAATTTGGTCATCGATGCTAGAGCTACCAGTCAGCCTGACACTCGAATTTTTATTCCACTTTCCAGCAGTGATGAACAGGTCAGCGAAGATTACATCCACTTTATCAATATTTACGACACGGTTTCTGTACAAGGATTAAGCGAGGAAATCAATCGATTGGATATCCAAAATGTCCAAATGAACTTCGTTTTGGATGTCACTCCAGATGCCTATGCGGAAATCATTATTGACCCGCGAACCCAAGAAAAAATTTCGGGAAGAGGGAAGGGTGTTTTAACTATGAATATCGATACACAAGGAGCTTTTTCCCTGAATGGCACCTATGAAGTCACAGAAGCCACATATAATTTCTCACTTTATAATGTGGTAAAGAAAGACTTTACAGTAGACCCAGGAGGTCGAATTTCTTGGTATGGGGACCCTTATCAAGGAGTCATGGATCTGACAGCCCGCTATGAAGAATCGGTATCCATCCAACCTCTTTTGGCGACCAGTACGACTTCCGGGCAGGAAAATACAGTAGCTAACCGTCGATATCCGGTAGGTGTCATCATGGAACTTAATGGTGAGTTGCTCTCCCCTGATATTGAATTTGGGTTTGATTTCTCCGAATTCCCTAATACAGGGGATTTACAAACTGCCATTTCTTCCTTCCAGTCCCGAGTTGCCAATGATGAACAGGAAATGAACCGTCAGGTATTCTCAGTGATTATGACCCGTTCATTTTCTCCAGAAGGACAATTTGCCGGAGTCAACTCCCTCTCAAACAGCCTCGGACAATTACTTTCCGCTCAGCTTAATTCATTTTTAGGACAGGTGGATAAAAATCTGGAAATCAATGTCGACTTGGCTACATTAGATCAAAATGCACTCGAGACCTTTCAGCTTAGTGTAGCATATACCTTCCTGGACGGAAGATTGCGAGTGTCCCGTGATGGAGGTTTTACAGACAATACAGGACAGGCAGGAGCTGCGGCAATCATCGGAGACTGGCAAGCGGAATATCTCTTGACAGAAGATGGCGTTTACCGAATCAGAATATTCAACCGAAATAATTTCAACACCTTTACCTCGCTTTCTCTTTCCAGAAATGTGGCAACTTATGGGGTAGCCCTTTCCCAAAACGTTTCCTTCAATTCTTTCTCAGAGTTGTTTGAAAAAATCATTCGAAAGAAAAAACGAAGCTCTAGCCTTGTAGAAGACTCCGATTACTTCTTGCGGTATAATGATGGAGAAGATTGGCAACAAATTGATTTAACGCCATTGGAAAACAAGCTTGACTCCACTTACAATCGACCGGTTCAATACCTCCCTCTACCCAATCTTTAGTCGAAACAATTCAAGGCAAATTTGCTTTCCTTTTAAAAAAGAATAAATGGAAAAAGTCACCCTTTTTTGGTTTAGAAGAGACCTGAGACTCGATGATAATACCGGGCTTTTTTATGCCCTGCAGCAAGAAAAAAATGTGCTTCCTGTCTTTATTTTCGATCAGAATATTCTGGAAAAACTGGAAGATAAAGACGATGCACGAGTTGGATTTATTCATGATCAAATCACAAAGCTAAAATCACAACTCGAGAAAAAAGGAAGTTCCATGATCGTCCGAATCGGAAAGCCATTGGAAATTTATAAATCCTTATTGGAGGAATATTCCATACAGGCAGTCTACACAAACCGGGATTATGAACCTTATGCAAAAGAGCGGGATCAGGCTGTATCCGATTTACTCAAAAAACACGGAGCGGAATTTTTCACCTTTAAGGATCAAATGATTTTCGAACCTGGAGAAGTCCTAAACGGTTCCGGGGAATTTTATAAAGTCTTCACTCCCTTTAGTAAGGTTTGGTTGGGAAAATTCAATGAGCAGAAAATTGAACCTCTTGCTAATTATCAGTGGAAAAATCTTTTTTCTACCAAACCACTGCCACTCCCTAGCCTTAAGGAAGTTGGTTTTGAAAAATCAAGCATAGAAATCCCTCCTATGGAGACGGATGAAGACATTATCAAACTCTATGATAAGACCCGGAATTTTCCCGCAATTCATGGCACAAGCCGTTTAGGAATTCACCTTCGTTTCGGTACGATTTCCATTCGGAGATTAGCTAAAATTGCAGCCAAGCTAAATGCGACTTATTTGAATGAGCTGATTTGGAGGGAGTTTTACATGACTATTTTAGCCTTCAATCCACAAGTAGTTGACAAGGCTTTCAAGCCTGCCTACGATCAAATTCCTTGGAGAAACAATGAGCAGGAATTCGAAGCTTGGTGTCAAGGAAAAACGGGATACCCTATTGTCGATGCAGGCATGCGCGAACTCAACGCGACAGGATATATGCACAATCGAGTTCGAATGATCGTGGCTTCTTTTCTCACCAAGCACCTATTAATTGACTGGCGATGGGGTGAGGCCTATTTTGCAAGAAAACTTCTGGATTTTGAATTGGCATCCAATAATGGAGGCTGGCAATGGGCGGCGGGAACGGGTACAGACGCTCAGCCCTATTTCCGAGTATTCAATCCTGAATCCCAAACCGAAAAATTTGACAAGGATTTGAAGTATATCAAAAAATGGATTCCGGAATTGGGGACAGATAAGTATCCAAAACCCATCGTTGATCATAAATTTGCAAGGCAACGGGCAATTGACACCTATAAAGAAGCATTAAACTCATGAACATCGGTGATCGCGTAAGGCTACTTCACGGCAAGGAAGAAGGAATCATAAAGCGAATCTCTTCCAGTGGAAGAATAGAAGTTGAAATTGAGGATGGTTTTATCATCCCTGCCTTGAAATCCGAAGCCGTAGTGATTCATGCAGCAGAATCTGCATTTTTTGGAGAAAAGGAATCCGAATCTGAAAAAGACGAAATCCCGACTGCTATTTCTGCTCCCAAAGATCAGGGAATCTATTTGGCATTTATTCCAATCAATGACCAAAACCTTAGTCTTTACCTGATCAATGACAGTAGTACCAATTATCTGTGTCATGCTTCTGAAGTGTATGGATCCAATCAGCGGACGCTTTTTGCTGAGCAATTGAAATCCGGCGAGGCTAAAAAATTTGATGATCGAATCATCAAGGAAATGAATGATTGGCCTTCTTTTCTTCTGCGTTTTCTTCCCATTCAGCCAAAACTGGAAAAGGCAAGACAACCATTTGAAAGGCAAATCAAAATTAAGCCCACCCAATTTTTTAAGCATCTTTCGGAAATTCCAATTCTCAAAAAACGGGGTTATAGCTTTCACTTGGAGCTAACTACTCAGGAATTGGACATCCAAAAACTCAATCAGGAATTGGAATCCATCAATCCAAAACCTACAATTGAGCCTATCCAAAAGCCGGATAAACGTGTAGACTTACATATCGAAGAGCTTGTTCCAAATCCTGAAAGGATGAGTAATTCAGAAATACTTCGAATTCAATTGGAACATTTTGAGAAAAATCTCAATCAGGCTATTGCTTCAGGTATGCATGAAATCACCTTTGTGCATGGAATTGGAAATGGCGTGCTTCGGAAAGAAATTCACAAGCGATTGAGTCAATTGACAAATATTCAGTACTTTCAAGACACGCAGAAAGATCAATGGGGCTATGGAGCCACTCTCGTTCGAATAACTTGACCCATGCAGACTAAAGTCTCCCGGATTTTTGAATTGTTTGAGAAAAACTTGAAAGAAGCCAAAAGTCTTTTTCTCGAACTGAGCAAGCAGATTAAGTCCAAGAAAGCTGCCTTGCTTTACGAAAAGCTGGAATATTTGGAAATATTCGGGGAGCTTCTGGGCAAAATCCATTTTGACAAAGAAGAATTTGCCAATCAACTTTTTCGGGATTTTCGGATTCTTCAAAAAGACCTTAAAAAAATCATCCGTCTTAAGACGGTAGAAAATGGTCTTCGGGATAGGCAAATTGTAAAAAATCAAACCTACAGAAGTTACGAGGCATTCCTAGCTGATCACAAAAAGGGCTTGCATACGGAAGCTTTTGACCGAATTGTAGGAGGAACGATCTCCAAATGGGAAAGATTAAATGAGGAAGTAAAAAATGGAAGTAATGGACACAAGCCAATAACCATTAGTACAGCCATACATCAATTAGTCAATGAAGAGCTGGAATTTTTCCATGTTGACTGGAAAAAAGGCTTGGATGCCAAGGCCTGTAAGGATATGGATGCTGGACTTCGAAAAATCCTCCACCTCGAGTTTATCCTCCAATATCTTGGATTCAACCCCATTTTTGTGACAACAATCCATGAAGAAATGGAAGGATTGCTTCAGGCCCTTTCTAAATGGTACAACAACCACCTCGAACTTCAATCCCTTTCTCAATATCTATCAGACAAAGAACAGGTATCCAAGAAATATCTGGACTGGATTAAGGAACTACAAGTCAAAAAGAAAAGCCTGTCTTCCAACGTAGAAAAACAGGCTCAAGAATTATTTCAAAAGATTTTAGATTGATCAAATCGCTTCCAAAGCCTTTGCGATATCATTTTTTAAATCCTCGGCATCCTCAATACCTACGCTAAGTCTGATTAAAGAATCAACCAATCCCACTTTCTCACGCTCTTCCTTAGGAATACTAGCATGGGTCATAGTGGCTGGATGACCGCAAAGGGATTCTACTCCTCCTAGAGATTCTGCAAGAGAGAATAATTTGAAGTTCTCCATTACTTTTTTCGCATCCTCCAGACGATTTCCAACCAAGGTAAAAGAGATCATCCCACCAAAATCACGCATTTGCTTCTTTGCGATATCATGGTTTGGATGGTCCTCAAATCCGGGCCAGTAAACCTTTTCAACTTTTGGATGATTCTTCAAATAGGCTGCAATAGTTTTTCCATTTTGAGAATGACGCTCCATCCGAATATGAAGAGTTTTGATTCCTCGCAACACCAAGAAACAATCTTGAGGTCCAGGAGTAGCACCGGAGGCATTTTGTAAAAACACCAAGCGCTCTGCTAAAACATCGTCATTAACCACCAAAGCACCCATCACCACATCCGAATGCCCTCCCAGATACTTGGTCACAGAGTGCATAACGATATCAGCTCCTAGATCCAGGGGATTTTGGAGGAATGGAGAAGCAAAGGTATTGTCCACAGCGAGCAATACTCCGTGATTCTTAGCGATTTTTGCCACCTCCACGATATCAATAATATTCATCATGGGGTTGGTTGGTGTTTCTACCCAAATCAACTTCGTGTTGGAATTGATCTTTTCTTCGATCGCATCCATATCAGACATTGGCACGAAATGGAATTTGATTCCAAATGGCTCGAATACTTTGGTAAATAGCCTGTAAGTTCCGCCATATAAATCGCTGGTACTGATGATTTCATCGCCAGGACGGAAGAGCTTCATCACCGCGTCAATTGCACCCAGTCCAGAAGAAAAACAAATTCCATGTTTTCCATTTTCCAGCGCTGCCAAATTTTGTTGCAAAGCTGTTCGGGTAGGGTTATGAGTACGAGAATACTCATAGCCTTTGTGATCTCCGGGCGAACGCTGTACGTAGGTGGAAGTTTGATAAATAGGAGTCATAATCGCTCCTGTACTCGGATCTGGCTCTACACCCGCGTGGATAGCTTTGGTACCGAATTTCATAGATTTTCAGTGTATTTTGAGATTCTTATTATTCGTATCGAAATGAGCGGCATAAACTTGCTATACTTGCAAGCCAGCCTTCCTTGAGGGAGACCAAATATGACAAAAAAGGGCAGTTTTTTCAATCAATTTCTTCAATACCTGAAAAATCATCCTGCAGCGAGCATTGCATGGGTTTGGGCGGTAAGTATTCCTTTTTTAGGCAGCCTTTTTTTAGCTGGAAATTATGAGTCAATTCTAGAAAAAGAACCGGACAGTTTATTTGATTTTACTCTCCTCGCTCTTCTTGCTTCAGCCATCATGGGGTTAGCCATACTACCCACTACTCTGACTGCGCTTTTTACTGGTTTTTGGCTTGGGTGGAATGGATTCCTTTGGTTAGTCGCCGCATATTCTCTGGCAAATGTGTTGGGTTATGGGGTTGGAAAATACCTGAACTTAGATTTCTTGAATTTTCTCTCAAAAAAATCTCCGACTTTCTACCAAGAGCTCGAGCAAAAAAAAAGTAATTGGGGGGCTTTGATATTTTTTATTCGCATAAGCCCTGTGATCCCTTTTGCTATTTCCAATCTTCTTTTTGCCTCCCTTCAGGTTCCGCTTCGCAAAGTGTTGCTCTACGGCATTCCGGGAATGTTACCCCGAACCATCATGGCTTTTTTAGCCGGAATCGTGGCTAGTGATTTTATGGAAGCAAAAAACAATCTCCAGGAACCTTGGCAAATTACTTTGCTGATCCTCTTACTAATAATTAGTATTTGGGGAATTTGGATTAATTGGAAAAAGTCCAAATCCTAGCGCAAGAGGTACATTTTCCCATAGCCTTGACGGAAAGCTCGGTCCCCTGCAGTTGGACGATGTTCCATGAATTGGCCATTTTTACGAACCAATACGCGATAGATATACACCCCATTGGCTAGTTGGTCTCCGTATTCATCGCGACCATCCCAAGCATATTCTGTGATATTATTCCCTATCCGAATTGGCCCCAATTCTTCCTGTAAAATCTCTCTCACCACTCGTCCTGTGACCGTCATAATTTGAATTTTAATTTCATCCGGGATTTCTGCACCAGTCACAGTAAACACGAACCGGACACTGGTACTAAATGGATTCGGATAAGGGTAGAAATTCGTGATTTGAGATTCATTCACCACCTCAAAAGTCACCTGATAAGGCTCCGGTGAATCTTCATTTTGAACCTTTAAGGTGTACATTCCATCCTCTAGTGGTCCTGGTTGGAAGGAAACTCTAAAATCCTGATTTTCTGAGGCAGGAATCCATGTCAGCTTTGGATCCGAAAAATTGATTCGCTCAAATTCGCAGGACTCACAGTTTTTCTTGAGGAAAATATCAAGTCCTACTGTGTCTTTTTTATAGATAAGACTTTGGTCATTTTTCAGAATGGTATTGATCAAAACAGTAGGAGAAACGATATCCCCATCCATAATATAAATTCCATCAAAATTCACATCAAGTAAGGCTTGGCTGTCATCCGCCTCCACTTCGAAATAGATTCCTAAATCGACTTGATTGTTTCGATAAGTCTGTTCTGGCAAAATTCTCGGATTGGCAAAAATCTGTACTTCATAGCTTCCCGATTTTCCAATGGTATTGAACTCAATCACATGCGAAAAAGACTCTCCTGCTTTCAAGGCAGGAAACTTTTTAGAGAAATTCTCTACAGCTCTTGTTCGTGAATTGGTGATTTTCCAATCAACTTGTATGGAGTCCAAAAAGTCCAAATTGGAGACATTCGTAAATTCAAATGGAAGCGTCCCAACCTGTCCTTCTCGAAGACGAGCACTTTCTGCATTGGATTGAACCACTAGGGCTCCTTCCGGAACTCCAGTATAATTTACCTGCCAGAAATTCAAATCAGCTGGATCGGTAGACGCCGGATCGTCCATAAGATATCTCAGCCGCAGGAATGGATAATTTTCTGAATTGATAAAAGAAAGATCTACTTGCTGATCTTGTATTCCACCCAATAGAATTTCCTCTTCACCGGTATTATTGATTCCGATAATATCGAAGCTGGTTAATTGCTCATCTATCCAAGGTCGCTCATTGATACGCTGAATCATGCGCTCCCAATTACTGGAAGGTCCGATTTGAGGAGTCACAATTACGCCTTCACTGATATATCCCTGCAATGCCGTTTTGAAACTCAAGGTTTGCTGGCTAGCCGGCAATTCAAAATCAGGATTCCCAATAATCTCCAGGGCTTCGCCTGGCTTCATTCCTTTTCTTCCATAAAGGATATAAGGATCACCCGATTTTAGATTTCGAAGTGTGACCTCACTCGCTCCAAACTCCTTCAATCGGGCATAAGCCTGATCAGGCCAATCATCGAAATTGACACTGCCCACTGAAAATATAACCACATAATCTCCTTCAGGGACATTCTCGGTGTAATCATCCAACATGGTGCGGCCCGGAGCAACGATCCAAGCATTTCGAATGCTTTGAATCAATTGAGGCGGTCGGCCACAGGATCTACTATCCAAAATATCAAAACCTGGAACAGGAACCGGGAGATATGGTTGCAAGGTTTTTTGCTGGAAAGTGACCAATCCTAAGGAACCATTTGGACAAAGTCGGCTATTGGCATTGTTGACATTATCTATGATCTGAGGTACGTCATTCAGGTAAAACTGGGTATTTCTGAATGACAGAGTATCAACCTGAGCTCCGATGGTAAATACCTCAAAACCTAAACTTTGCTCCAGATATTCCCATTGAGAGGCCGACTCATCGAGCTTAAGATTGTCCAGTAAATTTTCATTTAACTGTGGGATTTCCCGCTGGGTCCAGCCTTCCGGTCCATTTTGGATAAAGGAAAAGGAAGAATTAGTCCAAGCATCAGTTTCTCCTGGCAATGGTTCTTGATACTTGGATCTCCAATAGTAGGTAAGTGAATCATTTCCGGCTAATAAATCTATATTCCATCGGAAAAGTCCTTTGGTAGGGATTCTAATTTCTTTGCGGTAAGCAGAATTGAAATTAGATGCTGTATCCAACTGAACAATGATGGTTCTTTCCAAATCATTCTTTCCAGGAACTTGCCCAACTAGTTCAAGTTCTTTCGTATTAATAATTCCATAATTCAGCGGGAATAGGTGAAGCGTCCCACTGAGTGGAATAAATTGGGTGAAGCTGATTTGGTTATTAGAAAAAGCCATCTCATCCACCTCCTGCTTTCTATTCACTTCCAGTTCAAATACATTCTCTCCAGCAGAGTTTATCTCTTGATTTGGAATAGAAAAAAACAAGGTATCCAAGCGATTCGTAGAAGGAATTTTAACTTCTGGATAATCAATTACCGTCCCATCCGGTAATCTTCGACGAATGCGATAATGAATCGAATCTCGACTTGTAATTCCAATATTTCGAAGAACAAAACTCAACTTCAAGCTGTCGGAAAGCGAAGAAATCGGATCATTTGAAAAACTCTCAATTCTCACTTCCGACTCATTTAAAAAATAATCCGGCTTATCAGCTGGAAACAGACGAACTCCAGGATCTCCCAATAAAATCATCTGCTCCATGTGGGAATAATTCAGGGGATTAGTCCCATAGAGTTCAATCAAACGGGTTTCGGAACCTCTTTTCACTTCTCCTACCGTTTGGTAAATAGTCGCACTATCGGCAAAGGCCTCCAAATAAAATTGCTCCGAATACCTTCTCAGGTACACATCCACACCAATAGATGAATTTGCAAGTATGTTGGAAGCTCCTTTTTCAGCAGCCATTACCCAATCTTCTCCTTGGGTGTAATTTGTACCAAAAGCACTACCATAATCGCAGCCATTGAAAAGCATGACTGGATACTTTCCTTTGTTCTGATAATTGATGGTCGGATCGGAAGCAAAACCGATATCGATATCCAAAATAGTCGGAGATCCATGCCCGAAGAAGGTTACCAATGATCTACCCTCATTTAAGTCTCCAGTGATGTCGATGACTTCTACCACACTATTGGATCGTTTTCGGTAGGTAGTCACATTTCCTCCTAAAAATGGCCCCTCAGCGATTGCCTTAAACCCATTTAGAAAACTGAAATAACGATCCAATTCCAACTCAGAAACTCCCCCTCCCAAATGAATCAATTCTTTTTGCCAAGGAGCTGACAAGCCTACCTCATCTTTTTCTATGGCTTTTTTGAGATAGATTTCAAGTTCCTGTGAATTTTTTGCTGGGATTCGGCCGATGGCTATGGCTGGTATATTTGGATTTTCTGGATCCAAACCAACCACAAATTCATTATCCGAAAAAGGATATCCCGCCACAGGAATCAGACTTTGGAAAGGAAAAATGGAAGGTTTATTCCGGTAGAAATACGTAATCCCTCCATCTCTCGCAGTGGAGTAAATTGCCAATCCTCTTCCAGCTAATAACACGTGAGAAGGTCGATGAACCGGATAATATGCTTTTAAAAAGTTGACCAAAGCCAAAGGAGTCTCTTCCCCAAAGGAAAACTGATTGTACAAATCCTCCATCAAAAGAGTCAAGGTATCGTAGCTACCTCCAAGAGACGAGGCCCGATGCTCCGCATAGGCTTTTAATGGATTTTCAAACTCCGTTCCTGCTTTTTCTAATTCACGATGCCCAACCAATAAGTAATTCGCAGATTGTGAAAGGTAATCGCGAAAACGAATCTTTTCCAGTTGGGTTACATCCTGAATATGAGCTTCATTTTCTAACCAAATTCGACTAGCTCTACCTTCTTTCCCTACCTGTAATCTCAATTCATTTCCACTTTGGCCCAAAAGTAGACGCTCTGGATTTTCCAAATCGAAAACATCAATAGCACTGTAAGTTTGAGACAAACTGGATAAACGAACCTGAGAAATTCCCGCTGGTACCTCCATTGTTTCAAACTCCAATTCTCCATTTGCAGGAGCTTTTTGATAAACTATGCGGGCATATGTAATCGAAATATTATCCGTTGACTCTGCCCCAATCGGACTAACCGTAATCAGAATATTCCCAGAAGGGTCAAAGTCTGCATACTGAAGCGGGATTTCTAAGTAAATCGTATTGAAATTTTCAAATTCAGCCTGCTGAGCTATCCGAAGCGTAGCATTATTTTTCCCGACACTGATTCTTGCCAAATGTGCATTTAGTGATCTACCAACAAGTCCTATTTCTAATTTTGGAGAACCAGCATTGACGATTTGACCTAGATTTTCGAAAGCGATTGACCGTACATTTCCCTTTGTCAAGACTGAACTCATCCAACCTTCCCCTATGTCGTATTTTGAAAGTCGGAAGCCCAGAGCATACGAATTCCCCAAGGAAAACTGCTCCCCAAAAACCTGAATTTTTGAGCTTTGATAATTTGATATTTGGGGAAGTTCGGCAGGTGGTGCTAATCGAACCGCCATTCGTTTCCCTTGTCGATTTGGCTGTATGGTCAGGAAAAATGCAGTACTATCTGAATGCGTATTGTAGTAAGGGTTTACTGGAATAATATCTCTATAAAGGACAGAGTCCAAAGTGGCATCATTTCGCTTTCCAAAAAATTCGATGAAATCCCCTGCATCCAATCGTCCATCTCCTTCTCCCTCCACATGAATCGCGATCTCTTTACCTCGATGGTACATGCTCAAATTCCGAGGATCCAGCGAATTCAGATTGATCCCTGCAGCCTCCAATGCTTCAGGACGAATTCGGTAGATTCCGTCACTTCCGGTTTTGATTTTGTAATAATCTTGGTCAAAGGAATACCAAGCCCCGTCTTGCGCGGCAAGAGGCAAAGCCCAAAAAAGGAGCAGAACAATTCTTAATGCTGACTTCAATACTCCCATCCTTTAAATTTTCTATCTTCTTCCTTCAACTTCTCCAAAGAAACCTTTACACTAAAGATATGTGAATAAGGCGTGTCTGAAACATTCCCAATATCTGATAATGCATAGTCAATTTGGAAGCGCTCATTTATAATAAACCCTAATCCAGTGCTAGGAAGAAAATTCAAATTACGCTCTCCCTGAAAATTCTTGATGTATTGGAGATTGCTAATTCCGGCCCGAATAAATACCGATTTCTTAAAACCTAATTCCAAACCTAGGCGAGGATCAATGCTCAAAAGGGAAGTTGAAATCACCGTATTTCTGTTACCATCAAAGGTCATTTCTAAGTCCAATGCAGAAGTCAGAGCAAACTTTTCTCCGAAACTCCAGATATAGGAAACACTGCTGATGGCACGAGGCAATGTCAATTCCACTGAATTGAGCGGGATTTCGTTGTTGGTGGAAGAATAAATATCTCTAACCAATTCGGCATTGTGCGCCCATGCATTAAAAGTGGTAGTGATATCCCGCAGCATCAGCCCAACGGTCAATTTTTTATGGACATACATTCCTCCCACATCAAGTCCAAAACCCCAAGCTGAAGCGAATTTCCCAACATTTCGATGGATCACCTTGGCATTAGCTCCAACCTTAATCTTATCAGAAATAGCCCTTGCATAGGTTAACAAAAGGGCATAATCCGCCGCATTGAAAAATTGGATATTGTTATAATTCAAAGCTCCATTTGCATCGTAAAGAAATCTGGTATCAGGAATATCATCTACCCCAAAACGGATCAATGATACGGCAATTTGGCTCTGATCTTTCAATGGAGTGGTAAAGGCTAAATAATCGAACTGAGCGATCCCCGCAAAATATTCCGCATGCATCAAGGTAGCCTCATACTTGTGATTGGTCCCAAAAAGACCCGCAGGATTCCAGAAGGAAGCAGTGACATCACGGACAGCCGAAACCTGTGCTCCTCCCATTCCCAAAGCCCGAGCTCCTACTCCGATATTCAAAAACTCATTGGAATATTTGGGTGTCAAGTCTTGACCAGCTGCTTCTGACAGATGGCAAAATAAAAAAAGTATACAGCCGAAAAGCCTTAGAAAAGATCCTAGATTCTTAATCACAATTCCAAAATAACCAAAATCTTTTTAGACAAATTACTGGATTCAATTTTCTCGAAAACTTGATCGGTTTATGTACACAATCGGACAGTTTTCTGTACGTAAATTAACATTTATTTGGAGCATTCTTGAAGCCCAGAAAATACTTTGAAAAAATTTTCCAAAATGAGCTTTTCTCAAAAAAGCGCCCAATTCGATCAAAAAAGCACTTTTTAAAAAAATCAAATGCATAAAACCTCTTCTTTATGCCTAGAATTAGGTAATACAAGGTAGCTTGGAAAAGATTGGTATCATTTTTCATCCTTGAAGAGTGAGGAAAAAAATCTTTTCCACTAAAAAACCAACCTTATGAATATTGCCAACACACAAATTCAAATGAGAAAAGGGCTTTTGGAGCTTTGTGTTCTTCATATCATATCTAGGGGCGAAGTATACACCTCGGATTTGATTGAAGAGCTCACTCAAGCCCAGATAATCGTGGTAGAAGGCACTCTCTATCCCCTTCTAAATCGTCTCAAATCCTCCGAACTAGTCGAATATCGATGGGTGGAATCCGAATCCGGACCACCTAGAAAGTACTATTCGATTACAGATCAAGGAAAAGAGTTTCTAGAAACACTTCAGGATACCTGGAATTCTCTGATGAACTCCACCCAAGCAATCACCCAAAAGAAATGAAATCGGAACTAGTATCCGGAAGCAGACGAAAAAATTGACAAGACCATGAAAAAGACAATAAGTATCAACATCAGCGGAATCTTATTCCACATCGAAGAGGATGGCTATGATACCTTGCGCAAATACCTTGACGCGATCAATAAGCATTTCTCTTCCTACCCCGACAATCAGGAAATCATCTCGGATATCGAAAATCGTATTGCTGAGATTTTCCTTAGCAACCTGAAAAACAATAAGCAGGTCATCACTGCTGAAAATGTAGACAACCTCATCAAAAAAATGGGGACCATCGCTGATTTCGTTTCTGTGGAGGAAAACGAAACAGAAAAAGAGCAGAATGAAGAAAAAGCAAGCTCAGATGATTTCTACAAGTATGTGACCCCACCGGATGCGGACAAAAAGGGCTATAAAAAATTGATGCGATCCGAACCCAAAAAGATCTTGGGTGGGGTTTGCGCAGGAATCGCCAACTATTTCCGAATCGATCCACTTTGGGTACGACTGATTGCCTTACTACTACTATTTAGCGGGAATATCAACGGATCCTGGAGCGGACCGGGTCTCTTTTTGTTTGATGACTTCCGCTTGAAGTTTTCCTTTGGACTATTTGCTGTGGTGGCATATATCGTCCTGTGGATTATACTTCCAGTAAGTTATGACTATGAGGAAGACAAGAATATCAAAAAACTCTATCGAAACCCGGATGATAAAGCCCTGGGTGGGGTTGCCAGCGGATTAGCTGCCTATTTCGGCGTAGAAGTTCTTTGGATACGCTTGGCTTTTGTTTTCCTAACTATTGCCGGGGGTTCCGGAGTCTTGATTTACCTCATCCTTTGGATCATCACCCCGGTGGCCATGTCTATCACTGAGCGAATCAAAATGAAGGGAGGAGAAATTACCCTCGACAATATAGATTCTACTTTGAAAGAAAACATGAATCCTGTGCCTCCCCAACCGGAGTCAACTTTAAAGAAAATCGTTATGACTCCGTTCCGGATTTTGGGACAAGTCATTGAAGCAATCGGAAAAGCCTTGGGACCTTTGGGCAAATTCATATTCGCCATATTCCGAATAGTATTTGGTCTCATAGTCTTATTTATCGGGCTCGCAATTACCATTACTCCGATTTTGACTTTGGCATTCTTCTTTGAATACCTCAATCCAAATGAGTACATCATCGAAACCAATCAGGTTCCTTTTGAACTATTCACCGGGATTATACCAGATTGGTTAGCGATCAGCTCCTCTTTCCTTTTGATCATTCCAGGAATCATATTCATGCTCTTGGGCTTGAGTGTGCTGATCAAAAAGAACCTTGTTGGAAATAGATTTGGATTGGTGGCCTTCGTTATCTGGTTGTTGTTCCTAGGAATCACTTTATTCCAGATCCCAAGAATTGCTTCACAGTTTAAAGAAGAAAACTGGCATAGAATCTCTGAAACTATCCCAGTAACCGAGGGCACTATGTTATTGACCTTGGATACCCAAGCGGAGGATCCTGACTTTAATGAAGTTAGCATGAAAATTGAAGGTACCGCTGATTCATTGGTTACCTTGGAAAAAGAGTTTTTCTCTCGAGGAAAAAGCAAGGCAGAGTCCTTGGAAAATGCCAAAATGTTAGGTTACCAAGTTTCAGTATTGGATTCCATCGTTACTTTCCCTCCGGGATTTGATTATAGTGCGATGGATGTCTTTAGAGACCAAAAAGTGAACCTTGTCTTGAAGGTTCCTTATGAAAAACCATTCTTGATGGATCGTTCACTGTTGGATATTCTTAGAAACACGCTATACCGAAACGGATATAAATCCAGTGATGTACGGGAGAAAAACATTTGGGCCTTCAATGAAGCTGGTCTAGTCTGTCTGACCTGTGGGATAACTTCGGATGAAACTGAAAATCAGAATCAAAGTGATGAAGAGAGTGAAGAAGAACAACTCAACCGGGAAAAGTTAGATAGTCTATCGCGGGTCAAATACCTGCAGCGTTTAGACTCTGTTGAATAAAAACCGGGGCATCCAAGCAAGGATGCCCCTTTTTTTGTATCTTCTCCAAAAAAACAACCATGGATATTAGCGTGAAATTTTTGGGTGGAGCCGGCTCAGTAACAGGCTCAAAATATTTAGTAGATACGGGTGATTTTGAATTTTTGGTTGACTGCGGACTCTTTCAGGGAAGGCGGGAACTCCGGGAGCGAAACTGGGATAAATTCCCCATGCCATTGGATCAAATGGAAGCCGTCGTATTGACCCATGCACACCTTGACCATGTGGGCTATTTACCTCGGTTGGTAAAGCAGGGTTTTACTGGTCCGATTTATTGTACAGAAGCTACGGCTGAGTTAGCAAAAATTTTATTGCTCGATTCGGGAAAACTCCAAGAAGAAGAGGCAGAATATGCCCGGAAAAAAGGGTATTCAAGACATGATGATCCCCAGCCGCTATATTCTATGGAGGATGCCGAAAAGGTATTTCCCCAATTTTTTCCCTGCGATTTCGAAACTCCTATTGAAATCAATCCTAACATCCATGTGACTTTTTTCCATGCAGGACATATTCTCGGAGCCTCCATCGTGAAGATTGTAATCCAAGGAGAGCAGCAAAAAAAACGCTTGGTATTTTCAGGGGATTTAGGACGTTACCACGACCCTATTCTATTCCCTCCTACTCGCATTCCAAAGGCAGATATTCTCTGGATAGAATCCACTTATGGGAACCGGATTTCAGAAAAAGTCAAACCAGAGGATGAACTTCGAGATGCCATTTTGGACATTTTTGATAGAGGAGGATTGGCCATTATCCCATCCTTTGCAATTGGAAGGACTCAATTGATTATGTATTACATTTTCCAGTTGATGGAAAAAGGAAAAATTCCAAAAGTCCCGGTTTTTGCAGATTCTCCCATGGGGATCAATGCCACGGAATTATACATGAAGTTCAAATCCGACCATCGACTTGCTGCAGTTTTGGAGGAAGATGAGGCCCACCCATTTGATTTTCCTCAACTGAAATACTTCAAGAAACAAGAAGAGTCGAAATCGCTCAATGAATATAGAGGCAATGCCATTATCATTTCAGCATCTGGAATGGCCACCGGTGGGCGTGTCCTCCACCATCTCTATCACCATCTTCCCAATGAGCGAAATGGGATTATTTTCGTCGGCTATCAAGCCGAAGGTACCCGAGGAAGGAGACTTGTAGAAGGTGAAAAGTTTGTCACCATCTATGGACAGCAGGTCCCTGTCAATGCGAAGATTTACCAAATGGAAAATCTTTCCGCGCATGCAGACCAGGAAGAACTGATGGAATGGGCCGAGGGGTTTTGTGAAAAGCCAAAAATGACTTTTGTGATTCACGGAGAAGAAGAAAGTTCGGAAGAACTCGCCATGAAATTGAAAAATGAGTTGGGCTGGAATACGATCATCCCTAATTATCTTGAATCTGTCATGCTTTTTGAGGGAATTTGAAAAAACCACCATGCAAAAGACATCCTACATCCTTTTTATTTTAGTACTTGTGCTCATGAATTTTTCCTGCAAAACCCAAACATCAGATAATCAAGGGATTTCAGGAAAAATCACTTGGCTAGAAGGAAATCAAATGCCCATGATTTCTGAAGACGGTTCAGCCACTCCACCCAATCCAAAGGGTATTCCAGTAAAACGGACGATTTTAATTTACCCACTGACCAATTTGGCTGATTCTAAAATGGATGATGGCCTTTTTATACAAGTGAAGGGAGAACCAATCGCCAAAACTGAATCTGATGAAAATGGAGAATACGCTTTGGAGTTGAGTCCGGGGAGGTATTCCATATTTACCCAGGAAGAAGACGGGCTTTTTGCCAATCTATTTGATGGAGAGGGAAATATCCAACCTGTGACCATCCGAGAGAAAGAATGGACTACTTTAGATATTATCATCAACTATAAAGCCGTATTTTAACCTATTGATTAATAGCTATTTGTAATTTTTTTTAACTTTTTTTCACTGGAGAAGCAACCTTTTCCAAAAGATTCACATCTACCTCCATGAAAGCAAACCAGAATGTTCTCTAGAACCGACTATTCTACCGAAGACAAACTCATAAAAGGATGCCTGAAAGGTGATCGGTCAGCCCAGCGGGCCCTCTATGAGCGGTATTCGGGGAAGTTTCTGGCTATTTGCATTCGCTATCTCAAGGATAGAGAACACGCTGAAGATGTCATGATTGAAAGCTTTATGAAGATTTTCGAAAAACTACCCCAATACGAATCTAGGGGGAGTTTTGAAGGTTGGATGAAGCGAATCGTGGTTACCCAGGCGCTCATGACCTTGAGAAGCAATCGACACCTGATGATGGAAGTACACGTGGAAGAAGATCATGAATACGAGCATTTTCACTACGAAAGCACCGAGCTTGAGGCAGATGAACTTAGAGAACTCGTAGAGAGCCTACCGGTAGGTTATCGCACAGTCTTCAACTTGTATGCAATCGAGGGCTATGCCCATCAGGAAATTGCCGAATTGCTGGGAATTACGGAAAGTACCTCCAAATCCCAACTGAATCGGGCAAGAAATACCTTAAAAGAAAAAATTGCCAGTCTACAACTCAAAGAAAGGAGAATAAATGGCTAAGAAGAATGAACATATCGATGTGATTTTCCGGGAGAAGTTGGAAAATCATGAGGTCAAGCCCAGTCAATTGGCATGGGAACGCCTTGAACATCAACTTCCAAAAGAGGAAAAATCTAGTACACGAATCTATTGGTGGGCTGCGGCAGCTGCTGTGTTGGTCATCTTCCTCGTAGGTTCCCTGCTTCGCAACCCATCCCAACCTTTTGAAGAGGAACAGTTGACTGCAGAAAAAGTCGAAACTGCCGAAAATCAACCAAGTCAAGCACCTGAAGTTGTGGAAGATTTGGTAGCAGACAATACTCCAATTGAAACAGAAGAAAATTCAACACCAATAATTGAAAAACCTAAACAAGAAATCACGAATCAAAAGCCCCAATCTACTCCAGAAATAAAAAATCAATTCGAAGAACCATCTAAAAATCTAATTGCTGAAGCTCAAATCCCAGAAAAAGAGGAAATAGAAGAAGAAAAAATCAATCAGGCAGAGATTGCGCCAATTACCCTTCCAATCGAGCGGGAAATCCCGGAATTGAAGCCAATGGATTTGAACCAAGCAGTAGCGGAATTGAAGACGGAAGAACCCCAAGAACCTACCTATAAAGTGACCATCATATCCGATGGAATCAAAGATGACAAAAACCTCATTGCCGGCATCGGTAAAAAAGTGGACCAGGTAGGCGGTATTTTGGGAAAAGTAGATGAGGGCTTTGCTAATCTTCAGGATGCGAAAAACAACCTTTTCGCGAGCCTGACCACTAGAAAAGAAAAAATGACCGAAGAGTAATAAAAAAGATCACCAACCCATTATTTGAAAACTAAGATGAAAAAATACCTGCTATTATTTTGTTTGATGGCTCTTGTTCAAGTGGCTTTTGCCGCAGAAATGCCATCCTTCGATCACCAAATCAACAAGGATTCCGTGATCGTGGAATTCGGAAAATCCGGAAGAGTCGTCATTATCGTGGACAGTAAGGACGATTTTGAAAAACTGAAGTCCATGAATATCAATGAGATCATCCGATCCTTGGATTTGGAAGAAAATGAAGATACCGGTGAATTGACCATTGTAGAAATTCGCAAAAAAGACGGTACTACCAAAGAAGTGGTCAAAGTAAGGGAAGATGGTCTCGAGACTGAAGTTCAAATCGGAGGCATGCGCGTCTATGTAGATGAATCCGGAGAAAATACCAAGGTCAAAATCGAAACCAATAAATCTAAGAAACAGGAACCTCCTTTCCGTACCTATTTCAACATTGACCTGGGTGTAAATAATTACCTCAATCCAGATGGGCAATTTCCTTCCTCTGACAATCCTTATGCTGTAAAAGGCTGGGGTAGCTGGAATTTGGGATTAAACTGGATGGCCGCTCAGCGGATTTCCAAAGGCTTCTATTGGGATTTTGGTATAGGTTTTCAGTTCTACAACTTCAAGTTTGAAAACCGCGATTTCCAGGCTATACGAGGAGACAATCAAATTGAATTCATTCAGCGAAATGATGTCAATGGCTTCAAAAGCAAGATCTCTGCATCTTACATCACAGCCATGACCATGCTTGAATTGGACTTCGGTAAAATGAATGATAATGGCCGTAGAGGCCTTCGAATCGCAGCCGGACCTTATGCTGGATATAGACTTGGCGGCCAATCCAAATACGCATATAAGGAATTAGGCGGATCAGGAAGAAAGAAAGACAAGCAGAATACCGGCCTGTATCTGAACAATTTCCGATATGGTGTCCGAGGTGAAATCGGAGTAGGCCGTGTTACCTTCTTTACCACATATGACCTTAATACACTATTCCAAGAGAATAAAGGCCCTGAGCTAAATCCGATCACTTTTGGGATAGTCTTCTAAATAGAATTTGAATCCTGTCCTTTATTTTAAACTAAACCAACATGCAAAAGCGCTTTTTATTACTGACTTTCATTACCCTTTTCTCAACAATCGCCATGGCCCAGGAAGCCGATACAAGCGGGGTCAAAAAGGAAAAAGTTTATACAGTTCTTGGAAATAGCTGGAAGGTTACCAAGTACGATGACGGTACCAAGGTGATTGAATGGGAAGATGATAAAGATGACACCCCTAAAATCAGAAGCAAGAAAAGTAAGTTTCACTACAACTTCCTGGAAAGCGAAGTAGGGATCAATATCTATCCAAATGACAAAGGTGCTCCCCAAGTAAAACCTTGGGGGAGCTGGTATGTCTCCCTTCATTCAACCGGTACCTGGAAGATTAGCAAAAACTTCCATCTTCGATCTACACTGGGAGTCAATTGGTATAACTTCAAGTTTGAAGAACGAAATATCATAGCTGTGAAAAACCCAGATGGATTGGCTTTTGTGGATTTTGACCAACTTCCCAATGGTCCGGAAGGCACGCCTACCAAATCAAAAATCTCAGCTTCCTATGCGACAGTTAGTCTTGTGCCTACCATCCGAACCAATAACGGTAACTTTCGATTTGGTGCCGGTGGCTATGCAGGCTACCGCTTAGGGGGAAGAGGAAAATATGTCTATGACGATTTGGATGGGGAAAAGCAAAAAGTCTTCACCAAATCCAATATGTACTTTGAAAACTTCCGCTATGGTCTCCGAGGAGAAATCGGAGTCGGTGATGTCACCTTTTTCTTTAATTATGATTTAAATGATTTGTTCCAACCTGGCTTAGGCCCCGAGCTGCAAGCTATGAGTTTTGGAATCCGACTTGACTAAATAAAAAACAGATGAAAAAAACTTTAAAAACTCTTCCCCTAGGCCTAGCCTTTCTCTTTTTGGCCACAATTACCTTTGCTCAAAATGTACTTGTCGACGTCAACAAAAGCTATCCGGGCATCAATAGACTGGAAGTTGAAGGCGGTTGGCTTGATGTGAGCTATGAAGGAGGCTCAGGTACTGACGTACAGGTTGAAGCCTATTTACAATCCAATGATGAGGATCAGGATATTGTCTTTGTGACAGTAGGTGATGTACTGAAAATCAAATACGAGCGAAAGTCAAAGAATTGGACTTGGTCTAACGGCCAAAATAAAGGCTGGATCAAAATCACAGGACCTGAATCCATTGAAATCAATTTCAGAAACAGCTCAGGAAACACCAGTGTACGAAATGTTGCTTCTGAAGAGACCTATATGAAAGTGACTTCAGGTCGAATTTCTGCGGAAGGAATTGATGGTGATTTGACTATTGGAGCTACTTCAGGGAGGTTAAGCGTATCCGATGTATCTGGAAGTGTTATGGCTTCTCTCACTTCAGGAAATGCTGACATCAATCAAGTGTCAGGGGATGTAAATTATAAATCCACCAGTGGATCTCTGGACGCTTCTCAAATTGATGGAGAACTAAATGTAGAATTCACATCGGGAAGAGCAGTTTTGGAAAGCATTGGTCAGTTAGGAGAACTGAAATTTACTTCAGGTTCCATCCGAGCAGAGGAAGTGGGATTAGGCCCAAATACTAGCTTCTCTGGTTCTTCCGGCAACTTCCGAATTCAGACTTATTCTAACTTGGAAGACTTCAATTTCGACTTAAGCTCCTCATCAGGAAGCTTACAGGTAGGAGATAGAAAAACATCCAAAAAATTGGAAGTCGATAATGGTGCAGATGCCTGGATAAAAGGAAGAATTACTTCTGGAAGTATCTCTATAGAAAACTAAACCAACTCTTTTAATATAGATAAAAGAGGCTATTTCAACGAGCTCTTTTGTCATCTTGAGTGGCTGCCTTGCAGTCAAAAAGGAAGTCGAAATATGGTTTTATTCAACCACTAGGCTTCGACTCCGCTCAGCCTGACAAAAGAGAGTATTGAAATAGCCTCTTTTCGTTTTTTTAAGCATCAATCCGGTCTAGAAATCGCCCGAAGAATTTCAGTTTCTTCCTTGTTAAGTTTTAACAATCTTTTGGCTCGATCTGGAGAAACTTTTGCCAAAGAAAAGAATACCAATACAAGTGCGAAGAGTATGACAAACCAGGCACTCTTGAAAAACAATAAGCCTATCGTACTCAGCAAGGAAATGACAAATAGTAGGAAGAATCGCTTTTTAGAGGAATCTAGGTAATTGATAACCTTTTCCTCAAAACTGTCCAATGATCGGGATTTTTTGAGGTCTTGCCTAAAAATCAGGTACTGCCCAATAAGCAATCCAAACCCTATTCCATTGATCAAGCCTTTGAAGAAATCAGGGATCTCGGGTAGTTCCCAATGCAAATTGCCTGAATTGTAGTACAAATAAACCAAACCAAACATTGGCAAGGCCACCAACATCAAGATCAACAAAGTAACTTCCTGGCTTCGGTAATGCTTTTTAAGCTTCGCTACATCCAATTCCATCTTATTCAATGGTGATAGCGATGTCTTCACTGACAGCTCGGGAAGAACAGCAAAGAATATAACCTTGTTCCAACTCTTTCGGACTCAATCCAGCGTCTTCATCCATTTTGACTTTACCAGAAGTGATTCTTCCTCTACAGGCAGTGCAAAGCCCACTTTGACAACTATATGGCATATCCAAGCCCGCTTCCAAGCCCGCTTCCAAAATGGTTTTGTCAGGTGCAACTGTAACTACGTGTTCTTCGCCTTCTAAGGTAATTTTCACATCTCGAGTCATCAAACCTTGGGTAATTCCTGCTTTTGCATCGGCTTTTGCCTGATCTGCTGCAGCGGAGAAAAATGATTCACGATGGATGCGATCTTTATCTACACCAATTTCCTCAAGGACAGATTCAGCTGTCTCCATGATTCCATCCGGTCCACACAGGAAATAAATTTCCTCATAACGCTGCTCATATTCCGCATTAGCAACCAATTCATGGAATTTTTCCTTATTCAGTCGACCGCGGGTTCCTTTCCAGTTTTCACTAGGCTGGCTTAGCACATGTTCGATTTTCAGTCGATCCGGATTTGCTTTTTGCAATTGATCCAACTGATTTTTAAAAATAATCTGCTCCTCATTACGGCTGCTATAAATCAGCGTAATGATGGATTTGGGTTCATTGATCAAAACTGATTTGATAATCCCCATGATAGGCGTAATCCCACTCCCTCCAGCTACCAAGATGAAGTGGCGCTGATTTCCTGAGTGAAAATCAACTGTAAAGCTTCCTAATGGAGGCAAAACATTGATTGTTTTACCAGGGAAAATTTGATCGTTAAGGTAATTGGAGAAAAGGCCACCCTCTACTCGCTTTACTGCAATTCCCGGAAAAGGATCGACAAACGGAGAGGTACAAAGACTGTAAGACCTTCTTTGTTCCTTCCCATCAAAATCCATAATCAGTGTGAGAAATTGACCAGGCTTGTAATCCAGATAGGGTTCCGGCTGTTCAAAATAAATACTTACCGTATCGGGAGTTTCCCGAACCACCTCTCTAACTTTCAGTGGTAGGTAGTTCGATTTTTTAGATTCAGGCTTTTTCTTCTTGAATAAATTAAACATGTCTTTCGGGACAATTTAGGGTGTAAAAATACGGAGCCAATCGAGAAATCGGCTTCTAATTTTAGGTTTTCATTAAGCAAACCGCAAAAAGTCAATTGAAGTTTGCTATTCGATAGAATTATTATTGGCAGCAGGCATTTTTTCAGGCTATCCACTAAATTGCGACAGAATTAATCTTTCAGCACCCAATACCAATTAACATGGAATTCAATGCCTTGACAGCAGTGAGTTCGGTTGACGGCCGGTATGCCTCCAAAACCGAACCATTAAGAGCCTATTTTTCAGAATTTGCCCTTATCAAATATCGGGTTCATGTAGAGGTAGAATACTTTATCGCCCTTTGTGAATTACCGCTTCCTCAATTGGCCGGCTTCGATACGGATCTTTTTTCGGCTCTGAGAAATATCGTGAAAAACTTCTCTTTGGTAGATGCTCAATCCATCAAGGAAACAGAGAAAATCACCAACCACGATGTCAAGGCAGTAGAGTATTTCCTGAAAGAGAAATTTGATGAATTGGGACAGGAGCAATACAAGGAGTTTATCCACTTCGGCCTGACTTCCCAAGACATCAACAATACTGCCACGCCTCTCATGCTGAAAGAAGGACTGGAAAAGGTGATTTTTCCACAATTGAATGAGGTGATTGCAAAGTTGAAGCAGCAGGCTAAGGCTTGGGAAAACATCCCCATGCTAGCTAAAACTCATGGGCAACCTGCGTCTCCTACCCGACTTGGGAAAGAAATTCAGGTGTTCATTACTCGAATTGAGAATCAGCTTGAGCAGTTAAAAGGAATACCTTATTCAGCCAAATTCGGTGGAGCTACCGGTAATATGAATGCCCACAAAGTGGCTTACCCAAAGCAACCTTGGAATGATTTTGCAGAGCATTTTGTCGGCCATTACCTAGGACTTTCCAGATCCTACCCTACTACTCAAATTGAGCATTACGATAATTTGGCTGCCCTTTTTGATTGCCTCAAGCGAATCAATACCATCCTTCTCGATCTCTCCAAGGATGTTTGGCAGTATGTTTCGATGAATTACTTCAAGCAAAAAATTAAAGCCGGAGAAGTTGGCTCTTCTGCCATGCCTCATAAAGTCAACCCCATTGATTTTGAAAATGCAGAAGGGAATTTAGGAATTGCCAATGCACTCTTTGAGCATCTATCTGCCAAACTACCTATTTCAAGATTACAGCGGGATTTGACCGATAGTACGGTTCTCCGCGTTATTGGGGTACCGCTTGGTCATATGCTGATTTCTTTGGAGTCTTTGAAAAAAGGCTTGGGTAAACTTGAACTCAATGAAGCGGCTATTCATGCGGATTTAGAGGAAAACTGGGCTGTGGTGGCAGAAGCAATTCAAACTATTCTCCGAAGAGAAGGCTTCCCAAAACCTTACGAAGCGCTGAAAGACCTCACTCGAACCAATGAAAAAATTACTCAACATTCAATCGCGCGCTTTATTGATGGATTGGAGATTTCTGATGAATTAAAAACCGAATTGAAGGCGATATCTCCTTTCAATTACACAGGGATTTGATTCAGAGGGCAGGTTTCAGTGGGCAGTAGGCAGTAGGCAGTGAGCAGTAAACAGTTGGCTGCACTGCCGTTGTGAGTGTCTCCACTCACAACTCAATCTAATACTCTTTTGGAAAAACGTGAGTGAAGACACTCACGTGGGCAAGGATTGACAAGGGTTTAGGCTCTTGGCAAAAAAATCTCAGCCATCATGCATCTAGCAGAGCCACGATTCGCAGTTGTGAGTGTCTTCACTCACAACTCATTATTCTTAAAGCCTTTCCCCAATATGCGTTAAAAATCCGAATCTATCATTTCCATATTCATAAAACTCAAAGGAAGAATAGGGATATAAAATTGGATCTTCAACCAACATCCATTTTCCTCTACAAGGATTATTATGAATATATGAAAGCTTTTGATATGCTACTGAAGGAGTAAATAATTCAATAGCTAAAGAATCTCTTTGCCAAAATGAATGAGATTTGTTTGCTTCATCTACTTTGAAATGATTTAAGATTTCTGATTGATTAGCTCTCAAGGCTAAAAGAAATTTATGAGAAGTAAATTTCAAAAAACTCGCATGTGGCATCTCTTTGCCATTTAAATCGATATTTTCAATTATTAAATGGATATGGTTTGGCATAAAAACAAACCCATAAAAATTTAATTGATTTTTTGTTGCCAAATAGCGTAAACTATCGATCAAGATTTTCATAAAACCTTCTCTTTCGAGAAGAGGATACCAGTTTTTTATAGTCGCTGTAAAAAAATAAACCCTATTTAATTCCATCAGACGTTCGTTTTTACCTTAAAAATTAATGATGAATTAAGGGATTTCAAAAACTCACCCATTCCCCGCCTATGTGAGTAAAATTAATAATTTAAGCCAAAAAGGTACACGTGAGTGAAGACACTCACGTGGGCAATGGGTTTCAGTGGGCAGTAGGCTGCACTGCCGTTGTGAGTGTCTCCATTCACAACTCAATCTTATACTCTTTTGGCTGAAACACGTGAGTGAAAACACTCACGTGGGCAAGGATTGACAAGGGTTTAGGCTCTTGGTAAAAAAATCTCAGCCATCATACACCTAGCTGAACCACCACCTAGCTTTTCAATAGTTGGAATCTGAGGACTGATAATAGTTGTATACTTTTCAATCATTTGGATTTGGCCGGCATTGAGGGAATCGTAGGCAGCTTGAGACATAACTGTGAATTTCTCCCCTCCATCATTTCTCACTTCCAACATATTTCCGGCAAAGTGGAATTTCTGCTTTGCTGTAATCGGAATTACTTTTTTTCCTGATTTAGTCAAACTTTCCTGAACCTTTTGTCGATCCAAAGCTCTAACAATACTTTCTAGACAAACCACTGCAAATTCCGTCCCCACATGCATCATCACATTGGTGTGATAGATTGGAATTAATTGCCCATCTACTTCCTGAGCTGCTTCAAATGAAATCACTTGATAGCCCAAAATTTTGGATAAATAATCCAAAGGAACGGCATGTGTGCGCTCAGAATAGCATGCATAGATCACCTTGGCATCATGGTCCATAACCATACTTCCTGTCCCCTCCAAATACTGTCCATCTTGCTCAAAAAAACTCAAATCCACGATTTCATTCACCTTAAACCCAAGACTCATCAACTGCTCAATGATATCCTTTCGGCGCTCCAAACGCCTGTTGGGAGAAAACATGGGATAAAGAATCAAACGACCATCAGGATGGGTTGAAAACCAATTGTTCGGAAAAATCGCATCAGTTTTTACTGGCTCTTCGGTATCCTCTACTACTATAACTTCCACACCCTGATCCCGAAGAAGAGCTACAAATCCATCAAATTCCTGCCTCGCTAAAAATCGAATGACTTGAGAAGGCCGCTCATCCTGCTGTTGGTATATATTATTGGCAGCAGTATCAACATTAAAACCGAAGTTGGCCGGACGAACCATCAATATGGTGGATGCAGTCTGCATATTATTTTTGAGCGGGGTAACAGTACAACACAGGATCAATCGAAAAACGCTTCTCTGAAATCGTATAATAAGTTTTTCCAGTTTGCCCAAAACCTATGGCCTCACCTTGTGGTTCAGGCACATAGGGTAAAACGACAGGGTCTTTCTTCAAAACTTCCAAAAGGGATTGACCTTTTTCCCGCTTCCAATAAAATACCGACTCATAATTTTTGATTAGAATTTGAGTTCCATCAGCCGAAATATCACCCGCGGTAGACATGGTAAAAGGAAGGTTGAAATGAGAGGTTAATTCCGTTTTATCTGGACTTTCGAAGGCATCTTGTTCAAAACTGTAAAGCGAATTTTTGGAATCCCTTTTGGAAAGAATGTAGACTGTTCCATCCCAAGGATCCACCATTAGGGTCTCAGCATCCCTGGCACCTTTGGGATATTCCAATCTAGCCAATTCGACGGCGATAGTGGCTGATTCAATTTTTTCAGGTTCAGGAAAACGATAGACCCCAATTTCCCTGTGCACTCCTGCATTATCTCCAATTTCCCCTACAAAAACATAACTTTTTCCATCTGGGCCAGGCCCAACAGCAATATCCTCCCAATCTCGATTTTCCAAACCTTCCAATTCCAATTTTCCCAGTTCATTCCCCATCGAATCCAATAAATACACTGCTGCTTCTCCTCCACTGTCGGTGTGCATATAAATCAAATTTGGATGCTTTCGGGAAAAAGCCATTCCACTTACCTCCTCCAAGAGAGGATTGCGAATCGTAGTTACCTTTTCGCCTTCTTTGAAAGGAGATTTTTGATTGCCCGTTTCTTGTGCAATAAGTGGACAAGCCAGAATTAGGAATAAAATGATAAGGAAAGAATATCGCATGCTTAAAATTAAAGATATGGATGTGGAATTCCCCGAAATCAAAGTAATTTAATTGGAATAAAGCAATCAGTATAAATTTGAGGTGTTGGATATCAACAGACTAGGGTCGATAATGATTTAAATGGAAAAGATGGATCCACTTTTGAAAAAACTGAATTATAAGGAAGGACAGAAAATCAAAATCTGGAATTTACCGAATGAACTTTCAGCTATTGTAGAGGACTGGACTAAAGAAGGATTCATTGCCGACGCTATTGAAAAAGCTGATTTTTTACTTGGATTTGTTCAAGATGAAGAATCGATCCGAGCTCAATTTGAAGAAATGAAAGAATTCCTCAACGGAGATGAAATTCTTTGGTTTGCCTACCCAAAAGGCAGTTCAAAACGCTACAAAGCAAGCATCAATCGGGATAAAGGCTGGAAAGTTTTGGGAGAAAATGACATGGAAGCCGTCCGACAAATCGCAATCAATGAAGACTGGTCGGCCCTGCGATTCCGTAAGATTCAATTCATCAAAACCATGACTAGAAAGTTTAGTGCAAAAGATCAATCTTGATCGAAGGAGAATTCTTGGTGACTTTGGTCTCCGAATAAGGGAATTTAATTTCCTTAGTTGGAGATTGTTTTACTCAAAACCTGCACTTTGATCAAAGAATTCTTCAAGAAGCAAATCCGGATTTTCGATATTCTGGACGAACATTGGGAAAGTCCCCGCGTCAGTAAAATGATCAGTAACTTGGTTGTTATCTTCTTTGTGGCTGGACTACTGATTGGACTCCTGAATTATTTGGGGATTTCGAACCCTCTCCAACATGTTTCTTCCTTTTTCGCTATCGAATTGGCATTCAACGTACTCCTGATTTTTGAAATCCTAGGCCTGATCTTTTTGATTCCGCATTCTGTGGCCGATTCTGTGGGCAAGCAATTTGAAATCATATCCTTACTGCTATTACGGGATGCCTTCAAGGAGTTTGGACATTATTTGGGCGAATTAAATTGGGGAATGGACTTTCTATGGGAATTAGCACCCATTGTGTCCGATGCTTTCGGAGCTATTTTGCTCTTTTTGATCACGGGGCTATTTTACCGAGCTCAACGACATATTCAAATTACCGGGAATTATGAGGAACAAAGCGGCTTTTCCAATATCAAGAAGCTTATTTCCATTTATCTGACTTTAACTTTTTTCCTCTTGGGAGTTTATGATCTCTTTACCGCCTATCAGACCAATCATTTTAATTACAGTCTGGAGCTGTTTTACACCCTTTTGATTTTTGCGGATGTATTTATCTTGCTGTTTTCACTCCGCTACACCACCAAATACCTCAACTTATTTCGATATTCCTCCTTTGCTTTGGCAACGATATTTTTGCGTTTGACTCTATCTGCCCCGCCCTATTTCAATGTTCTTTTGGCAGTAATTGCCGGTTTGATGGTGCTCGGAGTAACGAGTATTTATAATGGAATGCTAAAAAAATCCAAGGAAGGAACCGAAGTATAAAAAAGTAAGTTGTTGATAGCGAAGTCAAAAGGAAGAAAAGGAAAATTTCTTCAAGATTTTTTTTGAAAGTGCATTTGGAAAAAATCAGATAGCCTTCTACATTTGCATCACGTTATCGGAAAGCGGTACGAAACACTCCTCCTTAGCTCAGCTGGTTAGAGCACATGACTGTTAATCATGGGGTCCTTGGTTCGAGCCCAAGAGGGGGAGCCAAATCAAAAAAGAGGTCAATTTGACCTCTTTTTTTGTTTTAAATCCATCCCAGTTTCGTTTAAATGAAGATTTTTAACGGCTGCAGCTTTTTTAGATCGGAAGACCATCAAAAACGGTCGAGCTGCAGCCACAACCCCCTAATTAATTGATTACCAATAAAATATCTTTTTCAACTAAAAGAAAATCTTTTTGATTTTTCGTCATTTTACGGAAATTCGGACCTATAATTCCGAATTTTAATTGCACAAATGACTAGCTCCCTTGATTGATTCCTTGTAGTATTTTTTCATAGACTTAATTTCACTATTAAGCTTAATTATTCGATACAATGAAAAAATTCCTGCCCAAAAAAATATCCCTCCAAATTTCAAAAAGGCCTTCGCAGTTTTAAACTCTGTCTCAGTAATTGAAGAATCCTGATAGGACTTCTGAAACAGAAGCATGATTAAAATGAACCCTACAAATATTCCAAAGTATAATAGAGCTTTCTTCACCAATCTCTCTTTTTCAAGAAGAGCTTCCTGTATCTCTTTTCGATTAAGCTGGATGATTTTGAGGGTTACTAGGTCTATCATCTATCTCAATTTAAGCCAATTTGAAACCAATAAACTACAAGGCAAAACCTATGATTCTGAAAGTTTGACAATACCTGCCAATTATTTTTTTCCAAATGAAGGCATTTGTCTTTCATATCCTAAAATATCCGATTTTTATAATCCTCTAAAATAATTTTTTACTTATGAACCGCTATTTCAATCAGGTTATTCTAGCTATCTCAACCATGGATATTGAGCGCTTGGATCTTCTTTTAGACTCCTCAATCCCCTATTCTGATGTACCCAAAGAGATATTCCTAAAGCGACTAAATGAAGCATTTAATTCCTTTAAAGAAGAGGGAGACACCTTTTTAATTTCACAGCCTGGGAGTTGCTGTAATTTTGAATGTAATCCAGAATCGGTTCGCACAGCCTACCGATTTGTGGGGAACAAAACACGGTTGTATTTGGATCTACGGTTTATCACAGAAATGACGGCCGACCGAAACGACCATCAAATCAAAGATATTTTTAGCTGTTATTCATTCAATTGCTTTAAACCTATGGATTGGTATGCAAATGATATATCGTTTTGTTTTTACGATGATGAGAAGGTGGATTTCCAAAAAAGCCCTGAGTTGATTATCCATATGGAAAAACAAAAAGAAGCAATGAAAGAGCTGGGTTCTTATTTACCTGAAATCACAGAATCTGAATTGCGATCTTGGCTTTTCAGACACCAATCCACTTATGATTTTTTTGAAAGGTATCCAAAAAGAGGTTATTATTCTTGGTATTTTTTTTCAATGCGATACAATTCACTTCAAAATCTAATCAGGTTTATAGAGCGTCTCACCCTGCCATCTTTTTTGGAGGAAATATTTAAGGAAAATGACTTTTCCGAAAAGGTTTTAATTCAAAAAATCATACAGATTGAAGAACTTCTCATTAATTATGATCAATCCTATTTAATCTGGATTTGGAAAAATGAGGAGGAATACTTTTTCAGAGAGCATAGAGCTTTTTTGAAGGGAGGCATCTTTGATAAATTTGCCCAACTTTGGGAATGGTTTAAACCCAGACATCTAGAGTTGCTTCAGAAATATTTCGCTTTAACACCAAATGAAACCGAGGAATTTTGCTTAAATCAAAAATACTACTCCAGCACCGATACCATTTACACCCTATCCTTTCATATGGACATTCGAAAAAAGGCTAGGTCGAAAGGGGAATATATCCCGATGGGTCTCTGGAGCGATGAACAACCCATGCCTTTTTGGTCAGACAATTTAAATGAAATAGGAAAAGACAGTACGGAAAAATAAAATTGGATAGAATGGTTTTAGTCGGCCAATCTAAATTCTTTGTAATTCTAAATCGGTGATTCACAAATTTAAACTTTGAGAATAGAAGAATAACAATCACCTAATTTTTAAAAAAAATTTAATTTTCAATAGAAAACACATTTTATAAATACATAAAAATCCCTATTATAGAAGAAGAAATTTTTACACAGAAGACCTAGTTCTAACTTCTTTTTCAATGCCTGTCATTCGAGTAGTCAAGATTTCATTCAATACACCGTTGAAAGACAGTGAAATACCTGCCTTTAGAGGGGCTATTGTTAAATTAGTAGGTAAAGATCATCTGATATTCCATAACCATTTGGATAGTCACAGATATCACTACAGGTATCCTCTGATCCAATATCAATCCCGTCGACAGAAAGCGGAAATTGTTTGTGTACAAAACGGAACTGAGGAAATCCACCACCTATTTTCCAAAAACCTTGGGGAAATAAGAATTGGTGAAGAAAAACGCCCACTTTTCGTTGAGCATGTCAAAATCAATCGTTTTGACCTCAGGGTAAATGGGGTTATGCACTATTATAAGTTAAAAAACTGGTTGCCTTTCAATGAAAAAAACATTCAAGAATATTCAAAATTAGTGGGTGTAGCAGAAAAGATTGAATTTTTAGAAAGGATTCTGATAGGCAACATACTGTCCTTTGCAAAAGGAATTAACTGGATGATTCAGGAAAAAATAGAGGTTGTTATAACAAACCTGCCAATTCAAAAAATGAAGCGAAGGAAAGGGCAAAACCTTGTGTCATTTGATCTAGAATTTAAATCTAACGTGCTCTTGCCTCCTGATATAGGACTTGGCAAAAGCGTAAGTGTAGGATATGGAACATTAATAAAATTTTAAAAACATGAGTAAATACCTATATGGCGCCAGTATTCAAGGCATCCAAAGTTTTATTTTTCAGACCAATAAGCTCAAAGAAATTGTAGGTGGGAGTGAATTGGTAGAAGAGATTTGTACTACAGAATTTTATGATTTTATAAATTCAGATGAATCAGATGAAAACATAATTCTCAGTGCCGCTGGAAATATCAAATTCATTTCAGATGAAAAAACATGCCAAAGGTTAGTAAGAGAATTCCCCAAACATGTTTTGCAGAAGGCACCTGGAGTTACTGTTAGTCAGGCAGTTGTTAAAATTGATGATCAAATCCCATTGTCGGCCCATATCGATAAATTGGAAGAGAAGCTAAAAACAGAAAGAAATAAACTCTCTAACCCAATGGAAATAGGTTTTATGGGCTTAGAAAGAGCAAGGAGAACCGGAGGAGTTGCAGTAAAACTAAAAGAAAAAAAAGGGAAGCTTGTTTCATTTTGTGAAAGTACGGCTATCAAGGATGAGGTGGTTGATAGAGAACAAAGGCACACAAAATTATTCAACAAATTCTCGGGACTTTCTGAAAAACCAAAAGAAATCACTTTAGAAATTGAAGATATCTGTAAAGGACACAAAAACTCCTGGATAGCTGTGGTGCATGCAGATGGAAATGGCTTAGGGAATATTCTTCGAGTGATGGGAGAAAAACTCGGAAATGCTGATTTTGAAAAAAGTAAAATAGCATTCAGAAAATTTTCCATTGCCCTCGATAGTGCAACCAAAAATGCAACTCAAGCTGCGTTTTGGAAAGTATTCTCCAAATCAGAAGCTTTTACCTCAGAAGGAAAGTATCCGATTCGACCCATAATTTTTGGGGGAGATGACATCACATTTATAATAAGAGCCGATCTAGCACTTACGTTCACTGAAGCATTTCTTCGGGAGTTTGAAAATAGTACTAAAAAAGAGTTTTGTGTTTTGGATGAATTTGGAATTAATGATTTCAAAGAAGGGATTACAGCCTGTGCTGGAATAGCTTATGTAAAAGAGTCCTACCCGCTTCATTATGCACTTAATCTTTCAGAAGCTTTATGCAAGGATGCTAAAAACCTTGTCAAAAATGATCCTAAAGTTGAAAAACGAGAAAATGGTATCCCTCAATCGGCTTTAGCTTTTTATAAAGTTCAGGAGTCCTTCACTGAAAAACTTTCCATTTTAAAAGAACGGACACTTTTGGCTAAGCATGGAGATAAAATCCTTGATTACTATTACGGTCCATATCTTTTCAAAGATTTAGACAAGCTAAATTCTCGCTTAGAATTTCTTAGAGAACAAGTAGATAAATCTCAAGACACCACCAAAGCAATAAGCAAACTCAGAAGAATAGTTTCTGATACGTTTAAAGACTTTTCAGTCGCAGAATTCAATTTAAATAGAATGAAAACAGTCAATAAAGACTTTTTTGGAGACTTAGAACTTGAAGGAGACTTGGATCAATTACAATCTATTGGGAAAAGTGAACATCCTATCAAATCTCAATTACTTGATTTAATCACATTACATGGATTTAACTATGGAGCAAGAGAAAATTAAATACACCATCAATTTTTATACAGACTGGCATGCCGGCTCTGGTCTTTCTGCGGGTGCAGAGGCAGATTCAATAGTGATCAAGGATGCAGATGGATTTCCTTACATTCCTGGAAAAACTTTAAAAGGCCTATTTGTCGATGCGTTCCAAGATTTTCTGCTCCTTGAAATTGAAGGTTTTTCTAAGGATACTCAAAAAGCATTATTTGGCGAATTTAACGAAGAGACTGGGGTGACAAGTCCAGGTTCATTGTTCTTTTCTAATGCCACTCTGCCTGAAGCAGAGAAAAAAGCTATAGGATCTGATCATGCCGAATTTCTTTTCAGAACCATCGCATTTACAGCCATTGATTCCGCTACAGGTGTGGCAAAAAATACCTCTCTTCGGACCACAGAAGTATGTATTCCATTGGAACTGGAAGCCTATATCCAAGGAACCAAGGATTCAGATAAAGAAATTCTCAATCAACTCGCCAAGTATATTAGGTCATTAGGTGCAAACAGAAACAGAGGTTTGGGGAGATGTTCAATCAAACTATAATAAATGCTATGACAACTTACTACTTTAAATGTACGCTGCTCTCTAATGTCGTATTGAACAGTAAATTGGCGACTGAAGGCAATATGACCACTTTGGATTATATACCAGGAAGTAATTTTTTAGGAATTGCTGCCAACAAATTATATAAAGCTGAGGGAGATGAAACCGCTTATAAATTATTTCACTCAGGAGAAGTGAAATTTGGAGATGGTCGGGTTGCAACAAACACAGGAGAAATTACTTATGCTGTACCATTTTCATTCTTTCAGGATAAGTTAAAATCAAAATTGGAAAATGATCCAATCTACCTCCATCATTTAATTACTAGCAAGAACTTTCCCAAAGACGATACAGGCACGAAGCGACAACTTCAACAATCTAGGTCGGGCTATATCTCAGCAAAAGGAACGCTGGTTAAAGAGGTGGAAAAGCGATTTTCTTTAAAATCAGCATATGACAGAGAAAAACGCACTTCTAAAACAGGAAATATGTTTGGTTTTGAAGCTATACCTGCAGGAACAGTTTTTATTTTTTCCATTTCATCAGAAAATAAATCACTTTTAGATAAAGTTGCAGCAGCTTTAAAAGGTAACCAGCGATTAGGTAAATCCAAAACAGCTGAATATGGACAAGTACAAATAGAAAAAATCGAACACATTGAACCACTTCCTACTTTCCAATCGGATGAATTCACGTTGGTTTATGCAGAAAGTAATTTATGCTTTTTTGACCAGTCAGGACAGCCCACTTTTCAGCCAACAACTGAGGATTTGGGACTAGATGGAGGAATCGTAGATTGGTCTAAATCACAGATCAGAACTTACAGTTATGCACCCTGGAACGGTCAACGCAAAACCACTTCTACCCAACGTCACTGCATAGCCAAAGGGTCAGTATTCTATGTAAAAGGAGGATATCCTTCATCTAGTGTAAATTTTATTGGTCATTATCAAGCAGAAGGATTGGGTAAAGTGATCTACAATCCGATTTTTCTCAAATCAAACGGTAATGAAAAAGAATCTCCATTTGAAATTCACCTAGATAAAATAGCAGAACCGGTGTATCAAAAGGGGAACCTAAACAGTCCTTTATCTCAATTTCTCAAAAAGCAAAAAGATCAAAAAGCAATGGAGTTGCTTACTTCAGAATTGGTAACTGATTATGTGTACAAGGAAGTACCAAATCGGTTTAGCAAACTAAATGATGTTTCTCCGAGTCAATGGGGGAATATTCGATTGATTGCATCCAGAGCAAGAGATGTTGATGAAATGAAATCGTTACTCTATGAAGGAAAGGAGGCTTACCTAAAACATGGCGTTGCCTATGAAAAATGTTGGGGCAAAAATAGTGAACAAAGATTAAAGAATCTGAAAGACATTATTTCAGCTATCGAAAGCAAAAGTCAAAATCAATCTAAGGTTGATATAAAGGTATTCGTAGCCAAGTTTGCGGCTGAAATGGCTAAGGAAAATAAAAACTAATGTCATGGGAAAAACAATCATAAAATATATCGCGAGATTTATGATAGAGGCCGAAACTCCCCTTTTCATCGGCTCTGGTCAATCCACACTTTTAAAAGATGCTCTGGTACAAAAAGATGCCAATGGATTCCCAATGATTCCTGGAACTTCCTTGGCAGGAGTATTAAGGCATTCCTTTTCTAAAACTGTTAATTCCGAAACTGTTTCAAATCTCTTTGGAGATTCAAAAGGAGGAGATACAGGAACAGGATCCCTCATTAAAATTAGCCCCGCTTTAATGATGCTAGATGAAAGCCAAGTTTCAGAAGGTCTTTTATTAAATGATAAGTGGGAAAAACTTAGAATTCAATTTGATAATCTGCCTGTACGGCAACATGTACGCATCACTGAAAAAGGTGTAGCTGAAAAAAATGGGCTATTTGATAATGAGGTAATTTTTAAAGGAACCCGTTTCGTTTTTGAATTGGAACTAACAGATTTTTCCGGGGAATTAGAAAATGACTGGAAAAGGATATTAGAAAGTATTTCAAGTCCTGATTTCAGAATTGGTGCAGGAAGCAGAAATGGATATGGAAGTTTGAAAGTCCTAAAATCTCAAAAGCTGAAGTTTGATTTACGATCTCAAATGAATCAATATTTAAGCCTTTCGCCTTCTTTCAATGAAATTGATTGGACGCAGACAAGCATAGAGGAAAGTAAAATAGAAGAAGAGACCTTTTCAAAAACAAATTATCTACTCAAACTAAAACCTGACCCTTTCTTTCTTTTCGGCTCGGGAAATGGAGATGAAGATGTGGATAATACCCCAGTTGAAGAGGAGGTGGTTGTATATACCTCTGAGGGTATTCAATTCCAAAAACAAACGCTTGTACCCGGCTCATCAATCAAAGGTGCAATCTCACACCGAGTGGCATTTTACTATAACAAAGAAATGAATCGATGGGCAGGTTCAGACAATGCAAGTGTTGGAATTGAAAATGAGGCAGTAACAGCACTTTTTGGAAAGGCTGGTAAAGGTGAAAAAGAACCAACCGCTGGTAAAGTCTATATCAACGATGTGTTTCTAAATCAAGATCAGGTAAAGAATGACAAAATATTTAATCATGTGGCCATTGATCGATTTACTGGAGGTGCATTAGAAGGAGCTTTATTTTCGGAGAAGGTAAGTTATTTAACAGATGATGAACTGGAAATCAATCTCTTCTTGGAGTCTGATGTTGATCAAATTTATAAGCAAGCATTTGAAAATACTCTAGAAGATATATGCAAGGGACTACTCCCGCTTGGAGGCATGACTACCAAAGGTCATGGTATTTTCACAGGCTGTTTGTATAAAAATAATGAACAAATCTTCCCAAAAAACTGATCTCACATGGAGAAATATATCATAGATAAAATCAAAGATATCAGCCAAATACCTGATTATAAGTTTACAGGCTATTACTGGTGGTCTAATTCGGATAAACCTGAAATGCTTTTTGAAGAGGCTTTGCCCAAAGAAAAGATTTTGGCATCGGTTAATCCCTTTTGCGTAGAGGCATTACTTTACTCAAAGACGGAAGGAATAAGTATTCATATTCAGCATACTGGAAAATATCTCGTTACTGCATTTGATCTTAAAAAGCTAGATAAACTCGATACCGTCCAAAAGGAATACATTCCCCACAAACTTGATCAAGTCAAAAAAGTAATTTTTACCCAAGTATGGGAGGAGGTCCTTCTAGAAGTGGATGAAACGACTAGTTTTCCGTCTTTAAAACCCACTGCTTTAATTTTCTCTGGATTTAATTATCAATAATATGACAACCGTAAAATCACCATATAACTTCGTTCCTGCGCCTACTGAAGACCAGGTTTTTAAACCCGAATGGGCAAATCAAGTCAGTCATGACATTCCATTTGAAGATGGGGAAAGCGGAGAAATTGAAATTGAGATCACTGCAGAGACTCCTATTTTTATCCGAAACGGCCATAAGAAACCTACAAAAAATGAGAAGCCTACGGAGGAGTTTTCTTATTTCAAAGATAAAAATGGCCAAAAGCGATATTTCATTCCTGCCACATCTCTTAAAGGGATGCTCAGAAATGTGGTTGAGATTATGAGTTTTTCGAGGTTGGCGCCAGTGGCTTTGGGTAATACGATATTTGGCTTAAGGGATATGAACAATGAAGATTATAAAAGAAAGGAGATTAGTAAAACAAATGCTGGATGGTTAAAAAAGGTCGATGGAAAGTGGATGTTATACCCGTCTAATTTTTATAAAGTAACGATACCTAGTGTAAAAGATTACTTTAACATTCAATCTATTATTCGTAAAACAGGAAATAAAGAGGAAAAAATAAGCTTTAATAAGGCTACTAGCATTGAAAAATATAAGGCTTGTAAAATTAAGAACTTCTTGAATCCCGTATATTTTGATGAATCACATTTTGTTAATAAAACAGGTCAAATTTACAAGCTCAATAAAAATGGTGATTTCGAAGGAATTCTAATTATGTTTGGCTCTATTGATAACAAGAAGTACGAATATGTTTTTGAAGAATTAGAAGAAGATCAAAGACCATTGCATTTTGACAAATCTTTGATAACAAAAGCCTTGGAGATAAATGGTACAGAAAAAGAAAAATCTCTTTGGGATTACTTTTTAAACGAATTGAAAATTGAGCAAATCCCGGTTTTTTATAAAGAAGTAAATGGTAAAGTAATTCACTTCGGCTTTTCAAAACTTTATCGCCTAAATAATGCAGAGTATCTTAAAGATTTGGAGCCTGTAGCCAGCTATACGAATAATAAAGAAATGGATCTAGGGCAGACTATTTTTGGTCAAACCTCCAATGAAGAATCTTCATTGAAAGGAAGAGTTTTCTTTTCACATGCCCTAGCATTAGGAAGTCCCAAAGAATCAGATAAGGTTTCATACGAGATATTAGGCAGTCCAAAGCCATCATACTACCCGTTCTATCTTAAGCAAAAGGATCCGAGAAATAATGGGTACAATACTTATCAAAATAAATCCAGTGAATTAAGGGGTTTTAAAAAGTATCATGTGCAAGGGCAAGCAAAACAGAACGAGTACACCCAAGAACAAAAGGATTCTGAAAGTATGGTCTATTTTAGGCCA
Organism: Algoriphagus kandeliae; assembly: GCF_004571135.1. GTDB lineage: Bacteria > Bacteroidota > Bacteroidia > Cytophagales > Cyclobacteriaceae > Algoriphagus > Algoriphagus kandeliae. The sequence goes on from NZ_SPSB01000003.1 coordinate 467,112, forward strand.
TTGGAATCTGGCGCCAAATTCACCTTCAAACTAAGGTATCATAATTTGAAGCCTTTTGAATTGGGGGCTTTGCTATCTGCGCTGACTTACCACAATAATCATGATCAACTCCGTCATAATTTGGGAATGGCAAAGTCTATGGGATACGGAAGAATTAAAATGGATGTGAAAATGGATTCCGAAAATCTCAAAAAATATCTAAAGATCTTTGAAGTAGAAATCAATGAGCATTCACTACAAAAATTCAATAAAAAGTGGACTGATACCGATCAAATAAAGGATTTGGGTTCTTTGGCAAAAGTAGGGACGGATTATGCAAGATTGAATTTCCCAAAGCTTGAGGCGGAAAAATTCAATCCACGAAAAGGACGAAAGGAAAAAATCAATGAGTTTAATGAAATAAAACAGATGTTTGATTTTTTGAAAGCCCCATCTGATTATCCTGGGAGCTATTTTCAAATCAAATCTCTTCTATAAATGCCCCACCTCGTCTGCATCATCTCCGATCAAGCTGTACCTAACCTGCTATTTATAAGGCAGTTTTCCCAGCCTGATTCGGAGTTTTTTTTTGTCACCACCCAAAAAATGGAAGATCGGGATGCAACTGATCATTTGATTCAGGCCCTTCATTTACCGCATGACAAATGCTACAAAATCATCATTGATGCGAATAATGCAAAGCAAATCGATCAACAACTAAAGGCCTTCCCTTTTCCCAAAGAATCTTCCTTCCTAGTCAACATTACTGGAGGCAACAAACTGATGTCCCAAATGGTATTTACCCATTTTCAGGGATATGATTCTAGCATGTTTTATTCTCCGATTGACTCAGACCAATATCAGCAAGTCTATCCTGAGGTTATAAACATTCAAAAAGACCAATCCATAAAACTAACCTTAGATGAATATCTCTTTGCCTATGGCTATGAAATCACTGGAGAGCTACCCTATTTCAAAGGAAATCCTAAACCAACCACCTTGTTCAAAAAAGTGGTGGAATCAGGTGGTGCTTCCCATGTCGCTGAAATAGTACGTGCCAGTTCACAGGATTACAAAGAAGAAGATAAGAATTACCTTCAAGGTAATTGGTTTGAATTTTATTGCTATCAGTTTTTTAAGCGAATTTTCCGATTGGGAGATGCCCAAATAGGCTGCAGCGTCGGCCTCAAAAAAATCGGAAGTCAAACAGTCAATCAACACGATAATGAATTTGATCTGATGTTCATCTATCAAAATGACCTATACGTGTTTGAATGCAAAGTCTACTCAAGTCCCAATTACAAAAAGGAAAAGTTTCAGGCTCCTATGTACAAATTGGCCTCCCTTACACAGAAGTTTGGACTGAAGTGTAAGAAGTATCTGGCAATTCTCGCCGAACTACCTGAGCAAGAAGATACTCGTGATCAATTAGGGCAACTCAGAGCCAACTTGGGAATCGATAAACTGATTACTTTGGAAGACTTTAAGAATCATCAGGGTATCGAAATCCTAAAGCGAGAAGAGTCAGAAAAACCTGATTTTCAGGAAAAATTAAATTTATTGATGGAGAAATTTAACGGATAAAAAAAATGGCTAGAACAATATTAGTTTCACTCGTGAGTGATCAAACTATTCCAAATGTTTTGTTTATAAGAGACAATCCTCCTGCCGATCAATATTTATTTATCTCAACGGAAGGAATGGAAAAAAAACATATAGTGCCTAATATTCAAAAGGCTTGTAACGGATGGATTTCCAAAAACTCAAAAACCATATTAGTTGAAGAAGACAGCTTGGTTGATTTCGAAAAGAAATTAGGTGAAACCCTTGAAGTTGAGGATGGCGATCATTTCTTGGTAAACATTACGGGGGGAACCAAAATAATGTCTCTTGGCGCTTATAACTTTTTTACAAGAATTGGATCGTCTTCTATTTATTATTTGCCCTTGGGTAAAAATCATTTTCGCCAGGTATTTCCAATTATTAAGAATAAAACCAGAGAAATAAATTTTAAAATTAACCTGAAAGATTACTTAGAAGCTAATGGAGTTACCATACAGTCTAAAGCATTCTCACAAAAAAACCAGTTAATACGAAGCGAAGAGTTTACAACAAAAATATTTCAGAATTTCTTAGGTGATAGTAATCTTCCAATTAAAAAAATGGTCGAAATTCTCCGAGACAAGAAATTTAGAGATAAGAAAAATTTTAAGGTTTCCTCCGAAATTTTGGAAATAATTAAACCAATGAGAGATTTAGGTTTTTCTCCAGAGTCTTCTGAAAAGTTTACTAGGGAAGAAACCAATTATCTAACCGGAGATTGGTTTGAAGAATACACGTATTCGCTGATTGTAAACACACTTAACAAAAAAGATGAAGAAATAGGCAAAGGCGTAAGAGTAACTAGAGGGGAAAAAACTTCAAATGAGTTTGATGTCATGTTTACCCATAACAATGCCCTCTACGTAATAGAATGCAAAACAGATGTGGCAGATAATGAAGAAGGGAAACTAAGTCAGCTTTTCACAAATACACTTTACAAGGCGAGTACTCTAAAAAAAGACTTTGGCCTATTTGTTAAATATTTTCTTTTCTCGGTAAATGATTTTTCAAAATTAAGCGATGAGCAAAAAGATAGAGCGAGAGTCTTGGACATTAAACTGATCGGAACTGAATTTTTATCAGAAAGTAAAAAATTGCAAGATTTTATAAAAAGTATGTAACCATGCTCCTCAACCTCTCCAACCATCCCTCCTCTTCCTGGCCGGAAAAGCAAATTCAGGAAGCAAATAGACTTTTCGGAGATATTAGGGACATGCCTTTTCCACACATTGATCCCGAAGCCAGCGAAGAAGATATTCAAAGGCTTTCCGAAGTATATAAAGAAGACATTTTAGCCATGCGACCTCAGGCAGTTCATATCATGGGAGAGCTTACATTTTGCTTTCAATTGGTATTCAAACTCCGGCAGGTCGGAATTCCTTGTCTTGCCTCCACCACCCACCGTACTACGGAGGATCTGCCTAACGGAACGAAAATATCTAAGTTTGAATTTGTGAGATTTAGAAAATATGACCTATGACCTCTTCTATTCAACTCACCGAGCAGCAAAAAGAAGCTTTTGACAAGATCAAATCCTTTCTAGAAAATCCCGACCAATCATTCTTTATCCTCAAGGGATATGCCGGTACAGGTAAAACCACCCTCCTACAATACCTGGCTCAGTATCTTGAAGGTCAGGAAAAAGTATTTTCGCTACTGGCCCCTACTGGAAGAGCAGCATCTGTATTAAGTGCTAAAACGGGATTTTCAGCTAGGACTCTTCATTCTGAACTCTACCATTTCAAAGATATAGACGGTGATGCAGACCCTTCCAAAGAGTCAACTGAAGTCGATGATTATGGGCAAATGAGGCTTCTTTTCGAAATTCGAAAACCTGATGAGGATCAATCCAAAATCTATATCGTAGACGAAGCATCTATGATTGGGGATGAGCGATCCGATGCTACTTCTTTTGCCTCCTTCGGTTCAGGCCATCTATTAACTGATTTTTTGACTTTGGTAGGAAAAAACAAAGTCATTTTCGCAGGAGATCCTTGCCAACTCCCACCGGTAGGATCCCTTGAAAGCCCGGCATTAGCTGAGTCTTTTTTTAAGAACCTAGGCAGATCGGTATCTTCCTATGAACTGAATCAGATTCTTCGTCAGAAACAAGATTCGGAAGTACTTAAGCTGGCCTCACAAGTTCGAAAAATGACGGGTGTTTCTTTTAAAACGAAGTGGGTGAAAGTTCCTGCAAAAAGTGGGGAACAGATTACGCTTCCTTCTTATGAGCAGATGAAGGAAAAATACATTCAGTCCGTCATTGAAAATGGCACCGAAAACAGTATTGCAATTAGTCTGAGTAATTACAATTGCCACGAGATTAATTTGGAGGTAAGAAAAAGAAGGTATGGAACGGATCAGGAAATCCTTCATCCTGGAGACTTGCTAATGGTCACCCAAAACAATTACCTGGTACCCTTGACCAATGGGGATTTTGTGGAAATCCTGGAAGTAGGAAACCGAGAAAATGTGAAGGGTATTCAGTTTATCCATGTAACGGTCAAAGCAAGATCAACGGGGAAAGCTTATGAGACGCTACTCTGTTTAGATCCACTCTTGAGCGGACAAGCAAATCTAAATCAGGAACAGCAACGGTTATTAATGATAGATTTCAGCCAACGAATGCGGGCTAAAAAAATCAAACCTAAATCTGAAATCTATTTTTCTGCCATGCAGAAGGATCCTTGGCTCAATAGCCTACGGGCAAATTATGGTTATGCGGTGACTTGTCACAAAAGTCAGGGTGGTGAATGGGAAGAGGTCTTTTTCTTTTTAAACAAAGGAATGTATGTCATGAGTCCATTGGAATTGACCCGCTGGTGGTACACGGGCATTACCCGATCCAAGGAAAAGCTTCATCTTGTTAATAATTGGTGGATAAGCTAATTCTTGTGATCGATAAGTTTAAATTGAAATATAGGGCTCGACAATAAAATCGTTTTTATACGATTAATCAATCAGATTTTTTAAGCATTTATTTAGCACCTAATCAAAAAATCTGATTTGATAAATGAGGATTTTAAAGCACACTTTTTATGCATTTAGTAATCAATACATTTGGCGCTACTCTTCAAAAGGAGAATAACCTTTTTGTCATTACTACACCTGAAGGAAAGCAGTCCTTTCCACCAGATATTGTCAAAAGCATCAGTATTTCAAAGGCTGCTCGGATTACTAGTGACGCAATTATTCTGGCCATCAAACATCAAGTAGAAGTACTTTTTGTAAACGATCTTGGAAATCCTGAAGGCAGGGTATGGAGCGTTCAATACGGATCAATCAGCAATATCCGAAAAGCACAAGTCAACTTTCTCTACTCCAAGGCATCCCTAGAATGGGTCAAAGATCTAATCAACCAAAAATTGGATAATCAGGTAGCTCTCCTCCTAGCCCTGCAGCCAGAAAAAGAAGTGCTTCCTGCCTACAATATTTTCAAATCCGCCATTAATAGCATTGAAGATTACAAGCGAAAGATAAATGAAATAGAAGGTGAGTTTCTCTCTGATGTCGCACCATCTATAAGAGGCTGGGAAGGTGCCGCTGGAAAGCGCTATTTTCAAGCTATCTCTAAGTTATTCCCCGAACAATACAGCTTTCAATCCAGAGACCGACAACCCGCAAAAGACCCATTTAATGCACTATTGAACTACGCCTATGGTATGCTTTATGGAAAAATCGAAGGTGCTTTAATAAAAGCTGGACTAGACCCTTACATCGGTATATTCCATCGGGATGATTACAATAGACCCGCATTGGTTTTCGATGTGATAGAAAAATACAGATCTTGGATGGATTATGTAGTAATACAACTCTGTTTGGCTGAAGCCTTTCCTGAAGAAAGCATGGAACAGGAACTACCGGATGGACCGCTCCTTCTAGGTCCTTTAGCAAAGCGAATCCTCATTCAATCTGTCAATGACTACCTCAGCGAGGTCATTCAATTACAAGGGAAAAGTATGGGACGCATGGCACATATTGTCGAAGATATGCACCGTCTTGCAAGGTTTTTTATAAAAAATTCAAGCGAATGATACGACTTGGAAAGCATATTACACAAGCCGGCGATCAACTCTATGATGTGAGCATTGAAAAACTACACAAGGCTCTTATCAATCCGCAAGGAGAGGTTGCTTCCTTACAGCGTAAACTTCAAGCCATTCGAGCAATGGACCCGAACCAATACAGGAAGATGAAAACATCTCTTCCTTATATAGTCTGCGCACAATTTCATCCTAAAGCTAGACGTAAGGAAAACTTCCTTTTCACAGAACGATTTTTAATTGATATCGACCACCTTTCTGATCATGAACTGAATATACAGGATCTCAGAAAGAAATTTGCCCAAGACGAACGTGTCGAATTGATGTTCTCATCTCCTTCTGGCGATGGACTGAAATTACTATTCAAAATTGATCCAAAAATTTCTGACTCTTCCTATTACGTGCTTTTCTATAAGGCTTTCTGCATCCATCTAGAAAAAAAATATCTGCTAGGTACAGCATTGGATCACAAAACGCATGATGTAAGTAGATGCTGCTTTGTAAGCTTTGATCCAGAAGCATACTTCAATACAAATGCGAAAGCTATTAACCCTGCCGATTTCGTCAGAAAGGATTCATTTTTAGATTTAGAGCAGGTTCAATTTCAGGCTGATCAAATTCTCAAATCTCAAAAAGAAATTCAAAAAGTAGAATTATCTCCTGAAAAATCCCAGCCTGGTCAGGACCTTTCCGATGAAATATTAGCTTTTATTAAAGAGAAAACCGGTCAACGAACGAGAAACAAAACACCTGAGAAATATTTTGAGCAACCTGAAGAACTTGAGAAGATCATCGCTGAACTTCAAGTATTTCTTGATGAAGTAAATTCCAAAATAGAAAATATCAAGCCTATCTCCTATGGAAGACAAATCAAAGTAAGCTCAGGAAATACCTGGGCAGAGATCAATGTATTTTTTGGAAAAAAAGGAGTGAGTATTGTTCCAACTACAAAAACAGGAAGCCATCGTGAATTTGCAAAAACAATCACTGACTATCTGAAAGCATCATTTTCAACATACTAAAACTTATGCCAAAACCTCCCAAGAAGGAATTTGACCTAAGAGAACGAATCGATAAAATCAAAAACTCAGGCCTTAGCAAGGGAAAAGAAAAGGAGAAAGAGACAGATCCTAATGATATGCTCTTGCCACTTTCCAATAGAATCGAAAAAATCCTAGGAATATTCCAGGGCAAGCCGCTCAAATCCACTACTATGAACTACTTGATCCTCTATGACATCGAAAACAACAAAGTCCGAAGACTAATAGCAAAATACCTCGAAAAAAATGGATGCATACGTGTCCAAAAATCGGTCTTTCTTGTCCATTCCGATTACAAAAAATTTGAATCGATACGAAAAACGCTCGCTGAAATCAACGAAGTCTATGACAATGAAGACAGCATCATATTGGTACCACTTAATATTTCAGATGCACGCAGTATGAAACTCATTGGTAAAAATGTAAACATCAATCAAATTATAGACCCACCCAATACCGTCTTTTTATAATGAGTCAATCAACTATTAAACTTCTTAGAAATCAAAATAGACACGAAGAAGCCTACAAAATGACGCGGAATCAATTATACCTAAATCCCGCAGATATATGGGCCAAAAGAAACCACAGTTGGTCTATCTACTACTTAATCAAAAAACACATAAAAGCAGGGCAAACCGCACAGGCCAAACATTATTTGGAAGAATTTTCAGCCCTTCAAATGCCAGATGAAGAAAAATTACTCCATGAACGAATGAAGTATTTTTTCAAAGTATTGGAACAAGGCTACCTCAGAATCAAGCAGTTGATCGCAGAAGAGAAATTTGAAGAAGCGTTTCATTTAGAATTAAAAAAGGAAAATGCAGACCTTGAGCAACTTTCCTGGATAGTCTATTACCTTCTTAGATCATTCAATAAAACAGGAAAACCTAGCCCAACCAAAACAATGGAACTCTTGCAAAAGCTTATGCAGCATTATACACCTTCAAAAAGGCTTGTAAACAAACTTATTTTGCAGGAATTGATCAAAACTCCTGCAGATTTTTGGGTCGGCCAAAAACAATCTTACAGTCTCGAAAAAGTAGGTTTGTTTGATATTCTGGAAGAAGATGATTTCCAAAAGCAGGAATGGGAAGGAAAAAAACTCATTTCACTTGCAGAACGCCTACACATCACTTATTCAAAAGCCCTTCTACGGGAAAAGGTAGCAGAAGAAAAAATCCTGGCATATATCAGGGGGATTGTGGAACCCACATTGGAAAAATATCCGGCCATGATCTATGTGCCTTATTTCAAAGCCAAACTTCTCTTGGGCATAGGTGACAGAGCTTCCGGTATTTCAGCTTTTTTACCATTTGCCAAAAAGAAAGCAGGAGAATTCTGGGTTTGGCAAGTATTTGCCGAGGTTTATGAAGATGATCCCAAACTTTATTTTTCATGTCTTTGCAAGGCCATGACCTGTAAGACCAAGCCTGAATTTCTTTCTAATATCCAAGAAAAGTTGATTTCTCATTTTATCAAAACCGGTAAGTACGACCAAGCTAAATCCGAGCTCGATAAGCTTATGAAGCTAAGAGAAAGACAGAGGTGGGGGATAAAAACTATTCACCGCCAATATCTTGATTCGAATTGGTACAATCGTGCTGAAAACCATCCAACTAACTACCGAGACCATGTTGCAAAAGCAGAGGCATTGATAGGTATCACTCCTTATGAGTCTCTTTTGGTTATTGTCCATCATGTGAATAGAGAAAAAAAGGTCTTCGGTTTTTTGATAGAAGAAAACAAAAGCGGATTTGGGAAATATTTAAAAGAGCCAATACCAAATCGGATCTATAGGCTTGAAGGAAACTTCGGGAAGGGTGATTTTTTCAACGTCAAAAAACAAAAGGAAGTGGAAGGCAATAGCCATCCCCTTCTGCGATTGGTAGAAGGAAAAGTTATCAAAAAGGTGCACCAGGCATTCGCCTTTGTCGACGGAAACTTCATTCCACCTGAACTTGTAAAAAAGAATAGGCTGATGACCAATGAAAATGTAAAAGGCACCGCATTATTAGCCCCCCTAAAGGGTAAAAAAGAGTGGGCTTGGAAAGTCATTTCCATCCAAAAAAACGCATAAAAAAGGACTTTTGATATTAATTGAAAAAGTCTAGATTTGAAAATGACAGTAGAAAAAAGAAAATTTATTTTCTTAAAACAATGGTTTTTCGGGTGGTTTTTCAATCATAACCACTTTAAAATCAATCGAAACCAGAGTTAGCTGTCAGAGCACCACATCCACTAAAACAAGGATTAAGACGAAACCACACTTAACTATGAGTGAGAATATTTCATTGTCAGAGCACCACATCCACTAAAACAAGGATTAAGACTAAAAATCAATTTTTCTTAGAGACTCTTCCTCTTGGGTCAGAGCACCACATCCACTAAAACAAGGATTAAGACCTGACCAATCTTACTTTAATCATAATAATTAGTGTTGTCAGAGCACCACATCCACTAAAACAAGGATTAAGACTCTGATTGGTGTGTTGGCTCCGGGATTTCGAGCAAAGTCAGAGCACCACATCCACTAAAACAAGGATTAAGACCATATCCTAGGAGCATGTGTCTTCCGTTGTTTCTGTCAGAGCACCACATCCACTAAAACAAGGATTAAGACACTACTTCTTTGTAGTTGCCGAATTCGTGTCGTTGTCAGAGCACCACATCCACTAAAACAAGGATTAAGACAAGCTTTTTGATGTCCTTGTCCTTTTTGGCAAGGGTCAGAGCACCACATCCACTAAAACAAGGATTAAGACGAATCAAAGCTGTTGCTTTGGTGATGCTCATGCCTGTCAGAGCACCACATCCACTAAAACAAGGATTAAGACTTTAGGATGTACAGGACTAATACCATAATAACGAGTCAGAGCACCACATCCACTAAAACAAGGATTAAGACCCTTTTGCCGTGTTTTCTTCGACATCAAGCTTTATAGTCAGAGCACCACATCCACTAAAACAAGGATTAAGACAGAGGAGAAAAAGGAGAAATAACTTTTTCATGGTCGGTCAGAGCACCACATCCACTAAAACAAGGATTAAGACGCTCTTCTATTGTTTGGAAAGAGTTTCCTAACTCTGTCAGAGCACCACATCCACTAAAACAAGGATTAAGACGATGATGTGATTAGTCGCTCCACCTCTAAGGGTAGAGTCAGAGCACCACATCCACTAAAACAAGGATTAAGACTGAAGGACCAAGATTTAAAAGGAAGAATACATTAGTCAGAGCACCACATCCACTAAAACAAGGATTAAGACTCCAAATTTCAGCCTGCTTCCACGTTCCCCAGTAGTCAGAGCACCACATCCACTAAAACAAGGATTAAGACCATAGTAGTAAATGGGATTGACCTGCATCCCGAGGGTCAGAGCACCACATCCACTAAAACAAGGATTAAGACTTGAGTAAAAACAACAAAGTCTCTATTATTATCAAGTCAGAGCACCACATCCACTAAAACAAGGATTAAGACCCCCCAAGCAAAAGCTTAGGGGATTTCAACTTAAAAGTCAGAGCACCACATCCACTAAAACAAGGATTAAGACACAGGAAGGTGTGAGTCGTGTGCTTGAATAGCTGACCGTCAGAGCACCACATCCACTAAAACAAGGATTAAGACATGCCCCCTTCTTGCCATAGGTCTGCCCTTTCGCGTCAGAGCACCACATCCACTAAAACAAGGATTAAGACAGAAAGTGATAAAATTGTACACTATATATATAAGGTGTCAGAGCACCACATCCACTAAAACAAGGATTAAGACATTATTGTAAAACACCATATGTTCACCATGTTCACTGTCAGAGCACCACATCCACTAAAACAAGGATTAAGACAGGATTGAAATCTTCCGTAGTACAAAAAGTATAACCGTCAGAGCACCACATCCACTAAAACAAGGATTAAGACTCTCGCTCCATAGCGATAAAGACTAATTTGTCTGGAGTCAGAGCACCACATCCACTAAAACAAGGATTAAGACAACTCTCTGCCACCAGCGATAATAACTTTAAACGTCAGAGCACCACATCCACTAAAACAAGGATTAAGACAGTATGCGATGATATCTATCATCACTTAACTGATTAGTCAGAGCACCACATCCACTAAAACAAGGATTAAGACTGCGTTTAGATTTCTTATCAGATGCTTTGAGTGTGGTCAGAGCACCACATCCACTAAAACAAGGATTAAGACAGAGTACCAATGGTCTCAAGGGTGGACTGAGAGGCAGTCAGAGCACCACATCCACTAAAACAAGGATTAAGACGGAGAATAATGCACTCGTTGCACTAGTTTTATATTGTCAGAGCACCACATCCACTAAAACAAGGATTAAGACTATCTTTTCATTTTCTAAATAGATCTAGATGTTGTCAGAGCACCACATCCACTAAAACAAGGATTAAGACTATAGTGGTCAATCCAATCTGACCAAAGTCATTGTGTCAGAGCACCACATCCACTAAAACAAGGATTAAGACTTTTATTTTATTTTACAATTTGCTTTCAATAGTTTGGTCAGAGCACCACATCCACTAAAACAAGGATTAAGACCCATTTTTGGAGAACTCGTTACTCATAAGTAGGCAGGGTCAGAGCACCACATCCACTAAAACAAGGATTAAGACACTCTGTTACCTTTCTCTCTGGTCACCATTAGACCGTCAGAGCACCACATCCACTAAAACAAGGATTAAGACCTTGGTTCACGAGTTCTTCCACTCGCTCTTTATTTTGTCAGAGCACCACATCCACTAAAACAAGGATTAAGACGATGGAAACAAGAAGATGAGACATAGTGAAAGTCCTAGTCAGAGCACCACATCCACTAAAACAAGGATTAAGACTGTACACACCCACCCAGAAAGAATTTAAACCCACCGTCAGAGCACCACATCCACTAAAACAAGGATTAAGACGGTGATGTCGATTACTGGATGATTTAAAGTGTTTTGTCAGAGCACCACATCCACTAAAACAAGGATTAAGACCAAAAGACAGGATGCTCACTGCAAACTCTTGCAATTGTCAGAGCACCACATCCACTAAAACAAGGATTAAGACCATGGTATTGGAAGGTCAAGAGTTATTAAGTACTTGGTCAGAGCACCACATCCACTAAAACAAGGATTAAGACATTAAATGAATGAATCGGTCAAATATTTTCTTTCCAAGTCAGAGCACCACATCCACTAAAACAAGGATTAAGACACTGAAGTAAATGTTTTCCGCTTCATCACCACGTAAGTCAGAGCACCACATCCACTAAAACAAGGATTAAGACCTAACAACATCCTCCTTGTCATGAAAGATGAATGCTGTCAGAGCACCACATCCACTAAAACAAGGATTAAGACTTAGTTCCTACTTACCCTCAACCTGATAACTGGCTGTCAGAGCACCACATCCACTAAAACAAGGATTAAGACGCGGTTTTACAAACTTATTGATCTGCAAATCATAGTCAGAGCACCACATCCACTAAAACAAGGATTAAGACTTCTGGTATTCGACTTTTTGCAATTTAATAGCCATGGTCAGAGCACCACATCCACTAAAACAAGGATTAAGACTAGAGTTTCACTTTCCCAATAGGGCTTTGAAGCACCGTCAGAGCACCACATCCACTAAAACAAGGATTAAGACAATAATTTCCTGTTTTTCGAATAATTGATTCCAAATGTCAGAGCACCACATCCACTAAAACAAGGATTAAGACGTTTGATGAGTTTTTCTCACGCCCTGCTGAAGCACCGTCAGAGCACCACATCCACTAAAACAAGGATTAAGACTTTATTGAAGATGTACTTTGTTCTTTCTGTTAGTGGTCAGAGCACCACATCCACTAAAACAAGGATTAAGACGCTGTTGTAGGACATTCTTTGTCAATAGTCACAGGGTCAGAGCACCACATCCACTAAAACAAGGATTAAGACGGCTTAGGTACAGTGCTTCACGACCAAAGCCAGGGTCAGAGCACCACATCCACTAAAACAAGGATTAAGACATTTTCTGTAATGTGAGTGTGGTTAAATGCTGAGTAGTCAGAGCACCACATCCACTAAAACAAGGATTAAGACTATCTGTTATTCTATCCCTGGTACTCATTCTCTAAGTGTCAGAGCACCACATCCACTAAAACAAGGATTAAGACCAATCACAAACAATTTGATAGCCAGCAACCACATGGTCAGAGCACCACATCCACTAAAACAAGGATTAAGACCTCCTTCTCACTATCATGTGTACAAAATTATTAGGTCAGAGCACCACATCCACTAAAACAAGGATTAAGACAACAACTATCACCCCGTTAATATGGGTCATAATTAGTCAGAGCACCACATCCACTAAAACAAGGATTAAGACTTTCCTGTTTTGGTCATGTGAGTGTTTAATTTACTGTCAGAGCACCACATCCACTAAAACAAGGATTAAGACGGTCGTAACCTTTCCTTTCGGAGAAGCGGTTGCTTGTCAGAGCACCACATCCACTAAAACAAGGATTAAGACAGTACAAGACCGATAACTAGGAACAATACTCCTACGTCAGAGCACCACATCCACTAAAACAAGGATTAAGACACAAGTCTTATTGTTTTAATCATAATAATATGTTCGTCAGAGCACCACATCCACTAAAACAAGGATTAAGACTCCGTCGTCCATTCTGGCTGGATTTGGAGTGAAGGTCAGAGCACCACATCCACTAAAACAAGGATTAAGACATAAGATTGAAGATTGATTATGAACTGTGCTTAGTGGTCAGAGCACCACATCCACTAAAACAAGGATTAAGACAACACTGCAAAGTGCCACTGAGAATCTTTTATCTGTTGTCAGAGCACCACATCCACTAAAACAAGGATTAAGACATTGATTGAGATAATCTGAAAGATATTTCATGATAAGTCAGAGCACCACATCCACTAAAACAAGGATTAAGACACTTTCAGATGGGATGGGTTGCGCTAAGCCTGTAGTCGTCAGAGCACCACATCCACTAAAACAAGGATTAAGACTTTCGCCTATATCCTTGGAATACATCTCTCGATACAGTCAGAGCACCACATCCACTAAAACAAGGATTAAGACATCCGTTCCATGAGCGAATAGGTATCTTTATGATAGTCAGAGCACCACATCCACTAAAACAAGGATTAAGACTCTAGCGACCTATCCAAAGGGTGTTGGGTAAATAGTCAGAGCACCACATCCACTAAAACAAGGATTAAGACAATACTCTTTTTCTGATTTGATTTTCTGAATTTGTCAGAGCACCACATCCACTAAAACAAGGATTAAGACGTACGGTCCGGAATCTACACGTATCTGTTTGATACTGTCAGAGCACCACATCCACTAAAACAAGGATTAAGACCTGTTTGACTTGCAGGTGATATGCATCACTATTTAGTCAGAGCACCACATCCACTAAAACAAGGATTAAGACTCTAGCGACCTATCCAAAGGGTGTTGGGTAAATAGTCAGAGCACCACATCCACTAAAACAAGGATTAAGACTGTCCGGGTTTCACGTTCAGGAATGCTTTCTGGAGTCAGAGCACCACATCCACTAAAACAAGGATTAAGACCTTTGAGGATCCGTCCCAGAAAGCGATTAAAGCCTGGTCAGAGCACCACATCCACTAAAACAAGGATTAAGACTCAGAAAGTTTGACTATTACAGTTGAATTTGCCTGTCAGAGCACCACATCCACTAAAACAAGGATTAAGACACACATATGTATGTTGGATAAGACTTAGGCTTCATAGTCAGAGCACCACATCCACTAAAACAAGGATTAAGACCGCATAAAGCTTTCGTTCCAGATGGAGGAACGGAGTCAGAGCACCACATCCACTAAAACAAGGATTAAGACAGTACAAGACCGATAACTAGGAACAATACTCCTACGTCAGAGCACCACATCCACTAAAACAAGGATTAAGACACAAGTCTTATTGTTTTAATCATAATAATATGTTCGTCAGAGCACCACATCCACTAAAACAAGGATTAAGACTGAGATATAAACTTCTTCATGATGTTAGGATTGTCGTCAGAGCACCACATCCACTAAAACAAGGATTAAGACTCCTACATCAAGGACATAACAATTAAGACCATAAGTCAGAGCACCACATCCACTAAAACAAGGATTAAGACCGCTCGCTCTTGCTTTAAATTCCATTTGTTAATAGTCAGAGCACCACATCCACTAAAACAAGGATTAAGACCCTGGAGACACCATTTCTAAATGCATTTTAGCATAAGTCAGAGCACCACATCCACTAAAACAAGGATTAAGACTAGGCTTTGAAAGTTTGTCTGTTCATAGCATGGGTGTCAGAGCACCACATCCACTAAAACAAGGATTAAGACTTTTCTATAAAGACGTACTTGAATCTGCTCATAGTCAGAGCACCACATCCACTAAAACAAGGATTAAGACTTCTGAGCGACATCTTTGCGGATGTGGATGATATTGTCAGAGCACCACATCCACTAAAACAAGGATTAAGACTACAATATTGTTCATATTAACAATAACCTACGTTGTCAGAGTACCAGATCCACTAAAACAAGGATTAAGACTCAATATCTCCTGATATAACATCAACGCTTGATACTGTCAGAGTACCAGATCCACTAAAACCTGCCTGCGGCAGGCAGGCAAGGAGGAACGAGCGTGAAGAAATGATCCGGTGGATCATTTTAGCGAGGGGCCAGACTGTAGGGCGGGCTATTAGTGTAGTTTTACACATTGGTAAAAACTGTTCAAGAGCCCTCCCTATACACGGCTATATCGGGATTAAAAAATCCACTAAAACAAGGATTAAGACTGTAATTTGGCTGCATATAGTCCCCTCTCATCTAGGTCAGAGTACCAGATCCACTAAAACCTGCCTACGGCAGGCAGGCAAGGAGGAACGAGCGTGAAGAAATGATCCAGTGGATCATTTTAGCGAGGGGCCAGACTGTTGGGCGGGCTATTAGTGTAGTTTTACACATTGGTAAAAACTGTTCAAGAGCCCTCCCTATACACGGCTATATCGGGATAAAAAAAATCCATTAAAACTTTTCAAAGGTAGCCGGACAAAAAGGATTGAGGATAAAAATCAGACCTTGAATTCTTATTCGCCTAGTTAGCATAGAACCAGGTTTCTAACTAGGCTAATTATATTCCTTCTATACTTATCGCATAAAGAAAAGAATTGGGACATATTTTTTCTAACCTTCAGAATAAAATAAATATTGAGGTTAATATGAGATAAAAAATTACACTCACTTTGAAGACCAGCCCTATAAATTTTTTCTTATTTTGAAATTATCATTTTTATCAAATCAAGTCATGAAATACAATCCCCTTACCAAAAAGCTTTTTACGGATAAAGGAGAGTTTATCAAGGAGCTTCATTGTCCTTTCCAGCCAGATTGGAAAAAAATGAAAGTAAACCTAAAGGATCAAACCATCAGAAACTGTAATTTTTGCCAACATCCCGTTCTAGATACAAGCAGGATTTCAGATGAGTTGATTTTGGAAATCGTCCAAAAAGAACCCCATACCTGTTTGAAAATCGACTTGGATCAATCCAACCTAATTTTAAGCCTTTCCATATATGGAGTATAAAGAAGAAAATCTCAACCCAAACAACTATACCGTGATCAAGACTGCCCGTTCAGAAATTGAAATAAATATGGCGGCATAGAATGGTTTTTATCCTTTGGTGAAGAAAGTAAGTCCTTCTCCAGAGATTAAATCGAAATTTAAGGTCTTTCAACACAAATTGACTCATGAAATAATTATCGTACATGATTATCGAAGCGAAAGACTTTTCAAGGATTACAATGTGGTTATTGAGTGGACTGATTATTACCCTTATACCCAATTAAATCCCTTTGCAGCATACCTTATTCCTCATGACTTGGAAATTGGGGAAAGAGTATTTATCAGTGATGTAATTGAAGATTTGGTAGGCAGCAGGTGGAACCAAGGGGATGTATTCCGGCTCGAAACCTGCGAGGCAATTTGGACTGGAAATGATTTATTATTGGATTATAAATACCCAGGTGATAATTATACGATCTATGGATAGACGTTGAGAAATAGCTATGATTTTAACAGGCAAACAATACCCCTAAATTATTTACTATGCCCCCTGACAAAAATATAGGACCACGTATTCGAATTTTAGACAGTTTACTCCAGGATAAAAAAGGTTATACCATTGAACAATTACTGAGAAAATGTAATGAGAGATTGGAGCAAAAAGATTTTCCATTAATATCAAAAAGAACTCTACAAAAAGATCTCTTGTCCATTGAGTCAGATTATGATGTTGAAATTGTTAAGGAAAAGGATCCAGGAGACAAAAGAAGCCATTACATCCGCTATGCGGACCCAGAGTTTTCAATTTATAAAATCCCCCTATCTCCACAAGACTCTTCTAAAATCCAAGCTGCACTAGATACCATTCTTAGTATTAAGGGGCTTCCTCAATTTGATTGGTTGCATGAAACTAGTGAGTTGATGAAAAAATGGACATTAGACCGAGAAAATCAGCAACGATCTATTTTGTTAGAAGAAAATCTAAACCTAGATGTTTCAGAAAAAATTCATGATTTATATAGTGCTATTCAAAACAAGCAAACATTACGTATCGTATATGCACCTTTTGGAAAAGAAGTAGAAATTCATCAGGTTTCTCCTTATTTACTTAAACAGTTTAATAATCGTTGGTTTTTACTTAGTCATTCCGATCAGCATGATTTTTTAATTAACCTTGCCTTGGATAGAATGACAGATATTGCAAAAAGCAGAAAAAAATTCTTACCCTACCCCGAAGAGGATCCAGAATTATTTTATGAAAATATTATTGGGGTAACACGAAAACCTAATGAACCCATAGAAATCAAACTTGCGGCAAAATCTGATCTTTTCCCCTATATCCGAACAAAACCAATACACAAATCTCAAACTCAAATTACTGCAGAGTGTACAGAAGACTGGAAAGTATTTTCTATAGAAATTATTCCCAATTATGAATTCTACTCTTTGATTTTATCACATGGACCAAGGATTAAAGTACTATCACCAACCTCTGTGAAGGAAAAATTGAAAGAATTAGCATCCTCCATAATCGCCCTTTATTAAAAAAGGGAAGCCTAAAATGAATTATTATTCAATTTTTTGAAATTTTAAAATAGGTGAAGAACCCTTTCACCTATACGCTTTTTCTTTGTGTCAACAAAAGGAAAGGAGGCAACAATGGAAACCAGAAAATTAATTTCAATCCCCCAACCCACCCTGCATGGAAAGACCAGAATGGGTCAAAGAGGAATTTCTGAGGAAGTTGCACTATTGGTTATAAAAGAGGGGGAAGTTATCCACAAACAAGGGTTAAAATTCTTCTTTGTCCCAAAAGCCAAAAGGGCAGATTGGCAAGTCAAAGATGCCGAAGCAGTGGCAAACTTGATGGTGATTACAGATCAAAGTATTCGGGAAATCATCACTTGTTACAAAAGTGACAGAGCTATTCATCGAGTCAAGAAAAAATCTAAACGCCTTAAAAAATAGATGAAGAAACCTTGCGCCTATCTATTTTAGATTTGCAGCAAGAAAAAAAGAACAAGGAAAAAGTACCGAGAATCCATAGACTATGTCAAGGACCTCTCTCAAAAAGAAATCTAAATCAAAAGGAGGTGAATCATGATCTCAAAAAACATCCAAACCAAGCCTAGCCGACTGTAAGTCAATCTAAGTATCCCTTGCCTGAATTTTTCAGATTTCCGGAGAAAATGATTGCGCTGAGGCTCCAAAGGCACCCAATCAACTATTTCAACCAAACCGGAAAGGAGGCAAGCAATGACCCCAATTCAATCCACGAAAGAAGCATATCAGGAATCTTTAATAGATCCTCGATGGAAATCACTTCGGCAAAAAATAATTCGAAGAGATCGATACCAGTGCCAATGTTGTGGCTCAACGAGTCAACTTCATGTCCATCATAGACAATATCATAGGCACAAGCATAGCGGCGAATGGCTCAAGCCATGGGAATATTCCCCACAGTTCCTGGTCACCTTGTGTGACACCTGCCATCGTGCAGGACATCAGCATTATTCAATTCCAATTAAAGACATTTAAAATACTAGAAGCTATGACAACTTTCATGCAAAAACTATTCGGCATTAAGCCATCTGAGACAAAACAAGTTACTCAGCCAGAATTCCAAGAAACGGTTCCGGATCGAGATCTATTCCTAGAGGATAGGCATCCGGATGAATTGATGGAAATATCTAGCCATCCTCAAAAATCTACTGAAAAAACCTTACTAGAAGATCTACTCTCCAAAGATTATGAGCGAATTGGTTTAAGAGATGGGTATGAGACCAGAGATTTATCTGAAATGGATGAAGGTCTCCGTGTGATGGCTATGGAATTCAGGCAAGTTTATGACAAAGCATTGCAGGATCTGGATGATAAAATCGCCTTTATCAGGCTTCATCTTACAGACGAATTAGAAGAAAAATCCCAAACCCTTTCTGATCAAGTTTACCACTCCTTGGATTTATTGCTTACTCAAAAGAAGGATATGGTAGCCCAAAAAGACCTTGCTATGGTGGGTGAAGGATACATTGAAAAACCCTATCAAGACTACAAAAGAGGGTTTAAGCGCGGCTATAAGCTGTATTTGGAAGAAAAAGTAATGTTCAAACGAACTAAAACTCTATAAGCAATGACAACTATACTAAGACTATTCAGCAAAATGTTCGGCTACGATTATCATGTAGTTAAGGCTCAGCCAACTGCCAGCCGGCAAAAGATTGTGACGATGGGATTTCTGATTTTGATCCCTGTGGTGCTTTGGACCTTTTCAGGTTTTTACCTGGCTCATATTCTAATGGGAATCGATTTGATTGGGTCCTTGATTGTCGCCCTATTCTTGGGCGGATTGATTCTAGCAATAGACCGGAGCTTTGTAGCTACTCCTAAAGGGTCTAGAACCACTTTACTGATTGTAATTCGAGGTGGGTTTGCGTTGATTTCAACAATCCTCGGTTCATTGGCCATAGATCTAGCTCTATTCCAAGGGGATTTAGTGGAATATCGTAGTCAAACTCAAGCAACAGAGCGTCAAGAAGCAATTTTGGAATACAAAGAAAAGCATGGAGTAGAACTTCGGCGATTGGAAAGAAAAATGACTGCTATGGATAGTGTTGAAGCTTCTTTGGGATACCTACATGTACTAGAAATGACGGGAAAGGGAGGTTCTGGAGTTGCAGGTAAAGGGAAAATTTCTGATAAAATTGAGTTGAAGCAACAACAAAAAGCTAGAGAGCTAGCAGAACTTAAATCTGAACTAGCGAAAAAATCGCAATCCTTAGATTCGGCAGCCTCTGCTTATGCAGAAGAGAAGGTCAAGAAACGACAGGACGCGTTGATTAGTCAGCTCAAGGATCTTCATGCATTCGTCTTTCAGGACAGCACGTCAAAATGGATCTATTGGATATTCTTTGGGTTTGTCTTTCTACTTGAGGTGTTTTTCATCCTATATAAAAGCTCTACGGGAGACACTAGTTTTGACGAGTATATCCAAGCAGAAGAAGATCATCAGAAGCAGGAGCTAGAATCTTATAAGAGAAGGAAAGCTCGGGTAATTCAAGACAGAGAGATCATCGGAGATGACTATCAGAAAGTTATAAAGCTATTGGGACCAGGCAGTAAAATGCGGGTAATGTAAGGGTGATATTTTTTGAAAAACTGGGACAGCGTGTGTACGTCAAGTAGGTGTATTTTTTGTCCCGGTATTCTTTAAACATCCCTTTCGAATTATTGTCAAACAAGTTGATAGTCTTCAAATAACATTTTGAAGTTACATCAAATAACAAAGATTATTCAAAGCCAGCTTTTTTACGATAGGGAATAAAAAAACATCAATTTGATAAAGATTATTTTAACCTAATCAATCATTTATTAATAATGAATTAGGTTCTAACTTTTCGCCTAATTACGGATTGTTCGATAAAATAAGAATTCCAACACCTTTGAAATTACCACTACCTTTTACAAAGGTTTACAATAGGTCAATAAAAATGTCATTCATATCTACCTCTATAGAGATTTGCACTAGTGCTTTGATCGGAGATTTCAATTTATACTTGGTTTTTCGATTCTCATCAAATTTAATTTTATCAGAAAAAAGGAGTCAAAGTATCTTTTTTCGTCTTTCCATACGCTTTTTTATAGAAACCAACCAAGTTCTCTTTTAAAGGAATACCGTTTTCCAGATAGTGTTTATATGGGGCCTTTAGACTTTTAAGATTGGCTAATTCACGGTCTATTTGGAAGGGTTTTAATTCAATAGAAGATTTTTAGCGGCTGCAGCTTTTTATCCATATAAAACAAGAAACCACCTCTTTCAAGGTGGTCTTAAAGTGTTAAGTAATTAATCAGGGCATGCTCCCCTTTTAGATTTATTTGAAGACTGCAATTTGGAATTGGTTGAAAAATCCTCTGGTTCAATTGGTAAATTTTCAACACTCCAATTAGAAATTTTTTGATTAAAATATTATTCAAAGAACATTCCAGCAATGTCAATTATTTAATTCATAAGTACTGAATTAGAAACAAACTGATTTTACGTTTATATTTTAACTCAACAGGCTCGAATCGTTTTGGAGCTTGGCACAGTAGCAGATTTTGGCCCACAAAACTGTCAAAACACCACAAATGTTGATGCGAGGTAGAATTTTCAATTAACCAAGTCACCAGCCATTATTCCAAACGCTTGTTACTTGCTTTTATTCTTCTATCCTACAAAGTCTGAACGGTTTGTCATAGGGTCATACTGAATTTCTAAGTCTGTTCCGTTCCAAATTGCTTCACAGCTTTCAAGTCTGTAGGTGTCGCCTTGATTCCAACTTGCACCAATATAATCTTCTATTAGGTCTTCTATGAAAACTCGTTCTCCAGTTTCTATGTCCTTTGGAATCAAATATGCTGCAAATGGTGATTTGAATTTATAAGGATAGTAGAAAGTCCATTCAATTACGGTCTCATATTCACTTTCATTGTCCATATGATATTCCATACGGTAGTCACCGATTATTTCAATTTCACCAGTTTTCTTGTTCTGAATAACAGAAAACTTTGAACGTATTTGTTCGGAAGGCTCAACCTTTTTTATTACAGGTTTGTAACCATTTTTTGCAGCCTTATTTATACTGTCTTTGTCTCGTGCTGTCTTAATAACACGCAATTCTTTTGAGTTTTTATTTCTGTCCCAAAATGCCATTTGCTAATAATTTTACGTTGTTTTGGTTTAAATCAATTTTCAGGCAAGTGTCTGGATTTTCTTTAACCATGGCTAGAAGGTCGTCATCAGATATATTTCCTGTGTCAACTATTGAATGATCACAAATACAACATTTTCTCCTATTTGAATTTGTGACTTCTAGGTTGTTCCAACTCATTCTATATGGACAATTCATTCTCTTGACAAATTCACCTTCGTCCGTATAAATGTTTTTTGTTATTGGATTAAATTTCATTGAAAGTAGCTTTTTATGGTTGGAGGTAACAAGGAATTTAATTTACTTTTTGCTCATAAAACCAGTAAATGGCTTTTCACCTTACCTTTTTCCTATCTTTTTTTGGCTTCATTCGATATTCCTACTGAATTGCCATATCAATCGTTAAAGAATATGGAACTAGATAGTAATCTTAAAAAGAATCTATCTTTTACTGAAAAAGAAAATCTTGGTTTAAGATATTAAAAAAATCATGATGATTCTATTTCCTAAAAACCAAATTCAAAGGTTTACTTCATTTAATCTCTTGAAGATTTGGATATATGGTCAAATCTTAATCAAAATGAATCAAACCCATTTTGGAGTGAAAGATTCGAATAAATTCAACTCAAAAAACTCCGCAAACCTTTATCCTCTTTTACTAATTTTTCTAATAGTTTGATTGATACATCTCCTTTTTTGGCACCGTTTAAAATTTGAGATAGCGCCTCTATTGGAGGAGTAAAAATGAATTTCGGTTTTCGATTCTCATCAAACTCAATCTTATCAGCGAAGATGAGTCCCAGGATCTTTTTTTTCGTCTTTCCATCCGCTTTTTGATAAAAGCTAACCAAATCCTCCATCAAAGGAATATCGTTCTCCAGATAGTGTTTAAATGGGGCCTTTTGACTTTTAAGATTGGCTAATTCACGATCTACTTGAAAGAGTTTTACTTCAATAGTAGATTTTAACTCGTTGTAATCCGCAGCGGTAATCTTACCCTCCAAATATTCATTTTGAAGAAAGGTTTTACGGCCTTTTAACGTAACTAAGTCTCGCTCAAAATCTTTCTGTTTACGTTTTCTTTCCAAGTCCATGGAGTCAAATTTCCTAGCTAGCACTTTTTTATATTCTTTGATCGTTTTTGCTGAAAATTGGATCTTTTCCAAAATTCTATCAATCTGATCATGTACCCATTGAATGGGATATCTTGGACAGCCATTTTTTGTGCAAACGTAATAATGGTAAAAACCACTTCTACCTTTCGACTTATAGGCTGATAATGATCTGCCATGAATTGGGCATCTCAGAAAACCTTTCAATGGGTACAAATCACTTTTATCTGATTTGAAGTCCATTTTCCGTTTTCTTCCGTTTAGTACATCATTTGCTGCAGCGAAGAGTTCTTCGCTAACCAATGCGGGATGTAGTCCATCTACAATCTTTTTTGGCTGATCCTTGAACGGCATGACCACGACTTTCCCAGTGTAAGCGACATTCCTGATAATATTTGGGAATTGATTTTTGGTGATTTTCATGCCTTTCGAATTCAACCAACGTCTTATTTGATCAGCTGAATAGAGGCCACTTGCCATCTTTTCGAACGCCTCTTTGATTAGTGGTGCTTGGTCATTAAAAATCATTGAAGGATACTTTTCTAGTCTCATAGTTTTGTATCCCCGTAAAGGTGAGCCAGTCCACCCGCCAGATAATCGACATCTGTATGATCCTTCTTTGGTTCTCAGGCTTAGTTTTTCATTCTCGACTTGGGGTAGTGCATATTGAATTGCTTCTACAACCAATGATTCTGGGGAAGATAAATCAATTCCTCCTTCCACAAATTCTACATCGCAACCCAAAAAATTGAGTTTGGCTTTCTCCATTAATGATAAGAGAAGATTCCTTGAAAATCTATCTGCACGAAGAATTACAACCGCTGTAATTTTATCCTTTTGTTTCTCCTTGGCTTTAATCAGTTTGATGATTTTTTTCCATTCTGGCCTTTCGAAATCCTTTGCTGAATGATCTTCACGGAATGATTGAATAACCTTGTAATCATTCAGTTGGCAATACCTCTGAATTGTTTGTTCTTGGTAGTCCAATGAATAACCCTGCTGTGCTTGTTCGTCTGTTGAGACTCGAGAATAAATAATTACATTTTTCATCATGCAGCAGTTTCTTGATTTGTGTTATTGCCAATTTCCAGATTAGGATTTTCAGAAGCGGCATCTGACCTTTCGTTTTTTTCCAAGAAGAATTGATATTCTAATTCAGCAAACTCTTCCATCAACTGTTTAATGGAAAGTTGTATCTCTTGTTTATCGAAAACTATTTCTTTTGATACCATTTGATTTTCAGGTGAATCTTTCATGATTAGGCAGCAATTTGAAGAGGAACTCTGTCTCCCCATTCAGGGAGACAGAAATAGTTAACTAGGTCTAAATCCTCTTGATTGAAATCATTTACCGCATTTTCAATTACACCACATCCAACGGTATAATATTTTCTGGACAACTCTGTGGATAGTGCAACCCTATTGAGAAGTATTGCTGTGCGTCCAACCACATTTGTCCCCGCGAAGGGATCAAATACGACATCAAATTCGTCCGTCGCCATCATGATAGGAAGAATTGGGAGTAATTCTGCCATTATAGCTGGCCCACCCTCGCTATAAACCTTATAAACCTCACTGTTTTTCCCTGTAGTACACTCAATCATATGAAGTACGTCTTGAGCTTTGATGTGAGAATATATCTTCTGATAGGGCTTCGAAATTGATTTTACTTTTTCCCAGATAGTACCATTTTCATCAACATCTTTTGCACCGTTTGTGATTTCAGGTTTTTTATTCTTTTTAGGATCTGTATAAGTGATCAAATTGTACTTTGCAATCTTTGGATCTATAACGAACCATAGGATGTATTCCAAATTATTTATTGGTCTTTGAACTTCCTCATTTTGGGGCTTAGGGTTGGGTTTTGACCATACTAGCCTGTCTTTATAAACTAGACCAGTATGCCTAACAATCGCATCCTTCAGCATGTCCACAATCCCAAGCCCGACACCCTCGTCATACGTCTCACCGATGTTGATCATCATATTTCCTGTTTCTTTAAGAGTAACGGCAACGTCGGCCAGAATTCTCGCCATACGATTGCAATATTCCTGAGGGCTCTCTTCATGACCTGCTTGGTTTTCACCCTCACCATTCTCATAAAAACGAAGTGAGTAATATGGAATACTAGTAAAAATCAAATCAACCATCTTAATAAATTCTCTTTTGTGTTTGATTTGAGTACAGTCCATGTTAAATGAAATGGACTTGTTTGGAATAATGAAGGTGTCTTGATACTTATCAAGACCATGTCTGGACTCAATCAACTTACAGGTTTCTTGAATATTCAATTCTCCTTTCTTGAGTTTCTCGGTAAAACCATAACCATTTTTCTCATCAATGTCTTTCCATTTTGTAAGGTACTCATGACACTTATCGATAGGCCATTTCTGGGTAACGATACCCTTCATCAGGGTATCTCCCTCCAAATCGTTTTTCAAAACATCCTCAACTTTCTTTATGGTCTTATCGCCCTTCCATCGGTGACCTAATTCTTTGGATATTATCTCATGCCTTGTGTACTTCTTCCCGAGATTCTTTTTACCCTGTTTCTTAGGTATTTTTTTGAATACTGCCTTGATTTCTTTTACCTCATCATTAGCGGTCTTCTTTCGATACTTGTTGTGTAGTATCCTTTCTTCGATTGTCGGAGGACAATCTTTCACAATCACCCAAATCTCTTGGATTCCAAGTTTTTCAAGACAGAATTTACGACGGTAACCATCGATCAACTCTGAGTTCCTATTAATAATTACAGGAACTTTTTGCCCGTTTAATTCAATTGAGGAAATCATCTCTTCTCTTTCCTCTTCGGACCAGTCATCGTAGAAAGTCTTGAGTCCTTCTACCTCGATAATTTGTGAGATTTTCATCAACTCCATTTTGGAGTCGGAATGCTGAAATTGTACCATAACATTTTTGTTTTGTTGATGGCACAAACTTCCCTTTTTGAAAAATCAACTAACTCCTTAGAGTAGCGTCAGAAAAAATCGAAACTAGCGTCATTTTTTTTTAAAAGTTATGGGGGATTTGAATTAAGTCTTCTGGAATTCCTATTTGATTGTAGAATTGAGGCATATTGTTCACCTTTTTTCTCCAACTTTTTATTTGGTAAAATTCCGTTTTTGCCTCGCCCAATTTCGATTTTAACTCTTTAGAAATGTTGTATCTATGATTTTTTAGTGCTTCTGTATTAAGGTATCCTATCGTCTTTTCACCCCTTTCATCAAATCCTAGTAATTTGTATAAAGGACCATTTTCACCTCCTCTTTTGATCTTGGAATAAATTCTCACTAGATCATCCTTATAATTCCTTAGATATTGATTTTGAATTGGCACTCCAGGTTTTTTTAGAAAGAATAGGTATAGTGCTTTAGGTAAATCCTGCAATTGGATTTCTCTATCTTCAATAAAAATTTTTCCTTTTTCGCTGACAACTACAGGGGAAAATTCTTCAATTGCCACACTGTCACCAAAATTATCAAGCTTGGTTCTTACAGATTCAATAGTGTCTTTTATCTGCCGTAAAACGTTGGGATCAATTTTATTAGAGTAAGCTATATTTAGACAATCATTACAAATATGAGCCATCCTTAATTTGAATTCAATCTGAGGCGGATAGGAACAAAAATCATTTAAACAACCTTTTGGCGATAAATGAATGAATTGAGAGGCATTTTTTATGGTTGTTCCACTAAGTAATTGAAATAGATTTTCTACGACCTGATGGCTTAATATGAAAGGCCATTTACTTTTTGGAAAAAAATCTAGTTCCTTATCCCTTACTATTATGACATTATCGTCAAAGTAGCTAAACCAAGTTTTAAATTCTTCAATCGGCGCACCAAGCTTTTTCTTGGTGAATATCACCAAGATATCTTCTTGGGGAATATCCTCCTTGAACTTTAGAAGTTGACCAAACTTAATTGCAGCACCAAAATCAAATTCATCTTGAGTATCAAAATCCTTTACTTCAGGAAATATGGTTTTATATCTAGAAAGATCCGAAACTCCCAAATTTTGATATTCCATTGGACCACCAATCTTTGAAAGGAACTTTTGGATATCAATAAGTAATTTCGGTTCAACTTCTGTTACTCCAGTCAAGAAAACTTTCATCTTTTTCTTCAAAAACTAGAAGAAAATTTCCTTTTAGGCAACTGTCATTTTTTTTAAAATTTCCCGTTCTAATAATTTATTTCTCCAACAAATAATTCGCCTTGCCCTAGTATACTGGAACTAGCATCTAGCAAATATCTCCTGCGGATTGGTTGAGAGGAATTTATTTTTTATCCAGTCCCAAAGCTTTTCGTGCCTGTATGTAGTGCCTCATTGGAGTGACTATTTCCGCATACACTTCTGGAGCAAGTTTTTCCTTGAGTAGAAAATATTTCTTTTCGCTGGCATAATGGAAGATATCACTTCCTAATCTGGTTGAGCTAGCTAAATAATCTTTTGACATTTCAAATTGAAGTTTAGCAGCTTGATACTGGGTCATCATTCCAGACTGGCTTATACCAGGGTATTTTTTTAATTCAGTTGAAGTATCATTTCTATTTTTAAATTCCAGATTGGCAATTTGTTCAACTTCGTTGAATTCCTTTCGGCTTTCATTTGAATGTTCTAGATCTTGGAAATCAAATACATCTTCAACTATAGAATCATTTTCCCCAGCATTGTTATTATCCTGTTTTAATATCTCTGAATTTATAGTTGTATTTATTGGCTTCTCTGGGGAAGTAGGGTCTAGTTCATTTGGAAGTACTTCCCTAGTCGAAAAGGAAATACCCTCTAGTTCATTTGGAACATGGGTCTGTTTCCTCAAAGAAGTACTCTTATGTAATACCTGATTAGTTTCAGTTTTTACTTTTTTAGGGTTCTCAACCTTAGTAATGAATCTCCCAACACAGGATTTTTTTTCATAAACATCTTTGGTATTGATATAGCCTTTCTCCTTTATCTTCTTGATTCTTTTAGAAGCAGCACCCTTCGTAATCCCCAATAGTTGTCCGAAGTGATCATTTGAAGCAAAACATCCATCTTGAAGTTCTGTCAAAGAGTAAATTTCTGAGAGTAAAATTTTCTCAGTACTGTTTAAATTTTTGTCTTCCAATATCTCAATTGGAATCCAAAGTCCTTTTTTGTTAGATTTTTTCATTTTAATAAAATCGATCTTAAGATCTCTATTGGTGAGCTAGATTCTCAAGAATTCCATGTATTTGTTTCTTTAGTTATTTAATAAGTTCGATCACACCAACGAATCGAACTATAAAAAATATATCCAAAAACGAGGAAAAGGAGAAGGGTGGTGTGCTAAGGAATTGCTATGTTTTTATTCAAATCTTTAATATTTAAAAAAGGTCTCACTTTTTCATTAAAACCCTTTTTTGTCGTAGAGTATCTCTAGTGATGGACTTGTGATTCAAATAAATCACACCTTTAAAAGTACTTCTACCGCTATTAAAAACTGGGAATTCTGATTTAATGAAAGCAAAATTTTGTCGTAAGAACTTGTGGTGGGAATTGACCTTTCAGCGAATCAAATCCAACTTTTCGAAAAAAAACGAAAACTAGAAAGAAATCTTGCGCAATGAAACAGCGCAAAATCAATCCTAATTTAATCTGCCAAAAATGGTGAAAACCCAAAAATCAATTCCTATGCGTCGGATCATTCTCAATATGATCAATCCATATGAGGTTCCTCAAGTACATAAGCATTTCTTCTTTTGATCTGAATACAATATCTGGCGGCACCAAATCATGTGGATCATTGAATTTATATCGAATAATAATCTCATGAAATTCTTTTGGCATTGTTTGTTTCATCTCTTCAAGCATATCTGAAAAATGTAATACAAAATCAATTCCTGTAAGACTCATATTTGAATTAAATTATGTTTTGAGCCAATTTTTTTAACCTTCAATACTGTACTCGTAGAAGTATTCAAAAAACTTGAAATTTCCCTTATTGAACGACCGCGATTTAATAGTTTAATTATTTTTTGTGTATTCTCTTTTTCAAGAAACTTCTTTTCAGATTCATTAGTCCCAATTGGACGACCTAATTTACCTCCTCGTTGGACAAATATCATCCGTCCTGTGGTTGTTCTTTCCTTTATATTTTCTAATTCTAATGCGTAAAGTCCAGCTAAAGTTGCTGTTAAAATCCCCCAAACGGGATTTTTCTTCCCTAATGGTCTAGATTCAATTCCTAAATTTCTGACGATAACATTAATATTATTTTTGTCGAGCCATTCTAATGAAGAAATGGTGTCACCCAAAGATCTTCCAATTCTTGACAACTCCTCCAAAACAACAGTAGTCACCTTACCATTCTCTACAAGTTCAATCAATTTTCGAGCTTCTGGCCTATCTCTAAATTTAACAGTACCACTGACCCTATCAAATAAAATAAGGTCATAGCTATCTGTATCAGCCTCAAAA
Organism: Algoriphagus kandeliae; assembly: GCF_004571135.1. Classification (GTDB taxonomy): domain Bacteria; phylum Bacteroidota; class Bacteroidia; order Cytophagales; family Cyclobacteriaceae; genus Algoriphagus; species Algoriphagus kandeliae. The sequence goes on from NZ_SPSB01000003.1 coordinate 496,645, forward strand.
CGGTTTCCACTCTGTTGGATTGTCGAAACCCTATTGTATTTTACCTTCATAGATGTATTGATTTAAATGTGGGAATAAAATTACAGCGAAAACCTAACTATGCCGCTTAATTGAAAGGCTAATACACTGATTTACAGCATCTATTTAATTCAAGATTAAAATCGATGCATTATTAATTGCAGCGCTTTATAAAGCACGCCGGACTAACGTCATTTATTGAATTTAATCTGCCATAAATACGGTCGGATAAGACTAGGGTTGAAATTGAAGGATTAAGGTATGGCAGATTAAATTATAATTTCTGCCGCGCATGGGGCCCATCAGGGAGGGCATCCCTTCTTGCCTTCGTATCCCTCCTCCCCCTTTGGCATATTTGTTAAGTAAAACTGGTCCTCGGTATTCTCAAAAAAATTTTTGCCAGTAATTCCCAATACACCAGAGATGTTGGAAAAAGTGAAAAAAAATTTCTGGCCAAATTTTCAGAAAATCGAATATGACATATTTATAGGTATGAAGAAGATTGTAATAACAGAATCTCAAGAGAGAAAACTTGAAAGAAGAAATATGAATGATGAAGTCCTAAATAAAACTGCATCATCAAATCCAAATAAATTCAACCTATTTGAAATAAGAAAAAATGAGCAAAATGGTATTTGAATTAATATATCCTAATGAGCTCAAATCCTTAATTCCCAAAAAAAACACCCAATACGTTTTAAGCGATGATTTTCTAATTCCAATTCAGAATGTTACTCAAAATGAAAAAAGAATTGTAGAGAAATATATGGCAATATTAGGAGTCAACCAATCTGAGACAGATAAAATAATTTTATCAATTAATCCGATGGAATTATATAATTTAATTGTATGCATTCAACGGGAAAAATAGAATTTAAAAAGAATTTTATCAGAATCGAATAACCTTAAATTCGGTAAAAACTCAAATGAAAGTCTACGCTGAATTCCACAAAGAGGGATATAATCAATATCGAAGGATCACCTTATTGCAATTCGGAGAAAGTTGGGATTTACTAGGTTCAGCTGTATTAAAAAACCCTGGTAGTGCCCAACCTATGGATAAAGTATCTATTGAAGATCTTAAGCTGATTAATTCTTTTTTGCCTACTTCTCAAGTGAATCCAGAAAACTGGTATAGGTTCAGAGCTGATTCAACTATGGGGTTTTTAGAAAAGATCTTCAATGGTTATTATTTGGGAAAGGAAAAAAATCTTGATGGAGTTATCCAGCTTTTCAATTTAACTTATCTAAAGGAACCTAACCTTGACCTTGCTCATGAGAAGGCAAATGAAAGTAAGTCTCATTTACTTTTTCCAAATGTTAATGAATTGATCATGTCGTTCAAGAAAAAACCTGTATATCTTGGTTGGTTTGATACATGGAAAAAAATAAATGGAGCTGAACCAATCGCTAAAGGAATTTTTGATGCTCTGAAAAATAGAAGTGGGAATTATTTAAATGCGGATTTCAAGGAAAATAGATTTTATCATCCGATGTACATTAATATGCATTTCAAAAACCCTCAAATCATTTCAATTCTTCGAGAATTTCAAAAATTACTTTAAAGTCCCATTATTAATTGTTTGATTTTTGATTGTAGAATTGATGGATTGAAAATTCCATTTCATTTTTCTTTTTCGAGTATTTGATCCAATACTCGAAAAACTTTATCCAAAGTTTTATCTTTCCTTCTATATCCTAAATAGCCGGAAGTTTGATGATCCTTTAGGACTAATGCAGAAACTAAATGAAAGTAATGGATTGGTAAGGGGCTAATTGAAACAATTGATGCATCAAACTTTGGATTAATCAATACGTTCCCCGCTAAATTCAAAGTACCATGGACGGAGATAGCACTTACATTATGAATTTTAACCCAATCAATATCATTTGAATCCTTACTCTTAAAAACCAAAAGATCTTTTTTATCAACACAGAATATATTTAAAATTTCTGAATCAGTATTCCAACCATTACTGTATCTGTGCCCTTTTTTCCTTAGTTTTCTTCCGCTTTTTCCTTTTGGTTTTATTTGATCATAGGGTACAACAACATTTACGCAACCATTCCTATAGGCCATTATTAATCGTTCATTTTTTAGCGAAAACGGAATTGAAACTTCAAATACTTTTGTTTCATCTTCAACTTGTTTTGTATCAAAAGACCAATCTCCATTTTCATAAAATGTCATCCAATACCATAATTTTTCTCCTTCAGGCTTATAATTTATAGGCGGAAGCACAGGGTTCGTTTCAGGCAACGATACAATTTCAACCTCCTCAACTTCCTCCATATTTTCAGGCCTTGAGCCAGTAAGAGCACCTCCTTCTTTAACAATTCGTTTTCTATATCGCTCTTCTACAAACCATGCAATTTCATCTCCTTTAAGTAATTGTGTCATATTGCCTGCTCTTTGATAAAGCTTGGAGTGATTTAAAAAAATCGGTTTTAGAACTTCATTAATTTTAATTTTACAATAGGTTACCCCCTCATGAATAGGAAAAGAAATTTGGATATTAGCATTCGCTGCATTTCCTAATTGATTTTTTACAGTCGTTCTGATTTTGTTTTCATATCCATCAATATTGGTTTGATATGAAAAAGTATCAATTTTCGAACTATTTAGATATTTAAAATCTTGATCAATGCCTACCACCATTCCAGAGTCGTTAACTCCAATCAATAATTCTCCTCCATCCTTATTCATAAAACCTGCAATAGTTTTACAAATGATTACCATTTGGCGGTCAACATCTGGTTCAATTGAACCTGCAGGAAAAATAATTGTACTTTTGAATTCCATAGATTCCCCCTCAGAACCAATTGCTAACCCCTCATTAATTTCTTCATTTATTGAATGGCTCTTTGTAAGGGTAGACTGAATTGGAGCTAATTTTAAAAATGCATTATTCCCTTCTTTTTCTTCTATCCCCTGAAAAATAAGAGAAAAAATGTCCGCTACTTCCCTTTCAGGCTCTCCTTGTCTTGGGTAATATCGATGAGAAAGACCAAAAGGATCATGTAATTCATAGTATTCGGATGAGGATTTTACATCCTTTCTTTTTGCAACTATCTTAAATGGATACTCAGTTCCTTCCTCCGTATAATTATGAGCTAAAACTTCTTTTCGGACCTGTGAAAGTAAAGGTAGCCCCTCCTGATTAACTCTAACAACATAGCAATTAAGAACTTTTGGTAAGTTGTAAGGCTCCCATTCTAATTGAAAATCAAAAGGTATTACTCTGAAAGTATCCTTATATCCATCTGACAGATAAATAAATTTACGCTCATTTACCTCACGAATTTCAATTACATCAAAAGGATAAACTTGGCCTTTAACGTATTTTCGCATTTTAATTTCTAGGAGTTTAACGAAACATCGAAATTCTCTCAATTGAGAAAACTGATCAAATCAAAAGGAAAAATTAATCAAGATTTTTCCCATTCAACACTAAAAATATAAACTTTAAGATTAGTAATTACACAAGTTCAAAGAATTCCAAAAATCTTTTCTAAACATGATTTGCCATTTCATGTCAAATTTTAAAATGGTATAATTTTTAGTTGAAGAAAATAATTTCAATTGCTATATTTCAAAATCTTAAATAATTGAATTGGTTCTCAGCTTCATGCCGAAACCACTTTTTTTCACCAAAAGCAATTGTTTCAAGTGTAATACAACAACTTGCTTTTTATCAAGACATTACGTTTGAAATTTCTTTTCATAAGTAGAAAATTTTAAGAATTATTGGCAGAAATACCTTTTAAAGGAAAAATAAATTGGAAGAAAGGATAATTTATTTCGACTATAACTCTACAACTCCAATAGACCCAAGAGTTTTGGAGAAGATGATGCCATATCTAACAAATCAATTTGCGAACGCATCATCTGCACATCATTTTGGTATTTCGACAAAAAAAGCCGTCGAGGACTCTAGAAAACAAGTTGCAGAATTAATAGGAGCAACATCAAACGAGATTGTTTTTACAAGTGGAGCCACCGAAGCAATCAATATCGCTATAAAAGGAATAGCTCAGATTTATTCTAGTAAAGGTAATCACATAGTAACAGTATCAACAGAACATAAGGCTGTATTAGATACATGTAAATACTTAGAAACTATTGGATACGAAGTAACATACTTGCCTGTAAAAAGCGATGGTCTATTAGACCTAGATTTAGTCAGAAATTCAATTAGGACGGATACAATTCTTGTATCCGTAATGCATGTAAATAATGAAACTGGAGTGATTCAGCCAATTAAACAGATCTCAGATTTAGCACATGAGAAAGGTGCAATATTCATGAGTGACTGTACACAATCTGTAGGGAAAATACCAGTTAATGTAGTTGAATTAGGCATTGATATTTTGTCTTTATCAGCACATAAAATTTATGGGCCAAAAGGAATTGGAGCTCTTTATCTAAAAAAAGGAATCAAAAAAATTCCGAGCCAAATCCATGGAGGAGGACATGAACAAGGCTTAAGAAGTGGGACGCTAAATGTGCCTGGTATTGTTGGGTTAGGGAAAGCTTGTGAAATTGCAAAAGAAGAAATGATCCAAAATGAAAAAAAAATTAAGGAATTAAGAGACTCCTTAGAAAAAAAACTATTAACAATTAAGGGAAGTAAGGTGAATGGGAGTTTAGATTCTAGGGTTTTCAATGTGACTAACATACTCTTCCCGAATCTCAATGCCAATATCCTTATTGAAAAGCTTAAAAATATCGCAATTTCAAATGGTTCTGCTTGTTCTTCTGCAATTTATTCTCCCTCTCATGTTTTAACTTCAATGGGACTCAGAGAAGATGAGGCATATTCATCAATTAGATTTTCACTCGGAAAACTAAACACAATTGATGATATAAATGATCTATGTAAATTTCTAAACAAAGAATTAAAAAAACTATAATCTTAACATACATTTAAATTGGAAGAAAAATTAATAAAAATACTTTCTAGAATAGATCTCCCTACATTACATCGAATTGCTGGAATAGTAATACTAAATGCAATTAAATCTGAAAACAAAGGTGAAGATGAAAGAGAATTATCAAAAATTCTGATATTAAAATATGGTAAACAAATTTTTAATGAGAAAATTATTCGTGAAGCAATTATAAACTCATTAACAAATGACGAAATAAGATTATTAGGAAGCAAATGTAAACTTAAAAACAAACATAAAAGCATCTACTCTAATACAATTGACTTTTTCACGAGAGGATATAATATAGAAAAAAGTAAAATTTTTATTGATTTCTTGGAATTAAATGAAAAGTATTATTTAAGTGAAATTATTGACATTAGAAAAGAAAAGGAAGTAATAAATGCTAAATACGGAGAAGAAATTAAAATATTATCGTATTTGCATCCTTATCAAAAACGAGTTAAAGATGAAATAATGTATCGTCTTTACCAAAAAAATGAAAAATCATTCTTTGTTCAAATGCCGACTGGAGCAGGAAAAACATTAACTGCTCTAGAATGTGTTGTCGATATATTCAGAAGACCTAACCCACTAACGGAATTTAAAATTCCTGGAAAAAATAAATATATTGTTTGGTTAGTCGACACAAACGAATTAGCTGAACAGGCATTCCAATCATTTTATAAGTTATGGAAACTTCGGGGAGACAGGATTATAAATTCATTTCGGTTATTTAAGGAGTTTAACCCAAATTTTACTATAGAAAACGGCGGAATTGTTTTTGCAGGATTCGATAAATTTTATTCAATCCTTAGTGATTCAAATAGCGAACATTTTAATTCTATTATTCATTTAATAAGGAATTCGGAATTATTGATTATAGATGAAGCTCATCATTCATTAGCAGAAACATATTACACTTGTATTAATTCTTTTAAACATACCCCTTATATTAAAATTCTAGGATTATCTGCAACCCCAGGATCTAATGACAAAGAAACTACCTTAAAGTTGGTTGAACTTTACTCGAATGATAAAATTTCAATTCGAGATGAAAATTGGAATCCAATAAACAACACTATTAAATATCTCCAAGAAGAAGGTTATTTAGCAAAGCTTTCAACAAAAATTCTAGAAACAGGAGTAAATACAAATGAATCAAATGAAAACAGGGTGTTAATTGAACTTGCTTCAAATAGCGAGAGAAATGAAAAAATTATAGAACAAATTAAATTAGCAAACGACCAAAAAGAGTCGACATTAGTATTTGCTTGTTCCCTAGATCATGTATACGCCCTGCTTATTTTATGCAGAGCTAAAGGAATTCATGCAAACTATATTACCGGATCAGTTGACCAATCTGAAAGATTGCAAATAATTGAATCATTCAAAAATAGAGAATATTTCATATTAATAAATTTAGAAATTTTATCCACAGGAATTGACTTACCTAATGTAAATAAAATAATTATTACCCGCCCAATAAGTTCTCCAAACCTATTAAGCCAAATTCTTGGAAGAGCCCTAAGGGGAGAGAAAAATGGAGGTAATAAAGAAAACACAATAATAAACATTAAAGACAATCTTCTAAACTATCCAAGTGCATCTTATTTATATGAATATTTTGAAGGTGCTTGGGAAAAAATATAAAAAATGGGAACACAAATAATTACAGCAAACTTTATTGAGCGAATGCGCTCCTCTGACTACCAAAATACTAGTTATGCTTTTGCGGAATTAATTGACAATTCTTTTGATGCAGGGGCTAAAAAGGTTGAAATAATTAGTATTGAAAAAAGAGATAAACATGGAAAAAGATTTATTGATGAAATCCTGTTCTGTGATGATGGTTTTGGTATGGAGGATGATATTTTAAATAACTGCCTAACTTTTGCGTATGGAACTAATAACAATTTGGTTCATACAATCAAAAATAAAAAAATTGGAAAGTTCGGAATGGGATTGCCAAACTCTTCTATAAGTCAATGTCGCTTAATTACTGTATACTCCAAAACTGAAAATTCAAAATGGAGAAAAAAAGTGATGGATATTGATAAATTATTAAGAGAAAACTCGACAGAATTACCAACTTTTGAAGAAACAGATTTACCCGATTATTTTGAAGAAATTAATGCAGTTTTAAACAAAAAAAGTGGAACTATTATATCATGGAAAGAGTGCGACAGACTAGATAGACAATTTTCAAGCACTCTTTACAGAAGAAGTGAAGGAATTTTAGGAAGGCTATTTCGATATTATTTAGCTAATGGAAGAAAAATTAATCTTCGGACTTTTCAATTCAGTAATGAAGAAAACTCATATTTAAGTGAACCAAACATAGAGGTAGCTATAAATGACCCATTATTTTTAACTCCAAATTCATACATATCAAAAATTCTATGGCAGGAGTCAAAAAGAGATTTCAGTATTAGTGATGAAAATAATGATCCAGCTACTTATTATAAAAAATTTATTATTGGGTTAAATGAAAATGAAAGTATTCCAACAAATGAAAAATTGGAAGACCATTCCTATAAAATACCTTTTGAATGGAGGGGAAAGGAATATGAATTTCGAATAAAGACAAGCTATGCTAAAATTGATATCCAAAAGCCTGGTATTAGAGAAGGGGGTACCACAAAGATTGGAAGAATATATGGTGAAAAACAAAAAATCGGCAACATCTATTTTACTAGGCATCAAAGAGAAATTTCATGTGGTCACTATGGCTTTTACAATTTAACAGCTGAAAATCAAAGATGGTGGAGTATTGAAATAGATTTCGATGCTGATGCTGATGACCTTTTGGGTGTGAGTAACACAAAACAAGGAATAAAATTCACAAAAACCGTGGATGAGGATCCGTCCGTCCAATTTGATAAGCATACAGCAAGCCTTCAACAGGCAAGAGAACATCTTTGGTTTCTTCTCTCAAAAAAAATAATTAATGCTGTAAGAGCCGTCCAAAAAAAATTATCTAATCAGGCTCGAGAATTTGATAACAGAATAATTCAACAAACTGATAAGCCATCTATTCCAACAGGTACAGACACAACTACAAAGGCATTCAAAAAAACTGATAGAGAGAGAAAAGGACAATTTGATGACGAACAAAAAGCTGATTTAAAGGAAGTTTTGCTAAAGAAATATCCTGATTTACAAGAGTCAGAAATAGATTTAGCTATAGATAAATTTGACAAATCCCTTGTAAGAGGGTGTGTAATTTATTGTCCGATTGAAGGAAATCAACAATTATGGACATATTCTGATATTAGAGGCTTCCTAGTTATTTCAATAAATACCGAACATGAGTTTTATAAGAATATCATAGCTTTATTTAGAGAAACTAGATTTGAACCAGCTCTTACCGCTATAGAGTTATTTATTTCAAGCCTTGCTTGGGAACAAAAAGAACATTTTGATATAGACGAAAACAAAAAGAGAAATCTTGATAATTTTAGAACATATGTTGGGATCCATTTATCAAATTATTTACAGGAAAACAATATTAAGATAAATAAAGAAATCATTAATGAATTTGAAATTTCTTTAAATGAAGAAAATGAAGATCTATAAAAATGGTTTAGACTTAAGTAAAAAAATTATAGAATTCTTAAATAGATCACAAAGGATTTACATCTTTTCTCCTTACATAAGGATAGAGGCATTAGTTGAATTAATTAAAGAAAAAAATAATGTTAATGCTGTTTTTGTAAGATGGGAACCTAATGACTTAATTAGAGGGTCATCTGATTTGGAAATTTATCCATTTTTAAAAGAAAAGGGTATTTCCCTTTTTAGGAATCGAAGACTTCACCTAAAAGCCTATATTGATGAATACAAAAGATGTTTTTTAACAACTGCAAATATTTCTTCTAGGGCATTAAATATTCCACACCATGATCTTTACAATTATGAAATTGGAACCATTGTGGAAAACCTGAACATTGAGGATCGTTTATATTTCTCCTTAATTGAAAATGAAAGCACTTTAATTACAGATAATATCTACAACCAGATAAAAGAACAACTATCAGAAAAAAAAGATGAGGAATTCTCAAATGAATTTGATTTCGATTTAACATTTGAAAATTCAGATAAAGATTTTTTAATCTCTTCACTTCCAATGTCCTTCAGCGTAGACAAACTTTATTCCATATATCATGAAAAAAAATATGATAATGAGGAAGAATTGAATTGTGCATTACACGATATAGCCCTCTATAAAATACCATTAGGATTGACTTACGATAATTTTAGAAATCTCCTATCTCATTCTTTTTTTAATCACCCGTTTATCAACGGTTTTTTAGAAAACCTTGGAAGAAATAGAGAGATTTATTTTGGAGCTGCAAAAGAGTGGATTCATTATAATTGTGCTGATGTACCAACCCCTAGAAGATGGGAAATTACTGAAAATATTCAAATCCTATATCGTTGGATTGTAGAACTTGGTAATGGTAAGTATGAGGTCGATAGACCTAATTATTCCGAAAGGTTAAAGATCAAATAAAACAACTAGCACATCCCTCTCCTTCTGCATCGTCTAAAATATCAATCAGATATGGTGATTTCTTGTTTTTAGCTATTCTCTCTCTTCGCTTTAGATATTCTTCCTTGATTTGTTTTATCCGCTCAGGCCGAATTAAATCTTGTAAAGTTTCGCCTTGCATCCAAGTATACCCATCTTTCTCATATTCCATCGCTTTTTCAAATCGCTCAGGATGTTGTTCATATAACCAAACCCACTCAATTTTCTGTTGGAAGAAACAGAAAAAACACCCTGATCTACTTCTCGCATAGGTTCCCTTCTTTTCATTTATAGAAAACTCTTTCTCTTTGTAATAAGCGGGAACACCTACCCCACTCTCCTCCAAAAGTTTGAAAATATCATCTCGTATTAAGATATCATCATTATCGACTAGTGGAAAATCTTTCTCTTTTGAAAGAGGATAAGATGTTTCTTTTAAAAAGGAGAAAACCAAAGCATTAAAAGTCTTCACATCTGTATCTAATAATAGATTCAATTTTTGTTGTTGAGTGAAAGCTAAAGAAATCTCCTGTCCCAATAAATCAATGAATCTACCATCAGGTTCAATTTCGGTCTTCTCTATGAATTCTAAGACATTTTCAATATTAGAATTCGCCAAAAACTTCCTAATAACATCCTCACTCCAAATATTTTTTCTAAATGGGAAAATACTTTGGATGTTTGATTTCTTTGAAATATATCCTTCTCGCTCTTCATCCCCTCTGATCCCAACATATGAAATCACTGGATCATCCCCAACAAATTTTTCAAATGGATCTAATTTTAATTTTTTTGTACACCACCTAGCATTTGATGAGGGTAAAAACCCTCCATACATTTTTAAAAAATGATCAAAGGGATCCTCGTTGCTTCCTTCCGCTCCTTGAAGCTTAATTATTTCTTTTCCAAGGTAATTTTCAAGATTTCTAATTAATTCATAGGTTTCATCCAATTCCTTACCTGTATCACAGGTATAATATTCGATATCCAAATGAGGATATTTCTCCTTCATATAGATCGCTAGTGCCGCGCTATCTTTTCCACCTGAAATCCCCAAAAGATGTCTAACCTTACTCATGAATTCATTAGTTTGTTTAAAAGCTTTGCTAAAGCATAAATATCTGTCCTCTTATCTCCCGAAAGTGACTTCTCTAAATTTGATAGAATGTCACCAGCATCTTCAATCTTGCTCTTAGGTAATCTAATTAGATTTTTACTTTTTTGATTCCCAAAAGATGACATTTCTATTTCAATTGCCTCCTCTTTTTGAAAATCAAATCCAGATGAAGCAATTCGGTTTAGACTATCAAGTTCTAAAATTACCTCTTTGAATTTTTTAAAAAGCTTTACTTCCTCTACATCATTGATACTTTCCAAAGGAGTCCCAATAAGTGCTTGGGAAATTGAACTTAACCACAAATTTCGCTCCTCTAGTGGAGAATCAATCCTCATTAAAAAAGTCTTTTGATGAGGTAGGCAGAGATGCCTATTTATTTTTTTATAACGTTTCTCCAAAAGAGATTTGTAAACCTCAAAATCAACCTTCTCTCCAATTATCTCATCTTGAATAAACCCTTCAAGCCTTTCAAAAAGCCCATCGAGGCTTTTTCTTATTTCCCGAATTGCATCTTGAAGTTTTTGAATATATGAGTTAAAGTCATCTTGTGACCCTTGAATATTTGAAATTGAAAATCCCAATGCAGTAGGAAAATCCTCAAAAAATGTTTTCTCAGGTTCTTTCGAGTTAGCAATTGCTGATCTTATGGCTAATGCAGATTTACTTAATCTTAGGGTCTCTTTTGCATAAGGTTTTAGATCTCTATAAAATACTAGGAAAGGCCTAATAGTTTCTATAAAGGTTTCATTTGAAGGGGCCTTAGTAGTAGCTTGATTTAGGAAAACTCTATAATTATTGAATAAATCCATTTTAACCCCTTCAAGATCAAATGCTTTAATTTGATATTTTCTTGGGTACTTAATTACAAGCTCTAAAATATCTTCAGTGATATAAGGAATGTAGCCAGACTCTCCAAAAAGTGCAAATTCATCTCTTTTAAGAAACAAAAAAGAACCTAGCCAAAAATCGATAAGACCCTGCTTCAATTTATAAGGCCTTTTTGAAAGAATATCCACAAATTCGGATAAGGGCAACTTATTCTTCTTTGAAGAATTCAAGAACTCGACGGATGTTTCCCATAAATAGGCAAAACTCGAATCCCTTAACCTCTGGGCCCTATCTTCCAAATTCTCCGTATAAGGCTCTAATCCATTTTCTTTAAGTAGAGTAAGATAAATTGTTTTCTCTGGGGGAAACCTGTCCTTATCAAATCCAAGGTCTGGAAACTCCCAATTGTTAACCAAGGATTTAAGATAATTCCTTTTTGCGGTATGAATTGTAGGTGATATTTTATGTCGATTTACAAGTTCATTCTTAAACCGTGGTGTCTTGAAATATATTTCAATGCAAATTGTAGAAAGAAGTTTGTTGAAATCTCTTTTATTCAATACTTCATAAATCCTTCCCTTGAAAATCCAGGAGACCTGTTTACTATCATTGTATAAATTATTAACCACGTAATGATTTAGCAGTCTTTTTTGATGGTCTAAAATGTTATTTAATTCCTTGACAGCAACTTTGTCGCTTAAGTTTTCTTCAATAACTTTTCTGGTTTTTTCTATTTCAAAAAGTTGAGTTTTTATTGAATCATAATTCTTAAAAAACCCAAATAAAATTGCCTCTTCACAATTTCGCGAAATTTGGATTACATCATTTTCCGAAAAGGAATTGTTAAAAATCAAATTAACAAATCCATCTGTATCATCTTCTGGGATTTTCTCAACTGGGTTTTCAGAAATAATGAATTCAAATATTCTGGGAGTACCATTCCTATAGGAGTATGATTTTGCTAGAAGGGGCTCAAATTCATACTCTTTTTTAAGAAGGCCTACAACATCAATAACTTCATTAACCTTGTCTTCTGCTAACGTTAATGCCTCTGTAATGTCTAAATCAGTTCCTTCGAAAAGAGAATACCTAGAATTATATCCTCTATAAATAATGATTTTTGAATTCTCGAGTTTTCCAATTATTTCTTCGGGGGCTTCAATTCCCATAAATGAACTAGCATAGTTAGATAAGAATGCAAAGTCCATTTTGGAACCATAATTCGCAGTAAGATTCAAAAGTCCAATTGCTTTTACAATAGCTTTTCCTTCTTCGATATTTTCAAGCCACTGTAATTCAATCGCTTCTAGGGCATTTTTTATAGAAACCCAAATGGCAAAATCAGGATTATACCTTGAATTTAAAAAGGAATAAAAATTAGATATTAGATAATCATACACTTCTCCCAAGTGGAAAAATTGGTTTTCACTTAGTGTATGAAGTTTCGATTCAGTTTCTAAAAATGTAAAAAGAGATCGCTCATTTTGCCCATATTTTTGCAAAGAAAGGGTGAGAACATTTGCTGAAATAATATCTAATGGATCTAATTTCCTGGAGATCTCTTTTGCATAGTCTGGATTTATATTGAATACTTTGGAGGATTGTAAAAGATTTAATCCTAAATCAACAAGTGATTCATGATATCCATCCCCTTTAACCCTAGAATCTAATGTTTCTGCTGCTAAATAAAGCAATTGCTCCACAGGCTCATTAAAGGTAATTTCTCTAAACCTCCCCTTGACTTTTGTCCATTCTTGCCTTTGGGCGGAATTTAGTTCATAAGAATAGGCATCGAAATTTTGATGGACTGCTGTGATTAGTATTGCATCTACATGAGGGTCATTGATGAATTCAGCAATTTCTTGAATAAAATAAAGCTCTCTCTCTGGATTGTTCTTGGATGCAAACTCAAGGAATTTCCCAAACTCATCAACAATGAAAACAAGACCTTTCCCAGATTCTTTTAATTTATAGAATCTGGAAAAAAGTTCTGAAAGAACATCTTCCGTTCTCTCGGAATCTAAGTCTAAAAAATCTGATATAACATTAATAAATGAACCATACTTTCCTACAAACTTCCATACCTCAACATCTTTATTCCTTAGAAAATTTGAATTGAAAAAATCCTTCTCCCCTTTTATGCTTTTTTCAAGCGCCCAAAGAAACGAAGACTTCCCAGTCCCATAAGACCCTATCAAATTAAAAGAATGTATTCCACGGGAATAGTCAACTTCAATTTGATTAATTACCCGTAAAGAGTTAGGCGTAGCGATATAATTAATCCCTCGCTCAGAATCTCTAATGATATTTGTAGAAGTTGAGAACTTATTCATTTCCATAATAATTTTTTAAAACTTCGAATGGATTATTTGGCTTCCATTTAAACTGTAATTCTTTGATTCCTGCCTGATCGTTAAAAACCAAATAATCATTTTTCTCAACTAGATTTTGGATCTTCATGAAAAGACCATGACGACTAATTGCGAAAATATTCCCAACACTATTGAAATCAGATTCAATAGATTTAAAGTTAACTGACATATCAAACCCTCCCTTATCTAAAATAGCGTATAAGATTAATTCGTCAGGTATTTCTCCTCTCTCTTGATTTTCAATTATGTAATACTCTAGTTTTTCAGATCTGTAGGAATCAACAAGGTTAAGTTCATTTAGTAACTCTGAAAGGTTATCCTCCCTATCTTTTGATCGAGCTGTATTCCTTACATACATCCTAGAAAAAACATTGAAATCAGAATTTAAAGTGTTTTCGTTCTGACCACCTATTTCTCTTTGAATAAATTGAATAAAATTCTGCTTTGTGAATTCAATTCGTTCTTTTCTCAAATAATTGAAAATCAAGGAATAGGTAGAAGCATGACCTGTTTTAACCAAATGATAATGCAAAAGCCAAAGAGTAGCATCGTCTTCCAAATAAGGATCAACCCCATCAGTGTTACTGAAGATAAAGTATCCCAAATTTGTAATTCTTTGATCCTCATCAATAATTCCGAAAGCTTTCATCCAATATCTAATTGCTCCAACCATATTTTTCCCTACACCTAATTGGACTACAGCGTCATCATCAGAAAATGATTTGCCAGATAAGACAAAATCAAATCCTTTCTTCAACCAGAAATTCCTACATGGAAATGAATCGTGACCAGAAAATGTTGGTTTAATTTTTTCTCCTTCTAAATTCATTTTTCCTCTTTAAATCAAACTCATCGTATCCTATTCAATTAAGAACAAAACCTCCTATACAAGATAAATATTTGAATCTACTTAAAATCAGCCTATTGCTTTAACAATTAATTCTTAACAGGTAAAACCTCATTTCTTAATCTACCCCCACAACAACTGAAAACAATTTTCCTGAAAAAGTGGGCTTATAAGGTGTCGTCAAAGCCAAACTTAAGCCATAAATAATGGATATCTAAAAATACAACTCAAAAAATTAAAAGCCCTCTTTAAAACTAGTTCCCCGACATTTTGTGTCCATAGTTTTCCTGTTTTTTAATCTAATGTTAGTCGTTTTAAAAATGGCCTTTGATTATCCAAAATTGATCTTTTGGCAAACTTAAATTTGTCTCCCTAATTTCAACTTCAAAATCCACTATTGAAAAAAGCGCTGGATTATTTTTTTTCCAAGATTTCGCAATTTGGAGAGCCGTATTTTCTAGATCTTTTTTCCATCTAAAATCAATCTCAACAAAAATTTTCATTTGATATTCAGTGAAATCTACCAACTTCGAGGATAGGCCTGCATACTTTCGATAGTATTTATCCACCGTAGTCAAATGAAATTCATTGATAGCAATGAGGTCTTGTGCTTTCATAATTAGGTATTCTTTTACTTTTTTCGATGAATAATAAATCCTTTTTCTTTTCTCTCTGAAGGATGAGTAAATGGTAATCTTCTAAGTCCTTCTACAAATATTTCACCACTGCTTTTCTCGCTTTGATCGATCTCAAATGAAGTGACGGCTTCAATCTTGAAATCCCTATCAAATGGTAAAATCAATACATGACGTGCTTGAACCTGAATTCCAAAAGAACCTTCGGATTTCCCCAAACTTAGGCTTGCTCCTTCAAATTCCATTTTGCCATCAAACTGTAATACAATATGGGATGACACTCCATTAAGATCTAATTGTACATTCAATCGACTATGGATGAAAGAAAAGAGTATTATTTGGTCTTGTTCGTTGAGAAAATCAGCTACTCTTACAATTGAGTCAAGGGTTATATATTCCTGAACTTGGACTTTTCTGATTTCTCCATTACGGAAATACAAATTCAGTTTTTGAGGATATTGGACAGTTTTCATAATTATCTTTTTTAATATTTAAGGATTAGGAGAGAGTTTATTCAGTTGAATCTTTATAATGAGCAGCATTCATTGCAATAACTTTTTTTAAATGGGTTACCAAGCTTCCTCCCCAGGGAATTACTCTAAAGAATTCAATCTTTTCACCCTCGAAATAATGAGCCATATCTTTTCCTTCGACTAAGCACAAAAGAAGTGGCCGTTGGTATTCCTCTTCCAAAGTCTCTTTGATCACCCTAGTTCTACTGATCAAAATGCTATGAAGCTTGGAATATTTATCGAATCTATATTCTTCCACCAAACTATCAGCTATGCCATTTATTTGTGATCCTGGGAATAAATCAGGATCATATCCTGTATTAATTTGGAGTGGTATCTGCATGTATACTGCGCTGAATAATCGCACGATGATATATGGAAATTCACCATAACCTTCTGGAAAGGCCTTTACAGTAGTGAGTTTATCATTTGAGTAATTCATTGTTTTTCTTGTTTAAGGATGAATAGTTTTAAAAAAGGAGATAGGAGGCTTGGGATTTAGCCAAGTCTATCAAAAAGACAATGCTTTAAACCCTGATGTGGTAAACATCGGAGTGGTTTCGTTTTATGTCCCGGACACAAAATCCTCCTGGTTCTGGGATTTCTTCGATCAAATCAAAGACTAAACAATCCTTGGGTAAACCTTCAAAAATCAGGGTAAAGTCATGAGGATTATGAGGGTGAATTTCCTTCCAGTCAGGATAGAAACTGATATTAAACGCCTGTAGCAACTTAGATGGTTTTGAAGACCCTTTGGGTCTCAGGAAGGTGCTAGGCCAAATACGGAGTCTTGGGGAATAGAAAATACTGGGATAAAAGCGACAATGTACTATGACCTGTTGCTCTTGGATAGCATATTCCTCGGCCATTTGCTTAAACTCTGAGTCCAGTTCGATTTTAGGACGAAGGATTACCTCTTTTTCGGGTTTAGGACCGAAGGGTGAGTCAGTAATGTGTCCATTAAAGACGTTTTCCCTTATTGTAGGTGGGGTTGTTTTGAAAGTACACATGATAACATGAGTTTAGGTTAGACATGTTATCATCAAGAAAGAAAAGGGGGTTGCAGGTAAACATTTTTGGTCTGCAGGGACCCTCATCGATTGACCACCGTGGTGTTTGACTCGGTTGGTATCAGCTGTGCTGATTCTTGATGATTTTGTAAAATTAAAAACTTAACTCATTCCCATCAAATTTTTTTGAAGTCACTATGACAACAAATGTCGTTTATTGAAATAAAGGTGTCAAAAAATAGATGTCAAGGAATCTCCGTAGACTAATTGGTACTTAAAAAAATGAACTCATTTCAAGATTTGTATAGGGGTCACGAAATATAGAATTTATAAAAATACTAAATTCGACTACATGGGCATGTTCTCATTGTCAAATGGATCCATCGTTGTCTCATGTCTTCGAGCTTCATCGAAATCATCTTCATTATCTTCGTAGAAATATTCCTCAATTTCAGAAAGCAAAAGATTCAATTTTTCTTTTAATACTTCAATTTGCCTATTTGAAACATTACCTCCGTCTTCAATTGATTCAAGATATCCTCTTAACCAATCGGCTTTCCTTCTTATGGACATATCACCTTAATTTATTAATCAAAATTTAGTGAAATAAACCCTTCACTATTTTAAAATTAAAAAAAATCATTTTTCTAATTAAGAAACCCATCGTTAAATTATTCGATCAATAGAAAAACATATTTTTTTCAAACACTCATGAAAGTTCTTTCAAAATCCAGATTCAAAATTGGGCTTGAATGTCCCAACAAGCTCTTTTTCACCTTTCACAAAGAGAAATATCCCAGCTCCAAAACTGAGGATAGCTTTTTAGATTCTCTTGCCCAAGGAGGATTTCAAGTTGAGGAATTGGCGAGAATGCACTATCCTGATGGGATATTAATAGACTTCCCACATTATGATTATGAGGGTGCTGCCAAACAAACTCAAGAACTACTAAAAAAGGAAAGTATAGTCCTATTTGAAGCAGCATTCTTATGGAATGGCCTATTTATTAGAACCGATATTCTTGTAAAAAGAGGAAATAAAATTGAACTGATTGAGGTCAAGGCAAAATTGCATAACCCTGATGATAAGCACCAATTTATTGGAGTACAAGGAGGTATAGTCAGTGGATGGAGGCCCTACCTTTTTGACCTTGCTTTTCAGACTTATGTGGTCCACAAAATATTACCCGACTGTTTTATCATCCCCAGTCTAATGATGGCGGATAAAAATAAAACCGCCTCAATTGACGGGTTAAATCAAATGTTTCGAATTCCAAAAAAGGGCGATGGAGATCAAAGAAAAGACATAATTAAAAAAGTAGAATCACTTGAAGAAACTGGTGATTCAATTTTGACGAAAATCAATCTTGAAGATGTAATTGGTGAAATCCTAAACGATAAATATGAGGTCCTTGAAGGCTACAGCTTTGAGGATTCGATTAAATTTTTGAAAGAAAAATACCAGAGCGGAGAATACCCAAATTGGCCAACAAGTTATTCAAAATGTAAAAACTGTGAATTCAAAGCGACTAATGATCAGCTAAAAAGTGGACTAAAATCTGGCTTTCATGAATGCATGAAATTCCAACATAAATGGAAGGACGACAATCTTTTTCAACCGAGTATTTTTGAAATTTGGAATTTTCGAAGCAAGGTTATAGAAAACCTATTTAACGAGAATAGGCTGTTATTTGAACAACTAACTGAAAACGACTTAAATCCAGAACCAAAGTCTGGGGAAATCTCTTCTTCAGAAAGAAGGTGGATTCAAGTTGACAAGGCAGTAAAGGGAGACAATAAAGTCTATTTTCTCAAGGATGAGTTAAAAACAGAAATTGAAAATTGGAATTTCCCCTTGCACTTTATTGATTTTGAAACTAGTGCAGTAGCATTACCTTTCACCAAAGGAAGAAGACCTTATGAGCAGGTTGCATTTCAATTTTCACATCATATGATTGATCAAAATGGAAATATCCATCATCAATCAGAATTTTTAAATGCAGATGCCGGAGTGTTTCCAAATTATGAATTCGCTAGATCTCTAAAAAAATCACTTGAAAACGATAATGGTACCATATTCAAGTTTGCTACACATGAGAACACGATTCTAAATGTAATTATTAACCAACTTAAAGGAAGTGATGAAAGCGATAAATATGAATTGATTGATTTCTTGAAAAGTATAACCAACTCATCAAGAAATAGTCCAGATCAATGGGTTGGAGAAAGGGATATGATCGATTTAAGAAAGGTTGTTCTCAAGTACTACTACAACCCTCATACAAAAGGCTCAAACTCGATAAAACATCTTCTCCCCGCAACTTTAAAATCTAGTGATTTCCTAAAAGAGAAATATTCTCAACCAATTAGAGAAATTGGATTAAGTAGTAAAAATTTCCCCCAAGATCATATTTGGTTGCAAATTGAGAATGATGAACTAGTAAATCCATACTCAAGGCTTCCAAAACTTTTTGAAGACTGGGAATTGGAAGATTTTGAAGGAAATATTTCAGGAATCGAGAGTATTGCTGATGGTGGAATGGCGTTGACTACTTATGCAAAATTGCAATATGTGGACATGTCAGAAGCTGAACGTGAAGAATTAGTTTCTGGGTTAAAAAAATATTGTGAATTAGACACCTTAGCAATGGTGATGATATATGAACACTTGAAGGAAATCACTCACTAGGTGATTTTTGTTTTCATCTCTTCAATATTTTCAAAGCTTAAATCGTAAAATTTCGATAAGAAAAATCCTAAGAAGAAATTAGTCCCAGCTGCAGCTTCTGTCAATAGGGGGAGCCAAATCAAAAAAGAGGTCAAATTGACCTCTTTTTTTGTTATTATCCCTTCTAGAACTTTTAAATCAGGTTGATAGAGTTGCAACTTCAAGTTTGGTGATTTCATAAATCATTACTTAAAGTGTTTCTGATAAATTACACTCATTTGATCAAATTGGTCATAATCTTTTTTCAATTCGAAACTGTTCCTCGAACCATCAAGAGAACTATAAAAACCCATTCTTGAACTTCCAAACAGAAATATTTCAATTTTAAAAGGATAGTATTCACTGAGGAAGCAAAAAATAATTTTTAAAAATTCTTGTAAAGAAATTCCACTGTATTGGTAAAAAAGAATCGTTCAACGATTTCCTCTGCTGTTATGGAATAATTTTCTTTGATTGACATGTTCCCCTTTTTCAAATAGTTATCTGCAAGTAGTAGCAATTCCTTGGACAATGGCTCCAGACCTTCTGCAGTCAATAAACCAGGAAAAGGGTAAATACTTCCATCGAAATCAGTACCCAAACAGGTGTTCCCCCAAGCAAACAATCCATTTCTATCACAAACTTCAGCAAAATGCTTCATTTGGTTCCAAATAAGTGAAGCGGAGATTTGGAGATTTTTGTTCTTATTTTTTGTCTTGAATAAACCGTTCAGTTTACCTATATCTACATGGATATTTAAATCCATTTGAAAAGCAAAAAGCCCTCCTGACTGTACCAATTTGATAATTTCCTCATCATAAAAATTCAATTCGGTCTGATTAAAAATATTGACAATTGAGGAAGATGTTTCCTTATACTGAAATGTCCCGCCAACCAAGGCTCCATGGCTTATGATTAAAGGAATGGATTCATTAGGGTATTCTTCTGCCAAAAATCGATAATAGTCCAATCGCGTGTTCAAACTCATGTGTTTGAGATCAATCAATATCCTTCGGCCATTGCTTTTGCTCAATAATTCACGAACCACTTCGCTACCTAAATTAGTCAACCCAATACCAAGATTTTTCTCTTGATTGACCAAATTGCCCAATCTTTGGAGACTTCTAGCGTGTCCGCATAGGTCATTATTGAAGTTATGAGCCAGTCCAATAAAAAAGGGAGGGAACTCCCAATTTTTCACTTTCTTGATATTAGCGATTACTTCATCTTTGTCCACTCTCCGACCATAGTCCTCTAATCCGGTATTGAAAACATGTGCCCCTTCTATCGTAAAGATCACACCTATTTCATTATCCGTTTTCAGGTTAACTTTCAAATCATCAATATCCTTAAGGGGCTTCCAACTAGTTTGGATCCCGTCAATTCTGTTCATCTTCTTTGAATTGATAAAAAATTGATATTCATTTTGAAGATCCTCAAAGTAATTGGTGTGTTTTTGAATATACCTAACCCGCTCATATCCTATTTCTATTCCCCAATTGGCCATTCGGGCGGCCATGGCATCCCATACATAGGGATTATGGAAAAAACCTTTTTCAAAGGGATAAAGGGAAACAAGAGCTAATTTCCCATTAGCTCTCGACATGGTACTTAAATCTGATTGCGAAAACTTGGTAATACCTGTTCTCTCATAAATTTTTCGAGTAAAAAAGTCTTGCTCTTTGGTATACCAAATATCTGCTTTTGGATGATTTTGATTTGTAAATGAATGTCCAAATGCTTTTAGATTCGGATGGCAATGAAGGTCGGAATATTTGAAACCTGCCATGATTTAGAGGATTACATATTCTGTTCCCATATACTCTCATCAGCACTATTACTTTTAATTAGTGCATAATGGTCACGAAAAGCTTTCCAAATAGAAATTGACTTATATGCTAATCCGTTTTCAATACAAAAATTTTTGATTTCCTCTGTTACTTCTTTAGCATAGAGATAGCTGATTTTTGGAAATAAGTGATGAGCAACATGAAAATTAAAATTGGCCATTATATATCTGGTAAACCAGTTTTCCTCCACCAGGTCATTGGTAGTAAAAAGCTGATGTCTTAGCCAGCTATTCGATAAGGTATGGTTCTCCTCTACTAAAGGAAATTGGTTGTTGATATTGACATGAGGCGGTAAAAGAACAAAAAGGCCAAAAACCCCAGCGACAATGAACATCAGTATTCCTGCTATTATCACTTCCAAAACAGAGAATTGCGTTAGATAAATGGGTAAAAAGAAAATGTATGCGACAAATAAAAGTTTAAAAATAAACAGCTTCACATATTCAATAGGCGGTATGGGTCCAAATTTCCCCTTACCTAAAATATGCTTAATAAAATCACGAAAATCACGAACCAAAAACCAGTTTAGCAGAAAAAAAGGATACAAAACAATTATATAATGCTGGTATTTAGTAAGCCATTTACCTTTTTCATTCGGGTGAACTTTCAAAAATTTACTTTTTTCAATATCACTATCCCAACCCGCAACATTCGGATAATTATGGTGGAAAATCACATGCCTCTTTTGCCATATAAAACTATTTGCACCTAAAACATCAAAAATAAGCATGTATAGATGGTTATAGTGTTTTTTAGAAAAAAGATTTTCATGGCAAACTTCATGAATTAGGTTCAAAAAAATAATAACCACCATTAACCCCATTAAAGAGTAGCACAATAAGAAAGTCAGATAATTGTCCGTAGATAAAGCAGATAAATAAAAACCCAAGTAGAGCATTGGGAAGAAGAAAGCTTTAAAAATTAATTCGTTCTCTCTCTTTTTTAATACTTTCATTCTTGCAAAAACCTTGGACTTTAAGTCGGCAGCCAAATTCTTATCCTTAATATTTGAATCATAAACCGGATATCTTGCTATTGATTTGTTAGAATTCTGCATAATTTCATATTTAGGAACGAAATGAACATTTATAACCTTTGATACTTCCAAATCTTTTTTAACTAAAGAGTTTTAACCTTTCTTTATGTGAAATAATAGGAAGTACCGAATCTAATTTTCTCGTAAAATTCTTTCTACTTTAAAAGGAGTTTTGAAATCATCTAACTCCTGTTTTTCAACTTGATCAAAAATTTTCCATTTTTCTGACCCGGGAGGACCAAAAAGAAAATGAATTTTCGATTTGAAATTTGAAATCTTTGATAGGTTCCTAACTATTTCAATATATTCATGTAAGATGATTTTCGCTGGATTTTTTGTGTGAATATTATGCGTAATACCGTAAATCGGTTTTTCAACTTCTGGTTGATATGTACCAAAAATGTGATCGAAAAGAATCAATATTCCTCCCATATTTTTATCCAAATAATGAGGGTTGCTACCATGATGAACCCTATGGTTAGAAGGCGTATTGAAAATTAAATCTAAAAAGCCAAGTTTCCCGATTCGCTCAGTATGTACAAGAATATTCCAAATCGTAGAGATTGATTCATTAAGTAAAATCATCCATGGTGGAATTCCGAATAAACATAAAGGAGCCCAAAAAAGAAATCGGTAAAAAGTATGGATAAAATTGACACGAAATCCTACGGAAATATTGTAATACAATGAGGAATGATGAGTAACATGGGCAGCCCAAAATATTCTGGATTTGTGTCCTAGTAAATGGAATAAATACATAATAAAATCACAAGACAAAAAGCCTACAACCCATAACCAGACAGATAATTCAGGCTTAAAGAAGGCAAATTCATATACCCCGCTGTAGAGACCAAAAGCAACTCCTTTCATAAATAATCCCACTGTTAGAATACACATTCCAACAACAAAATTTGCCAACATATCCTTCACCTCATTTTCGAAATGACTCTTCTTCCAGGTGAGGTACAATTCAACCATGAAAATCATTATCATCACGGTCGCTCCAATAGAATCGATATTGACCATAAAAGCTTCTTACATAGATTAAAGGACTGATATATATAAAGTTATAGAAAAAAATCTCACTAAATTCAAAATTTTAGCTTCAGATTATTGAGTTTTTCTAAAAATTCGACCCTGGGTTTTTTACTAAAAAAAATGAACATTCATTTACAAAATGGGATGCCTTTCAAACTTTTTATTTTCATCAAACAAAAACCGGTAGGTCACTAATGTCCTGAAATGCTTCCCACCCAAATTTTTGGAAATATTCAGCATTTTAGGATTGAAATCTCCTTGCCAATAAAGTTCAAGCTTTTTGTAGGAAGTCTGGGATTTGATGACTTGCTCTGCTTCTACGATCATATAATAGTCGAGTCCCATTCCCTGAAACTCTGGAACTACTCCAAAGGCCAAGCCTATAAAATTCTCGTTTTTAGCAAATCTTTTAATTAGATAAAATTTCAGCTTTGAAAAAAAACCAAATTTGCCATGAAGGTACTTGATCATTTGATTGATATCGGGAAGATTGACCCACATAACTATAGGTTCATCTTTGTAGTAGACAAACCAAATCAATCTCTCATCCATAACAGGCTTGATTGATTTAAAAAGTTTTAAAGCCTGTTGGGGAGTTATATCCTTATTTCCTTGATGTTGCGCCCAAGCTTTATTGTAAACAATACTCAGATCATTAGCATATTTTTCCAAGTTGTTTTTTTTGATATGCAGTGCCTTAAAATCTGAGTCCACTGAATATTTTTTATGGGCTTCATAAAATTTGGGAGCCAATTGATGACTTTCTCCGGATACTGAGAGACTCCAGCATATTTGATTATAAAAATTTTTAAACCCGTAAGACTCAAACAATTTTTTATAATAAGGTGGATTAAAGTTCATATTGTAAATCGGAGGATGAAACCCTTCTACCAACAAGCCCCACCATTTATCTCTATCACCAAGGTTTATGGGGCCATCCATCGCCTCCATTCCTCTTTCCTTTAACCAAGCTTTGGCTGTATCAAATAACAATCGTGCAGTATCTTGATCGTCAACACAATCAAAAAAACCAAAACATCCAACTTTTATATCATCCCCTTTATTTATATATCTCCTATTTACAAAGGCTGCAATCCTACCTATAAGTTTTCCTTGACTATTTTTTATAACCCATCGGATGGCCTCAGATCTTTCTAAAAATTTATTTTTCTTTTTATCAAAAACTGAAAGAACATCCTTATCCAAAGGCTGTATCCAATTTGGATATGACTTGTTGATTAAGTTATGAACCTTCAAAAAATCTCGTTCTAATTTTCTCGAGTTAACTTCAACTATCTGCATATAATGAAATTTGTAGAAAAAATTAGCATTATGAATGCTTAAAAAAAAGAGTTCAATTCAAAATTTATAGCAAGAAAATTCTTGAAGAAAATCTTAAGATTAGAAAACCTCTGAATTTAATTTTTAATCAAAAAAAATCCTAGTTCTCAAGATTTTCAAATTGATGATATCATCTGAAACTTTTCCCAAATTAGTAGAGTAGCAAAACCTAACTAAAAAACCGGATCTATTTCTAGGTCTTAATTTTATTAAGAATAAGCATCATGAATCCTATCAACTTCTTCATACCTTATCTTGACTTATCGTCTTTTTACTACTTGTAATTATCTAATCAAACTCACCAAAAACATAGTCCCAGCTGCAGCTATTGTCAATAAGGGGAGCTTCAGAAAAAATCCCCTAGAATTTAATTCTAGGGGATTTTTATTTATGATGATTTCGCAGTCCGCTGGAAACGAATCTTCAGCCGATCTATAAACTCGTAAACCATAGGAACCAAATACACGGTTAAAATCAAGGAAGAAAGTAGTCCGCCAATAATCACCCAGGCCAGGCCATTTTTCCACTCACTCGCTGTGCCACTTGCCAATGCAATTGGCAGCATCCCGATTACCATGGAAAGTGTAGTCATCAAAATGGGACGCATCCTACCTTTTCCTGCCTCAATCAGAGCATCTCGAGTTTCCAAACCTTTTGCCTTGAGTTGATTAGTAAAATCCACGATCAAAATGGCATTTTTGGCCACCAGGCCCATCAGCATGATCAGACCTAAGAGTGCAAATAAACTCAGGTTGTTTATCGAAAGATTGAGTGCCAGGATTGCTCCGATTACTGCCACGGGGATTGAAAACAAGACCACAAATGGATAAACAAAGCTATCGTATAGCGCCACCATGATCAGGTAAATCAACAGAAAAGAAATCAACAATACCTGACCTAATGCGCCGAAACTGTCATTTTGCCGCTTAATATCAGAGCCCCACACCATACTGATTTCTTCAGGGAGCGGGTTTTCATTTAAGTATGCGACCACTTCATCTGCTACAGAACCGGAAGGTCGTCCCAAGGCATCAGCTGTCAAGGTTACTGCCGGCTGTCGGTCTTTGCGCTCCAATAGCGAGGGTGAATTGGCTTGCACCACTTCTGCCACTTGGGAAAGGGTGATAGGCATCCCTTTGGAGTTTACCAATTGAAAGTTTCTGACATCTTCGTAAGACTGTCGATTGAAATTATCCAGCTGAATTCGTACAGGATATTCTGTTCCGGCCTCGGTCAACGTTGCATCCTCATTCCCTGCAAATGCACTGCGCATGGTCATCCCCAATGCAGCATTAGAAAGCCCAAGTCCCTGAAGTTTATCCGAATCCGGAATAACTTGATACTCAGGACTTCCCTGTTCTACAGACAGTTTGACGTAATCTGCTCCGGGAATTTCCTCCACTGCGAGGGCTAAATCTTGAGCCGCCTGCATAACCTGCTCCTGATCAGGACCACTGAGAGTCATCTCTATTGGTGAAGTGCGCGGAATTAAACCTAGGGCTGTCATCGAAAAACTAATCCCAGGAAAAGTCCGCTTCATTTCCTCGCGCACCTCTTTCATAAATTTCTCAGTGGAAAGGCCACCTGTTTCCTTTTTGTCATGGAGCTGTATAGTCAGTTCTGACTTGTATGGCAATCCTACTCCCAAACTACCAATACCTGTGGTAGGCCCTGCGACATTACTAAAAAGCGTCGCAACTTCGGGTTGCTGTAGGAGGAACTGTTCTACTTTCAGGGTACGTAGGTTATTTTCTTTTACACTGGTGGACTTGTCATACTCCAGATACATCCGAAACTTACCCTGATCGCCTGTGGCAATGAGTTCCTTTCCGATTATTCCCTGTCTGAGGATTCCTAGCGTCATTATAAAAAGCAAAATCACAATCCCAGTAAAAACTAGCTTATGGCTGAGCACCCAAGACAATTGGCGCCCATACCATGCGATGAAACGGTCCAACTGATATTCGAAACCGATCAAAAATCGATTAAAGGAATTTGTGGGCTTTAGACCTTCTGCTTTTCCAATACGGGATGCCATCCAAGGCGTAAGGGTAAAACCAACGAGCAAACTGGTCATGGTTGAGGTAATAACCACTACTGAAAACTGCTTGAGCATATCCGCCACAAAAACCTGAAGAAAAAGAATGGGCAGAAACACAACCACATCCACCAGAGTAATGGATAAGGCAGAAAAGCCAATTTCCAATCGTCCATCCATGGCAGCAGATTTTTTGCTTTTCCCCATATCCAAGTGACGCTGAATATTTTCCAAAACAACTGTGGCATCATCCACCAAAATGCCAACAATCAAAGACATTGCTAGCAGTGTCATCAAATTGAGCGTATAGCCCAAGAGCCACATCACTGCGAAAGCCGTCACAAGTGAAGTTGGAATAGCTACTAGGACAATCAGTGAGTTTCGGAAGCTGCGCAAGAAGAGCAGCATCACCAAGGCCACGAGGATTACAGCTAAAATCAAATCAAAAATTACAGAATTAACCGCCGCGATGGTGTTGTCGGTACTGTCATCGGCGATGACAAATGACACTTCTTCTGATTGATACCTCTCCTCGATCAGAGAAAGCTTTTCCCGGACAGCCCTGGAAACATCCACTGCATTGGCATCACCCTGTTTTTTGAGCAATAGCCCAATTCCTTCTTTCCCGTTAAATCGACTAATTGACGCGATCTCTTTGGTACCATCGGTTACTATGGCCACATCTTTTACATAGATTGGGGAGCCCGGTATAGGCATCGCTACCTGAACTGATTCAAGTGAGGCAAGATCCTGGAATTTACCACTCAGACGAACTGCGTTTTGAATCCTATCTGACTGCACATTCCCAGCCGGCACATCCAGACCTGCCCGGTTAATTGCATCGACGACCTGCTGCAATGAAATCTGATAAAATCGCAATTTATTGGGATCGACTTGAACCTGAATCTCCCGTTGCTCCCCACCCAATACGGTGATTTCCGCTACCCCCTTCAATTGCTGAATTTGAGGCAAAAACTCATCCACCATTTTCTGATAAAAAACCTTGGAATCCAGGTTGCTTGTAGAAGTAATGGACATTATTGGCAGGTCATTTGGCGATACCTTACTCATCACCGGAGACAACACGTCCTCAGGTAAGTCTTTGGAAATATTGCCAATATAACGTTGGGCATCCTGCATAGCCTGATCAAGGTCAACTCCGTAATTCATATTAGCAATGATGACCGATGCATTGGGCATGGACTTGGTGACGAGATAATCGACTCCTTCCAGATTGGAGAGCGCATCTTCGATTTTTTCCGAAACAGAGGATTGAACCTCATCAGGCGATGCCCCTGGATAGGCAGTCTTGATTACCAACACCGGCTGATTAAAGTCCGGCATGAGTTCGTAAGACAAATTGGTAAAGCCGATGTATCCTAAAAGGATAAACAAACTGAACAATACGATAATCAGCGAGGGCCTATGGATGGAAATTGATGTAATGTTCATCGCTGAGAAGAAAAAATAGGTTCCACATTTGCTCCTTCAAATACATTGACCAGTCCACCAGTAATAACCACTTCTCCTGGTTGGACACCTGAACTCACCATCAGCTGATCTTCTACGCGCCTTGCAATTTGGATAGGCTTGAGTGTAGCCTTCCCATTTTGAATGATATAGACTTGAGGATTCAGATCAGACCCTAGCAAGGCAGATGCAGGCAAAGTCACCCCACTTTCCGCTTGCTTTAAATTCACTTCAACCTCCCCAAACATTCCTGCTTTAATAGCCAAATCGGGTGTATTGTCAAACGTCACTTCAACCGGAAAACTATTACCTAGCGTTCCTCGGCTTCCAATCAAGGTGACTTTCCCGGGAATTTCAGCCAAAAGGGAAGCGATTTTCACCACTTGAGAACTCCCTGCTTGAAAATAGAGCAGGTCATTCTCAGGAATCTGCAAGGTTAATTTGACTTTGCTGAGATCTGTCACCTGTATCAGCGATTTTCCAGGTGCTGCAAAATCCCCCACTTCAGTCATTTTTGCTGTTACGATTCCAGAAAAAGGTGCCCGAATGGAAGACTTGGCAATTTGTTCTTGGAGAGTTGCAATTTGCACTTCCAATCCTGCCATAGCAAGCTCCGTTTTTTCCAGTTGTATACCCTGAATAGCTTCATTCTCTACCAAAATCTGATAACGTTTCAGGTCGGCCTCCAGTCCGCCTTTTTGCACTTCGGCTGCCTTCAATTGTAATTGAACCAACGCCACATCCTGTTGTACTAGGAGCTGATTGACGCGAACCTCTTGTCCTACCTCGACTGCTACAAGGTTCACCTTTCCCTGTACTTCTCCGCTGAGTTTACTTTCTCGGATAGCCTCGATCACACCAGAAAAACTCCGCTGACTGGCGAGTTGCCCTTCGGTAGCTTTCACTGCAAAAACAGTAACGGTCTGTTCTTTATCATAGACATAGACCCGGTCTTCGGCAGTTTGCTTATTCGATAGGAGCTTGATCGCGACCGCTGCGATCAGAGCCAATGGGACGATATAAATAAGGATCTTTTTCATGAATACTTAGTTGAGAAGAGTGGCAGATGATTTTTTGAGTTCGAGTGTGGCCTTCAGGTAATCGACCATCGCATCGAGGTAGGACTGTTGGGTAGCTCTTAGCGACTGATCTGCAAGCAAAATATCTGTGAGCGTGGCAAGGCCTTCCTGCTGTAATAGGATAGACTTGTCGTAAATCGACGCTGCCAACTCTATCTGTGCTTGAGTCGTTTCGATTTGCTTTTTGGCTGTGTTTTGCTGAAAAAGAGCCGCTTGGTATTGAACATGCGCTTGATCACTAACCAGCGATTTTTGCAGAGCTGCATTTTCCAGTTCCAGTTCTTTTTGACGGATTTTTTTAGAAGTAATCGTACCGTTGAAAATTGGGAAACTCACTTGCGCTCCGATGAAACTTTGAGAATAGAAATCCAAAAAGGATTCCGGAGCGCCCCTGTATCCGAAGCCGGTAGTCCCATAGTTAGCTACCAAGTTTAAACTTGGAATCCGGGATTTTTTTAAACCTTTCAGCTCTTCGGCCAATACTTTTTCTCGGAGCTCCTGAATCCTCAAATCCGAAGTCAACCCGGCATCGGGAAGTTCGGATTTCTCAAATTGCACCTCAGTGACGACATCCATTTCCTCCTGAAGCGGCAAGCCAATCACCAGTTTGAGCTGCTGCAAAATGGTTTGATATTGACCTTCCAATTGGATAATTTGAAACGCCACCTGTTGATTTTGGAGGACCACTTTATCCACATCAGTTCGACTGGCAAGCTTTTGCTCAAAAAGTAATCGAAAATTTCGCTCCAGCTTTTCACCATTTACCTGATTGGCTTGGAGAAAAGCAAGTTTGTTTTTCACAATCTGAGCATTGAAGTAAAGGTTTGACACCTCTAGGTAAACCTGTTCCTCTGTTTTGACACGTTGCAGATCGATCAACTGCTGATACGATTCTGAAACCTGTATGCCGGCTATGATTTGGGGATCGTAAATGGGTATTCGGAGATTTAAGTTACCCATAATAGTATGTGGCACTCCAAATTGAATCGCTCTATAGACTCCCGAGGGGCCTCCAAAAGCCTCTTGCGGAAGAATTTGATAGGGCAATTGAGTGAAATACTTATAGTCCGCACTAGCCATCACTTTGGGCAAAAGCTGACTCTTGGCCTCCTGATTTTTCAAGACAGCTGCGTTAGATAGATTTTGGGCGATTAATAGCGCTCGATTATGCTGCATCGCAGTATCCAAACTTTGCAATAAAGACCACTCTTGAGCCTTTACATTCCCCAACCACAGGAAAAAAAGAAGGGTAAAGAAGAATTGTTTGTGAGTATTTACTAACATATTGAGATAAATTTTTTTATTTCCTGATCACTGTTAAAATGGAATCGATCAACTTTTCACCAGATTCAATCAGATCAAAACTGAATCCTGATACTCGCCATTTGAACATTTGAAGCCGAAAAGCTCCCAATACCAAATGCACCAATTGCTCCGCGGCAACATCAGTCTTGAATACACCTTCAGCCTGCCCCTCTGAAATCAAGGGTATCAAAAAGCTCATTTTTGTTTGCATTAACGATAGAATAGCCTGATTAATCTGCTCACTCTCCTCCCAAAGTCCATCCGAGAAAACCGCTATGACAAAGTGCGGCTGACTGGAAAAAAAATGGAACTGACTTCTAAAAACTGCTCGAAAACGCTCCTCTAATTCCAAACCTTGGCCCAAAGATGAAAGTCTAAAAGCCATATTTTCACGCAGATATTCTAATAAAGCCAGAATTATTGACTCCTTACTCGAAAAATGCCTATAAATAGCTGCCTCCGAAAATCCCATTTCTGAAGCAAGTTTTTTGGTAGTCAGACCTCCAAGACCAGATTCAGTAAGGATTTTACCTGCCGCATCGATGATTTCTCTTTGCCTTTCCGAGATCATTTTTCAGTTAGTTAGTATTTACTAACAAATCTACAGCTTATTCTTTATAAACCAAAACAAATCTTTTGAGATGTCGAAAAGGCAGAGTCAATTTGAATCTGAAAAAATTAAGCCCCCGCGTTCTTTGATACTGAACCTTTTTCTTCTACCCTCTAAAAACTAGATAGTCCCAGCTGCAGCTATTGTCAACAGGGGGAGCTTCAGAAAAAAGCCTCTAGAATTTAATTCTAGGGGCTTTTTGTTTTTCAAGCTAATTCTTCGATTTTGCTTTTTAATTTTCTTAAACAAAAACACACTCTCTAATCCCTTTTCAAAAACAATTTTAATCGTATCCCAACAATGAAAAAATCAATTTTCCTTGCCCTTTCTTTACTTGGTTTATTCGCCTTTACAGCTCAAGCTCAGGAATCAAGTCAAAGTCCATCTTCCGGAGAATTCAAAGTTATAACAGTAGTTGAATCCATCGTTCCTATGGGAATTGGACGATCTCGAATCATCGACAGTCAAACCGAAGTAGATGCTTCGATTTTTACGACCGAACGGACAGATGGAAAAAAGAGTAATCAAAAGGAAATCAGCCGTTCGGATATCAAAGTAGATGAACTGGAGGAAACCAAACTTTTGAACTTCTTCAGCGCAACGGGTATCAATTTCCAAAATATCGCCTCCAACGATGCAGTCATCGCTTCAAAAATTAACAGCATGTTGGCACAGGGCTGGGAACTCAAGTATGTGACCTCCGGAGTGGAAAGTGATGGAGGTGCAGAAGACGGTCAGGGGATATTTATTACGCGCCTTTTTTTCTACCGGAAATAATTTCTCAAAAGCACGTAAACAGAGGATGTCCCAGAAGTTCAGCAGGTCACATTCATTGCCTTCCTTGACATTAAGCAAGAAATAGAAAAATGCTCCAAATCATTTGAATTAGCCTTCGACTCCGCTCAGGCTGACAAGTAAATGATTTCTGGGACACCCTCTTCTTTTTATTCTCTTTAGCAACTCTTAAAAAACTGCTTTTGAACCAGCTTTTGCTCGATTTCCTTGGCGGTTTTGGTGATGGATAATCCACCCAAATTGGTACATCGAAGAGTATTGGGAATACTTTTCCCTACCTCATACATGGTTTCAATCACTTCATCAAGCGGTATCAGGGCATCATAATCCGCCAAGGCCATATTGGCACAGGAAAGGGAATTGGATGCTGCCATCACATTTCGGTTTAGGCACGGAGCTTCCACTCGATTTCCGATCGGGTCACAGATCATTCCGAGAGAACTTTGTAAAGCCATAGAAGCTGCGGATAAACTTTGATTCATGCTGCCTCCTCCCAAATAAACCAAGGAAGCAGCTGCCATAGTCGCTCCCGACCCACATTCTGCCTGACATCCTCCAACTTCAGCGGCGAAAGTTGAATGAGCGGCAATAAACACTCCGATCAGTCCTGCAATAAGTAAAGCTTTGACCGTTTCCTCATCCGAAACTCCCAAGGAGTCGGCTACTCCCAAAACTGATCCCGGCATGGCTCCACAGGATCCGGCTGTTGGTGCTGCGACAATCACACCCATAGAGCTCTTGACTTCCATAATAGCCGAAACATACATGATAATCCGATTAAGCACATCTCCATCTACCAAACGCTTTTCCTCCATCATGGACTTAAACTTGACAGATTGCGGGCCCAAAATCCTATCCTCGAATTGGGTGCCTTTCAAGCCAGTTTCCACAGCATTCTTCAAGATCTCCCGGATCTGCTCCATTTTGGCAAAGACTTCCTCCTCGGAAATATTCCCTCTCATGCTTTCATACCTGGCTGCCAGTTGCCAAAGTGATAGATTTTTATCCTGATTGTAGGCAAGCATTTCCTCCACGGTGATAAATGGAACCTGCGTGTTTTTAGAAGAAAGAACAGGTAAAACCGGGCGAATCTCCTTGATCATTTTTACTCCATCGATTTGGGCTAATTCTTCTTTCAGGATTGAATCGATAGGAGTCTGAGCAGTCAAAAAAACCATTTTTGAATTTCCTGAAAGCATCTCCAAACTGTCCCAGTCACCAGCTTGCTCCAGGTAGTTCATTACCTGAATTGGCATATCCGTATAGACCAAAGTCATGAATCGGTCCCCAGCCAGAGACACTTTGGCCCCATCGATCTCTACTAGCTCGATCATACCTCCTCCAGTAGAAATTGCAACGACGCGATGCGACTCCCAAGGATTGGAAAGGGTGATCTGGTAAGCATTGGGATGCTTGTTTTCCAATTCAACAATTCGAATGGTATAAGCTATCCCTGCTCCTTTCAGATGCATTTCCGAATCTACCAAACGCTCATCATAAGCTTCCCAACCTAAAAATCCACCAAAGAGTCCCATATCTGAGCCTTGGTCTTTATGGGTAGTTGCCAAAGATCCATCGGGATCAAAATCAATTTCAATCTTTGAAATTTTCCCATCCATCAAATCATGACAAATCCTCCCAATCCGAAGGGAAGCTGCACAGTGGGAACTAGAAGGACCTCTCATCACCGGCCCGGTCACATCATTAAAAATACTAGGATAACTCATGGATTTTGAATTGGTGGTAATCCATTGAATTTAATCAAAACCGAAAGGAATGCCTTCAATTAGGGTTTAAAAAACAGAAAGTTCTTCTTTGGATTAGAGGTTTTTTCTAGAATCCCAAGCAATTAAACACAATATCCCTCTTCGTTTTATTTGCAAAAAACATAATAGATGCAATTATAGATTACTATATTTGCACTTATATAGGTAATTGCAATTATAGGTTTTCATAATTGCGGATTTAATATGAGAGACATAAATAATTTCAAAGCCGGGAAATGGGTCAATAGACTAGATTACAAAAGTTTCAGTCCCGAAAAAATAAATGAAGAATGGGTCATTTCTGATCCGGCCTTGACAAACTTACTCAGCAATGCAGATCGAAGTCTGGGAAAATTGGATGCATTTTCGGACCTAGTGCCAGATATTGACTTCTTTATCAAAATGCATATCACGAAGGAAGCAACTGTTTCCAGTAAAATTGAGGGTACTCAAACCTCTTTTCAAGAAGCTTTGGTAAAAGAAAAAGATTTGGATCCTGAGCGAAGAGATGATTGGAAAGAAGTACAAGCTTACATCTCGGCTATGAAACAGGCAATTGACGAAATGAAGCAACTTCCACTTTCCAGTCGATTAATCAAACGAACACATGCTACCTTACTTAGCGGAGTAAGGGGAAAGGAAAAACTTCCAGGGGAATTCCGCTCAAGTCAAAACTGGATCGGGCCAAGCTTAAAGCATGCTATTTTCGTTCCCCCTACCCATGAGGAAATTCCCGAATTGATGAGTGATTTGGAATATTTCCTTCATTCAGACCAAACCTTACCTCCAAAAAATGTCCCTCACCTTATAAAAATCGCCATTATTCACTATCAGTTTGAGACTATCCACCCATTTTTGGATGGAAATGGGAGAATCGGAAGACTATTGATTACCCTTTATCTTTTGGAAAAAGGATTACTTAAGAAACCAACTCTTTATCTATCGGCCTTTTTTGAGAAAAACCGTAGAGATTACTATAACTACCTTATGGATGTTAGAATAAAAAATGATCTAAAGAGTTGGTTAGATTTTTTTTTGATTGGAGTGATTGAAACAACCGAATCTAGCATAAACACCTTTCAAAGGATTATCGAACTCCGTAACAGGATAGAGCTGAATGAATTAAATAAATTGGGAAGGAAACAAGCCGAGGCAAAACGACTGATCAATGAACTCTATAAGCAACCTATCGTCGACGCTGGATTTGTTGCCGAGCAACTTGGGGTACATGCCTCAACAGCCAACCGCTTAATCAAAGACTTTGAAAATTTGGGAATTTTGACAGAGTTGACAGGATACAAACGAAACCGAATTTTTGCTTTTAAAGAGTATATTGATCTATTCTAAAATCTGGATTTACACCTCCATTTCAGGTATTGTAAACTAGTCAAAAGAGATAAAATGAATAAGATAAGGATTTGATTCCTTGGTTAATCAAAGAAAGAAGTCTTCCAATTTTCGATTGAATTCAATAAGGCCTTCAGAATATATTCCGAAGGCCTTTCTTTTTTTAAACAAAACGAGGTTTTTGAATCACCCGAATCACCAAGGAACCCATAAAAATGAGTAATCCATAAATCGTGGAAATCGTGCTATACTTTAATCCTCCCGCGATCATAGCTTGGTTAATATTTCCGCCAAAGGATTCAATTCCTTCAAACATCCCATAGAGTCCGATCACTTGACCGAGGATTCCGGTCGCTAAGGCAAAAATCCCCAGCTCCTTGGTCCATTCTGGAAATTTAAAGGCAGAGACTACTACTGCAATCAGTTGGAGAGTCAAAATACTCATGATAATAGGCCCTCCTGCAAAGAATAAATCAATCATAGTTTTTTGGTTTTGGTACAGACCAAAATTACTTTGAATAGCCTCCAAAAGGTAAGCAATAAACCCTGCTAGACAAGTCAAAAACAGGATTTAAGAAATTCGGGATTCGGCAAAAACCGCTTCTCCGATCTATTTTACCTATTTTTAGCCATGTCCAAGTTGATACGACTCGAAATCGCCTTTTGGCTGCTGACTGCTTTTCTGATGGGACTCCTCGTTCAAGATGCCTTTTCCAGTTCCCAGGGAAGTTGGCTTGCAGGCTGCCTATTATTGATACCAACCTTGACCTTGCAAAAAGGAATTGCTTGGGCGTTGGACTTTTCAGGATTGAAACGAATTGTCCGACTTTTTTTAGTTGGGGTTTCATCCCTTTATTTGGCTTATCTAGCCATTGCTTTTGTGTATTGGTATTTCTTGGGGTTCAACTCCAACTATTTTGAAAAATCCATCATCAACCCCATTCTCTTGTGGGTCATTATGGGTTTTTTTACTGGTCTAAATTTTTTCCTTTTTCGAAAAAAGGCAGAATCCAACACTACTCCCGAAACCATCAGCTTTTACAGTAATCGAAAGTTGGTTTCTCTGAAAGCCGAAGAAATAGTATTCATCGAAAGCCTAGGCGAATACACTTCCGTCCAATTAAAAAATGGCCAATCCTTGAAAAATGGCGTAAAAATCAGTGAATGGACAAATCGTCTACCAAAGTTCCTGAGAGTACATCGATCCTTTTTAATCAATCCTGATTTTGCAATTTACAAGGGACAGGAAATCGAACTGAATGGGGAGTTTACCATTCCCATTTCACGATCCTATAAAGAATTGACCAAGGAATATTTCCTAAAAGAATAATCTCGCTATCTCTATTCAAAGGATATGCTCTCCAAATTCTTCATAATCCCAACCTTATCTAATACAATCACTCCTACCTCCGATTGGTCGAAAATGAAGCGAATTTGATTCAAATTTTCGGGCTGAAAGGCTGGATTGAGGGCTCTGAGCTTTTGAAGATCAAACTGGTACAATTGGAAAACACTTTCCGTTTCGTCCTTATCATCCAAAAATTGGATTTTCATTACCCTAGACTTAATCAGTCGCTGCAAAGGTGAAAACTCGCTCAATAAAAAAGTTAAACGTTCACCTTGTTGATCGGTCAATTCTATGGTAAAATCAATTGGAGAAAGAGGCTTTTCTTCTTTGCTTTCCTTTTCCTCCTCTTTATTTTCTGATTCTTCGACTTGCTCCTCATCAACCTCGTTCTCTCCTACTGATTCATTCTCAAGTTCTTCTTCATTGGATTCATTCTTTTTGATCCACTTTCCACTCTTTTTTGGGTTGGAGCTTTCATTAGACTCAGCCAAGGAAAAAATCAAAACCGAACTAGAATCCGGTCTAAAGGTATTCTGTCCCAAACTTATCGTGTAGCTAGCTCTAACCGAATCCGACAATTGTGGCTTTGGACCTGATTCCCAATTCACACTATCCCCTCCAAATTCATCGTAATTCCATCCTAGAAAAAGGGCTCGCGTTCCTTTCAGACCATATTTTGGTATGACCTCTCCTTCTCTCCAAACAGTTAGATTCTCGCCTTTTGCTTTTCCTTCTTCAGTTAAACTGACCACATCAAAATCCTCATCAAAATTTGCCCAAAATTGACTCTTCGAATCTTCAAATTGACTGAGATAAATAGTCTCTGGAAGCCAATGACGGCCTTTTCGGGCATCTGCAAAAAGTGGCAAATAGTCTTCTTTTTTGAATAGGGTTGTTTCTAAAAAGGCACTGATATACACTTTAGCAATTTGCTCCTGCTCAGCTTCATCCATCAGTTGGTTTTTATTTAAAATTCCTGAAAATGTGGCCAACACATCATTATCTCCCCACCTGGTATTAAACTGTCCATGATTTGCCCCGGCAATGTAAATCCCAGCTTTAAAGCGATATGCAGAATCAGTAAAAGAAACACGCTCATATTGCTTAGCCGCATCGAAGGACTCTACATCCGCATCCTGAGCTCCATGTATCCCCAAATAGCTAACATTTTCAATTTTGGTAAGGCTATTTCCTGGCTTATACTGTCCATCAACAGGAGCTATAGCTATGACAGACTGAATATCAAAATGGTAACCCAAAGGAATGCTCGCATCATCAGGATAAAAGTCCAATTGGTTGAGCATGGCTGCATGACCAACTGCCTCTCCCCCTCTGGAGTGACCAATCAAAGCCAATTTATCCATAGCGATTTGACCGGAAAGTTCATGCTGGGCATCTTCATTCCAAGCCTTCCACTGCTTCAGGTGTTCCAAAAGCAACCAAGCCCGGGCGTCATTTTCTCTTTCCAAGCCTTCCGGGATATCAGACCAAGATCCATTGATGAAATTCTCATCTACTGACACCAAAATTATTCCTCTCGAAGCTAAAAGTTCTCCTAGATAGGCATATCCGGGATCGGAGAAATCCTGCATGGGATGGTTACCATGAACAATCAAAACCAATGGAAAAGGTCCTTCACCTTTAGGCTTCCAAACCCGTCCATTTAAGGGCAACTCCCGATAATCAAATCCCCAAAAATGGGTTCTATACTTCCCGGAAAGTCCTTCCCAATGATCTAAGAATGCAGTACCATCCACGGAAGAAGTTTCGTACCGAACACCTTCAGCATATTCCTCTCTTCGAATATCTTTTCCAGAGCCATAGGTGAAATAATCCACTTCGAAGGAACCTGGGTTCGCTGGTGAATCTCCTTTGAGTAAGGGGATTTTATCCTCCGACAGTTTCGCAGCATTAATCACGGGTCTCATCTCCAAGCCCCGGATGGAAAGGAAGTATAGAAAAACCCCCACTCCTACAAGCCCTAGAGCAAATCCTAGAATCCCTACCACTTTTTTGGGAGTAGTCAAACGCTTGAAATGCCCATTTCTAAACAAGGAAATTCCCGCCCCTACTAGTGAAAAAACAACTACTAAATAAAAGACTAACCGTTCATCTTGAAGCCTTACTACAAAAAGAAGCGGAATTGTTAGAAATAAAGCGATTTTATAGGGCCTTGGAATCTCATAAAACTGCTTTACTAGCCAAACACTCAAATAGGACCCCAAGAGAGCAAGTAAAACAATCACTGCTCCCAAGGCCATAATCCAAGGATCTTTAAAGTTTATGGTCGTCCCTAATACCTCGATTACAAAAAGGATAACCGAGCCGATGATTAATCCGACTGCAGCCCCTTTTACAGAAAATAATCCAGGTTTAATTTTTAGGAGTTTCTTACCAAGCCAGGTTTTTAATCTTAAAAAATAGGTTTTCAGGGTATGCTTCATGGAAAAAAGAGGGTTAATTAAGTACTTGAAACAAAGGAAATTGAATAAACTCTTGCTGAAATAGGGTAATTTTTTGAGCAAAAGCAACTCTCTTCCAAAAAGCCAAAAAAATATCCTAACCCTTTAAGGCCTCAGGCTTAACTAACAAAATTCTTTCTTTACTCCTTTACTTCAACAAGGCCAAGCCCTCCTTTGCGGAAGCATCTCCCGGATTGTTGAGCAAAACTTTTTGAAATAATACTTTCGCTTCCCTGCTTTTTTGAAGCTGGAGTTTATTCCAAGCTAACAGCAAAAGCCCATCATAATCGAAAGGATACAGATTGACTACCTTTTCCAAATAAGGGTCAGCCTTGTCAAAATTTCCCCGATTGTAATAAATCAACCCGAGTCGGTAGTTTACCAAGGAATTTTGCGGATCAATTTGTAGGATTTTGAGGTAGGTTTCCTCCACTTCAGCCCACATTCCCTGTACTGAAAGAGGAAGAACTAAACCCATTTTTGGCTCGATCGCATAAGGCTTGAGTCTTACTGCCTTTTGGTAGGATTCTATTGATTCTGCCAATTGACCCGCTTGGTACTGTAACCAACCTAAGCGAAGATTAATCTCATAGGAATCTGCTTGATACTGGGCTTGAAGCGCCTTGATTGCACCGGAAAAGTCACCCGAATTTTCCAGGGAATAACTTTTCTGAAAAGCCTGCTCTAGATTTTCTTGAGCCCAAACCATTCCTAAGAATCCGAGAAAGAAAACCCAAAAAAGGGATATCCTCTTTAAATCCAGGAAAACGCGGATTTTTCTGAGTGTTGTTAAAATTTCCATGACAGTATTGCGGTTAGGGATTGATGTTGATAAGATTTTAGATTTTGATCTGCGGACAAAGGATCGGATTGGAATCGGCTACTATTCGAGAAATGAGTAAAATCCACTGTCAACTTCCAGTTGGTTTGAGGAAGAAAAATCAGTCTTCCTCCCCATCGTTGGTCGATTTGGTCCAATCGATTGAATACCACCACTCCTTGTTTGATAATGTAATTTTCAAGCTCCCCAAAAGTCCCATAGCCTTCTATCCAAAGAAAATTGGTCAGCTTGACTCCAATTTCCTGATTGAAAATCAATCGACTGGTAGAAGGAGCTTCACCTAATTTTTGATTTTGAAAACTTAGAACGGAGTAGGTGTAAAAATTCAGATTACCCATAGGGAAAAAGGTGAGCTGAAGATCTGATTGGAACTGCTGACCTCCGTTGATTTGTCCCGTGTAAATAGTGGCTCCGAGATCCAGGAAGCGGAGATTTTTAGAAATTCCACCAAATACCAACCAATCAAATTCCTGCATTCTTTCAGTTTGGATTTGTGTCTGAGGACTATTTCCAATGGATTGAACTCGAAGAGAATCATAGGAAATAAAAAGGGCATGTCCTCCAAAAGTCAAATGAACACCCTTTCCTAAATAATAACCGACACTTGCCAAATATTGGAAACTTGTAGACTTATTCGTGGAAGTCTGAATGGAAAGGCCTTCTGCTTGAGAATAAAAAAATTGAGTCGCTTGCAAATAGCTAACACCTTGATATAGTGTCATTCTTGGACTCAACTGAAAATCCAAACCCAAAAATCCGTAATGGTGAAATTGTGGAATAATCTGATAACCCGAAGCTTGTTGATCAGCTGGCCCGGTGAAATCATCCAAGACACGTTGATCCAAAAAACCCGTGTAATTATAGGCTAAATCCAAACCTTGAAGAGCGCTGACTTTTTCCGTGATAGTCCGCTTTTTAAGCTCGGTAGAAAATCCTTTTGCAAGCAAGCGAGCTTGGGATTTCCTTCCCGACCAGAGGTAGGAATAGTATAAATATTCCTCCACAAACGCTTCTTGACTTACTTCCCTCGCTTTTTCAAAATGACTGGCAGCCTCTTGGTAATTTTCTCGCTCAAAAAAAGCTATCCCCAAGCGGACCCGGAGGTAATAAAAGTCAATACCTTGATCGAGTGCCTCAGTTCCCACCCGAATCAAACCATCCCAATCCTTATTTAGAAAGAGCGAATAAGTTTCCGCATCTATTTGGGATAAGCTATGCTTTTCCTGAGCTTGGATTCCCTCAAAAAAGCCTAGCATGATCAATATTGAAAGTATCAGTCGCATTCGCATACCGCTTTAATGTTTTGTGAGCCCCTTTCAAATTCAAAGGATTGTATTCCTCCCCTATCAATGACAAATTCAAATCGGGAGGTTTCTACAGTTTTCCCAAAAGAAGACTTACAGATAGCCCCTTTTAGAACGAGTGCTTTTTTGGAAAAACCCCTATTGTTGGCGGGATATTCCAATTCATATTCGGCTCGCAGATATTCATAAAATGGAGCCAGAAAATCCTGAAGGAAAATGCGTCTAGGATTGAAAATCTGGTTAATCGGAAAGGTGTCTTTTAATTTTAACCCAGGTGTAAACCCGAAGCTTACTTTATAAGCAGAGAGATAAAACAGGTACAACAGGGATTTCCTTTTCCCTTCAAAATGAGTGAAATGAAGCATCAAATCATCCACTTTGAAATAAGCCTTGGACTTGGTCCTTTGGCAATAGAGATATTTATTTAGAAAATAATCTCGCTTAACTTCCCAAACTTCCTCTCCTTCAAAGGTTTTGAAGCGAATAGTTTCACCCACTACAAAAGCAAAGGCTTTTTTCATTTCAGGTTGGGCGGTCAGCGTGGATACCACGGAGTTTTTGG
Source organism: Algoriphagus kandeliae (assembly GCF_004571135.1). Lineage (GTDB taxonomy): Bacteria > Bacteroidota > Bacteroidia > Cytophagales > Cyclobacteriaceae > Algoriphagus > Algoriphagus kandeliae. The sequence continues at coordinate 538,345 of NZ_SPSB01000003.1, forward strand.
GAGGATTGGAATTGGACTGAAGTTCTTCCTTGCCCTTATATCGCACCAATACATCTGAAATAGGATAGTCAATAGTGCTTGAACCAATGTAGGGACTGGCTTGAATTTGAAAATGCAAATGAGGATAGGGTGAGTTTCCGGAATTCCCGCACTTCCCTACCACCTGTCCTTTTTCAACAGTATCTCCCGGTTTGACAGGGATAGAGCCTTTTTTCAAATGAGAAAGCTTGGAATACAAAAACTCCCCATGCTTGATAATGACTGTATTTCCCCAATTTTCCTCCAGATTCCGAGTGCCAATGATATTATCTTCTATCTCATTGACCACCTTTTCGACCACTCCTTTGGCAGGGGCCAAAATATTCTTGTCAAAGCAATAATAATCCGACGAGTAATCCCCTTCGTTTCGATAAGTTCTGCCTTCCTCATCCCTAATTTCAAAATCCCAGGCATGCCGCCAATCATCCTTGTGGGTGTACTGTCCATTATGCCCTTGAGTCACAGTCCATTCTCCAAAAAATGGCAAATAGATAGGAATTGGACTGTTTTTACCAAATCGCCTCATGAAATTATTGAAGGAATAGAGGTTCTTTTCAGGAGCATTTTGTTGCCAAAATATCGTACTCAAGCCTGCCCGATTATCCACTCGGAATTTCAAGGTGTAAAGCGTAATTAGCGTCACTACGTTGAATGGGAAAGAATGAACAGGGAGATAGAGGGGGTCCAAAACTTGCTGTAGCGAAACGGTCATCAAAACAGCCAAGGGGATGATCAAAAGTAGCTGTATATAGCTACTTCGACTTGGAATAATAAAGTAACCCCCCAAGGCGATAGCGGTCAGGATGTAGTTAAATCCGATGTAACTGAAAGCGACTTCCGAGAAAGGAATTCCCAAAATGGAATAAAACAGGTAAGCGATATAAAATCCTACCAAGGAAAGCATGAAAGCAATGCGTGAGTAAATCAACAGTCCCAATGCAGCCACTAGACCTGCTAGCAAGGTTTGCTGAAAAAAAATGGCCCCCAAGGATAGAAAATAAGAGTGAAAAGACTCCGGCATTCCTAAATGTTGTACCCATTCATAAAATTCGATCAGGGGTTTGCCTCCAAGAGTATACAATTCATTCAACACATAAACACCCCGCTCACTGAGTCCCAAATCGGCAAACTGCCGAGCTGCCAATCGAAACATCCAGAAAATCAGGATAAAGGGAAGGCTAAGAAAAGGAAGTCCATATTTCCCCAAAACTCCCTCCAAGGTCACGGAAAGAAAGACGGACAAGATCCCGGAAAGTAAAACCAACAAGAAAAGAATTTGACTGGGTTCAAAGTAAATCCCTAAGCCTATGCCAACAAGCAAGGCGTTGAATCCATAAAAACCTTTTCGAATTAAGGTTTCCTCAAATCCTAGAACTTTTGCAGTAAGCATTGCGGCACTTACTGCCAATATACCGGAAAGCCCAACAAAAAGATCAATGAAAGTAACAAGGAGCAAAGCAATCCCAAATCCCTTATTATCAGAGAAAAAGACTTGTGCGTAGCTATTTGAAACGGCTACCCCAAACCATTCGAGTTGCTTGATGAGTACCTTGACTTTCAAAACATTGCGGAATAAGATTAGAGATCAAAATCTTTCAAATGATCGGGGGTCAACTCTTGGGAGTTGAATGTTTCCAAACTTTCCTTTTTGCGAATCACATGCGGTTTTCCCTCCTTATCCAACAAAATGACTGTAGGACGAAATGTGATGAATTGCATCCATTGAGTCATATTGTAGGCACCAACCCGACGAACCACAAATCGATCTCCTTTTTTGAGTAATGGGAACATCATATTTGATCGGATCACATCGATATTCATGCAAAGCGGCCCGAAGATGGTGGTGTCCTCTGACTGATCCGAAACAGGCGCTACTGGTCGGATATCATGATCATACCAAAATGAGGTAAACAACAAATTGACCCCGGCATCTATAATGGTGGCACGCCTTCCATCTGACAATCGCTTGGTAGCCAAGACTGTCCCTGCCAGATATCCCGCATCATCGATCAGAGCTCTACCTGTCTCCAAAATCAACATGGGTAAATGGTCAGGTTTGATATCTGAAGACATGAGAGCCGAAGTAATAGCTTCCGCAAAATCATCGAATGAAGGAGCTGTATCCGTACCGGGATAATAAGCTCCTTTCAGGGTATTTTTAGAAGCAAAGCCACCTCCCATATCGATGTATTGAATGAGGTGTCCGTATTTTCGTTCCAGTTTTACGGCCAAACTCGCCAATTTGGTGGCTGCGATTCGATAAGCATCCGTACTTAGCATATAGGTGCCGATATGCGTATGAAGGCCTACCAAATCCAACCTCTCGCTGCTCATGATTCGAGTAAGCGCATCTCCGGCTTCTCCATTTTCGAAATTAAACCCGAAGCGATCCCAAAGGGGGTAAATTCCTGTATCCAAATTAACTCGGATAGCAACTTTGGGCCTTTCCTCCATTTCCTTACTTAAATGGATGACATCATACAGTTCATCGAAGTGATCGATGTGAATGAGTGATTGATGTTGAATGGCCATCTTCAAATCCTCTCGGGATTTATCTGGGCCATTGAAAATGATCAACTCACCGGGGACTCCATTAGCTAAGGCTTTTTGAAACTCAAAACCAGAAACAACTTCAGCCCAGGCTCCCTCTTGATGGAAAATATTGCAAACCGCGTTCAGGTAATTGGTTTTGTAAGACCAAGAAAACTGCACTTTAGGATAGCGGGAACTAAAGGCACGATAAGCTTCCCGATAGGTTTTTCGAATGGTTTGCTCGGAGAGAATAAATAAAGGCGAACCAAACTCCTGCAGCAAGGATTCGATAGATACTCCGTCAATTTGACTCAAAGGTTCCAGCCTTCGAGGCATTCCATATTTACTTGGCAAACCGGCATTGATCCGCTGAATAATCGGTCGCTCAAAAGTTAGCTTACTCATGGTTGTAGAATATTAGAGCTCCCCTTTTGTGGAGAATTGTTCAAATGATTTCAAATCACAAATCATATCGTAGGAATAGCGGATAAATAGCTTCCCAACGGCATAATCATGAAAGGGCTTAACCTCTTGCCCCAAAGCCAGCGAGACCAAAGCCTCCGGTAAATTCTGCCCGGCAGCAACTGCCAGATACACCCAAGCAGGCAATCGAGGGTTGATCTCTATAAGGTATAATTCCTCCTTAGCAGTCCGAATCAACTCCAATTCCATTCCTCCTCGCCATCGTGTTTGAGAGATTATTTTGTCGGTCAACTTCATCATTTCCGGATCCTGAAGCGTAATTCCTCCCCAGGCTTTTCCTTTATCAGTGATGTAAGTTTTGCGCATCGGTACCGCACCCACTGTATTTCCTCTGCCATCACCCATAGCCACCACATTGACTTCTGTCCCTTTCACAAATTGCTGAATCACGATGGGAAGGCCCCATTTTGCTGCGATTTTGTTGAAATAGATAGAAACCTGTTCACGGTCATAAGCGATATAGGCATCATAAAATTTCCCTTTGACCACCACCGGGTAATCAAACTTTTCCTCAATCCCTAACCATTCCTGAAAACTCAAAATCGGCTCACTAAAAGGCACTTTAACTCCATATTTTTTCCCGTATTCCGGTAAATTGGACTTATGTCTTTCTTCAAATTGCTGTAGAGTTGGCAGAAAAGTCCGGATTCCCATTTCCTGAAGAATCTTTTCCGACTTCATCACGGTAAATAGCTCCGAGTCAAAATTGGGCACCAATACCTGAATATTCTCCTGCTCATGGATATACCGGATTCGTTCTAAAAATGGCTCTACCCCATCCGAAGGGTATGGAACCTTGTAGGTTTTATCCACTAATTCATGCATATAGATTCCTGGCTCCAAATTCTCATAAGCAAGCCCCACCACCCGAACATCAAATCGTCTGGATTCTTTCAAGCCCCGAATGACAGGAATCCCGGGTCCCGGACTATCGATATTGTTCAATCCGGATAGGGCAACGGTGACCTTATTCTTCTCCATGATGCACGAATAAGTTCATTTGCTTTAGGGTAGCTACAAAGTCGTAGTAGTAGCGTTCGAAGCTCTCGGGATCGACTTCATATTTTTCTGAGAGAATCTTCAAAATTTCTGGAAAGTCCTTCCCGGCTTGAATTAATTGGACAATCTCCAATCCCGTAGCATTGAGAGAAAAGGAATCCCCAGTCCCTGCATCAAAGACAAATCCGGATTCACTAATTGCGACATTACTCTTTAGTTTGAGCATGGCTTCTGAGGTTTTTTTCACCTGAAATCCATAGAAAGTAAGTCAATAACAAAAGGAATTACTATGATAAATATCACTCAGCTTTAAGATAAAAATGAGCTAAAACTGCTCTAGAAAAAAGGAAGTTTTTGTTGGAAATTTATCCCAATGCCACGTCCAACATCATCATTGTTGCAAAGCCTACCATGGCTCCTATGGTAGAAAGATCTGTTTCATTTCCTTGTTGGGATTCTGGGATCAATTCTTCTATAACTACAAAAATCATTGCTCCTGCGGCGAAAGCTAGGGCGTAAGGGAGAAGATGTGACATACTCACGACCATAATGGCTCCCAACACTCCGGCTATGGGCTCCACAATACCCGATAATTGACCATAGAAAAAGGCTTTTCTCCTCGAAAACCCTTCTCGTCTCAAAGGGACTGAAACAGCCGTTCCTTCAGGGAAATTTTGAAGACCAATTCCAATAGCCAGAAGAATGGCACCCGTAAGAATATTAGGATCTTGGCTGACTCCATAGGCTCCAAATGCAACCCCAACTGCCAATCCTTCAGGGATATTATGGAGCGTAATAGCCAAAATCAATAAGACACTTCGCTGCCAAGAGGTTCGAATTCCTTCCGCTTTGGATAGGGGTAGACTTTGATGCAAGTGAGGTAAAATCTTATCGATCAAAAGCAAAAATGCACCTCCTGACAAAAATCCAACGGTCGCTGGAAACCAAGCAAATCCCGGATCTTCTTGGGCTACTAATTCTATGGCGGGCGATAGCAAGGACCAAAAACTTGCCGCAATCATCACTCCAGCTGTAAATCCCAACATGAGATTCATGACTCTGCGATGAATATCCTTAAAGAAAAACACCAAAGCAGCGCCAGCCATGGTCACTCCCCAAGTAAACAAGGTCGCCAATAAGGCAAGAAGGATAGGATCCTCAATTTTGAGCCAACTTATATCCATAAGGAATTCTATTCTGCTGGAATCAACTCATTCCATGTTCCTTCAACTCCTCCTTCAGAAGAGTTTTGAGGCTTTCAAGGTAGTCTGCCAAAACTTCCTGATCGATTTTTGGATTCTTTTCGGATGGAATCGTGATGGGATTTTCATTCAGCTTTTTGTAAAGCTCTGGGAAGTTGTTCTCGATATTGGTTGTCAATTGCATTATTTCCCGAAGCAGGCTTTGAATAGTTCTCATGGCTTTGAAATTTTTGGTTTGCCTCATTTTCAACTGCTAATCACAAAATGATCATCTTGGATTGATCTAAACTAGGCAGATTCTTCAAGGATTCTTCTGATAAATATCAGCTAATCAGCTGATTTGGGCATTCCATTGGTCTCGACTTTTTCCTTTTGAATTGATAGTCTACGAGATTCTTTGGAATACAAGCCTTTTTCCACTCTGAATCAAACTCACCTGACTACAATGAGATAAATGGGTGAATTCGTATGGTTGTTCCGGATCAAAAACATCATCGGTAATGGATTTGAATTCCCCTGTACATTCCTCCACTCCTTCAGGAGAAAAGCGAGTTATTCGAAAGCCCTCCTCTCCCATTTCCAAGCAAAACCAAGATCCGGCAACCTCCCCGGCTAACCATTGACTTTGTATTGGGATATTTTTTGGTTTTGGAGGTTCGGGTAGCGTTCCATGTACCGTTTCCCAGGTGTAAGCTGTTTTGCTGTGATACTTTCCTACTGGAATTTTTTCTCCTTCAGAACTGACAACCAATTTATTTTTCAACAAATCCACATTGGTAATAGGCATAGGTTTTAAATGCCAGAGGTAATTCAATAACACCTGATTTAAACCCGAAAGCTTTGGACTTCCTGCAAGAATTCCCGAGCGAACAAAACGACAACAATTAGTTCCGTCAATTGTAAATGGCCCAAATGGAATTGATCCCAGGCTTTGCATTGCCTTTACTTTTTCGAATGCTCTATCAAAATTGATTTCACAATAGGATGCCATTAAAGGCCCCATTCCAAAAGTCCAAGGGTTTCTTTGAATCTCTTGGAGAATATCCTGAAAATTTTGAATGTTGCCATTCTCCCAAATGGCTTTAGTGCGAATCGACAAAACCGAGTCGGTGGATTCATCCCGAATCCGTCCATATTGATAAGGAGCATGGTAACGACCACAATCAAAATACCTACAAATCCCATCCTCTTTGTGAAATAAAACCAAAGAAGCATGACCAACTTGGTAATGAAAGTCTTTGTTGAAGCCAAGAAAAGTCATAGGCTTATCATACCAAGTCCCGGTCTGCTTTCCTACAAATTCAGGCCAGGCAATAGCGATAGCAACTCCATTTTGAACACTCATTTGATCAATTTTTGGTTAAGCGCTTAACAATCATGGTAAAGTCCTGAAGACCCAATCCCAAAATGGAGTAGTTACCCCATAGGCTTTATTTTCATCTACATGGTGATGAATATGATGATTTCTCCAAAGTACTTTCAAGCTGTTTTTTGGAGGTTTCCGAGTATGGATCCAATAATGAATAAGTAGATATAATGCATAGCCTGAAATGAATCCAGGAAAAAACCCATAGGCCAAGGAGCCGATTAGGAATTTGAATAGGAAAAACACTACTAAAGAAACTCCTAATGCCAAAGGCATGGGTAGGGTTAGGCGTTCCCGGTCAGAAGGAATATCATGATGGATACCATGCAATTTTGACTGCCAATTTTTCCCCTCTCTATAATTACCAGCATGAAAAACATAGCGATGAATCAAATATTCAAAAAATGAGAAGGCAAATAGCCCAACAAATACCAAAAGGATTTGAAGGCCTAGTGGCACCAATCGAAAATAAACTCCATAAAGAAATATGATCAGTGCCAATCCGAATAAAGAAGCGATAACTGCAATCGCATTGGATCTGGAAAATCGCTCTAAAAAAGGATTTTCAAATAGTTGTTTACTTGAATTTGCTGCCTTCATAGTGATTGGGAAAAAGACATCATCCTTTAGGAAATTTAAAACTACTTTTTGAAAAGATTCAAATAGAGAAATAAAATTTTTTTAATATCACCAATCACAAAATTTGATAACAGAAAACCCAAAAACATCCAAACCTCAACTCTTCCCGACAAACCTCATCCCATTCAATGACTTTCCTCATGATTTTTTTAAGGGTTATGCCGTATCATCGTTCATTCAATAATCAAAAACCAGAAGCTATGTCGCAACCTCAGCCCTTATCTTCAGCCCAAACCACCGCTTTGGTGTTGTTAAGGCTATTAGTGGGATGGCATTTTCTCTATGAAGGTGTCATCAAACTTTATACACCCTCATGGACAGCCAAAGGCTACCTGCTCAGTGCTACTTATATGGAATCTTTGTTCCATTGGCTTGGCAGTGATTCCATGATTTCCATTGTGGATACTCTCAATGTTGCTACCCTCATCTTTGTGGGTGCAGCACTGGTTTTAGGTTTTCGAACCAAACTGGCAAGTATTCTTGGAATCGGCCTTTTGTTACTTTATTTCTTTGCACATCCGCCATTTCCCGGACATCCGCAAGGAGCTACCGAAGGAAGCTATTGGATCGTGAATAAAAACCTCATCGAGGCAGTAGCACTTCTTGTCGTTTACCTTTTCCCAACTTCCCTGACTTTTGGTTTGGAAAGGTTATTCCACAAAAAAGAAATCCAAACCCAATCCCACTAAACCCAGCAAGCTCATGTCAACAGATAAAAAACTATTCAGCGGATTTACCCGACGAGACTGGTTAAAAAGTCTGGCAGGCCTTCCCATCTTAGGATCGGTTTGGGCAGCCGGATTGGATACGACCAAAAAATCCAAACTCGAAAAAGAACTTCTTCTTGAAAGACTAAATATAAAAGCAAGTCCTCCACCACCTTCGGGATCCATGGCAGGTGACCCGGTTCGAGTAGGATTGATAGGTTTTGGTATTCGAGGCGAACAGCTCATGAGGGCTTTGGGATTTGCCACCCAAGAATGGATGGAAGCGATGGCTAAATCCAGTCAGGAGAATCCAAATGATACGCGATTGGAGGATTTTAAAGCCCAAGAAAACCTCAATGTAAAATTGACGGGTATCTGCGACATTTTTGATGTCCGGGCAGAGAATGCCCTTCGCTCCTTCAATACCCCTGACAATCCATGTAAGCGGTACAATAGTTACTTGGATTTAATCCATAGCGGGGATGTAGATGCTGTGATTATTGCTGCTCCTGACCATTGGCATGCTCCGATGGCACAGGCTGCAGTGGAGGCAGGTGTCCATGTGTATGTGGAAAAGCCCATGACACATACCATTTCCGAAACCTACCTGCTACGGGATGCTGTCAGGAGAAATCCAGGAACAGTCTTGGCAGTGGGACACCAGCATCGACAAACCTTAAGCTTCTTGACTGCCCAAGATGCTATTGCTAAAAATACGCTGGGTCATGTTTCTTTGGTAGTAACCAACACCAACAGAAATGATGACAATGGTGCTTGGCAATATCCGATTCATCCCGATGCAAATACGGAAACGATTGACTGGAATGCTTTCTTAGGCAATGCCCCGTATGAGCCATTTAATAAGGAACATTTCTTCCGTTGGAGAAAATGGTGGGCTTACGGTTCAGGATTATCCGGAGATCTTTTGACTCATGATTATGACCGAATAAACTGTGTCTTAAACATGGGAATTCCGAAATATGTGACCGCATCGGGAGGTATTTACACTCACCGAGACGGCCGAAATGTTCCGGATGTCATGCAAGTCAATATGGACTTCCCGGATTTCAGCACAGGATCGAGCCAAGAAAGCGGTAAGGAACAAGGAATGACTTTGGTTTACAGTGCAACCCTTGGAAATCAATTTGACCGAGGCACTGTATTAATGGGGCATGATGCAAGTATGGAACTTGGAAACATCCTGACCATCTACGCCGATCCTCGATCAACCCAGTACAAGGATATGATTCAGGAAGGTAGAATTGATCCTTCTGTCCCAATCTATCAATATGACCCAAGTGCCGATGGAGTGGATGCAGTAACTTCCGCCACAGCGAAGTACTTCGCCAACAAAGGCCTACTTTGGACATACCGAGATGGAAAACGAGTGGATTCTACCTTCCTGCATATTCGAGAATGGCTCAGCTGTATCAGAAATGGTGGGAATCCAAGTTGCGGAATCAATGAAGGTTTCGAAGAAGCTATCACCGCTCACATGGCAGGATTATCCTATAAAATTGGTAGAAGAATCGAATGGGATGCCGAAAACGAACAAGTGATTGCGCTTCCAGGTGAGGATTTAGACGCCATTTTATTGGATAATTCCGTCAACTACCAATCATAATCATTTATGGTTTAAAATGAAAAAGAGGCTGTCCATTGGATAGCCTCTTTTTTGTTAGTCTTTTTTGACGCTAGGAAATTCGATTGAATTCAAACTCAAAATTCATTTCAACTGATTTTTGTCAGAAAAAGTCATCATAAAAACACTCGAATAAATATCAAACCATTGATTATCAATTTTTTAAGGAACTTCTAAAACAAATATCATAAGCCTTATAGAAACTATCTATTTCTTCAAGGATTTAATAGGCTTTAACTTCGAGTTAAAATCAAACAACAAAACCATGTTAAAACGAATCCTTGCACTAGCGTTGATTTTGGGTTCACTTACTTCTGTCAATGCTCAAGAGAAGTATACAGAAGGAGCCCCTGTGGATGCCTATACCGGTGCCACTAAAAAGAGCAGCACAGCGATGCGAGCTACCAGTAATACCGATTGGTGGCCGAATCAATTGAATCTTTCGATTCTTCGACAAAACTCCGAGTTATCTAATCCAATGGACCCTGATTTTGATTACATCAAGGCCTTCAACAGCTTGGAATATGAAGCATTGAAAAGTGATTTGAGAGCCTTGATGACAGATTCTCAAGACTGGTGGCCAGCTGATTTTGGACACTATGGAGGTTTGTTTATCCGAATGGCTTGGCACAGTGCCGGCACCTACCGATCCGGAGATGGTCGTGGCGGGTCTAGATCTGGTCAGCAGCGTTTTGCTCCATTGAACTCCTGGCCTGACAATGCTAACCTAGACAAAGCTCGACGCTTGTTATGGCCTATCAAACAGAAATACGGAGACAAAATCTCTTGGGCTGACTTGATGGTTTTGACAGGAAACGTTGCTTTGGAATCAATGGGATTTGAAACCTATGGATTTGCTGGAGGTCGTGAAGATGTTTACGAACCTGAATTGGATGTTTATTGGGGAGCTGAAGGAAAATGGCTGGATGATTCAAAGCGTTATTCCGAAGGCAGAAAATTGGAGAATCCATTGGCAGCTGTTCAAATGGGTCTGATCTATGTAAACCCAGAAGGACCAAATGGAAACCCTGACCCGGTTTTAGCAGCTCATGATATCCGTGAGACTTTCGGAAGAATGGGTATGAATGATGAGGAGACCGTTGCATTGATTGCTGGAGGTCACACTTTGGGTAAGACTCACGGTGCTGGTCCTGCTGACAATGTAGGTCCGGAGCCTGAAGCAGCTCCTATCGAAGAGCAAGGCTTAGGTTGGAAAAGCTCCTACAAATCCGGAAAAGGTGCTGATGCAATCACGTCTGGTTTGGAAGTAATTTGGACCCTTACTCCCACTGAGTGGAGCCAAGGTTTCTTCAAGAGCTTATTCGAAAACGAGTGGGAATTAACCAAAAGCCCGGCAGGTGCACATCAATGGGTTGCTAAAAACCCTGAGGTATTGTATCCAGATGCTTTTGACTCTACCAAAAAGCATAAGCCTACCATGTTGACTACTGACCTTTCTATGAGATTTGATCCGGTTTACGAAAAAATCTCAAGAAGATTCTACGAAAATCCCGAGGAGTTCAACAAGGCATTTGCAAAAGCTTGGTTCAAATTGACTCACCGAGACATGGGACCAAAAACAACTTACTTAGGTCCCGAAGCACCAACTGAAGATTTGATCTGGCAAGATCCAATTCCTGCTTTGAACCATGAAGTGGTAAATGCTCAGGATATTGAAAAGCTAAAATCAGAAATACTAAATTCTGGTTTGAGCATTTCTGAATTAGTGACCACGGCTTGGGCCTCAGCTTCTACCTACAGACACTCTGATCGTAGAGGTGGTGCTAATGGTGCCAGAATCATGCTTGCTCCTCAGCGAAATTGGGAAGTAAATAATCCCGCTCAATTGAATAAGGTTCTTGGTGTATTGGAAGGAATCCAAACCAAATTCAACAGCGCTCAGTCTGGAAATAAAAAAGTCTCTATGGCAGACTTGATCGTTCTTGCCGGAACTGCCGCCGTAGAAAAAGCAGCTCACAATGCTGGATATACAGATGTAGAAGTTGAATTTACTCCAGGTAGAATGGATGCATTGCAGGAGCAAACGGATGTTCAATCTTTCAACTTGCTAGAGCCAATGGCTGATGGTTTCAGAAACTACCTGAAAACTCAATACACCCTTTCCACTGAGGAATTGCTGGTTGACAAAGCCCAGCTATTGAGATTAACTGCTCCTGAAATGACAGTTTTGGTAGGTGGAATGCGAGCACTTCATGCAAATTATGACGGTTCCAATCATGGAATTTTCACCGACAAGCAGGATCAGTTGACCAATGATTTCTTTGTGAACTTATTGGATATGAGCACTGAATGGAAGGCTGTAGACGATACCAAAGAAATCTTTGAAGGTCGTGACAGAAAAACTGGTGAAGTGAAATACACAGCTACTCGTGCAGACTTGATTTTCGGTTCCAACTCTGAATTGAGAGCATTAGCTGAGGTTTATGGACAGTTCGATAATGAAGAAAAATTCGTCCATGACTTTGTAAATGCTTGGACAAAGGTGATGAACCTAGATCGATTTGATTTGACTTATCAGAAATAAAATTCCAAATCATATTTAAAATAGGCTGTCGCAAAAGCGTTCTATTGTCAGCCTGAGCGGAGTCGAAGGCTAATCCTAGCGATTAGAATTATCTTTCGACTTCCTGCCTACCGGCTAGGCATGTGCTCAATTTGACACAGAGGACTTTTGAGACAGCCTCTTTTTATTTTTGAAATCCTTACCTCTCTACCAATAAATACTCGGCATAGCGCAGTCCGGAGGCGATGAAATTTTTTCGGGTTTTGGCTCGATTTTCAAACTCGTCTAAAGTCTCTCGATTTATTTTTCTGCCTTTGACAGCCACGACTTTTGGTTTTTGTAGCACGGCCAAATCTTCCAAAGGATTGGAATCAGTCAAGACAAAATTCGCCAACTTTCCTTCTTCTATTGTTCCCATTTGACTTAAAAAATCATGAACCTTTGCCGGATTAGCGGTAGCGGTTTTTAATGCTTCAAAAGCACTCATACCCGCCTGCTGATAAAAATTCAATTCCTGATGAATCGAATAGCCCGGTAGAGTCACACCAATTCCTGCATCGGTTCCGCAGACAATATTCGCCCCATTTTCATGCAGTTTTTGAATGATGGTAAGATGAAAATCATGCTGGTTTTTTATACGATCTTCCACCTTAGGGTCAGAAGTTTTCGTCCCCTGCCATCGATCAAATTGAGCTTGGCTATCTACGTCCCGAATCAGAGGATTAATAGCGGCCAACTCTTCCTGATTTAAAATATCATCCTCTGTAAGTAGTCTGTAAATATTATAGAAAACCACAGCGGTTGGACATAAAGCTGATTGGGGATGAGAGACATATAAATCAATAACATCCTGAAGTTTGGCAGTATCCAATTGAAATTCCAATGGTTGCTGCACTATATCCTCCACATGCTCTATGGTCTTGATTTGATTTCTGAAATGGTAGCTGTAAGGAACCAAAGCCGAAGGGTGAGAGACTAAATCCATTTCACTTTCAGCCGCCTGTTCCAAAATGGCATCAAAAAGCTCCTCAGTAAGTCCATTGTAAGTTTTGATAAAATCATACCCTCGCTCCTTGTAGGAAATGATTTTTTCCTTGGCTTCTTCAGGGCTTTGAAGCTGCAGATTATCATCACCCGGATAGTCGGGACCACTCAGTTTAGGACCAGAAGTAAAAAAAGCAGGAGCCAAAAGTTTGCCTTTTGCCAAATTATCCTTCATGCGAAGATGCATGGGGAGTCCCCATAAATTTCGCACAGCTGTCACCCCATTCGCCAAATACAAACCCAACTCATACTCATCCCAAACATGCACATGCATATCCATTAGCCCCGGAGAAAGATAAGCTCCTTGAGCATCCATCATCGGTAATCCTTCTGAATCCAAGTTTTGACCGATTTCAGAGATTATTCCTCCTTCTATTCGGACATCGCGATCCATCAGGATTGTATCTTTTGTCATCGGAATCACATGGACATTCTGGATTAAATAAGAATCTTCTTCAGCTTCCGCTACTCGATTCACTTTGAGGTAGGATGTTTTATTAGAATCAATAATTAGTATTATCGCTAAAACAAGTAGCACCAAGGCTACAAATCCTAAAAGTCCAAATCCTATTCCCTTGATAATTTTCATTCTGAATCTACTTTGATTTCAAGGCTACTACGATTAGCCAGATTGCTAAGGCTATTTCGCCTAAACCCATCGGAAGTGCCAGATACATTTCGGCTTCATTTAATACTGAGTCCCAACTTGGGAACAAAGCCCTCGTTCCGTGAATTACGAAGTAACAAAAGCCTGCAAAAGTGGCAAGACCGGCCAAAATCTTGGGGATAAAGGTGCTTTGCCAACTCAAGATCCCTATCCCGATCAAATGAAGACCAAACACAATCAAACCTTGTGACCAATATTTTTCAAATTCAGCAAGAAAAGCCATAACATCTCCTCCCGAGGAAGTGACAGAAATAGCTTGTGCAGCATGTTTGAGTTGGTTTATAGCAAACACCAAAAAAAGGCAATAAGCAATCCTAAGGATGGCTGAAGCTAATGACAATCTGAAATTTTGAGATTGAAAGATTCGAAAAAAGCCGAAGGCAACCATAATATCTAGGATAAGAATTCCTACCCAACCGGCAATTCCATAATGGAATTGATCCAATGAGTTTCGGATATTTTGGACCGTTTGCACTTCATCTCCAGTAATTACAAGTTGCTGATAAACAAAGCCATAGGAATAGCCTGCCAGTCCAGCCATTAACAAAAGGGAGACTCCTGTTAAGAGCGCATTTTTCTTTTGAGTTGAGCTCATAGAAAGGATATTGAAGAAAAAATATTGCTTTTTGGACGGTCAACTTACCCCTAAATATTTCCCCTGCCAAAAATTACAAGCAGTAACTCTCCCTTTTTGGCTTCAAAGGACTATCTTGAAAGCTGCTTAAACCTATTCCAATTTATGATTGAATTGATTGAACGCGCCTCCCAATTTTTGCCCCGAACAGCCGTGGTGGATCAGGGAAAACGTTTTAGCTACCGAGACCTTTTAGACCGAAGCGAGCAAATTGCTCATACTCTACTTGGAAATAAATCCGATCTACAAAGTCAGCGAGTGGCCTTCATTATACCTCCCTCATTTGATTATTTGGCAATTCAATGGGGAATATGGAGAGCGGGTGGAATCGCCGTACCACTTTGTACTTCCTACCCTTTCCCCTCCTTGCAATATGTCATCGAAGATACTCAAGCCAGTTTCTTGATCGTCTCTCCTGAATTTGAAGATCTCCTTTCTCCTTACCGAGACAGTCAGAGCCTCGCTTATCTTTCCACCAATGATCTGGAAAATAATTCTTCAAGTTCTTTACCGGATGTAAATCCAGATCGGGGTGCCATGATTTTGTATACCAGCGGTACAACCAGTTTGCCAAAAGGTGTCTTGAGTACACATTCCACGATTACTGCTCAAATCAAAAGTTTGGTGGAAGCGTGGCACTGGTCAGAAAATGACCACATCTTATCCATTCTTCCTCTTCACCATGTGCACGGAATCATCAATGTGAATTCCTGTGCTTTGTGGTCTGGAGCAACGGTTCAGTTTTTACCCAATTTTGATGCAGCACGGGTTTTTGAAATTTTCTGTGAGGGCGAGGTAAATGTTTTCATGGCAGTTCCAACCATCTATTTTAAGTTGATTGCATACTATGAAACACTTCCAGAATCCAAGCAGGACGAGATTCGAAATGCTTTGAAGAAATTTAGATTTATGGTTTCCGGGTCGGCTGCATTACCGGTATCTGTCATGGAAAAATGGAAAAGTATTTCCGGACATACCTTACTGGAGCGATATGGAATGACCGAGATAGGGATGGCTATAAGCAATCCCTATGAAGGAGAGCGAAGACCCGGTCACATCGGTCAACCGCTACCCGGAGTCTCAATTAGGCTTTGTGATGAAAATGGACAGGAAGTACCTGTTGGTCAAGCGGGAGAAATACAGGTGAAAGGGGAAAATGTGTTTTCTGAATATTGGGAAAAACCTGAAGCTACTGCCAAAGCCTTCACAGCTGATGGGTGGTTCAAAACCGGAGATATCGCTCTTGTTGAGGATGGATACTTTCGAATCCTAGGAAGAGATTCGGTGGACATCATCAAATCCGGTGGCTACAAAATCTCAGCTCTGGAAATTGAAGAAAAAATCAGAACCCATGAAGCGGTCAAGGATTGTGGGGTCGTAGGTATTCCTGATGAGGAGTGGGGAGAAAAAGTTGTGGCTGCAATAGTACCAAATCAGGAAATTGAAATCCAAGCTTTAAAAACTTGGCTCAAAACGGAATTGCCATCCTATAAAATCCCTAAAGAGTTTCTTTTTTTGGAGGAATTACCCCGCAACGCCTTGGGAAAAGTGACTAAAAATGAACTCAAAAAACTATTCTAACCCATGACCATCTACGGCGTAGCGCTTTTGGCGATTTCTTTTCTGTTGGGTCAATGGATGGGCTCACTATTGGGGGACTGGTTGGGAATCCAAGCCAATGTGGGAGGAGTAGGATTTGCGATGATATTCCTGATGCTTGGAAAAGAATGGTTGGTTCAGAAGAAACAAATGACCAGCGAAATGACGGGAGGAATTGCTTTTTGGAGTAAAATGTATATCCCGGTAGTCATCGCTATGGCAGCCAGCCTCAATGTCAAATCAGCAGTTTCCTCGGGAAGTTTAGCATTGGTTGCTGGTATTATCCCTGTATTGGCTAGTTTTCTTGCCTTCCCCTGGATTATGAAAAAATTCAATCCTAAACATCATGGATAATCTGATTGGATTGATCGAGAAAAACGGGCTGATTTTTGGCTTTTTATGTGTCGGAATCATCTTCCTGATAGGAGAGCTTCTTTCCAAAACTATCTTCCGGTCCAAGATACCCGGTTCTGCAATTGCAATTTTTCTAGGTTTGCTTTTGGGATATTTAGGAGGACTTTGGTCAGATGGAGAAAAAGGCATAGCAGGAATCTCACTATTTGCAGGAATTGGATTGCTTGGAGGTTCCATGTTTCGAGACTTTACCATCGTGGCCACTGCCTTGGGGGCTAATCTGGAATTGATCCGAAAGGCGGGTTGGCTGGGCTTGATTTCACTTTTGGTAGGGATTGTACTGTTCTTCATTATTGGGGTTTTACTTGCCTTCGCTTGGGGATTTCGGGATGCAGCAAGCCTATGTACAATTGGAGCGGGAGCATGCACTTACATCGTAGGGCCGATAACGGGAGCTGCCGTTGGAGCTTCCTCCGAGGTGATCGCCTTGAGCATTGCTATAGGGGTAGTCAAGACCATAGCCGTGACTATCTTTACACCCATTGCTGCCAAAAGAATTGGTTTAAAAAGTCCTGAATCAGCCATGGCATTTGGAGGCATGATGGGAACATCCAGCGGGGTAGCAGCCGGACTAGCCGCCACCGATCCTAGCCTTGTTCCTTATGGAGCAGTGACTGCTACCTTTTATACTGGTGTAGGCTGTTTGTTGTGCCCATCATTGTTCTATTTGATTCTCAATTTTGTTTTTTAACAAAAAAAAAATTCGTCTTTTATTTGGAAGATTTTTTTAAAAAAGAAAACTATTAAAGAATTATTTCAAATAGGAAGAAAAAATATTTTTTTTAATATATTTTTTAACATAGTTATTCGTTTATTGAAAAAAACCATAACTATGAGAAAGGTATTATTCAGCATTTGTATTTGTTTTTTTAGCAATCTGCTCTTTGCTCAAGAAAAAGATCACGCAGTATACACTGAGAGTAATTTGAGCAGTTTCGAAAAGAAAAAACTTCGACAAGAACGAAGCGGCCAGGATGGCAATTATTTACTTTTTCAGGGAGGCTTGCGTAGGCATCTTACTACAGAAGGAAATAACTTATACTTGCCAATATCAGGAGAAATGGATGGAATAGTTCAGGGAAATTTGGGCTACAGAATTGGAAATATTTCAATGGAAACAGGCCTTGGTTTCATCTGGCATAACTCTGAATTGGAGTATCAATTAGGACAGTCTGAGAAATCGATAATTACTAAATCGAATCATAATTCCATCTTTTTACCTTTAGGTTTTCGCTATTCCATTCCATTAAACAATCAACAGAGGCTAAGAATAGGAGCTCATGCCATAAGCAATCTAATTCTATTTTCTTCCGATAGACCTGATCCCAACCGAAGGTTTCCGTATTATGGTTCTGGGAGCATAGAGGGCGTGTCCATTGATTTCACTGTAAATGAACCCAAATTCAAGTCCTTTTTCAAAATTGGTATTCATGCTGAGATTTTAGCTTTTAAATCCTCTTTTTTATCGATACAAGCAAGCCATGTTCTTTCTGTTCCCTCTACACTTCGAACAATAACCTATCAATGGGAAGACGGAATTCAATCCGGCGAATTTGAAACTCAGACCTCATTAAATGGCTGGATCGTAGAATTTGGCTACAAACTGCCGCTGAATATTTTAAGCCTTAAAGATTAAGAATTCGGATTCAGCTTTTCTTTTTATAGCTTTAATGAATATTTGCTCTCCCAATTTTCATGAAGCCTATCTACACTTTGATTCTATTTCTTTTTATTGGCATTCCATTGAATGCCCAAACTGTATGCTCTGCGGAAAGTCGGGAACGTTTAGAAATAGCTTTAGACCTTCTGAAAGATTTGGATTCTGAAAAGCTCAGCATCAATGAATTGGTAGTTGAGATTGGGAAGAGTTTTCAAGGAACCCCTTATGTTGAAAAAACCTTGGAAATTCCTGGTCCAGAGCAATTAGTCATAGACTTACAGGGGGTGGATTGTACGACTTATTTGGAAACCGTTGTAACATTGGCAAAGATTGCTAAAATGGGAGAAGCTACTTTTGAGGCTTTCGAAAATGAACTTGAAAAAGTCCGTTATCGCGATGGTAAAAACGAAGGCTACCCTAGCAGATTGCACTATTTTTCAGATTGGATTTATGTCAATCAACAAAAGGGGATGCTTCAGGATATGAGCCAAGCTATCGGAGGAAGCCCCTACCCTAACAAGCCAACTTTTATGTCTGAAAATCCGCAATTCTATCCTCAATTAAGTAATCGGGAATATGTCGAGCAGTTGCAAAATATCGAGGCAGGAATTGGACTTCGTGAGTATTATTTCATTCCAAAAGACCAAATCAGTCAGTTAGAAAGTAAAATTCAATCCGGGGATTTGATTGCTATCACCACTTCCCTTTCCAATTTGGATATGGTTCATGTAGGATTTGCCGTGGAACAAAACGGACGCATACATCTGATGCATGCTAGTTCGGCAAACAAAGAAGTGGAGATCTCCGAAAAGCCGCTACATGATTATCTTGCTGCTAATCGAAGCCAATCAGGAATCATGGTTGCACGCTTGATAAACCCTTCTTCCAATTAATAAGCTTTAAAAAGTAATCCCAAATTGAAATAGTAATCCATCTCAATTCTTCATGTTTTGAAAAATAATGTAAATAAAACTTGACATATGTAAAATCTTATTTACATTTGTAAAGTCAACTTTACATAACGAATTATGGAAAACATGAAATTGGAACGAACAAAACGAATTAGAAAGCTAGCTGCCTGGACATGGACTTGGGTAGCCACTATGGCGATTGCAACATTCGGCCCGGAGTTCATTTGGGATAAACACTCATTTCTTACGCCTTTTGCCATCATAGTAAACTTGGCCAATGGGATATTAATGATTTTGGCTAACCGTGATTTATTCAATCATTTTGATGAATTGGAGCGAAAAATCCATTTAGAATCTATGGGTATTACTCTTGGCCTTACGGTCGTAGTGGGCCTGACCTTTTCCCTATTAGACCAAAAAGACTTGATTTCTTTTGATGCAGAAATCGGCTTTTTGGTGATGTTTACGGGCCTTTGTTACCTCACTGCGGTATTAATTAACACACGTCGATTCAAATGAAAAATAAGATCCGAGACCTCCGAGAACAAAAAGGGATGACGCAAGAGGAATTGGCGGAATTCATTGGCGTATCCCGACAGACGATCAATGCAATTGAAAAGCAAAAATTTGATCCAAGTTTGCCAACGGCCTTTAAAATGGCCAAACTCTTTGGCCTGCCGATCGAGTCTATCTTTCAGTTTGAAGAAAAATAATTACTCGTCTCCTAATTCATCCGCAATAGCGAAACATAGAAATTAGGATTAATCTCTAAATTCTGTCCTTTTAATCCGGTTTGTTCCTGCCAATCAGTGGTAGGATAAAGCCGGATTTTTTTATCTCCAACTGTGACATCCACCGGCATATCAAAGGAGGAAATACAGTTCATCCAGCGGTAATGCAGGGTATTATCTCTTGAAAAATAGTATTCCAAAGTTGGGATGCTAGTCTCCCGAAGATACTGATCAAAGAAGGGCTTCAAATCAATTCCAGCTTGCTGAGAAATATAATTTTCAACTTGTCGAGTTGATACTGTCTGATGATAAAACTCTTTGTTTAGACCTCGCAAAATGGATCTCCATTTTTCATCATCCTGAATTATTTCCCGAAGAGTCTTGAGCATATTCCCACCCTTGTAGTACATATCCCCGGAACCTCGACTATTTACTCCGTAAGTTCCAATGATGGGGCGATCATTTTGAATACGGGCTCTTGTTCCCCGAACATATTCCTGCCCGGCTTCTTTACCATAGAAATACTCCAAAAATAGACTTTCAGAATAATTCGTAAAGCTTTCATGAATCCACATATCGGCCACATCGCGGTAGGTGATATTATTGGCAAACCACTCATGTCCTGACTCATGAATAATGATAAAATCAAACTTCATTCCCCAGCCTGTCCCGCTCAAATCTGTTCCTCGATAGCCATTTTGATAACCATTGCCATAGGTCACCGAACTTTGATGCTCCATTCCTAAATAGGGAGCTTCCACCAGCTTGAATCCATCTTCATAAAATGGATAAGGACCAAACCAATGCTCAAAAGCCTCAATCATTCTTCGAGCATCCTGAAACTGCTTTTCAGCCTTTTTTAGGTTTTCCCGAAGCACATAATAATCCATGGTCAAAGTTCCCTTCTCCCCTTCATATTCCTCACCGAAATGAACATAATCCCCGATGTTGATATTCACTCCGTAGTCATTGATAGGATTGGAAACAAACCAGTGAAAAGTTCTAGTATCAGAATTTTCTTCAATCCCTCGAAGTCGACCATTGGACACATCCATTAAGTCCTTGGGAACGGTAACAGAAATCAGCATGCTATCTACTTCATCAGCAGGATGATCTTTACTTGGCCACCAAATACTGGAACCTATGCCCTGATTGGAGGAGGCGATAAATTGCTTTCCATTGGAATCCTTGGTCCAGGTAATCCCTCCATCCCAAGGTGGACGAATTGCTTCTTTGGGCTGACCTTCGTATTGGATTTCTATTTCTTGGAATTCACCTGGCTTTTGTTCTTTTTTCAAAGAAATAAAATGCGCTGCACCATCTCGCTCAAAAGAAAGCTGTTCACCATCCTGCATTACTGAAGTAATCTCAAGAGGTTCTTGAAGGTCAATCTGCAGTACTTTTCCGGCTTCTTTGACTTTGTATCTGACCAGGTTCTTTCCTTGGATGGATTTACTTTCGGGAAAAACCTCCACAGACAAGTGATAATAATTCAAATCCCACCAAGCCCGCTCAGGAGTGATACTTCCTCGAAGCGTATCGGCCCGGGTAAAATTTTCCTGTGAAAAAACTTCATTTGTTGTCACTAGAAAGAAAACAACCAAGCAGCTTAAAATCGCCTTTTTTATCCCTACCAGCATAAATAATTCCTAATTCCTAATTCCTAATTCCTAATTCCTAATTCCTAATTCCTAATTCCTAAATAAAATTATTTCGCACCCGGAGGACAATGCTTTTTCAAATAATCGGTGTACAATTTTCGTAAATGCATATTGGTTCCTTCTCCTTCAGAAATCGAATGAGATCGGTTTGGATATGGCATAAATTGGAAAAGTTTTCCGTGCTTAATCAGCTCATTGACAAGCATATCTGCGTTGGCGTAATGCACATTATCATCTGTCGTACCATGAATATATAGCAGGTTTCCTTGTAGATTTTTTGCGTGTGTAATCGGTGAACCTGCAATGAAATCTTCCAGGTTTTCCTGAGGCAAACCCATATATCGTTCCTGATAGATATTGTCATAGGTCAGCTGATTGGCAACGGCTGCAATAGAGATTCCAGTCTTATAAATTTCAGGAAATTGGAAAAGTAAATTCAAGGTCGCTGAACCTCCCCCGGACCATCCCCAAACAGCCACTCTATCAGGATCTACAAAGTCCCATTCCAAAATTTGCTTTGCTGCCTCAGCTTGGTCTGAAATATTCAATCGACCGATTTTTCGATAAATGCTTTTTCTCCAAGCCCGTCCTTTTGGAGCTGGAGTTCCACGATTATCAATTGAAACATAGATATAGCCATCTTCCGCCATATCGCCCTCATACAATCTATTTCTTCCAACCCCGTAGGTGTCTTTCACATTCGCTCCCCAAGGTTCGGTGTAGACATAGAACACCACTGGGTACTTTTTGCTGGGATCAAAATCATTCGGCTTGACCATCCAGCCGTCCATTTCGGCTCCATCAGCGGTTTTGACTTTGAAAAACTCAAGCTGACTTTCTCGTTGATTTGCAGAGAGATTTTTCTCGATACTTCGGGAAGGGTCCAAAGGTTGGTGATTTGGCAAACTAATCCACTCCGAAGATGGTCTTGTAAAATGGTTTTGGAATTGGTGAAAGGCATACATCCCAGAAGGAGAAATTTCATAATTGTGCGTTCCTTTCAAATCAGAAGGAGAAAGCAATTCTGCCTCGCCTTTGCCATCTATACTAGTAGAATACAGGTATTTTTGAGTAGCATTTTCAGGAGAAGCATGGAAGTAGATTCGGTTTCCTTTTTCATCGAAATGAAGCAAATTGATTACATCATAGTCACCTGTTGTAATCTCAGTTGACTTTCCATCCAAACCAATTCTGTAAAGGTGTCGCCATCCGTCTTTTTCACTAAACCACAAAAACTCCTTCCCATCGTTGATCCATTTTAACTCATGTCTATACGTTAAGGCGTAAACATTTTCCCAGTTGGAAAGAACATCAATCCAAGCTTCATCCTGCTCTTCGAAAATGACTTTTGCCAGATTGTTTGGCACATCTACAGCATAAATTTTAGAGTGATTTTGCTTCCGGTTCAGTTGCTGAACTAAGAGTAAATCCGGGTTATTCCATTCCATTCGCGGCAAATAATGTTGCTGCGGGTCTCCGGGAATGTTGAGCCAAGTAATTCCTTTATCATTTAGATCAATCACCCCGATTTTTGCAGGAGAAGGAGACTGACCCACTTTCGGATATTCCACAGGAATGATCTGTGAGTAGACTGAATCAATATTATTGATCATGTAGAAATCGCGAATCTGATTGGCATCGATTTGCCAAAAGGAAATTTTCTCTCCATCTGGGCTCCATTGAAAACCATCTCGACAGGCAAACTCTTCCTCATATGCCCAATCAAATGTTCCATTGATCAATTTCCGATTTCCATCATGCGTCAATTGCGTTATTTCCCCTGTAGCCAAATTCTCCACATAAAGATTAAACTCACTTACATAAGCGATTCGAGTAACATCAGGGGAAAGCTTCGCAAAGCGCAAAGAAGACTCAGGAAGCCCCTTCCCTGCTTGCTGTAATTTCTTGGTTTCCAAATCCAAGACCCAATAATCTCCTTGGGTGTCTAATCTCCAAACCCGCTTCGTATTGGTATAAATCAACACTTTCTTTCCATCCTCAGAAAAAGAAAAATCCCGAATCGTCAGAGTCGAATTATCTGGAGTTTGAAGCCACTCCGAAGGAACAAAAGTTGAAGGTGAGTTTTCAGGAAGACTGAATTTGAGAATACTGTTTTTCTCAGCGATGAAATAAGAATTCCCATCTTCGGACCAATGCCTTGTTTGGGCATTAGAAATTTGAGCCAGAAAACAAACCTGTACAAAAAGGAAAATGTATCGGAGTAGGGCTAATTTTTTCATAAGGGATAAATTCGTCTAATTATCAAATCTATAAATCATTCGAGATCTTCGATAAAATCATTCAAAAAAGATACGAATTCAAGTCATTGATTTTCGAAAAATTCAAAAAACTGATTTTGAAAGATTTACCAATTTCCCCCTTTCATCAAAAAAATAATATTGAATTATCCTTTTACTGACCGATCCTTTAATTTCAATGATCGGCTTATCATTTAATCATGTCAAACTTATCATTCCTATCTAAAAAAGGGGCTGCTGCTTCCAAAAGCCCCATGCGAATAGATCTTGAAATATATTACGAGGCGATGGAAAATTTATACCATCCCGAAACCAATCCAAGCGGGGCCTTGCCTATGAATGTGGCAGAAAACCACTTGTGTTGGGAAATGCTTCGAGATAGGATTCAAAAAGTAACCCGAGAAAATACTATCCCCGAATGGGTAGCAAGCTATACAGACCCTGCAGGTGCGCCAAGTTTTAGGGAAGCGACTGCCGAATTTTTATCCAAGTTTTTGATGCATGTTCCTGTCAACCCAGATAGTTTGGCCTTTTCAGGAGGTGCTACTTCTACAATCGAGATGACTAGTTTTCTGTTGGCCAATCCAGGCGACACTGCGGTCATTCCAGCTCCTAGCTATCCGGTGTATTCAGGTGATATCGGTACCTTACCCGAAGTAAAGCGATTCGATCTTCAGGTTCCTTCAAAACCAATAAATTCAGAATATCAATTTGACCTGCAACTCTTACAAGAAGCCAAGGAAAAAATAGAAGCGAACGGAAGTAATTTCCGAATGTTGATTTTGACCCAACCTGATAATCCCACTGGAAGAATTTATTCGGAAAGTTTACTGAGAAAAATCGCTGATTGGTGTATTCAAAATCAAATTCATTTGATTGTAAATGAGATCTATGGTCTATCCCAATTGGATATTCAAAATCCAAATCTTAAGGCATTCTATCCTCAAGCTTCTCCTTTCGTTTCATTTGGAAAAATTATGTCTGAATATCAAAGCCCATTTCTTCATTTTTGGTATTCCTTTTCCAAAGATTTTGGGATTTCCGGATTTCGAATTGGTTTGCTCCATTCTCATAATGAAGATTTAATTCAAGCTTATCGGAATGCTGGTTTGGGGCATTCCATCTCCAATTATACCCAATGGGTGATTCAGGAGGTTTTGCTTGATCATGGTTTTCTAAAGACCTTTTTCGAAAGCTTTCAGCAAAAGCTGACAGAGTCTTATTTAATCGTAACCCAGACTCTGAAAAAACTCAACATCCCCTTCAACCCCTCCCGAGGAAGTCTGTTTGTTTGGATGGATTTATCAGAATTCTTGGAAGAGAAAAGTTTAAAAGGAGAAGAAAAACTTTGGCTTGAGATCTACGAGAAAACCGGAATCCTGATTACTCCAACCAATGGATTTGGTCATTCTGAAAAAGGTTGGTATCGGATTGTTATCACGAGTTTGAGCCATGAGGAATTGAAAGTCGCGATGAAGAGATTGAGTGATTTTATTCAAATAAAAAGAAAGGGATAATGAAAAAGCTTTGGTTAATCATAGGCTTGATTCTCAGCCTTTCCTTCCGCGGAAATGGTCAAGGATTTCAAGAAATTCTGGAAGGAGAAATTCAAGATAATATGCCGGGGATCTCCTTCAGTATTTTATCGGAAGATGGGAAAATTTCTTGGTCCGGGGCTGCCGGGCTTACCGATAAAGAAACAAAAAAACCACTCAGCAGTGAGCATACATTTCGAATCGCTTCGGTTACCAAAACTTTTGTGGCAGCTAGTATACTTCGACTGATGGAAATGGATTCCCTCCAATTGGAGGATCTTCTTGCCAGTCATATCAGTGAAGAACATACCAGAATTTTATCCGAAGACTATCCCATGAATCAAATTACAATTCGGCAGGTTTTGAGACATGCTGCTGGATTTTTTGATCATACGAATGCCCCTGAATTTTTTGATACTGTTTTAAAAGATCCCAAACATGAATGGACTCGAACCGAACAAATTCAATTAGGTGTTGAGAAAGGGGAACCAATTGGTCCTCCCGGAGAGCAGTTCAGCTATTCAGATACAGGCTATATTCTTTTGGGAGAAATTATTGAAAAGTACACGCAAAAAGATTTAGATGAAGGAATTAAGGTGTTATTAGGCTTGGAAAAACTACAATTATTCCGAACTGATTTTGAACGAAAGGACCCAACAACAGACTCGCTCCGTATTCATCAGTATTTACAAGGAATGGACACCTATGGTTTTAGCCCTACCATGGACTATTATGGAGGGGGAGGTTTTCTTTCAACTACACCCGAACTGATAGCTTTTTTCAAAGCTCTTTTCAACAATCAAATCTTTGATAATCCAAAAACACTGGAAATTATGCTTGAGCCGGTGGAATATGAAAAACCTGCAAGAATGGATTACCAAATGGGGATGTATCGGGTAAAAATCAATGGAATGATGGCCTATACCCATACCGGTTTTTGGGGAACTCAAGTTCTGTACATTCCTGAAAAAGATTTGTACATGGCAGCTAATTATTCCCAAGTTTGGAGAGGAGGTGCTGTCGCACCGGTTTTCTCAAAAATCTTAGATGCACTTTGAATTCTCAATTGATTGCTAATCTAAAAATCGAGCAATTCACTGCTCGAAATCGGACATGATTTTGTTTAAAACAAAATTCAAATTACACAAAATCAACCACTTATCAAGATGGCATTTATCTTGATTTGAAAATAGCATGATCAATTTCCTACTTTGGCTGATTCTGCTGGTTCTTTGCTGGCCAATCGCCATCATAGCATTAATCCTCTACCCTATCGTTTGGTTGATTTTACTTCCTTTTAGGCTACTAGGCTTAGCGGTGGATATCTCATTTGACCTAATAAGAAATATTTTCGCCCTTCCTTTCAGGATGCTGGGAGTGAAATAAGCTTGATTTCTAAAATAAAGCTCAGAGAATAACTCGCTTAGTCTTCTAAGCGAGCCTCTATTTCTTTTCGCCTAGCTTTGATTTGCTCTACTCGCTCCTTATTGATCCCAAATACTTTTCCTTCTTCTGCATCTTCCAATAACTGGTCAATGTACTTCTGACTGAGCTCATTATTGTCTTTGTATTTGACACGGAGCTCTTCCAATCGCTTGTGCAAATCTTCCCGGATTTCAGCATAAGCAGGATCGTCATAGACATTTTTCAACTCCATCGGATCTTTTTTACGATCAATGAGTTCCCATTCATCCACTACATAGTAGTAATGGATCAATTTGTACTCATCCGTCACGATCGCATAGTGGCGATTGACCATATGCTCGGCAGGGTACTCATAGTAGTGATAATAAACAGCATCACGGGTCCACTCCTCTTCATTTCCAGTAAGAATCGGGATCATGCTCTCTCCTTGCATATCATTAGGAGCAGGAATTCCCGCAGCATCCAAAAATGTCTGAGCAAAATCTAGGTTTTGTACCAAAGCATCTGAACGGCTACCTGCTTCCACCCTTCCAGGCCAAGCCACTAAAAGCGGGGTTTTGAAGGATTCATCATAAACAAATCGCTTGTCGAACCAACCATGCTCTCCTAAATAAAAGCCTTGATCGGAGGTATAAACGATGATGGTATTTTCCATCATATCATTGGCTTCCAAATAATCCAATAGGCGACCGACATTTTCATCCACTGACTTAATTGTACCGAGGTAATCCTGCATGTATCGCTGATATTTCCAACGCATCAAATCTTCCTCGGTCATGCTCGGATATTTTACTTTTAGCTCTTCTGCAATTTTGCCATATACCCGTTCAAAACTTTCCCTTTGCTCAGGAGTAAAGCGCTCAAAGGAATAATTAAACCGAGGCTTATCATACCCTATTTCCTCCAAGCCAATTTCATCCATCACCTCCGGAGAAATCTTATGATCTCCAGCCCAACTCATGTGATGAAGAATACTCATTTCAGCTTCTGCTGCTGGAGAAGTTCTTCCCGAATAATCATCAAACAATGTCGCTGGCTCAGGGAATGTTTTGTTGGTAAATTCCTCCAAGTGCCGCTCTGCCATCAACCAAGATCGATGAGGGGCTTTATGTAGATAAAATAGCAAAAAGGGATCTTCTTTCTTTCGCTCATTTTGGAGCCAGTCAATGGTCATATCCGTGATGATATCCGTCACATATCCCTCCACTTTAATATTCCCTTCATTTTTGGTGATAAAATCCGGATTGTAATAGGCTCCTTGACCAGGTAAGATCTTAAATTGATCAAAGCCTTTTGGATTATTTCCAAAATGCAACTTTCCAAACATCGCCGTCTGATAACCTGCATCCTGAAAAAGTTGAGGAAAGGTCACATTGGTCGTATCAAAAGGAAAATGGTTATCGATTTTTCCATTGAGGTGACTGTGCTTTCCTGTTAAAATGGTGGCTCGACTAGGCGCACAGATGGAATTGGTTACTGATGCTTGAGTGAACAACATTCCCATTTTAGCAATCCGATCAATATTTGGAGTTTCAATCAAATGATCACTGTAGGCCGAAATAGCCTGATAAGCGTGATCGTCCGACATGATGAAAATGATATTGGGTCGTTCTTGAGAAGTTTTTTGCTCCTCTGATTGGCAGGAAGTCAATAGTCCTACTCCCAGTAAAATTCCTAAGACAACATGCGAGTTTTTCATAAGTCTAATTTGATCTTCCGAGCTTCTTACTGCTCGGTGCTGAGTTTTCTGTCCTTAAATATTTTATCAAGCAATTCCTTGTTTTTACCCCCTGCGTAGGAATTGTTCTTTTGAAGATAATCCAAATACTCTTGTAAGTATCGTTGAGAAATCTGGGAGTTGTCTCCATACTTTTCTCTTAAGCCGTCCAATTTTTGATGCAGCTCTTCTTTAATCTCGGCATAAGCGGGATCATCGTAGACATTTTTCAACTCCATGGGATCATTAATTCGATCAATCAGCTCCCACTCATCGGTATCAAAATAATAATGGGTCAGCTTATACTCCTTGGTAACGATCGCATAGTGGCGCTTGACCATATGGACTGATGGATACTCGTAATAATGATAATATACTGCGTCCCGTGTCCACTCTCCTTCTCCGGTCAGGAGTGGCAACAAACTCTCACCTTGCATATCAGACGGTGCCTCAATTCCCGCAGCAGCTAAAAAGGTCTGCGCAAAATCCAGATTTTGAACCATCTCATCAGTTTTGCTTCCTGCATCTACTTTACCAGGCCAAGCCACCAAAAGTGGGGTTTTGAAGCTTTCATCGTACACAAATCGCTTATCAAACCAACCGTGCTCACCTAGATAGAAACCCTGATCAGAAGTGTAAACAATGATGGTGTTTTCCATCAAGTCATTCGCTTCTAGATAATCCAAAACGCGTCCTACATTTTCATCTACTGCCTTGATGGTACCGAGGTAATCCTGCATGTATCGCTGGTATCGCCACCTCATTTTATCTTCTTCACTCATATTTGGATAGGCCTTCTTGAAGTCTTCAATCACCTTATTATAAGCCTCATCCCAAACCGCTCGCTGTTCCGGGTTCATCCTGCCAACTTCCCCTTCAAAGGCAGCCTTATCCCAACCTGAAGTGGGTTCTAAGCCTAGTTCATCCATCGCTTCGGGAGTAATTTTTGAGTCCCCTGCCCAGTGCATGTCTTTGAGCAAATTCATCTCCGCTTCTTTGGCAGCACGGCCTCGGCCAGAATAATCATCAAAAAGAGTAGCTGGCTCAGGAAATGTTCGCTGAGTAAACTCGGCCACATGTCTACCGGCAGGAAGCCATTCCCGATGCGGGGCTTTATGCAGATAAAAAAGCAAGAAGGGATCTTCTGCTTTTCGCTCATTCTGTAGCCAGTCCAAGGTCATATCCGTGATGATATCCGTGACATAACCCTCTACTTGAATTCTCCCTTCATTTTTGGTGATAAACTCAGGATTGTAATATTTCCCCTGACCTGGAAGAATTTTAAACTGGTCAAAGCCTTTGGGATTATTCCCGAAGTGTAGCTTACCAAACATGGCCGTTTGATATCCAGCCTCTTGGAAAAGTTGGGGAAAGGTGACATTGGTTGTATCAAAGGGAAAATGATTGTCAACCTTTCCATTGATGTGTGAGTGCTTTCCTGTCAAAATCGTTGCTCTACTTGGCGCACAGATAGAATTGGTGACCGTAGCATTGGTGAAAAGCATCCCCATTTTAGCAATCCGATCAATATTGGGAGTCTCGATCAAGTGATCACTATAAGCTGATATCGCTTGATAGGCATGATCATCAGACATGATGAAAATAATATTGGGACGCTCAGAAGTTTTTTTTTGCTGACAGGAAAAAGCAAAAAGCAATACGATCATGCTTCCAAAAAGGGCTGAGATTGATTTCATAAAGCTGGGGTTTGCATTAAATGTAAAAAACTTAAACTCAGGAATAAACCCTTTCGGAGAATTTCCACAAAATGCCAAACAAAAAAGCCATCCTGAAAATCAGAATGGCTTTACCTTTTATCCACTTTTTTGCCTTAGAATTTCAAACCGAAGGTGAGATAGAAAGTCCTTCCATCGGCAGGCATAATTCCCGGCCCAGGATATCCTCCCGCTCTTCTTGTGAAATAACGCTCATCGGTCAGATTGTTAATCCCCGCTTTGATAGAGTGCTGCTTCCAAATATTCCAAGAAGCAGATAAATCCTGAACTTGATAAGCTGGAATCAACCCAACAGTTGAGGCTGCATTAGGAGTTACAGTGTTGGATGCATCGGAAAATGCTTCCCCAATATCACTCAATTGCCAAGTCATGGAAAACTTACCTAAACTGTAAGTCGCACCAAATCGATTGATCTTTCTAGGTGCATTTTCTACTTGATTTCCTTCCAAGTTTCTTACCACCAACTCCCCATCACTTACAGAAGTGATTTCGAAATCACCATAAGTCGCATCAATGAATGCAAGAGAAGCGAATAGGTGTAGGTATCCGAATCGGGAACTTTCAAAAATGGCAGTAATCGGATCAAATTCTACATATCCTTCAAATCCCTGACTGATAGAATTCCCCAAATTGGTACGGAACTGATAGATACTTCCATCCTCTCTTGCCTGAGCAATAGTACCAATTCGGTCTTGGTAATTGAGTCGAAAGTATCCGATATCAAACTTCAAGGAAGGAAACACCGACCCTCTGAATCCAAAATCAAAATTATACCCTTTTGAATCCTGTAAATTCTGATCGATTACATCTGTAGTAGCCGGAGGTGTCAAATCAGAAATTAAGACAGGGCGATAAGCTTGGGAGAAATTCGTGTAGAATTCAGCGCTTTTTCCCACATGGTACTCAGCTCCCAAACCTAACAAAACAAAGCTTCTTGATCGGGAAACAGGCTCCAAAAACTGTGGTGTTCCGTTAACTACGTTGAATTGGCCTTGATTTTCAGAAAGAATATTTTCTACACGAAGACCGGCAGTAAATAGCAGTTTTTCATTGAAGCGGAAAACATTCTCTGCAAAAGCTGCCCAGTTTCTATTAGTATAATCTAACTTTCTACTGAAGTCTCCTTCTGCCACGGAAAAGTCCATATCAGAACCTGTAGTTCCTACCCCACGCTGATTTCGATCAATGTTTCCATTGAAATATCGAAGTCCTGTCATCAAGGTCTGTTCCTGACCAAACAACTCATAGGATGAGCTAAGGCGGATTTCTGAACCGTATGTCGTGTAATAGTCTCGATCCACTTGACGATTTCCTAGATCATCTTCCTGATTGATCGGACGCATGAAGCCTACACTATTTCGCTCTGCGAAAGTTCCAAAGACTTTCCAACTCAACTTGGTGTTTTGGGAAACCAAATACTCCGCAGACAAAGCCGGAATAAACCAAGGTGTATTGAACCAGTTTCGGCTACGTGAACTTTGCTGAGAATCCTGCTCAAACTGTGCATCAGTCAAACCTCCTGGCTGCTGGGTTTCGGTGGTCATGTAGGTCATTTCATACCCAAGCTTCAATCTGTTGCTTGCCGCATAATTGACCTCTAAATGCGCGTGATCAGTATTGAAGAAACCGTTTTCTCTCCAGCCATCACCTCTTCTTTTTTGGTAATAAGCCGTATAATTCCATTTCCCCTCTGTTCCTCCGATATAATTAAAGGAGCTAAAAAGCCCATTACTTCCTACCGTATTGATAGACTCTGCTGTAAATCGAGTAGACTTATCCGGCTTTCTCAGCACAAAGTTCATCAATCCGCCAAACTGCGGTCCATATTGCAAGGAAGATGCTCCTCGGATGATTTCGATTTGCTCTACCACTTCCAAAGGCGGCGTGAAATAGGCTTCTGGATAGCCCATTGGATCTGGGGTAATATCATATCCGTTCATTCGGACATTGAACTCCCAAGATCTATTTGGGCTCAAACCTCTGGAAGCCACCCCCAATTGAATACCTGAACCATCATTTTCCCAAATGGAAATTCCTGGCGTTCTTCCGAAAACCTGACGGCTATTATTCATCGCCAAATTGGCATCAATCTCAGCGATTCGAATCACCTCATTCTTTTTCCCAGCATTAATCTGGAAATCAGACACTTCAGGAAGTCTCCCCTGGCCCAAAATCCCACGACTGGCTGAAATACTGAATTCTGAAAGCAAGTACTCATCTTCTTTCAAAAGAATATCCAGCTCCTTAGTCTCGCCTTCCTCAATTGAAAACTCTTGAGACCAATTCTGAAACCCTACCAGACTCACGATCAATTGATAGGTCCCTTTTGGGAAATCTTTCAATTCATAATCCCCATCCAAGTCAGACTGAACTCCTCGAACAGTGCCTTCTAGCAACACAGACGCACCCTGAACAGGATTACCATTTTCGTCAGAAATCTTTCCTTTCAGAATATTCTTTTGTGCAAAACCTTCCACCGAAAACAATAAAGTGCAAATCAGGAAACTATAAATAAATCTCATTCTTTATATTTATTTGGATTGATTTTAAATAATGACGTAAACTTAAATCTCGAATCAATACCAGACAATCTTTATTTGGAAAAAATCTAAATAAAATTAAACGGAGAATTATAACCAGTTAAAAATCAATACAATAGATTTTTAAATTACTTGTCTGCCTCTTTCAGAACATGGAAAGAGAAAAATCCTTTATCTTAATCTTCCGAATTTCCAGCCCATGAAGAACCTGCTTTTCTACAGTTTTCTCCTACTTTCCTATCTTTCTTTTGCTCAAAACAAGCAACCTAACATCTTGCTGATCGTCGCGGACGACCTGAATCAAACGGCCATAGGTGCGTATGGAAACAAGCTGGTTTCAACTCCAAACATTGATCGTCTTGCTTCAGAAAGCATGCTTTTTCAAAATGCCTATTCCCAATATCCCGTCTGTGGTCCCTCAAGAGCTTCTTTCCTTTTTGGTTACTATCCTTCTGCCACCGAGACTTATGGCTATACCAGTGGGAGAGAAAATGTAGGATCAGACCGTGCATCTCTCCCGGAGTTTTTTAAACAAAATGGCTATTACACGGCACGGGTAAGTAAAATATTCCACATGGGCGTGCCTATTGATATCGAAACAGGAAGTGATGGCCAAGACGATGCAGCATCCTGGGTAGAGCGATTCAATTCTCCCGGACCTGAATGGCAATCAGAAGGATTAGCCGAATTGGTTCAAAATAACCCTGACGGAAAAATCGAGCGAAAAGGTGGCAACGTCATGACGATTGTTCAAGCTGAGGGAGGAGATCTAAGCCAATCCGATGGAAAAACGGCTAAAAAAGCAATCGAACTTATAAAAAAACAAAATAAAGAACAGCCTTTTTTCTTAGCTGTAGGTTTGGTTAGACCCCATGTTCCATTTGTTGCTCCAAAAGAATATTTTACTTCTTACCCTTGGCAAAGCATAGTTCCACCACCTGTAATCGAAGGAGATTGGGACGATATTCCGAAAAAAGGAATCAACTATGTAACTACCCAAAATGCAGAAATGAACTATATCCACAAGCAGAAAGCCATAGCAGGCTATTATGCCTCAGTTTCTTTTATGGATGCTCAAGTGGGAGAAATTATAGATGCTTTAAAGCAAGCCGGATTGGCAGAAAATACCATTATCATCTTCACCTCTGATCATGGTTTCCATTTGGGTGAGCATGACTTTTGGATGAAAGTTTCCCTAAAGGAAGAATCTGTTCGAGTACCTTTTATCATTAAAGCCCCAGGGTATAGTTCAGGAAAAAGTGAATCTTTTGTGGAGCTAGTGGACTTGTACCCTACTCTTTTGGATTTGACGAATTTCGAAATCCCCAAAAGATTACAAGGAAAAAGCCTTAAATCCCTTCTTCAAAATCCTGATCAAGAAGTCAGATCCTTTACTTTCTCTGTCACTCAAGGAGGTTCAACTTACCTGATCCGATCAAAACGATGGGCTTATATCCAATATGGTAAAAATGCAGAGGAAGGAATGGAGCTTTTTGATATGGAGCAAGATCCCGGTCAATATCAAAATCTTGCCTTTGATGAATATTTCCAATCCCAAGTGGAAGAAATGAAGGCCCTTTTGAATCAGAAAATCAAAGAAGTCCAGACTAACGATCTGGGAAAAACATACACCCCATGAAAAAACTCATTCCAATTCTTATCCTTTTCCTCAGTTGGGCTTGTAGCGAAAAAACAGAAACTCAAAAACCCAATGTGCTATTTCTTTTTGCAGATGATCAACGAGCAGAAACCCTTGGGATAGCTGGTAATCCTTATATCCAGACCCCAACTCTTGATCAATTGGCCCGAGAAGGGACTCGCTTTACCAATGCCTATGTGATGGGTGGAAATCATGGAGCCATTTGCATGGCTAGCCGTGCGATGCTCTTCAGTGGAAAAAACCTATTTAAGGTGTATGATCGATTAAATGGTGTCCAAACCATGACTATGGATTTTGCCAATGCAGGTTATACCACTTTTGGAACAGGAAAATGGCATAATGAGAAGGAGGCATTTGAGGCTAGTTTCCAACAAGCAAACAATGTGTACTTGGGAGGAATGGCAAATCATTACGAAGTAGACTTGCGGAATTATGGTGCAGATGGCAAGTTGGGAGAGCCAACCAAAAAGGGCTATTCCACCGAAATTTTCGCTGAATCCGCTATTGACTTTATTCAATCACAAAAGGATAGCAGCGATCCCTTTTTCTGCTATGTTGCCTTCACTGTCCCTCATGACCCATATTCCCCTGAGGCAAATTATATTAACTATTACCCCGATGGCTCGCTTCCCTTGCCGGGAAATTACATGCCATACCATCCCTTTGAATTTGATCATTTGACAGTTCGGGATGAAAATCTCACCGGTTGGCCTAGGAGACCTGAGGTAATTCAAATGATTTTATCGGATTACTATGCATTAATTACCCATTTAGACACTCAGGTAGCTAGAATTTTGGATGCGCTTCGCGAAAGCGGAAAATTGGAAAACACGATTATCGTCTATGCTGCAGATAATGGTTTGGCAGTCGGAAGTCATGGGCTTTTGGGGAAACAAAGTCTTTACGAGCACAGCATGAAGGTCCCCTTAATCATCAAAGGACCGGGGATTCCTTCTAATCAGGAATTAGATGCTTTTGCCTATATCCATGATTTGTATCCTACTCTGGCAGAATTAGCTGGTTTACCTCCAAGAGAAGATGTGGATGGAAAAAGCCTTGTTCCCGTGATTCATGGAGAAAAAGAGTCTGTTCGAGATGCGCTATTTACTGCCTACAGACATACTATCCGAGCTGTAAGAACCGACAAATGGAAACTTATCAGATATCCTGAACGGGATCACACCCAATTATTTGATTTGGAACATGATCCTTTGGAACTCAATAACCTAGCAGAAAACCCTATCTTCTCTTCCGAAAAAAATCGATTAATTTCTTTGCTTCAGGAAAGCCAAAAGGCTGTTGGAGATACCGTTTCCTTTACCGCTGCTGTAATCAAACCCATGGCTTACTATCCCGACACACTCAAACGGAAGCCGGACCAATGGCAACCTGAATACACCCTTAAGCGCTATTTCGAAGAAAAATAAGGTCAATCAATAAACCCAAAACAGACCTAGTGAAAAACCTGATTTCATTCTTTATCATTCTTCTTCTTTCCCAAGGAATCAAAGCCCAGGAAACTTTGGTCTTCGAGGCAGGCAAAGAAGGACATGCCATCTATAGAATTCCCGCCATCATCTCTCTGCCCAATGGCGAACTCTTGGCTTTTGCAGAAGGACGAGTCAACGGCAGTGATGATTTTGGTGATGTCAATTTGGTGATGAAACGAAGCTTGGATGGAGGCTATACTTGGTCCCCTTTGCAAACCTTGATTGATTATGACAGCCTTCAGGCCGGAAATCCAGCTCCAGTAGTCGACCGATTAAACCCAAATTATCCAGAAGGGGTAATTTTCCTGTTTTACAACACAGGGAATAATCATGAATATGATGTACGAATGAATAGAGGGGTTCGGGAAGTTTGGATGATCAAGTCCTTTGATTTGGGAAGAACTTGGACCGAACCGGAAAATATCACCCAACAGGTACACAAACCCAACAACCCAGATTTCAATCCTTTTTACAAAAACCCGGAAGACTGGCGCCACTATGCAAATACGCCCGGCCATGCATTCCAATTTCAAAGCGGTCCTCATAAGGGTAGAATATTTGTTGCAGCGAATCATTCCACCGGAAATCCTAAAGAAGATTGGTCAGACTATCAGGCTCATGGATTTTTCACCGATGATGGCGGAAAAAGTTTTGGGATTTCAGAATCTGTAGAAATCCCAGGAAGTAATGAATCCATTGCAGCTGAACTCTCTAATGGACGAATGATTATGAGTATTCGAAATCAAAAAGGAGATATTCGTCAGCGCATTCTGGCCTATTCTTCCGATGGGGGAAAATCATGGGTTGAAGCCTATTTTGAAGAGGAACTGCCTGACCCTGTTTGCCAAGGATCAATTTTAGATATTGGGGAAAAAGAGGGAAAAACCATTCTAGCCCACTCTAATGCAGCCGACCCTCTGGAACGCAACTACCTAACCATCAAAATCAGCTATGATGAGGGTAAAACCTGGGATCATATCATTCCAATAGACTTTAGTACCGACCCGAAAAAACTACCTTGGACGGCCTATTCTGACCTAGTGAAATTAGATGACAACACTTTAGGGATACTTTATGAAAGAGATAAGTATCGGCAAATTATATTTAAAAACATCAAATGGAGATGAGTCAGATTTTTTGAAAATAAAAAGACTCCAGTATTCCATTTGCTGATGAATATCATAGGATTTCATCTTTAAAAGAATTTCCTTCCATAGTGAATAAAACCTGAAAAGCTATGAAGGAGATCTTAAAAATCAGGTTGGCGGATGTAATGGTGGAAGGGGAACTGGCTATTCCCGACCAACCCAAAGCCTTGGTGCTATTCGCCCATGGAAGTGGAAGTGGCAGGTTTAGTCCCCGCAATAATTTTATTGCTCAATTTTTTAATAAGAATGAGATAGCCACCTTTCTCCTTGATTTATCTACTCCCCTTGAAAAAGAGAAAGGAGAGTTCAATATTTCTCGCTTTGCAGACCGACTTGTTGAACTAACAAAATCACTTCTTGCAAAGCCTTCGCTAAGCAAATTGCCTGTATTTTTCTTTGGAGGAAGTACAGGAGCGGCAATTGCAGTCACCGCTGCAACAAAATTAAAACCTCTAATCTATGGAATCATTTCGCGGGGAGGCAGGCTGGATTATGCCGTGGATTATATCCCGGAAGTAAGCTGCCCCATGTTATGGATTGTGGGCAGTTTGGATCAGGAAGTTCTACGTCTCAACAAAGCTTGTTACAAGCACTTTCCTGAAGGAAATGATTTAAAAATCCTCTCGGGAGCAGGCCACCTTTTTGAAGAACCGGGAAAACTCGAACAAGTGGCGGAAGAATCAAAAGATTGGATATTCAAGGTGCTCCAGGGAAGAGCGAATGCGGATAGAAATAAGAAAGTGTTTTCTAAATCTCAGGGGGATGTTTAAGGACCGAAAAGATGCCGGACTAAAGCTAGGAGAAGCATTGCTTTCCTATCAAAAAGACAATCCAATTGTCATAGGTATTCCACGAGGAGGTATCGAAACGGCATTCTATGTAGCCCAAAAACTGCATGCAGAAATGGTCCCCATTATTTCCAGAAAACTGGGTCATCCCCAACAGCCTGAATTTGCCATGGGCGCTATTGCTGAGGATGGGAGTTATTACCTATCTCCTTGGGCAAAATCAGAAATAAGTGCAGATGATTTAGAATTTGTAAAAAACAAAGAAAAAGAAGAAATCAAGAGAAGGGTACAATTACTAAGGCATGGTAAACCTATTCCAAACCTTAAAGATCGAACCGTGATCGTAGTTGATGATGGAATTGCGACTGGTTCGACGCTTTTTGCTACCCTAAAACTTTGCCAAAATCAACATCCCAAAAAGTTGATTGTAGCCGCTCCCATTTCGGGAATAGATGCTGCAAAACAACTTGTAAAAATGGCTGATAAAGTCTTGATTTTAGAGATCCCGGAAGACTTCCGGGCGGTGTCTCAGGGATACGAACGTTTTTCAAATCTCAATGATGAGGAAACGTTGGAATTCATGAGGAAATATGAACAAGAATATGGATCCCACTATTTAGGATGAAAATCCACTACGGGACCAATATGTGTAACAATTAAAAAACTAAAAAGCCATGGAAACCCTAATGCCCCATAAAGCATGCATGTGGTTGGACCAGAGTCATGCAATATTAATTGGTTACTTACCAGACCATCCCTTCGTGGTGGAAGAAATCGAATCCCCTATAGAAAACCAGGTAAGGTTTGAAGGAGAAACAAGTGATAAGACCCGATTTATGAATTCCCAAGGTGGTCCTTCCAACAATGAAAACAAGAAAAACAATCAGGAGCGGGACCAACTGAACAAATATTTCAAGGAACTCGAGGGGAAAGTATTGGGACTTGAGGAATTATTATTGATAGGACCTGGAATCACAAAAGCACAGTTCTTCAAGCAAATTCGAGATAACAAAAAGTTTATCGAGATGAAAATTTTGATGAAGGACGCTGATAAAATGACTTACAATCAGCTTTTGGAAATGGTCAAAGGTCACTTTGCCATTAATAATTAGATAGGCTCAGCAAGGAAAGCTTTTATCCTTAAAAGTTTTGAGACCGGGATAAAGCATTTGTTCCCTTCCTGAATCTGTTCGAAAAACAGTTAAACCCTTTACCCCTTCTTTCCAAGCTTGAAGATATATTTCCCCGATATCTTCAGGTTTGGTAGAGGCGGGCAAATTGATGGTTTTTGAAACCGCATTATCGGTAAACTTCTGAAAGGCCACCTGATGCTTTAGATGCCAAATGGGGTCGATTTCTGTTGCGGTTTGTAGAATAGCTTTATCCTTTTCACTCAATTCATGACTATCAGCACAAGTCCCATCTTCGGCGATTTTTTGTTTTAATTCTTCTGAGAGCAACCCTTTTTCTTGGAGAAAATTTAATACTTGAGGCTGAATAGTCTGTAAAGTTTCTTCCCCTAAAACATTTCTCCTTTCAAAAGCCAAAGCAAATAATGGTTCAATGGAGGAAGAAGTATTTGCAATCAAGGAGATGGTTCCTGTAGGAGCAATACTAGTCAAAGTAGCATTCCGGATAGGGGTATGAGGGGCAAACACACTTTCTTCCCAATTAGGAAAACTGCCTCTTTTCTTAGCCAACTCCTGTGAAGCGAGGTGACTTTTTTCATTTATAAAACGCATCAATTCCTCTCCTAAATCCACCGCTTCTTGACTTCCATATGGAATCCCCAGTTGAATTAAAAAGTCAGCCCATCCCATCACACCCAAACCGATTTTTCGATTTGAAAGCGTGGCTTTTTTAATTTTTGAATTGGGGAAATGATTGACCTCAATCACATTGTCCAAAAAGCGAACTGCCATGGGAATTATTTCGCCTATCCTTTCCCAATCGGGTATCGACTTCCCTTTTGCCGACTTGATGAAATGGGTAAGGTTTATCGATCCCAAATTACAGGACTCATAAGGAAGCAGCGGAACTTCCCCGCAGGGATTGGTGGCCTGAATTTCACCTTGGTTTGGAGTAGGATTTTTTGAATTGATAGTATCCAAAAAGATGACACCGGGATTTCCTGACTCCCAAGCTCCAAAGATCAGCTCCTCCCAAATTGCCTTGGGAGAAACCTTATTCAAAACTTTCTGGGTGCGGGGATTAATAAGACTCCAGGGTTTATCAGTTTCAAGGTGCTTCATAAACTGATCCGTAATCCCTACTGATAAGTTGAAGTGTCTGACCCGATTTTCCTTTGATCCTAAGCGCATAAACTCAAAAATATCGGGATGATCAACGTTCATAATCCCCATGTTCGCTCCTAAGCGTTTTCCTCCTTGCTTGACATGGTCGCTGGAAAAATTAAAGAGCTCCAAAAAGGAAACCGGACCGGAGGATGTACCTCCATGCTTACTAACTCTATCCCCTTTAGGCCTGAGCTTTGAAAAATTAAAGCCAGTCCCTCCACCCTTTTGCTGTACCAAGGCTGCCATCTTCAAGGTGTCGAAAATTCCGCTTAAACTATCTCGAACAGGCAAAACAAAACAGGCACTCAATTGCCCATATCCGGTTCCGGCATTCATCAGTGTCGTTGAATTGGGTAGAAAATCCAATTCTGACATCATTCTAAAAAATTGTCCTTCCCAATAGTCTGCGTCTTTCTGCTTCCCCCACTTTAATTCAGCACTTGCTACTTTTTTAGCAACTCGAAGAAACATCTCTTCCGGTGTCTCAATGACCTTTCCGGAATGATCCTGGACCAAGTATCGCTCTTCCAAAACCCGAATCGAATTTTCGCTAAGCTGCTTCATGTGAATTGAGATGCAATACTGGAATTTACCCAATTACTGCGGCTTTTCCTTTTTTGGGAAAGAAAAAGAGGCTATCTCAATTTTTAATTTGTTGTCAGACTGAGCGGAGTCGAAGTCTATTTTAATTGGAGAAGATATTTCGACTTTGCTAATGAAATGGAATGCGTTTAGGGTA
The DNA here is from genome assembly GCF_004571135.1 of Algoriphagus kandeliae. Lineage (GTDB taxonomy): Bacteria > Bacteroidota > Bacteroidia > Cytophagales > Cyclobacteriaceae > Algoriphagus > Algoriphagus kandeliae. The sequence continues at coordinate 579,132 of NZ_SPSB01000003.1, forward strand.
CAGCCCCTACTAGATTATTTCAATTTCTTAACCCCTTTGAGTTCTTCCTTACTCACCTCCCGAATTCGGATAGCATAACCACCACCCGGAGCGGAATATTGCTTCAAAACTGATTTTGAATCCACTGAAACCTTTCGAATCTCAAAGGCTTGGGGATTGGATTTATAATGGGCATCCATTTGATCTGCATAGATTTCAGCTAGGTAAGTTTTGCCTTCATCCAAAAAATCAAATTTGACCTCCCCTGTTCTGCCCTCGAATCCATTCACATTCCCCACAAACCATTCTCCTGTACCCTTTGCCTTTCTGGCGATGGTCAAATAATAGCCGGGTTCAGCTTCCAAATACAGACTATTTTCCCAATCCAAAGCCACATCCTTGATAAACTGAAAAGCATCTGGGAATCGCATGTAATTTTCTGGGTAATCCGCAGCCATCTGAAGTGGGGAATACATCGTCACATACAAAGCCAATTGATTAGCCAGCGTACTATTCACATGTGAGCCGTTAAATACATCCATTTCAAAAATCCCTGGTGTATAGTCCATCGGTCCACCAATTTGGCGGGTGAATGGGAGAATGGTCACATGATTTGCATTGCTACCTCCAAAGGCCTGATATTCGGTTCCTCGCGCTGATTCATTGGCAATGAGATTTGGCCAGGTGCGAGCCACTCCTGTAGGTCGAACTGCCTCGTGGGCATTAACCATGATTTGGTACTCGGCAGCTTTTTCTATCGCATACTGATAATGATTCACCAGCCATTGACTGTAGTGATATTCTCCACGAGGGATGATGTCTCCAACATAGCCACTTTTTACAGCTGGATAGCCATACTTTTTCATTAACTGATAAGCATCATCCAAGTGGCGCTCATAATTCCGAACAGAAGAAGAAGTCTCATGATGCATAATCATTTGGACTCCCTTTTCTTTAGCATAGGTAGCAATCCCTTCCAAATCAAAATCCGGATAAGGAGTCAGAAAATCAAAAACATAATCTTTGGAGTTACCAAACCAGTCTTCCCAACCAATATTCCAACCTTCAACCAACACTCCGTCAAAACCATGTTCAGCCGCGAAATCAATATACTTTTTCACATTTTCCGTGGTAGCACCGTGTTTGCCATTAGGTTTGACTTTGGAAAAATCAGTCACTCCTAATTTGACTGCCTTGAGTTCATCAGTATAAGACCAGGTACTCTGTCCAGTGATCATTTCCCACCAAACACCGACATATTTCATCGGTTTGATCCATGAAGTATCTTCGATTTTTGAAGGCTCATTGAGGTTGTAGGTAATTCGAGAGGCCAAAATTTCTCGAGCATCATCGCTTACGATCACCGATCGCCAAGGAGATTGCGCTGGGGTTACCAAATATCCCTTATCACCTTGGGAGTCCGGTGTCAAATGACTCACAAAAACCATCCGCTCATCATCCAATTCCAAATGCATGGCTGGATAATCAATCAAAGCTGCCTCGTGGATATTAATGTATAAGCCAGATTCGGATTTCATCATCAAGGCAGTTTGTACACCCGTTTCGGAAAAAGGAGTTTGTGAAGCATTCGGTGTGATGGCAGTTTCCATCAATCCTCGGATTTCTGAAAGTTTGGATTCTATGTAATCGTATTCCTGTGTATCGTAATCTCCAGGAATCCAAAATGCGGTATGATCTCCACTCATCGCAAAATGAGTAAGTTCTTCAGTGATTACGAAGTGCCCCATATTTTCCTGAACAGGAAACTCATATCGAAAACCTAATCCCGAATCAAATAAGCGAAAGCGAATATCCATTTTCCGCTTACTTCCCAAATGCTCCAAATGAACCAACAATTCTTGATGATGATCGCGAATCAAGCTTTCCTCTCCCCATACCGGTTGCCAGGTTTCATCATGAGATGATTCCTCCGAGTCCACAACCCGAAAACCTTGAATTAAATCGAGGGTGTCATTTTTCAAATCAAAACCCAAACGACTAGACTGAATAACAGTTTGATTTTTATAGGATAGCTGATAGGTTGGGGTTCCGCTCGCATCAAGTCCAAAAGCGAGTTTTAATTCCCCATTCGGAGAACGGATTTCCTGAGCAGAAACAATCCCAAACCAACCTATAAAAAGGATTAAAAGTCTAATTTTCAATTGCATGGTGTAAATATTTTTCAAATTCCTTGAAGCTTTTGGGCAGCAATCTTGCCGTCCGAAATTAAAATTATTAGTTTTTACAAAATAATTACACCAACCAGCCCTAACCATGAAACAATCCAACCCGAGAATTAACCTTCTACTTGCATTAGTTTGGCTTATCGCGTCCTTCGCTTGCCAAACTCAAACCTCTGACAAAACCAGTGAATCGGCCATTGAATCAAAGTCTGAGAATTTATTGAGGGAATATGTACAATCCCCTTCACCCGATTTTAGCTATGAGATTGTTCATTCCGTTTCAGGAGAAAATTCAGATTTCCATGTCTTGAAAATGTATTCCCAGCGATGGCTTGCAGATAGTATTGTCGATGAGACCTTGTGGTGGCATTGGGTTTCAGTAATTATCCCAAAAAATAGCCCTCACGATACAGGAATGATGTGGATAGGTGGAGGAAGCCGAGGTACTGAAATGCCTCAAAGCCCCTCTCCTCTTCTGGAAGCTGCAGCGGCTCAAACCAACTCCATCGTTGCGGAAATTCACAATGTCCCATTTCAGCCTTTGACATTTGCCAATGATCCTTTTGGGGAACGCTATGAGGATGCCATCATTGCTTATGGCTGGCGAAAATTCATGGAAGGTGGTGCAAAGGATGAGGATGCTATTTGGTTAGCTAGATTCCCGATGACCAAAGCTGTCAAACTTGCCATGGATGCCGTACAGGAAGTGGCCAAAGAAAATTACAATAAGGATTTGAAAAACTTTTTTGTGGCGGGAGCTTCCAAGCGAGGTTGGACTACTTGGACGACTGCTGCTGCCGATGATCGGGTTATTGCAATGGCTCCAGTCGTGATTGACTTATTAAATATTGAACCTTCCTTTATGCATCATTGGAGAAATTATGGTTTTTGGGCCCCAGCAGTTACGGATTATGTTCGGGAAGGAGTGATGAATTGGATGGGCACGCCTGAATTTGATCGCATGCTCGAACTCACCGAACCTTACTCTTTTGTAGAAGAACTGGAAATCCCAAAACTCTTAATCAATGCCGCAGGAGATCAATTTTTTCAGCCAGATAGCTGGGAATTTTACTGGAATGATCTTAAGGGAGAAAAGCATATCCAATATGTACCAAATTTTGGACATGACTTGAGTGAATCCGATGCCTTACCCAACCTAATTTCTTTTTACAACTCCATTCTAGAAAATTCAAGCAGACCAGACTATAGCTGGACTGTGGAAGGAAATAAAATCCATGTAAAAGTAGACCCTGAAAAGATGCCTATTTCCGTCAAACTCTGGTCGGCTTACAACCCACTTGCCAGAGATTTCCGGGTGGATGAATTTGGACCCAACTGGGTAGCTGAAGAAATCCCTATGCCTGCAAGTGGAGAACTGGAGGTAGTCATGCAGGAACCTGATGAAGGATTTCGAGGATACTTTGTGGAACTGACATTTGCTGGGGAAACGCCACTCAAGGTAACCTCCGGGATTGAAGTCCTCCCTACCGACTATCCTTATGAGCCTTTTGAACCATCGAGAGCCGAAGCAGCCAGTAACTAAACCTTTTTAAAGATGCAGGCTCTTTGGAAATTTCTAGCACTCGGTATTTTAATTATATTCACTAAAACCATGGCTCAATCTCAAGTTAACTATGACGAAAGTAAGGTTCCTGCCCTTCATCTGCCTTCACTTTTTATTAGCGAAAAAGGAGAGGTTATCGATTCTCGTGAGAAATGGGAGGCTATTCGAAAACCCGAGATTTTTAGGCTATTTCAAACAGAGGTGTATGGTCAAATCCCTAAAGATTTTGACGAGATAAGTTTTGAAGTCACCAAAAGGTCTAATCATCAATTTGATTTGATCGCTAACCTTGAGGAGGTTGATATTAAAATCCGGCGCGGTGAGAAAACGCACGTCATGAGACTAAATGTTTTTTTACCCAAAGAAATGGAAGAGCCTGCCCCTATAATTTTGCTAATAAACCATAGACAAAAGGCAGAAGATGGTTCCTTGGCGGAAGAGGGCTATTGGCCTGTCGCCGAATTGATCCAAAAGGGATTTGCTACAGCTTCATTTCATGCAGAGACAGTGGCACCAGATGACATCCAAAGGTTCTCCGGTGGCATTTTGACTAACCTTTATCCTGAGCAGCTGGATAAGAAAGATGGACTAAAAGCCCTCGGTGCATGGGGATGGGGAGCTATGAGAGCAATGGATTATTTTGAGCAGCATGAGGCAATCAATGCAAAAAAATCCGTTTTGGTAGGACATTCCAGGTCTGGAAAATCTGCCCTTTGGACATCTGCCAATGATCCACGCTGGGCGATCACCTATGCTAATGAGTCAGGCTGCGGTGGAGCAGCTCTTTCAAAAAGAAAATTTGGAGAAACCGTTGAGATCATTAATAATGCTTTTCCGCATTGGTTTGCAGAAAATTTCAAAAAATACAATGGTGCCGAAGAATCACTTCCCCTAGATCAGCACATGCTTCCAGCTTTGATTGCTCCAAGGGCCGTCTATTTTGCAAGTTCAAAGGACGATCAATGGGCCGATCCCAAAGGTGAATATCTTAGTCTTCAAATAGGAAGCCAGGTTTTTTCAAGGATTTATGACCAAGAAAGTCCATTTAAGCTTTCATTTGAAGAACTCAAAGGTCCGGTCCACTCCAAAACTCTAGGATACCATATCAGGGAAGGAGAACATGGTCTTACTTGGGGGGACTGGAGTATTTTCTTGGAATTTGTTGAACAAGTATGGTAGCCAACCCTAAATAGACTAGATAATTTTTATCATTTCGAAATGAAATAAAGGGATTCTCATAAACTATTTAAATTATAAAGTTTCAGAAATTAAGAAGGAGGAATTATCTTAAGAATTCAATCAAAATGACTCTTAAACCCTAATAACATCAATGATGAAAAAACCCGAAAATCCCAATTCTGGACAGTCCAGAAGAGAATTTATAAAAAATGCAGCCATTGCTTCATCTTTTTTTATCGTGCCAAGGAATGTTCTTGGCGGTGTAGGCTTCACAGCTCCATCTGATCAACTTGTGCTTGCAGCGATAGGTGCAGGTGGAAAAGGGGCCAGTGATATTGAACTTGCATCAGTAGGCGGAAGAGAACGAGTGGTCGCTCTTTGTGATGTGGACTTCTCAGGTTCTGCCAAACAATCGGTAGAGCGATTCCCTACAGCAAAGCTTTATGCAGACTACCGGGAAATGTTGGATAAGGAAAAAGATATTGATGCAGTGACTATTTCCACTCCGGACCATGTCCATGGACCTGCCGCCAAATACGCCATGGAGCGAGGCAAACATGTCTATGTACAAAAACCAATGACACATAATATTCGAGAAGCAAGAATGCTTACCGAAATGGCCCGAACCCAAAAAGTAGTTACCCAAATGGGAAATCAGGGCGGGTCAAATCCTTTGCTGAAATTGGTGCAACAGTGGATTGATGAGGATAGAATCGGTGCTGTATCCAAAGTACAAATCTGGACCAATCGTCCTGTTTGGCCTCAAGGAGGAGCTTTTCCAAAGGCCGATCCAAGTTCCAAACCGGATGCTTTGGAATGGGACCTTTGGTTAGGGCCTGCGCCTGAAATCCCATTTACACCAAACCTCCATCCATTCAACTGGAGAGGATGGTGGGATTATGGAACAGGAGCCTTGGGAGATGTAGGTTGTCACTTAATTGATATTCCTTTCAGAACATTAGGACTTCATTATCCAAAAGATGCAGAATGTAGCGTAGGCTCTGTATTCAGTCAGATGTGGACTCCAGATTATCATCCGGAAGGTTGTCCAGCATCTTCTTTCATAACCCTGCATTTTGATGCAACCAGCAAGAGCAAATCCCCAATTGAAATGACTTGGATGGATGGAGGAATTCGTCCAGCGCACCCGGATATTATCCCTGCAAATGACGACATAGGAGGAGCCAATTCTGCAAATGGGGTTTTAATCATCGGAGAAAAGGGAATCATTTCCACCAACATCAATGACTCTTCGCCTTTGATGCCAAAGCTGTATTTGAACGACGGTACAAAAGAAGAAGGCCCACAAAGCGAAGAAGGATTCGAGCGGGAATATGGCCATCAGCGACTTTGGGTGGAAGCATGTAAGGCTGGGTTCAATTCACCAGAGCACCAAGGACTCACTTCATCCTTCGATTACGCAGGCCCAATGACCGAGACTGTGTTGATGGGTAACTTGGCGATCAGAAGCTACATGCTCCGAAGAGAAAATGCTCAGGGACGCCAAGAATTCTTTGCACGGAAAAAACTCCTTTGGGATGGTGAAAACATGCGAATCACCAACTTGGAAGAAGCCAATCAGTTTGTTGGAAGACAATACCGACAAGGCTTTGAAGTGTAATCCAGAGGTGGCAGTTTTCAGTGAGTAGTAGGCAAACTATTTATCTTGAAAGCTTCCAGTGCATACAACTCAATTAGTTGGACCGTGGGTGGAAACGCTCACGGTTCTTTTGTGTTTTTTTGAGAGATTTAAAATTTAAAACTTCAACCGATGAAAGCCCTTCTTGTCGAATCCTTCCAGAGTGTCCCAAAAATCACTCAAGTTACCGACCCTATCGCACCCGAAGACGGAGTAGTTTTAAAAGTTAAGGCCACAGGCTTATGTCGAAGTGATTGGCATGGTTGGATGGGGCATGATTCTGATATCAAATTACCACATGTTCCGGGACATGAATTTGCCGGAGAAATCGTAGAGGTCGGAAAGGAAGTAAAAAACTGGAAAATCGGAGAGCGAGTGACCGTTCCTTTTGTTTGTGCCTGTGGCATTTGCCCAACCTGTCAAAGTGGAAATCAGCAAATATGTGACAATCAATTTCAGCCCGGATTTACACATTGGGGCTCTTTTGCTGAATATGTAGCTGTTTATCGAGCAGACACCAATCTGGTTGCGCTGCCTGATTCAGTTAGTTTTGAGTCAGCTGCAAGTTTGGGATGCCGCTTTGCCACTTCCTTTAGAGCCATCGTTGCTCAAGGTCAGGTAAAAGGAGGGGAATGGGTGGCTATTCACGGTTGTGGCGGAGTCGGCCTTTCTGCCATTATGATTGCCTCAGCATTAGGGGCAAAAGTGATTGCGGTTGATATTTCTGAAGTAAAACTAAACCTAGCCCAAGTTGCCGGAGCATCCATCCTACTCAATGGAAAATTGGGAGATATTGCTTCTCAAATCCAAGAACTAACGAAAGGCGGAGTTCATGTATCTGTAGATGCGCTTGGAAGTCGAATTACCTGTGCAAATTCCATTTTAAGTTTGCGAAAACGAGGCAAACATATCCAAGTTGGCTTAATGGCTGGTACCGAAGAAAATCCTCCTATTCCTATGCATTTGGTAATCGCAAAAGAACTGGAAATTCTAGGAAGTCATGGAATGCAAGCTTATGCCTATGATGACTTGATGCGAATGATTTTGCAGGGTAAATTGAATCCTGAAAAACTTATTGGTAAAAGGATAAGCTTAGATGATGCTGTAGATGAACTTCCTCGAATGGATGAATTTCGGGATTCAGGCATGTCCATGATCAATCGATTTTAAACTAGGGTATCAAAAATTATGAGCTCGAAAAAGCGTTGGTTTATTCAATCAGTATCCGGATTGCTTTTGACCGGAACGGGTCTATCTATGTGCATAGACGCAGGACTAAACAAACTATCTGGAGATCCTTGGTTTTGGTACGGGACAGCTGGATTAGTTGTTTTTCAAGCAGGCCTAAGTTTAGTGATTGATGGAGTAAGATTTCGATGAAGGGATTAATCCTTTGCTCAAAAAAATTGTCTAACTAGCAGATAAAATCCAACCCAGCAAACCTTTAAAACTATGTTGAAAAAAATCACTATCGGGATTGTTTTGATTTTGGTAGCTATCCAATTCATCCCTGCCGAAAAAAACGAGTCCAATGATCAGACTTTTGATATCAGCAAAAGCTATGACCTCCCGGACCAAGTAGCCACCATTATGAAAGGTGCCTGCAATGATTGCCATACCAATTTGACCCGCTATCCTTGGTATTCGAATATCCAACCGGTAAAATACTTTCTGGCAGATCATGTTCAAGAAGGAAAACAACATTTGAATTTTTCAGAATTTACCAAGCTTCCCCTTGCTGTCCAGAACCACAAACTGGAAGAAGTCATCGAAACGGTAGAAAGCAAGGAAATGCCTTTGGAGTCTTATACCTATTTCGGATTGCATCCGGAAGCTGATCTTACTGACGAGGAGCGGGAGGTTTTAATCAACTGGGCAAAGGAACAAATGGCCTATTTAGCCGCCACCTATCCTGCGGATAGTTTGGTCATGAAGCGAAGAACTCCATCAAGTCAATAAAAAACGACAAAATGGCCCAAATCTACCGGGTCATTTTTATTTTGTATCCATGAAATCGAGCATGAAGCGAGCGATACACAGAGAGATGATTATGATTGCGAGCTTCCATGTGACCTTTGAAAAACAATTATAAACACATGAAAAAAACAAAGGAAGATGAAGTCCGCTGGGGAATCATCGGGGTTGGTGACGTATGCGAAGTCAAATCTGCCCCTGCTATGAATTTGGTTCCTCATAGTCGCTTGGTAGCTGTCATGCGTAGAAATGAGGAAAAGGTGAAGGACTACGCCAAAAGACATGGAGTCCCCAAGTGGTATACAGATGCAAAGTCCTTGATAGAAGATCCAGAAGTAAACGCTATTTACATAGCCACACCTCCTTACATGCACCTTCCCTATACAGAAATGGCGGCAAATGCCGGAAAACCCGTGTACGTTGAAAAACCTATGGCCAGAACATTCTCAGAATGCGAAGCCATGATCAAAGTATGTGAAGAAGCGGGCGTCCCCCTGTTTGTGGCTTACTATCGAAGAGCACTTCCTCATTTTGTCAAAATTAAAGAGCTTTTAAATCGGGGAGAAATAGGTATAATAAGGACCGTTCATATTCAAATGCAGCAAGAAGCTGAACCTGAAATCATTGCCAAGTTGGAGAACAACTGGCGAGTCATTCCTGAGATAGCAGGAGGAGGATATTTTTATGATTTGGCATCCCATCAATTAGACTTGCTTCAGTTCTTTTTTGGAAAAATCACCCATGCTTCTGGTTTTGCTACCAATCAAGCCAGATTATATCCGGCTGAAGATATGGTGGTAGGAAGCTATGCATTTGAAAACGGAGTCATGGGAAGCGGAAACTGGTGCTTTACCAGTGCCAAAGAAACCCAAATTGATCAAATCACTATTGATGGCAGCAAAGGTCAGATTCAATTTGAGACCTTTGGCAAAGGAGAGTTTACACTTCTCCGAGATGGAGAGGAACCAAAACATTTTCACCTTGAATTACCCAAGCATATCCAACAGCCTTTGATTCAAAAAATTGTGGATGATTTATTGGGTAAAGACAAGTCACCTAGTACCGGTCACAGCGCTTCTTGGACCAATTGGGCTTTGGAAGAAATCACCAAAGGGAAGGTTTAGAAAAAATTTTAAGAAAAAATTAAGAAAAAGGAAATGACCGCAAAAACGGTCTTTTCCGTATAGTTTTTAGACGAAGGAAAGATCCCTTCCTGAATTTTTTTAAATTCATTAAATTTGATTATTTAATTTTTTTAATAAAGTTAATTTAAAAATGAATTTATTTTTGATTTATCAAAATTCATAAGCGAACCTTTATTAATTTTTTTACGAATAAAAATCTAAAATCAGATCGATTTTCATAAAGATTGGAAATTTGGCTTGATTTTAGTTTTAGTATGCATGCATCCTTTTTTAGAATAATTGCATCTAAGAAACGGAAGCAGCCACTAAACCTGCCCCGATTTATTTGTCCAACTAAACCAACGAAACCATGAAAACCAAACTTATCTCTCGATGGACAGCTGCACTCATGTTGGGAATTTTTTCCCTGAGTCTACTATCCTTATCCTCCGCAAAAGCAGCCGACTACAATGGGGTATCCTTTCAGGTATTCTATGATGAATTAATGCCATATGGAGATTGGGTAAAAGATGCCCGATATGGATTTATCTGGTTACCTGCTGTGGGTCCTGACTTCCATCCTTATGCAAGCAATGGCCATTGGGCTATGACCGAATTCGGAAACACCTGGGTTTCTTATTATGATTGGGGCTGGGCTCCTTTCCACTACGGCCGCTGGTATTACGATGACTTCTACCAAAGCTGGGCATGGATTCCTGGTTATGATTGGGGTCCTGCTTGGGTGAGTTGGAGAACAGGCGGTGGCTACTATGGTTGGGCACCTTTGGGACCTAGGATTTCGATCAGTGTCCGAGTAGGCATCCCTAGCTTTCATTGGGTATTTCTCCCTCAGCGTAGAATCTACGATCTCTACGCTTGGAGGTACTATGCTCCTCACCGTACTAAAATCAAGATCATCAATAGAACTACCGTGATCAACAATACCGTGGTCTATAACAACAACACTTATGTGGCAGGTCCTAGCAGCCGAGAAATCCGTAGAGTTACTGGAAGAAACGTCCCTGTCTATAGACTAGAGAATAGTGCAAGACCTGGCCGTGTGGCAGTTTCCAATAACCGGGTAAGTATGTATCGACCTGATTTACAATCCAGTCGAAGCAGAACTGCAGAAGCTAGACCTTCAAGAGTGCTTGAATCCAACGAAGCAAGAAGCAGAAGATCTGTGACTGCCACAAGTCCTAGCAGAAGCCGTACGATGGAGAGCTCTCCGAGAGTAAGAACTGAATCAAATTCCAGCTCACGGACTCAGGCTGCCTCACCTAGTCGAAGCTCAAGCAGAAGTGTACAGCCTGGTAGATCAAGCTCTCCAAGCAAAAACTTCGAGACTAGACCCTACGAAGCTCCGAGGCAGGATAGTCGCTCTACCCGAGTTCAATCCAGCCCAAGCAGCCGGGAAAGTTCGGTAAGACCAGACAATTCCACTAGAAGCCGAAGCGGGTCCTCTAGCAGGGTACAACCTTCTACCCGTAGCTCTTCGGTAACCAAGGCTCCGGCGCCAAGTAGACAGCGAAATGTGCAAGCCACTCCTCAGCGTTCGAGCAGTCGAGTACAGGCCCCTAGCAGTAGAAATACCCGGGTAGAGGCTCCAAAAAGAAGCAGCAGCAGAACCCAAACTCCTACTCGAAGTAGTTCGCGGGTACAATCCTCGAGTAAAGGCAGTTCCAAAGTAGCTACTCCGAGCAGAAGCAGCTCTAGCAGAAAAGCCCCAACTCGATCCAGCAGTAGCTCAAGGGGAAATTCAAGAAATAACTAAGTAATAAACGCTGTAAAAGCCACCTCGAAAATTGAGATGGCTTTTTTATTTGAACTCTTATGTAATTTTTTGATCTACTGAAGTTTCGGCTCAATTTCCTAACTTAAAGCCAAAACCACCAAATCATGAAGAAAAGTATCTTTTTGTTCCTGCTCCTTCTCACTTTTGAAGCAGTAGGCCAAGTCAATTTTGACCAAAATCTCCCCATCAAATACCGAAATATCGGCCCCTATCGAGGTGGTCGTTCTGTAACAGCTACCGGAGTGGTGGGCGATCCTCTCACCTACTACTTTGGCACCACAGGAGGAGGACTCTGGAAAACCAGCGATGCCGGACAGCATTGGGAAAATATTTCGGATGGCTTTTTCACCACAGGATCGGTAGGTGCCGTCGCAGTCTCCGAAAGCAATCCCAATATCGTCTATGTAGGAATGGGCGAGCATGCACCAAGAGGCGTGATGACTTCCTATGGAGACGGAGTCTATAAATCTACTGACGCAGGAAAAACCTGGAAAAAACTCGGCCTGGAAAAAACAGAACACATTTCAAGAATTCAGATTCACCCATCGAATCCAGACATTGTCTATGTTGCAGCGCAAGGAGCTTTAAACGCTCCCAATCCCGATCGAGGAGTCTTTAAATCTACCGATGGAGGCGATACCTGGGAAAAGGTTCTTTATGTAGATGACAAAACCGGGGCCGTGGAGCTTTCTATGGACATGAATACTCCTGAAGTACTTTATGCGGCCATGTGGGAGCATCAGCGTTTGCCTTGGCAGGTGAAGTCAGGCGGTCCGGGTTCGGGTATGTACAAGTCCACAGATTCTGGGGAAACCTGGAAGAAAATAGAAAATGGTCTTCCTAAGGAAAAGGGGAAAATGGCCGTTTCCGTTTCCCGCGCCAACCCAAATAAGGTTTATGCTTTGGTGGAAAGCGATACCTATAAAGACCTAGGCGGTTTGTTTGTATCGAATAACGCAGGAGAAAGCTGGACCTTAGTCAACAAGGATAATCGATTGACTCAGCGCGCTTGGTATTACATAGAAGTTTTTGCCGATCCGAATGATGAGAATACCGTTTGGGTGCAAAGCGCGCCAATGCTGAAGTCATTTGACGGAGGAAAAACCTTTGAAGCCATAGACGGAGCACATGGAGACTACCACGATCTTTGGATCAACCCCAATAACTCCAAAAATATGATTTTGGCAGATGATGGAGGCGGTTCCATCACTTTCAATGGGGGAGAAACCTGGTCCACTCAAAATAATATGCCTACGGCGCAGTTTTATCGAATCAATACAGACAACCATTTCCCTTACCGAATTTATGGAGGGCAACAGGACAATACTTCCGTGGTCATTTCCAGCATGGCTTTGGGCCGAGGAGGAATCGGAGAAGAGCATTGGAATTACTCCGCAGGTGGAGAATCTGCCTTCCTAGCCTTTGATCCGGACGACCCAAGATATGTTTTAGGCGGAAGCTATCAGGGAACGATTGAGGTCTTGGACATGCAGACCCAAGGTTCGACCAATATAATGGCCGCCCCTATTCAATACCTCGGAATGAGCGCTAAGGACATGAAATATCGCTTCAACTGGAACGCTCCGATTATTTGGTCTCAGCATGAGCCGAACACTTTTTATCATGGAGCCCAAGTGTTGCTGAAAACTCAGGATTGGGGACAAACTTGGACAGAAGTATCACCCGATCTGACTCGAAATGAAAAGGAAAAGCAGGGAACTCCGGGTGTACCCTTTACCAATGAAGCTGTAGGCGCTGAAAACTATGGGACTTTAGCCTATGTAATCGAAAGCCCACATGAGGCTGGAGTGATTTGGACTGGAAGCGATGACGGTCTGGTTCACCTAACTCAAGACAATGGAGCCACCTGGACCAATGTCACACCGAAAGGCATGCAGGAAACTTTGGTGAATGCGATTGAAGTATCCCCTCATGATCCGGCTACGGCCTATATCGCCACGACCCGCTACAAACTCAACGACTATACCCCTGCTCTTTACAAAACGACCGACTACGGAAAGACTTGGACCAATATTTCTAAAGGAATACCTTATGGAGCATTTACTCGGGTAGTTCGGGAAGATACCGAAAAAGAGGGACTGCTTTATGCAGGCACCGAACAGGGAATGTATATCTCCCGAGATGGAGGAGCCAATTGGGAATCCTTCCAATTGAACCTACCCATCACCCCGATCACCGACTTGAAAGTGGCCCATGATGATTTGATTGTGGCGACTTCGGGAAGATCTTTTTGGATTTTGGACGAACTGAATGTTGTGCGGGAAGTAAAAGCGGAGGTAGATCAAATCACTCTCTATACGCCTGAAGATGCCCTTTTGGCAAATTGGTATTCCAGCATGAATGGGGGGAATTTGGATGATTTTAAAGGAACTCACCCATTCCAAGGATTAAACCCAGCAAATGGCATGGTGATTCACTATTCCCTTCCAGAATCGGTAACAGATTCTACCGAACTGACTTTGGAGATTCTGGATGCTCAGGGGAATTTGGTGAGAAAAATCTCTTCAAAAAGAGACCCTGAAGCCAAAACTTGGGCGGGTGGTCCTCCAATGGAACCGATCATTTCCAACCGAAAAGGATTGAATCGTTTTGTATGGGATTTGCGCTATCCGACCATGCCGGGAATTCCGGGCGCTTACATCGAATCCAGTTATCGAGGTCATAAGGCCATTCCCGGAACCTACACGGTTCGCCTAAGTGGCATGGGTGTAAGTTCGGAGTCGAAAGCCAAAATCAAAGATCTTCCTGATTACAACTTAAGTCCTTCAGATTATCAAGCCTATCATGCTTGGATGAGTCAATTAGAGGCTGAAGTAACTACCATGCACACTATGGTCAATACTGCCAAGGATTATCAGGACCAATTGGCTGAGCTTATTGGGAAAATTGGTGACAAAGAAGAATATAAGGCTTTGAAAGAGGCTGGAGATAAATTACTATCTGAATTAAAATCCTGGGACGAGAATATGATCCAACGAAGATCTACCGCGTACGACGACGTGGAAAACTTCCCGAATAAGTTTACCGCTAACTTCCTCTTTATGCTGAATCATGGCGAAAGCAGCATCCCGAAAATCAATGAAGGCACCAAAGCTGAATATGCTCGTCTGATGGAAGAGTGGAAACCGCTTAAGGATGAAGGCGAACGCTTGATTCAAACAGCAATTCCTTCCTTTAACCAAATGGCACAGGAAGCAGGAGTTGGAGTATTGTTTGTGGAATGAAAGACATCAAGATAATAGCCGACTCCAAAAAGGGGGGTGATTTAGGAAATTATTGGCATTATATGCTGGGATTTTTTCTACCATTTTTGGTTTGGTTTGATAAAAACAAAGACCAATTAAAGGGGAAAAAACTGATTATAGATAGTTGTAACCCAATGACTGATAGCATCCTTGAAGAATACCTGAAGGAAAGCCAGATCCCTTATGAAATGAGGCAACTATCAATAAAGAAATTAGAGCTATCAAAAAGATACTGGAAATCCTATCGGAAAAAAATAAAAAGACGCCTTATGAAACTTGAAGTAAAGCTCAGAGGGACCGAGGCTTCAGTATTCACATTCCACAGATTTGTCGAAAAAGAAGATGCTATCACCATTCCCAGGTGGGATGTATATTTAGAATTCTTTGATAGTTTCCCAAAAATATATGAACAACTAATTAATGAGATAAGAAAGAAATTGATTGATTGGGCAAATTCACCAAGTGAAACAAGCTATGAACCCTATACTTTGATATTGAAAAGATCAGCCCCGCCCACTACTGCTATTGGAAGAGCTTCAGTTGAAAAAAGATGGCTAAAGGGCTATGGATCTGAGCGAAGACAACTCAGAGGTATTGATAGCTTAAATAATGATCTAGGTAAAAGAGGCCATAACTCCTTGATTTTTGAGCCAGGAGCGCATAATTTGAAAGAACAAATAAGGGTGCATAATCACTCAAAAGCATTAATTGCTATCAGAGGAGCAGACTTATTCAATATGTTTTGGATGCCAAAAAACTCAACAGTTATTATGCAACTGAGTAGTGGACTCATGAACAAAGGTGCCCAATCCATTTTAGCAAAATACTGTGGTCATCAATTCTATGAAATCCCTCATAATGGTCAAGTATCCCCAATTTTAACTTTTGATAAAATAGAAAAGATCTTAGATGAAAACTCCTCAACAAAAGCACATAACCTATGCTGATTCAAAAGGAACTTTACTGGATTTTTTAAATGAAACTAAAAAAAAATCTGAGTTCTTATTAAAAGAAATCGAATTTAAATCTCAAAATCAATGGGATTTTTCAGATGGTGCATTATCACACACTTCTAAAGGGTTCTTCCAAGTAATCGGTGTGGAAAATTTAGCTGACCGGAGCGATCAAAAACTAATGCTGTACCAGCCTCAGAGTGCATTGACAGGTTTGATCATTGCGCGACAACATAATGAACTTTATGTTTTACTTCAGGCACGTGTAGAACCCGGAAATACTGGAGTGATTCAATTTGGTCCCACTATTCAAAGTACGCCAGCAAACTACTTAAGATTACACGGAGGAAAAGCGACAGCATACATAGAATACTTTACAAGTTTTGTACCTGGGTGCAATCTTATCACCCACTCTATGCAGCATGACCTTGGTTCAAAATATTTCCAAAAAAGTAAAACCCATCACTACCTGTTTACAGAAGATTTTATTGAAACCCAAGAGAATATGATCTGGGCTTCCCTTCGAGCAATAAAAGGAGTCTTGGAAGAAAATAATTTTTTAAATGCAGATCTTCGTTCACTTCTAGCAGTTTTTGACTGGGACGGCTTTTTGATGGAGCATAGAATGAATAGTAATGAAATGAAAATAGATCCCCCAAAGAATAGCTCATTAGGGACTTATAAAATGATTCCTCTGGATCAATTAAATAATTGGAGGAAGTCTGAATCAGGCATAACTCCAAAAAAACCATCGCTTCCCGCTATTGGCTTTTTTCATTTTTCTGCAACAAATAGAGAGGTGAAAGCGTGGTCCCAGCCTTTATATAAAATTCAGAATCAGGGCTTAGTCCAATTAGCTTATAGAAATACCGGAGAAAAAATCGAGTTTCTAATAAAAAGAGATCATGAATGGGGAATTTCAACGGATTTTGCTTTATATCCATCGTATATGAATAGCCCAGAAAACCCAAATTCTGATAAACCTATTACGAATGGAAGGTTGAAAAGAAGAATAATTCAATGTGATGAAGGGGGGAGATTTTTTCAAAATGATAGTGAGTACCAATTGATTGAAATCGATGATTTCGATTTAACACCTGGGTTTACTTGGGCCAATAGTGACACCTTGACATTCTACTTAAAACAATCAAACTATTGTAGTTTTCAACTGCGATGTGCAGCATCTATAGCCCTTGATATTTTACAGCCTAAGGCTTTTGGGGGTTAATTTTTTTGGGAATCAATTATTACAAATCTCAAATATGCCTAAGCAAAAGGCATTTGATTGTAGGGGAATAAGTTTCTATCATCCAATATTTTATTTTTATTCTAACAATGGAACAATGGAAATATGATTACTTAATTGTTGGTGCTGGATTATATGGGTCTGTATTTGCCTGTGAGGCTACAAGAAGAGGTAAAAAATGCCTAGTCATTGACAAGCGGTCTCATATTGGAGGAAATATTTACACTACAAATATTGAAGGAATTAATGTCCATAAATATGGAGCCCATATTTTTCATACCAACAACCGAATGGTTTGGGATTATGTTAATTCTTTCGTGAAATTCAATAATTTCACAAACTCCCCATTGGCCAATTATAAAGGCAATCTCTACAATCTCCCCTTTAACATGCACACCTTCGAACAGCTCTGGGGGGTAAAAACAGAAAAAGAAGCCAAAGAAAAAATCGAAGAACAAAGGTTTCAGTTCAGACACATTACAAACCCAAAAAACCTTGAAGAACAAGCCTTAACCTCGTTAGGAAAAGATATCTATGAAAAGCTGATCAAAGGATATTCTGAGAAGCAATGGGGACGACCTGCAAAAGAAATTCCTGCGTTTATCATTCGTAGATTACCAATTCGATTCACATATAACAACAACTATTTCAATGACGTCTTTCAAGGAATCCCTATTGGAGGCTACACAAGACTTATCAAAAGACTTTTAGATGGGATTGAAGTTAAAATCAATTGTAATTATTTTGAGCATAAAGCTGAATTGGACCAACTAGCTCTTAAAATTGTTTACACAGGAAAAATTGATGAATATTTCGACTATCAATTTGGAAAATTAGAATATAGAAGCCTTCACTTTGAGCATGAGGTTTTAGAGTTTGAAAATTTTCAAGGTAATGCTGTAGTGAATTACACCGACAAAGAAGTCCCATTTACTCGAATTCTAGAACATAAATATTTTGAATTTGGAACTCAGAAAAATACAATTATAACCCGGGAGTTCCCACATGAATTTTCTAAGGAAAAGGAGCCTTACTATCCTATTAATGATGATCGGAATCAAAGACTATTAGCCAAATATCAAAACTTAGCTAAATCTTTAAAATCAATTCATTTTGGGGGAAGACTAGCCGAATACAAATACTATGACATGCATCAAATTATAGAAAAAGCCATGAATGAAACTTTTTAATTGTTGGTAATGAATTTTAAACTGACCCAAACTTCCAAAATTTACCTAGTTTGTCCTGCCAATCACGCAACAGGAGGAACTGAGGTCATTCATCAACTTGCCAATAAACTTACAAGCCTAGGGTTTTCAAATACAAAGATTTATTATTTAAATCAAACCCATACCAACCCTGTCCATGAAAACTTTTTAAAATACAATACTCACCACACTAACTACATCGTTGACCGCGGAGAAAATTTACTGATTGTGCCAGAAATCTACACCGATTTCCTATATAGATACCACAGGATTCAAAAATCGATTTGGTGGTTGAGTGTTGATAATTACCTCATAAAAAGAAAGTTAAATTTTAGCTTTTTTCATTTGGTGAAAAAATCAATTAGGAATAGAAAGGTCTTTCTTCCAAAGAAAATATTCACTTTCCAATCCAAAGACTCAGGTAAAATCCTTCACCTTTATCAATCAGAATACGCAAAGTCTTTTTTAGTTAAAAATAACATTTCTATTCAAAAGAAAGCACTTTCTGATTATCTGAATACTGTTTTTATAAATGAGAGTTTAAAATACTCTTTCAAAAAAGATAATATCCTCTATAATCCCTCAAAAGGATTTGAATTCACCAAAAAGATCATTTCTAAGCGGCCGGACTTGAATTGGTTCCCAATTCAAAATATGAGACCACAAGAAGTCCAAGATATACTTTCGATAAGTAAAATCTACATTGATTTTGGGCACCATCCAGGAAAAGACCGACTTCCTAGAGAAGCTGCATTATCAGGCTGTTGCATTATCACTGGAAAAAAGGGAGCTGCTGCAAATAAGAATGATATTTCAATCCCTGAAGAATATAAATTTGATGAAAAAACAGTCTCTTTGGCATCAATTATTTCTAAAATTGAAGACTGTCTCCAAAATTATTCTTTGAGAGTTAAAGACTTTACTGAATACTGCGAGAATATTAAAAAAGAAGAGCAAGTTTTTGAGGAATCTGTACGTAAGATTTTCTTAAGTGAGGACTTCCATTCTCAGGATCAGAATCAATAGAATACTGAGAAATCAGATTTTTAAATAATTTCCTAAATATTGAACTCTTAAAAATTGTTAGGAAGGATTCCGAATTTTTAATCTTACTAACTTGATTTTTTTAAAAATGCAGGAATCTAGTTAGTGCATTTATACTCATAAACAAAAGACTATTTCAACGGAATCTCTGCCTGAGTGTAGTTTGATTGTTTGGCTAAGCGTGGGAGTATTGTTTCTGAAGTGAGTTTAAACCGATTGCAAATCGGTGAGGATACTCGGGACGTAGTTTCAAACTACCCCTAGTCAAAATAAAGTCTTGACTACTCCTGGATGGGGTGTTATTTGTGAAGTGATTATTCACTAATCTGAAGCTGTAAATTTCAATAGCCCACGGTTGAAACCGTGGGTCTTTTTTTGTAGAAATATTCATTTCTTTTCTATAAAATCAAGGTATTTTAGTTGATTTTCAGTTAATTGAATTTCGGTTCAACAGTTAAAAATGACCCAAGGAGCAAAAGATAAATGGATTGAAGCAGCCTATTCTGAATTTGCCTTATCAGGTCCCGAATTCAGCTTAAATGCGCTAGCAGAAAAGAGCAAATTGCCTAGAGCCTCGCTCTATTATCACTTTGATTCCAAAGAAGCACTAGGAGAAGAACTGCTGATTTTTCATCAGAAAAAAATCAATAGCTATCTATCAGAACTGAAAAAGGAGGTCAAAGACATCGTTCCTGATCTTTATAAAGTGATGTATGCAAACAAAGAAGGAATTCTTTTCCATCGACAATTGCTCCTACACAGAGACCAAGACGAGTTTTTAGACATCTATAAAAAAGGGAATAATGAAGCCCTAACCATACTTCTGCCACATATCAAGCAATTGTTCAGAACTACCGGTTCGGATGAAGATTTAATCCAATTTTACCACACGCTCACGGATACTTGGTATATCCGTGTCAACCCAAATGATTTCAACGTAGAAAATATGATTTCCGTGGCTATGGAAATCATGGAAAATACGCTTGGCCTTTTTTCAGGATTAATCATACAGAAAACCCGCTAAGCTTAGGGTTTCATTAGCTAGAAATAAGTTCGCTTCTTCCAAAAAACTCTTTAGAATCTAGACAATGCTGTCCAAAATTTTTTAGCGACTCTTAGTATTTTGTGATTTAAGCAGCTTCACGTATATACTTTTAACAACAAGTAAAAGCCCTCTCTATGAAAAAGCTAAATTTCATTACACTTGGATTTTTTTTCCTAATTGCCAGTTGCCAGGCTCCTGAAAAATCTTCAGACGAAAATGCGATTCCTTATCAAAAGGAAGAATGGAAAGGAGTCCAGGGAAAAACGCTGGCAGATTCTAAACCTTATTTCATAGGACCTCCGAAAGCACCGGAAGGCGCGCCCAATGTGTTGATAATTTTACTGGATGATGCTGGCTATTCCAATGCTTCTTCTTTTGGAGGGGTGATGCAAACTCCTACTTTTGACCGAATTGGAGATGAAGGCATCCGTTATACTCATTTTTCAGTGGCCGCTGTCTGTTCGCCGAGCCGTGGTTCCATTTTGACCGGGTATAATATCCATCAGATCGGAACGGGGATTATTTCTGAGTTTGCTACCGGCTATCCAGGCTATAATTCACAGATTGATTACACCACTCCTTCCATCGCAAAAATACTTACCGAAAACGGCTATGCCACTGCGGCATTTGGAAAGTGGCATAATACACCTATGGAAGAGGCTTCACCGGCGGGTCCATTTGAAAGTTGGCCGACAGGAATGTGGGGGTTTGAGTATTTCTGGGGATTTCTGGGAGGGGAAACCAATCAATTTCATCCCCTACTCTATGAAAATACAACTGCCATTGAAACACCAAAAACCAATGCAGACGGCTCTACATTCCACCTTTCTCATGGCATGGCTGATCAAGCCATCAAATGGCTGGACAATTGGAAAGGCTTGAGAGAAAATCCATTCTTTATGTACTATGCCCCCGGAGCTGTGCATGCACCGATACAAGTTCCCGAAGAGTGGCGTGACAAATACAAGGGCAAATTCGATGAAGGTTGGCATGTCTACCAACAGGAATTATTAGAAAGACAGAAGAAACTAGGCTTGGTTCCCGAAAATGCCCAGTTGGTGGAATGGCCGGAGGTTATTCCCGAATGGGATTCATTTAGTGATGAGGGGAAGAAATATTTATCCCGACAAATGGAGGTAAATGCCGCCTTTATGGAACATGTAGACCATCATATTGGCAGAGTGATTAACAGACTGGAAGAAATGGGTGAACTGGACAATACCTTGGTGATTTATCTGACTGCGGATAATGGGGTAACAGCTGAGGGAACACCTACCGGAACCTTTTCTGAGTTATTATTTCAAAATGGATTTCCTCCATTAACGATGGAACAACAATTGGAAAAATTGGAAGAGTTTGGAGGAATTGAAGAATGGGGCGGACCACATCTGGCTAATCATTATTCGGTTGGTTGGTCTTATGCTTCCTCTACCCCATTCCAATGGACCAAGCAAATAGCATCTCATTTTGGAGGAACTATTGCCGCAACTGCGATTCGGTATCCAAAGGCTATTAAGGCCAAAGGTGAATGGCGAAGACAATTCCAAAATATTACTGATATCGTCCCCACCATATTGGAAGTGACCGGAGTACCAACACCTGACTATGTAAATGGGCAGAAAAGGATAGAATACCCTGGCAAATCCCTGACTTATGCTTGGAATGATCCTGATGCCAAAACCAATCATCCCACCCAATATTTTGAAATGACCGGCTTCATGGGGCTTTATCATGAGGGTTGGACAATTTCCGGAAAACCCTATCGGGTACCTTGGTCGGTAGACCCGGAAGCTCTCAAGAATTTTGATCCTCTGAATACCGAATGGGAATTGTATAACATCAATGAAGACCCTATCCAATCGGTAAACTTGGCTGATCAATACCCTGAAAAGGTTAAAGAGTTAGAGGAATTATTCTGGAAAGAGGCCGAAAAGTACGATGTCTATCCCATCGGTGGGTCAATGGGTAGAGCTCTTCAACCTGAATCCAACCCGCAGCGGGCAGCAAAAAAATACTGGGAACTCACCCCAAATGTGTATCGGGTTCCAGAACTTGCAGGCCCTGAAATCAAATCTACTAATTACGAAATCAATGCATACCTCACTGCTACCAAACAAACTGAAGGGGTAATCTATGCAGTCGGGGAAAGACTAGGTGGTCAGGCGCTATTCATCAAAGACGGTAAGCTGAGGTATAGTTACTCCACCTTGGGACTATATTGGCATGACTTTAATGGAAATGTGCCAATTCCGGAAGGCGAGGTCAAAATCACTCTAAAACACACCATGAAGGAAGCTCGACTGAATGGGCCTTCACTGGTAGAATTCTTTATTAATGATCAAAAGGTAGGTGAAATGGATATTATTGCCACGGTCTATGCGGCCTTCACCGGTCACGAAACTTTTGATATCGGGCGAGACGAAGGTCTTCCTGTGAATGAAGAATATGAGCACTTAGGGAAATTTCCTTTCTCAAATGGGAAGCTCCATAAAGTGGTTTTTGAGATTGAATAAAAATCGAGGCTTTTGCAGACAGGTTTTAAAAATTAGGATTTTGGATTTCCGCTGACCCTCCTGCAAACCCTTAAATTCAAAAACATCCCCTGAGTTCCTTTTTGGGCTTTCTTTTCTTCTTTTTTTGAGCTTTTTACCATATCGACACCCCTGATTTAGGTCAAATTGTGGATTTCTTTATACAATTCGAGGGTCTAGGATTTGAAATTTTCAATACTAAAAATGATCACTATT
Source organism: Algoriphagus kandeliae (assembly GCF_004571135.1). Lineage (GTDB taxonomy): Bacteria > Bacteroidota > Bacteroidia > Cytophagales > Cyclobacteriaceae > Algoriphagus > Algoriphagus kandeliae. The sequence continues at coordinate 602,078 of NZ_SPSB01000003.1, forward strand.
GAGGGATTCTCCCAAGGAAAGAGCTAGCTAATCGCTTCTTTCCCAGTGTTCCTTCGCTATGGGAAAAGGAGTAGCGTGAAGCTTTATTTTCCAACCGGAAAATCAGAGAAGTTCTGGGATTCAAAGAGAGGCAAAATTATGTGAAGGGGAATAGTTAACCCTTAATTATCCCATATAAATATTTCGCCTTTGATCTGAAAATAGAGTTCTCAAAGTAGCCTCGGGCCCCTTTTTCAAAATTTTCAACTAACTTAAAGCTGAACAACAATAAACCTATTGATTTATGCGATTAGCCATTCATAATTGGATGCGGGCGGAAACGCTGGAGAGTACTTTGAAGCGAATTTCAGCGCTCGGATATACCCATTTAGAAATACAGGGCGCCCCCGAAATGTATGATACACAAGAGGTGAAAGAGCTGCTTGAAAAATACGGAATCCAATGTTGGGGTTCGGTCACCCTCATGCTTGAAGAACGAAACCTCTTAGCTAAGGACCCTGATCAGCGCAAACGCTCCGTACAATATGTTTTAGACCTTGCTCAAATGGTCAAGGATTTGGGAGGAAAAGTGATTTCCTTGGTGCCCGCTACCGTAGGTAAAATCATCCCGGACGCACGCCCTGAAGAGGAATGGGAATGGGCTGTAGAAGGAGTCAAACAAGTATATGAATTTACCGAAGCCAATGGTCTTCGAATCGGGATCGAACCAATCAATCGATTTGAAACCTACTTCATCAATCGAGGTGATCAAGCATTGGCTTTGGCTGAAGCTGTAGGCCCGAATTGCGGGGTATGTTTGGATACTTTCCACATGAATATTGAAGAAGTGGACATGTTTGCAACTATGAAGCGAATGGGTTCCAGATTGGTGAATTTCCATGTTGCTGACAACAACCGTATGGCTCCAGGAATGGGTAAACTAGACTGGAAACGGATCATGAGTACCTTGGCTGAAATTGGCTATGATGAAACGCTTTCAGTTGAATTCTGTCCTCCTATAGATCGTACCCCAGCCAACCCTTATCCAAATTCTATCGATGAAGCACCGGAAGGATTGAGCGAGGAGCAGTTGAAGTTTTTACAAGATCATGGAAGTACAGCCATTACAGAGGATTTTTATTCCATGCTTACTCAGCGATCAGCAGACCTTTTAAAGCCTTACCTATCATGAAGATCGTCAACATAGAGGCTTATTGGTTGCGCTGTCCTATTCCCAAGGAAAAGCAACATCGCTCCGATTATGGACTGTTGACCAATTTCGACATGACTTTGGTTGTGGTTACCACCGATACAGGCTTGCAAGGCTTTGGAGAGGCAAAAGCAGCTGTAGGTTCTTCAGGTTCCTGCGCCAGCATCGTGAGTTGTATTGAGCATGAACTCAAACCTGCTCTTATTGGTCAGGATGCAGGAGAAATTAATCGAATTTGGGAGATCGTTTACAATGGAACAAGAGACCATTATGCCCTTTCCAGAGGCCGTAAATTCCCGATTTTAGGAAGAAGAGGATTGACTATTTCAGCTTTGAGTGGAATCGATACTGCCTTATGGGATATCAAAGGAAAATCCTTGGGTGCCCCGATTGTGGATCTTTTAGGAGGAAGCTGTCGCGATAAAATGCCAGCCTATGCAAGTGGGGGATGGGCCAATACCGAAGCCATAGGAGAACAATTATTGGGCTATACCGAAAAAGGATTTTCCGGAGTCAAGATGCGTGTCGGGGTAATGGATGAAAGTGTGGGAGAAAGCATCAAACGAGTGAAAGCTGCCCGGGAAGCACTCCCTGATCATATCAAATTGATGACGGATGCTCATGGCACCTTCAGCGTTCCAGAGGCCAAACAGTTTTGTAGAGGGGTTGCAGATTGTAATCTGTATTGGTTTGAAGAACCTATCAGCCCGGATAATAAAATAGGAACTGCGGAAGTTCGGGCTAGCACCCATATTCCTATTGCTGCAGGGGAAAGTGAATACACCGCCTTCGATGTAAGGGACCTGATTGGTGAGAAAGCCTTGGATGTGATTCAGCCTGATTGCGCCATCATAGGTGGAATTACAGAAGCGATGCGTGTTGCTCAATTGGCTCATACCTATCAATTGGAACTAGCACCTCACTGTTGGGGATCTGCTTTTTCCTTCATGGCAGGGGCTTCCGTTGCCTTTGCTTCCCCTTCAGCCAATGTCATTGAATTTTCCTTGGGAGGAAATCCGATGATGTATGATTTAGTGAAGGAAAAAATCAGTGTCGACCAGGATGGCATGCTGGCAAAACCGGATAAACCCGGATTGGGATTGACCCCCAATTGGGATTTTGTAAACGAATTCAAACAATAAAATCATGGCAAAAGCAATACAAATCAATCACATCGCCTTAGTGGTAAGCAATTTGGAAGAGGCTTGTGAGTTTTATGAAAAGGAATTGGGGATGGAACCAATCCCTGCATTTTTATTTGACTATCCGACCGCTTTCTTCAAGATCAATGAAGACCAACAACTACACCTGACCGAATGGGATGATGTATATTCTTTCCGGGGACACATGTGTCTGCAAGTAGATGATATCAATGCCATCTATTGGCGAATGAAGGAACTGGGAGTAATTGACGTCAATCCTTGGGGCTATGTACGACAATTACCCGATGGACCGATTCAGATGTTTGTTCGGGATCCATCTGGAAATCTGCTTGAGCTTTCCTCTGCTCCAGATGCGAAAATTGACCCTAGGATATTTGAAGACGAACTGTTCAAGCCTGGGATTTATGTTTCCGGTAGAAATGATTTCCGAGGCTACAAGTCCAAAGATGCCACCCTTTACCATAAGAATAAATGAAGCAAAAGATTTTGCTTTTGGAGACCTTGGCAGAGGAAGCCATGGAAATACTCCTTGCGGCTAATTCCTATGAGGTGATTTTCGCCTTTAATGAGGAAGTCTTGCAAGCAGCCATTGAAGAAGGAAATATCCAAGCCATCATCACCCGAGGAAAAGGTCAGGTCCGAGCCAATTTGATGGACCAAATCCCCAGTCTTCAACTAATTGCGCGAGCTGGAGTTGGCTTGGATAATATCGATGTTGATGAGGCTTCCAAACGGAAAATAAAAGTCGTCAATGCGCCCAATAGCAATGCCAATACTATTGCTGAACATACCATAAGCCTTATTCTCAATCTACAGCGAAACATGTATACCGCATTTTCCATGGTCAAGGAAGGACGCTGGAAAGATCGAGGAAATTATGTAGGCGATGAGGTTCATGGCAAAACGCTTGGAATTTTGGGAATGGGAAACATCGGAAAAAAGGTCGCTAAAATTGCCGAGGCATTGGGAGTGAAAGTTTGTTATTGGAGTGCTTTTAAGGAAGATGTACCCTACCCTATACTTTCCCTTCAGGAAGTATTGAATAATTCAGATATTATCAGTCTCCACCTTCCTCTCACTTCAGAAACTGAAAATTTGATCAATTCAGAAGCATTGGCACAAATGAAAAAAGGCGCACTTCTGATTAATACTGCAAGAGGAAAAATCATAGATCAAAAAGCTTTAAATGAAGCTTTGGAATCAGGGAAATTAGGAGGTTTTGCGGCTGATGTTTTGGCGGTAGAACCGCCAGAAGCGGATGAGCCTTTGATCAAACATCCAAATACATTAATTACTGCGCATGTTGGAAGCTTGACAAAAACCACCTACACTCAAATGTGTACCATGACGGTTGAGAATACGCTGGCTATTTTGAATCGAAAGGAATCATCCCCCAATTGCATTTTCAATCGAAAAGCTTTGGGAATTTAATTTTCAAGAATTAATCAACCCCTAGAAAAACACCATTATTTAAATTTGCCATGCGTTTTATTTTAATGCTTTGTTGCCTTTCAATTCTTTTTGCTTGCACCCAAAAGCAGGAGAAAAAGGAAGAAATAGAAAAGGAAACTTCCTTTACCACTCCATTGGGTAAAACCTACGAAATCCCCCAACCCTCTGAAAAGAGTATAGCCCAATATAATGAAGCAAAGGCAACTTACCTAGCCAATCCGGAAGATGTGGAAGCCTTGATTTGGTATGGTCGAAGGGCAGCTTATTTGGGTCAATACCAAGAAGCAATTTCTATCTATAGCAAAGGAATAGAAAAATTCCCTCAAGACCCCCGACTCTATCGACATAGAGGCCATCGCTATATCTCCATTCGAGAATATGATCAAGCGATCGCAGATTTAGAAAAGGCTGCCGAGTTGATTCAAGGAACAACCAATGAAATAGAACCGGATGGCATGCCCAATGCCTTGAATATTCCTGTGAGTACCCTTCATGGGAATATTTACTACCATTTAGGCTTAGCCTACTACCTCAAGCAGAATTACCAAAAAGCCTTTGAGGCTTATCTGAAATGTCGAGAAAGCGGTAGTAATTACGATAATATTGTATCCAGCACGCATTGGCTGTATATGATTCAGCAAAGGATGGGAAATCCCGAAAAAGCAGATTCCCTTTTGGCACCGATTCACAAAGACTCAACTGTGATTGAAAACCAAAGCTATGCCGACCTTTGCCGACTTTACAAAGGTTGGATTCCTGTAGATTCACTGATTCAAACTGGCCCAGGTAACCCTTCCAATGATGCTATCCGCTATGGCGTTGCGAATTGGTATTTATATCATGGAGACACGGCTCAAGCCAGATTACTTATGGAGGAATTGTTGGATAGCCAAGCATTCTCTTCCTTTGGCTATTTGGCAGCCGAAAGTGACTGGATTCAGTTTTTTGAGAAATGAAATCCGTAACAGTTATCGGGTCAGGGATTATTGGACTAACCTCTGCAATTGCCCTTCAAGAGCAAGGTTTTCAAGTTCGCATTGTTGCCAAAGAGCGATTTGATAAGACCCTTTCCAATAAAGTAGGGGCAGTTTGGTTTCCCTATGCCATTGAACCTTTAAAGAAGTCTAGTCTATGGGCCGCCCAATCTTTTGACCGATATAAAAAAGAAGCTGGAATTGCTCCCGGTATTTCTTTTGTTCCTTTTCTTAATGCCTATGTAGATGAAAGCAAAGAAGATTGGGTCGATCAATTACCGCCGGGAACTGTCAGAAAAGCAAGACCTGATGAATTACCCAATGGGATGGAAAAAGGGTTCATTGCAGATGTTCCCCTTGCCGAACCTCCACTTTATCTTCCTTATTTGTTCGAAAAGTTTTTAAGCTTGGGAGGAAGCTATGAGCAAAAAACGCTAGCAAGTATGGTTGAGGTTGCCGGCCTGGATTCATGGGTAATTAATTGTACGGGTCTTGGTGCAAGAGCATTATGTCAGGACGAAGATCTTCATCCTATGCGTGGACAGATCCTTCGGGCAGAAAAACTTACGGTTCCTTCTTTCGCTGATCCCACCAAAAAAGGAGCCCTCTCTTATATCATCAACCGAAGTCAGGATTCGGTCATTGGAGGTACAGACTATGATGATGACTGGAATGAATCTATTGATCCAAAAGACACTGATTTGATTTTAAGTCGACTTAAGACCTTTGGAATTAGAAAGAATCCTGAGATTCTGGAAGTGATTGTAGGGCTTAGGCCAAAACGCAGTGCCGTCAGATTCGAATTTGATCCCGATTTCCCGAATGTCTTTCATAATTATGGACATGGAGGAGCTGGATTTACTGTAGCTTGGGGATGTGCCTTAGAGCTTTCCGAAATTCTTTCTCAAAAGACCAGATAGACAAGTTCACAAAGGAACTTTTAGAGGAAGCTAAAACCTGTATCTAATATTGGGAAAACATAACAATTACTTTTATACTGGTTCTAGATGAGTTCAGATCAGGTCCTTTCAAAAAACAAAAAAATCCTGCCCATCATCCTGGCGACAGCCATTTTTATGTTGATGCTGGATTCTACCATTTTGAACACCTCACTGCCTGCCATTGCAGAAGACCTGAATGAATCCCCGCTCAATATGCAAAACGCCATCATCAGCTATGTCCTGACGGTAGCTTTATTGATGCCTATCAGCGGGTTTATGGCCGATCGCTTTGGCACCAAAAGGGTTTTTATTTCAGCCTTGACTCTTTTTGCACTTGGATCGCTTCTTTGTTCACTTTCCCAAAACCTCACTCATCTTGTTATATCCCGGGTGATTCAAGGAGTCGGCGGAAGTATGATGACACCTGTGGGAAGGCTCACATTGATCAAAACCTTCCCAAAAAATGAGCTGGTTCGGGCCATGAATTATGCAATTGTCCCTGCATTGATTGGGCCAATATTAGGACCTTTGGTTGGTGGCTATATGGTAGACTATGTCTCTTGGCATTGGATCTTTTTGATCAATTTACCCATCGCTTTGATAGGAATTATCCTGAGCATTATTTACCTCCCAGACTATCACTCCCATTCTTCAGGTTTTGATATAAAAGGCTTTTTGATTTTTGCGGCAGCAACTTTTATACTATCTGTTTCCTTGGAACTTTTGGGGAACTCCGTTCAAACTACCCCGCTTTTATTGGGTTTGTTTTTCGGGTTTTTACTCCTTTATTTTTACTATCGCCATGCAAAAAAGCAAGTTGAACCCATTTTTCCTTTGGATCTTTTTCAGGTTAGAACTTTTCGTGTGGGAATAATTGGGAATCTAGCCACGCGCTTGGGGATAAGTTCTGTCCCTTTGCTTTTGCCCCTTATGGTACAGATTGGTTATGGAAAATCTGCTGTCATTTCTGGTTGGATTGTGGCACCTATGGCCTTGACTGCCATGATCGGCAAGTCCGCAGTTCTGAAAATTCTAAAAAGCCTAGGTTATCGGACTACCCTGATTTTTAACACCCTGATCATCGGACTTTTAATTTCTTCCTTTGCCATCCCAGGACTGGAAAGCTCTATCTATTGGCATATTCCTATTATTGCCATTCTTGGCTTTTTCAATTCCATTCAATTCACCTCTATGAATACTATTGCCATTGCTGACCTGCGACCTTATCACACAAGCAGCGGCAACTCCCTTCTCTCCGTCAATCAACAATTGGCCATAGGCTTTGGAGTCGCCTTTGGCTTGATTATCCTGAAGCTTTTCGAAGGAGATGAAAAGTTAATCCAAGGTGAAATCCATCAGGCATTTCGCTATACTTTTTTGGTCATAGGAATTCTAACCATGCTTTCAGCCTTGGTTTTTAGAAGATTACATTTCAGGGATGGTGATAACCTAAAGGCTCAAAATTAGTCCCAAGCCCCATCTTATTCAATAAGGGTAAAAACCATCTGTCTGAATTTCCAGCCTGTCTCATCTCCATTTCCAGAGCCGGAGGTCTGTTTGAAAATCAATCCTATGATATTTTCTTGGGGATCTGCGAAATACTGGGTATTGAAATAACCACCCCAATCAAAAGTACCTTCACTACCTATTCCACCTGTGGCAACACCTTGTTCTGTAACTAAGCCAAAAGCCAACCCATATTTTTTATCTCCCTGCATCAAGTCTCCTACCTGATTTTTCATCATGGTTTCGATTGTCTGAGAACTTAGAATTCGCTTACCATTCAACTCCCCTCCATTCAAGTACATTTGGAGAAATTTGGCGTAATCGGCTGTCGTACTTGACAATCCTGCTCCTCCGGAGAAGAAACGCTTAGCACCTTTTCTAGGATAATCCGGATCATAAAAAGTAACTGGATATGCCTGCCAATTACCCTCTCTAAAGGTATAAACAGTCACTAATCGAGGAGCTTGTGCCGCTGAAAGATAAAAGCGCGTATCATTCATCTCCAAAGGATCAAAAATTCGTTCTTTCAAAAATTCATCAAAAGATTGCCCACTAATCACCTCAATGAAATAACCTAAAACATCTAGTCCTTCAGAATAGGTGAATTTGGCGCCCGGATCGTGATGAAGCGGAAGTTTTGCAAGCCTCATGACACTCTCTTTGATGGAGATCTCTTCAGTCGTAAACAAATCAACCACTCCGGCTTTGTGATAAATCATCTTCATCCGCTCATCTCCATCAATCACCCCATATCCTATTCCGGAGGTATGCGTCAACAGTTGCCGAATCGTAATTTCTTGACTTGCTGGCCTAGTCGTATAGGTAGTGTCTCCATAACGAAATCCCGTTAAAACCTGCGGGTTTTTGAACTCGGGAATGTATTTGGAAATGGGATCATCCAAACGGAATTTTCCCTCTTCCCAAAGAATCATAACGGCCGTCGACGTAATTGCTTTTGTCTGAGATGCAATTCGGAAAATATGATCCTTTTTCATGGAGGATTTTGAAGCAACATCCGCAAATCCTTTGGCTTCATGATAAACCACTTTTCCGTCCTTTAATACCATGGCAACCAAACCCGGAACCTGCTGTTTGGCGATTGCATCTTCAAGCATCTCATCCAATTTTTGGACACGTTCTTGAATGATTCCATCGACAGTTTGTGAAAAGGCAGATACCGAGAAAAGTCCTGCCAATAGGAGTAAATAGATTCTTTTCATAGAATTAAGATTTCCTTCAAATTATTGATTTTTAAAGGAAATAGCTATCACAAAAAAGAGAAAGCTACTTCAAGCTTACAATTATCCTTTTGGCAACGGTCTCAGAAGCAGATTGATTTCCTAATTTTTCAAGGATCTCATTATAGCCTTCAAGTATTTCACCCTTATGAACGGGATTTGTAAAAATTGCTTGAAGTTCTTTTTCAATTTTTGCAGGTGAAAAATCTTGTTGAATCAATTCTTTTACCACTTGTTTACCAGCAATCAAATTCACCAAAGAAATAAAAGGAACCCGAATTACCCGCTTCCCTATCTGATACGAAATTGGAGAAGTTCGATATACCACGACTTGGGGAACCCGGAAAAGGGCTGTTTCTAAAGTAGCTGTACCCGATGTGACGACGGCCACAGTTGCATGAGATAAGAGATCGTAGGTTTGATTAAAAATCACTTTAATTCCAGCCTTTTCAGCAGGAGCATAAAGACTCTTATCCAGGCTATCCACGCCGGCAACGACCCATTGTCCTAAAGGGAATTTGGGGACCAACTCAACCATGGTTTGGAGCATGGCTTTAACTTCCTGTTTCCTACTTCCCGGTAATAAGGCAATGATTGGAGCGTAGCTTAGCTCATTTTTTTGGAAGAAAAAATCGTGAGGCTTGAATTTTCGGATTTCATCTAACAATGGATTGCCAACATATTCTACATCCATATCGAACTTCTGAAAAAAATCAGGTTCAAAAGGAAGAATACTGTAAATCTTATTAGTGAAGGCCTTGAGCTTCAATGCGCGCTTTTGGTTCCAAGCCCAAACTTTTGGAGGAATGTAATAATGTACGGGGATTCCATTTTCGGTAGCAAATGCTGCAATTTTCATATTAAATCCCCCGTAATCGACCAAAATCAAAGCATCCGGCTTATAATCCAAAATATCTTCCTTAACCAAACGGAGATATTTCAACACTTTCTGAAATCCCAAAATCACCTCCAAAAACCCCATTAAAGCGACCTCAGCATAATCAACAGCCAAATCTACTCCTGCCTCCCTAGAATAGCTCCCACCCATTCCTCGGAATTGGATTTCAGGCGAAAGCTTCCTTACAGCAGCAACCAAATTTGATGCATGCAAATCACCTGATCGTTCACCGGATATGATGTAAAGTTTATTTTTATTTACCACAGAGGACACAGAGGATAAACTAGTTTTTCAATCTTATTAAACCATTGACAAGCTTTAGGACATTGAAATTCATTAATAAACCAATTTTATAACCACTCAATTTGAGGTAAGTAATCAATTGAGCTTTATGAATTTCTTTTAACTTTTTTACGCTTTTTAATTCTAATACAACTTGATCCTCAACTACCAAATCTAAACGATAACCACATTCTAGATACAAACCATCAAAATAAACAGGTAATGGCTTTTCTTTTTCAACTTTTAACCCTGTGGTTATAAGCCGATGATACAAACAGTTTTGATAGGTACTTTCGAGTAAACCTGGACCTAAACTTCGATGTACATAAATAGCTTCACCGATTATTTTTTCAGTAATATCAAAATCACCCATTTAGGAAATTAACCTATTTCACTAAAAATCTAAAATTAAATAAGGGACGGAAATAAAATTCTATAAAAAAATCTCTTTTTCCTCTGTGGTAAGTTAAAAAATTTACTCCCCGAAATACTCCACAAAATTCCTCGGGGTTTCATAAAGTGTCAATTTATGCAAACCGCCATTTGGGGTAATTTCCTTGATTGCTGGCTCCAGAATTTTCCAAAACTCCATAATCAGAATCTCGCAGGAGGCCATTTTTCCTTGCATAAAATCAACATCTAAGTTGAGATTTTTATGGTCAACTTTATCAATAATCAATTTTTTGATCAGGGTACTTAACTCCTTTAAGTCTACCACAAAACCTGTATCGGGGTCAGGAATCCCTTTGACAGTTACAATCAACTCAAAGTTGTGCCCATGCCAGTTCACATTGGCGCATGGTCCAAAAACCTCAAAGTTTTTTTCATCGGACCAATTTGGATTCCAAAGCTTATGGGCGGCATTGAAATGCTCTTTTCGGCAAACGTAGATCATCGGCACTAGAAATTCGGTGCAAAGGTAGACAAAAGATCAGAGATTGAAAATTAAGCCAAAATACAAAAGCCCTGATAAATATCAGGGCTTAGGTGTTGATTAAGAGATGCTTTTAAGCCTCATTCAGTTTTTGGAAAAACAACACTAAATGATCTTCTCGAGAAAGATCCAATTTATTGTCCTTTACAATCTTTTTTGCCAAATCGGCATCTTTTTCATTCAGGGACTTAATGATATTGTTCGTCTTAGCTCGTACAGATTCTACTTTATTGTTTGAATCAATCAAAAAGAATCGCTCTTCAAAAACGAATAATTTCCCAGGGGTTGGAGCATAACTGTTTTTAGGGGGAGTAACCAAGTCCGAATAAAATTTTCGAACAAGAGAATACTTTTCACCTTCTGCGATTACATTGACCAAATCATCAGCTTTCACTCCATCGATCATATCAAAGCCCTTTTTGAATAATAATCTAGTAAGAAGCCCTTGCTCTGTATTGTTTGCAATTACTATGGAAGGACGCTCAAGCATCGCATATTCTACATAGGCCTTATTCAGGTAAATCTTATTTCCTGCCTCATTGATTACTTCAAGCTCATTCTCATAAATATTGAATTTATAAGCCACGTTTTCTTTCAAGCCAGCATTAGAAAGGGAAATATCAGCCCGTGACCAATCCTCAAAAAGATAAGGGGATCCATCGACTCCGGAATATCCGGAAAGTCTAGCGGGAGCTCCATTCATATCGATGTTTGAAAGCTGTGCATAGCTTAATTGAGCTAAAAAAAGAAAGGCTACGATAAATAATTTTCTCATTGTTTAATTACTTTTTTGTGTAGTGTTAATTGGTTGGTATTAATTTTCAGTATATAAATTCCTCTTGTAGCAGGTAAGTTCATTTCTACCTCAATCTCATCTGTATTTTTACTGATATCAGCGCTTCTATATACCCGACCTGCCATATCCACGATGGATAGTGAAATTAGACCTCGATATTCATTTGAAATCATAACCTTGATTTGATCCTCGGATGGAATCGGTCCTACAAAAATCCCAAATCTAGACAACTCCTGCTCTTGATTAGGAATAGCAGAAATCACTACAGGATCTGAAACTCGATTACAGCTCGCGTTGAAGATGGCAACTTGATAGGATCCATCCGCATCGGCTTGAATAGAACGAGTAGTAGCTCCAGGAATTGCTTCTCCATTTAAGTACCATTGATAAGCATCTCCAGGCTGCTGAGAAGTGAGGGAATTTCCATTAGCCACAATCACAGGCTTTACGAGTTCATTGATTCCAATTTCAACAGTCTGCTCAAAAAGCGTTGATCCTGATTCATTAGCAATTGTCAACTTCACCATGTAGGTACCTGGGGAATCGAAAACGAAGAATGGATTTTCAAGGCTAGAGTTTCCTCTTCCGTCAAAATCCCAAGAATAAGAAGATATAGCTCCCTCGCTGAGATTTTCAAAGGTTACAGCTGCTCCTTCACACGGATAAAGCACTCGGAAATTAGCAAAAAGGACATCATCACAATTTTGAGCCAACCATCCATTTGAATTCGAAATAACTGCTTCCGTACCCAAATTGACAATTGCTTGCCCTTCTAAATCCACGTTTTCTATCGAAAGATTTTCAAAGCAGTACTTTCTATAAATATTATGTACAATCTCGCCTTTATTGGTAGCTCGGATTTTAGCACTTAGTGATGCAGTAGCTGAAGATGAAATGTTATTTTGAACTACCAGCTGTCCATTTGGCCCCAAATCCAATTCAGAGGAAGGCCCCATAGAAAGCTCTTGAATAGTCGCAGTTTCCCGATCCAAAAAGACTTTGGAGTTCTCGATATTCAAGTGTTCAAAACCCTCACTTAGTAAGGTCAAATTACCGGAAGTCACATGAAGCTCCTCAATTGGCTCGGAAGAAAGAACATTGAATAGACCGCTTTCTCCTTTAAAGGTGGCGGTGATTGCGGCCTTCAAACTAGCGTTTGGTTCGACAATAAGGTCATCTTCAAAATTCAAGTAGGAAAAACCTCCATCTAATGAACCTGAACCAACCATTTCAAGCGATTTCAATTGTAAAGCAAGCATTTCAGCTTTCACATGAGCCCCATCAATCCTTACATTACCTAAGACCTCTGCATCTATCAATCTCCAATTACCTGAATTAAAATTCAAATTCACATTATCAAAGGTGGTCTGCCCGAATTCGACTAGGTGGGAATTTTCATCGGAGTTTTCAAAAACCAATGTACCATTCTTGATTTCGGTAATTTGGTTGCTTACTCGGAAACCATTGCTCACCCTGACTTCATTGCCCTTGAGGTCAAAGGAAACAGTTTGATCTCCAAAAAGATTAATACTGAAAGCATTTGCTGCAGAAGGAAAACTAACAGTAGCTGCCCCGCCTTCTCTTCCTTCAAAGACTACTCTACTACCGGCACTTGGAATTTTACCCGCAGGACTACCTCCAGAAGTTGATGACCAGTTATTTCCGTCATTCCAGTCTCCATTTGCTCCCCCTATCCAGTACAATGTTTCATCAGCACCATCTACTGTACCACCTGTGAAAACAAAGGCATATTGTTGTACACCGAATTGAAGATTATTCTTATGGTTAATTCGGACTGTGTAAAGCTTAGGCTCAGGATTATCAATTAAAACCTGCTCCACATTATCTCGGAAATTATCCGAAGTCCGCTGAGCTCTAGCTCCAGCACGTTGAGTTGGATCTAAAGTCCAAGGGAAATATTCTTTTCCATCTTCGTCAAAAATTCGAAGATCCAAATCGTTCACCAACATCAAATTGGTGGGGTTATTTGCTTGTCCTGGAGGGGTTCCTGCAGGATCTGTCCAAGCGATTGTGGCTCGAATTGGAGTTACTCCGTCGGATACAAACTTAAACTCATGGAACTCTCCCTCTCCCAAAATATCTTCCCGGATGAATTGAGAGCTTCCGTCTTCATTTAGGATGATTTTTGCAGCTGCATTGACATCGAGCAAACCCCAACCATACATATAGTCAGGACCAGGAGAAGGACCGGCTTCTTTTGCAGTATGTATTGCCAAAGCTTTCAATGCAGAGGACAGCATGAAACGTCCAGAATTTCGCTCAGAGTAAAGTTGCTGAAGCAAGAACATAGAACCTGTCGCATTAGGCGCGGCCATGGACGTACCACTTTGGCTGGCATAGCTATCAGCTCCCTGTGGTCCAATAGAAGCACTAAAAACATTGACTCCCATCGCCACTAAATCGGGCTTAATTCTTCCATCATCTACAGGTCCCCATGAAGAAAAGCCACTCATTTTAACATCTTCAGGTCCTTTATAGTCCAAAACCTGCTCTACAGCACCTATTGCAAAGTTATTTTTCGCAACCCCTTCCGGACCAATCGTATCATCTGGACCATCTGGATCACGAGTACCATCCCCCACATCATCCCGATCATTTCCAGCCGACCAAACAACGCTGTAATAGGGTTTTGAATAGAGCAATTCGTCAATAGCCTGACTCTTTGTACTGTAAAAACCAAATCTCCAATCTTTATCCGGATCAACGGTAGCATTCCCAAACCAAGTCCAGCTTCCACCATTATTCCTCCACCCAAGAACAATCCCATAGGAATGGTTCGAAATTAGGATGCCATTAGTTTTACTTTCTGGATCATAGGCATTGGCATTCATTTTAGAAATATCAGCCTCCCAATTGAAAGACCAACCCGTAGCCTCGTAAGCCATACCTCTAGCAGAAGGATTTACCCCTCCTCCTAATACTGTTCCGCTGACATGAGTTGCGTGTGTACTCAAATCTTCTGAAGATCCATCTATCTGAGTAAGCCTACCCTGAAATTCCACATGGTCTGGTTTAGGTCTGGTTTGGTCAAAAATCCCAACAGTCAAACCCTTTCCGGTCAAATTTAATCCTAATTCACCCTCAGGCTGAAGCGTGACGGCACCTGTGGTAATAGCAGCATTTTTGTTATGAGGGGCATAAAAGACAGGGCTACCTGACTCATCTAAAAATTGAATTTTTGATACAAAACCGTCCCCTAAATCCAAATCCCCATTTGCATTCAGATAATCGAATTTTTGTAAAATATCCGTGTTAGGAATATACCTTAACTTTTCTAGTGTTTTTTGAAGATTGGATTGAACTTCCTCTCTTGCTTTCTTTAGTAAATCTTGTTTTTCTTGAGACTCTTGAGCATTTAATTGTACTCCAAGAAGTGCCAATAAAAGAATTCCAATTAGGGTAAATTTTCTCCTCATACTACTCAAACTACCGCTCTAGTCTTAGGGTTTATATTTATTGAAATTTTTGTCTAAAAATAAACTACAGATTGAGAAAATGCCTATTATTTTTTCTCATCGGTAGCCATAAAACAAAAAAGGAGGGAAATCCCTCCTTTTTTGAGTTAAAATATGTGAATTAGTTTTTCACCAAGGTGGTAGTACCATTGATCCCATTATTTGGATCACTCCAGTACAATACCAAGGTATTAGTAGCTGGATCAAAAGATCCTTCAAAAGGTTCAACGGAAGGTGCAGAGATATTGAATTGTCTTTGACCACCTCTCAAGAAAGTCAATACATTACAATTATCTCCATAGATTGCTTCTTGCGTAGTACTGAATCCAAAGGCAGCATACAATCCTGCAGAAATATCAGATACCACATATTCACCTACAGCACCGTCTACTGGAGTAACAGATACTTCAGCTGTAAAGGTACCGAAACGAGACTGGCTGGTAGCAGTCCAAGTGTCAGAGGCAGTAGAGATATTGGATTCACAAATCACATTGATATTGATATCCAAATCTCCGTAATTATCTGAAACTTCAGCACCAGTAGCAGCTTCCATCACCAATTTCAAAACTGGAGACTCAGAAGGGTCAATATTTCCAGTAAGTACATTAACGGGGAAAGTTGCTACAAACTGACCAGCAGGGATTGTTACAGAAGCACCAGTAAAGTCTACGTGTACTCCTTGAACTGCAGTTGAAGCAGGGTCTACACCAATAGATACAGTAATTTCTCTAGAAGCATCAGTAGATACTCGGTTTACCTGAATATCAACAACATCAACTTGGTCAGCCGTTCTTCTAACTTGAGTAACCGAGAATCCATTTGGCAGGTTACCATCTTGAAATTCAACCTCATTTCCTTCAAAGAAGACATCTCTCCCTGGATCATCGAAGCAGGAAGTTATTGCCATCATGGCAAATACAACTGCTAAATAGCTATATATCTTTTTCATGATTTGTTCTATTTATTAATTATAACCAGGGTTTTGCTCCAACTGATCGTTCAACAACAATTGGTCAGTAGGAAGCGGAGGTAGGATACGATAATCAGTATAAGGAATATCCTCAAATCGTCCAGCCTTAGGAATAGCCATTCCATTTCGCTTCAAGTCAAACCATCTGTGACCTTCCAAAGCAAACTCCAATCTACGCTCTAGCATGATTGCATCGAAAAGTGCAGTTCCAGAAGCAGAAATAGGGAATTCCTCAAGACCACGGTTAGCACGTAAAGCATTCACGTCAGCTCTTGCACCTGCTTCATCACCTGTTCTATAACGAGCCTCAGCTCTGATTAAATACAATTCAGCAGCACGGATGATAGGAAGATTTTCCAAGAAGTCACCTTTATGGCCCAACCACTTAGCAGAACGGTAAACAGTTCCATCTGCTCCAGAACGAGTAGTTTCAACCCAAGCATCTCTTCTTACATCATTTTCATCATAAGAATCAATCAAATCATCTGTAGCAGTTGCGATAAACTGAGCACTCGCAAATACGTTAGCAGTCAAAGAGCAAACAGAGTTGTTTACACCGTCTACAGTAGACCAGTCGTTAGAACGGATCTCAATCTCAAATAGAGATTCTGGGTTTGGAGCTGTAGAGAATCCAGCAATATAATTGTCTGGAGTAGCCAAACCAGTTCCATCATCGGCAAGACCGAAAGATGCCATTGCAGCAGTTGCTGTAGCAGCAGCTTCTGCAAACTTGGAATCATAAAGATATACTCTAGCTAGTAGCGCCTGAGCAGAACCTCGGCTTGCTCTATAAACACCAGTAGTACCCATACTTGCATTAGGCAAAAGGTTGATTGCAGCTTGCAAATCAGAGATGATTTGATCATACACCTGACGGTTAGTAGCTCTAGCACGGAAATCCGCATCAGAGAAACCAAGTGTAGGAGTAGTTCTCAAAATCACAGCTTTATCCCAGCCGTTCACTTCTTTACCTGGCTCGTATCCGTAGATTTTAGCCATGTCGAAGTACATCATAGCTCTCAAGAACAACGCTTCACCTTTAACTCGCTGTCTTTGGGTAGCATCACCAGGAATAGCTTCTTCATCATCAATCTGAGACAAAACGATGTTAGTCGTGTTGATTCCAGACCAGAATCCAGTATTCCAAATGCCCATGTGGGCACGGTCGGTATTCTGCTCCTGACCAATATATCGGCCGGTATTTGCAATGATTCTTAGATTATCAGCCATAATCTCTGGTGCAATAATCAATTGCTGACCATAGCGGTTGAAATCTCTAAGAGTACCATATGCGGTCAAACCAAGAGCCTCAATTCCATCAACATCTGCAAAAGCTGTTTCAGGAGTCAAACTCTGCCTTGGTTGAGTTTCCAAATCTGTACAAGATGCTGCCAAAATAGCACCACCCAATACCAATGTTTTTACTATATGTTTCATTTCTATTTTCTGATTAGAAGGTTAGCGTTACACCTGCAGAGATTTGTCTTCCGTTAGGGAATCGTCCGATAGAAACGTTTTCAGCAATACCAACTACTTCTGGATCTTGTCCAGTGTACTTAGTGAATGTTGCTAAGTTCATTCCCTGAACGAACGCGCTCAAACCTTGCATACCGATTTTCTGAGCTGCAGAAGATGGAAGTACATAGTTCAATGTTACCTGCTTCAAACGTACATATCCACCATCGCTCAAGAATCGAGTAGAGAAGGTATCGATATTAGAAGTACCTGGTGCTTGACCACCTTCGTAAGGACGACCTACTGTAGTGATATCTCCAGGCTGTCTCCAGTACTCCAACTGGTTAGTTCTTAGGTTACCAGTAGATGCACCCCAGTCTTCTAGGTTGAACATATCTTGGTTACCTGCTAGATTACCAAATTGACCTTGGAAGAATACTTCCAAAGAAAGAGGTCCGTAAGAGAAGGTATTAGCCAAACCACCGTAGCTTCCAGGGAAGCCGCTACCTCTGTAAGCAAGAGTAGATTCACCAACGATGTAAGTATAACCACCATTTCCATCATCGTACATTGCACGACCATTAGCAGGGTTAACTCCCAAGTATTGATGAGTATACCAGAATGAAATTGGCTTACCTACGATTAAGGAGTTACCGATTCTATCCAAGTCATCATACAGTTCCATCAACTCATTCTCCAAGAATGTGATATTGAAAGCAGTGCTCCACTGGAATTTGCCTGCAACCACGTTAACAGTCTGCAAATCGAAGTCAATACCTTGGTTTCTTACTTTACCTGTATTTCTGGTGATAGAACCGAATCCAGAGTCAGTAGGAAGTGGCGTATTGAACAATAGAGCTTCAGAATCTCTTCTCCAGAAGTCAACTGTACCGATGATTCGACCATTGAAGATTGTCCAGTCCAAACCAATGTTAGCAGTTACTGATTCTTCCCAAGTCAACAAGTCGTTACCCAACTGGGAAAGACCCAAAGTACCATTTCCAAGATACTGACCAGTGTTTCCAACCAATGTTCTGGAAGCAAAGTTAGCGATATTGGAGTTACCAGTAATACCGAATGAAGCTCTCAATCTCAAGTTGTCAAGCCAAGTAAGGCCTTCCATGAAGCTTTCGGAAGAAATTCTCCATCCTACAGAAGCTGCACCGAAAGTACCCCATCTGTTTTTCTCACCGAATCGAGAGTGACCATCACGACGGATTGTGAAATCCGCGGTATATCTGTCATCATAATCATATTTTACTTGACCGAAGAAACCAGCTCTCTTAAACTCTGTGAAGAAACCACCTACTGCAAATGGAGTTGCAGCGTTTTGCAGATATCTCAAAGTTGGGTTAGCAAAACCTCGACCAGTAGCAGTAGTTTCCTCATTTTGGAAACCTTTGTATTCATAACCTACCAAACCAGAAACAGTGTGAACGTCATTGAATTTCTTGTTGAAGTTCAAGTTGTGGTTGGTGTTGAAGTTATTTCTTCTTTCGTCAGCATAGAAGGACTGACCTCCATAAGAAGAGAATACCGGAATAGTAGAAGGACGGTTGTTCTCGTCTCTGTTATCGGCGAAGTCAATACCGAAGTAAGAAGTCCAAGACAACCAAGGTGTAATTTGATAGTTCAATTGCAAGTTAGACACAGTCTGAACAGTAGTACCTTGTCTCAATTCTTCATAAACACCTTGAACGATGTTGTAACCGAAGTTGTGGTTAGAAGGATAATCAGCTTTGAAAGAACCATCCTCATTATAGATCGGTACATTAGGCCTCATGGTGAAACCAGCAGAGAAAGGACCGTTTACGAAGTTACCGTTAGCGATAGTACCGAAAGTACGCTGATACGCCAAGGAGAAGTTAGCTCCGATGGTCAATTTCTTATTTGGTCTGTGAGTTACATTCAAACGACCAGTAGCTCTTTCATATTTAGACTGAATAATTTGACCTTCTTGAGCTGTGTAAGAACCAGATAGATAGAAGTTAGTCTTATCATCACCTCCAGAAACAGACAAATCATAAATAGACAAACGTCCATTTCTATACAATTCATCTACCCAGTCGTAAGACTGCAAGTTTGGATCTTCAGGATCGCCATAAGTACTTGCTGCGTTAGCAGGATTCAAGCCAGCATTAAGGTATGCCTGTCTCTTGATACCAGCTAGTTGGCTAGCATTCATTACTTCGTACAAGTTCAATGGCTGAACGATACCTTCCTGAACGGAAACCTTTGTTTTGGTAGTTCCTTTGCTACCTTTCTTAGTCGTAATCAAAACTACACCGTTTGCAGCCTGAGCACCATAAATGGAAGCAGCTGCAGCATCTTTCAATACCTCGATAGACTCAATGTCATTAGGGTTGATAGATGCCAATGCGTTTTGAGGACCTTGACCAGAAAGAGAACCAGTACCGATCTGCACACCGTCAACGATGTAAAGAGGCTCGTTTCCAGCGTTGATCGAACCGACACCTCGGATTCGCACGTTCAAGGTACCACCTGGAGCACCAGTAGTAGAAGTTACTTGCACACCAGCAATTCGACCTTGCATCGCACGGTCAAATGACTGAACAGGTAGGTTTTCGAAAACCTCACCTTTTACGGATGCAATTGCACCAGTAATTTCTCTTTTTGACTGATCACCGTAAGAAGTAATCACAAACTCAGAGAGAGACTGAACATCAGGTTCCATCACAACATTGATGGTGGTCTGATTTCCAATCACTACCTCTTGCTGTCTCAAGCCTACGAAGCTGAAGACCAACACATTACTTCCGGCAGGAACAGAGATGGAATATTTACCATCCAAATCGGTAGCTGTACCGATTGTCGTTCCCTTCACCAGAACTGTAGCTCCTGGTACACCCAAGTTATCTTCCGAAGAAGTAACCGTACCAGTAATCACGCGATTCTGAGCGAACAACACTGCGCTGCTCAAGAAAAGCATGAGTCCTAGAAGTAAAACTTTCCTCATATTTGGTTTGATTATGGTTTAAAATAGACTCAATGATATTCTATATCTTCGAATACTCCAAAAGCAATACTTAGAAAAATCACAATTGTTTAAGTGCAACAGTTCCTTTTTTTGAAGCACTTAAGCTTTTAATCAAAAGATTATTTTGTTTCTTTAGATAAATGCTTCTTTTTCCAAAAAATATTCAGATTATCTAATTGTTAACAAAAGTTAATTCTAGTTGAGGATATTAAAAAATCTTTCAAAAAAGTGAATCCCATATCCATTTCAGACATTTATTTTTCAAAATTGATTTTTACCAAAATATTATATAAATACTAATTAAAAAGAGTTAATATTTATAAAGCATCCCATTTTATAAAAAAATAAATAGCTAAACGGATGAAAAATAATTATATAAGCGGTTGGCTGTTTTTATCAAAAAAGAGCAAAAATTCCAAAAACGAATTTTTTAAAGAATAGTGATTGTTATCCTTCTGTTCAAGGCTTGATTTCTAGCATTTGTGTTTGGCACCATAGGTTCTCGATCACCTTTGCCTTCCACCGCGGCACGGCCTTCATGCACTCCTTCCTTGATCAAAAAATCTCGCACACTTTCAGCACGCATCAAACTCAGCCTTTGATTGTATCCAGGATTTCCTACATTATCTGTGTGCCCGGTAATCATGATATTTACATTCGGATTTTCTTCCAAGAACTTTATGAGACGCCGCAAGGAACTCAATGATTCCGGCTTCAAATCATATTTATCAAAATCAAAAAATACATTTTCGAAGACAAATTCTTCACCCGAAGCAACCGGAGTTAGTGCGACCTCCATGTTCTTCACGTTCTGAATACTATCCCGCTGAACGTTGTAGATCTTTGGTAAGTACCCCTTCTTTTCTACATAAAGTCCTGAAATGGAATTTTCAGGATAAAGCATCATAAATTCCCCCGTTTTGCCATCGGCTCTGAACTCATAGAGCGTACTGTCATTAGTCAAAGAAACCAAGGACAAAGTCGCGTCAATGGGTTCTCCTGTTTTGGAATTGAAAACTTTCCCTCCTGTTACAGTTAAATTATCTCCTAAGTATATATCCTGCGGGAAATTGAAACGATATAACAAAGCCCGATCATTTTCCTTCTGCTGGGTAGTGAGCTCCGTAAAATAAGCATAGTCTTTTTGAGCAGTAATGAATAGCGCAACCTGGTCCAGCTGATCATTAATAGGCAATCCGAGATTTTCAGGTTTTGAAAATTCACCATTTTTGACTCGAGAGAGAAAAATATCCATACCCCCGAATCCCTGATGGCCATTGGAAGCGAAAAAGAGAATTTCATTGTTGAAAAACATAAAAGGTGAAATCTCATCTTTTTGCGTATTCACCACACTTCCAAGATTTTTAGCCTCAGACCAGCTTCCATCCTCTTTTCTTACTGAATACCAAATATCATTTCCTCCAAATCCCCCTTTTCTATTCGATGAGAAAAACAAAACTCTACCATCTGCAGAAAGCGAAGGCTGTGAATCCCATTCTCGGGAATTCACATTTTTACCCATATTCTGCGGGCGTTGCCATTTATTATTGACTTTGTAGGCCACATACAAATCACAACTTCCCTGAGAGTCCGGCGCATCACAAGAAGTATAAATTAAAATATTTCCATCGGCTGTTACCGAACAAGTTCCTTCATTATAAGGCGAATTAATCGTCTCCGCGATACTCGAAGGTTTAGTCCATTCCCCGCTTTCTGTCATAAAAGCAGTGTAAATATCCTCCTTGTCAAAATTCCCAATTCCATCTCGCTTGGTAAACAGAATTTGTTTTCCATCAGCTGTCAAAACAGGGAAATATTGAAGTTTAAATTCATTTAAGGGACTTTGGAGTCTTTCCTTGTCGATGGATAGCGCATTACCTAATTGACTATTTAGGAATTCCATTAATTCCTTCATGTCTTTGTAATACACACTCGTTTTGAAGGAATCCTCCAAAATCGGATCGATTTCCTGAAATTGATCGTAGGCTTCCCGAAACTCACCCCGTTTTAAAAAAATGTTGGTGTATACCCAGCCAATATCAGCGGCATGTTTGGGTTTTGCATTTTTTCCAGATAATCTTGCTTTACCCAAATCCGCTACTTCTTGAGCCTTATCCAAGTCACCTGTAGTAATATACAACTGGGACATTTTCACATAAGCTTCCAAAAAAGAACGCTCACGAGAAATAGCTGCTTGAAATTTTTCAATAGCCTCATCATACCGCCTTTCACGGATTAATTGCTCCCCTTCCTCATAGTAACGAATTGCCCTTCCATCGATGATGGAGTATTGCTGAGCAATCAGGCAATAGGAAGGAATTAGAAATAAAATGCAGAATAAAAGGCTGCGCATGAATTTATGGGATGTCCATAAATTTATGAGTTTGTAGGGATATTTTCCAAGCGGGACGCTTTTTGATGTATTCAATGATCTCCGAAGTGAAGCGATCTGCCTTACTCCACTCAGGCTGAAGTCTCAGTTCACAAGTCGGATTTACCTGTGCAGCATGCTCCTCTGCAAATTCAAAATCACTTGCATGGTAAATGACCACTTTCAGCTCGTTAGCTACCTGATAGATAGAGGGATGCGGTTTTTTAAATTTCTTTGGGGAAAAGCAAACCCAGTCAAATTCTCCTGAAAAAGGATGCGCTCCAGAAGTTTCAATATGAGTAGAAAACCCCTTTTCTTTCAAAAGCTGAGTCAGAGGAAATAAATTATATATCAAAGGTTCTCCTCCGGTAATTACTACTAGCCTACCGGGATATGCCAAGGCTCCTTCGACGATTTCATCTATAGAGATGACTGGCCATTTTGCCGCCTCCCAGGATTCTTTGACATCACACCAAACACATCCCACATCACATCCTCCTAGCCTTATGAAATAAGCTGGATGTCCAGTAAATCTTCCTTCTCCTTGTATAGTGTAAAAAGCCTCCATGACTGGAAGCTGCTGGCCTGTGGCCACAAGTTCTTGAGTCGTCATTGAAATTTTTGGTAAAGCGGGTGATCGAACCGCTGAATGAGGCGCAAAGGTAGGATGAAAGTTGGAAGGTTGCAAAGTAGAAAAGTTGGAAGGTTGAGTTGTCATACTTTGCAACTTTTCACCTTTCCACTTTACAACTCCTTCCGCATGACAACTCGATAATCCTCCACCCCTCCTTTTGGAATAACTTCCATGATTTTAAACCCTCTTTGAAGACCGAAGTTGATCATGGCTGGGAATCGGTTTCTGGTTTTGAAATAAATGAATCGAAAACCCTTTTCCTTTGCCCAATTTTCCTGGTATTCCGCTAGTACATTAGCAATCCCCTTTTTTCGATAAGCAGGTTTTACTCCACCCATCCAAGAATAAAAAGTCTCAGGATTATCACTTTGATAGCCAACTTTGAAACCCAACAACTCGCCGTCCCTTTCCGCCACCAAAGCAAGAAAAAGTCGATGCTTCAATCGTTCTCTATAAAAATCCAAAGAAGCCTTTCCGGGAAACTCCGGGATGCGTTCATGAATCCAGAGGAGCTCTTCGGGAGAAGCATGACGGATTTTAAACTGCATGTTTTTTTGTAATTACGATTTACGAATGACGATTTACGACGTCTTAAAGAACCTCAACCCTAATTTCACTTGGCAAAACTTCAGAATTTTAGGATTGAGGTTCAAAATAGTGTCGTAAATCAAAAATCGTAAATCGTAAATGAAGATCAATCTTTTTTAATCGTTGGATATGTCACTCCCAATTGCTCCAAGTAGGTATCGTACTTCGTTTCATCATAATAGAATTTCTCCAATTCAGGACGGAATTTCTTCATGATTTCAGAATTGAGATAGATTGGTGGCGCATCATCTTGAGTGATCATGGGCTTATACTGCTCTTCTTTGGTCTGCACATTATTGAAGTAATCCCACGCTTGATCCACTAATTCAGGCTGAAGCAAAAAGTCCAAAATGGTCATAGCTTCCACCTTTGCTCCAGCAGTAACACCCTTATGGGCTATCGGAGTCGCCATCGCAATTGCATTACTCCAATGGTGGCCAGGTAAGCCCGGAATATTGGAAGGAAAACGCAAAGTTACGGTAGGAACTACCCATGACACATCGCCAATATCATCTGAGCCTCCACTTCGAAGTTCTTCAACGGGCTTGCCCAATTCACTCAATTCGGTAGCAAGTCCCCTCTCCTCAGACCCCATTTCTTTTTGCACGGCTTTCGCCAAGGTCTGATCGTTTTCATCCCATTCAGGCAAACCTACCTTTTGAATGTTATCAAACATGGTCTCAGCAATCACCTTATTAAAGTGACGCGGCCATGCTG
This sequence comes from Algoriphagus kandeliae, assembly GCF_004571135.1. GTDB lineage: Bacteria > Bacteroidota > Bacteroidia > Cytophagales > Cyclobacteriaceae > Algoriphagus > Algoriphagus kandeliae. The sequence goes on from NZ_SPSB01000003.1 coordinate 626,660, forward strand.
TACCTAAAATCTTATATGTCATTTCTGTATCGGTCATCAAAGCTGCTCCTTTTGCGATATTGGTCGCCTGCTGATACATTTCCATGATTCCGTCATATTTCACATCGCGGAAATAATACCAGATAGAAGCCTTGGAAGGAACTACATTTGGCTGATCGCCTCCATCGGTAATTACAGAGTGAGATCTTTTCAAAGGATGTAAATGCTCCCGCTTGTAATTCCAACCAATATTCATGAGTTCCACTGCATCAGCAGCACTTTTCCCTCTCCAAGGGGCGCCTGCTGCGTGAGCAGCATCTCCGGAGAAAGTATATTCTACCGAAATCAAACCGGTACCAGAAGCCTGTCCCCAGCTTACAGCCAAGTTATTTGCAACGTGGGTAAAAATACACAGATCGACTCCATCAAATAATCCGTCGCGGGTGTACCATGCTTTGGCAGCTACTAGTTCCTCTGCGATTCCCGGCCAGAGAATTAATGTTCCGCCAATATTTTCACGTTCCATGATTTGCTTCACTGCCAAAGCAGCTGTGATATTCAAAGGAATCCCGGAATTATGACCTTCCCCATGACCCGGAGCTCCTTCCACAATAGGTTTGTGATAAGCTACCCCCGGATATTGGGAAGCTTTTGGAATATCATCCACATCAGAGCCAAGAGCAATCACCGGACCTTCTCCGTTACTCCAAACTGCCCACCAAGCCGTGGGGATACCAGATATCCCCTTCTCGATGGTAAATCCATTTTCCTCAAGGACGCCCGTTAGATACTTAGAAGATTCTATTTCCTGAAACCCCAATTCGGCAAAACTGAATACTTTATCCACCATCACTTGGCTTTGCTTGTGATTTGCTTGGACGATTTCAGCTGCTTCGGCCTTCAGAGCTTCAATTTGTTTGGGGGAAAACTTTTTCTGTGCGTAGCCACCTATGCTGATTCCCAAAAGCAAGGCGAGACTTATTCCTGTAATTTTTTTCATACGATTGGTGGGTTGATTGCATGGAATTTACCAAAAAGCTGAAAACTAGTCTAAAAAAATTGATCAAAGGAAAAATCTGCTTGTTGGAGGTTTTGAAAGTTTGGCTACCAAAGCCGTCTTATTTTTCTATTTTTGCAGGCTGTTAGCTAAAAAATCAAGAATTCATCAACCATGGCGGAATATAATTTCAGGGAAATCGAACAAAAGTGGCAAAGCTACTGGAGAGAAAACGGAACCTTCAAAGCTGAAGTAGACCCTAATCGAGAAAAGTTTTATTCCCTGGACATGTTTCCATACCCATCTGGGGCGGGTCTTCACGTAGGACACCCGCTGGGTTACATTGCTTCTGATATCGTCAGTCGGTTCAAGATGCTCAAAAGGTTCAATGTCCTTCACCCCATGGGATATGACTCTTTTGGCTTGCCAGCTGAGCAATACGCCATTCAAACTGGCCAACATCCCGCATTAACTACAGAGCAAAATATTACCCGCTACACAGAACAGCTAAAAAATATAGGTTTTGCTTTTGATTGGGATCGGGAAGTTCGCACCTCGGACCCTTCTTATTACAAGTGGACGCAGTGGATTTTCATGCAACTTTTCAAAAGCTATTATGATTTGGAAGCGGACAAGGCTATGCCTATTGCTGACTTAGTAAAGCGATTTGAAAAAGAGGGGAATTCTAGCGTGAAAGCTGTCTGTGATGATGAAACCCCAACTTTTACAGCTTCAGAATGGAATGCATTTTCTGAAAAAGAAAAGCAGGAAATGTTGCTTCGATATAGGCTCACCTACTTGGCCGAAACAACGGTAAACTGGTGCCCAGCTTTGGGAACGGTACTTTCTAATGATGAGGTAAAGGATGGTTTTTCTGAAAGAGGGGGACATCCTGTGGAGCGAAAGAAAATGATGCAATGGTCCATGCGGATCACTGCTTATGCTGATCGCTTGCTTCAGGGTTTGGAAAAAGTAGATTGGTCCGAGCCAATCAAAGAAATGCAGCGAAACTGGATCGGAAAGTCCATCGGAGCTGAGGTTCTTTTTGAGGTGAAAGGCTCTGACAAAAAAATTAAAGTTTTCACAACAAGGGTCGATACCATTTTTGGAGTGACCTATTTGGCTTTGGCACCTGAGTCAGATTTGGCTGCTGAATTAGTTACAGATGACCAACGAGAAACTGCAGAAGCATATATCGAAGTAGCTAAAAATCGCTCCGAACGTGAGCGAATGAGCGATGTAAAGACCATTTCTGGAGCTTTCACAGGATCTTATGCCATTAACCCTTTCAATGGAGAAGAAATCCAAATCTGGGTAGCTGATTATGTATTGGCTGGATATGGAACAGGCGCAGTGATGGCCGTACCGGCACATGATGAGCGTGATTATAATTTCGCCAAACACTTCGGCTTAGAAATTAGGCAGGTGATTGAAGGCTCAATGGAAAACGGGTCTTTCCCAGGCAAAGACGGTCTGATTATCAATTCTGGCTTCATCTCAGGCTTGTATATGAAAGAAGCCATGCAGAAATGTATCGAGTTTCTGGAAGAAAAAGGAATCGGAAAGGGCAAAATCCAATACCGTATGCGGGATGCTATTTTCACTCGACAGCGCTATTGGGGAGAACCGCTACCTGTTTATTTCAAAGATGGTTTACCGTATTTGATCGATGAAAAAGATCTTCCACTAGTCCTTCCTGAGGTAGATAAATATTTACCAACCGAAGATGGAGAGCCACCTCTAGGTCGAGCTAAAAACTGGACTTATGAAACAGAAGATGGAGAATATCCTTTGGAACTCTCCACTATGCCGGGTTGGGCTGGATCAAGTTGGTATTTCTTCCGATACATGGATCCCAAAAACGATCAGGTTTTCGCAGACAAAGCAAAAACTGATTATTGGGGAGCAGTAGATCTGTACATCGGTGGTTCAGAACATGCTACTGGTCATTTGCTGTATTCCCGTTTCTGGACGAAATTTTTATATGATATCGGAGCGGTGAGCATTGATGAACCATTCCAAAAAATGATCAACCAAGGAATGATCCAAGGTCGATCCAATTTTGTGTATAGAATAAAAGGAACAAATAAGTTTGTCTCTCTAGGATTGAAGGATCAATATGATACTTCAGCTATGCATGTGGACGTGAATATCGTTCACAACGACCAATTGAACCTTGAAAAATTCAAAGCTTGGAGACCAGATTTGGCTGATGCCGAATTCATTTTGGAAGATGGCAAATACATCTGTGGTTCAGAGGTGGAGAAAATGTCGAAGTCCAAGTACAACGTGGTCAATCCAGATGATATCATTGAGCGCTATGGGGCGGATACCTTGAGATTGTATGAGATGTTCTTGGGTCCTTTAGAGCAATTCAAACCTTGGAATACCAATGGAATTGACGGCGTTTTCAAGTTTCTTCGAAAGCTTTGGAACCTATACCATAATTCAAAAGGTGAATTTGAAGTTTCGGATGCTCCTGCAAGCAAGGAAGAATTAAAAGCCCTTCATAAGGCCATCAAAAAAATGGAAGAGGATATGGCTTCCTACGTCTTCAATACTTCTGTTTCCTCATTCATGATTTGCGTGAACGAATTGACTGCTTTGAAATGTAACAAGCGGGAAGTTTTAGAACCTTTGGCAGTTTTGATCTCTCCTTATGCACCTCACGTGGCGGAAGAGCTTTGGTCATTATTGGGTCATGAAGGTTCGGTAACAACGGCATCATTCCCTGAATTCAAGGAAGAATATCTGGTAGAAAGCAACTTTGAATATCCAATCATGATCAATGGAAAGATGCGTTCGAAAGTATCCCTGCCATTGGATTTGAACAAAGAGGATATTGAAAAGGCAGCCTTGGCAGATGAAACAGTTCAAAAATGGCTGGAAGGTAAAGCACCGAAAAAAGTGATTGTCGTTCCGGGAAAAATCGTGAACTTGGTTATCTAATCAATAATAAATCAAAGAAGAAGGGGAAGCTTGGTTTCCCCTTTTTCATTTTAGGGCTTACCTTAGCTTAATCAATTTTTCAGCCCATGATTATTTACACATTTCCAGTCCACACTGCCTTTATTGAAAGGGATTTGGAAATGATCCGTCCGGAATCAAAGATTCACCCTCTTGTCTTTACCAATAAGCCTCTTTTTCTTCCCTTTTTCTTTATACTCCAATTTTTTCAATTGTTATGGTTTTTGCCCAAAACCAGCCAATACCTCTGTTTTTTTGGGGGCTATCATAGTGTACTTCCTGTTTGGTTTGGAAAAATATTCGGAAAACGATGCACTATCCAAGCCGGCGGAATGGACTGCATGAATATGCCTCAAATCGGTTATGGAAATTTTAGGAAAAAGTGGCTGCGAAAAGCCACCGTCTACTCCTTTAAAAATTGCTCACTGATTCTCCCCGTTGCAGAGGCTTTAGTCAAGCAGAATTATTCCTTTGACCCAACTCTTCCTCCCAAACAGGGCTTACTCAATCTAATTCCTGACCTGAAAACACAAATCCAAGTTATCCCAAATGGCTTTGATACGGAATTCTGGAAGAACCAAAATAAACCCCGAAATGCCTGGAGCTTTTTATCAGTAGCAACAGGGACAGCAGAACCTACTCGAGCTCGGGTCAAAGGATATGACCTAATCGAAAAATTTGCCAAAAATCATCCCGATTGGGATTTTACCTTGTTGGGAGATTCAGTTTATCAACCAAAGAGTTCAAATATTGAAGTTTTAGGAAAATTGGATTCTAAAAAGCTTCGGGAACTTTACAATTCCCATCAATTTTACTTGCAGCTTTCTACCACCGAAGGATTTCCAAATGCTCTCGGTGAAGCTATGTCTTGTGGTTGCATTCCAATTGGATCTGCTGTAGGGGCTATTGCGGAAATTATTGGGGATTGCGGGGGAATATTGGCCAAAAAGGATCTTCAACTTTTAGAAGAATTAATGCAAGAGATAGCAGCGAAGGATTTGCTAAAATTATCCAAAAATGCTTCTACCCGAATTGCCCAAAATTTTTCTTTCGAAAAACGAAAAAAGGCCCTTTTAGAGGCCTTAGGATTCAATTATTCCAGTAATTCAATCTGATTTCGATTGACCCTTACGACCCCACGTTGCTCTAATTTTTTCAACAGGCGGGTAATCACTTCCCGACTGGAATTTAGTTCCTGAGCTATTTGCTGATGGGTTTTATGGATAATAGAACTTTGACTCGCCGCCGAATTTTTTTCCAAATACTCCAACAAACGCTCATCCATTCGATGAAATGCAATCCCATCAACCACTTTCAACAATTCTTCAAATCGATCCTGATAGGTATCCATGACGAAATAATACCAAGATTGGTATTTGGGCATCCATTCATCGAGTTTAGAAATCGGAACAGAAATAATGATGGTCTCCTCTTCAGGAATAGCTTTGATTTTGGAATATCCCTCTCGAGCCGAACAAATCATCGTGATTGCACAGGCTTCTCCCGGGCCTAGATAGTACAAAAACAACTCGTGATCGTCTTCATCCTCCCGAAAAACCTTTACCTGACCGGATACTATCAAGGGGATGATTTCAACTTTTTGACCGATATCCATCATCAAGGCATCAGGTGGCAAAACTTGCAAGGTTGCGATGGATAGAATTTCCTCTTTGAGTCCTGCTTCAAAAGTTGGATAACAAAGCTCTAAAAACTCTCCGATTTGTTTTTTCATGAACGAAAGTTGTTGTTAATTGAAAAGGTGACCAGAATCACCTTTTTCTTTTTTTCGAAAGGTAATTTTGAAAAAGTTTGTTCCAAATAGAACTCCTTAAAATATGAAATCAAATACCCAAGTTCTTTTTTTACTCGGTTTAGGGTTAATGATTTCATATAGAATCCTCGTAAAGATACCATTTTTAAGAGAAGGTTTTGGTGGATTTGACGGAGCAAAACTTTTAAAAATTCTGATCGGCTTGGTATTCATCGTGACTACTTTTCTGATTTACAAAAATTCCAAAAAACAAGTATTATGACTTGGGATGTAGAAACGCTCTCACGCATTCAGTTTGCCTTCACCATTATGTTTCATTACATATTCCCTCCTTTTAGTATTGGGTTGGGATTACTATTGGTGGTCTTTGAATCGCTTTTTCTAATTACGAAAAAGAAAATCTATGAGAAAATCACTCGATTTTGGATTAAGATTTTCGCGGCTAATTTCTCTGTAGGAGTAGCTTCTGGGATTGTAATGGAATTTGAGTTTGGCACCAATTGGTCTACTTATTCCAGATTTGTAGGAGATATTTTCGGTTCCCCATTGGCCGCCGAGGGAATTTTTGCCTTCTTCTTAGAGTCAGGCTTTTTGGCCATTCTCCTTTTTGGCTGGAATAGGGTAAAGCCCGGAATGCACCTTTTCGCAACGATCATGGTAGCCTTGGGAAGTATGCTGTCCGGATTTTGGATTGTGGTTGCCAACAGCTGGCAGCAAACGCCTGTGGCCTATGAAATTGTTGTAGACTATGGGATCAGAAGAGCTGTAATCACAGACTTTTGGGAAATGGTTTTCAACCCTTCATCCATGGTCAGGTTTACTCATGTGATTCTGGGAGCTTGGATTCAGGGCGCTTTTTTGGTAATGAGCGTTTCAGCCTATTACCTCATCAAAAAGAAAAATATTGAATTTGCACAAAAATCTTTCGCCATTGCCTTGGGGTTAGCCGCTATCGCTTCCATTGCTCAACCGCTAGTTGGTCATGAACACGCCAAGGTGGTTGAAGAATGGCAACCTGCAAAATTGGCGGCATTTGAGGGACTTTATGAAACCCAAACTAATGCCCCACTCTATCTTTTTGGCTGGACGGATCCTGAAAAAAGAGAAACTTCCGGCATTGCCATTCCGGGAATGCTGAGCTTTTTGGTTCATGGAGATTTCGAGGGTGAAGTCAAAGGACTTGAAGAATTTCCAGAGGAAGATTGGCCGGCTGTTAACGGGGTATTTCAAAGCTATCACCTTATGGTAGCTTTAGGGATGCTATTTATTGGAGCTACGGTTTTAAGTCTGATTTTGCTTTGGAAGAAAAAACTATTCACTCCAAGTTGGTCTTGGTTGATCAAATTATATGTACCTGCCGTTGCCTTACCTGTCTTAGCCAACCAATTGGGATGGGTTTCTGCAGAAAGAGGCCGTCAGCCTTGGATCGTGCAAGGCCTTCTCCGTACAAGTGAAGGAGTCTCAAAATCCATTTCTACACCGGAAGTGATGATTTCTTTACTCTTGTTTTTGCTGGTTTACATTCTACTCTTCTTCGTTTGGCTCTATGTACTGGATCGTGAGATCAAACATGGACCTGAACACTTGGCCGCAGTGGAAGTCGGATTTAAGAAAAAAGCAGAACGAATGGACGCAATAAAATCACATTAAGCTATGGACTTCAACATTGTCTGGTACATATTGGTAGGAGTGCTTCTAATAGGATATGCCATTTTGGATGGCTTTGATTTGGGAGTGGGGATTTTGCATCTACGAAGCAAAGGAGATTATAATCGACGCATTTTGATGAATGCCATCGGTCCTGTTTGGGATGGAAATGAAGTTTGGCTCATTACCGCAGGTGGAGCTCTTTTTGCGGCTTTTCCTAATGTCTATGCCACCGCTTTTTCAAGCTTTTACCTTCCATTCATGCTTCTCCTGGTAGCCTTGATTTTTCGGGCGGTTTCCATAGAGTTTCGGTCCAAAGAAGAAAATCCACGCTGGCGAAATTTTTGGGATTGGGGATTCAGTATAGGCTCTATTACAGCAGCTCTTCTTTTTGGAATTGCGATCGGAAATGTGGTCATGGGATTCCACATTGGTAGTGACATGGAATACCAAGGAAATTTCTTCGACCTACTCAATCCTTATTCTTTGGCTGCAGGATTCTTTGCCTTATCCATGTTTGCTCTGCATGGCGCCATTTACCTTAACATGAAGACAGAAGGGGAGCTCCAAAAACAGATTCAAGGATGGATCAAAACCAATTATTGGATTTTTGTGATTTTCTATTTGATCTTCTCCGGCCTGACGCTTTATATGAAGCCAGAAATGATTGCTAATTTTTCATTCGGTCAAATTGACCTTCCAGGAAATAAACATGAATTGGTAGAAAATCATCAGACTTTAATTTCTGTATTTGCCTGGACGGTGGTTTTCTTGAATATTCTAGCAATAGCAAATATCCCACGAACCTTAGCAAAGGGAAACTATGGCTGGACCTTTATTTCCTCAGCCAGCATGATTGGAGCAATTGTGATGCTTTTTGCGCTTGGTATATTTCCAAACTTAATGATTTCCAATTTAGACCCAGCCTTCAATTTGGATATTTACAATGCTGCTTCTTCCCAATACACCCTGAAAACTATGGCTATTTTAGCTGCTTTCGGGCTTCCATTTGTCGTTTCCTACACGGTGATTATTTATTGGACCTATAGAGGAAAAGTTAAGCTGGATGAAAACAGTTATTGACTTTCCAGAGTGACGAAAATCACCACCTGTTTGGGTTTTTTAGCTGAAATTAATCAAGGATAAAAAGCCCACATATAACTATGAAACGCTTATTCACATTCGCATTCCTACTGCTTTCATTTGTCTCCTGCCAGGACGACAAGGAAAAGGACCCGGTAATAATTCCGCAGGTCAGCACCGCAGTAAAAGAAACTCTTCTTTTTACAAGGGAAGAGGAGAAAATGGCCCACGATGTCTATGCTTATGCATATTCCAAGTATGACCTTCAGGTATTTGAAAATATTATTTCCAGTGAATCACAACATGTAACAGCCGTATTGACCAATATGGATAGGTTAAACTTGGATGATCCCTTGGATGGTAGCACTACTGAAGGTGAATTCACAATTCCTGCAATTCAAACCCTTTACGCGGAATTGATCGCTAGAGTAGATATTTCCCATCAAGAAGCAATTCTTGTAGGGTTGTATATAGAGGATATGGATATCCTTGATCTTCAAAATGCAATCAAAGAAACCAATGATGATCAATTAGCATCACTTTATGAAAATCTCATGTGTGGTTCTAAAAATCATATGAGAGCATTTGAAGGACAAGCATCCACTCTTGGACTTACCTACACACCAGAATTTATCACTCAAGCAGAATACGACCTAATCATCAGCACTCCAAAGAGCACCTGTTCCGGACTTTAATTCATGAGCAAATGAACATAATCCCACTATTAGTTGCAATTCTTGTATTTGTAGCAAAACCAGAAAATCAAATTCCTCAAAACCAACAATTCCTAAAATCAGAAAATCCAGATGTAGAAGGATTGCTTTTGCTTCAAAAGCATTGCTATACCTGCCACAATCCAAAGTCCAAATCTCATGATGAAATCATTGCTCCCCCTCTTTGGGGAGTAAAAAATCATTACCTGAAAGCTTATCCTGAAAAGGAACCTTTCACTGAAGCAATGAAAAGCTTTGTTCAGAATCCAAATGAAGAAAAAGCCTTGATGAAAGGACCTATCAAACGATTTGGACTCATGCCAAAGCCTATGATCTCTGATACAGATTTGGAAAAGATCGTCAATTACCTCTATGAAAACGAGATCGAAAATCCTGCATGGCACATAGAAAAAGACAATCACAAAAATGGATCTGAATGGCCTCGGGAGTGACCTAGGTCACGATTTAAGCCTTAGAACTGAGTTAGATTTGTTCTATCAAATAACAAAATCGATAACACAATGAATACTGAAAAGGAAATAATCACAATGCCAAGAATCGGTGACCAAGCGCCCGATTTTGAGGCAATGACAACCACTGGGAAAATCAAATTCTCTGAATACATCAAGGATAGCTGGACCATTCTTTTTTCTCACCCAGCCGACTTTACGCCAGTTTGTACTACAGAAATGAGTGGTTTTGCTTTGGATCAAAAATTCTTTGATGAGCGAGGCACCAAATTGATCGGATTGAGCATTGACTCTATCCACGCACACATTGCATGGGTGAATAACGTGAAGAAAAATACTGGCGTTTTATTCGAATTCCCAATTATCGCGGACATCGACATGAGTGTTTCCAAGCTGTATGGAATGCTTCAACCTGGAGAAAGTGAAACTGCTGCAGTTCGTGCAGTTTTCTTCATCGATCCAAGTGGAAAAATCCGGTTGATCATGTACTACCCATTGAATGTGGGAAGAAATATGGACGAGATCAAAAGAGCTTTGATCGCTCTTCAAACAGCTGACAAATACAAAGTGGCTCTTCCTTTAAACTGGACCCCTGGTGAGAAAGCTATCGTTCCTCCACCAAAAACTGTAGAGGAAATGAAAGAGCGTGAAGCAAGTGATTACGAAATGGTAGACTTCTACCTGGCAAAGAAAGATTTGCCAGATGCATAGATATTTTTTGGATTAAAGGGTTAATTGATGAGAAAGCCTCTCCGAATTTTCGGGGAGGTTTTTTTGTGAGCCCTCATTTGATTAGTCTATTTCTTATAGATTTCTATATGAATACCAAAAAACCTTTTTTTGACTTTTTAACAAAATTTTTATAGAAATAGGGTCTTTTTGAAACCAGTTTCTTTAAACCCAACAAGAAATCAAGAATATCTATAAAAAAAGAAAGCCTGTTTTTTCAAACAGGCTTCTTTCATGGGTCTATTGTTGATTAAGTAAAACCAAATAAACTTTGGCAATTCTCAACATTGATTCAATTTTGAGATACCAAAATTTCTTAAACATACAAAAAGAGAAGTAATTATTCCAAATTCAGAAAAATATTTTTCAATCCTTTTTTGAGAAAAAATTCAATTCTCTATATCAACTTCCAAAATCCAAATGGAAGAACTTTCTTAACTTATGAATGAAATCACCAGCCTATGAAAAAAGTACTGATTTTCTTAGTAATACTTTTCGTGATCTACCTGATCGGCATCAATACGGTTCCCTCCTATGTCGAATCCTCACGAAATCCAGTAAAGATAGAATCTCCATACGAAGTCTCCCCTGAAGCACAGGAACTTTACAACCGCTTGGATTTTATTTCAGACCTCCATTGTGATGCCTTATTATGGGGGAGAGATTTGACCAAACGGGGAGATCGGGGTCATGTGGATTTTCCAAGAATGCGGGAGGCTCATGTGAGCTTGGAAATGTTCACCATCGTATCTAAATCTCCTGCCGGCCAAAATATGCAGGAAAACAGCGAGGACACCTTTGACAACATCACTCCCCTTACCATCATGAAGGGAGAAAGTCCGATGAATTGGTTTAGTTTAATCAATCGAACATTATCTCAGGCGCAGGCACTGGAAGGCTTTGTGACCAAAGAAGATGGAAAAGCGATTTTGGTAAAAAGTAAAGCGGATTTAGAAAACCTTCTTGAAAAAAGGAAATCAGACCCAGCTGTCATTGGGGCAATGCTCGGAATAGAAGGAGCTCATGCTTTGGAAGGGAATCTTGAAAACTTGAAAGCGGTTTATGAAGCTGGAATTCGTATGATCGGCCCTACCCATTTCTTTGATAATGAATTAGGAGGATCTGCACATGGCGAAAGCGGAGATGGACTTTCCGAATTTGGAAAGCAAGTAGTCAAACGAATGAATGAGCTTGGGATTTTTATTGATTTGGCCCACGCTTCTCCAGCAATTGTTGAAGATGTTTTGGAACTTTCCACCAAGCCAGTCATTGTCTCCCATACGGGAGTAAGAGCCATTTTAGACTCACAACGTAATTTGAGCGATGAGCAAATTCAAAAAATCGCTGAAAATGGCGGAATAATTGGAATTGCCTTTTTCGATATGGCAGTAGGAACTCCCGAACTTCCGAATATCATCGCCTCGATCAAACATGTACGTGATTTGGTTGGGATCGAATATGTGGCATTGGGCTCTGATTATGACGGTTCCGTAGCAGTCCCATTTGATATTACCGGATTGCCGTTGATTGTAGAAGGCCTTATGAAAGAGGGGTTCACAGAAGCTGAAATCCGCGCTGTCATGGGCGAAAATGTCAAAAACTTTTTCCTGAAAAACCTCAACTAACCCATGGAAGAAAAGTATCACCAAGACGCTGAAAGATTCGGAAAGCTACAAGAATACCTTCGGGAATTTGTTTATGGAGGCATAGATGGTGCTGTCACAACTTTTGCCGTGGTAGCGGGTGGATTTGGAGCCAATTTAGATACGGGTGTCATAATTATTCTTGGCTTTGCAAACTTACTTGCAGACGGATTTTCTATGTCCGTAGGAGCTTTTCTTTCCTCCAAATCGGAACGGGAAAATTTTAAAAAGCACGAAAAAATTGAGTATTGGGAAGTAGAAAATCTTCCGCATTTGGAGCGAGAAGAAATCCGCGACATTTACAAAGCGAAAGGTTTTAAGGGGGAGCTTTTGGAAAAAGTAGTAGATCAAATTTGCTCGGACAAAGACCTATGGGTAGCGGAAATGATGAAGGATGAATTGGAAATGATGCAGGACAATAAAAGTCCACTTAAAATTGGACTTGCCACGCTGGTTTCATTTATCCTAGTCGGATTCATTCCCTTACTCGTATATCTGATCGATTTTTTCAGCCAAATCGAAAAGCACATCTTTTTATTTACCAGCATTCTTACTGGTTTTGCCTTTATACTCATCGGCTGGATGAAAAGCTGGGTTAACCAAACCTCTCCTATCAAAAGCATTTTGGAAACCTTGGCGCTTGGTTTTTTAGCGGCTCTAGTTGCTTATTATGTTGGGGATATTTTGGAGGAATTTTTTATCAAAAAATAAATGGAAACTATCCAGGAAGTCTTAAACCGGTTGGATAGTATCGTGGATGAATGCCGGATTAATCAAAGTCGAATTGGGTATTTCACGATTCTATATCGCCAAGTCACCCGAAGAGTTCGAGATGGGATTTTAGCAGGTGAATTTGAGGATAATAAACGAATGGAAGTTTTGGATGTACTTTTTGCAAAACGGTTCATTGATGCATATGAGGAATGGAAATCAGGAAAAAACCCTACAGAAAGCTGGCGAATAGCATTTGAAGCAAGTAGAAATTCAAAACATCTCGTCTTGCAGCATTTATTTCTTGGAATCAATGCACATATAAATTTGGATTTGGGGATTGCCGCATCTGAAACCATGAAGGGAAAAGACCTATCAAAAATTAAAGGGGATTTCGATCAGATCAACCTTTTACTTTCAGAATTGGTCGATGATGTGAAAGCCAACATTAGTAAGGTGTCCCCCATTTTTGGTTGGCTGATTCCCCTTGCAAAAGGAAAAGATGAGATGCTTCTCAACTTCTCCATCCAACTTGCCCGAGATGGTGCCTGGAAATATGCGAACGAATATCACCTTGCTGGGAATCAAAATATAGAGATTGAAAAACGAGATAAAAACATTGCAGAGCTTGCTCGAAAACTGATCAATCCCGGGAAATTCCTGAGTTTCCTCATTCGAATTATAAGTTTTGCTGAATGGAAATCCGTCAGCAAAACGATGGATCAATTGGATTTAATACTTCCCGAAAAAGTTTGATCTAATTCCAATTTTCAACCCATTCCTCCAATTTCTTTACTTGTTTCTACTTCATTTTTCCGGTTGGTCTTTTCTTTTTTCAGCTGCATAGCATAAAAATGGGTCCCTTGAAAATAATCGACCCGCGCCTCAGATTCACCTTTTGCAAAAGTCCATTTTTCGCTTTTGAAAAGCTTCACTTTATCCTCATGGAGTTCCAATAGTTCATCATATGGTCCCCGCGGAGAAATTAATTTCACAAAAATCGGTGCAGTCTCAATGGCAATAAACAATAGCATGATAAAGACATTTGCCAAGGCCATTGCCCCACTTTCCTCAGTCAAAGCTGACAAGGCGTCCATTCTTGCCGCTAAGCCATCAAAGCCCTCTATTCCGGGTTGCTGCTTTTCAAATTCCTGCTGACGCAACGCCATGAATTGCCGGATTTGTGCCTCTAATGTGTCTATACGAACTTGATTTCTTTCTCTTAAAGAATTTAACGCAGACTGTGCTGCATCCAATTGCTGCTCTTTCTTTTTTGCATTAGTCCCCAAGCCTACTATTCCACTGGTGCTAGTAGTTTTCTCACCAAATCGCTCTGCATCATATTCCTGTTGAAGTTTATCTCGAAAAGCTTCAGCATCCTCCACTTCGCGCTTCAGCGTGTCAATCTTCACTTCCAGTTCCTGAATTTCGGGGAATCCTTTAGCCAAATTTGCTTTGGATTGGGTAATAAATTCTGTCTTTTTTTCATCCAACTTTCTATTGATTTCCCGCTCAAACATTTTCAATTCCAGCGGCTTGGAGATCACTAAAGCGAGCAAGACCGCCAATACCAAACGAGGGATAGCCAATTTCCATTCTGCCCAAGTGTTCTCTTTTTTTCGCATACTGGACACAATGAATCGGTCCAGATTAAAAATCATCAAACCCCAAAGGAATCCAAAACCTATTGCTGGCCAGATGGATTGGAAGACGGTAAACAAGGCATAGCCTGCAGCTAAAGCCGCCAAAACACCTGTGAAAAATACCGTGGCTCCTATTCCGACATATTTATTGGACTCTGTGGGAGTTCGCTTTAAAATAGAAAAGTTGGCTCCACTACAAAACCAGAAAAAACGGATAAGTGAATTCATAAAGGATAAGTTTGGTGATTGACCATTAGGATAACGACTGAATTCCTCCAAATGAATACCAAAATCCTGGGATTTAACCGAATAGAGGGATTTTGGGACGAAAAGGCATTTTTTAGGGATAAAAAATCCAAAGGGACAGACTCAATTTTTGTTCGGGTTGTTCGGTTCCGTTCAGGGGATGAACGGTTTTGGTTCAGTCATTTTTTGGCTTATGTTTGATTTTGTAAGGCTCCTATCGACGGATGACACGTAGGGGAATAATGAAATTAAGGCATTCCACATGGCCATTTAAAAACAATTAATAAGTACATGAAAAAAGTAGGCTTTCTCTTTTTACTGACCCTAATTGGGATCGTATCGTTTTCTTTCGGTCAAGAAATCCCTTTCGAAAATGAAGTAAAGGAAATTACCCAACGAATAAAACGAGATGGCTATCAGGTTGGGAGCACTTTGTTTACAGGGAGCTCTTCCATTCGATTATGGAAAAATTTGCAAGCTGATTTTCCGGATTATCCCATCATAAACACGGGCTTTGGAGGTTCTAAAGCCTCTGATTTAAAAAGACATTTGTATCCTTTGGTACTTCAGTTTAATCCTTCCCGGGTTTTTATATACGAAGGGGATAATGATATTCATGCTGGTTTGAGTCCGGAGGAAATCATGCAGGATTTGGAGCAAATCATTCTGCGGATTCAAGTGGTTGACCCTAGCACTGAGATTTTTTTAATCAGCGCAAAACCTAGTCCTTCCCGATGGGATAAAAAAGAAAATTACCTAAAGCTGAATAAGGCGATGAAGGCCTATTGTGAGGAAAAGGATGGAGTAGAATTTGTCAATGTGTGGGATATCATGCTTGGTGAAAATGGAGAACCAATTTCGACGATCTTTATTGAAGACCGTTTACACATGAACGAAGATGGATATGAGCTTTGGAAAAAGGTTTTCGAGAAATACTTTCCTGAAAAATAAAATCAAATCGCTACGATATTTCCCAATAGTTAAGGGCCAAAAATTCGTAATGAAACCGCTAAAATGATCTGCTGGGAACGGAAGTTCCTGTCTTGACCAAGGATTCGCTCCAGATTAATTTTTTGATCGTTGAATTCGCGCTCATATCGAAGATCCAAACCAACAGGTCCAATAGCCACTCCCAATCCAAACTGATAGCCCAATCGGAGACGTTTATTAAATTCATCTACTTGAGAAGGCAGAAAATTATCCTTTAACGTGTAATGGGCAGAAGGACCTCCAAAAGCTGTAAGAACCTGAAAAAGCCGAATTCCCAAAAGAACAGGGACATCAATTCGCTTGGAAAAGGCTTCCCCGTCTACAGTTTGAAATCTCGTTTCGGTATAAACTAGCTCAGGTCGCAAGTATATATCATAGGAATTCATGGTATAAAAAAGCCCGGCGTGATAACCTACATTTCCGAGTGGATCCTGCCAAACATTTCCCAGGTCTTTAAAATACTTCCCCGAGGTATTGTAATTCGTTCCAAACTTTATTCCTAGGCCTGAGCCTTGCTGCCCAAAGCTGGGAACTGAAAGGAAATAAAGGAAAACTAAAGCAAAAATCCCTAACCGTACTTTTTCCATAAACCTTTACTTTTTATTGTCGTAGAGCTTTTCACGACTAAATTATCACCTGATTTCTAACCCCTAGTCGGAATTCCTTCGTAACAGTCAGGGTAGATTCAAACAGAATCCATTTGGAATGGTTTATCAATTGGTTCAAATTCGAGACCAAAATTCGAACTCACGAAAAATTTTATTTGATAATGTTTATTTCAAAAATCAAAAAGCTACCAATGTATAGTTTGATTTTAAGCTTCATCCTTGCCTGTAGTAGTCCCACAGAGAATCAGGCTGAGCAATCGATTGCTCCCTCTGATGCCGAAAAATTAGCTCAATTCAGCGGGCGAACTGAGCTTGCGACCTTCGCTGGAGGTTGTTTCTGGTGTGTGGAAGCACCTTTTGAAGATTTGGATGGAGTGATCACTGTAATCTCAGGTTACGCGGGAGGAAAAGAAAAGAATCCAACCTACGGAGAAGTCAGCAGTGGAAGAACTTCCCATCGCGAATCTGTTCAAATCACTTTTGACCCAGAAGTGATCAGTTATTCAGAATTGGTGGATATTTTCTGGCAAACCTACGATCCCACTGATGTAGGTGGTTCGTTTTATGACAGAGGTTCTCAGTACGAATCTGCAATATTTTACCATTCAGCCGAACAGAAGAAAGTAGCTGAGGAGTCCAAAAAATCATTAGATGAATCTGGACGCTTCGAAAAGCCAATCGCTACTCCTATCATTAAGTACACCAATTTTTACCCCGCTGAAGAATACCATCAGGATTATTACAAGAAAAATCCAGTGGATTATTATGCTTACAGAAAAGGCAGTGGAAGAGATGCCTTTATCAAAAAGCATTGGCCTGAATTAAGTGAGGAAAAATACACAGCCCCTTCCAAGAAGGAATTGAAAGAAAAGCTAACTCCCATGCAATATGAAGTGACTATGGAGGATGCTACTGAATTTGCGTTCCAAAACGAATACAATGGAAATAAAGAAGAGGGAATCTATGTCTGTATCGTCTCAGGTGCACCTTTGTTCAGCTCAAAGGATAAGTATGAATCAGGTTCCGGCTGGCCTAGTTTCACCAAACCAATAGACGCTAGATTTCTTGAAAAACCGATAGACAAGAGTTTTGGAATGACCAGAGTGGAAGTAAGAAGTAAGTTTGGAAACAGTCATGTAGGTCATGTCTTCTACGACGGTCCAGCTCCTACGGGCTTAAGATATTGCATGAATTCGGCTGCTATGAAATTTATTCCTAAATCTGAAATGGAAGCAGCAGGATACGGAGAGTATTTGTGGTTGGTAGATTAATGATTTTGTTTGTTGAATCAGTTTGGTTAAAAAGGAAGGCTCATTGTCTTCCTTTTTTTGTTAAATCAGCCTTCTAAACGTGAGATTAATTCTTCCTCCAAAAACCCTTTTCGATTTGGGAATTTGATGTTCCCAATGGTGCTGACTTTCTCCTTCCATAATGAGAAGACTTCCGTGATTCAATGGGATTTGGATTTTCTCAGACTTATCGAAATAATTTCGGATCTGAAAATTTCGGGAAGCACCAAAACTCACAGAAGCAATTACTGGATTAGGACCTAAGGTGGATTCATTATCCCGATGCCAACCCATGCTATCCTGACCGTCTCGATAGAAATTCATCAAGACATGAGTAAATGGCTTTTCTACTAATTTTTCTACTAAGGACTTGATTTCCAGAAGTTCTTTAGTCCATGGAAATGGTTTCATCGAAATTCCTGAATAAGAATACGTCTTTTCCGAATCTCCATAAAGTGCAGTTAACCTGGGCTGCATTACTTTTTTCCCAAACATCCAAATGGGCTCTTGTTTCCATTGAATGGTATTTTGAAGAGTTTCAAAATAAAAGTCGGCCTGCTCTTTAGAAAAAAATTGATCGTAGAGACGAATCTCCCCATGATGAGGGAGAATATTATTATTGGAAGAATTAAAAATCGATTGCTGCATATTCCAAAAACCAGAAGATAAAGCGAGAGTTTAAAATTTTCTTTTGCCCTCAAATAATTCCCGGGACTATTTATATTTAGAATATTAAATCTACGACTATGAAAAAATTCGCTTGGATCTCCGGGATAATTTTAATCGTTTTTCTTTCCATCTTCATCTGGTGGAGATTCTTTTTCGTCTTCGGTGAAGGAGTCAAAGCCGGTTCTTTGAATTACTTCATGAAAAAGGGGGTCATATTTAAAACCTTCGAAGGGAGAGTCGTTCAAGAAGGCTTCCAAAGCCCCACTGCAGGAGCCTTGCAAAGCAATGAATTTCGATTTAGTGTAATTGATGATGATGTAGCGGCACAACTAGAGCGATCCTCAGGCAAGCATGTGGAGCTACGATATGTGGAATACAACGGGAAACTTCCCTGGAGAGGAACAAGTAATTTCATCGTCACCGAAGTCATTTCAGTGAAAGAAACGGGGAAAGTCGATACCTCCGGGATTCCCTTCGACCAGTAATTAGTGACGGGTCCAATAATCTACTACACAGACATCTTTCAGGTGAGGTCCTAATACTTCGCCAAAGGCCTTATGAGCCGGATGTGGCAAATAAGCATCTCGGTCTTCAGCAGAATGAAATGTCAATGTAAAGGCATGGGTAAGTCCTTTATTGATTCCTTCAGGACTGGAATTCACTCCCCATTCAAATGATTGTATTCCGGGAATCTCGTTTTGAAGATTTCTAAAAGCATCAATCACTTCCTGAATATCATCCTGAGAGGAGCTATCCTTGAAAGAAAAATAAACTACGTGTCGAAGAACAGAATCTGGCATGGATTCCTCTGTTTTTATAATTTCCACTTCTTTTACGATTTCAGATTTTTCATTTTGGCAAGAAAATAATCCCACAAAGGCTAGAATCAGGAATGTCTTTTTCATAGTGATATGCATTAGGCTACTCTAATTAACTGGAAAATAATTTTTTTCTTGGCATTCAAACTGAAAAATAAAATATTCCGTATCTTCAACGATATTTAAATAATAAAACTAAATATTTATAAAATGTCATTCTCTCGATATTTTACCTTCTTTGGATTCATAGCCTTAATTACTTCCTGCTCACAAAAGGAGGCCTCCGAAAAAAGTACCGAAGACAATCCATATTTCCTTACCAAAATTGATTCATTTGAGGTTGAAAATTTGACTAGAGTCTTTATTCGAGACTACTCCCCTGAAGAAGGAATTTACTTAGGGTACTCCATGGTAGAGGACGAGATTTTAGAAATTTCAGAGGAGGGCGAAATATTAAAACGGGTTAAAAAGAAAGGTGAAGGACCGGGTTTATATGGAAATTGGAATCCGATCGGAATCAGTTTCGGCCCAAATCAAGAGCGAGTTGTAGAATTACCTTTTCGAATTGTCACCTATAATTCGAACTATGAAGTACTCCAAGAACAACGGATTCAATCCCCACTACCGATACGAACCTTCGGTCCTATGGGAAGGACAGAATATTTTCAAAATGGGGATAGTACCATGTACTTAGTCGGGCCAAGCAATTATTTATCGGCTCACTACTTAATCATGAATGAAGAGGGAAGAGATACGCTCAAAAACTTTTTCCAAATCAACATTCAAACAGGGGAAATGAAATCAGTCGTTCCTTATCGAGAGGAAAGTCCATACAAGAATACAGAGGGAATTTATCAGGAATTAATGACCAAAAGTTTTTTGGTGGACCATATAACAGATGAACTATGGCTAGTACATGCCTTGTCAAAAGAGATAGAGATCTATGATCTTCCCCTATTTAATCTATCCAAGACAATCCCTCTGAATCACGAAGAATTTATGTCCTATTCTCCCGTTCCAATAGGCACCCAAGGAAATGATGAGGGAATTACCCCTCTCCGCTTTTTAGCAGGAAGAAACAAGCAATTAATCCAACTTGAGCCTAACCTTTTCCTTATCAATTATTATAAGGGAATTAGCGAGGCTGCTTATCAAACTCGAATTGCAGAGGATGCTACCTATACTCCGACAATTGATCCCAAAGAAAATAGTATTATAATTATCTTAGATGGGAAGCAGGTTGGGCCAGAACTTCCATCAGTGCCTGGTTCTATTTTATTTGGATTAGGGGATGGGAAATTTTTGGTTCAGGAACCTGAAAACCCCGAAATTGAAGAAGAAAAAACAAGATTCTCAGTCTATCAATTGATCAAAGACTCTTAATATTTATGCGAGTAGCTTTTTTTAGTACAAAAAAATATGATCGGGAAAGTTTCGAAAAATGGCTTCCTAACTATCCTCATCAAATCAGTTTTTTCGAAGCAAAACTAGATCAGCGATCGGCTATTTTAGCCCAGGACCATGAAGCAATCTGTGCTTTTGTCAATGACCAACTGGATAAGGCACCTTTAGAGGTTTTGGCCTCACAAGGAATTAAACTTATAGCCCTTCGCTGTGCGGGATATAATCAAGTTGACTTGGAAGCAGCAAAAAAGCTAAACTTAAAAATCGTTCGAGTACCTGCCTACAGTCCAGAAGCCGTAGCTGAACATGCCTTCGCTTTGATTCTGACCCTCAGCCGAAAGACTCATAAGGCCTATAATCGGGTGCGAGAATCCAATTTTTCACTAGAAGGTCTGACCGGATGCAATATTCACGGTAAAACAATCGGTGTCATCGGAACTGGAGCTATTGGAAGGGCTTTCTGCAGAATTGCTAAAGGCTTTGGCTGTCGAATCTTAGCCTATGATATTTTTGAAAATCCTGAAATGAAATCCTTGGGAGTTGAATACTGCAGCCTCCATGAGCTTTTTTCAGAATCTAGTATCATTTCTTTGCATTGCCCCTTGACACCTGAAACTCATCACATTATCAATAAAAAGTCCTTGCGAAGAATACAGGATGGATGCATGCTCATCAATACTTCCAGAGGTGGATTAATTGAAACCAAATCCGTGATTTCTGCTTTGAAAAAAGGTAAAATCGGTTTTCTGGGAATTGATGTATATGAGCAGGAAGAAGATCTATTTTTCCAAAACTTATCAGAACAAATCCTCCAGGATGAGCAAATCGCTCGATTAATGACCTTTCCCAATGTTTTGATTACCGGACACCAAGCATTCCTGACACGAGAGGCTTTGGATCAAATCGCAGAAACGACTTTAGAAAACATCTCGGCTTTCGAAGAAAACAAGGAATTACTGAATGAGGTTAAGCTTTAGAGGCTGTATACCTTAATTGATCCGATAATTCACCATCAGGTTCACATGAATCATTTCTACCTTGTTGTATCGTTGTGACGGAGTTAAATCAGGTGAACCCAGGGCTTCTTTATTCATGATCAAGAGATGAAAATCAGTCTTTGACATGGAGTCAGGCTTGTATTTTAATCCCAAGTTAATTTGTCTATAGGATGGAAAAGCATATTTATTATTGGGTGCATCGGACAATTCAGGCAACCAATGAAAACCTATATGTCCATAAATACCCAAGCCTTTTCCAAGTTGGTATTCTGACAAGAGTGTCAATGCAGTTAATTGCCCCACCCCCTCATTTCGCTCTCGAGGAATAAAAGTGTACCAGGCATCTTTCCCCCATTCTCTTGGACTGAGCCATCTACCCTTTCCTCCCAATTGCGTAAACCCAAATGTATTTTTCCATTTTCCAATTTCCGCACCTGCTGAAACTGACATCACCCAGTTTTGATCTTTCGGGTTTTTATATCGGAATGAAACCTCTTGATTTCCTCCATCTCCTATTCCATGTTGAAATCCAAGTTGAGCGCCCAAAAGCCAATTTAGACCTCCTGTATTCTTAGAGAATTTATAATTCCATTCTCCCCAAAAGGTGGAAAAAAGGTTATCAGCCAAAGTGTGGGATAGTGTATAATGATTTTTCTCTTTCTGATAGTCTACTTGGACTATGCTGACGAAATCACTTTCTGTATTCCCAAAATAGCTTGAAGGTGCTCCGGTCTCATCTCGGCCTACTCCATATACACCGATTGATTCACCCACATTGAGGAATTTATTTGTACCTCTAACTCTGAATCTGTTGATATACCAACCCGAGATTTTCCAAGATTTGGAAGGAGAAAAGCTCACCGAAGCTCCTTCCATTTCTGTAGGGGCCAATCGTCCATCTGCTGGATTTATCCAGGCTGTGTTTATAGGCATTCTGCCGATGGAAAGTTTCCAGGAAGTCGTTTGATAACTAAGATTCAAAGTCTCCAAGCTACCGAAAGTACGTTGGCCAGGTTCTAAAAAATTGAATAAACCTGTCTCATAGCGATTTTCCCTACCGGAATAGGGCTCCAAATCCCAAATATCAGAACTGAGCACATTAGCAAAACCCCGATATGCGGCTTGAAGAGTCCACTTACTATAAATTTTAGCTTTGAACCCAATAGCCAAAGAGGCTCCTAAAGCATAATCATCTCTAAAATCTTCCCGATAGGATGTACTCATCCAAAAAGTCCGGGCATGGACTGTTGGATCAATCTGTACGTTTTTTATCCTTTCTTGGGAAAAAGAGGTCAAAGGGCCGATAATCAATATCAGCGCAATCCAATATTTCATTGCCCTGAAGCTTTGGCTTCTACGATGGGTTTGAATGGTCCGTACTTATGCTGCTCTTCAGAAAAGCCGTCACTATATGGGCCAAATGGATGGTCCATTGGCTTCTTGGAAATATCTGGCCAATCACCAGCTAGGTCTTTGCTTGGTCTTTCTAAGCTATTTACATAGGCTGCAACATCCCATGCATCTTCATCAGAAATCAATGGGTTTTCATAGGTAGCTCCCAATGGCATATTAGCTCTTACATAACCTGCAAATCGGGATAGTCTGTAAAGACCAGCTCCGCTATTGTAGCTGTGATCGCCCCAAAGTGGCGGATAGGTATACCCGCTTCCATCAGGTTTGGCAATCCCTTGTCCGTCCGCTTGGTGACAGCTTTGGCATTGATTTTCGTAAACAGTTTTTCCTCTAACCGGGTCGGCGGCTCTATCTAGCAATGGGACAGCATAAATTCCTGCTCCCTTCGGTTTTTCGCCTTTTGGAACATCTTTTCCAAGCCATTCCATATAGGCAACCATCGCCTTCATTTCTGTAGAATTACGTTCGAGAGGCTTTCCATTCAAACTTCTTTCGAAGCAATCATTAATTCTTTTTGGAATATCTTCGGATTGACCGGAACGAGCTCTGATTTTCGGATAGGTTGCCGCTACGGCTCCGTAGTTATTTCCAAGAGGTGCCGTTCCAGCATTCAAATGACAGTTTTGACAATTTAATCCATTGGAGATTTTTCTTACACTTCCGTTTGGACCAAGATAAGCAGCAGTGTTAGCAATCAACTCCCGACCATATTTAATTTCATCTGCATTTGGCTCAGCATCTACAGATTTCCAATCAGGAGCCTTCCACATTCCCACCGGATCTTCCAAAGCCGTCACCTTTGGAGCAGGCACAGATGCTGCAGCTAATACCTGAGAATCATCTGGAGAAGCTACATCTAATCGTACCCCTGAATAAGCCAGGAAAAGAACCAATCCAATTACACCTACCAAAGCGGTGATCAGAGCCAAAAGACCGACCATTAAGCCGATCAATTGAATGAATGATTTATTGCCTATCTGCTTCATTTTTTTATTTTAATCTAGCACAAATGTGGCAAAATTCCATCCCTTCTTGCTGTGACTTGGGTCACAGGAGGCCTTTTTGAATGGTAAACTCAAAAAAGTTGAACCTTAGCTGAAAAAACTGTTTTCTCCTCCACCTTTCCTACCAACTGTATCACTTGATCTGAGGTGCTCTTAAAAATGCTTACCTCATCTCTCAAAAAGCATTCAGCCAAATAGTTGATGGAAAGAAATTGAATTCCCTTTGATTTTTCCAAAATCCCATCTTCAACCCATCGAATGTAGCTCGTATTGTTTACATGATTCTGCAAATCCAAATCCGAAGGCTGAACTTTAATGGAAAATGCGTTTGCACCCAAATCGCGGATTCTATGCTTTTCTGGAATCCAATCAGGTTTTTGATTGATTTTAAATAATTCCGGTGGCAAAACAGATCCCGGCTTTACAATACGTTTGCTTTCTGCATCCAGCAATACCCATGAACTTATCCCTCTCGCCAATTCTTCCTCTTTGGAATTAACCATAAGAAATTCACGAAAGGCAAAAAGCCCTTCTACCCCTCTCCCCGCAGTGTAGACCCTAACTTCATCCCCCCAAACAGGCATTTGATTTACTTTTATCTCTAGACGAGAAAGGACCCACATTCTATTCTCCTTCTGCAAGTTTCTCCCAAAATCCCCTGAATCAGCATGTCTCCAAGCTGCTTCTTGAAATAAATCTGCCAAATCTTTGAGCCTCAAATTCCCCGATGGATTCACCTGAAAGGATCCGATTTCAAAATCGTGATGGAACTGGAAAGTCTCGGGCGCGCTCATGATTTTTCTGAGGTTTGTGTAGGAAAAAATACCTGCTTTCGAACGGTGGAAAGGAGTGCAATTCCAAGTCCATTTACAGCAATCAAGGCAAAAGAAGTCTTGAGGCTAAATAAGTCTGCGATAAAACCTATCAAAGGAGGTCCTATCAAAAATCCAAAGAAGGAAATGGTAGAAACCAACGCTAGGGCAATTCCCGGAGAATATAAGGTAGAACGGCCTGCTACACTGTAAGAAACAGGCACAATCGAAGCTACGCCAAATCCCACCATTAAAAAGCCTATAGTGGCCCAAACAATAGTTGGTACCAAAACGGAAATACTTAATCCTGTAAATATCAAAATCCCGCTAACGCGGAGAATGGGAACTTTTCCAAAACGCTGAATAAACCGATCAGAAATGAACCTTCCGGAAGCCATTGTTCCCATAAAGGCCACATATCCCAAGGTTACCCATTCTGCAGGTGCCTCCACTACTTTTTTGAAATAAACTCCACTCCAGTCAAACATGCATCCTTCGGTCATCATCCCTAAAAAAGAGATCAAACCTACCCGCAGCAATAATTCATCTGGCTTTTTCAAAACAAGCCCACCTGCTTCGGAACGGGATTTTTCTTCAAAAATGAATGCTTTACTGGTTAGTATGATACCGATTGAAATTCCAGCTACAACCAAATAATGTGAAAATGGAACCCATCCCAAACCAATCATTACGGCACCAATTCCTGCCCCGACAAAACCCGCCATACTCCACAATCCATGAAAAAATGCGAGAATACTTTTGCCATATTCATCCTCAAAATCCAGTGCTTGTGTATTGAGCGCAATATTCATGATATTACCCAGCAAGCCAAAGGTCATCAAAACCAAAACTAACATCCAAAGCGATGGACTCAATCCAATCAAAGGAAGACTTAATGCATAGGCAAAACTTCCCCAAAGAATAACTTTTTTGCTTCCATAGTGATGCACCGACCACCCTGCAATAGGAAGACCGATGATGGATCCAATGGGTAAAAACAGCAAAATTGAACCCAATTGACCTTCGGAAAGATCAAATTTGGTTTGAATATCCGGAATACGTGCAGCCCAACTGGCGAAGCAAAGCCCCAAAAAAAAGAACATGCTTCCGATGGCTATTCGGCGTTTTAGAAGGAAATTCATGGATAGGTTTGAGCGAATCGAAAGGCAAATTACCGAATAAGTCTGCTACATTCCCAACCTTTTTCAAATTCCGAAACTATTTGAAGAGAGTGCTGTTTTATCAAAAACATTTATCATGGAATTTATCATTGTAGGAGGAATCATCCTGACCATCATTCTCTTGATTCGCTTTATCATTTCACGGGTTTTTCAGAAGCCCTAAACCCAATTCTTTTTAGTCTTTTCCTCCACTCCCCTTGAATTGATCTTCTTTGTAAGCAAAGAGCACATTGAAAGTGGTCAGAGAGCCATAACAACGAGTGATATATTGTTGCAAATGAACCCTATCTTCATCATCTAGCTTCGGGTGATTGTTAATATTCTGTTCCAAAACCCGCAGCTTCTCCCTTACCATCACAATTTTATGAAAAAAAGTATCCATTGGGATTTCTTTGGATTGAAGATCGGGATCTCCAGGCTCTAGAGTCACAGAACCTCCAATCCATTTCCCTCCTAACGGGACAATGGGAGCGCGTTCTGAAGTTTGGGCCAAAGCTTCCCGAATTGCTTTTTCCACTTCTTTTAAAGTCAACATGGGAAAATCCGGTTTTTTTGCCTCTTCTATTTCGAAGCCTTCATAATCCCTTGCCAGGGTTTTGATTTCCTCTGTATTGTAAAAATAGATTTTGTAATAATTCTCATCCACAGAGAGAATCATTCCTACTCCAAATTTGGGATGGCGAAGTTTACTGCCTGGGGCTAATTCACTGGTTGACATAATGCTGAAATTCGATTTTTATATTCCTAAATTAGAAATAATATGAGTTTTCAGCTATTCAATTGTAACCTTATCTGATTTCATTCATTAACTGTAAAAATCCGATGTTTTCTCTCAAAACGAAAAAGACTATTCTAAACTTGATTGCCGTCTTATTGGGCTTTACATTTTTCGGAGCAGGTATGGCCAAACTATATGCCGATCACCAATACTTTGGTTGGATTGGACCTACTTGGTTGATTGAGCGGTTGGAGGAATACCAATTAGGCTTTTATGGTCAGTTCATTGCCCTTTCTCAAATATTCATTGGCTATTTATTAATTACAACCCGATACAAACTTTTGGGAAGCATTATGCTCATTCCCATGATTTTGAATATCCTGATGATCACTATTTCATTGGAATGGAAAGGTACCCCATTCGTTTTGGGCGGCTTACTTTTTTTGAATTTTTTAATTATTTGGCATTACCGAGACTTTTTTACTCCTATTATCAATGAAGGAAGGAGTGAAAGTCAACCCAAAGAAAGGCAAGAAAGAAACTGGAAAGGGCATTTGGTTTGGACAGTAGGGTTGGCGTTACAATTTGTCTCCATTTCCATTTCATTTACTTGGATAGTACTTGCTTTTAGCACCTCATTAATTGGAATAATTATCTCATTATTAAGCTTCCGGGTAGATAAAATCAAGTAATAATCTTTAACTTGATTGCATACCAAATCCAGTAGAAATGAAAATTTTTCCTTATCTAAATTTTGATGGTCATGCTGAGGAAGCCATTTTATTTTACCAATCCATTTTGGGGGGTGAACTAGATGGTGGTTTTCGATATTTCAGCGAAATTCCGGGAATGGACATTCCGGATTCTGATCTTCATCGAGTAATGCATGTCAGTTTACATGTCAATAAGCAATTCAAAATTCTAGCATCAGACACGCTACCATCTACGGGTAAACCGTTTATAATGGGGAATTCCAATTACCTATCTATAGACGCAGATTCCAAAGAGTCTGGAGCAGAGATTTTCGAGAAACTTTCAGCCGGAGGAAGTGTAGAAATGGAGTACCAAAAGACCTTCTGGGGCGCCTATTTCGGAAGCTTCCAGGATAAATTTGGGGTCTGTTGGATGATAAATTATGATTTAAAACATGGCGAGTCTTAATCTAAGTACAAGACATTCAGCATGCTTTATTTCTCTAAGCTGAAAAAGCCCCAAACTTTCTTAGAAAATATTGAAATGAGCAAATTTTGCCTTACCTTTGCTGCCCGGCGGCACGACCAGCTCCTGCTGAATCCCCCAGGTCCGGAAGGAAGCAAGGGTAGGCGGTTGTAGCGGTGCGATGCCGCCTCTTTTTTTGTCCTCTCCCTTTTCGAAAATTCAATTCCTTATCCTGATTAAAGTTTTAACTTTGCTTCATCGGGAACTTTTACCCATTGCTTTCAACCAAAACTATTTATTCATGAAATTCTTTATTGACACTGCAAACCTTGCCGAAATCCAAGAAGCCTATGACTTGGGTGTATTGGACGGGGTTACCACCAATCCTTCTCTAATGGCAAAGGAAGGAATTACAGGCGAGGATCAAATCCGAGCGCATTACAAAGCCATCTGCGACATCGTAGACGACAAAGTAAGCGCTGAAGTAATTTCCACTGATTTTGAAGGAATGATTCGGGAAGGAAAAGAACTTGCCAAAATCGATGAAAAAATCGTGGTAAAAGTTCCAATGATAAAAGAGGGTGTAAAAGCCATCAAATACCTACATAGTGAAGGAATCCGCACCAATTGTACTTTGATTTTCTCTGCTGGCCAGGCAATTCTAGCTGCAAAGGCGGGAGCAACTTACGTATCTCCTTTTATTGGCAGATTGGATGATATTTCATTTGACGGACTTGAATTGATCGAGCAAATCGTCCACATTTATCAAACCTATGGTTTTTCTACCGAGGTACTAGCTGCCAGCATTCGCCATACTATGCACCTAATTAAGTGCGCAGAACTCGGAGCAGATGTAGCCACTTGTCCCCTTAAGGTAATCACAGGATTGCTAAACCATCCATTGACGGACAAAGGCTTGGCACAGTTTCTGGCTGATCATGCTAAAGCAGCTGGAAAGTAAACAAATCAGGGCTTTTCTAATTTTCTAGAAAAGCCATCTTTTCTTTAAGCCCATGTATATCATCAAAGTAAAAGGTAAAGCCAAGATTCCGGACTATATTCAAATTCGGGATGAAAACTTTGTACTCGTAGCTTATTTTCGGGCAGATCGCCCTATGAAAAATCCTGAAAAATTTGGCCTAGAAGGCAAGGAAGAGGAACTTCAGGAATTGATCGAAAAATTACCCTTCGGTAAATTACAAAAACTGGAATTATAAGATGGACTTCAATACAGAACCGGTTCTTAAAGTAGATCATGTCACCGTCTTCCAAGGCGTAGACCCTATCCTATCCGATGTATCATTTTCCATCGAACAGCATGAGTTTGTTTTCCTGATTGGAAAAACCGGAAGTGGAAAAAGCTCTCTTTTGAAAACCTTGTATGCGGATCTTGCTCTAAAAGCGGGAGAGGTGGAGATCTCGGGGTTTCATTTGAAATCAATCAAAACCAAAGAAGTCCCCTTTCTTCGAAGAAAACTTGGGATTATTTTTCAAGACTTCCAGTTGTTCAATGATCGAACAGTGGCAGAAAACCTAGCATTCGTCATGAAAGCAACTGGTTGGAAGGATAAGGTAAAAATCAAAGAGCGAATGGCTGAGGTCTTGCTTCAAGTTGGCCTTCATAATGCTTCCAGCAAAATGCCCCATCAATTAAGTGGTGGCGAGCAACAGCGGGTAGTGATTGCAAGAGCTTTATTGAATGAACCTTCCATTCTTCTAGCAGACGAACCAACAGGAAATTTGGACCCCGATGTCGCAGATGGGATTTTCAAGCTATTCCAAGAAATCAACAAAAAAGGAACAGCTATCCTCATGGCTACTCATAATCACGAATTATTAAGAAAATATCCCTATCGAGTACTCAAATGCGAAAACGGAAAGTTATTGGATAGTCAAACCCATGACGTCTCCTTTGGTTCTTCTTGGTAAAAACCTTTAGGACACAACAGCCTTCCTATTTCTGCGTTTGAGAGAAATGAAACAATCCCGTTTATGAGAATATTCAAAGGACTTCCGCTTTTCATGGTCTTCGCTTTGCTTGGACTATTTGCTTGTGATAAAAACGATCCAGAACCGCCAGTTGATCCAGGCTCAAACGCTGCCGTAAACCAATGGATTTATGACATCATGGAGCAGGTGTACTATTGGCTGGAGGAAATGAGAAACCCGATTGCTGAAACTTCAGATCCGGAGGATTATTTTGAAGCCCTTTTGAACCGCCCCACAGATCGATTCTCGGTCATTTATCCAGATTACCAAGAACTTCTCAATTCTTTGAATGGGATTAATTTGGAGGCAGGGTATGAATTCATCCTTTTTAGAGAGAGCCAAAACTCCGATAATGTCATAGCCGAAATCACCTATGTCAAGAAAAATAGTCCAGCAGCTACAGCCGGCCTTTTGAGAGGTGATATCATTCAGACCATCAATGGAGTACAAATGACCATTGACAACTATCGGGAAGTTTTAGAGGACATCTCTTCTACTCATACCATTAACTACTTACGCTTTAATGAAGAAACGCAGGTTTTTGAGGATCAGGGAGATCTCGAGTTAAACACTGTGCAACTTGCTGAAAACCCGAATTTCCTTGATACGATTTACACCATCAATAACCAGAAAATCGGCTATGTCATCTATCATTTCTTTGCACCAGGGCCGGGCAATGGAAGTACAGTCTATGACAATGAGATGGATGGAATTTTTGCCAAATTCAAAGCCGAGGGCATTAATCACTTGATTGTTGATTTTCGATATAATGGAGGAGGTTTTGTTTCTTCTGCGGTGAATTTGGCCAGCTTGATCGCTCCTAGTGTGACTCAAAATGATATTTTTTCAAAAACAAAATACAACAGTTTCTTGAGTCAATTCGACGATTTCCAAAATGTACAGACGCCATTTAAAACTAAATCAGAAAATCTAGGAAATATTCTAGATGGCAATCGGGTATATATTTTGACCTCTAGCAGAACTGCATCCGCTTCCGAATTAATTATCAATGGGCTAAGACCCTATATGGATGTCTTTTTGATTGGAGATGTGACCACTGGAAAAAATGTCGGTTCAATACCTTTTGATGACGAAGACAACCCTCAAAACACGTATGGAATTTTACCAATCGTCACCCAAAGCTTCAATAGCCTTGATGAATCAGACTATACCAATGGCTTCACACCAGCTATTTCTGCAAGAGAGATTACAGAACGCCTAAGACCATTGGGAGATGTCAATGAATTACTTCTGCGAACTGCCATAGCAGAAATAACCGGAGAGGCTCCATCCGGTCGATTCCAAAAACTTGACCGACAGGATATTGGCAGTACGCTGGATATTAAAATCCGATCAGGTAGAATGATCGAAACAATGAAATAACAAAATCTAAGAGCTCCCAAATCGGAGCTCTTTTTTTTGACCTATTGAAAAAATACTTCAATTACTTTTCGACAAACGTTTGGAATATTTTGGTAAGCGAATAAATTTAGGATAGAAATTTTATCCATTAAGGATAAGAATGCTAATTATTTTAACCAACCAACCTTTTACAAAATGAAAAACTTCTTACGAAAGCCTGTTTCTATGGCAGGAGTGGTTCTTGGTGCGATGGCATTTGCCTGTATGCCTCAAGATCAAAACCCAGTGATCAATGACTCTGTAGTGGAATATGTAAAATTCCAGCATGGTGACATTATTCCTGGAAAGTACATCGTTCGGTTGAACCCAACGAATTTGAATTTTAGAAAAACAAAAGACTATGCCAGCAACCAAGCGGCCATGCGAAAAATCAGCATGGATATTCTGGCAAGATATGATATTGCTGAAGCAAGCTTAGGTTATGTATATGGCAGTTCCATTGAAGGATTCTCGGTAGATCTCTCCAATGAAGAATTTGAGAAGCTTTCAAAAGACCCTGCGGTGAAATTCATCGAACCGGATCGTATCATGATGTTAGGTGAAATTGATGCATTCAGAGGTAAGCCAGGCGGTGGCGGTGGAGGAGGCAACCCCACTCAAGCTACTCCATACGGAATTACCAGAGTCAATGGAGGTGCAACTTACACAGGAAGTGGAAAAGCCTATGTCATTGATTCAGGAATCGATGCCACCCATCCTGATTTGAACGTGGATGTTTCAGCTGGCTTCAATGCTTTTGACAGAGGTAAGGATGCCGACCTTTCAGCAGACGGAAATGGTCATGGAACTCACGTAGCTGGAACAATCGCTGCCATTGACAACAACATTGGTGTGATAGGTGTAGCGGCTGGAGCGACTGTAGTCCCTGTTAAAGTATTGGATAGCCGAGGTTCTGGTTCTTACTCAGGAGTAATCGCTGGAGTAGACTTTGTAGCGGCTAATGGATCAAATGGCGATGTAGCAAATATGAGTTTAGGAGGACCTGCATCAGCAGCATTGGATGCGGCAGTAATTGCTCTCGGCGCCGAAGGAGTTAAGGTAGCATTAGCGGCTGGAAATGAAAGTCAGGATGCTAATAACTCATCACCTGCCCGTGCGAATGGAAATAATATTTTCACTGTGTCTGCAATCAATAGCAGTGATGTGTTTGCATCTTTCTCAAATTATGGAAACCCACCAGTAGATTATGCGGCTCCTGGTGTTGGTATACTTTCTACTTATCCAGGAGGATATGCCACTCTTAGCGGAACATCCATGGCTTCTCCTCACGTGGCCGGAATCCTTTTAACTGGAAATCCAAGATCAGGAGGAACTGCTATAAATGACCCTGATGGAAATGCGGATACAATTGCAGTTAAGTAATCAAACCAATTAATAGAAAAAAGCGGCCAAATCGGTCGCTTTTCTTTTATTACCAAATCATTAATAATCTTTCCCATTTTTTCGAGATTGAAAAAATCGAATACCTTCGCAAAATGGAAGAAATAGCCAGCTTCATACTTATCCTTACCATCTACTTTTTAGGTATTCTAGCTATTGTGCAGGGAATCTCCCATCCCAAATCCTTTTTCCGGCGAAAAGACATAAAGGATCCAATAAAAATCCCTGTTAACTATCTGAAAATTTTGTTTATAAGTTTCCTCTTGGCAATCATTACCACGACCTTAGCTTACATTTTTTTCATATAAAAAAGGCCGTCCAAATGAACAGCCCCAATTAATTTTCCAATAACGCTTTTTTAATTTTGAGTCTTTTGCAGATTCTCTTTTGCAAGCTGGAAGTTCGGCTCAAGTTCAATAGCCTCTTCAAAAGCCGTTCTTGCTTCGGTATTGGAACCTTGATCTAGGTAGATCATACCTTTAAGGTTTAAAGCTGCTGCCTTCATGCTTATCTCCTGAGTTTCGGTCTCAGATTGAGGGAAACCAATTTTCTCATCAGGTTTAGCATTTTTCACTAGCATATTGACAGAGTTAAGAGCTTCCTCATATCGCTTTAAAGAATACTGAAGGAACCCAGACTTATATAAACTGAAATTATCACCAGTCAACAAATATAATCTTTCATAATTGGGTAGCGCCCGGTCAAGCGCACCTAACTGTTCCAAGGAGTAAGCCGCAATCTCCAATGCACCTATACTTCGATCATTGACTTCCAAAATATCCAAGGAAACTAAGGCTGCAGAAGTAGACTGTCCCATTTCAAAATAGAGCGTTCCTAGCAGTTCCTGAAATCTCAAGTTTTCGGGATTTCGAACAATCAATCGATATAACGCACTTTTAGCCATTTGCGGATCATTATATCGCATGGCCAATTGATAAGCAGCCTGATCTTGAATATTCAAGGATAGTTTGGTCTTTGGATCCAGCTGGGCAGTTGAATCTGACGTTTGAGAGAAAGATGCGCTGGCAAAAAGCCCAAGCACGAAAATCAGCACTAATCGCTTCATGGTTTAGTTTAGGTTATTTTATTATTTATCTAGAGGTGAAAACCCCATTCGCTCAGCAATCTCAATCATCAATTTCCGAGCCTCTTCAGGGTTATTTTTGATTTTGCCCTCCAATATAGCTTCTTTAATTTCTTCTTTAATATCTCCAACCGCTTTCGAAGGTTTCAAACCGAAAGTTTCCATGATTTCTTCCCCGCTTACCGGAGGTTGAAAATTCCGAACTTGATCCTTTTCCTCCACTTCCTGGAGCTTTCGCTCCACCTTATCAAAATTTTCCAAATAGCGCTTTACCTTCTTATTGTTTTTGGAAGTAATATCCGCCCGGCAAAGCTTCAGTAAATCATCGATCGCATCTCCGGCATCAAAAAGCAATCTTCGCAAGGCTGAATCTGTCACCTCATCTTTTACCAAAGCAATTGGTCTCAAATGAAGCCTTACTAGTTTCTGAACAAACTTCATTCGTTCATCCATTGGTAATTTCAACCTTTTGAAAATTCCAGGGACCATTCGAGCACCTTTGTCTTCATGTCCATGGAAGGTCCAGCCAGCTTTTTGATTGAATCGCTTGGTAGCGGGCTTAGCGATATCATGAAGGATCGCAGCCCATCTCAGCCATAAATCATCACTGACTTTGGCCACATTATCCAAAACTTGAAGGGTATGATAGAAATTATCCTTATGGGATTTGTCATCTACCGTATCCACGCCCTGTAAATCCACCATTTCAGGAAAAAACTCATGTAGTAATTTCCCTGCGAAAAGCAAATTAAAGCCATAGGAGGGCTTTTTGGTCAAGACAATTTTATTTAATTCGGTGATAATCCGTTCCGCAGATACAATTTTAAGCCGATAGGCATTGTTTTGAATTGCGAAAAAAGTATCCGGATCAATATCAAAGTCCAACTGAGCTGCAAATCTAATGGCGCGCATCATTCTCAGAGGGTCATCTGAAAAGGTTACGTTTGCGTCGAGGGGTGTTTTAATCACTTTTCGCTTGAGATCTTTTTGCCCTTCAAACGGGTCTAACAGCTCACCATAATTATCTGCGTTGAGAGAAATCGCCATGGCATTGATGGTAAAATCTCTTCGCTCCAAATCTTCCATCAAGGTTCCATCCTCCACAATTGGCTTTCTGCTGTGAGATCGATAAGACTCTTTCCTAGCTCCTACAAATTCCAGTTCATAGTCCTCCATTTTTAGCATGGCAGTTCCGAAATTCTTAAAAACCGAGAGTGGAACATGAAAATCAAAGGATTTAGCAACTTCCTCAGCCAACTCAATCCCGCTTCCCACACAGGTAAAATCAATATCCTTGCTTTCTCTTCCCATCAACAAATCCCGCACATAGCCACCCACGACATAGGTTTCTAGTCCAAGCGATTGTCCGGCAGCGGCTACTTTTTCAAAAATTGGATTTTGATTCAATTTTTCTTTGAAGTTCATCCTTTGATGATTTTAACATCCCCTTCGGGACTAAGATACATTTCCTTGAGATTTGGGCTGAGAAGTGGGAAAAACAGATTAGTCTCAAATTCAGATGGAGCCTTTTCAACGATTTTGCAAAGCATCAAGTCAGAGGCCTGAAAAAGTAACTTATTCCATTCTTTATCCCGAATCAGCGAAAACCTAATTTTTCCATCATTGGCTAAAGCTACAGGAATTGTAACCCCTGGGCTTGTATGATAAATGGTTGGTTTGGATGCAAACTCAACAATATCCAACGAAACTTCAGAAAATTGACCTGAAATGGATCGAATTTGAAAAAGATCGAAAAGTAAAAAAATCCAATCGTTTCCCATTTCAGGAGTCCATGAGTTCAATTTGAGAAGCCTGAGAACTTTTCCGTTTCCTTCCTTAATTTGAACCTGTCCCTGACGCTGAAGTGCTCCTACAATTGCTCGTTGATCCAATTTCTATCAATTTTTGCACAAAAATAATCAGATATCCGAGAGCAAGGTTCATTAACAGTAATTTCTCCCCAAGCTATTTAAGTTTTTAGCACTTAAAGTTCCACCATAGTATTTAAACAAAATGAGTATTCTATCTTTAAATATTTATATATAAGGTCAAATAAAAACCCTACCTATTTAAACAATATGCTAGCA
The DNA here is from genome assembly GCF_004571135.1 of Algoriphagus kandeliae. Taxonomy (GTDB): domain Bacteria; phylum Bacteroidota; class Bacteroidia; order Cytophagales; family Cyclobacteriaceae; genus Algoriphagus; species Algoriphagus kandeliae. The sequence continues at coordinate 662,283 of NZ_SPSB01000003.1, forward strand.
TATCTAGAAAATAAAAAAGGCAGTTTAAAACCGCCTTTTCACTCTAAATTTCTCGAAATCAACCTCTCAGCCAATTGATAAAAGTCTGATAACCAATACCTACCTCTCTTGCGAAGGCAGCTTTTGTTTTCTTTCCTGCAGCTTCAACTTTCTTCCACTCTTCTAAAATTTTGCTTTTTTCAGAATCTGAAAAAGTTCTTCTTTTGGAAGACTTTCCGGATGACTGACCGGTAATCAATCCGATCAATTCATTTAGATCATTTACAAATCTTCCATCAGTTAAAAACAAACCTGCATTTTCCAATTTCTTAATTACATCATCTTTAGGATTAACAGGTGTTACCGCAATTCCTCTAGCAGCTGCTTCATGAAGATCAATTCTTTTCCCATCAGAAGTCACATAGACAAAGCCATCATTTTTTTTCAAATCAGCAATTGCCTCTTTTATTAATTCTCTCATAACAATATGTTTAAAGTTGAAACAAGGTGCAATATATTATTTATATTAGAACAAAATACAATACACAAGAAAAATTAACCAAATAATATCATTAAAATAAAACTCAATCTATATCAAAACTTTAACCAACATTTTTCGAGAGAAAAATCATAATTCTCTGATGAGCGAAAATGATTCAAACTAGTGATTTTATATAGGAAGATTTTTAAAAGCGAGCCTTTTCTATACCAAAGTTTTTTATTTCTTTTTATTAAAAATGAGTCCCTTATTTATCTGCAGTAGACAGTATTCTCTTTCATATTTTCTATAGACCTCTATTTATGATTTTAAATATTTTTCCCTGTATAAAAACTAAAACAATTTCATATCAGATAGGAATTTGAACAATCCCTTCTTTGAAAAAATTCTGGGAGAAAAAAGTCACCTTCTCTCCTAAATCAGATAATTTCCTTAATTTTGAACCCCATAAGAATTCAAGACCAAACCCACTTCTCAGCTCATTCTTATGGCCTCATCCACCAAATACATCTTCATCACAGGAGGAGTTACTTCTTCCCTAGGAAAAGGAATCATTGCAGCATCCTTAGGCAAATTGCTTCAAGCAAGAGGCTTTTCTGTAACGATTCAGAAATTTGACCCCTATCTAAATATAGACCCAGGGACCCTTAATCCTTATGAGCACGGGGAATGCTATGTGACCGATGATGGAGCTGAAACGGACCTCGACCTGGGTCATTATGAGCGTTTCTTGAATATCACCACCTCCCAAAGCAACAATGTAACTACCGGTAGGATTTATAACAATGTCATCACCAAGGAGCGTAAGGGAGAATATTTAGGAAAAACCGTCCAGGTAATCCCTCATATTACGGATGAGATCAAGTCCAATTTCTACAAACTAGGTCAAGAAGGAAAGTATGATGTTGTAATTACCGAAATTGGAGGATGTGTGGGGGATATTGAATCCTTACCTTTCATTGAGGCAGTTCGTCAAGCACGCTGGGATTTAGGTCCTAACAACTTCCTAGTAATTCACTTGACTTTGATTCCATACCTCAAGGCTGCAAAAGAATTAAAAACAAAACCTACCCAACATTCTGTAAAGCAATTATTAGAAGCAGGTATTCAGCCTGATATTTTGGTTTGCCGTACGGAATATCACCTTCCTCCGGAGGTGAAGAAAAAGCTCGCTCTTTTTTGTAACGTTCAGCTTAATAGTGTCATCGAAGCAATGGATGCAGATACTATTTATGACGTTCCTCTTTTGATGAAAAAAGAAAAGCTTGATGAGCGGGTACTTTCAAAATTGAAGCTTTCTTCCAAGCAAAATACTGATTTGGAAGACTGGAAAGACTTCTTAGGAAAATTGAAAAATCCGACCCAAGAAGTTAATATTGGTCTGATCGGTAAATATGTTTCGCTACCGGATTCTTATAAATCCATCATTGAAGCATTTACCCATGCAGGTGCAGCGGTAGAATGCCATGTTAATCTCAAATTGATTTCCTCTGAGGAAATCAATTCAGACAACTACGAATCCAAGCTTCGGGATTTGGATGGAATTTTGGTTGCTCCAGGTTTTGGAGAACGTGGTTTTGAAGGAAAAATCGAGACTGTCCGCTATGCTCGAGAAAAGAAAATCCCATTCTTCGGAATCTGTCTGGGGATGCAGGTGGCTGTGATTGAGTTTGCAAGAAATGTATTGGAACTTGAAAATGCCAACAGTACCGAAATGGATCCCTACACCTCTCATCCTATCATTGATTTGATGGAAGAGCAAAAGCAAATTGAGCAAATGGGCGGAACAATGCGATTAGGTGCGTATACTTGCGAACTCAAAAGAGGAAGCAAGTCTCACTTGGCCTATGGCAGCAAAAAAATTCAGGAAAGACACCGTCATCGCTACGAGTTTAATAATAGATATCTGGATCAAGTAGAAGCAGCCGGAATGATTGCCACAGGTAAAAATCCAGAGACTGGTTTGGTAGAAATTGTCGAAATCAAAAACCATCCATGGTTTGTCGGCGTTCAATTTCATCCCGAATATAAAAGTACAGCACTCAATCCGCAGCCGCTATTTGTGAAGTTTATTCAAGCGGCGATTGAAAACAAAAAAGTAAAGTAAACGAACCCCGATTTTCGGGAACCAATTATTATGGATAGAAATCAAGCAACTGGGCTGATTTTATTTGCAGCGGTCATTCTTATTTACTCCATCTTTTTCGCGAGTGGCCCAGAAGTGCAGCCAGAAGAGGAAGTATCTACCAATGAACTTGTAAGTTCAGTGGAAGAACCCACGATGGATCAAATTCCAATGGAGGAATCAGGTTCTGATACGCTTTCTCAAGAAAAAATTGAAAAATATGGAGTCTTAGCTCCATTGACACAAGGCGAGGAAGAGTTAATTACCTTAGAGAATGAGCTGATTCGCTTGGATATTTCCACCAAGGGTGCAAGCATTAAAAATGTAATCCTCAAAGAATACAAAGACTGGGAAGGTAAGGATTTAGCTCTATTGGATGATGTTTCTTCATCCATGGTGAATACCTTGAATACCACTCGAGGCCCTGTACAGATCGAAGATTTTTACTTCACTCCAGAAGTGACTTCTGAAACGACAGAAGAAGGAAAAGAAGTAACTCTTTTGACCTTAAAAGCCGAAACTGAAAGCGGATCACTGATTCATCAATTTAGTTTAGAGTCAGAGTCTTATCAGGTTAAAAAGAGCTTTGAAATCAATCGTTTTCAGGGAGTATTTACTCAAAACACCATCTCTTTAGACTGGAAAGATCAGGCTCGAGCACATGAGCGAGACCTTGCAGAATCCAGAAGAAAAACTCAGATTAATTTCTACACTGAAGGTGGTTCCTATGATAATTTAGGTGTTGGGGAATCTCTAGAAACCAATGTTCCCGAGGAGCCTGTAAAATGGATTGGTTTTAGTCAGCGGTTTTTTACTGCCGGTATTATTGCCGATCAAGCCTTCGATAATGTAACCTTAGCTCAAAGCACTCCTACGGATAGCCTATTTGTGCGAAATATGGAAGCACAATTGGACATCCCGATCAATGACGGAAAAGCAGATTACCAATTCTACTTTGGCCCCGACAAGTACAAAGTACTAAAAAGCGTTACTGAGGGATTTGAGAAGAATGTGGACATGGGATACTTCTTCGTCAGCTGGGTAAACAAATACATCATTGTTAACCTTTTCTCCTTCTTAGAGAAGTACTTCAACAACTACGGGGTAATTATCATCCTTATTGTTTTGATTATCAAATTGGCACTATCCCCGCTTACCTATAAGTCCTACATCGGGATGGCAAAAATGCGGGTAATCAAGCCAGAAATTGATGAGCTAAAGGAGAAATACGGGGATGACCCTACCAAAATGCAGCAAGAGCAAATGAAGCTTTTCTCTCAATTGGGAGTAAGTCCTATCTCTGGATGTCTTCCTTTGCTTCTTCAAATGCCATTCTTGTTTGCCATGTTCTTCTTTTTCCCGAATGCAATAGAACTTCGGCAGGAATCTTTCCTTTGGGCTACAGACCTTTCGACTTACGACGAATTCATCAAATTGCCATTTACCATTCCCTTCTATGGTTCACACGTGAGTTTATTCACGCTTTTGATGACAGTATCTCAAATCATCTATACCCATTTCAACAATCAATTGACCACGGCTACGGGTCCTATGAAAAACCTAGGATATATTATGCCGGTGATGTTCATGTTCATTTTGAACTCATATCCTGCAGGATTGAGCTTTTACTACTTCGTTTCTAACGTCGTGACCTTTGGTCAGCAGGCTTTAATCAAGCTTTCCGTGGATGATCAAAAGATTCGCCAAAAAGTGGAAGAGAATAAAGTCAAGAATGCAAATAAGAAAAAGTCGAAATTCCAACAACGACTGGAAGAGGCAATGAAAGCTGCAGATGCAAATCGAAAAAAATAAAAGAAAGGGCTTTAGGCCCTTTTTTTGTGGCCATAAGAAAACTTATCTGACATAGCCTGACCAATTAAGAAGATAGCTACAGGAGACAACAAACTTTAACAGTTAAGTATAACATCATCGAGTATCAACCTAACCTATTGACTTTTAAGTACTTTAACTGTAAACCTGAAATAAAAACATCTTAAAAATAGATTTATTTCAGGGGAAAAGGCTTGTAAAAAAAGGGAGCAAATCGCTCGATAGCGTGCGGATTTTGATTAATATTGAGTTTTAAATTTCGATCATAACCATGGGAAAAATCATTGCAATCGCCAATCAAAAAGGTGGAGTTGGAAAAACAACAACCGCGATGAACCTCGCTGCAAGTTTGGCAGTCCTAGAATATAAAACCCTGGTGATTGATGCCGACCCTCAAGCCAATACTACTTCGGGATTAGGCCAAGACCCAAAATCCATCAATACAAGTATTTATGAATGCATGGTGGATGGTATCCCAGTAGAAGAGATCATCATTAAAACCGAAATCGAATTTTTGGATTTAGTGCCTTCACACATTGACTTGGTTGGTGCAGAGGTCGAAATGATCAACATGGAGAATCGGGAGGAAAAGATGAAGGGAGTAATCGCTTCAGTTCGCGATCGCTACGACTTCATCATTATTGATTGTTCCCCTTCTTTGGGTTTGATCACAATCAATGCCCTCACAGCTGCCGATTCTGTGATCATTCCAGTTCAGTGTGAATATTTCGCTTTGGAAGGCTTAGGTAAACTTTTGAATACCATTAAAATCATCCAAACGAGGTTAAATACTAATTTGGAAATAGAAGGCATACTTTTGACCATGTATGATGTTCGTCTTAAACTTTCCAACCAAGTAGTTGATGAAGTCCGGATGCATTTCAAAAACATGGTTTTTGAAACCATAATCCCAAGAAATGTCCGATTGGGAGAGGCTCCAAGTTTTGGCCTACCTGCTATCGCTTTTGACGCAGAAGGGAAAGGAGCGATTGCCTACCTGAATTTGGCTAATGAGATTGCCGAGAAAAACGGGCTTAAAAAAGTAACAGAAACTCATGGCTGATAATAAACCAAATAGAAAAAAAAGTGCCTTAGGGCGAGGGCTTGGAGCTTTACTTCAGGATAGCCCTGCAAAAACCAATTCGGAAGAAATTCTTCCTGAGGTTCAAAAAACCGGAATTTTTGAAATTTCTATCGATTCTATTCAAGTCAATCCATTTCAGCCAAGGACACATTTTGACAAGGAGGCATTAGAAGAGCTTGCTGAATCAATTAAAGTTCAGGGAATCATCCAACCTATTACCGTCCGAAAGCTTGATCAGAACGAGTATCAGTTAATTTCTGGAGAACGAAGATTTCAAGCCTCTAAACTGGCTGGATTAGATAAAATTCCTGCCTATGTTCGAACAGCTAATGACCAGCAAATGCTGGAAATGGCACTCATTGAAAATATTCAGCGAGAAAATCTCAATGCACTTGAAATTGCGCATTCCTATCAACGTTTGCTAGCTGAGTGTGATCTAAAGCAAGAGGAGCTAGGAGATCGGGTTGGGAAAAACCGAACTACTGTAAACAATTACCTTCGATTGCTTAAGCTTCCTCCATCCATTCAGGCTGCTATTCGCGATCAGCAGATTTCCATGGGACATGCTCGTGCTCTGATTAACGTAGAGGACATTGATAAGCAATTGGCTATATTCAAAAAGGCTGTAGAAGAAGAGCTTAGCGTACGAAAAGTAGAAGCTCTGGTTAAGGCATTGAATGAAGGAAAAGGAGCGAAAAAGGAAAAACCAGAATTAGACCCGGTAAAAAAATACGAGTTGAACAAGTTACAGCAGCGACTTGCATCCCATTTTGGAACCAAAGTTTCTTTAAAATCAGACACTAAAAATCGAGGTGAAATCAAAATTCCTTTTCATTCAGCCTCAGATCTAAATAGAATTCTCGAAATACTCGAAATCATTTGATTTTGGAACAGTTATCAAAGCATAACTCTCAATTCTTAAAGACCCTATCGGTATTAGTGGGGTTTTCTTTTTTTTTGTGTCTAAATCCGATTAGTTCCTTTGCCCAGCAGGATACCACAAAAGTGGAAATAAGAAAACAAAAGAAAGAAAAACCGGATTATTCCTCCCTACCTAAAAACCCACGAAAAGCTTCTCTTCTATCTGCAATGCTTCCAGGAGCTGGCCAAGTGTATAATGGAAAAGCTTGGAAAGTCCCCATCATCTATGCAGGCTTCATGGCGGATATTTATTTCATCAATTTCAACAATCGGCGCTATCAGGTTTTCCGAGAAGCCCTATTTGCTTTTGATGAAGGAGAACCAAACGGATTCCCAACCCTAAATCGGGATGCCTTGGTGAGAAATGTTGATTATTGGCGGAGAAATAGAGATCTGACCATCTTGCTACTTGGAGTGATCTATGCTTTGAATATTATCGACGCGAATGTGGACGCTCATTTATCGGGATTTGACATTACAGATGAATTAAGTTTGTCTATTGAACCATCAATCGACAATTTTACAGCCCAAAACCAACAGATGGGTATAAGTTTCAAACTGAATTTTAAATAAATGAATATCATTTTATTGGGATATGGCAAAATGGGGAAAATCATTGGCGAAATCGCCGAATCCCGAGGTCATCAAATCCTTCTAAAAATCGACGAGAATAACAGAGAACTTTTGGATTCTATTGATCCAAAGCCCATTGATGTTGCCATTGAATTCAGTCAACCTGAGGCAGCAGTTTCGAATATTTCCTGGTGTTTAAATCATGGAATTCCTGTTGTATCAGGAACTACCGGCTGGCTGGATCAAAAACCTCAAATGGACCAACTCGCCGAGGAAAAACAAACTGGTTTCTTCTATGCTTCCAATTTCAGTATCGGTGTCAATGTATTCTTCAAAGTGAATGAATATTTGGCTAAGTTGATGAATGAGGTATCTGGATATGAGGTCAGTATCGAAGAGATTCATCATACAGCAAAAAAAGATGCTCCTTCAGGAACAGCTATTACATTGGCAGAAGGAATCATCAAAAACCAGCAGGCGTTTACTGCGTGGCACCTGTCCGATCAAGCGTCCGAAAATGGACAAAGCATCCCTATAAGCTCCAAGCGGATAGATCCTGCTCCCGGAACCCATATTATTCGTTATCAATCTGAAATAGACGATATTGAAATTTCTCATACTGCACATAGCAGACAAGGATTTGCTCTTGGCGCAGTTTTGGTGGCTGAGTGGCTACCTGGAAAAAAAGGAGTTTTAACGATGAATGACTTTCTTTCATTCTGAAAAATAAAAACATGAGTACAAGTCCTAAAAAGAAAAAGTCAGCCGCTAGAGAATGGATTGACGCCTTAGTTTTTGCAGTTGTAGCAGCGAGTTTGATTCGCTGGCTTTTATTGGAGCCTTTTACCATCCCAACAGCATCCATGGAGAAATCGCTTTTGGTAGGGGATTTCCTTTTTGTGAGCAAAATGCATTATGGTACTCGGATCCCGAAAACCCCGCTTCAGGTTCCTTTGACCCATCAAAAGATTTGGGGAACTGATATCCCATCTTACTCAGATGCCATCCAACTCCCCTACTATCGATTACCTGGGTTTACCCATGTCAAAAGAAATGATGTGGTAGTTTTCAATTACCCAGTTGAATTTCAATTCCCCAATGATTTAAAAACCAATTATATCAAACGAGCAGTTGGAGTTCCTGGAGACGTAATTGAAATCAAGAATGGGGACCTCTATGTGAATGGTGAAGCCGCTATGAAGCCCGAGGAAATGCAGTATTCCTATGATGTCATGACAAACCGAATGCTAAACGCAGATTTTTTTACTGACTATGGTATCAACCCAGCAAGTTTCATGGCATTCCCGGATGGGTCGGGATATATAGTTTATGCCACTGATTTGGTAATCGATCGGCTAAAAGAATCACCGGTAGTCACCGAAGTTAGAAAACGAATCATGGGCCCTAGAGGTGAAAATGGAATTTTCCCAGATGGATTGACATTAGGTTGGAATCGAGATCAATACGGACCACTCACAATTCCTGGCAAAGGTGTAACCATAGAAATGAACGAAGACAATGTTCTTCGATATGGCACCACTATTCAAAATTATGAAGGACATGATCAAGTTGATATTCGCGACGGTCAGCTGTTTATTGATGGTCAAAAAGTTGATAGCTATACCTTCAAGCAGGATTACTATTTCATGATGGGAGACAATAGACATGATTCTTTGGATTCCCGCTATTGGGGTTTTGTCCCTGAAGATCATGTAGTGGGAAAAGCTTGGTTCTTATGGCTTTCGCTGGATGAATTCGAATCCTTCTTTGGCAAGATTCGATGGAATAGAATTTTCAAAGGAATCAGTTAAAAAAAGCCCCTCGGGGCTTTTTTTCATAAAAAGACTTACCATTTAATGGGTTCAATGTCTTTGCTTTCGAGGTAAGCATTCGCTTTGGAAAAATGCTTACAACCAAAAAAACCTCTATGAGCGGACAAAGGACTTGGATGAGGAGCTTTCAAAATCAAATGCTTTTTCTCATCTATCAATTCGGCCTTTTTCCCTGCATAGGCTCCCCAAAGCAAAAAAACCACATGAGATCGTTTTTCACTGATCGTATGTATAACCGAATCGGTAAACTCCTCCCAACCGCGTTTTTGATGGGACCCTGCCTGCCCATTTCGTACTGTCAAGGTAGCGTTGAGAAGGAAAACTCCTTGCTTTGCCCAACGGGTCAAGTCCCCATTTGGCGGCATATCTATGCCTAAGTCTGATTTGATTTCTTTGAAAATATTCAATAAACTCGGTGGAAAAGGAACACCTGGACGAACAGAAAACGAAAGCCCATGAGCTTGACCTGGACCATGGTATGGATCCTGTCCTAAGATGACCACCTTCACTTGATCTAGTGGACATTGATCAAAGGCATTAAAAATTAGTTTTCCAGGAGGATAGATGGTTTGGGTTTTATATTCAGACTTCACAAATGCTACTAAATCTTTGAAATACTGTTTATCAAAAACTTCACTCAAAACAGCACCCCAAGATTCTTCAATTCTTACATCCATAGGTAAATTAATTGATATTCAAATAGTTCGTCTTATATTTGTAAACTTTTAAATTATTCTTTCAATGGTAACAGCTATCACAGAAGGCATTGAAGTCAGTGTGGAAGTCACTTATCAAGCCGAATTTTCCAGTCCTCTTCAGCATCATTATGTTTTTACTTACAAGGTAACTATTCATAATAGAAGTGATATTACCGTACAATTGTTAAGGCGAAGATGGGAAATTTCTGACGCAGCTGAAACCCGCAAAATCGTCGAAGGAGATGGCGTTGTCGGACAGCAACCTACCCTAGAACCAGGTCAAAGCCATAGTTACGTTTCAGGTTGCAACCTCCGTTCAGGTCTGGGTAAAATGAAAGGATGGTACACCATGCAAAAAGTTTACAACGAAAAAGAATTTGAAGTGGTAGTACCCGAATTTCAAATGATCGCCAATATTTTTCATAATTAATTCCCTTGCCAAATATTCTGTTTCCAGCTTTTGGATATTTGTATTATTGGCTACTGAAAGAGGATCATTATTCCTTACAGGGTCCTTTTCTGGCGAACCTTTACGAAGATCTTAGAAACTATATTGAATACCGGAAGAAAGATGACCTTGAAATCGAGGGTTTTCGAAAAAAACTACTCCAAAATCACACATTGATCCCTGTAGATGATTTTGGAGCAGGATCAAAAAAAGTCCCACAAAGAGAGAGGGAAATTTCAGCCATAACTCGGTATTCCACTTCTGGTAGAAAATTCGCCCAACTCTATCAATTTTTTGCTTCGAAAACTCCTGCAAAGGTTTTGATCGAATTAGGGACTTGTTTGGGAATTACTACACGGTACCTAAGTCAAGTGACCCTTGGAAAATTGGCGACTTTTGAAGGCTCTCATAGTATTCAGGAAGTTGCTAAAGCAGGATTCAAAAAGAAAAACACGGAGTTTGTCCTTGGAAAAATTCAGGATACACTTCCAGCTTTTCTGGAGAAAAATCCAATAGTTGACTTTGCCTTAGTGGATGCTACTCACACATTTGAAGCCACAATGTATTATTTTGAAATGCTCCTCCCCCATCTGCATTCCAAGAGCATTCTGGTAATTGCCGATATTTATTGGTCCCGAGAAATGTACCTGGCTTGGAAAACTATCATTGCTAGACCGGAAGTTCGATTAAGTCTAGATTTCTATGAATGTGGAGTAGTGTTTTTCGATTTTCCGGGAGAAAAAACTCATCGAATTTTAGATTATTGATTTTCAAATTCAATAAAAAGTTCAGACCCACTTCGAGGCGGAATGGAGTTGTAGCATGGCTCCAATTTATGAATGATAAAATATTGAGAAAATAGCTTTTGATATTCCTTCATATTTCCTCCAAAGGGTGGACCCTCTCTATCAAATTCCTTCGAAAAAAGAACTCCGGCTAGAATTCCATTTGGCTTTAAAAGTTTCTTCATTTTTTGACAATAGGCGTCACGCTGACTGGGGTGAAGTGCGCAAAAAAAGGTTTGCTCCAAAATCAAATCATAGGCTCCTTCATGCTCAAAAAAGTCCTGATGGTGGATGTAATTTTTAGGAAAATCAGGGTATGCATTGCTAAAATTTGTTAAGGGAATTTCGGAAATATCCAGCAAATGGACGTCTAAAAAGCCTTTTTTGAATGAATAGGCTACTTCATGACCATTTCCTCCTCCTGGAATAAGTACACGAATTTCCCTGTCTTCAATTTGGTCTAAATATTGTACTAGCGGGGTAGATGGATAGCCAATATCCCAGCCTGTAGTCCCGTGGCTATAGCGCTTCGTCCAATAGCTTTCATCAAAAAACATCATAAAGCCCTATTTATAATTATGAGCACTAATTTTCAAAAAGATTCTGAACCTAAAAAAGATCAAGGGAAGAACATCATCATTATAGTACTTGTCCTTTTGGTCATCATCAGCGGGATCAAACTGTACACAGACTATGTCGATCGTACCAAAAAAACGGAAGAAATCCTGCTACTCTCCACAGAAAACAATCAATTGAATCAACGTCTTGATTCAGTCACTTATCAATTGAATCTACGTATTCAAGAAATCGAAAAATTAGGAGGAGACATAGCTGCCTTGGAGCAAGTTCGGGATCAATTAATCGCAGAACGTAACTCTAATCGTCAGCGAACAGCCAATGAAATTGCAGAATTGAACAAGCGGATTCAGTCTTATAATTCCATGCTTCAGGAAAAAGACCAGGAGATTTTGGAACTGCGCGCTATGAATCAGCAACTGTATGCTGAAAATCAAGATCTCAAAACCACTCAGGCTGAAATCGAAGAAGAAGTAGCAAAGCTCAACCTACAAAAAGAAGATTTGCAGGCTAAAGTAAATGTCGCATCTATGCTAAAGGCGGAAAACATTACCGTAGCCGCAATAAACAGAAGAGGTAGAGAACGAGTGGAAACCACTAATGATTTTCGAAATCGTCAAATCGAGCGGATCAAAATCAGCTTCAATTTCGCAGAGAATAAAGTGGCCCCTCCAGGACCTAGAAATGTGTACGTTCAAATCTTAGCTCCTAATGAGCAACCTATTTTCGATGTGGCAAAAGGATCAGGGACCTTCACAGTAGATGGAATCGAGCAATTCTATACCGTAAAACAGGATGTGCTTTTTAATAACTCTGGAGAAGCGCTTACCTTCTATTATGAAAAGGGTTCGGACTATGCATCAGGAGATCACACAATCCGAATATTTGTGGATAATTACCAAATAGGATCTTCTACATTCTCTGTAAAATAAAAAACAGCTCAATCAAGCCAGAAACCTCTCTAAATCAGAGAGGTTTTTTTGTGCTTCATCAAAAAAGACAGCCGACATATCGTTTGGAAAAAAGGACAGATTCCCCTACTTTTGCGGTCTGTTTATTTTAAATCCAAAAACACATTTGAAAATGTTCCAAAGAAACTACGAGACGGTATTCATTTTAACTCCCGTTTTGTCTGATGTTCAGATGAAGGATACTGTCGACAAGTTCGTGAACTTGTTAAAAGAAGAGGGGGCAGAAATCATCAATGTGGAAAATTGGGGGCTTAAAAAGATGGCTTACACCATCCAAAAGAAGACCACCGGTTTCTATGTATTGGTTGAGTTCAAAGCAGATCCAACTGTAATCAAAAAGTTGGAGGTAGAATTCCGTAGAGATGAAAAAGTGATGCGATTCTTGACTACTGTATTGGACAAGCACGCAATCGCTTATGCGGAAAGAAGAAGAAAAGGAGAGTTCAACAAAAAAACCGAAGCTAAGGAGGAAGCTGCCCAATGACACTATTCAACGAACCAATCAACAGAGGCGAAGTAAAAAAGAAGTATTGCCGATTCAAGAAGCACGGGATCAAATACATTGATTACAAGGATCCTAACTTCCTTTTGAAATTCGTTAACGAGCAGGGAAAAATCCTTCCTAGAAGATTGACTGGAAACTCTGCAAAATATCAGCGTAAAGTTGCTCAGGCTGTGAAGAAAGCAAGACATTTGGCTTTGCTACCATTCGTAACTGACGGTTTGAAGTAATTCGCTCTATCCTATCATCCAAAAAGCTATTCAGAAATGGAAATTATACTAAAAACAGACATTAAAGGTCTTGGCTATAAAAATGATTTGGTAGATGTGAAGCCAGGTTATGGTCGCAACTACCTCATTCCTCAAGGTTACGCTGTTTTGGCTACTTCTTCTAATAAGAAGATTTTGGCTGAAAACATTAAGCAAGCTGCTCACAAAGCTGAAAAATTGAAAGCTGATGCTGAAGCTCTAGCTGCTAAACTTGCTGATGTAACTTTGGAAATCAAGGCTAAAATCGGTGAAACCGGAAAAATCTTCGGTAAGGTAACTACTCTTCAAATCTCTGATGCACTTGCTGCTCAAGGATTTGATATCGATCGTAAGAAAATCTCTATCAACACACCTGTTGAAGGTGCTGGAGAATTTTCTGCAGAAGTTGACCTTCACAGAGAAGTTAAGACTGATGTAAAATTCGTTGTAGTAGCTGAATAAGCTATACACCATCAAAAAATAGAAAAGGGCTGAAAATTCAGCCCTTTTTTTCTTAGTTCAATACCAAGATCTTTTCCAGATCTTCTACCAATTTCTTGGAAACAGCTCTACTGTTTTTTTCACGTGCAGCTTTAAACAATTCCAAGGCCTTCTCGCTCTTCTCGATCAAACCCACTGGATTCTGATCGTTCTTGAAGCTAAACCAGCACCAAGACAATTCAGCAGCCAAAGATTCTCCGACCTTTAGCTTTTCCAATTTGTTGACCGCTTCGATAACGGTCTTTTCCATTTTTTCTACGCTCATAGCTAAATGTTTGTGTTTTCTTAAAATTCGAAACAAAACAAGGTAATTATTTCGAATTTTTCAACATAACCAATTGAAAGTTAACATAATTGCAATTTTTCAATCGATTGCGGACTGAATTTAAAAGGATTTTTAGGTTAAATTTTTTTTAAAAAATATTTTTATTCGCCTTAAATCCCTGATAAAACCCTCTTTAGCGGAAAATTTTAAAATTCTTTTGGGAGGTACTTGGAAAAAAAAACTCATAATTCTACCTTTGTGACACTTTAAAGGAAACCACAAGGGATTCTTTTCAAACTGGTCTATGGTGTAACTGGCAACACGTCTGATTTTGGTTCAGAAGAGTCTAGGTTCGAGCCCTAGTAGACCAACAAAAACCTCCCAAATTGGGAGGTTTTTTTATGTCCATAATCGAAGTCGGAAGGCATTCATCGCATTTTTCCCGAGCTGTTTTGTGAGTTTATAATTCGCCAAAGCACCCACTGGAGCACCTACAATAGGAATCAATTGAGCCAATTTTGCCAAATCCATGTAATCCCGATAATCAAGCTGAAAAGTTTTCCAATCAAACTCATCGAACGATTGCGGAAGCTGGTCCTTATATAAATCCCAATTTTCTATCAACTCAATCAATTCATTTCTTCGCTTTTGGGAGGAAAAGCTTAATTGAAACACATGGAGCAAAAACAAACGCTCTTGGTAATCCTTGGTATCAAATCCATACAAAGCTGCGACATCAAATAGCATCTTCATTTTGATAGCCAAAAATGCTGGGAAATCAGCAAAACCCATCAAAATACCTCCAGCACCAGTTATGGCACCTTCAGCCGAAGCGGAATTTCGATACCATTTAATTCGACTCCTGACCTTCATTTCCCGCTCTTTGGTGGTTAGATGAGCTGAAGCTTTTGGAACAATCCAAGAAGAACCTGTAATAACAGCTTTTACCATATTCTCTATAGCAGCGGTTACAACCTTATGGACTTTTTCAGGAATAATCTGATTGATTTTCTTTTGAACCCCATGGGCAAGCCTGCTTCCAATCGAAGGAGGTTTTTTCATTTGATATAGCCAAGAGGTCAGTTCAGCTTGAATATAGTGTTGATAGGTATCCATGATTTGGCATAAGCTTATCGCCTAATGCTAAGACGGGATTTATTTAACAACAGTTTAAGGAAAGAAAAAATCAAAAGCGAAAAAAAATCCGCACCTTTTGAAGGTGCGGATTATAAATAGGTCTTTTTAGAAAGATGTCATCGGTACAATCCGTTAAATAACATCTTAAAGGTGCCATGTGATTGAGATCGGAAGGTAATTTCTGGCCCAAAGGCAAACAGCTTCCCTTTACCTACAGGAGCCTCAAAGGCAGTTACTCCATTTTTCAGATAAGCTTGCCCCCAGGCCCATCCACTTCGAAGTGGTTCTTCTTCACCAAACCAGGCCAGAGCTTTTACACCCTCATTGGCTGCTTCTGGACTCAAATGGAAAACCGGGGAGCGGTTAAACATGATATAAGACTTTTCGCCCATGCCATAATTGATTGGCTTGGAATTATCCACGTGCATCTCCAGCACCGAACCTGGGATATAATATTTTTCACTGCTCAAAGGTCGCTCTTGTCCATCGGCACCCATTTCAACCAAAGCATCCTTTACAGGTAGCCCCAAATGGAAGGCAAGCTCAGTAGCGGAACCGACCGTAATTACATTTCCTCCATTTTGCAAAAACGCCTCAATGGCTGGCACTGACTTTTCAGCACTAAAGTTACCCAGCATATGATGATACTTTTCATCAATTTCCGAAGCATCCGGTTGAGCTCTACCCCCACCACGGCTTCCCACGGAAGGAATACCCGGGCCTATGAATAAAAGCACATCATACTTTTCATTTAGATTCCCCGCATCAATTTCTTGAGGGAAGACCAGGCTGTAATCATAATGGAACTGCTCCATCATCCAACGAACCCATCCCGATGGCATGGAACCTCCATAGTAATCGAACAAACCGATTCGGGCAGGTTTAACTTCCGTGATATTTCTCGGTCGGGAAGCAGGCTGTCCATAGACTCCATATTCTTGTGCTGCTTTTTGCAAAATTGATTTCCCGGCAGAACCCACATAGAAAGACCCTGCTGGCAAGCCATTTACTGATTCAGTTGTGCGGTATACTTTTACTTTAGCTTTCAACAGGTCATTGACAGCCATGAAGGAATTATTACCTCGAACATCGATCAGATAGCCAGATCCATTAGCCAATGCTTTGGCAGGAGGTGTTTGAATTTCTCCGTAAGGAACAGCTTCAAACGGTCCATCAAAGTCCTCCATAATCCGATCGATCTCAGACCCCATTTGGTAAGCCAAAGTCCATCCAGCCGCATCATATGGGCGAATTGGAGGTCCTCCAGGATACAAGAAGTCATTCGGGTGATCCTGAGGCTCAAACATATCAATCACATGAGGACGGAAAGCCTGAGCAGTTTTTACAATGTAGGAACCAGCAGGATAGGTATTTCCATTCACTGTAAAGTCAGAAGTAGCTTTATGCACCAAAATCCCGGACTTAATCAAGGCATTCAAAAACTTGATAGCCGTTGGAAAATCGGGTTGATCGGCAGACAAAATATATCCATAAGGATCCTTTCTAGCCTGATCTGTATAAACCTCATCATAAAACTCTTTAGGAAGACCTGATCTCCATCCACTAGGACGCTGCGCTTTTCCCTCCTTACGAGCTTGTTCGAAGGCATCTTCTACCGCTTGAGCATATTTGGGATACATAGTCCAAGTATCTTTCTGACCCTTCTCGATGGATCTTCTACCCATGATATAAATGTTTCGAAGTAATTCATCTCCATGACGCACAGCATGATTGAGAATGGCATAATTCAAAGAAACAGAATACTCTATAGATGTTTTGAAGTGCCAATCCCTCGGAGTAACCGGATAGGGAGTTCCGTTATTTGGAATCAAACGATCCGGAACCAAAGGAACTTCAGAGGGTGTCGGGTTCCCGATAATCTCTGTCAAGATACCAATCTGATTATGATAATAAGGAGTGGTACGAAGTCCACCATTCCACCAAGTGGAGAATACAGAACCATCTAATCGTGTATAACCCGGCTTATCTTCCTGATGCAAGCGGTTGATCATAGCTGCGCCAACCGCATCCAAACTTGTAATAATCAATGGATCAAAGACGTGGTTGAAAGGATCTCGGTAGGGAGGACCTGCCAAAACAGACCCAGCAGGACCTGACTGATGGTGATTATAAATGATTTGAGGAATCCATTCCACATATTGCTGCAGAGACATATTGGTAGCCTCTGACATATTGTTCATGTAAAAATCCCGGTTGTTATCATGCCCCACATATTTCTGATACAGGATAGGAATATTCTGATCACGTTTGGTTGGATCTTCTTTTCGCATGTACCAATCGGACATGATTTCCATTCCATCCGGATTGGCATGAACCAATAAAATGATCACTTCATCCAAGATTCTCAGGGTTTCTTCATCATTTCTGGAAGCCAGCTCATACAAGGTCTGAATTAATTGATGAGGCCCAACTACTTCATTTGCATGCAAACCTCCATCAATCCAAATAACTGGCTTCCCTTCTGCAATCAAAGCCTCTGCCTCTTCCCTGGACATTTCTGCACGAGCCAATTTTTGAGATATTTCCTTGTATCGGTCAAGGTTGGCGAAGTTTTTTGGAGCAGTTACAATCATCATGGGTTGCTCTCTGCCATATTCCGTCTTTCCGATGCTTGTCATTATGACGCGATCGGAAGCTTCAGCTACTTTCTTAAAATAAGCTTCTGTCTGGGTAAAATTGGCCAGCATGTAGTCATCCCCTATATCAAACCCAAAATGAGATTTGGGTGTAGGGACTTGCTGAGCCTGAATTTGAAATCCTGCAAGCAACAGGAAAATCAAGAGTAGGGATCGTAAATCTTTTCTCATAAGTTTTCGCAAATAGTCGATCTATAAAAATAAGCCAAAAATTAGAGGGCCTCATGATATTCAGACTCTTTGATGGATATTTTACAGGATCGGAAAATTTTTGAAACGAACTCACTGAAACAAGTCAATAAAGAACATTTTTCCGATTACTACTCCAACATCTTCCCTTGCCATCAAAAATTCTTACTTTTGTCTTGATTTCCAGAAAAAAATTCCGCCCTAACCAAAAAATCCCATGTCCGAGGTAAAAATATTTTCAGGATCCAACAGTACTGAACTTGCAAAAAAAATCTCCAAAAACTTTGGTAAAAATTTAGGACAGGTCACCTTATCCAGATTTAGCGATGGTGAAATGTCAACCAGCTTCGACGAATCCATTCGTGGTTGCAATGTATTCATCATTCAAAGCACCAATCCACCTACCGACAATATTCTGGAGCTTTGCTTGATGATCGATGCGGCTAAGCGTGCCAGTGCTTATAAAGTGTGTGCAGTAATCCCCTATTTCGGATATGCAAGACAGGACCGAAAGGATAGACCTCGGGTTTCTATCGCAGCCAAATTAATTGCAAATATGCTAACATCAGCAGGAGCTGATCGAATTATGACCTGTGACCTGCATGCCGGTCAGATTCAGGGATTTTTTGATATCCCATTGGATCATTTAAATGGATCTGCTATCTTTGTGCCCTATTTGCAAATGCTGGATCTACCGGATTTGATTTTCGCATCTCCGGACGTAGGTGGAGTAGCTCGAGCGAGAGCTTACGCCAAGCATTTTGAAGTAGATATGGTTGTCTGTGATAAGCACAGAAAAAGAGCCAATGAGATTGCCTCCATGCAGGTAATCGGGGACGTAGAAGGTAGAGACGTGGTACTTGTGGATGACTTGGTAGATACCGCTGGTACGCTATGCAAGGCAGCTCAAATCATCATGGATAAAGGAGCAAAATCTGTCAGAGCTATTGCTACTCACGGCGTTTTATCCGGAAAAGCCTACGAAAACATTGAAAATTCTGTTTTGAAAGAGTTGGTTATCACAGATACGATTCCTCTAAGACAGAAATCATCCAAAATCCGAGTATTAGGTGTTGCGGATTTGTTTTCGAAAGCCATCCATGCTGTCACTGGAAACACCTCTATCAGTTCTTTATTTATTTAGAACCAATTTTAAATACAAATACATATGAAAACACTTGAGATTATAGGGTTTAAAAGAGCAAATCTCGACAGTGCTAGTTTGAAGGAAATCCGTGAATCAGGAAGCGTACCTTGCGTAGTGTACGGCCCTGGTATTCCAGAGCAAATTCACTTCCACAGTCCTGCAATCTTGTTCAGAGACTTGATCTACACTCCTGATGTTCACCTTGTTGATCTAAACATCGAAGGAACTAAGGTTAAGGCAGTTTTGAAAGATGCTCAATTCCATCCTGTAAGTGAGGTATTGATGCACGCTGACTTTATGGCTTACACTGAAGATCGACCAATCAAATTCGAAATCCCAGTAAAGGTAGTCGGAAACTCCCCAGGTATTGCCAAAGGTGGTAAGTTGGAAATGAAAACAAGATCCTTGAAAGTAAAGGGTCTTGCCCAAAACTTCCCTGACTACATTGAAGTAGATATCTCTAAATTGGATCTTGGAAAATCTTTCAAAGTTGGTGAATTGAACGTAGAAGGTTTTGAAATCTTGACAAGCCCTAACGTATCAATTGTAACTATCGGTATCCCAAGAGCTTTGAGAGGAAAGAAAGCAACCGAAGAAGCTTAATTTTCTTGAACTCATTTAAAATCCTGCCTCCAAAGGGCAGGATTTTTTTATTTTGAAAAATCAATTTTGAGCATTTCGAGGTAATAAAACATTTAGATGCAAACAGAGATTGTAAAAGCCAAAAGGCTTTATAAACAGGAGAAAATCAAATGAAATACCTAATTGTAGGACTTGGAAATATTGGACCGGCTTACGAGCTCACAAGGCATAATATAGGCTTTCTGACTTTGGATCGACTGGCAGATAAATTCGAAGCGGAATGGAAAAGTGACCGTTTGGCTTTTAAAAGCGAAATCAAATATAAAGGTCGAAGTATCCATCTAATTAAACCAACTACCTACATGAATCTCAGTGGAAAGGCAGTAAATTATTGGATGAAGGAACTGAAAATTCCAAAGGAAAACCTACTTGTAGTAGTTGATGAGGTGGCATTACCCTTTTCTAAATTGAGAATGCGGGCAAAAGGTAGTTCTGCTGGACATAATGGCCTGAAAAATATTGAAGACCTAACCGGGGGCCAAAATTACCCAAGATTACGAATGGGAATAGGAAATGATTTCCCTAAAGGAAAGCAAGTAGAATATGTACTGGGAAGGTTTAGCGAGAAAGAATTTGAAGAACTCCCAATCATGATGGATAAAGCCATCGAAATGATTTTAGCTTTCTGCAGGATCGGCATTTCCCAGACTATGACTCAATTCAACGATTGATCAAAGATTTGGATTTGATTTTGTAACCCTGTACTTTGCAGCACTTCAGGTAAAGATTTATAAAGAAGAGGTAAGAGACTAGGCTCGATGACCCTCTGGCAACCATTCGATTCAATGAAAAGGTGCCAATTCCTACCCTTTCAGGGAACTATAAATTGTAAGATTGCGATCCTATTACTTTTTAGTTCTTATTCGCTCGGGTTGGACTTTTATAATCAACTCCTGATTTTCATCCAAATCCAATCAGTATGAGTCAGCATTTTGAAACCAAAGCTATCCGGATTAACTCTTCCAAATCCAATCAAAAAGAGCATTCAAGCCCTATTTACCTTACTTCCAGTTTTACTTTTGATTCTGCAGAAGAGGCTCGGGCAACTTTTGCAGATGAAATCGAAGGGAATATTTATTCCCGCTACGCCAATCCCAATACAAGCGAACTCATTGAAAAAATATGTGCCGCGGAAGGAACAGAAGATGGGATTGCCACTGCTTCTGGGATGGCTGCAATGTTTGCCAGTATTGCCTCTCTTTTGCAGCAAGGGGACCACATTTTGGCATCTCGATCTTTATTTGGATCCACTCACCAACTCTTGACGCGAATTTTCCCCAAGTGGGGAATCTCATCCACCTATGGAGATATTTCAGATTATGAAAATTGGGACCGACTAATTCAGCCTAACACCAAAATGCTATTTCTGGAAACCCCTTCCAACCCTGGTTTGGAAATCATCGACTTGGAATGGGCTGGGAAATTCGCTGAGTCTCATAATCTGATTTTGGTGGTTGATAATTGTTTTGCCACCCCATACTTACAGCAGCCAGCCAAATGGGGAGCACACTTAGTTGCTCATTCAGCGACGAAGTTTATCGATGGACAAGGAAGAGTTTTAGGAGGATTAATTTTAGGTAAAAAAGAGCTGATTAAAGAGGTTCAGTTTTTCACAAGACATACAGGCCCTGCTATTTCGCCTTTTAACTCCTGGATTTTATCCAAGAGTATGGAAACATTGGCTGTTCGAATGGATAGACATTGCAGCAGTGCCTTAAAAATTGCAGAACATTTCCAATCACATCCAGAGATTGAGCAGGTACGATATCCATTCCTCAAATCTCATCCTCAGTATCACCTAGCTATCAAACAAATGAGCCAAGGTGGGGGAATTCTCACCTTGCAATTAAAAGGTGGCTTAACTAGGGTACAGAGATTTATTGATCAACTGGAGATGATTTCCATCACTGCCAATCTAGGAGATAGCCGAACAATTATCACGCATCCGGCATCGACGACTCACAGTAAACTGAGTGAAGAAGAAAGACTTCGAGTTGGGATTACAGATGGACTCGTCCGAGTATCGGTGGGATTGGAACATCCAGAAGATATTCTGTCAGATATCGAAAAGGCATTGGAAAGATCAAAAAAATAGGGCTTTAAAGCCCTATTTCATTTACCAAGTAGTGGATTTCAATTTTGGAAAAGCCCGGATGACATCACTCAAACTAATTTGACCTACTAATTTCCCGTCCTTTAAAACAGGGAATCGTCTTTTTTTCAGCTCTAAAAATTTTCCTGCCGCATCAAACAAGGATAAGTCAGGAGATAAAGTAATTACCTCACTTGTCATATGCTCTTTGACTTTAGCTGGGAATTTTGGCGTATTGGTATACTTTCCTTTGATAATTTCCTTCAAGCAATCGACTTCGGAAATTATCCCTACCAAACCACCCGATTCATCAACCACGGGGGCACCGGAAATTTTACGCCTTGTCAACACCTCAAGAACCTGATCAATAGTGTCCTCTGGATGGAAGGTGACAAGATTGGTGCTCATGTGATCTCGTACGAGAATGGGAGTAGGAGTAGTTCGCTTGGATGCTACCATACGAACTCCTTGGAAACTTTTTACCATAGCCTTTGAATTTAAAATTGGATGAATAATATACTGAAAATCATCACTTTTTCAAATTATTAATCCAGATAAAATTAATTCTCAGGCTTTTATTCTATCAATATGATTTTCTAAAAAATTTTATTTCTAAGCAAAATTAATGGCCGCCAGTTTTCAGAAGGCTTTTTATACAAATCATCAAAATCAAATGCTCCTACCAAAATATCTTGATCCTCATCTTGATCTATATCTCCCTTAGCGATAATTAGGAAATTTGCATCCGAATCCAAGCCAGAGACATAAGGCTGAAATTGATATAGCCCTTTATTCTCGAAGTAAATCAAGTCTTGCTTAGGAGACTGCTTGGTGTCAGGAAAAAAGGAAATAGCCACTAAATCCACATCCCCATCTTGATCAAAATCATCAGCCTTAATCCCACTTGCGCCATACATCGGATAAAACCAAGTTTCTTCAAATTCAAGACCTCCCTTGTTTTTAAAAATCCGGACTCCATGGAAATTTTTGAAAATTTGAGATAAATCTGCATTGTCTCCATTCACCATCACAATATCTAATAGACCATCCCGGTTAATATCTACCAGTTGAAAATCACTACTTCCAAAGGCAGGTTGAAACTCCAAAAGCACCTTCTCCGAGAAGCGTTGATCTCCGACATTTTCCCAAAAATAAATCCCCTCCCGAGCTTGAGTCATCATCCCAATCACATCCAGGTCTCCATCTTGATCAAAATCCACCAATTCTACTTTCCGTGCACCCGGCAAAGCCTTTAATACTACCTCTTCTTTTCCATTCTCTTTTGAAAAAAATACGCTCAATTTACCCAGATGATTGCCGAACTGAGAAATCACGCGATCCTCTCTCCCATCCCCATTCAAATCCCCAACAGCCAAATCAACTGGACGCATTAGTTTGCTATTAAGACGGGTTGCTTCCCATTTTTGACCTACTTTTTCTAACTGTTCTAATGTCCCTAAAGAATCATTGGAAGGATCCATTAGCCCCATCGAAAGCAACTCAAAACCCGTTTGATTAAAATGTATGGAAACCGGTGCCACATCAGTGATCAAGGAATCAACAAGCTTGAAGCCCTCATCAAATTTCAGTTGAAAAAGCCTTTTGAATCGATGACCCAACCAAATATTGGAATCATCATCCACATGAATCATAGTAATCAGATCAGGGTATAAAAAATCAATTTCAGGAATTTCCACTTCGAAATTTGGAATACCTACTTTAGGAGAAATTTTTTCCTTTTGAGGAAGAGGAGTTGTAGGCGCTGATTCCAAATAATAGTTTTTCAGCTTTTGCCAATCATCCCGCTTGATAAGTGGAATTTCAGAATAGATTCCCTTTGGAACGCCATTATCAGCGGGAAGCGTAACACCAAAATCCTCTGCTAGGTATAAACCCATTCGCATTCGCATATCTGGAAGCACTTTGGTCTCCCAAGTGTTTCTGTCCAAAATTTCCGGATCGGGTTTCAGATGACAATTTCCACAGTATAGCTCTGCGAGTTTTTCCCCATCCAAATTCAAATCCATTTGGGATAATTGGTATAAACTTGGAACAGGCTGTTTTCGCTCAGAAATTGGCCCACATGCAGAAAAAATAAAAATCAAAAGTATGAAGGGAACTAATCTTATCATTCCTTAAACGCCTCCAAAAACTCTTCAACAATAATTTGATCAATCCCTAAATGAAATTTAAAATCCTCTGAATTGGTGGAAAATTGTACTTCCGGATTAAAATATTGATTAATGGATCTGACTTTGGTTTTACAGGATGCATGAATCTCTTGGAAACCTTCCCATTTCTTCAGCTGAAGCACATGGTCAGGTTTGGAGCCACCTCCTGGCATAATGATTATTCGTCCTGCGGCTTTTTGAATCAACTTTTCGATAAAAGCTATTCCTTCAGTCACCGAATTTTTAGCTCCTGAGGTCAGTATTCTTCGAAATCCTAATCGAATAATCTCCTCCAAGGACTCTTCAGGACTTCGACAGACATCAAAAGCTCTATGAAAAGTACATGGTTTTCCTGAAGCAGCTCGAAGAAGGCTTTCGCAAGCCTCTGAATGAATATTTCCATCAGCGTCTAAAACACCAAATACAAATCCATCTGCTCCCATTTCACCCAAAATCTCAATATCCTTTTTCATGACCAACAACTCTTTGGGCGAATAACAAAAATCCCCTCCTCTTGGTCGAATCATGACAAAGACCGGAATATCTAATTCACTTTTCAGAGTTTGAAGCATCCCGGCACTGGGAGTCTCTCCTCCTTCAGGAAAATTTGCACACAATTCCAATCGATGCACTCCAAATCGAGCAGCATCCAAGGCTGATTGAATATTAAAAACGGGGGCCTCCAGTAAATATTCCATGTTAAAAATGACTCTTTGAGTCAATTAATTCATTACTAGTCAGATTAGCTTTGGCGAAATTAAATCCAGGGTGAACAGCGAAAGCACCCACTTCACCATCTTTATTTATCGCCAAAAACCCAGCTTGAATATCTGCAATATTTTTTCTGTTTTTTGAAATCAATCGTCTTACTGCTTCTTCACAAGCTTCCTGTGGGCTTCTTCCCTGTCGCATCAATTCTACAATCAGAAAACTCCCACAAATCCGAATAATCGACTCTCCTAGCCCCGTAGCTGTAGCAGCCCCCGCTTCATCATCCACGTACAATCCTGCCCCAATAATTGGACTATCACCTACTCGTCCATGCATTTTGTAAGCAAGCCCACTTGTCGTACAGCTGCCAGCTAATTTCCCTTTATCATCCATGCCAATCATCCCTATGGTATCATGGTTTTCGATATTAATAACAGGCTTGTATTTGCTGGTTTTTTTCCATTCATCATAAGCTTCTTGAGCCTTGGGACTCAACTCTTCTTTTTCCAGTGGGAATCCCTCAGCAATCGCAAATTGCCGAGCTCCTTCTCCTGCCAGCATAACATGGGGGGTTTTTTCCATCACCGCTCTTGCCAGTGTGATTGGGTGTTTGATTTGACGAACAAAAGCCACTGAGCCGCAGGACCCGTCTCCAGTCATAATGGAGGCATCCAAAGTAGTAATCCCCTCCCTGTCAGGCAGACCCTGCAACCCAACAGATAAATTATCCATGTCCAATTCTGTATCCTTCACTCCCGTCTCCACCGCATCCAAAATACTTCCAGTCTGCTTGAACTTCTCAATGGCAGCAACATTAGCTGGAAGACCATGATTCCAAGTCGAAAGAATCAAAGGTCCGTCTGCCTTTTTTCTAGAAAAATCAATCCGGGGAAGTGCATGGCTGAGAGTTGGTAGAGCGACCAAAGAACCGAGTAAGGATTTTTTAATAAACTTTCTTCTTTGAGACATGAATGATAATTTAGATGAAGTTTTGAAAAGATTAATATCAAGGCTTTTTCTTCAATTTCCCACCAAATCTTAAAAAAATGAGACCTTATCTCCTCAAAGAATGCACTTGGAAATCCTTAAAAACTCATCGATATGAATTAGCAGTTTTGCCTTGGGGTGCAACCGAAGCGCATAATTACCATCTTCCTTATGGAACTGACATTTTCGAGGCTGATGCCATTAGCGCGGAGGCAGGTCGAAAGGCTTGGGAAAAAGGCGGGAATTTAGTCGTATTACCAACCATCCCTTTTGGAGTCAATACTGGACAGGCAGATATTTATTTGGACATTAATATGAATCCAAGTACGCAAATGGCCATTATTCGAGATGTATTAGAAGTTTTAAATAGACAGGGAGTTAAAAAGTTTTTGATCCTCAACAGCCATGGTGGAAATGATTTCAAAACAGCTCTGCGCGAATTAGGGCTTCAATTTCCGGACATGCTTCTGTTCACTTCTAATTGGTTTCAAGCCCTTGACAAAAGCCAATACTTTGAGGAAGAGGGGGATCATGCAGACGAAATGGAAACCGCATTGATTCAGCATTTACATCCCGAATTGGTTTTACCACTTGAGGAAGCTGGAGATGGAAAGGATAAAAAATCCAGCATTCAGGGTGTAAGAGAAAGGTGGGCTTGGGCCGAGCGAAAATGGTCTCAAGTAACCCAAGACACTGGAGTCGGAAATCCAAAAAAAGCCAATCCTGAAAAAGGAAAACGATATTTTGAAGATGTAACCGACAAAGTCGCCCAGCTATTCCTGGATATTTGCGAGGTGAAAACGGATGAGCTGTATCGTTAATTCAATACAGCTCCATCCATTTCTTGAACCTCCCCGCGGAAATTAACCGCTTTAATTCCTTTCACTCCCTCAGGAAGTCGAATCTCTCTGGAAGACTGGGATAAGAAGCCGCTTCCAAATCCAGTTTCGTAGCGGACGGTTTTCCCATTTTCTAATTCAACCACCACCGCTACAATATCCTGACTGGGCACAATGGTTTGCTCTTCCTTATTTTCCAATCTAAATACCTTTAGCTCCCCTCTATTTTGAGAAGCGATCAAAAGCGGACTACCCGAAGCACGATTTAGCTTTACCAAAGCTTTGGCGTCACCCGGAACCAAGAATCCACTTTCTCTTGTGGAAATTGATTCGAAGCCTCCTTGTCCATCTCCCAAAAGAACCAATCCGTTCAAGGCATCAAGTCTTCCAATGAAAATTTCATTCCCGAAATCATTTCCGACCAAAACAACATCCAAATACCCATCACCATTTACATCTTCGGAAACCAGCCCAAAAACAGGGGCTAATTGAGCTTCTTTAGGGAGTTGATGAATTTCGAATTTTCCATTTCCTAGATTTTTCACATAAACAGATCGATCATAATTCCCCTCCAAAATCAAGGCATCTCTTCGCTCCTCTTCTGTAAATAAAGTTTGCTCGGTTGCTTCGGCGTAGGTTTTATATCGCTCAAATTTTCTTCTGAAAAGAATACTTTGTCCATACAAATCATCCCAAAAATGGCTTGGATAGGACTCAAAATTCCCAGAACGATCTTTGTACCAAGAGAAAATCACAGGGTCTACACTTCCATTATTGTCAAAGTCCTTGGCGTAAATTTTAAAGGGTTTTTCAAAAGAAGGATGGAAATGATTATTCGCTCCTAAATTCCCAACCACAAAATCCATATCCCCATCTTGGTCGAAATCACCGGATGCTATGGAATTCCACCAGCCTTTATATTTTTCCAAACCAGTATCGGCCATCAATTCAAGTTTCCCATTTTGATTATGGAAAATTTGAATAGACATTAATTCGCCAACAACAACCAAATCAAGTGCTCCATCCAAATCCACATCCGACCAAATAGCATCGGTCACCATACCAATTTGACTTAATTCAGGCGCAACTTCATCCGTTACATTGCTTAGTGTACCTCCATTATTTTTCAGCAAAAAGCTCTTTTCTGGGTAAGGAAATTGAGCAAAAGGAGTTCTCCCTCCTACAAAAAGATCCAAGAATCCATCTTGATCAAAGTCAGCAGCACGTACTACACTTCCACTTGCTTTCACTTCCTGAAAATTCTGATCTAGGGTAAAATTCCCTTTACCATCATTTAGGTACAGTCTATCGTTATATTCAGTCGAGTTGGGCAAAAACTCATTACTTCCTCCTACCAAATACAAATCCAAATCTCCGTCATTATCCAAATCAAAAAGCAGAATTCCCATCTCTTCGAAATTCGTGTTTTCATCTCCTATCAGTATTCTTTCTGAAAAGGTCCCGTCAGATTGCTGAATAAATGCGGTAGGTTCCTCACCCGACGAAGACCCGACAATCAAATCTTCCATTCCATCCCCATTCAAGTCCCCTACAGCTAAGGCTGGCCCATATTGGGTTAACTTATGTGGTAAGGTCCGCTGTACATTGTAATCAATCTTATCCTGCTCCTGATGGACAAAAGAAATCCCAACCTGATCTGTCACTTCCTCAACAAGCGGACTTCCATTTTCGAAATCCAAAATAGCTAAGGAATATCTTCCGGGCTGTGATTGGCTGTAGTCTACAGAAAGGGTCTGATTTGGATCGACAGCAGAAAGCTGATTGATTCTTCCATCCGGCCAAATCACTTTTAGATCTGCGATAGTACGATTCTTACCCAAACCAAAGTGCATCATTGCATCAAGAGTGGACATATATCCTCGAACTAGCTGCTGCTCTTGAAAAAGTTTGGAACCATCGGAAAAAGTCAAAATTACCTTAGCTCCTAGACCTTGAGGGTTTAATTCAGGTCCCTGCAAATCGATTTTTAGATAATCTCCTTTGTTTTCTTTTTCATTCAGCAAATTCTCAAATACAAAGGCCGGGTCATTAATATTATTCACCACATAATCCAAATCCCCATCCAGATCCAAATCCACTAAGGCTGCGCCATTGGAAAATGAAGGCTTATCCAAACCCCATTCATTTCCACTATTGGCAAAAGTCCAGTCTCCCTGATTTTTAAAGGCATAATTTGGGATTTTTACTATCGGAATAGAATCTAAAAGTTGTCTAACTGTAGCGATATTGCCAACGTCAGCCCGATAGTTTGCAAAATCCTTATCCGTAATATCCCGAGGAAAACCATTCGTGATAAGTAAGTCTCTCCATCCATCCTGATCAACATCTCCAAAAAGCGGCGACCAAGACCAATCAGTTTGATACATACCCGCATACATCCCTATTTCGCTAAATGGAGCTTCAGGACCATTATTCATATGGAGCATGTTTCGGACATGTTGGTATTCATAACCCCATTGTTCATTGCTGATATAGACTTGGTAGGAATTCTTACCAATGGTTGTCTTTTTTCGATAGTTATCTTCACCCAGCATGTCTAAGGTGACGATATCAGGCATCATGTCATTATTGAAGTCTGATATATCTGAGCCCATGGAAAACTGACTTTGATGCTTCAATTTTTGGGAAATTTGATTCGAAAAAGTCCCATCCTGATTGTTGATGTAAAGCAAATCATTCGTTACATAATCATTGGAAACATGGATATCAGGCCAACCGTCATTATTCAAGTCTGAGGTCAAAAGTCCCAAACCAAAGCCTTCAATAGTAATCCCTGCCTCAACAGTTACATTTGTAAATGAGCCATCCCCGTTATTTCGATAGAAAGCATCATTATTAATGGCAGATCCATCCGTAATTTTTTCACGGTAATTCGAAGGTGTGATTTTGCTTTGCTCATTATTCAACACATATAAATCAAGATCACCATCTAAATCATAATCCACAAAAGCAGCTCCCATTCCATTTCCAGAATCGGCAATTCCATAGGAAGCAGCCATTTCTTTAAAGGTTACATTTCCTTGGGAGTCTTTTCCTTGATTTACAAACAATAAGTTATCACGTTCCCCAGGCCCGGTTTTCATCGCAGCAACCACATAGATATCCATCCATCCGTCTTGATTGATATCTATCACAGTAACACCGGTACACCATTTTTCAGAAGCTGATATTCCTGCACCCTCAGAAATGTCTTTAAACTTAAAATCACCTTGGTTGAGGTATAATTTATTAGGCACCTGATTACCTGTAAAAAACAAATCAGGCAAACCATTTTGATCAAAATCAGCAACTGCAACGCCACCCCCATTAAAAATGTATTCGTCCGTGAGGATGTTAAAAGAATCTGTTTCAATAATCTCATTATTAAAATCAATCCCTGTCTCATCAGGAGATTTCAGTTCAAATAGAGTATCTGTTTTTTTACAGGAAAACAGGATTACAGAAACAAAAAGGGAGAATAAAGCGGCATTAATCTTCATGATTGGGCAGGGGTAATTATTAGTCTTGAAATTACTATTTAATCAAATAGGGCAAAAAAAATTAAGCAGAATTGACTGGTAAAAACAAAAAAAGGGACCATTTCTGGTCCCTTTTTTAAACTATCAATTTATGCTTAGAAGCCAGGATTCTGAATCAGAATGTCTGAACCTACTAAGTCAATTTGATCTTGAGGAATTGGAACAAGACGATACTTGTCAGAGAACTTAGCTCCACCCAATGCACCAGTCAGAATAGTTCCGTCAAGTGCAAAGTAGAAGTCCAATTCAGCCTGAACAGTATTCCATCTGATTAGATCATAGAATCTATGTCCTTCCATTCCCAACTCAAGCATTCTCTCCATACGAACAGCAGTTCTTGCTGCATTTGCATCAGTCCAAGGAGCATCATAAGTAGAGATTACATAGTTAGCAGCTGGGGTTCCGTCTTCACGAAGCAATTTAGAGTTCATTGCTCTCTCACGAACTCGGTTCACCTTAGCGCGAGCACTTTCCAAGTTACCAGTTTCGATATCTGCTTCAGCTGACATCAAAAGCACATCGGCAAATCGAATAATCATGAAGTTGATACCAGTGTAACCTGGAGTCCAAGAAGAGTTATCCTGGAAAGAACCTTGCTCAGAACGAGCATATACATACTTCTTAGGAGAGTAAGGGCCACCATTAGGCTGGTTACGAATCCAAGCAGCGCCTGGATGATCTTGCCAATCTAGATAAGGAATACCTCTACGACCTACAGTATGATCCAAACGTGGATCCAAGTTACCAGCATCTGGAGTAAAGTCCTGGTCAGAGTTTAGACCCATATCACTTTTTACTCTGTTAGCTGGATCATTGTAAGACTTGTCCAACAATGGAAGACCATTAGCATCAGTTCTAAATGCATTCACGAAAGTAAAGCTTGGCTGGAAGAATCCACAACAGTTACCTGGTCCAGCAGGTCCGGTATTGTATGGGAAGTTCAAGTCAAACTCAGGGTTAGCATTCAATACAGACCCTGTACCTGCAGCAGACTGATAAGCCCAAACAGATTCCTGATGGTTATCATTTGCTCCGCGGAACATGTCATCATAGTAAGGAACAAGATCATACTTCAATCCATTGGATGTAACACCATTGGCAATTACATCGTCAAACATGGATTTAGCCTGAGAGAATTTCCCTTGATACAAGTAAACCTTACCCATATAAGCCTTGGCAGCCCAAGAGTTTACACGACCAACTTGTGATTGTGTAGCAGGAAGGTTATCAATTGCATATTGGAAATCAGCCTCAATAAAAGGCCATAGATCTTGGTTGTTACTTACTTCTTCCAAACCAGAACCGTAATCAACATTCTCATCTACATAAGGCGTATTGTTGTAATCACGCTTCAATTCAAAATAGAAGTGAGCTCTCAGGAATCTTGCCTGAGCAGCTAATCTGATAGCGTCAGCATCAGTCACATCTGGTCCTGGCTCTTGCAATAATCTCAAAACGTTGTTAGCGCGGGCAATACCCTCGTAGCAAACGTTCCACTTTGACCCCATTTCACCAGAAGCAGCATCATTTTCAAAACGCTGAATAGGGTTAATGGTGGTAAAGTCCCCAGGGTCAGTACCTTTATTAGCCTCTCCCCCTCGGATACTTCCCCAAACCCAGTTGGAAGGGGAACCTAGACGGTTACCTCGTCCGTTCACCTGAGAATATGCTGCAATCAAGGAAGCTTCAATACCTGCCAAAGATGACAGCTGAGCTTGTGCAAGCAATCCTGTTGGTGGAACTTCAAGGAACTCATCAGAACAACTCACTGCTACCATCATCATTGCTGATAATGATAGGGCTCCAAATTTTAATTTAAAATTTTTCATTTTTAATCAATTATATTTTCTATAACTCGATTCGCTGTGAAATGTTAGACTTAGAAGCTGACATTCAGACCCAAAGTGTAACCTCTAGTAACTGGGTAGTTACCAACATCAATACCAAACGTCAAATCCGCGTCTCCGCCTACTGCAGGATCCAAACCTTCATATCCAGAGATAGTAAATAGGTTGTTTGCAGAAGCAAATACTCTTAGCCTTTGCAACTTCCACTTGTCTAGAAGATTCTGAGGAAGGGTATATCCAAGAGTAACGTTCTGAAGTCTTAGGTATGAACCATCCTCTACATAGTAACTGTTTTCAACAGTTGAAGTAGAGAATGTAGAAGAACGGTCTACGATAGGAATAGTAGCGTTAGGATTCTGAGGAGACCAAGAGTCTTTCAAACGCTCAGAAATTGCAGCACCTTCGAAAGTAGAGAAGAAGTCAGTGAACCACTTAGACTGGTTCCAAACTTCATTACCGATAGAAGTGTACAAGTAAGCAGAAAGGTCAAAACCTTTATATCCTACAGTGAAGTTAACACCACCAGTGAAATCAGGGATTGGATTACCCAATACTTGTCTGTCATCAGGGGTGATCACACCGTCTCCATCAGTATCTTCATACTTGAATCGACCAGGAGCTGCACCAACTTGCTCTGCATGAGAGTTTACATCTTCTTGGCTTTGGAACAAGCCCAAAACTTTATATCCGAAGAAAGTGGAAAGCGGCTGTCCTACAGAGTTTCTAATTGGACGAATACCTCGGTAAGCAGGGTTAACGGAAGTAATAATTTCCAAACCTGGGGCCAAGGCTACGATTTCGTTCTTCAAGGTAGAACCTGTTACAGTCAACTCATAAGTCAAAGAAGAAGAAAGGTTACCTCTTGTTGACACCAAAAGATCCAAACCTCTGTTCAACATTTCACCAATGTTTACTGCTGGTGGAGCAGCATTGCTACCAGCTGTCAAAGGAATTGGCACAGTAAACAATAGGTCTTTGGTGTCTTTTCTCCACCAATCAAAGATCACATCCAATCTTCCATTGAAGAAAGTACCATCAAAACCAACGTTTTGAGTTACCGCTGTTTCCCACTGTGCATTCGGGTTACCAATTCGAGTTCTTCTGAAACCAATAGAAGCAGAAGAATTAGAACCAGTGATATCGTAAGAAGAAGCTCCTACAGTACCACCAAATAGGGAGAATTGGTTGTTAGGGTCTACGTTATTGGAGTTACCCATTTGTCCCCAACCACCTCGGATTTTCAAATCGTCAATCCAAGTAGCGCTAGCCAAGAATTCTTCAGAAGAAATTCTCCAAGCTGCAGAGAATGCAGGGAATACACCATATCGGTTGTTAGCACCGAATCGAGAAGAACCGTCACGTCTTACAACAGCACTGAATAGGTACTTATCATTGAAAGTATAATTCACACGACCGAAGTAAGAGTTGAAGTTCACACCCTTAAACAAATCTGAATTTACTTGACGAGAAGATACAGGTAAGTTGGAAATATTGATGAAGTCAGGGTCAGTAGAGAATGGATTCTGACCAGAGGCAGACATGTTTCTACCAGCACCAGTATTCAAAGCTTCCTGACCAACAATCACATCAAATGCATGCTTCCCGAAAGTTTTCTTCCAAGAAAGAGTATTGGTAAAGGTCCATCCGAAAACAAAACCAGCTCCTTCGTTGTAACCGAAAGCAGAGTTGTTTTCAGAGTTTTCGTACTGCAATCTGGAATATCCCCAGAAGTAGTAGTTATTATATTGACCACCGATGGAAGATCTAAATCTCAAATCATCAAGGATGTCATATTCTGCATAAACGTTACCAAAAACGTTCGCATTAAAGTTTCTGTTATCACGCTGACCATCTCGGTTAGCCACAGGGTTTCTTGGGTTGTTGAAACCTCGAGCTGCAGTACCTGCATAACCTCCGAATTCATCATATACTGGAATGATTGATGGCATACGGAAAGCCTGAAGGATGTCGTTCTCATCGTCGGAAACGCCTCGACCACCGGTGCCACCTTGCTGACCTAATACCTGACGGTAAGTAGCCTGGAAGTTTTCACCGATTCGGAATCGCTTCGTTACATCAAACTCAGAATTAGCTCTGAAAGAAAGTCTTCGGAAGTTGTTCACGATCATGATACCAGCTTGATCCTGATAGCCCAAACCGATAAAGAATCGGCTAGTTTCAGAACCACCACTCAATCCAATGGAGTGTCTGTTCAAAGGAGCGTTTCTAGTCAAAGCCTCATACCAGTCTGTTCCTTCTCCAGTAGCAGCTCTTACAAGCTGATGAACAGGTCCTTTGGTAGGATCCACATTATAAAGAGCTCTTTGTTGCTCAATTTCAGCTGCTGAAAGTGGGCCAGGCACACCTGCAGCACCACCTACGTTGATGTAGTAAGGCAATACTGGGGTTGTTCCTGTACCAAATTGTGGGTGACCATAATTTGGAGCACGACCGTCGATAGCTGCCTGGTTAGTTTCAGCCAACCAAGTGTAAGTAGCAAAATCCTGTGGATTCATCATGTCCAAGCCTTTACCAGGAGTAGTCAAACCGAACATACCGTTATAATCCACTCTAATTTTCTGATTTCCTCTTCTGCCTCGCTTAGTAGTGTAGATAATTACACCGTTAGCAGCACGAGCACCATAAATTGAAGCTGCAGCAGCATCCTTCAATACAGTGGTTGACTCAATGTCATCAGGGTTCAAGAAATCAGTTGATCCTACAGGCACACCATCTACAACGTACAATGGTTCGTTACCACCGAAGGCACCGAAACCACGAACACGAATGATAGAAGAAGTACCTGGCTGACCGTTAGTAATTACCGTTACACCGGAAACACGACCTTGTAGGGTCTGTTCTACGTTACCGGTAGGAATCACTGTCAAATCTTTAGGGTCTACCGTTGCAATCGCACCTGTAGTCTCTCTTCGGCTATCAATCGTATAACCGGTTACTACCAATTCTGTCAAAGTTTGCTCATCTGGCGCCATCTTCACATCGATGACACTTCGATTTCCAACTACCTGCTCGATAGTGGCATAACCGATAAAAGAGAAAACCAAAACAGCTTGGTCATTAGGCACATTGAGGGAGAATTTACCGTCAATGTCGGTAGCGGTACCCGTGGTCGTTCCTTTTACTAGGACGGACACACCCGGCAACCCTACATCAAACTCGTCCAGCACTGTACCAGTTACAACCCGCTGCGCCATGGCTGCGGAACTGGCTAATACTAAGAGCATTAAAAGCGCACTTAGGCTTTTGTAAACATTTTTCATAAACATAGATAGATTGGGTAACAAGATTAATCTCAAATACTTGTCTGTTAATTGATTATGCAATCGTTTGCGATTATTCTCAAAATAATTGCAATAGTTAAGGCCCTTCAAAATTTGGGATTTCTATTGCTATTATACCATGGTACGAATACCTGCAAATGGCTTTCGCCTAAAGGTTTGAGTGCATCAATAGATGCTTTTGCGAGGAAAGAGATGCTAAGTCTTATTGGTCATAGGCGGTTATTTTCTGGGGTTTATTGTACTTCTTAATCATCAATGTTAAAGAATCTAAAACAAAATTCAAATTTCTAAGCATAAATATTCTATGGAAGGAAATAATTTTAACAAAACCTAATTTGCCTATTCTTTATAGCCCGCCCCTAATTTTCCTGAAATTCAGAAGTTTACTTATTCAATATTTGGACAATAGGTCTTTCTCACCCCAAAAAACATTTGAAATTTTGTTAAAAGTGGTAAAATCAGTCATTTCTTAAAATCTCAAAAAAATCTTCAGAATTTCTGATTTCCTCAAAGCTAGGATCAAATAACATCCATTTGTAAAGCTCTTCATTCGCTTCAATGGCTTTTTGAAGCTGAATAGTAGCCACTTCGAGTTGGCCCGAGTTTACTGCCAGCAAGGCCAAACCATAATATCCATAGCCAAATTCTCTACTTAAGAAAACAGACTCCTCAAATGCCAAGGAAGCTTTTGCATATTCTTTGGCCAAAAAATGAGCTAGTCCTTTATTAAAGTAGCTGCTTGGTTCGGTGTACTCAAAATCAAAACGCAAGGTGGCAAGCTTGTAATCTCCCCTCAAAATATCCAAGGCACCTCGAAGTGCTTCATTTCGCTTTAGAAAATCTGGATTTCTAGTTAAGACAGAGGCATTCGATAAATATTTATAAGCTTCCCAATAGTACCCCCTTAAGGCTAATATTTGACCAAGGTTGTGCAGGGAATATGGATTTTCCTCAATTCGCAATGCTTGCTGAAGTAGCCATTCAGCTTCTGCCCAAAGATTTTCTTTCTCATCAGGATTAAAGGTTCGCTGAGCTTGCTGCATTCGAACTACCGCCAGATTATTGTAAGGCAAAGGGGAACGGAATAACTCCGTCATTTTGATATAGATTTGGGATTTTTCTTCTAATCTCGCCGAACTTTCAGCAGCCAAAGCCCAATCCAAAAATTCTAATTCACTATTAGAAGAGTTTCCAGTCAACTCCTTCTGCAAAATATTCATCTTGGCCAAGCCTATCCCCATCCCAGGTTTGGCGATTACTTCCAACTTTGCTGCTCTTAGTTTGGGGTAAAGCTGCCTTGCCACTTGATCGAAGCCCCTGATATCCTTCAACTTTTCTTTTTGAGTCAAAAAATCATCCCCATTCATCAACACATCATAGTATTGATCTTTGGCTGAAGTAGAGAGACCTGCAAAATCACGTAGTAGTAAGCGGAAGTCAAACCAATCGTTCCAACGAGCTCCCACCTCAATCATGGAATCACGAAGGAAAAGCTTTTTGTCTTGGATTTCCCGGAGAAGACTCTGCGCCCTATCCATTCCAAGCTTACTGTTCTTCCCTTCCGAATTTTCAGGAGATTGGATTCCAGTAATCTTAACAGATTTCACGTCGGGGTTTTCAGTGACAAAGTCCCGAACCAGCTCGAATTGCTTTTCATTAGCCGTGGAAGATTTATATACTGAAGATCCCGGATCAAATTGAAACAAAAAGCTTTTGGTTTGAGCGGCCCCTTGATCTACTGCCCCTGCAGGAATAATCAATCCTACATCTGGAATCGGTTCATTGGGACTTGCTTTGCCAACTTTCGCTAAAAATGGGGTTAAAATAATCCCTTGCGCAAGAGTCCGCTTTTCAAAAGGTTCTGTGGTTTCCTTTTTCCCTTGAAAAAACTGCAATTCTAAAAAACCTTCCTGCATCCAAGGCTTGAAAGCAATTCGAAACTCAGCCTCAAAACTATAGTCCGATAAATTCTTTTTCAATTCCAATTCACCCAAGTCAAGGCTATTGTTTGATGATCTGAAAATCAATATTGCTTTCGGATTTCTCGGAGTCACAACAGATTCGATGGGAATACTTCCTTCCACTTTGAAGCGGACTGAATCTCTAAAATATTCCAGTTTTTCAGGAGACAAATTGACATTTTCTATAAATCGAAATTCCTGAGCATACGAAATACAACTCCAGAAAAAGAAAAAAAGGAAAAGGAAATTTTTAATTTTGGGGAACAATCGGGCAGACATTTTGCTTTATAGTTCGCGAGAGTATTTTTAACTTAGACCACCACAAATCGAATACCATGCAAAAACTGAAACTGTTTTTCGAAGAAAGAGCCTTCGGCGTTTGTTCCAGGTTAGGAGAAAAATTCAATTTCCCCATCGATAGCATTCGGTTGTTTTTTATTTACTCCTCTTTCATCACACTTGGCTCACCAGTGATTATTTACGTATCCATGGCCATGATGATGAAAATCCGAAAGTACTTCAGAAAAATGAATAACCCGGTGCTTTTTGATTAAAGCTCGGAAAATTTCTTTCTTCTCCGGAAGAAAAAATCGATAAACACATAACTGGAAGGTCCCAAAAAAGGGATCTTTTTTTTGTTGGTCCCCGGTGTAAAAATGGAACGCTGACGAAAAAAACCTACATATCCTTGGAAAACAGCTTTTCCCAAATGACTTTTCCCTTGAAAAAAGTAACCTATCCCGGCGATTAGCTCGAGAATCCCTTTTTGAATGAAAACCCACCAAAAAGAAGAGGCAGGCAAATTTTTATAAATCATCGAAAGACTGTTACGAATATTGAGCTCCAATTTTTTAGGGCTCGAACGGTCAAGTGTAGCCCCTCCCAAATGATAAATGGTACTCTTGGAAGTGTATGCCAAATCGAATCCGAGTTGACGGATTCTCAGACAAAGATCAATCTCTTCCATGTGAGCAAAAAAATGATCATCAAAGCCCTTTAATTCATGAAATAGATCGGACCGAATTGCAAAGCATGCACCCGAGGTCCAATCCACTAAACAATCATCATCATATTGACCTTCGTCAGTTTCGATTTGATTCCAAATCCTACCCCGACAATAGGGATAATACAAGGAATCCAAAAACCCTCCTCCTGCTCCCGCATAATCAAATTGGTGTCGATCGACTGCAGAAAGGATTTTTGGTTGAACAGCGGCTAGATTCTGATTTTCTTGGAGATAATTGATTAAAGTGACATCCCATCCCTGTGTGACCTCCACATCAGAATTGAGTAGGATGTAATATTGATAGCTCCCTTTAAATTTTTCTAGACCGCGGTTGTATCCTCCAGCATAGCCGAAGTTTTGGTTTAGCTTCTCTAGGAAAACATGAGGAAACTCTTTTTCAAGAAATGCTATAGATTGATCGGTACTGGCATTATCGATAACCCAGATATCAAATTGGGAATTCGTAACAACAGATGGAAGGAAACGGGCTAGCATTTCCTCCCCATTATAATTCAATATGACAATAGCACAGGTTTTCATCCAAACATGCTTCCCAAGTCCATGCCTGGAATATTTGGAATCATGCCATCGGTAGCAGCTTTCATCTCTGCCTTGATTTTCGCATCAATCTGCTCCATGGCAATATTAGTGGCTGCCACGATGAGATCACTGAGCATTTCTTTGTCCTGAGGTGTGATCAGCGATTCATCCATTTCGATTTTGACCACCTTTCGCTCTCCATTGACCGTCACTTTAACCATGCCGGCACCTGATTCTCCTTCAGCAGTCAAATGAACAAGTTTTGCCTGTGCCTCTTTGATTTTGGCCTGGGCTTCTTTCACCTTGTTCATCATATTCATAAAATCAAACATAGTTTCTTAATTTTATTTATTTCAGAATATTATTTTGTAAAATAATTTTTATACAAATCATAAGATAATTTTCTGTAACCTTCACGAAATAATTCCTGTTTATACTTTTTACAGAAAACTAAATACTCATGGAAACTTCAGTAAGAATCGAAAAAGAACAAGTAAGCGCTATTAATTTTACTAAACGGGAAGTATTGTCTAACCCTGAAGAAATCAAACAACGCCTTGCCACCCTTCATCGATCTCAAACACTTGGCAACCTCCTCCATACCAAGGTTCGAATAAGTTTTCTTTCTGTTGATCAAAATCTATACGAAGTTTATACGACAGTTTGGGCAGTAGGATCTGAATTCGTGGTACTCAAAGGAGGAATCACTATTCCAATCCGCTCTATTATCAAAGTCGAATAATCAGTAGAGTTTTTCAAGCATCTCCTCTAGTGTGACCGATGATTGCTCTCCAGTCGTCAAATCTTTCAAGGCAACAGTTTTGGATTCGATTTCCTTATCACCACAGATTCCAACAAATGGAATCCCCTTTTTACTGGCGTAATCTAATTGCTTTTTCAATTTGGTCAGATCTGGATAAAGCTCAGCTCGGATTCCCTTAGCACGCACTTGACTCAATAGACTTGCGGCGTAATCAAATCCTTTTTGATCGAAATGAGCCAGCAAAAGAACAGGTGCAGAAAGATTATCTTCGGGGAATAGCCCTAATTCTTCCATCACATCATATAAACGATCTACCCCAAATGAGAAACCTACTCCAGAAACTCCAGGCATGCCAAATACGCCAGTCAAATCATCATATCTTCCTCCACCACTGACAGAGCCGATTTTCACGCCATGAGCCTTTACTTCGAAAATCGCCCCTGTGTAATAGGATAATCCTCTAGCCAATAGGAAATCAAAAGCGACATGGTCTCTCGTACCACCCAGGCTTGCCAAAATATTCAAGGTTTCTTCCAGTTCTGCAATTCCTTGTTTCCCTGTTTCACTTTCCGCTAGAAAACCTTTCAGGAATTCCAGTCCAGCATCAAAATCCTCCGGATTGGCATCAAACAAGGGCTGAAGTTTGGTAATCGCCTCTTCACCAAATCCTCGTTGCCGCAATTCTTCCTCTACTTTTTCCTTTCCGATTTTATCCAGCTTATCTATGGCAACGCATAAAGGCCCTTCTTTTCCTGCTTCTCCAATTGCCTCAGCAATACCTGTTAGAATCTTTCTGTTATTGACTTTGATGCTGTAGTCTTGGATACCAAGTTTTGAAAACACCTTATGAATCATCAGGATAATTTCGGCTTCGCAAAGCAAACTATCAGTCCCAACTACATCGGCATCACACTGATAAAACTCACGATACCTTCCCTTTTGTGGTCGATCCGCACGCCAAACGGGCTGAATCTGAAATCGCTTAAATGGGAAAGTCAATTCATGCCGGTTCATCACCACATATCGTGCAAAAGGAACAGTCAAATCGTAGCGAAGCCCCTTTTCAGAGACTTTTGGTAGAGTAGTCGCAGCGCCATTTTTAAAATCTTCCTCGCTGACATTTTTCAA
The DNA here is from genome assembly GCF_004571135.1 of Algoriphagus kandeliae. GTDB lineage: Bacteria > Bacteroidota > Bacteroidia > Cytophagales > Cyclobacteriaceae > Algoriphagus > Algoriphagus kandeliae. The sequence continues at coordinate 702,778 of NZ_SPSB01000003.1, forward strand.
AAAATCTCCACTGTTGAGAATTTTGAACAATAGCTGATCTCCTTCATCTCCATATTTTCCAGTAAGGGTACTGAGATTTTCCATGGCAGGAGTCTCCAACTGCTGATATCCAAAAATTTGAAAAGTCTCCTTGATTGTATCCAGAATAAAATTTCTTCTGGCCATCTGAATAGGCCCAAAATCTCTTGTACCTTTTGGTAAACTAGGTTTTTGCATGAAACTTTTTGGTGATTTGAAGGCCAAATTTACCCAAAAAATGCAGAATAGCTTGGTTTGTCTCGGATTTACAAAATATTTTCCAAAGCTCACTTAGGCATTACGCAAATGTTTTTCTACCTTTGCCGTCCGATTCGAATTCAATACATTAAAAGATATAGCCATGGCAGTTACTACTCTTAAAAGAAAGCTTAGAAGAAAAAGACAAAGTCAAAATACGCGTACTGCTCAAATCAAGCAATTGACTGCGAAGCCAGTAATCAAAAACGTGGACGTTGAGGAATTGAAAAAATCTTTCGAGACGAAATAATTTATTTCAATTAAAATCTTTGAAGCGGCTCTTGCCGCTTTTTTTATTTCTTTTTGGTTATGACGAAGGGCGCCCTCTCCTACCGAGTTCTACCACTTGGAGATTTTTCACTTTTCCCTGATCCAACTCAAATAGAAGCATAGTTCGCATTTGATGAAATCCTTGCTGTCCAATAGCTCCTGGATTCATGTACAAGCAATTTAAGTTCGAATCAAATTCCACTTTGCAGATATGGGAATGTCCACAAATGAATAATTGTGGCTTGATTTCCTTGATTTTTGTTTTAACCCCTTTCGCGTATCGCGGCGGTTTGCCTCCGATATGCGTAATCAACACTCTCACACCATCAACCTCGAAGTCATTCCATTCAGGATATAGGTTCTGAATTCCCTGATCATCTATATTTCCAAAAACAGCTCGGATGACTTTTTCTTTTGGAAGTTGATCCATGACTTCAAGGCTTCCGATATCTCCGGCATGCCATATTTCATCTACTTCACCTAGGTATTTTAAGGTTTTGTGATCAATGTAACCGTGAGAATCTGAAATGAGCGCGATTTTAGTGGACATTTGTGGAGAAAGGAATTAATTTCTCCCCGAATATGTATGGAAAGTACTGCACTCAAAAATTAATGACTATGAAAAATTATCTTAAATCAGCTATTCTTAGCTTATTCCTGCTGACATTGGCTTTTTATGCCCAAGCACAAACCTCCCAAGATTCAGCCAAAGTTGTCAGCGTGGATAAATTTGAAAAGCTGATGAACAAAAAGAAAAACACCTTGCTTGATATCCGGACTCCGGAGGAAATGAAAGAAGGATACATTTCAGGAGCTGAAAACCTCGACTTTTTGGCTGAAGATTTCTCTGAGAAAATCGAAACCCTAGACAAATCCAAAACTTACCTGCTCTATTGTCGTTCTGGAAAAAGAACAGCAAAGGCAGGGGCAGCCATGAAAGCGGCAGGCTTCAAACATGTAATTATGCTAGACGGAGGTATTACAGCCTGGAAGAACGAAGGAAAACCAATAAAAGACTGATGATTAAATCTATCAACCCTTTTACAGGGGAGATTTTAAAGGAATTCGATCCATTTGATGAACTCCAAATCGAAGCAGCCTTAGCCAAAAGCGAGGCTGCTTTTCGTAAGTGGAAAATCTCTGATTTTTCGGATCGAAAAAAATTAATGAAGGCTGCGGCTCAAGAACTGCGGGAAAACCGGGATGAGTATGCCCTTCTCCTTACACAGGAAATGGGAAAAGTCATCAAAGAATCGCAAGCGGAAATCGAAAAATGTGCTTGGGTTTGTGACTTTTATGCTGATAACGCGGAAAGCTTCTTGAAATCAAAATCCATCAACCTACCTGATGGAGCTACTGCCAAGGTTATCTATCAACCTTTGGGGGCTATATTGGCTGTAATGCCCTGGAACTTCCCTTTTTGGCAGGTTTTCCGTTTTGCGGCTCCAACTTTAATGGCGGGAAACACTGGTCTTCTCAAACATGCTTCTAATGTTCCACAGGCTGCGCTTGCCATCCAACAGGTATTTGAAAGAGCAGGTTTTCCCGAAGGAGTTTTTCAGACCTTGCTGATTGACTCTAAGACTACCAATCAGATTATTGCCGATCCAAGGATAAAAGCAGTTACCCTAACAGGAAGTGAAAAAGCCGGTTCGGCTGTGGCTTCAACCGCCGGAAAAAATATCAAGAAATCCCTTCTTGAGCTGGGAGGTAGTGATCCCTTCATTGTCTTGGCGGACGCAGACGTGAAAAAAGCAGCTAAAACAGCCGCAAAGGCCCGAATGATCAACTTTGGACAAAGTTGCATTGCAGCCAAGCGATTTATTGTTGAGGAATCCGTTTTCGATGAATTTGCAGAAGTCTTCAAGGAAGAAATTAAGTCGATGAAATTCGGCAACCCTGAAGATTCTAATTCTGATTATGCCTGCATGGCTCGGGAAGATTTGGCTTTCGAACTCTATGAACAGGTAGAAAAAAGTGTGAAAGAAGGGGCAAAAGTCCTTCTGGGTGGCAAAAAACCCGAAAAAGGGAAAGCACTTTTTGAGCCTACAATATTGACTGATATTCCAAAAGAGTCTCCAGCATATTCCAAGGAATTGTTTGGCCCTGTTGCTTCTATTTTCAAGGTTAAAAATGAAGATGAAGCCATTTCCCTAGCGAATGATTCAGAGTTTGGACTTGGTGGTAGTCTTTGGTCTCAAGACCTCGAAAAAGCCGAAAAACTTGCTGCGCAAATTGAAACCGGAGCAGTTTTTATCAATTCTTTAGTAGCCTCAAATCCACATCTCCCTTTCGGCGGAATCAAAAAGTCGGGTTATGGGAGAGAACTTAGCCAAGAAGGCATCCTTGAATTTGTTAATATCAAGACAGTGTATTTGGGTTAAATAGCCATGATAATCCCACAAGCGGTTTTTGCAATTGAGGGATTCCTTCCTATTTTTACGAGCCATAATTTTGACCTTATAAAATGAGAGAAATACAGTTTCGAGAAGCCCTCAGAGAGGCCATGTCTGAAGAAATGAGACGTGATCCCAATGTCTTTTTGATGGGGGAAGAAGTAGCAGAGTACAATGGTGCCTACAAGGTTTCTCAGGGAATGCTGGATGAGTTTGGACCAGACCGTGTATATGACACTCCGATTTCTGAATTGGGTTTTGCAGGTTTGGGGGTAGGTGCAGCTATGAATGGTCTGCGACCTATCATTGAATTTATGACCTTCAACTTCTCCCTAGTTGCCATTGACCAAATCATCAATTCGGCTGCTAAAATGTATGCTATGTCAGGAGGCGCCTATTCCGTTCCAATCGTGTTTAGAGGACCTACTGGAAATGCCGGTCAGCTTGGTGCTACGCACTCTTCAAACTTCGAAAACTGGTTTGCCAATACTCCAGGCCTAAAAGTAATCGTACCTTCCAATCCTTATGATGCAAAAGGACTCTTGAAAGCAGCTATTCGTGACCCAGATCCAGTAATATTCATGGAGTCCGAATTGATGTATTCTGACAGAGGAGAGGTTCCTGAGTCTGAATATCTACTCCCTATCGGAGTAGCTGATATCAAACGAAAAGGAAAAGATGTCACTTTGATTTCCTTCGGAAAAATGATGAAAGTGGCTTTGGAAGCTGCAGAAGAAATGGCAAAAGAAGGAATCGATTGTGAAGTAATTGATCTTCGTTCCGTAAGACCGATTGACTATGCAACCTGTGTAGAGTCTGTGAAAAAGACTAATCGGGCTGTTATAGTAGAAGAAGCAAATCCACTTGCTGCAATTTCTTCTGAATTGACATACCACTTCCAGCGTTACGCTTTTGATTATCTGGATTCTCCTGTTATCCGTGTCAATTCCATGGACGTTCCCTTGAGCTATGCTCCTACTTACATTGAGGCCACTATTCCAAATGTGAAGCGAACAGTAGAAGCAATCAAAAAAGTGACTTACAAAGAATAGTTTTAGAATAAAACCTAAAAAAAAGCCCTGACCTATCAAGTCAGGGTTTTTTGTTACCCAATCTATCTATCTATAAAAAAGGGAACTAGCCCTTAGAATAAACCAGTTCCCAATTATCTTGTTCGAATTTCAGTTTATCTGTTTTCGTTCATCTGACCATTCATTCCTCCGTCATCGCCACCTTTTAAATCATCGTTGTTTACGGACTTTCTGCGGCGATTTCGGTCATTCATGGACATCTTTCCGATTCTATAGCTGAAGTTGATTTTGAAGTTCATGTTTCTCAAAGCAGTAGTACTGTTTTGAATAATGGTTGGAGTGATAGTTTCATTTCTGATGATAAATTCTTTTGCTAAGAAGTTTTCAACTCCGAAACCAATACTTCCTCTTTTCTCTTGGAACTGCTTGTTCAAGTTCAATCCATAAGCAGCAAATCCACCACTTGTTCCCTGAAGCTGAACTCGACGACCTCTAGCAAAGGTGAAGAGCTGGATCTGCCAATCTTTTGGAAGGGAATAGTTACCAAACATACGACCACTGATTACCCAACCTTCATTTTGAGCAGCTGTCTGTGGATCAGATAATCCATTGTCCAACATAGTGTAGAACAAGTCGATACCACCGTTCAAAGAAAACTTATTATTAATGTTCACATTGGCGAAGATGTTGGTACCGATCGCCTGCTCCTGACCGATATTTTCGAAAGTTGTGTAGATCACATCATCATCAAGAACTGATCGTACTGCCTGAATAGAACCAGTTGTATTTCGGTAGAAAGTAGTGAAGTTCAACATAGTCCCCTTAATGAAGGTGCTGTATCCCAATTCATAGTTATCGGTGAATTCTGGATCCAATTCTGGGTTACCCTGAGTAATTTGAAGCGGGTTAGAAGCTTCAATGTTTGGATTCAAGAATCTCAAAGAAGGTCGCTGCAATCGACGGTTATAGGCCGCCTTGATCATGTTTCCGTTCTTCAGCTTTCTACTTGCATTCAAGCTAGGAATCAAAGATCCATAAGAAGGAATCTGTACAGTTAACTCATTGGCAAAATCCGCAGAGATTGTAGTGTATTCATAGCGGAAGCCAGGCTTCAAAGTGTAATTCTTCAAGAAGTTGAAGGTATACGATACATAAGCAGCTGACACATTTTGATCATAGCTAAACTCATTGCTCAAAGATGGATCAACCAATTCAATGTAATCGCCATCTGCGCCATCAGCTCTGAAGTAAGCGAAATCTGAATAAGCTTTTCGAAGAATGTTTTTAGCACCATATTCCAAGATTTGCTGACCATCTGCTCCCATTGGAGTTACGAAATCCAATTGAGCAGTAAACTCTTCATTTCGGCTTGGGTTATCGTTTCTCAATCGAGAATCGATTGTTTGGAAATCCTCATTGAAAAGAGAGTTGACAAAAGAATTTTCTCTGTTGTTTCTGCTGTAAAGCGTCAAGAAACTGATCTCCTTTCCTTTCTTTTCAAAAGTTCTTGTGTAGTTCAAACTCACATCAATAGAGTTTGACTTATCTTTTGTGTCAGTCTGACGCATGGCTGAATTCACCAAGTCACCACCTACAAAAGTTTGAGTCAAGAAGTCATTCTGATAGTTTCTGGAGTTTCGAATTCCGAAGTTTGCAGAACCTGTCAAGAAATTGTATTTATTAATTTCGTAATCAATTCCGAAGTTATATCGGCCAAATAGGAAATTTCGCTCTGTGTCAGCAGATTGTGCAATTACTGTTTGACCTCCATCAGCACCTAGAAGCGTTTGTGTGTTGTCGAAGCTTCCTAAAGTATTGTATCCAGAACGTCCGAAACCTCCCAAAGAGAACCCGAATTTTCCGATTCTTGCTCCACCGTTCAATCCCAAATTAGATCCTCGAAGACCAGCACCACTGTTTATACTGACAGTCATTCCTTCTAGGTTGTTCTTTTTGGTCACAATGTTGATGACTCCGGATGTACCTTCTGCATCGAATCTTGCCGATGGAGAAGTGATTACTTCAACTTCTTTGATTTCATCTGCTGGGATTTGACGCAAAGCATCAGTGATACTGCTAGCTGCGATAGCAGATGGCCGATTGTCAATTAAAACAGTAATGTTGCTACTTCCACGCATGGATACGTTTCCATCCAAATCCACAGAAAGCATTGGCACGCGTCTCAATACATCGGTAGCATCACCACCTGCGACGGTTTTGTCATTTTCAGCTTTGTAGATGGTTCGGTCTACGCGCTCTTCGATAAGCTCACGCTGTCCCTGAACAGTCACTTCCTCCAAAGCTAATCCCTCATCAGACATCAACAATTCTCCCAAGTTGACATCACCAGTAGGACTAGTTACTTTGATCCCGTCAACCACTAAGGTTTCAAAACCAATAAAGGTCAATTGAAGTATGTAATCTCCAGGCTCGAATCCTGTGATAAAAAATTTACCGTCCCCGTCAGCAACGGCTCCGGCAAGACTGACATCAGCACCTTTTTTATACAAGGCAGCAGTTGCATACCCTACAGGTTCACCTGACTTGGCATCCTTAGCCACCCCGATGATCCGAGCAGGTTCCTTTTCGGTTTGCTGCGCAAATGCAGAAATAGATCCTGCAGCGAAAAAGAAAACGATAATTAAATTGAGTAGTTTTTTCATGATTTAGTCTTCAAATAGTGGGCTTTCTCCCCTTCATTACCACAAAACAACAGGCTTTGTTTCACACAAATCCATGCAATAGACCAAGCCCTGAGACTTATCGACAAAAAGGCATTTTGAGCAGATAAATCTGTAGAAAACGGAAAAATTGGTATTTATCGGTCAAAAGGAGCTTTTGAGCGGTGAAAAATTTGGATTGGTAGATTATTCCTTCAAATTGGTAAAACTTTCTCTTAGTTTGCGTTGAAACTCAAGGCTATGCAGCTCGTCACCCCCAGAAAAAACATATCCATACTCGTCCATATTTTGGGCTGGTTGATGCTAGGAGTGGTTTTGCTCCTACTTTCTCCCCTCTCCTGGAGGATGGGAGAAATCGACCTTCCTGTTGAATATTGGTGGAAGCAAGCCTTTTTGGTATTGTTACTCTTATTCATCTTTTATACCAATCAATCCTTTGTCGTTCCAAGGGTCTTATTAAAAGGCAAAACCTACACCTACCTTTTGATGGCCATCATTGGTGGTATTTTATTTTATTTCATCATTGTGTACTTCGAGCAGCTTATTCAGTATCCACTTCGAATGCATGAAACCTTCAATCCTGACAGACCTTTTGACCCAAAAAGAAGATGGATTCCAGGGGATGTTTTTCAGGAGATGCTTTATTTGCTTTCGGTCGGGCTAAGCACTTCCCTGGCCTTGGTACAGAAATGGCAAAAAGACGAGGAGCATAGGCAGGAACTCGAAAAACAGCGAATCAAAACGGAGCTTTCCTACCTTAAAGCACAGATCAACCCACATTTCTTTTTCAATACGCTGAACAACATCTATTCGCTCACCAATCTGGATGTTAAAAAAGCGCAGGAAGCTTTGCTAAAGCTCTCCAGAATGATGCGCTATGTGTTGTATGAAAATCAGAAGGAAACGACACTTTTGAGCAAAGAAGTGGATTTCATCCGGGATTACATCGAGCTGATGAAAATGCGCCTTACTGATAAAGTCAAGCTGCATATCCAACTTGATGAAGCAGACGATAATCACATCATTGCACCGATGTTACTTTTACCATTTTTGGAAAACTCTTTCAAACATGGGATCAGCTCACAAAAGGAAAGCGATATTTATATCAAATTGGAAATTATGGGAAATACGGTCTTTTTTGAGACTAGAAATCAAATTTTCCCTACCAATCCTGACAGCCCCGAAGCCAAAGAACATGGTATCGGACTAGTCAATACACAGCGTCGTCTGAGCTTGCTTTATCCAGGTAAACATCGCCTGAAATTTGGGAAAGATGAGGAGAATCAGGAATATTACGTCAACCTGACTTTAAATCTGGAATGAAACTCAAATGCATAGCAGTAGACGATGAGCCTCTTGCCCTGGATTTAGTTTGCAAATACATCGAGCAAACCTCCTTTTTAGAATTAATCGGTAGGTTTACCAGTGCAATTGAGGCATTGAGCTTTATTAATCAGCATGAGGTTCAATTGATATTCATGGATATCCAAATGCCTGACTTATCGGGTATGGAACTCGCCCGGGTTTTGGATGGAAAGAAAAATTCCGATCAAACCCGAATCGTTTTTGCCACAGCTTACCATCAATTTGCAATAGAAGGCTATAAGGTAGATGCATTGGATTACCTTCTTAAACCTTTTAGCTACGAGGATTTTTTAAATGCAGCCACCAAAGCCTATAATTACTTTGAGCGGAGAAAAAATACTTCTTCCGAGACAGAAGAAAGCGCAGTAAAGCCCTTAGACTATATTTTCCTAAAGGTAGAGTACCAACTGGTAAAAGTCATGCTTCAGGACATTATATACGTGGAAGCATACAAGGATTATGTTAAGGTTCATCTTAAATCCAAAAACGCTCCCCTTCTTTCTCTGACAAGTTTGAAAAACATGGAGGAGCTGCTACCTGCAGATAAATTCATGCGTGTTCATCGCTCCTACATCATCGGGCTAGACCATATAGATTCTGTTTCGAAAAACAGTATTCACCTTGGAAACCATGAGATTTCCATCGGAGATAATTACAAAGAGGCATTTTTGGCATTTATGAGCAGATGGATGAGCTAGTCCTGTAGACATTATTGGAACAGTTCAGTATTTTTAAACATGAATGAATCGCAAAAACACTTTATGCGTGAAGCTATCCGTTTGGCTAAAGAAGGAATGAAAGCTGGAAATGGCGGTCCTTTTGGCTGCGTAATTGTCAAAGACGGAAAGATCGTCGGCCAAGGCTCAAACATGGTCTTGAAAACCAATGACCCAACCGCTCATGCAGAGGTAGTCGCTATCCGGGAGGCCTGCAAAACACTTAATAACTTTCAATTGGAAGGTTGTGAAGTTTATGCCTCCTGCGAACCTTGTCCCATGTGTTTGGGAGCTATTTTTTGGGCAAGGCCAGAGCGGGTATTTTATGCCGGCACTAAGGAAGACGCTGCGGATGCAGGCTTTGACGATGATTTCATCTATCAGGAAATTGAATTGAATCCAGCCGATCGAAAAATCCCAATGATATCTATGCTACGAGAAGAAGTTTTAGAAGCTTTCGAGATTTGGAAAAAAATGGATAACAAGACCCTGTATTAATGAAGAAACCCGATCCATTCAGACCGGGCTCATTATTAATTCCTAATTCTTAATTCATCATCTTTTACCCATTCCAGGCATCATCCGGCTCATCGCAGCCTTTGCTCCTCCCATCTTATTCATTTGCTTCATTAGCTTCCGCATATCAGCAAACTGCTTCATCAGGTTATTTACTTCGGTAATATTTCTTCCTGACCCATTCGCAATCCGCTTTCTTCGGCTGCCGTCAATCACATCAGGATTCTGACGTTCAAACGGGGTCATACTTCTGATAATCGCTTCAATTGGTTTGAAAGAATCATCATCAATATCCAATCCTTTCATAGCTTTTCCCATACCCGGGATCATTCCCATCAAGTCCTTGATATTTCCCATCTTTTTGACTTGCTCCAATTGGGAAAGGAAATCCTCAAAATCAAAACTGTTCTTGCGAATTTTAGCGTTGATCCGCTTGGCTTCCTCTTCGTCAAAAGATTGCTGAGCACGCTCTACCAAAGAGATCACGTCACCCATACCGAGAATTCGCTGAGCCATTCGGTCAGGATGGAAAACGTCTAGATTCTCCATTTTTTCCCCAGTAGAGATAAACTTAATCGGCTTCTCCACCACGTGGCGAATGGAAATAGCAGCACCACCTCGGGTATCACCATCCAACTTGGTTAATACCACCCCATCAAAATCCAATCGCTCATCAAAGGTCTTGGCAGTATTCACTGCATCCTGACCAGTCATGGAGTCTACGACAAATAGCGTTTCAGAAGGATTGAGTGCTTTTTTCAATGCCTCAATCTCATTCATCATTTGCTCATCCACTGCGAGGCGACCGGCGGTATCGACAATTACTGTTTTCTTTCCGGTTTTCTTAGCGTAGGCAATCGCATTATTGGCGATCTCGATAGCATTCTTGTTTTCCGGCTCGGCATAAACCTCCACACCGATTTGCTCACCCAGCACCTTCAATTGGTCAATCGCAGCAGGTCGGTAAATATCGCAGGCAACCAACAAAACTTGTCGTCCTTGTTTTTTCAAGAATGCTCCCAATTTTCCGGTGAAGGTTGTCTTACCAGAACCTTGCAAACCGGAAATCAAAATCACAGCAGGATCACCGGTAAGTTTGATATCTACCTTGGAGCCACCCATAAGCTTGGTCAGCTCTTCCTGAGTGATCTTCACCAATAATTGACCCGGAGATACCGAGATCAATACATCTCGTCCCAACGCCTCATTCTTAATTTTGTCTGTGACCTCCTTGGCTACTTTATAGTTAACGTCAGCATCGATCAAGGCACGACGAATTTCCTTAACCGTGGTGGCAACGTTGATTTCGGTGATTTTCCCGGTTCCTTTAAGGGTTTTAAAGGCCCGGTCCAGCTTCAAACTTAAATTATCAAACATGTGATTTTCGCTATTTGCTGCAAAAGTAATGATTTTAGCGCCTGCACGAAAACTTAAAAGTCCTGAATCCACCCTGAATTCGAGCCAATTTTAGCTTTTAATCACTAATTTGCGGACTTTCATTACAGAACGAAGAAAACTTCCTGCATGAAGCTGAATTTTCAAAAAGATCTCCTCCCTCACTTACTGGGAGTTCTCATTTTCTACCTCCTCATCGTTTTCTACTTTTCCCCTTTGGTATTTGATGGGAAAGTTATTTTCCAGGGAGACATTCTCCAGTGGGAAGGTTCTGCAAAAGAGGTCATGGACTACCGTGCAGAGACGGGAGAACAGGCACTTTGGACCAATTCCATGTTTGGAGGAATGCCCGCCTATTTCATCAGCCTGGAATTCCCGGGTGATATCACCAATGCTTTGGTATCCATCTTGACGCTGGGTCTTCCGCACCCGATAAATGGACTGTTTTTTGGAATGCTGGGAATGTACATTTTACTCCTCAGCTTCCGAGTACGACCCTTATTTTCCATCGCAGGATCCATTGCTTTTTCCTTTAACACATTCAATCTGCTTTCTCTTGAAGCAGGTCACAATGCTAAAATCTGGGCTGTTTGTTTGATCCCATTAATCTTAGCAGGTATCCATTTAGCTTTTGAGAAAAAACGAATTCTGGGTGCTGCGCTCTTGGCTCTTGGTCTTTTACTTCAGCTCAAATTCAACCATTTACAAATCACCTATTACACGCTAATCGTCTCGGTGATTTATGTCTTGGTTCGATTGATAGTTGACTGGAAAAAAGACGGAGCGCTGGAAATAGGCAAAAGTCTAGGATTCTTGACAATCGGTGCACTATTGGCAGTTGGGGGAAATTTGGGAAGGCTAGCAACTGCTTTGGAATACAGTCCTTATTCTACCCGTGGTGAGGCAACTCTTGAAACAGAATCCAGCGGTTTGGATCGAGAATATGCATTCTCCTGGTCCAACGGAAAGCTTGAGACCCTCACGCTTTTAATCCCAGATTTTTATGGAGGAGGGAGCCAAACTCCCCTACCTGAAAATTCCGCTTCTGAAAAAGCACTGCGAGCTAACGGTATTGATGCCGTTCAAATCAATGGATTCGTAAAAGCTGCTCCTACTTACTGGGGTGATCAAACCTTCACCGGAGGACCTATTTACGGAGGAATTATTCTTGTTTTTCTAGCAATTCTAGGAATTTGGGCAGCTCCAAAAGAGGTGCTTTATGCCTTTGGAGGAATGATTTTATTTTCCATTTTATTGAGTTGGGGGAAAAATCTCGCTTGGTTTAACTATCTCCTTTTTGACATCCTTCCCGGCTACAATAAATTTCGAGCTGTCTCCATGGCTTTGGGAATAACCTTGTTTGCGATTCCGGTTTTAGGAATGATTTCCTTGGAAAAACTCGTTCAAAAAGGAGAGCTCAAACCACTTTACATAGCTTCAGGAATTGTTGGGGGATTGCTTTTGATATTGGCAGTGGCCTCAGGTGCATTTTTCAGATTTGAGGCTCCTGTGGATAGCAATCTTCCGGAATGGCTGGCAAATGCTTTGCAAACAGATCGTAAATCCATGCTCACTTCCTCAGCTTGGAAAAGCTTAGGTTTTTTGGTGGTTTCTGGTGGTTTAGTCTTTTTAAACCTGAAGCAGAAAATATCTGACTGGGTTCTAGGTCTCGCTTTAATAGCCTTGATTTCTGTTGATCTTGTTTCCATCAATCGACGATACTTGAATAGTGAATCCTTTCAAGGAAATCCTTCTCGTCAGTTTTTTGCTGAAACGCCAGCTGAAAAGGAAATTGAAAAAGACAACAATTACTTCCGGGTTTTAAACCTTACCGAAGGACTTACCCAAGGGGCTAGGACAAGTTATAGATTTGCAAGTTTGGGAGGTTATCATGGAGCGAAACTTCGTCGCTATCAGGATTTGGTTGATTATCAATTGCAGAATGAAATCCAAGATTTTATCACAAAAGCCCAGGAAGGAAACTTTGATTGGGGAGGAATTGGAGTCATCAATATGCTCAACACCAAATATCTGATTGCCGGGCAGGATGCAGGGGCAGTATTTGAAAACCCACAAGCAAATGGTCCTGCTTGGATTCCTTCCGAAATCATCTCGGTCAATAGTAATGAGGAAGAAATCAAACTGCTAGGACAAATCGATACTAAAACTCAAGCAACTATAAATACAGAGGAATTTGGGACTATCTCGGCCGGTGCAGGTCAGGTATCAATGGTCGATCACAATCCAAATAAACTAACCTATCAAGCTCAAATGGATCAAGGAGGATTGGTTGTATTTTCTGAAATCCATTATCCGAAAGGATGGATTGCCAAGATTGACGGTAATGAAACTCCGATCCTTCGGGTCGATTATTTGCTACGTGGAATTGAAGTGCCTAGCGGAGCTCACAAAATTGAATTTTCTTTTGAGCCTTCCAGTTACTATGCTACCAAAACGCCTATGGTTATTTTCCAATATTTGATTGTGATTTCACTGATAGGCGGAATATTCCTGACTTATAAAACCAAATCTTAATGCAGGAAGAAAACGAAAATAAGGTAGTCAGCTTTTACGATCAGTTTGCTGAAAAGCAAGAGAAGACCGGAATCAATTCCCGTCATCTATCAATCCTAGACAAGGTGGTTTCCGCCGGGCTTCAAGCGCATCATCGTGTTTTGGAGGTAGGTTGTGGAATTGGAACTGTTTCTTCACTCCTTGCCAAGCAGGTAAGCAAAGGAGAAGTTCTGGCAGTAGATATTTCTCCGGAAAGTATTTCAAAAGCACAAATTCTCTGGAAAGATCAGGCCAACCTAAAATTTGAGGTTTCGGATATGTCTGATTTTGACAAGGGAGATCAGACTTTTGATTTTTTTGTATTTCCGGATGTATTAGAGCATATTCCTGTAGATCAGCATCAGGCTTTATTTCAAAAAATCAAAAAGCATTCACATCCCGATTCCGTAGTCTTTGTCCATATTCCAGCACCTCGATACTTAAAATGGATGATTGAAAACGAACCTGAAAAGCTCCAAGTAATTGATCAGCCTTTGGACTCGGGAGACCTAATCAAAAGCCTTACATTCGCTGGATTTTACTTGGAAAAAATGGAAACCTACTCGGTTTTTTATCAGGAGAAGGATTACCAGTATTTTGTCTTCCGATCCTCCAAACCCTTACATAAATCCACTCCACTCAGTAAATGGGAGGTACTGAAAGAACGTATTCGAATCCGCCTGAAATACGGCCTAATTTAATAGCTATGAAAATTGAAAATCAAACAGTCGTAGGATTGACTTACGAACTTAAAGTCAGCAAAGTCGAAGACGAAATCGAATCAGTCCCTTTCAGTGTGGAAGTTCGGGATGAAGAAGATCCCTTTTATTTCATTTTTGGACAAAGTGGCCTTCCTGAAAAATTTGAGGAATACCTAACTGGAAAAAAGGAAGGAGACTCATTTGAGTTTGTTCTAAAAGTAGCTGAGGCCTACGGTGAGGCTGATGATGAATTATTGATCAACCTCCCGAAGTCTCAGTTTTCGAAAGAAAGAGGTTTTGAAGACAGCATGCTTCAAGAGGGGGAATTTCTTCCTTTGATGGATGAAAACGGGTATCCCATGCAAGCAAAAGTATTGAAGGATTTTGGAGACACTCTTTTGTTGGATTTCAACCATCCTTTGGTTGGGTTTGATCTACATTTCGAAGGAAAGGTCCTGGAAGTTCGGGAAGCAACACCAGAAGAATTAGACCACGGTCATGTACACGGAGAACATGGCGAAGATCATTAATTAAAAAACTCTTATGTCATTCTGAGTAAAGTCGAGCACACTTCGACTTCGCTCAGTGTGACACAAATGATTTTGAAAATTTTTTTTAACTACTTAATTCCAGTTCTTTTTCAGCATCCCAATTTAAATAGACTCGATCGCCTACTTGGTATTTTCTTAAGGGATCATCCACTTCCCAAATCATTCCACTCTCTTTCAATCGCACCTGCAAACTATTGAAGTGGACCAAAAATCGAGAATCCACTACATGCCCTAACAACTGCCCCCGGGTTCGAAGCTTCACATCACTCGGACGGAGATAGGTATTTTCTTTTCCAGGAATGGAATTGATGGGAGAAAACAACCTAGCGACATATTGATTTTTTGGGTTTTCACATAGGAATTGAGAATTCCCATGCTGAATGATCTTTCCTTTCTGAAGAATCAAGACATTATCAGTCAACCTCAAAGCATCATCGAGCTCATGCGTCACGAAGATCACGGTGGTTTTTCCTTTTTTGAAACTTTCCGCCAATTCTCCAATCAATTGATGTGTTTGAATGGTATCAAGTGAAGAGAAAGGCTCATCTAAAAGCAAAACCTCAGGTTCAATGGCCATAGCAGCAGCGATGGCTACTTTTTGCTGCTGTCCACCAGAAAGTTGACGAGGAAGACGCTCTGCCAACTTCTCCAACCCAAATTGCTTCAGAAGTGATTTTACGCGGTTTTTGGTGTAATTTTTCTCGAATAACAAAAGAGGACGCGCGATATTTTCGGCAACGGTACTATTGGGATATAATTGATAATCCTGATGGATAAGTTTGATTTCGTCATAACCTGCAACCAGTTTTTCTGCTGGATTCAGGATTTTTTGACCTTGAAGAAAAACCTCCCCTGAATCCTGTTTTTCCAAACCCGCCAAAATTCGGAGCAAGGTAGATTTTCCGGAACCACTTTCCCCTACAATGGCTAATTGGCCTCCCTCTTCCAATTCCAATGAAAAATCATGTAATGCGATTTGCTTTTGGTAGGATTTTCTGATCCTGCGAACTGAAAAAAAACTCATGGTCTAATCTCGGCTTGTATTTTTTTAGGCAATGAGTCAAAGATCAATTCATAAGAATGATCTACCAAATCCAAAATCAATTTATCTGGAACATTTCCCAGGACAGAAACTGAATTCCACCATTTTTTATTCATGTGATAGCCTGGCGTAATCCCCGGATACCTTTCCCGAAGCTCCTCTGACTTTTCCGGATCACATTTCAAATTGATAAAATCAAAATTTTCGATGTCGGTGATTCCGAAAATTTTTCCACCCACCCGAAAACAAAGTGTATTGGCATCAAAAGGAGTATCTTCGGAAGTACCTGCTTTGGAAAGACAATAATCTCGAAGAAAGGATAGGGTCATGGAAAGGGTCTTTCACTAAAGGTAAATATACAGTCGGTTTGAATCAATATGCATCCCACCATTTATCCTGGTGTTTTTCATCGAGTTTTACGATCTGCCCAAGCTGAGGAACCATATATTCCATATTTTGATCAAGAGCCACGCTAGTAAACTGCTCTACGGGCTCTTTCCAACCATGAGGAGCCAAATTAAATCCAGCCCAGTGAACAGGCATAATTTTATTTACTAGGGCATGTTTTGCTGCGATTACCGATTCATCCGGAAAAAGATGAAGCTGCCGCCAATGTTCATTGTATTGGCCGCATTCCATAAAGGCAAAGTCGAAAGTTCCCAATCGTTTTCCGATTTCTTCAAAATGATCACCAAAACCTCCATCTCCACTAAACCAGATGGATTCTTTAGCGCTTTGAAATGCCCAACCGCCCCAAAGCGAAAGGGATCGATCAGTCATTCCTCTTCCAGAAAAATGGCGCGTTGGAGTAAAGGTGATTCGGATTCCATCAAAATCTAAAGAATCCCACCAATCAAATTCTTCAACCAATGCTGCATCTACACCCCATTTTTGTAAATGGCGCTTGACTCCTAAAGCTACATAATAGCGCTTTGTTTTGGCCTTAAGACGTTTTATGCTTTCAAAATCCAAATGATCGTAATGATCATGAGTCAATAGAACAAGGTCCAAATCAGGGAAATCATCGATAAGGTCTAAACTATCCTTGGAAAACCGCTCTGTTTTAAAAGGAGCAATTGGAGAGGCATCGGGCCCCAGCATAGGGTCAATGAAGATATTTTTCCCATTCATTCGGAGAAGAATAGCAGAATGACCATACCATGCGAATTTTATAACGGGATCATCTGAAAGAAATTTATCCTTCTCAAAAGATTGTATGGGAATTGGTTGGCTAGGTTGTTTTTGGCTCCTATTGTTAAATTGTTGATAAAGAAGTTTTGGAAAATCTTTCAACCCAATATTCATCCTGGTAGGCTGCAAATTCTGAAATTTCCCTTCTTTCCAGTTTGGTGATTGTTGATATTGGTTCCTGAGAGGAGTGGTAATTTTCCCCCCGAAATGATGAAAAGGCATATGCTCGATTTTCGTGCTTAAAGTTTACTGAATATAGAAAGCTTTTGTTTTGAAGCATTAGCAAATCCCTTTAATTTCAAGTAATTGAAAAAATAAGTATCAAAACCAGTGAAGTGATTAAGATCATTTTCATTTGAGAAATATTCGTTTATCTTGAGCCAATTCAGTTTAAATCCCAGTCCATGACAATTGGCCTTTTAAAAGAACCCGAGGGGGAAAATCGGGTGGCACTTCTTCCAGAAAGTGCCAAAACCCTCATTCAACTCCAAGTAGAAATCCTTGTCGAAACACATGCAGGAGAAGCTGCATTTGCCTCTGATGCCGACTATGAGGCAGTAGGTGGAAAAATTGCCTTGCGAAAGGACGCCTTGAAAGCAGATTTGATTCTCGGAATCAATCCTCCTACTGAAGAAGAACAGCAAGAACTTCAAGCAGGGCAGGTATTAGTTTGCCTTTTTCAACCTCTTTCCAATAAGGAATTGGTAGATCGATTCCTGAGCCAGAAGCTGACTACTTTCTCTATGGATAATGTTCCAAGAACTACTAGAGCACAGGCTATGGATGTGCTTTCTTCCATGGCAACTGTAGCTGGGTATAAAGCGGTTTTACTTGCCGCATCCAATTCCCCAAGATTCTTCCCAATGTTTATGACTGCAGCAGGAAGTATTGTTCCCTCCAAACTTTTGGTCTTGGGAGCTGGTGTAGCAGGATTACAAGCTATTGCTACTGCTCGCAGACTAGGTGCAGTGGTAGAAGCTTTCGACGTTCGCGCAGCTGCCGAAGAAGAAGTAAAAAGTTTGGGTGCCAAGTTTGTCAAAGTTGAGGGAGCCAAAGATGAAGCAAGTGCCGGTGGATATGCCGTTGAGCAAACGGAAGAATACAAAGCAAAACAACAAGCATTGATACAGGAGCACGCCAAAAAATCAAACATTATAATTTGTACAGCTCAGATTCCTGGTAGAAAAGCACCCGTTCTTATTACCAAAGAAACCGTGGAAGCAATGGCTCCAGGCTCAGTGATTGTGGATTTGGCAGCTTCGACAGGAGGAAATTGCGAACTGACCGAAAACAATCAAATCACTCACATTCACGGTGTAACCATCATTGGAGATTCTAATCTTTCCTCCAGTATGCCCATGGATGCAAGCAAAATGTATGGCAAAAACATGGTCAATTTCCTAAAACTTCTAATTGACAAAGAAGGAAATCTTCTCCTGAACTGGGAGGATGACATTATTCAAAACACCTGCGTCACACATGATGGAGCAATTCGAAGCGAGCGTGTAAAAAATATCTTGTACCCATCCGAAACCACAGCCTAATTATGGAAGAAATTCTTAGCCTATTTTATGAGAATCGGGAATTTATATTCCTGATCATCGTATCCATATTCCTTGGAATAGAAGTAATTTCCAATGTACCTGCCGTTTTGCATACTCCATTAATGTCCGGTGCTAATGCCATTCATGGAGTAGTAATTATTGGATCAATTATCATTATGCTGCAAGCAGACCCTGGAAATTACTACGCCTTGGTTTTAGGTTTTCTAGCTGTGATTCTAGGGACTTTGAATGTGGTTGGGGGATTTGTAGTCACCAACCGGATGTTGGAAATGTTTAAGAAAAAATCGAAGTAAGTATGGATATCAAACTACTCGGACTTAGTCTCCTAGAGCTGTCCTACATTGTTGCTTCGGTGACTTTTATTTTGGGTTTGAAAATGCTTTCAAGCCCTGATAAAGCCAGAAAAGGAAATCTCATAGCCGGATATGGAATGGGATTGGCCATAGCGGCCACCATTTTATTTAAAGAAGAATTCAGCCCTGACAAATGGTTGAATTACAGCTTGATTCTTGCTGGATTGATAATTGGAACTGTCATTGGAGTCCGCATGGCACTCAAAGTAAAAATGACCGCCATGCCACAAATGGTTTCCTTTTTCAATGGAATGGGAGGAGCCTGTGCCGGTGTAATCTCACTTGTAGAATTTGATCACCTTCGTCATGGAGGAGAAGTTTCTACGGGAATGCTGATAGTCATTTTATTGGGGCTGATAATTGGTTCAGTTTCATTCTCCGGTTCCATGATAGCCTATGGCAAACTAGAAGGAAAAATTGCTGATAAAGCACTTCCTGCGGGACAAATCATCAATATTTTGCTTTTGATCGCAATCTTTGGATTAGCTGGATTTTTGGCTATTTCCGGAAACTTGAGCATGCCTATGCTTTACGGCCTGCTTACACTTTCCTTGCTTTATGGGGTACTATTTGTGATGCCGATTGGTGGCGCGGATATGCCAGTGGTTATCTCCCTCTTGAACAGCTTCACAGGAATGGCAGCTGCATTTGGCGGTTTCCTTTATGGAAATCAGGCCATGTTAACAGGTGGTATTTTGGTAGGTTCGGCCGGTACTATCTTGACCGTTTTGATGTGTACCGCCATGAATCGCTCCCTTACCAATGTGATCATTGGCTCTTTCGGAGGAGGAAATGCTGCTTCCGCTAAATCAGGAGAACAAGGCACGATCAAAGAAATCAGCGTGACCGATGCTGCCATTCTGTTGGCTTATGCGAATAAAGTTAGTGTGGTTCCGGGATATGGATTGGCTGTCGCACAAGCACAACATACCGTTCATAATTTGGAAAAACTATTGGAAGACAAGGGTGTAGAATTGACCTATGCCATCCATCCGGTAGCAGGCCGAATGCCTGGACACATGAATGTACTTTTGGCAGAAGCGGATGTCCCTTATCCAAAATTATTGGAAATGGAGGACGCCAATGAAGGCATGGCAAGTACTGATGTAGTATTGGTGATTGGTGCAAATGACGTGGTCAATCCGGCTGCGGAAAATGACCCCTCCAGCCCGATTTATGGTATGCCAGTGGTAAAGGTATGGAATGCGAAAAACATCATTGTTTTGAAACGATCCATGGGAAAAGGTTATGCAGGAATCGAAAACGAGCTTTTCTTCCATCCCAAAAATCGAATGCTTTTCGGAGATGCGAAGGACTCTTTAGAAAAGCTTATTGCTGAATTGAAAAATCTTTAAAATAAAAAAGAGCCGATCCATTCAAATGAATCGGCTCTTCTTTTTGACTGTTTGATTTACTTTTTCCAGGCTTTTATCAGGCCTGGCAACATCACCAAAGAAATAATCAAAAGACCAAAAGATTCACGACCTTCCTCCATTTCGGGAGTTTTCATCGTCAAATCTCCTTGCTCTATTTCCTGACTTATCCAACTTGGAACAGAGTCAGGCCAATAATAAATCGCGCCAATTACACAGGCAATAACTACAATGGTCAATGGGTATTTGGGAAAAATTCCTTTGATTCCTCTCAAACAGAATATGAAAGCAACAGCGTAGATACTTACCCAAATTTCAGGATCAGGATCATTGAATTGCCAATAGGCAAACAAAACAAAAACCAAAGCCCAAAAACCGTAGAAATATTTCCAGAAATTCATAAAATTCAGTTTAAATCAATGTCTTCGTAGCGGGAACACAGCCAGAAAAACCTCCTGCAGCTACCTTGTACCCATGATAATCAACCATCACTTCCCGAACCGTAGTGAAGCCGTAAATCGTTCGAGATTTCATGATATCAAAGAATTTCTTTTCATCCTCATTTGCTGAATTTGCAAGTGACAAAAGCAATTCTTCACGGCGAGCTTGATCTGAATCCAAAAAATCAGTCTTTCCTAATTTATCCAATTGATTTTTGATCAAGTCTTGATCCTCTTTTTCATAACAATGCTCAATAAAGCGAAGCAAAAACTTATCAGTTCCAGTACTCAAGGCTCCAATGGGTTTTGCGTCCGGAGTAGGTAAAACTGGGGGTAATCCTTCGGGAATGATAGTATCAGCAATGGCAGAAATTAATTGCTCCTGCTTCCAAGAGAAAAAACCTTTGTGAGTTAATTGATCTACCAAATGCCATTTCCAGTCGGCTAAAACCAATCCGGCAATCCCAACTCCTCCCGCTCCTAATATTTTGAGTGATTTTCTTCGATCCATAGCTACAGTATGTTTCCGTTGAATTTAAGGGATTTGAGGCGAAGGACAAATAGCCATTCGTGTAATTTCAGGTGAGCTTAGCGATCCTGATAATTGAGACTAAAGCCAATAGAAAGATAGGTCCGAAGTTTTTTATCGGTAGAATTCGACCCCATCCCCAGAGTAATCGGACCCAAAATAGATTGATAGGAAATATCGGCTCCATATCCCAAAAGGGTATTCTGAGTGAAAGTATTTTTTCCAAAAACTTCTTCAATTGGAATTTGATCTGAATAACCCAGCCAATTGATCCCTCCCCTCAAAAACAGTTTTTTCATTGGGATGACTTGTAATTCCATCCCTAATTTCCCGAAGTTTTGCGCTGTGATCTCGGCATAATTTAGACCCCAAAATCGATTATCTATAAATCTAACCATCTGATATCCTCCTACAAAAAAGTCCCGGAAAGACTGGCTGCTTTGTTTGGAAAGCGTAAGCCCTCCTCCGATGAAAGGCTTGATTTGAAAGGATTGGGAAATTGGTAGGAGTTTAGAATATCTACCCAACAAGGTCAAATAAGAATCCGGGGTTATATCCTCTACCAATTGATCCAATTGATCTTTTCCCAAAGGAATTTGAACACCCCCTGCGTCCAAATAAATAGTATCAACTCCTTTTTCCAAATTGATTTTTAGCCAAGTTTTAAATCGATATTCGGCTTCTAAAAGGCCTTCGGCTCCTCGAGTAGGAAAGTTCCGATCATCCTGAGAATTTCGATAATACCTTGCTCTAGCACTGACATAATTATCAATTCCATTTCTTACTCCTTCTGGAAGGATTTGGTCAAACTGAATTTTTGATTCACTCAAATCAGTGATAAATCCTAAATAAAACGCCTCTTTTAGCGAATTTGTGGTAATTAATTGTAATTCAGAACGGTTGGTATTGAAGATATTAATCCGAGACAATTCTCCGTTTTCATATCCGGGAAATTCCTGTTTAAGGAAATTGTACCGGAAATTTAGCGCAACTTTTTTCTGAGACCCTAAATACTTGTAATGGTCAATCCGAAACTTCGGGTTTTTAGAAATATCAGCCACCAAAACAGTTCTTGAGGATTTACCAATCCAATTTCGGATTGTCCAATTGGCTAAAAGCCCGACGGAAAAAATATTATCATAATGCAGAGCCGTAGAAAAAGCAGTTTTGGGTTTTTCGATGGTCCGAATACTCAAATCAAATTCCTGATCATTAATGGGTTTCATCGAATAATCGACCTTGTAAAACCCATTGACCCCAAAGATATTTCGAACACCTTCCTGCAAATCATCCCGATTTACGGTTTGGCCAGGAACAACTCCCAACTTAGATTCTATAAAATCATCTGAAAAAAGCCGGTTCCCTTTTACATCAATTGAATGGATTTTTACTTCCGGAGAAATAGGTGTTTCGATTTTGGTCAGATTTCTCACTCCCAAACTATCCGCGGCCTTTTTGAATTGATCAAAAAAATCCTTCCCGACTTTTTCACCCAATTTCAAAATCGCATCATATTCTCCAAAACTTCCAGTAGAATAAGGACCCAAATCGGGCTTGATATAAATATCCGTATCCTCAATATTCACACTGGTTTTTCGAAGGGATTCAGCCATTGCGATCTGCATCAATATACCTCCAAACCCTCCCAATTCTTCAATTTCCAAAAAATCCTCATCGGAAACATTGACTCCAATCACAAAATCTGCACCCATGGCTCGAACAATGTCCACAGGAAAATTATTCACCACTCCCCCATCCACTACCAATGTGGAATCCAAATTAAATGCCGTGAATGCAGTTGGAATGGCTATACTCGATCGAATGGCATCATGTAAATACCCTTTATCAAAAACAATGGGCTTACCAGTCCGAACATCTGTCGCGATACATCGAAAAGGGATAGGGAACTCATCAAAATCCTGGTATTGGGAAGCAGGAAAGGTGTAATAATGTAAAATCTCAGAAAGCACCTGTCCATGAATCAACCCCGATGGTAAGGTGAGTTTACCTTTGTTAAAAGGGACCTCTAAAAGGTAGCGGTTGTAATATTCCTTTTCTTCAAAGGCTATATCTTTAAAATCCACGCGATTTGAAACAACCAAGTCCCAATTGGTAGAGCGGATCACTTTTTCAAGATCATCTGCACTATAGCCAATCGCATAAAGGCCCCCGATCACAGAACCCATACTTGTCCCAACAATGTAATCAGGCCTTAATCCCGCTTCTTCCATGGCCTTGATTACACCTACATGAGCTATCCCTTTTGCCCCTCCACCACTTAATACTAAACCAATTCGGGCAGGCTTCTCGGAAGAAACCTGCCCCATTAAATAGTGGCTACTGAAACAAAGTAAAAGAACAGTAAAAATTACCCGATAGATAGTAGAGGCCATAGTCAGATGAAAGAATTTACTTTCGATAATCCAAAGGAGCTTCTCGATCTCCTACCAAGGACTCATAGTTGAAATTTGCTCCTCTTCTACGATCCAATTCAGCCTTAGCCTCTTCAGCAAGTTTAGGATTCATGAAAACATCCAGTGCGGTCAAAGCCAATGTTTTTGCTGCAACCATCATTCCTTTTATCCCAATGCTAGTTCCTCCTGCTGCTACTGCCTGCCAAGTATGGGCACTTGTTCCAGGCACCCAAGTAGCCGTTCCCAATCCTGCTGTAGGAACTAACCAACTTACATCACCGACATCGGTAGAACCCCCTGTTCCTTTTTCCTGAACTTTGAATGGTTCAATTTTCGCCGCATCTTCTGCAGGATTGATGGATAATTCCGGATAGCTTTTGATGAGTTCTTCAGCAAATTTCTTTTCCTCATCGTTGTAAATCACACCACCAACCTGCTCTAGATTCTTATGCATTACTCTTGCTAAGGTTTCATTTGGAAGCAAATTGTAAACACCATTGATGATTTCATATTCCATGGTAGTTTGGGTTCCCATGGCAGCACCTTCAGCGGCTTTTACCATTCGATCAAAAATAGCCTTAACGACTGCTACATCTGGATGTCTGACATAGTGGTAAGACTCTGCAAATGCAGGCACTACATTTGGTGCCTCGCCTCCTCGGGTAATCACATAATGCATTCGGGTTTCTTGAGGAACGTGCTCACGCATTAGGTTAACCATGAAATTCATCGCTTCTACCCCATCCAAAGCAGATTTTCCTCGCTCAGGAGCTGCTGCTGCATGAGAAGCAACCCCATAGAAGCGGAACTTGGTAGAAATATTAGCCAAGGAAGAATTTGCTCCAGCGTTATTTTTAGATCCAGGATGCCAATGTAGCATCACATCCACATCATCCATAAGTCCGGCTCGGGCCATGTAAACTTTACCTCCACCGCCTTCCTCAGCAGGTGTTCCATAAACTCTGATTGTACCCTTAGCACCATTTGCAATCATCCAGTCTTTGACTGCAATACCTGCTGCTACGGAAGCCGTTCCAAACAGATGATGTCCACAAGCATGACCAGCTCCTCCTTCAACTACCGGTTCACGAAACGGTGAAGCTTCTTGAGATACTCCCGGCAAAGCATCAAATTCAGCCATGATCCCAATGACCGGATATCCAGATCCGAATTCTGCGACAAAGGCTGTTGGTATATTCGCAACACCAGCCTTCAGGGAGAATCCAGCATCTGTCAAAGTTTTTTGAAGTAAGGCAGAACTCTCACTCTCTAAGTAACCTAATTCAGGATTAGACCAAATTTGGAGAGCAATTTTAGAATATTGCTCAGTCTTAGAATCTAAGTCATCAAGGACGGATTTTTCTTGCGCTTTCAGCCCAATAGCCAAAAAACAGAAGAAAAGAGTAAATAACTTTTTCATAGTAAGGTGATCGTAAGGATTAAGTGTCTTTCAATTTTTTGAAAATTAGAAGGAAACTAGCAGAGCCCCAAAGATTCTATGAAAATTTGGAGTGAAAACAAATTCAAAAAACAATATTTCACCTGAATGGATTTGATCTAAATTTTATTCCTCAAATATTTCATTTTTAAGTCGTTTATTGTATTTTTCTAAGAAATTAACCCTAAATACTATGAATAAATTGTTTAAAGTTTTTTCCTGGGTCCTCGGAGCCCTGATTATTTTGCTCCTCATTGGTTTTGTTTACATTCAAATGGCTTTCCCATCAGTTTCGCCAGCTAAAGAATTATCCATTGACTATACTCAGGAACGTATCGAGCGTGGAGCTTATCTAGCCAACCATGTGACAGTTTGTATGGATTGTCATTCTGCAAGAGACTTCTCTTTATTTTCTGGACCTCCTACTCCCGGAACCTTAGGAAGAGGCGGAGACCGATTTGACCATTCCATGGGTTTCCCGGGCGTTTTTTATGCTAAAAACATTACTCCAACAGGTATTTCTGATTATACCGATGGGGAGTTATTCCGGGTAATTACCACAGGGGTGACCAATGATGGAAGAGCCATGTTCCCTTTGATGCCTTACATGTACTATGGCAAAATGGACCCAGAGGATATTTATGATATCATTGCCTACATTCGATCCTTGGACCCAATTCAAAGTGATATTCCAGAGTCAGAAGCGGATTTTCCAGTTAGTCTAATTTTAAAAACTATCCCCAAAGCCGCCGAACCTCAAAAAAGGCCAGACCCAAGCGATCAAGTAGCCTATGGTGGCTATTTAGTAAATGCATCTGGTTGCATTGAGTGCCACACGCAAGTTGACCAGCAGGGTGCCATTATCCAAGATCTTGCTTTTTCCGGTGGTCGCAAATTCCAGTTTCCTGATGGATCAGTCGTTGCCTCAAGTAATATCACACCTGATACTGAAACAGGAATAGGAAATTGGACCTCTTCGCAGTTTGTCCAGCGATTTAAACAATACTCAGACTCTTCCTATTTGACCAAAAAAGTGCAACCGGGTGAATTTAATAGCATCATGCCTTGGACCATGTACGCGGGAATGAAAACCGAGGATTTGGAAGCAATCTATGCATACCTTCAAACTTTAGAGCCACAAAGCAATCGTGTAGTTCGCTTTACCGCTTCGAATTAGAATTCTAACTCAATTTAAGACTATCCCCACAACAAAATTGTGGGGATTTTTTATTGTGTGACCACAGTCACTAAAAGTAGCCAAATTGGATTGGTATCTTACAAGCAGATTGGAAGAAAACTTCCTTCTGCCCTCTGAGAAATTCACCAAACAACAGTACAATAAATCCAAAATTCTCCATGAAATATTCCAGAAGGAAATTTATGTCCCAGCTGGGGGCATTGGGAGCTGGGACAAGTCTTTTGAGCCTTTCTCCTCAAGTAGCACAAGCTGAGGCAAAAAAATTAAACCCCAAATCATTTAAGCTTACCATCCTACAAACTACCGACGTCCATTGTCAAATTCATCCCCATGATGAATTGTTTTGGGAAAATGGGAAGTCTGTATTCAGAAAAACCGGAGGTTATTCTCACTTGAAAACCTTCTTGGATAAGGAGCGAGCAAAAGCTGAACATTGCTTAATCATGGACACCGGGGACATGTTCCAGGGATCGGAACTCTCCGTAATGACCACCGGAGAAGCCATGGTGCCTATTTTGAACGAAATCGGCTATGATCTTTACCTTCCAGGTAACTGGGAAGTGGTATACTACAAGCAGGCTATGCAGCACTTGCTTGGTTCACTTCACGCTCCGAAAATCTGTGCAAACATGTATCATGATCTTGGGGACGGAAAACGTGGAGAATTGATTTTCCCTCCGTACCATATCTGGACAGTAAATGGAGTAAAAATCGGTTTCTTGGGTTACACGGACCATTTGGTACCGCTTAGACAATCCCCTAACTACAGTAAAGGAATCATTTACACCAAGCCAGAGGAAAATCTGGAGCATTATGTGGATGTTCTAAGAAATCAGGAAAAATGTGCTTTCGTAGCCATTATTGCTCACTTGGGACTTTCCCAGCAGATTAATCTGGCAAATCTTCCTGAGTGCGAAGGCGTGGATTACATCTTGGGTGGAGACACACACGAGCGAGTTCGTAAACCTATTCAGGCCAAGTATGCTAAGGTAGTTGAGCCTGGTGCATTTGGATCCTTTGTTGGAAAATTAGAACTGACCATTGAAGATGGAAAAGTTGTAAAAGATGATTATGAATTGCTGGAAGTATCTTCAGAGGACAACAAACCCGACCCAGTAGTCGATCAAATCATCGCTCAAAATGAGCTCCCATTCCAGGAAGACATTTACCAAATTGCTGGATATAGCACAGTTCCTTTGTATCGCTATTTTGTCATTGAAAATCCAATCGATACGATGATTTTGGATGCTATCAGCTGGCAAGTACCGGAAATTGATATCGTTCTTTCCAATGGCTTCCGATTCTGCCCGCCTAGAACTAGTCCTGATCAAACCGGAAATATTCCGATTACCAATGGATATATCTTCGATATGCTTCCAGTTGACTCCACTATCAGAACTGGAAAAGTAACAGGTGCTCAAATCTCAGCTTGGCTCGAAAAAGAATTGAATAACGTATTCGCCAAAGAAGCATCGAAGCGTTTTGGAGGATGGGTAATCAAATTCCGTGGCATGGAAGTTAAATTCTTGGCTTTCGGAGAAGAAGGGAAGCGTGTTCAATCCGTAACTGTACATGGAAAACCGCTTGAGGCCGATCGAGTTTACAGCATTTGTGCTTGTGAGCGGGACGGAGATCCAGACGATATGCTTTGTCGTATGCGAGGCGTACAGGACACTAAAAACACGCAATTTACTCTGCACCATGCAGTTAAAAATTATCTGGCAGAAAATTCTCCAGTAACCCCAATACCTCCTAAATCAGCTGTTGCTCTAGATGCACCAGCTACCTTGCTGACTCAGGTGTACGGAGTGGATTATGAGTTCAGATAAACCCTTTCCCAAAAGGATTGAGAAAAGTGTTTATTCACCGAAAAGCCGGCTAATTGCCGGCTTTATTTTTTCAAGAAAACCAGAAAAGAAAGAACTCCCAAAGCCATCCCTCCACCTACACCGACTGAGAGCCAAATCCCCATTTCACCTCTAATCATACTGATTGCTGTTCCTACCACTACTCCGATCAAAAGACCACCGGAAATAAACAAAGGCAGATATTTCTCCTTTTTATTTTTCATCATCAAAACTGAATAAGTCTTCCACGGATATTTCTAGGGTTTTGGCCAAATCAAAGGCTAGACGAAGGGAAGGGTTGTATTTATTCTTCTCTAGAAACACGATAGTCTCTCTCCTCACATTGACTTTTTTTGCCAATTCCTCCTGTGTCATGCCAAATTTTACCCGTAACTCTTTGATTCGATTAGTCATTAGACACTCCTCGAAAATGATTAAACACCCAGCTCAAGGCAAAAATTATAGCCATCCCCACAATACCGATTCCAATTAGTCGATCCTTATCGAAAGTAACTCTATCCTGCATGTAGAGAAGGAACACCCATAAATACAAAGAAATGTAATAGGATAAAGCGGCCGTTCTAACCATCACTTTTTTGGTTAACTCATCCTCCTGCGGCTCGCCAGCTTTCCAGCTTTTAATCCGCCTGACCAAAAGAAAAACAGCGAACACCAAAACCAATACAATTATCCCCAAATAAAGCCCTTCTCCATTTGCAAACCCTGAGTTGCTAAACCATAGGTAAAGGGTAGCTGCCACCATCAAAATCACAGCCGCCATTAAGATTATTCGTTTCATAGCAATGTTAATTATTTCTAACACAATGTTAGAAATAATTAACATTATTAAAAAAATATCTTCCTGATTTTTTAAAACTTTTTAATTGATATCAACAAATCACTACCAAAGTGCTTTTTTGAAATATGAACAAGTCCCATTATCTACTATTTCTCCTCCTAGGAATTCTTTCTTGCCAAAGCGTCCTTCAGCCTTCAGATTGGGATACCAAGCAGATTCAAATTGCACGAGATGAATTCGGTGTTCCTCACATTTTTGGAAACACAGATGCCGATGTGGCATATGGTTTGGCATGGGCACATTCGGAGGATGACTTTAATACCATTCAACAAACACTATTAGCCGGGAAAGCCTTAGTCGGAAGAGTGTATGGAGCAGATGGAGCAGCGGTAGATTTTTTTGTTCACTTACTTGAAACCAGAAGAATTGCGAAAGAAAAATATGAAAACGCCTTCTCCGAAGAATTTCAGGCTGTTTTAGAAGGATATGCCGCAGGAATTAATGATTATGCTGAAAGTCATCCTGATGAAATTTTATACAAGGGAGCCTTCCCTGTAAGTACTATTGACATTACTTCAGCCTATATTTTATCTTTGGCACAAATGTCAGGTGCCGATCGGGCTGTTCAACAAATTGTAAATGGAAAAGCCGGTAAAGTTCTTCCCGATCCCAACCCAAAAGGTTCAAACGCCATTGCAATTCACCCTTCCCGAACTTCCTCTGGAGAGAGTTTTTTAGCGATCAATTCCCACCAACCTCTAGAAGGACCTGTTTCTTGGTATGAAGCCCACCTCCACTCTGAAGAAGGATGGAATATGCTGGGTGGTTTATTCCCTGGAGGAGCAATGATATTTCATGGAGTTAATGAAAATTTGGGGTGGGCGCACACAGTGAATTTCCCAGACCTGCTCGACACTTACCAATTAGAAATCCATCCCGAAAATCCGAACTTATATCGAGTGGATGATGATTGGCTGGAATTGGAAGAACGGACTGTATGGCTAAAAGTAAAATTATGGGACTTTTTGACCTTACCTGTTCCCAAAAAAGTCTGGAAAAGTATTTATGGGCCTACCCTAGTGACCGAACAAGGGACTTTCTCTATCCGATTAGGGGCGATGGATCGAATAGGTGCCCCAGAACAATGGTGGAGAATGAACAAGGCGAAAAATTTCTCCGAATGGAAAACTGCTATGGAAAGCTTACAATTAACCAGTTTCAACACCGTATATGCGGATAAATTTGACACCATTTTTTATGTCAGCAATGCAGTGCTTCCTAAGCGAAACCCAGTCTTTGACTATGAAGAAACTGTTCCGGGAAATACTTTAGATAGTTTTTGGGAGGATTATCATGATTTCGAGGAATTACCTCAATACCTCAACCCTAACTCAGGTTACCTTTTCAACACCAACCATAGTCCATTCACAGGATCAGGATTGAAGGATAATTTATCTGCGGAAGACTTTCCTAAGGAAATGAGTTTCTCACTTAGAGAAAATAACCGGTCTGTCCGTTTCCGTGAAATAATGCCCGACTCTGGGATTATTTCTTGGGATGATTTTGAACGAATCAAATTTGACGATCAACTCCCAGAACAACTAGCCTTCCGAACCAATATGGATAGTTTATTCTTGTTGGATCCGGAAAAATACCCAGAGATTAAACCTCAAATCGAGGTTCTTCAACAATGGAACAAACGTGCCCCAATTGACTCTGAGGGTGCTGCTCTTTTTGCCTTTAGCTATTATTACTGGAGAGATAAATTCAACGAAACTGGAAGACCATGGGAATCTACCTTGACTGAGGCTGAAGCAGTGGAAGGCTTGGAAGCGGCAAAAGCACACTTTGAAAGTAATTTTGGAAAGGAGCTTGTCACGCTGGGTGAATATCAGAAACTCGTACGCGGGGAAAAAGCCTTACCGCTTTGGGGACTAGATGACGTGATTACAGCCATGCGTTCCGAACCTTGGGAAAATGGTATGCGAAAGGGAGCCCAGGGAGAATCTTATATCATGATGGTTCGATTTGGAAAAGGCCTTCCACAAATCGAAACCATCAATGTATATGGTGCAAGCAATCGTCCCGAAAGCCCTCATTATGACGATCAAATGGAGCGCTATCTGAAACGAGAATTAAAACCAATGACCTTGGACAAGGATTCAGTACTGAAGCAGGCAATTAGAATCTATCATCCAGGAGAGAGCTAACTCATTCACCCAAATATTCCACTGAGCCTTGTCTTCTTCGATCGACTTGAAGCTTGAGGACATCCGGTCTGGAATAATGGCCAACTGCATCGAAGTTCTGTCTTTCTTCAAAAACCCGGTTTAAATCCAATGTTTCAATCAACAGGCCTTCTTGATGAAGAACAGGCTCCAAAATCCATTTTCCATCTGGACCTGCAATACAGCTGCCTCCATCTGCCAAGACATCCGGGCAGTTTTCCAAAATAAAATCCAAATGAGGGGTATCAGCAGGAAAATCACTTTTCCGCATTGGGCTGCCTACAGAAACCACGAAAGACCGACTCTCCTGTGCTATCATTCGAGTGATTAACTCAGTATTTCGAACCGACCCGGGCCAAACAGCAATGTGAAGATTTTCACCTTGACCATAAAGCGAGGTACGCGCCAAAGGCATCCAGTTTTCCCAGCAATTGAGTCCTCCCACTCGGAAACTTTTCAAATCATGAACTTGTAATCCATGACCATCTCCTGGAGACCAAGTCAAGCGTTCATCATAGGTCGGTTGAAGCTTGCGGTGAACGGAACAAATTTGGCCCGATTCATTGATGTATACCAAAGAGCAATAGAGACTATGCCCTCCTCGATCGAGTGGCCGTTCAATGATTCCTAGATAAATGGCAATTTTATTATCTCTCGCCAAATTTTGGATTTCTCTTAAATCCCCCCTCTCCAGCTGAACAGCATTTCTCATATAGTGAGCATGGATTTCTTTTTGGATGCGATCATCCCATGCAGACGCATTGGTAATGGAGGTCCACCAAGGATATCCCGGTACCAATCCTTCTCCAAAAACAATGAGTTCACAGTTTTGATCAGCGGCCTCCTGAATGGAATTTTTCACTTTTTCAAGAGTAGCAATTTTATCTAGCCAAACAGGAGCAATTTGAGCAAGAGCTATTTTTAGTCGATTTTCCATGCTCGAAGAACGTAATTTTCAAATCAAAATTCCAAAAAAAACGGTCTCAAATGAGACCGCCTTTTTTCTATTCACTAAACCAACTTTTATTCTTTTATGTGTTGATGATTTCGGGTTCCACATCAACTAATGCTACAGCCCCATGAATGGCTGTTTCATCCAATTCAGAAAGCAATATCTGCACATGCTCCAAAACTGTAGGATAAGCGAAGCTGGACAAGGATTTTTTCAGGGAAGCTTCAAAAAGTGGGTAGGTTTTACGAATTGATCCACCCAAGACAATTGCCTCCGGAGCTAATGCAAACAGGATATGTTTAATCAGTTCTCCTAAATGAGCTCCATATTCTTCAAAAGCCTTTAAAGCTTCGGGATCACCGGCTTTTGCTCTTTTAGCTAAAACTTTGGGCTTAGAATCATAATAATGATGGAAAAACTTCCCGCTGCAATAATGCTCAAAATTATGCTCGAGATAAGGTGCACTACACCATTCCCCTGCCGCAGAATTAACCCCAGAATACAAATGACCATTGATTACAATCCCGGCTCCCACGCCGGTCCCTAAGGTGATTCCTACTAGGTTTTTGAAAGGTTTTCCTACTCCAAATTTATGAACCCCAATTGCAAAGCAATTTGCGTCATTGTTGATAAAAACCGGTTTTGCAAAACGCTCTTGGAGGAATCTAGCTAGTTCTACATGCTGAAAGGCCGGAATATTTGCCAAACCTAAAACCTCACCTTTTTCCACATCTACCAGCCCGGGAATTCCTATTCCAATCCCAGCAATATCATAGCCCATATAAGACTCGATAAATAAGGCAATTGTCTCCAAAATAAATTCTTGGGATTCCTTTGCCGGAGTGGGAATAGAACGAACATCCTCTAGGTGACCTTTCACAAGGACTCCTCCTTTGATTCCTGTTCCCCCAATATCAAGTCCCAGAATGGCTTTTTCCATGTGCTGAGGTTATTTGGTCTATTTTAGGTTTATAGGTTTTTGAAGCTTTTCTATACTTCAATCAATTAAATCATCCCTTCAATGGATTTTTCCAGCTCTCTCGCTGTAGCCAGGAATTCCTCCACGTTCATATCACGGAAGAAAATCAACCCGTGACTTGCTCGCACCTTGGCTCGCTCATGCAAGTAGAAGTAATTTTTACCCAAAAGAAGCTGAATATCATTTAGCTGACTAACCCAAATTCGCTTGGCAACGGTACTAAACTTACCATTGTGCGAATAGCTTGGGAAAGAAGCATTTACTTGGCTGAGGTAGCAGTTTGCGAAAGAATCCTCCATCACAGACATATCCCCAAGAGAAACCGGAACGACCACGTTGGCTTCATGCGGTTCGAATTTAAACCAAACATTTCGATAGCCAATAATTCGCAAATCACTGATATCCTTTTCCTCTCCCCACTTTTTCACAGCAGCTGCAGTTGCCTGAAGCACCTTGTAATGGGTATCAGGACCGGAACCTTCCGGATCGAGTGTCAAGCTAATCTTTGTAGGGTTAACTTTTCGGAACAATTCCACGATCGGTTCCACATCTCGGGTTTTGTCAGGCTGTTCGGTGAAAATATCCCCTGTATAAAAGCCTAAGCGAAGATGGTGAACATTTTTAACCTGAACACCGAAATGAGCCCAAACCAATTCCTCCTCAAACTCCCGGATCATTCCCTTCAGTTTTTGAATTTTGGATGGATTTTTCTCTCCATCATAGCTTTTACGTAGGATGCTGATCACATCATTGATGGTCTCACGCAACTGGGTCTTATTCTTAATTCCGTAGATTGTCACTAATGCTCTTACTACCCGGTGGCAAAGTCCTCGCTTTCGTGCAGCTTCATTCTCAGAGGCAACATTGGTCAAATAATGATAGACATCCTTGTCTGTTTTCAGACTGTAACCTACCTCAAAGAAATCCTCATAATTCACCATCTGGATCTTGTTTTCATCCAGCAATTTTTTGGTATGCTGAAGGGTATCGATCACAAAGGAGTTTGTAACAGCCGTAAAGCCCGAAGTCAAGACTGAAAAATGAGCTTCATTCGTTGGCTCATGCAACTGATTGGTAATGTGAGGTAGAATTCCCAGAGAAATATCATCATGGTGAGGTCCCGTATGAAGGAGCCGCTGATTCTTTTCTTGTTCTAAGCCTCGGGCTAATTTATCCTCTACACTTTTCATCACCTGACCAACTGTCTCTTCTGACAAATCAGGTATCAATTTGCAGTATTTGTCCGCTTTCAAATCGCTTAATTTCAAGCGGTGACCATATTTATTCAGCCTCTTACAAAGTTCGATTACTGCTCGTTCTGTTTTCTCAAAGGTCCATTCACCTTTTTGATAATAAGCATCTACTGAATCGGTCAATTTAACAGCAGCGCCTTTGGTCAAATAAAAGCGCCCATTCTTAAGCTTTTGAAGTACTGTAGCCGGATAGACATTATTCAGCTTGGTCTCCAAAGAATCTTTGACAATACCAGCCTTCGCTTCTCCAGCCGCAATGATGATGGCAACAGCTTCAGGATTGTAAACAATGGTATCCAATCCAATGGTTATCACCAATCGGTTTGCTGAAACCTCAATACCACCCAAATCTCCTGCAGCTACTGCTTGAGTCTCAAAGTTGGTCTCAGTCAAACGGGTGACAGAATAGATATGAGATCCACGAGTATTGAAGGCAATGTGACCATCCGGACCAATCCCTCCTAAGAAAAAACCAATACCTCCCAGATCACGAATTTTCTTCTCATAATCGGCACACCACTGATCAATCATGTATATAGATTCCTGCTGCAGCTTCTCCAAGTCTGTGACAGGATCCCTAAATCGCAAAGACAAATCAACCTTCAAGTCAGGAAAAATCTCGCTATAATGCTTTCCTTGGGCAAGCGGAATTTCATCTGAATTTATCAGAATGGCTTTCTCCTTGGAAAGGCCAAATCCTTGAATGTAGAACTTGTTGACGTAATCGTAAAAGCTATTATGCTGGGTAGAGGCAATGGGATAAAACTCATCAATCTGCACAAAAGTCAAATCCTTGAGAACCGGTTTTTTGGTATTTCCCAACCCGTACTTTTCCCGAATTTCCTTCCCTTTTTTACTATCCCAATTATCCAATAAATATTGGGTCCACTTAATAAAAAACTCCGGCGTTTTACCTGTTGGTAAACTGATTACGCCTTGAGGATTTTCTGCCGCCCATTCCAAAAAGCGACAAGCGGTCAATAATCCCAGTTTAGGAAAATTATCCACCGTGAGATAAGGAATCAAGGTAGAAATCTTGTCGATTCCGGATTCTTCGAGAAAATGTTTCTCAACTTCTGAAAGAGGATAGTTGCTGAGCATGTTGATAAAGCAGATTTGCGTTAAGTAAGGTTTATTGTACTTCTCTCAATTTCAATTTTCCAAAGAAAATCCAAAGTGCAATCGATTGACTTCCAAAATAAATTTTTCTTAATAAATATCTGTAAAATTTTATTAGGAAATCATTGCTTATTGCCTCAGATTATTCAATCAAACAAAATTAAAAAACTTTATTGAATAAAAAATGACTTTTATAAATTTTTTATAAAAGTATCTGAAATCAATGAAATTTATAGACTCTTCGTAAATGAAATCCGCATTCTTGCCTGGAAATCCCGAATAACTTTAAAAATCTCAATCAATGTCACATTCTGAACCTTGGTAAGCTTTTCCATTCGCAGCCAATTCAGAGGCTTGGAAGACCCTGCCAAGAGAAGTTCTGCTTGATTTTCTAGACGCATAGCCATTAGATAAGAAAATGCATGAATCAATTCCTGACTTTCGGCATCTGAAAAAACCCCTCGATCTCTCAATTTTATAATTCGTTCAATCGTGTTGGTTTCTTGAATTTGATACTTTAAGGCATAGACACGGGCAAGGTCTACCATAGTCCGCATGGCATGTTTGAGATTGAATTGTTTTTCCCCATCGATTTTCTCTGTTCGGATTTGCCTGAAAAAAGTCAAAGGTGGCTCGTATTGAAGTGCATTGTATCCCAGATTAATAAAGAATCGCTCAGGCGCTTTATCCAATAATTGGTTCATGTGTTGTTTCAGGTCATCCAGCAGTTTCTCTTCTCCATAGATCGCCCGACAATCAAAAAAAGTGGCATAATTCATAGCAGTCTCCTGTGAGGCATCGGAGATCCAATTTTCATAATTTCGCTTCCAATGAGATAAAGAGTGGGTCCATTTGGGATTCATCGCCATCAACTCTCCTTCACAAAAGACAATCCCAATCTGATCCAATGCCGTAGATACTCTCGTCGCAAAATCCAAAAAATAAGCCCGTACTTTTTCACGTTGTTCATTGGCTTTATCTTCATAAATGATGGCGTTGTCCTGATCTGTTTTGAGCGTCAGTTCTCCTCTCCCTTCACTCCCCAAAACAAAAAAGACAAACTTTGCTGGAGCTGGACCGATTTCTTTGATGACTCGCTCAATCACCCGCTGGGTAATAGTATCTGCCACTGTCGAAATAATCTGATTGACGATGCTAGCTTTCATTCCCCTGCTTAATAGCAAGTGAATGATTTCAGGCATCCGTTGCCATTTTGCTTTGAGTTCAGGAATTTGTCGAGCCTCCTTGACCGATTGGATGAACATGAAAGGCCCTTGACTTTGTTCGGTAAGGATCTTTGTTCTACTAATCCAACCAATAAATTGATCAGCTTCCTTTACTAATAGATAACGGGATTTTGTCCGGAACATCAGCATCAAAGCCTCCACCAAACTGGCTTCGGGATGAATCGAGACCATAGATGACTCCATGATTTCACGGACAGGTGTTACTATGGGAAGTCCTTTTGCCAAAACCTTATCACGCAAAGTAATATCCGTAATAAAGCCCTGAATAGCCTCCTGAGACTCTCCGATGAAAAGACAACTGACTTGTTCTTTGGCCATTTGGGCCGCGCACTCCTGAATAGTAGCGGTGGGCTTGGCCATTCGGAGATGACGAAAATGAAGGTCCCGAACGAACTTTGAATAAAATTGATCAGAAATAAAGTCGGTGCGATTTTTCATCTTTCCCAAATTAGCCAATCTTTGGGTTTTCTTCTACAATGAAAAAATATACGCTCATCATCGTTACTGGAGTTTCAGGAACTGGAAAAACCACACTTGGGACAGCTTTGTCAAAGGAACTAGGGATTCCCTTTTATGATGCAGATAATTTTCATCCTGCAGAAAACATAGCAAAGATGAGCTCAGGTATTCCGCTAAATGACGAGGACAGGAAACCCTGGCTTGAAGCTTTGGCTTCCAAATTGAAAGAATCCAAGGCATCGGGTGGATGCATTTTGGCTTGCTCAGCCTTAAAAGAAAGTTATCGAAAAGTTCTTTCAATCGATCCAAGCATTTATTGGATTCACTTAAAAGGTGACCGAGACTTGATCTGGGAGCGAATGAAAGCCCGGAAAAACCATTATATGAAGGCTGAAATGCTAGATTCCCAATTTGCCACCTGGGAAGAGCCAGATTACGGATATAAACTTTCCATAGCCCAAAGCCCCGGGACAATGCTTGAGGAAACATTGGATTTTTTAAAGAAATAGAAATTACAGGATCGGATTGGAATAGCGAATTCAAAGGGCGAAATTGAATTTCAAACCCTAATAAGCCTTCCATGAAACGGATACGTTATTCACTCACCCTTCTACTTTCATTTATTTTCATAAATCTTTTCGCTCAGGACGTTTTGGTCACGAATGTGAACATTGTGACTATGGATGGAGAGGAAGTATTGGAAAATCACGCTGTCTTTGTGAAAGATGGAAAAATTGACAAAATCATTCCTCTGACTCCTCAAACACCCCGAATGTCCCATGAAAACATGGTTGATGGTCAAGGAGCCTATATTTTTCCGGGATTAGCGGAATTTCACACCCACCTTCCAGTAGCCAATGATGGCAGCACCCAACTTCAGGAGGAATCGCTTTGGCTATATCTCGCTAATGGTGTTCTTCGAATCCGAAGTATGCTGGGGCATCCTAGCCATGTAGAATTGAGAAAAAGGGTGAATGCGGGAGAAATCCCAGGGCCTCGGGTTTTTATTTCAGGGCCATCTTTCAATGGGAATTCGGTCAGCAGTCCTGAGCAAGCCGCTCAAATGGTTAGAGATCAAAAAGAGGCAGGATACGACCATTTGAAAATCCACCCTGGAGTAGAATTGGATGAAATGTGGGCCATTTCAGCAACTGCTAAAGAAGTAGGAATTCCATTTGGAGGCCATGTGCCATTAGCCGTTGGAATCCGAAATGCTTTGGCAAGCGGGTTTAAATCTGTTGAGCATATGGATGGCTACATGGAAGGACTTTTGCCGGATGATTTAGTCATCGACCCTACTACTTCCGGACCTTTCAATTTGAATTTGGTAGGTCAGGTTCAAATGGAAAAACTTCCTGCTTTAATCAAGCAAACCAAAGAGCAGGGGACATACATTGCTCCGACTCTGACACTTTTTGATCGTTATTTCGGATACATTCCAGCAGACGAATTCCGTCAGGCTCCTGAAATGAAGTACCTTCCCGGACCGCTAATTCAACAATGGGTGAATACCAAAAAGCAAATGGAGCGTGCTGGAATGTTAGAAAAAGAAATTGTAGCACCTTATCTACAATTCAGAAATCAACTTTTCATGGCCCTTCATGAAGCCAGGATCCCCATGATTATGGCCTCTGACTCCCCTCAGGTATTTAACGTACCTGGTTTTTCCATTCACCATGAGATAGCCTTAATGTCCAAAGCAGGAATGTCCAATTATGAGATTTTGAAAACTGGTTCAGTCGAACCAGCCCGCTACATGGGGAAGGAGCAAGAATGGGGAATGATTCAGGAAGGAATGGCCGCCGATTTTGTCATGGTCAAAGAAAATCCATTGAAAAACTTAGAAACCATGCAGAAACCCTTGGGAGTAGTTATCCGGGGAGAGTGGATCAGTGGAGAAAAGCTTCAAGCTGAATTAGATAGAATTGAAAAAAATCACGAACGGAAATAAGCAAAAAAACTATGAAATCGAACATCGTACTTTACTTTCTATTTGCGGGATGCTTGGTTTCAGCTTGTTCCCAAAAATCAACCCAAGAACCCATGCGCGAAGAAATTGATCTGACAATAGAAGCCAAGCAGGTGGCTGAGTACCAAGGAAAGCCAGTTTTTGAATATTTGCTCGGAAATGGCACCATGCAAGTCGAATTATCCAATTATGGAGGGCTGGTTTCCAAAATCATAGTGCCGGATAAAAATGGAAAACTGGAAAATATTGCTCTGACGCTAGACCATGTGGAAGACTTTTTAACCAAGCCTAATCCTTTTTTCGGAGCAACGGCAGGGCGAGTGGCCAACCGAATTGCCAATGCGGAATTCAGGCTTGACGGAACCACCTATAAATTGGCAAAGACAAATGGAAATAATCACCTCCATGGAGGAGTAGAAGGCTTTAACAAGAAAGTTTGGACTCCAGAGATATACTCAAATGATTCGGTTGTTGGGGTAAAGATGACCTATCTTAGCAAAGATGGAGAGGAAGGCTACCCCGGGAATTTGGAAACCACGCTTTGGATGGAGTTGACAACTGATAACACCCTAAGAATTCGATTTGAAGCAATTACCGATAAAAAGACCATCGTTAATCTCACAAACCATACTTATTTCAATTTGGGTGGTATGAAGCGAGATGTTTTGGATCATGAATTCCAGTTTTGGGCGGATTATTACACTCCGGTGGATGATGAATTAATTCCTACTGGTGAAGTAAAAGATGTTACCGGAACTCCCTTTGATTTCCGGAGCCCAAAAATTCTTGGGGACCAAATAGCAGCAAATAGAGAAGGGTTTGACCATAACATGGTCAGGAAATTGGAGAAATCACCTGAAATGAAGCACTTCGTTCAGGTTCGCCATCCCGAAACTGGTAGAATCATGGATATGTACTCTGATAATACGGGTGTCCAATTTTATACTGCCAATTTCATTTCCAACTTCCCGGGTGCAGATGGGAAAACTTACGACAAGCATTGGGGTTTTTGCCTTGAATCTCAAAATTGGCCGGATGCAATCAATCATGAAAATTTCCCTAGTCCAATCTTAAATCCCGGGGAAAAATATGAGCATCAAATTGAGTATAAATTCTCAGTTGAAAAATAAAAAGAAACCCTCCAGGTATAATTTGGAGGGTTTTTATTGCAAATTTGATTTTATTAAAATCTAATAAACCGTCAATTTGGGCCGCTCAATCAGCATGGATGAAACAAACTTATTGATTGTCCTAGAAGAGCCTCCCAAATAATTATAAACCCCAACCACACGGGGTGTTATTACGGTTTGGTCATCATATAACTTTGCTTTGATCGTACCCATCGCGAGTATGGCATTTTGGATGGTAGTAGGGTTGATTTCGCTCGGCATGGGAATAATTGATGATATATTATCACCGCTTATTCCCAAGGTTTGCACAGTAAGTGTTCCCGCAATTTTATTGGAAGAAGCCTGAGCCCCAATAGAAAATAAATTCCCTAGATCAACTCCATTTTTATTGACTGTAATACTGGCGGTTAGGCGCAATCCAACTCCTACGTAAACAGGAACAACCGCATCCCCTTCATTCACTGAACGAATTATGGGATCGTAGGAATTCTCTATCTCTGATTTTTCATAACGCGGAAGAACAGAAAAATCAGTCCCATCTTCATTCCTGTACTCAACCCTAAAAAAATCCGTACTGTATTTGATATAATCTAGGATCACCACATAGTTGTGATGGGCTACTCCAATAGAACTTGTTCCAAAATTTAAAACTCCCTCATTGGTCACTTCTGCGATAGCAAGTCGGATTGTTTCATCAGGCATAGCCCCGAGTAGGGTGGAATAATCAATTGTTTTTTGACCCAAATTCTCTACCCAAACCGGCAATGGATCAACAGGATGATAACCGAAAGAACTGGCATTGGAAGAGTCTCCCAAGGTGGTTGGAACCTTGACCGAATTACAACTGCCAAAAGCAATAAGTGAGACAAAAAGAAAAAGTGTTTTTTTCATAGGGCTGGGATTAATGGATCAAAGTATCTATTTAACCCACCATTTCCTAATTGGAAGCTTTCAATAAAATATGGTTGCTAGAATGGGGCATTTTTAAAATCAAGAAGTTTCCATCTTCAAAGCCAATCGTAGGATGATAAACTCTGCTGGTCTGACTAATGCCATCCCGATTTCAACAATTAACTTGCCCTCTAAAATATCTTGTTGCGTCATAGTTTGTCCCAAACCAACTCGGACAAAATAAGCATCTTTCGGAGTGGTGCCTGAAAATGTACCCTGTTGCCAAAACCCCTGTAAAAAGCCCTCACAAAGCGATTTGATCTGCATCCAGGTATTGGCATCGTTCGGTTCAAAAACAAAAGCTTTCAAGCCAT
This sequence comes from Algoriphagus kandeliae, assembly GCF_004571135.1. Taxonomy (GTDB): domain Bacteria; phylum Bacteroidota; class Bacteroidia; order Cytophagales; family Cyclobacteriaceae; genus Algoriphagus; species Algoriphagus kandeliae. Next base: position 744,019 of record NZ_SPSB01000003.1, read on the forward strand.
TTTTGATTGATTCCTCCACCATCAAATAAGTTCTTTTTACAGACACATATCGCCACTCATTGTCATTCCCGGCTAAAGTTCTTCCTCCCCAAACCACAACTCCCCTTCCTTGGAATTTGCGAATGGCATTAATGGATTTTCCAGCTGGACCTCCTCGATTTAAGTCTTCCTGTTGAGCATTATTCAGTGCTATGGTAGGCTTTTCAAAGCCGTTTATTGATTCTCCTGCAGGAGCTTTCCAAACTCCACGAGAGATATCAGTGGAAGAATAAACTCCTGCCACAGCACCAGCGACAGGCACAGCTTTCAGTTTGTTTGCCATTGCTTTCAGAAGCTGCTGGTATGTGGAACTTACCTGAATAAGAGCCCTATGTAAATCCTTATCTGAAATCCCACTCATATTCAACACATCCTGGGCTTTTTGTTCGAGAAGAATAGCCGATAGGTCGATAGAGGGATCTAAATTTTCAAAGCTGATTGGGATTTGACTTTCAAATCGATCTACCCAAGGATAATAAGCGGCTCCAAAGCTCAAATCGCTACTTCCAATCTCATTTCGGAATTGGTCTATGCAGTCATTGCTAGTATTTCGCTCCTCAAATCCATTGAAGATATCAAAAATGGAAAAGCGATTACCTTCTTTTTTACAATGGCTAAGCATTTCTCGATAGACATCATGGCATTCTCTTCCCAATACTACTGCATCCGGAACTACCAGAATACTAGGCTCTCGAAAATCTTCTAAGGCTTTTAATCCTGAAGAATTACTCATCCCCAGCAACTCCTCTTTTTTGATTTCAACTTCCTTTTGCCCTGCAAAAGTCCCTACAGAAACGATATAGCAAGCTACCCCTCCATTGTTAAAGAAATCATAGATAGCCTGAAAAAGGAAAGTTCTCTGATTAGGTTTTAATTGTACGCTAAGAGATCGATTGGCAATGGAAATTGAATTTGGATCTATGCTACTAGCTGGTACTAAATCAAACTTGGGTACGTACGCTCCTCCAAAATAAATCTGAAACTCAAAAAGGGAATTTACTTTGATTGGTTGATTTATGAGGGATTGGCTATTGGCTTCCGCCTTTTCTGTATAGCCAATAAAGGCTGGGATTGCCGTTTCAACCGGAGCTATAGAAAGTGCACTAAAGCTCACCTCTTCCACATAAATTCCCGGGGTTTGGTAGATTTTTTTGGACATATTTTCTGGTAAAAAAATAAAGATTGAGAATAGAAGTTAAGAATCTTTTTTCACTAGTTTATTTTCTGAAAAAAAGCAATTACCTCATTTAGAATATTTTATAAAGAAAAAGCCATCTTATTTTCACTAATGAAAGCTATTCTACGGCTTTGTCTAATTCAATAATCAAAGCCTCCTTTAAGCTGTTTGTATTTCCAAAGGAGTCAGGGTTAAACCTATTATTATTGCTTAAAATGATGATGGTTTTGTTGCTTTCTAGCATCCGAATTAGAACAGAGTTGGCTCCTAAAATTCCTCCACGCCTTTCCATTAACCTTGGCTTTGAATCCGAAAAGGGGTAATTGTAAGTCCATACACTATACCCTGAGTAGTTATATTCCGGATAAGATTTGTACATCAGTTCTTTACTCTCATTGGAAAGAATTTCCGAACTATACAATCCTTGATCAAGTTTTAAAAGATCTTCCGCGGTTGAGTACATGCACCCGGCAGCATAAAAATTTTCGATAAAAAATAAGGGATCTGCCTTTCTAACCCCATCTTTATTATAGGAGAAAGTATAAGCAAAATCATCAGGAAAATTCCCTTTTTCAAGGAAGCCTGTTTCATTCATTTCAAGCTTTTCTAGAATTCGCTTTTGAACCGAATTTTCCCAAGTTTTTTGATCGAATTTTTCAATAATTAATCCCTGAAGCACGTAATCGATATTAGCGTAATTGAATTCGCCAAATGCATGAGACTCGTTTTCCAAGGTCCTTTCAACAAATTCTTTAGGAGAAGTTGGAGCCAAATAAATCGCGTCATTCTCATTAGGCAAACCCGAAATATGAAGCAACAAATGATGGACAGTTATCCTATCTCCTCCTGGAACTTTGAAATCAGGAAGTAATTCATTTAAGCTGTCCGACAGTTGAATTTCACCTTCTTCTACAAGTTGCAAGATGATAATGGCGGTAAAAAGTTTGGTGATTGATGCTATGCCAAACCTTGAGTTAATTGAAATTGGGGCTTTCTGATTTTCATCTTTAAAACCAAAGGATTGATGATATAAAATACCCCCATTTTCGGCCACCAAAACCGTCCCTTCAAAAAATTCATTTTCCGCAGCTCGCTTCACAATTGCACCAATAGATTCAGGATTTGTTTGAGCTATAGCCTGAATTCCAAAAAGGAAAAAGATGAATAAAGTGAGCGTTTTAGCCATGATTTTTTTTGATTAGGGTCTTTCTATAAAAATCGAATTGTTTTCATTTTGGATGACTTTTCACTTTTGGATAAGATTTATCGTCACCTCCTGTGTCTCTTCAAAATTCTGATAAGCACAAATTACAGCCTCAAAATCATTCAATTCTCCCAAATACTTTAATGCCAAGGGATTTCCAAAATGAATTAAAATACAAGGCTTTCTTTGAGATAGATTTTTAATTTCTTCCAATTCAGCTTCTTCCATCCCGAATTGATTCAAAGGTTTGTGGCTTGGTACAAAAACCGAAATCAATACCTTTTCAGCTTGATCAATAGCTACAAAATCATAATCCAGCATTTCAGCAAATCTGCTTTTTTGAGAGGTAAAATACTCCTGATATCCAAGCTTTCCCGCTTTCGACAAATCACAGAGATTATCAAAATCAATCTTTCCGGAAATTACCGACACATAGTTTTGAGCAAGGTCTTTTTGCAATTGATGGTGAGCCTCCCAATCAAATTTTGGGACTGAAATGGGCTGGAAATCCAAAACCCCCAATTGTTTTTTGAGATCCATGATTTTTTGGAAAACCAAATCCACTTCTTCCTCCAACGCCTTTTCAGCAATTTTTTCAATTCCTTCCTTCACATGATCTGAAAAACACAAAAGATCATTTCCTGCATGAAAGGCCTGCCACTCCAATTCTCCAGGTTCCGGAAAATGATTTGCTACAGCTTTCATATTCAGTGCATCCGAAACAACCAAGCCCTTGAATCCCATTTTGCCTTTCAAAAAATCGGTTATGATTTCTCGACTTATACTCGCAGGTATTTCTTTCCCCCCACTCAATGCAGGTACAGCCAAATGTCCTACCATAATAAGTTCCACTTCCCTGTCAATTCCATATTGAAAAGGCAACAACTCCTCGGATTTCAATTCTTCAATAGATTTCTTAAGTACCGGCAAACCCAAATGAGAATCAACCGCGGTATCGCCATGTCCCGGGAAATGCTTAAAGCAAGCTCCAATCCCTGCTTTTTTCATTCCTAAATAAGATGCCATCGCAAGTCGGGCTACTTTTTCAGCATCATCTCCAAAGGAGCGATAGCCAATTACCGGATTGTTAGGATTGGTATTCACATCGGCACAAGGAGCAAAATTCAAGTGAATTCCAGCTCGCTTTAGATCCATTCCCATCTGGAATCCCACTTCTCCTACCCATTTTTCAGCGTCTTGCTGCAATGCACCCAAGGTAATGGCAAAAGGGTATTGCGGGGTTTTTTCAATTCGCATAGCCAATCCATATTCTGCATCAATACAAATCAGCAAAGGGATTTTGGATACGGCCTGAAAGCGGTTGATCAACCCGATCATCTTTTCTAATGTCCCACTGAAATCCAGGACTTCCGCCCTACTCTCAAAATTGGCTGCTGCAGAATGTCGGCTATGAAAAAATGTCAAGCTCCCAATTTCCTCTTCTTGAATTAAACGTTCCAGTTCCCGATGATTTTCCTCAGTATCGTGAACAAAGGCAGCAGGCGAAAAACATTGGGCAATTTTTTGTTTTTTGGAGAGCATGGATTTTAGCGGAGATTGGTAAAAAGAAAAGCGAAATTATTCATTCCGCTTTTCCAATCTACGATTTATCATCCATTTCCTCTCAAAATCTCCATTGGAGGCTGATTGATGATTTTTCTACCATTCAACCATCCGAGAATAATTGTCAATCCAGTGATTCCCAAATACAAAATCAAAGCTTCTGTCCAAGCCGGTCTAAAGCTCATTTCAAAGACAAATAAGCTCAAAAGCCAGGTTGCGATGAAGGATAAAAGAATCCCAGATAATGAGGCCAAACTTCCCAAAAAGAAATATTCAAGGGTATTGATTTTCTTTACGATCCCTGATGACGCACCTAGCGTGCGTAGCAGAATACTTTCCCGCATCCGCTGATATTTACTGATAATCAACGAACTGATCAAAACCAAAATCCCTGTGGCAATACTAAAAAAGGCCATAAACTGAATCACAAATGAGATCTTGCTTAGGATATCCTCCAAGGTCTCCACGATCACACCCAAGTTGATGACTGAGATATTCGGGAATTCCCTTACCACCTCGGATTGAATCGCTGCGGATTCCCTGTCATTTTTTGTACGAGTAATGATGACATGGAATTTCGGAGCTTGTTCCAAAACCCCATTTGGGAAAAGAACAATAAAGTTGGTAGATACCTGATTGAATTTGACATTTCGGAAACTTCCGATGTAAGTTTTGATCGGTCTACCTTGCACGTTGAATTCAATCTCATCACCGATTTTCAGGTTGTTCCCTTCTGCGAAACTAGTGGACAAACTGACAAAAATGGAATCCCCCCTAGCCCCGACAGGAATCAGTTCTCCTTCAACAAGTGTTTCTGTTTCGATTAGCGTATCCCGATAAGTAACCCGATATTCCCGATTATACATCCATCGGGAGTAATTTTCCTCATCAGGCAACTCTTCATTTTCGCGTTTATCGATTCCATTGATCTCATTGAGCTGCATGGTCACGATGGGAACTTCCTGAATGATCCGAAGCCCTCTGCTAGTAACTTTTTCTTTAACCGCCTCCAGTTGGGGTGTTTGAATATCAAACATCAACAAATTCGGTTGGTCCTCCTTATCTGCAAATCGAGCTTCTTCCAGCAATTGATTTTGGAGAAAAAATAAGGTACTAATCATCGCCGTGCCCAAACCTATCGTGGCAATCAAGGAGATGGTTTGGTTATTGGGTCGATAAAGATTAGCCAAGGCCTGTCGAATGGTGTAGCGTAAGGAAATAGGCAAGAACTTTCGAACGGCCCACATGATCAACTGACCAACTCCCCACAGAATTCCGAAGGCAAAAATCACGAATCCTGTAAAGCCAATAGCTAATGGCAAGGACTTCAATAGATAAAAACTAAAGCCCCAAATAAATAGTATAACACCTACCACTACCGCCCATCGATATGGATCTCGGAGTATAGTCGAGTCCGCAGTCTCAGGACGAAGCGTAGCCATTGGCGAAACGTTTCGAACCTTAAGCAAAGGCAGCAAGGCGAACAAAACTGAAACGAATAAGCCTGTGATAATTCCAAAACCTATGGATATCCAAGAAATCCCTACGGTTACTTCCACAGGAAGAAACTCATCGAAAACAGCAGGGAGGATAAATTGAAGGAGGGTTCCCAATATAGAACCGAGCAGGGCTCCAAATAAGCCCATCACTAATATTTCAAATAGATAAATCAGAAGAACATCCCGAGAAGAAACTCCAAGACATCTGAGAACAGCTACGGAGGCCAATTTCTCTTTTACAAAAACATTGACTGCAGAAGCCACTCCCACACACCCTAATAAAAGTGCAATGAAAGCTACTAAGCTTAGGAAATTAGAAAGGTTTTCAAATGACCTACCTGTAGATCTTTTTCTATCCTCCACAGTATCAGCATCAATTCGCTCGATTTCCCATTCATCTTCAAACGGCTCAATCAAGGATTCCACATCAGAACCTGCCGCAAACTGGAAATAGCGATTGTATTCCACTCTACTTCCATATTGGACCAGACCTGTTTCCTCCAAATAATCCATGGGAATATAAACCGCAGGGGCAACAGTCGCCGTGATTCCTGTTTGTCCAGGAACTCCCTGCAACTCTCCCACAATTTCAAATTCCACATTTCCTACCTTGATATAGTCCCCTACTTCTGCATTGAATTGGGCCATCAGGATTTTTTCCACCAAAGCTTTTTTTCCACCAGCTCGGAAATTCTGATCTCCAGAAGCAGGAATAGTTTCCAGAAACCCATAAAAAGGAAAGTCTCCTTCTAATGCTCGCACTTGCGTTAGGCGACTCGCTCCAGTCTCAGGAAATGCAACCATTGAAGCAAAATTCACCTCCGATGCCATTTGAGTGGCCATGGAGTCAATCGGCTGCTCCCCAATTGGCTTGTTATTCTCCAAAACCAAATCTGCACCCAAAAGCTCTTTGGCCTGATTATCAATATCAGCAGTCAAATTATCCCCGAAACTGCTAATCGCTACCAAGGCAGCAATTCCCACCACTATGGAACTCACAAAAAGCATCAGTCGGGAAATGTTTTTCCGGAAATCCCGGAAAGCCATTTTCAAAATCCAAGCAAAATCAGGCATGGGCATCCTCCTGTATTTTTCCTCCTTTGATGTGAATTATTCGCTGGGTTTTAGCAGCTAGCTCCGGATCATGGGTCACCAAGACAAGCGTAGTCCCCTTTTCTTTATTCAAGTCAAAAATCAACTTTTCGATCATCTCCCCCGTTTCGGTATCCAAATTACCCGTTGGCTCATCGGCAAAAAGGATTTTCGGTTCATTTGCAAATGCTCGAGCGATAGAAACACGCTGCTGTTCTCCTCCTGAAAGTTGAGTTGGATAATGCGTAGCCCGATCGCCAAGCCCTACTTTTTGCAATAGTTCAAAGGCTTTTTCTCGAGCATCTTTTCGTTTTTTCAGCTCAAGCGGAACCATCACATTTTCAAGTGCGGTTAGTGTAGGCAGTAATTGGAAATTCTGAAAGATAAATCCCACATCCTGATTTCTAACAGCCGCCCGCTCATCTTCAGATAACCTTTCCAAAGCTTTCCCATTTAATTGGACAGAACCGGTAGAAGCTGAGTCCAAACCTGCACAGAGTCCCAAAAGAGTAGTCTTACCACTTCCTGAAGGGCCGACAATTGCTAGGGTTTCCCCTGCTTCGATATCAAAATTCACCTGATCCAAAACAGTCAGGCTTCTATTTCCGCTTTTGTAGGTTTTACCCAGGTCTTTTACTGAAAGAATATGCATGAAATAATTTGTGTTAATTGGAGAACTTGAAGCTTAAAACGCATCCACCATTTAATGGTTAGAAAATGCCGAAGAAAATTCGGCGATCGGTATGAAAGTAAACCATTTATTGTAGAAAATTGTACAATAAACTGTTCAGCGGTTAAAATCAGTTCCTGAATTGACCGTCTTTTGAAACAATTCTGCCATAAAAGACATTAATTGCAACAAAAAGAAAAATGAAAATCTCAAAATCGATCTCTATACTTTCTTTGATACTTTTTGCCTTTTTGACTTTTAGCTGTGGAGAAAACCAGGCTAAAAAAGAAGAAGTCATCGATACAGAGCAACCTACTTCTACTTTTGAAACACCTAAGCAGACCATCCTTTTTTTCGGTAATAGTTTGACTGCCGGATATGGAATAGATAAGGAAGATGCCTTTGCGGGCCTAGTTCAGCAGCGAATTGACAGCTTGGGCTTGGATTACCGAGTGATCAATGGGGGTTTGAGTGGGGAAACTACTGCTGGAGGATTGAGTAGGTTGGATTGGTTTTTGGAAGATGAGCCTGCGATTTTTGTACTCGAACTTGGAGGGAATGACGGACTTCGCGGCATCCTACTCAGCGAGACAAAAAGTAATTTGGAAAAAATCATCGACAAGGTACGGTCCAAATACCCGAATACGCATATCATTTTAGCAGGCATGCAAATTCCACCCAATATGGGACAAGAGTACACCGACGAATTCAAGGAAATCTACCCTCAAGTGGCTAAGGAGAAAAATGTGACACTGATTCCATTCCTTTTGGAAGGAGTAGCAGGAGATCCAGCGCTCAACCTTCCAGACGGAATACACCCAACCGAAGAAGGCCATCAAATTGTTTTTGAGACGGTATGGCCCTTTATTGAGGAGTTGATTTGATCGGATTAGGGTAACCCACCATTATCATTCCTTTCATTGATTTAGTCCCAATTTTAGGGGTAAGATGATTACCAATATCAACAGGATCATTATAGAGCCATTTGATCATAACCTTTGGCAAATTTATTCCAGCATAATGGGAAAAAGGATATCCGCCACTGAAACGAGGATTAAATTCTAAAATGTATGGAATTCCATCTTGAAGAATTACATCAACATCCATTACTAAAGGATGCTTGGTGAGAGCAGTGATTTTTGCTCCAAGCATTTCTAATTCAGGATGACTAACTGTTTCTACTGCTTCCGTCTCACCATTTTTTCGAAGAAGCTTCTTGTTTACTACAGTAAGCAAATAGTTCCCCCTTAAATCATTAATTACATCAAGCATATATTCATCACCTGAAACCTTTGACATTATCAATATTTCATTCCCTGGATCTTGACTGCTCTCATGCCTTAAAAAACTTCCTAAAACCTCCTTTCTTGCTTTTTTATAGAAAAACTCCAATTCCTCAAGATCTTCAACTTCATAAACTGAAAGTGATCCCATGCCCCAACGAGGTTTTATAATTAATGGGAATTTTATTGATTTTTTTTTGTAGGAAGTTTGAAAGTCTTTCAAATTTTTGAAGGTAGGAACAGTCGGAAAATCATACTCATTCAAAAACTTAAATGTTTTGTATTTATCATTTGCCAAATCGGCCAACCATTGATCTGGGGTTAAAACGTAAATCCCATGAGTAGCAAACTTTGATTTTGAGTTTGCTAAAACTGGCAGATCATTATCTAACAGTGGAATAACAACTTTAATATCGTTCTGAATGCAAAAATTTATCAAAAAGGGTATGTATTGTTCCGAATGGATCATTGGTGCTAATTCAAAAGCATCAGCGGCATAAAGCGCAGGGGAAATTTCATGACAATTAACAGCAAACACCTTTCCTCCATAAGGCTGAACTGCTTCTTTGAAATATTCTACTAAATAATTTCTTCGACCGACACTTGTTAGCAATACATTCATATAATGAGAGGGCTTATATTTCTAAGTTTAATTTAGCCCATCTTTCATTTTCTCGGATTACTTTGCATGGATTTCCATATGCAATCACACCATCTGGAATATCACGAGTCACCACACTTCCTGCACCTATAAGGCACCTTTTCCCAATTTTTATATTATTGGAAATTATCGCCCCCGTGCCAATTTCACTTCCTTCGCCAATAGAAACAAAACCTGATAAAACCGCTCCAGGATTAACATTTACAAAATCCTCTAAAATTGCATGATGACCGACAGATGCGGACCTTTTTAATGTCACTCCAAATCCAAGCTGGGACATAGTAGAAACTACTGAAAGTGGTTCCATTATTAATCCACCTTTCGCAGAAGCTGAAGGAGCAAAATAACTGCTTGAATGAATCAGGTCAATGTATCTCTCTCTCCCTATCTGGAAATTTTTGAAAAAATGATGATAGAGGACATATTTTACATTTCCATGTTGTACACCAAACTGAACAGAATGACTCCTATTTAAGTCAAAATCATATTCTTTATCGAATATATGGACTGCCTCATATAATTCTCCCGGTAAAGGGCAATTGGGTCGATTTATATTCTTTACAATATCAAATGATCTACATCCAAAAATTTCGGCTGCCATATCCATTACAATTGGAACACCTCCGTCACTATGCCCTAAAATCACTAGTTTCTTCATCTCATTTCTTTATAAATCTCTTCAAAACAAAAATATTAAAGCCTCTACGTAGGGAATAAATAGTATGTCGGAGAAATAAAGTAGGGTCTTTGTGCAAATACCAAAACAAAAACCAACCATTTTTATATTGGGCTTTATGATTTTCTCGCTCTGATTTGCTTAAGTAAATTCCAGATGGATTGAACCGATAAACCGAAGTAACATCGGAAAGATAAAACAGACTGCCCTCTAATTTATAAAATTGAAATAATACCTTATCGAGATGAATTGGTTTTTTCACAATTTGATTTTGCAGTATTTTTTTCATCCTATTTCTTACCATCCAACTAGAAACATGTCCCATATAAAATTTATTATGAAGCTGTTTAGAATTAAATAAACGGCTACTTTCAGAGAGTTCAACCGAGAATTGTTGCCCTCCGCCTTCAATCCGGGTATTTGTTACACAAATACTCAACTCAGGATTTTTTTCCATGATAGTAACCTGCTTTTGAAGTTTCAAAGGGTCACACCAAAAATCATCCCCATCACAAAAACAAACATATTTCCCTTTAGCATTTTCATATAAACCTAAATGATTAAGACGTCCAGATCTCCTACCAAACATTATGATTTTTTCCTCTTCCTTTCGAAGGAATAATCGTATTTGTTCGGGAAACTTTTTTGCGTAATTTATACATATTTCTCTAGTACCATCTGTACTGCAGTCCTCCCCAACTAATATTTCAAAACGAAAATCAGTTTTTTGTGCTAAAATAGAATCTAAACAATCACTTATATAATACCTATGCTGAAAAGTAGGTACACAAACACTTACTAGAGGATGTCCGGGATTATCGTTACCCTCCCCTTCTTGTAGAGTTTCAAATGGCTCAAAGCTCATTTTTCGGAAACTTCATAAAACCTTGCAGAGTTGTAAAAACCTTTGCTACCCAAATTTTGAGACCTACAAAAGTGCTTACCATGAATATCAATCAAATCGTGGACCCTTCTCAATAGCTCCAAATTGGTAGCAAGTTTTTTTCTCCCTGGATCCCAATAAATATTATCCTCTAATCCTATTCTCACTCCTAGACCTTCGGCTATAGCTATCGAATTTACCGGTAACTGAAACTCACCTAGACCAGCCAAAGCGATCTGGTGGTCACTTGATATTTCATGAATTGCTTGTCCAATATGTGATATTGATGCTTGAAAACCTGCAATATTTCCGAATAGTAGATTCCAATAATAGGGTCCTTTCAGTATCCCTTTCTTTATTAGGTATTTCCCATAATTGATCATCCCCAAGTCAAAACATTCTAATTCAGGCACTACTCCATAATTATTCATTTTTTCAGCCAATTGAATAATCATATCAGGAGAATTTATGGAAGCTTGTCTTAAAAAATTCAGGGATGATAAAGTAAGTGAACACATGTCGGGTTGTAGTTCAATTACTTCTGATCGTTTTTCAAATTCAGGAAAATTTCTCCCAGACGTACTTCCACAAATAATCAGATCAGGACAATGTTTTCTTACACCTTCAAACACTTCTTGATAAATACTTTTTTTATAAGAAGGTGTGCCATCCTCCTCCCTAGCATGAAGATGAACAATAGTAATTCCTATTTCATATGCTTGATGCGTTTGTTCAATAATTTCTGTAGGTGAAATCGGCACATAGGGAGTCATTATTTTTTGGGGAACCATCCCTGTAGGACAAAAATTAATGATAATATCTTCCATTATAATAAATTAGTTTATCCAGCTTTAAAACTTAGATTTTAATATTAAGGGAATAAATTGCCGATATTATGTAAAAAAAACTAATATCAACTACCCTTTTTGGAAGGAGGTAGCTCCTTCTTTTAAAATTCTTGCTTTAGACTACCAAAATTCCTTTACTTTTCATTACCAAAATTTAGGATATCTCATGATCCTGTAAATAACCAATTTACATATTTTACCAAAATGAATTTAGATCGAATAAAAAATCTTTTTGTGAGGGAAGCAAAGAAGCTATCCCCATATCACCAATGGTATTCAAAAGACCCAAATTTGGGATTTTCTCCTCAGATAAGGAGATTATTAATAAAAAATGGATTTTTACCATCTGACTACCTTATTTTTAATTTTAAAGAATACTCAAAAGAATTATATCTCAATGAAAGAGATTACAAAAAAATAAAATCACCAAATGGTTCATTTGCCCCACTGATAAATAACAAAGCATTTTTACCTATAATTCTTTCAAATCGTCCAGATCTGTTACCTGAATTATTTGCTTTTTCCGAATCAGGAACGATTAGATTCGAGCAAGGTTTAGGGTCCACTTTTAAATCCACAATCGATTATGTGGGGAAGGCTTTAGAAAAATTCGGGGAAATTATAGTTAAACCCTGTTTTGCGTCTGGAGGTCATGGAATTTTTAAAATAAACAAAGAAAACTTTTTGTCATTAATAAAACAGTTGGAAAAAGGGGAATATGTACTAAATAATTTTTTGGAAAACGACCCCTTCTTCCAGCAGTATTTCCCTTATACATTGAACACAACAAGGGTAATTTTTTTTAGAAATTCATTAAATGAAAATGAAATTTTGATGGTTGGACAAAGGTTTGGGAATTCATTATCTGAAGGTGTTGATAACGCCTCAAAAGGAGGAATGGCTTGTGGGATTAACCTTACTAGCGGAACTATGACAAAAGCATACTCCTATATAAATCCAACTTATAGAGGATGGTTTTCGAAACATATGGAAACAAATATTCAAATAGAAGGAATTAGAATTCCAAATTGGGATGAAAAATTCACTGAAATATCTAGACTTGTAATTAAGGATTTGGATTTTTTGAAATTCGGAGGGATTGATCTCGCTTTCACTCCAAATGGGATAAAAATTATTGAGATAAACTCCATGCCAGGACCTCAGCTAATGCAAGTAGAAAAACCAGCTTTAATTAATAAAGAATTTGAAAAGTTTCTTCTTTCATTTGGGTTTACTCCTAAGTTTACTGAGCACAAAATCCCAACTTAAAAATCAATTCATGATTCCCATTTCATCCTTTTCATAATAAAATTTTTTACCCTATCTTTTCAACTTAATTAAAATTTTTAAAAATGAGTTTTCAAATCAAAGAAACCCCGGACACTTATGATGTTATCATTGTAGGGTCTGGAGCGGGAGGCGGAATGGCTTCCAAAGTCCTCTCCGAAGCGGGACTTTCCGTTGCTGTAGTTGAGGCAGGCGGTGATTTTGACCCAGCGAAAGACGAAGACCGAACCCAACTGAGACCACCCTGGGAATCTCCACGAAGAGGTGCTGGAACAAGAATCCGACCCTTCGGAGATTTTGACGCTGCTATTGGCGGATGGGATATAGATGGAGAACCTTACACACGAAAAAATGGAACTCAATTTGACTGGTTCCGCTCCAGAATGGTTGGTGGCCGAACCAATCACTGGGGAAGAATCTCTCTTCGATTTGGACCAAATGACTTTAAAAGAGGCAGCATAGACGGCCTGGGAGATGATTGGCCAATTGGCTATGAGGACCTGAAACCATACTACGATCGAGTAGATAAATTAATTGGTGTTTTTGGCACTAAAGAAGGCATTTACAATGAACCTGATGGATTTTTCCTTCCTCCTCCTAAACCAAGACTTCACGAACTATTCATCAAAAAAGGAGCTGATAGAGCAGGAATTCCTATGATTCCTTCTCGGCTTTCCATGCTTACTCGCCCTATCAATAATGAGCGGGGAGTTTGTTTTTTCTGTAATCAATGTAATCGGGCATGCCAAGCATATGCGGACTTTTCAGCAGGAACCTGCTTGGTTCACCCAGCGATGAAAAAAGGCAAGGTAGACCTCTATACCTACTCCATGGTACGAAAGGTGACCACAGACGAACAAGGAAATGCAACGGGTGTATCCTTCGTATCAAAAGTAGATATGAAGGAATACAAGTTACGCTCCAGAGTGGTGGTTCTGGGAGCTTCTGCCTGTGAATCAGCCCGTATCATGATGAACTCTAAATCAAAAACTTTCCCGAACGGGATAGGTGCTGATTCTGGAGTATTGGGAAGATACTTACACGATTCTACAGGAGCTGACAGAATGGGAATCATGCCTGATTTAATCGATCGGGAACGCTATAATGAAGATGGAGTCGGAGGCATGCATATGTATACTCCTTGGTGGCTGGACAATAAAAAGCTTGATTTTGCCAGAGGCTATCATATTGAATACTGGGGTGGAATGGGTCAACCTGCTTATGGAACAGGCATGAGCATGGATAGTATGCGCCAGTACATCAAAGATGAATTCGGAAATCCAAGTCCAAACGGAGGCTATGGTGAAGGTTTGAAAAAAGATATTCGCCGAATCTATGGATCTACTCTAGGTATGTCAGGTCGGGGAGAAAGTATTCCTCAATACGATAATTACTGTGAAATTGATCCGAATGTGGTCGATAAGTATGGTATCCCTGTCCTTCGATTCAACTACAATTGGACTGATCAGGAAATCAAGCAAGCCAAGCACATGCAGGATACCTTTGAGGAAATCCTGACGAATGCAGGAGCTATCTTACTAGGCAAGAAACCAGGACCAGAAACTAAATACGGACTAGCTGCACCAGGAAGAATTATTCATGAAGTAGGAACTACCCGAATGGGGAATGACCGCAGTTCCTCAGTAGTTAATTCCAATTGCCAAGTTCATGACTGCAAAAATCTTTTTGTGGTAGATGCCGGACCATTCGTCTCTCAAGCAGATAAAAACCCAACCTGGACCATCTTGGCTCTTTCTTGGAGAACTTCAGATTACATTGTTGAGCAACTGAAACAAAAAAACATCTAAGCCATGAACAGAAGAGAAAACCTCAAATTATTGTTTACAGGCTCTCTGGGAGCGGGCTTGTTGATGACAGGATGCGAACCGGAAGAACAGGTTGTTTCGGGGCAACTATTCGAAGGAGGAACGCCAGGTGGACGCACCGAAGAAGAAAAAATTCGGGATGCAAAATTACTTGCCGATTCATTTTTCACGGAGGAGGAGCGAAAAAAACTGGACACCTTAGTGGATATCATCATGCCAGCAGATTCCGAATCTCCCGCAGCGACCGAACTGAAAGTGACTGACTTCATTGATTTCATGATGCTAGATCAACCTAGTTACCAAACTCCCATGCGAGGTGGTCTGATGTGGCTGGACTTTGAAGCAGATGAAAAATTCGGAAAAACTTTCAATGAGCTTTCCAAAGATCAGGTAATTGAAATCGTTGAATTAGTAGCCTGGCCTGACAAAGCCGACCCTGCTTATGAAGGAGGAGTTCGATGGTTTAATTTACTTCGAAACCTTACCTGTACGGGCTATTTTACCACAGAAGCAGGATGGAAATACATGGGTTATAAAGGAAATACTCCAAATGTATGGGATGGAATTCCACAGGAAGTTCTCAATAAACACGGACTTTCTAACCCACCCCAATATGCGAACCTTTACCTCAAACCCGAAGATCGGGGGAAAGTCGTCGAATGGGATGATGAAGGAAATATCATCGGTTGATTCAAAAAAATCCACAGCTCGAAACTGTGGATTTTTTATTTCGTTGTATTTTTCAAAATAGAATGATTTTGGATTAACTATTTTACAAATAGCCTCTTAATCTATATTTTGAAATTTTTGGCTAAATATTTTACGCCTCAACCTTTTCATTTAAACAAAAACAAATGATTGAATTTAAAACCTCCATTTTTAAGCGAACCCCTTTACTCTTTCTTTTAGCAACTCTTTTTGCATGTGGAGGAAATCCAAACGTCGAAGAAGTATCCCAAACCGAAAATTCATTTGAACTGGTCCTCACAGATTCTCTAGATTATCAATTACTCGGGGATCCGATTTTTGCAGATGTCAGTTCAGACGGAAGCCAAGTTTTAATTTATGATTATGCTTCAAGCGAATTAATTACCCTAGACGAGAATGGAAATCTCCTTGGAAAATTTTCCAAAACTGAAGACACTCCTGATGCTTATGGCTTTATGATGGAACTTCCGGGATTTTTGGGGAATGACCGAGTAGTGGTTAGCGGTCTGCGTGGGATTTTCATCTATAATTTAGAAGGAAACTTAATCAGCAAAATCGATCACCCGGAGGATTTGGGAGGCGCGATTTTTATGCCGATTACTGGTAAATCAATTGAGTCCATTTCCTTAGATGGAAATGAATTTTTGATTGCTAAATCCGTAAGATCTAGAAATACTTTTCCTGGGGAGCAGGCATTTTATGATAGATATAGAGCCATAGAATGGATCGATATAAAGACAGGGAAATCCAAAGACATCATTCCCTTTGAGGAGGGCAGTATCTTCAAAAATGGAAAAGGATATATTGAAAGTGACTATACCCCGGCCTATGAATGGATTTCAAATAGGCTTTATGTAAGTCTGGGTGGTGAACCCAAGCTTCGGGTCTATACGCTTACTACCGATGAACCATTGCTGGACACTACTATCAATCTGAGCATCCCTGATTTTAGGGAATTGCCGATTCGAGAAAGAAATGAATTTGCCGAGGGTAGCCTGACTGTGGACGGAAGTACACCTGCTATTCGAAATATTCATCAAGTAGGCAATTTTATTTTAGTTCATTATTATGCCGGAATGGACCCTGAAAAAACCAAAGAGGCTGAGGAGCTATGGATGTCTGGGAATGAGGAAGAGGCAGGTCAACTTTTTGAAAAGCTCGAGAAAGAAGTAAGAAAAGGTTTCTTGATTTTTGATCTAAAAACCCTAAAACAGTTGGGAGATATTACTTTTCCTTCGGGTGTTGAGACTGGCGGTTTTCTTGCAGCAGGCGATTTTCTATGGTTCCAAAAAGCCCCTTCTGAGGAAATAGAAGAAGATTTTGTTCGGATCTATAAATTTAAATTAAACCAACCATGAGAAACCCTTTATTCCTTTTTTTGGCAGGAATAGTATTTTTTCTTGCCTGTAGCGAAAAAGCATCTGAAACCCCAAACAAACCCTTATCGGATCAAAACCTGAAATTCGAAATATATGACTCCCTGATGGTGGATTACCTAGGGAATCTTATGCTGATGGATATCAGCCCAAATGGTGAAAACTATCTTCTGATAGACCAAAATACAGATACTATTTTCGTTACAGATCCCAAAGGAAAAATCAAACATAAATACTATCGCAGTGGCGATGATCCAGAATCAATCCAAGGAAACCGTACAGGATTGGGTAAATTTCTAGACAATGAATCCATTCTTATTCCTGGAAGTCAAGGAATTATCACCTATGAATTATCGGGCAAACTAAAGAAAGCCTTCAAACCTGATTTTACAGGGTTATCAAGTTTTGTAGTCCCTTTTAACCAAGTTCACTGGGTATCAGGCCAAAAAGTCTATGTTTACCTTCCTGGAAGATACAGTGACCTTGGCCAACAAGGACTGGACTTCCAAAAAAAGTCCAAAAGACTAGAAATACTGGATTTAAACACTGGGGAGTTTTCATCTGTCATGCCTTTCCCAAAATCATCTAAGTTTAGCAGTGAAACTCAGGAATTTGGAGGACTGGACTTCTATCCCACTTTCACGATATCAGGAGATTCCCTGTACATGATTTATCGAAATGAACCCAAAATTTTTGCCTATACTTTGTCTAACCTAGAGATTCCAGCCAGCGTCAAGACTATTCCCTACCCTGAGTTTATTGAGCGAAAAGCCGATAGCAAACCAGCTAATGGAGGCTTTAATTTCCGGGATTTCTTTCTTGGGTTTAACCTTTCCATATTTCCCACAGAGACTGGAGACTTTCTTCTACAGTATCTTTCTGGCCTTACGGATGAGGAAGCAAATGAAGTCACTTCAGCAGCAGAAACTGACTTTAATAAAATGTTTGAAGATGCAGAAAAATACAATTCCGGAGGTTTCATCCTTTTTGATGGAAAAAGCATTAGCCCTTTGATAGTAAAACCTGAGATTTTAGGCACACTCAGTAAGTATGTATCCAATGATGAAATCTGGTTTTCTCTGAATTTTGAAGAAGCTGAAAATGACTATTCGGTCATTTACAAAACTCGTCTCGTCACTCAGTAAATACCATTTATATATCGGGATTCCCTTTTGCGGGCAAAGCCAATCGGTTTTGCCCGCTATTGTTTATATTTCATCCTGATCAATACAAATTCTATGAAAAAACCATCGACCTACCTGATATGGGCCACAGCAGGACTACTTTGCTTGGGTACTGTTCAAGCCCAAGACGTCAAGCCCACCACTGAAAAAGAATTGGTAGCCGCTGTTGAAAAACACCGGGAAATGCTGGCCAATACTCCCCTAAAAAGCTTCAAAGCCCGAAATATTGGACCAACCAATATGTCAGGACGAATTGTGGATATTGAAGTAGCCCAAAATCCAAATACCTTTTATATCGCCGCCGCCTCTGGTGGGGTTTGGAAAACAGAAGATAATGGACAATCCTTTACTCCGATTTTTGATCATCAAGGTGCATTAGGGATTGGCGACATGGCTCTCTCTCCTTCAAACAATAATATCCTTTGGGTGGGAACAGGAGAAAATAATTCCAGCCGATCCACCTATGCGGGTTCAGGAGTCTACAAATCCACCGATGCCGGAAAGACCTGGCAGTTTATGGGTTTACCCCACTCCCAGCACATCGGCCAAATCCAAATTCACCCTACCAACCCAGACATTGTTTGGGTAGGGTCCATGGGAAGCCTTTACTCTCAAAACAAAGAACGCGGCTTATACATGACCACTGACGGGGGGAAGTCCTGGAAAAAAGTCCTTTACATTGATGACAATACTGGAATTATCGACATCAAAGTTCATCCGGAAAATCCAGACATTCTTCTTGCCGCTTCTTGGGAGCGGTACAGACAAGCACATGATTTCATAGGAAATGGTGAGGGCTCGGCTATTTGGCGATCAGAGGATGGGGGTAAAACCTGGAAAAAAGCAGTAGATGGTTTTCCTCAAAATGAATTTGTGGGACGAATAGGATTTGATTTTGCTCAAAGCAATCCTAACATTGTCTATGCTCTTCACGATAATCAAGGTCCTTCAGATAAAGAGCCACAGCAACCTCGAAGAAGAGGGCAGCAAGAGGAAAATCCATTGAAATTTGAAGATTTCAAGGATATGCCGGTAGAGGAAGCCTTGGGCTTGGAAGATGATCGATTGAATTCTTTTCTGCGAAGAAATCAATTTGCCTCCAAATACACACCGGCCGAAATCAAACGTCAACTTAAAACTGGAAAAATCACAACTGCTCAAATCGCTGATTACAACAAGGAATCAAACGACGCGAATGCAGCCTTGACCAATATTTCCATCATTGGCGCTGAAGTTTTCCGATCTGAAGACGCTGGGAAATCTTGGAAGAAAGTATCCGAGTCGGATTTGAGTCGGTTGTATAATACCTATGGGTACTACTTTGGTGAAGTGCGAGTCAATACAGAAAATGAAGATGAAATCTTTGTTTTGGGTGTACCATTGCTCGTATCAAGAGATGGAGGAAAAAATTTCTCTCGCACCGATTCGGTAGGAAGACCGCACTCTGACCATCAGTCCATGTGGATCAATCCAAAGGATGGCAAACATATCTTGCTAGGAAATGACGGAGGATTGTATCGAAGCTATGGAGGTGGCGCAATTTGGGATCATTTGAATACCCAAATGCCCATCTCTCAATTTTACTCCATCATGACAGACAATGCATCTCCCTACAATGTCTATGGCGGAATGCAAGATAATGGGGTTTGGTTTGGAAGTTCTAAAAATGATCCGGCTGACCGCTGGGAATCTTTAATGGGAGGTGATGGAATGGTTGTGGCAGTAGATACTCGAGACAATAATATTGTTTATACCGGGTTCCAATTCGGTAACTATTTCCGAATCGACAAAGCAACAGGAGACAGAAGGAGAATCACTCCCGGGCATGATATTGGTAATGACCCTAACCGCTGGAATTGGAGAACACCTGCCCGTCTGAGCCATCATAATCAGGACATCATTTACATGGGTTCTCAATACGTATACCAAAGCTTGGATCAGGGAAGCACTTGGACCACAATTTCTCCGGATTTAACAAAGAATGAAAAAAGCGGAAATGTGCCTTTTGCCACCTTAACGGTAGTCGAAGAATCTCCGTTTGAATTCGGGACTTTGTATGCCGGAACTGACGACGGAAATGTGTGGATTACCCATAATAATGGAGGCAATTGGGAATCTTTGAATGTCGGTCTTCCAGAAGATCGATGGGTGAGTTCCATCGCCCCATCCAAGCATCAGGAAGGCGTAGTTTATATCACGCTAAACGGCTACCGATACGATGAATTCAAGACCTATGTATTCAAAAGCACCAATTATGGAAAGACCTGGACTTCCATCAAAGGAAATCTTCCGGAAGAGTCCACCAACATCATTGTAGAAGATCACATCAATCCAAGCATTCTGTATTTAGGAACAGATCATGGATTATATGTTAGTATGGATGGTGGAAACAATTGGAACCTGTTCCAAGGGGAAATCCCGAATGTCGCCATTTATGACATGGTCATTCAGGAACGTGAAAATGATCTTGTGATCGGAACACACGGACGAAGCGTTTACATTGTGGAATTAGAACAGATCCATGAACTCGCTACTCCGACCCAAAAAGTAATGGATTAAGAATCAGAAAGGCTGACCAAAAGGTCAGCCTTTCTTATATTAAAATATTTTAAAACCTACAGACAAAATCCATTGATTAAGCCTATTATCGGTAGTAAACGTCGAGATATTATCTGTTAAATTACTTAAGCCTCCTTCATACTTGGCATCGATGTAAAGATTTCCTATATCAAATCCAATTCCTGCCTGATATCCTAAAGTTGCTTTTTTGAAATCTGTGTCAATCACAGTTCCAACCGAATTTTCCAGATTTGAATCAATATTAATTGAAGCGATTGGCCCTGCTTGAATTCGAAGGAATTTCAGGAATTTCACTCCTACCATCACAGGAACATCAATTCGATTGAAATCAGCCTGATATTCTTCTGTACCACTATTGCCTTGCAAATCCAAAGAAAACAGGCCGCTCGTTTGAGTAAAAAGTAATTCAGGTTGGACAAAGAACCCGGCTCCTCCCACTCTTGCGAATACCCCAAGATGATAGCCTGTTTGTGCATCTTGAGGAACAAATTCTGTGGATTTGAAATCTAATTTGGAACTACTTAATCCAGCTTTGATTCCCACTCCAAAATTCTGAGAATAGCCTGCTATTGCTATCCCGAATACAACTAAAAACAAGGTTAATTTTTTCATAGGCATTTTGTTTTTTGAGTATTCTAAACGTCAAAACATCGAAATATGTACAAGAAGAAGCGGAAAAACTAACGATCAGTTGACTTGAAACTTGGCTTTTTCCTGCGCCAATAATCTCAAATCCGAAAAATCAGATGGTTTTGGAACTAGGGAATCAAACGGGATTTTGGTTATTTCTCGGTAATAATTCACATCTCCTGAAGTAAATCCAATTACTGGGATACTTTTGGTTTTTCCATTGGATTTTAACTTGGCTAAAAGCTCCACTCCATCCATCACAGGCATACTGATATCGGTCAATATCACATGAAAGTCTGTACTGGATTTTAAAACCTGCAAAGCTTCTTGCCCATTTTTTGCAGTCACGACCGTATCTTCTGAGGTTTCAAAAATTCGCTTGAGAATCAAAAGATGAAGTACATCATCATCAACCAAAAGTACCCGCATAGTTTCAAAATTAGGTTCTTGTTTTTCAACTGAAATAATCGTTCCAAAAAATTAAAAAGCAACAAAAACCCATAAAAAAAGGCTGTCTTTTTAGAAAGACAGCCCTTAAATCGAGTATGTGGTCGAATTTTATGCAGCTTGAGGAGCTCCAAACAATCCTACCATATTCAATATCAACAAGATGATGACGATTGGACAAACCCACTTGATAAAGAAGATCCAGCCTTTTCTATAAACGCCCTGAAACTTAGGAGCACCCATTGCTAATTCATCAGCAAAGTCACCAATTTTCTGAGCCCATCCTGTGTAAAGAGAAAGCATCAAACAGATCACAATCACCGCGAATGTTCCGAAGATAAAGTCCATTGCCCCGAAGAAACCTTCGATTGGATTGCTCAAGAAATTAAATCGAATCTCTGCGAAGAAGTTACCTGGAATAGAAGACAAAGCAGATGGAATAGACATCAACATGGCAGCGATACCAACTACCCAAGTGGCTTTGGTTCTGTTCCACTTCCTATCGTCAATTAGATACGAAACCGGTACTTCCAACATGGAAATAGTAGAGGTCAAAGCCGCTACCATCAATAGTAGGAAGAACAAAGCTCCAATTACACTTCCACCAGGCATTGCATCAAATACGCGAGGCAATACATCAAAAACCAATGCAGGACCTGCTGCAGGATCTTTTCCTGGCAACAAGGCAAACAAGGCTGGGAATACCATCAAACCGCCCAAAAGAGCAACCATGGTATCCATACCCGCAATCCATCCTGAGGACTGAATAATGTTAGATTCTTTAGGCAAATACGAACCGAAAGTAATCATCAAACCCCATCCTACAGACATGGAGAAGAAAGCCTGACCCAGTGCCTGAAGAATTACCGTTCCATTAATTTTTGAGAAATCAGGATTCAAATAATACTGAATACCAGCTTCTGCACCCTCCAAAGTCACGGATCGTCCAGCAATGAAAATGATGATGATAAACAGAATAGGCATCAAGAATTTTGCTGCCTTCTCAATTCCTCCAGAAACACCTCCCAATACAATCAGGATGGTGATTAAAATGAAGAAAAAGGTAAGAGGAATTACATACAATGGGGTTTGTACAAAATCCTCGAAATTCACTGGAATATTGATGATTTCTGTAACAATGTAACCCACTGTCCATCCGGCAATTACCGAGTAGTAGCTAAAAACAAAAAAACAGACCATCACACAAAGGACGCCTGCTAATTGCCAGAATTTATTACCCCCTGTATCTCGGATCGCTCCAATTGGGTTTTTACCGGATTTTCTACCCAATGCGATTTCATTGAAAAGCAAAGGCAAACCAATGAAAAGAACACAAATCAGGTAAACAAAAACGAAGGCTCCTCCTCCATTTTCACCTGTGAGGTAAGGGAATCTCCAAATATTTCCTAAGCCTACTGCTGAACCAGCGGCTGCCATGATGAACCCTAGACTAGAGCCAAATTGTCCCCTAGAATCAGGACTTGCACTTACTGCCATAGATAATGCGAATGTTAAATTTTTGGGAAATAACTGCTTTTTAAGAGCTGGCTAAGATAATTTGTTTTGCCAAAATACCAATTGCCGCTCGGAAAGTTTTCGGTTCAAAACCCAACTCCTTTCGGGCTTTTTCAATTTTAAACCCTGTTCGAAGAGGTCTTTTGGCCGGCTGAACAAATCGGGTAGAGTCTGATTCCTGAATGAGACTTTTATCCAATCCAAAGAAATCGGCTGTCTGCATTGCCATTTGATAAGGAGTCAAAAAATCGGGCCCAGAAATATTGAAAACACCTTCCGCTCCCTTCTCAGCGATCAAAATACACCCTTCGGCTAAGTCCTCCGCTAAGGTTGGGGTTCGATATTGGTCA
Source organism: Algoriphagus kandeliae (assembly GCF_004571135.1). Taxonomy (GTDB): domain Bacteria; phylum Bacteroidota; class Bacteroidia; order Cytophagales; family Cyclobacteriaceae; genus Algoriphagus; species Algoriphagus kandeliae. Next base: position 767,517 of record NZ_SPSB01000003.1, read on the forward strand.
TTAACCACTTGGATAGTTTTTCCATTCTCCAAACTCTCCTTTACCCAAAGAACAATGTTTGTCCTGCTCAAACCAGGAGAAATCCCAAATACCAAAACGGTGCGGGCAATAGCCCATTTTAAGCCTGATTGCTTTACTAATTCTTCTGCCTCTAACTTGGTTTGCCCATAATAATTGACAGGTGCAGGGGACTCATCTTCAGTCAAAGGACCTTCCTCTCCTGAGAAAATAAAATCTGTGGAAACGAAAATGAAATGAGGTTGGAAGCTTTGCGAAGCATCCAAAAGATATTTGGTTGCAAGTACGTTAGCTCGATAGCAAGCTTCCTGATTTTGCTCACAGACATCCACATGGGTCATCGCTGCTCCATGAACGATGATATCTGGCTTATATTTTCCGAGTGTTTCGTTTACGGCTTTTTGATCTTCAATATCCAGAGAAACATATTCAAAATCCGCCTCCTTCAATCGGCATGGCCCTCTCCCGCTTCCGATGATTTCAAAGCTATCTTTTTCAAGAAGGCGATGAATGAGCTTTTGGCCAAGCAATCCATTGGCCCCGGTGATGAATATGCGAGGTTTATTTTTCGTCATTTAATCGGTATCCAAATTCACGTTCAATTTGAGCTGGACTCATTTTTTCTACACGAACTGTCATATAGATCGGTTCTATGGGCTTGTCACGGGCACCTCGAGGCTCTTGTGCAATTTTTTCAGCAACTTCCAATCCTTGGATTACCTCGCCAAAAACAGTGTACTCCCCATCCAAATGCGGAGTGCCTCCAACGGTGGTGTAGGCTTCCAATTGTTCTGCAGTCATATCCTTGGTCAATTTAAGATTAAGTGACTGCTCAATTTCATCTCGCTTGGACAAAATCAGTCGAGTCAAAGAATCAAATTCCTGCAATTCATACAATTGATTGTATGCCTGACGAAGGGAATCCTGACTTTGCAATTGCACGTACTGCATGAATGCTGTCTGTAGCTTTTGCATATCTGTGGTCAGTGCCAACTCATCGTATACTTCACCTAAAACAATGTAAAACTGGGAACCACTTGATCTTCTCTCTGGATTGATGGAATTTCCCTGTCTGGCAGCTGCAATCATTCCTTTTTTATGGAAATGATTTGGAAGAATCTCGGCAGGCAGAGTTGGCCAATCTTCCGCCGGCATGCCTTCTTTGGTAAATACATCTCCACCCTGCACCATGAAGTTGGGGATCACTCTATGAAACTCAGTTGAGTCAAATCGACCTGCTTCAGCTAATTCCAGAAAATTAGATTTGTGTGCTGGAGTATCATCAAAAAGTACTGCTACGATTTCTCCATAGCGGGTATCAATCCGAATGACTTGTTCTTTTTGGCCTGCACAACCTAAAAACCCCACCAAAATCAGGGACCATAGAAAATTCAGTTTCCGACTCATGCGTTTAATTTTGACTTAATATCCACTAAAATTTCTTTTCCACCAGCTTCTAGAACCTGCTGTGCTAACTGTTCTCCCAACTTTTCAGGCTTTTCTTTTTCACCCCGAACTTCAATACAAATTCTTTGTTTTCCGTCTAAGCTTACAATACCTCCCTTTAAGTGGAGATTTTTCGCTTTTTCAGAAGCCAGAGCAAAGACCGGGATGCTACATCCACCCTCCAAAACTCGGAGATAAGCCCGCTCGGCACGAAGCAAATAGGAAGTCCTCAAATCATTACAAGCTTCCACAATTTGATTTCGAATTTCGGAATCAAGATTTTTTGAGGATTCGATAGCAACAGATCCCTGACCAACAGCTGGAATAAATTCTTCCAAAGAAAGGTTTTCTACAATCTTTTCATCGTATCCCATTCGATGAACTCCAGCGTATGCCAGTAAAAGCGCATCACACAAGCCTTCTTCCATTTTTCGGATTCGAGTTTGGAGATTCCCTCGAACTTCGACGGTCTTGATGTGAGGATAAAAATGCTTAAGCGTGGCAACCCGACGAGTAGAGGAAGTACCTAATACCAAAGGCTTGCCGGAATCTTTTAATGAAATGTCACTTTGATTGGAAAGCAGAACATCATGAGCCTGCTCGCGTTTAGTAAAAGCAATGATTTCGAAGTCTTCTGGCAAATTGGACTGCATATCCTTAGCTGAATGCACAGCAATATCAATTCTGCCATCCAGCAATTGGTCTTCCAATTCCTGGGTAAACACTCCTTTGCTACCAATCTTTGAAATGGACACATCCAAAATCTGATCACCCTTGGTATCGATGATGATGATTTCAGATTCAAGGCCGGCATTTTTCAATAAATCCTGCACATGATAAGCCTGCCAAAGTGCGAGCTTACTTCCTCTCGTTCCGATTTTTATTTTTCTCATTGCTCCGCTCCCCTTTTAGGAGACTTCTTCTGCACTCCTTCTTCGATAAATTTTATTATTGTTCCGGCGATATCGATTCCTGTCGCTTTTTCAATTCCTTCCAAACCTGGAGAACTGTTCACCTCCAAAATCAATGGCCCTCTAGAAGATTGTAACATATCCACACCTGCCACATCCAACCCCAAAGCTTTGGCAGCTCCCAAGGCTGCGGCACGCTCAGCGCGGCTCAATTTGATGACTGTTGCTTTGCCTCCTCGATGTAGGTTGGATCGAAACTCCCCTTCAGCTCCTTGCCTTTTCATTGCTCCTACTACTTTCCCATTCACTACAAAAGCACGAATATCTGCTCCTTTAGCTTCCTTGATGAATTCTTGAACAATAATTCGAGCTTTCAAACCATGAAAAGCCTCAATCACAGATTGACCAGCTTTTTTGGTCTCTGCCAAAACCACTCCCAAGCCCTGAGTGCCTTCCAATAATTTGATAATAAGCGGAGCTCCACCTACATGCTCGATAATCTGCTTTTCTCCTCCTTTAGAAAAATTCGTAAATGCCGTTTTAGGCATTCCCAGTCCAGCTTTAGAAAGAATCTGTAAGCTTCTAAGCTTATCTCTGCTTCGCACAATAGCTTGTGAATTATTGGCAGAAAAAGCTCCCATCAGCTCAAATTGCCGAACAACAGCAGTTCCATAGAAAGTCACTGAAGCACCGATTCGGGGAATGATCGCATCAATATCTGTAAGGTTTTGGCCTTTGAAAATGATAGAAGGCCCCTCTTGTTCAATAATCAAATCACAAATGCTATGATCAACTACCAAAGCCTCATGGCCTGCAGCTTGGATCGCTTCTACCAACCGGCGGGTAGAGTATAAATTTGAGTTTCTAGAAAGGACTGCGATCTTCATAGCTAGGCCTGATTATAATTTTTTGAAAGATTAATTTGATCCACATCTACTAGGAATCTGCCTTTGAGGATTTTTCTTCCCAGGAGGATGGAATTTTTCATTTTGGAGCGATCTGTTAGAGTAAATTCTGCGATATAACGCTCACCTGCCAGATGAATTTCTGTTTCGATCAGGTAGCGAATTTCTGCCTGACCAAAGGAATTTTTGACTTTTTTCTCTCGAAAATTCTCAAATACTAATTCCTCTCCGGTGAATTTCCGATGTCCCGGCATTAGTATTTCGAAGACTAGTTGATTCTTTCCATTTCGATTTTCCACCCGGATATTTTCTGCATGAATAGCGCTGGTATAGGCTCCCGTATCTACTTTGGCCCATACCTTGGAAAGATGGAGTCCAGGAAGACTAATTCTTTCCTTTCGACCGATGATTTTTTTAGGCTGCTTTTGCATTTCTACCTAGTAACTTCAAAATATCCATCGAAAGGTCTGTAAAAATCAGCTTCGGATTCCCATTTCGGTCTATATGATAAATTGCTTGGTTGAATTTTTCATAAAGTTCTCCCGCAGCTTCCTCATCCAATACATGTGTAGCAATTTTATGGACGAAATCCCGATCCTCGCCCTGTGTTCGGAGCAACTGCTCCAAATTGGCATTTTGGAGTAAAATCTCCCGGGCCACATTTAAGCCTGTTTGGAAAATTGATCGCTGAAAGTCAAGATCGGTTTTTTGGAATTTCTCTGCCAAATCAAAGATCTCCCCATATCTCCTCATTCCACAAAGCCTAAACCAATCACGGATCCAGATCACTTGCCTATCCTCGACTTGGTCCACCATTCGCAAAGCAGCTCGAATATTTCCATCTGCAATCATGGAAATCTGCTTGGCCACTTGTTCATCACATTTTCCGGTTTCCACCAGATACTCCTGAATCTCTTCATCGGAAAAAGCACGAACATTGATTTTTTGAGTCCGGGAAAGGATAGTGGTCAAAAGCTGATCAGGCTGACTGGTTACCAACATGAAGATGGTTCCTGGCTGAGGCTCTTCCAGTATTTTCAAAAGGGCATTGGAGGCTTCGATATTCAAATACTCCACACCCCAGATCATCATGATTTTATAGCTTCCTTCAAAAGAAGAAAGTGAAAGCGAGCGGATTACTTCTCGCGCTGCACCAACTGAAATATTGAGTTTCTTTTTCTCGAAATGATTCAAATGGATGAAATCCTGAACATTTCCATAAGTCTGATGCAAGCAGAATTCCCGAAAATTGGCCACCAACTTCGCATTGATTTCATCTGCTCTTTTTTCTTCTTCCTTTGTAAGACTGACGCGAGGGAATACAAAATTGAAATCGGGGACAACCAATTTTGCCATCCGTTGACAAGAACTGCAGGTCCCACAGGAATCTTCTTCACTGCGATTTTCACAGTAGAGATATGTCGCCAAAGCCAATGGCATCGCCAGTGAAGCAGAGCCTTCCGGCCCATGAAATAAAAGGGCGTGCGCCAAATGATTCTGCTGAACGGCCTGCGTGAGCCGCTCTTTCGTTTCTCTTAATCCGGGGATTTGTGCAAACTGCATGATTTTGGCGTCAAGGGATTATTTTTCCCAAATTCTATAGTTCTTGGTTAAATCAAAAACTTTACGGAGCATTTCTTCCTCCACATCGTCCCAAGCAACTTTTCGTCTTGCCATTACAGCCTGAGCTGTTTGTGCAAATTTTGGAAACTGAAAGGTGGAAAATCCGGCAGCACCACCCCAAGCGAAGGAAGGAATGAAATTTCGAGGAAAACCATCTCCAAAAATATTTGCTCCAACTCCTACAACTGTTCCGGTATTAAACATGGTGTTGATCCCACATTTAGAGTGGTCGCCCATCATTAATCCACAAAACTGAAGACCAGTATTTGCAAAGCCTCCGCGGACATAGTCCCAAAGTTTAACAGGTGCATAATTATTTTTCAGGTTTGAGGTATTGGTATCTGCACCGAGATTACACCACTCTCCAATTACCGAGTTGCCTAGGAAACCTTCATGACCTTTGTTGGAATAACCAAAAATGACAGAATTGGAAATTTCACCTCCTACCTTCGAGTGAGGGCCCACGGTGGTATCCCCACGGAGTTTGGCGCCCATATTTACGGTAGAGCCCTCACATAAGGCAAAAGGACCTCGAATCAACGAGCCTTCCTGAATTTCGGTATTTTTTCCAATGTAAATCGGACCATTTTCAGCATTCAAAACCGCTGCTCGAATCACAGCTCCTTCTTCGATGAAAATATTTTCCGGAGCATATACTTTGGTATGGGGATCCGAAATAGGCTGACTTTTTCTTCCTTGGGTCAACAAGTCAAAATCTCGCTTAATCTCTTTTCCATTATGCTGAAAAATCTCCCAGGTTTTAGAAATCAATAGCGGTTCAGAATCAACTTGCACTACCTCCTTTTGGGTAGCTGCACTTAAATTCTTTTCCGTCTCACCTATATAGAAGGCAAGCAATGTCTTCCCTGCATAAAGCGCCTGATCCTCTTGAAGATTCTGAATTTCTTTTAGGATTTCAGCGGAAGGTATCAATCCTCCGTTTATCGCAAGGCAGCTCCCTTCTTTTCTAGGGTATTTTTCCTGTAAATAGTCTTGGGTTAAATAGGAGACTTCCTTCCCAGAAACCTTCTCCCATTTCTCAGCAATGGTCAAGATTCCAATCCGAATAGCGGCAATCGGACGGGTAAAAGTAAAGGGAAGCAAAGCCCCGCGAATAGACGGGTCATCAAATAAAAGCAGGTTTTCCATGAGGCAAAAATAAAAAAGTCTCCCGGAATCCATGCTCCGGGAGACTTTTTGAACAGCCGTAGATGCGACTTATTTCTTTGCGTATCTTCTGTTGAATTTCTCTACTCGACCAGCAGTATCCAAAAGCATCTTCTTTCCAGTATAGAAAGGATGAGATTCAGAACTTACCTCGATTTTGTATAGAGGATATTCATTACCGTCTTCCCATACGATGGTTTCGTTGGTTTCGATGGTAGATTGGGTCAAGAATTTAAACTCAGATGAAGTGTCATAAAACACTACAGGTCTGTAGTTTGGATGAATATCTTTTTTCATATCTTCAGTGTTTTTGTCAGCGCTCGCTCAAATGAGGCACAAAGTTATCCTTTTTGAAATAAGTGACCAAATCTTTGTAAAAAATAATCTGAGGGACTTGGCATTTTTGAGATAAAACTTGGTTCAAGCGACCGAAATCAGCTTCAAAACTACTATTTTTCAAATTGATTGCAGAGAAAACCCTTAAAAAGCCTGAACAAAGCGAATTTCATTTTATGAATAGAGCCATTTTTCTAAAACCAGCAAAATTCTTCTTCATCCTTTTCATTCTTGGATTTTCAACTCATCACGTTTCCTTTTCTCAGGGAAGTTATGTGCCTTTCGAACGAGATTACTATCACCTCATCGAACGCTATGAAATCTTGCAAGGAAAGAATAATCCTTTCTTTCAAACCGGTTACAAGCCTTATCGGAGAGATCTGCTTGGAAAATATTTAGACAGTCTTGCGCAGGATCAGGTAATAAAAAGTGCTTCTGATCAATTCAATCTTTCCTATTTAGCCCAGGACAATTGGGAATTTGTCTCTCAAGAAACTCCAGAATCTAAAAAGCCTTTTCTGAAAAAACTTTATCGAAGACCTGGAGATTTCGCACATTCATACAGTGAGGAATTCGACATTCACGTAAGTCCCGTTATCTATTTGGCTGGTGGAATGGAAACGGATAATGAGCAGAACCCTGCTCAACTTTCCCGTGGATTTGTTGTGCGGGGAGCGGTAGATAAAAAGGTCAGCTTCTTTACTTATCTGACCACTTCAGAAGTATTTTTTCCAAGTTGGGTGAAAAACTATGCAGATTATCGAGGTGCCGTGCCGGGAGAAGGTTTTTGGAAACAGTACAATACGGATGGCTACAGCTATTTTTCAGCACGTGGCCATGTGAATTTTAATTTGACCAAGAGCATACAAGCTCAAGTGGGACATGACAGAAATTTCATTGGAGAGGGCTATCGCTCCTTTTTATTGTCGGATTTTTCCAACCCCTACATGTTTGTGAAGATAAACACCAAAATCGGGAAATTTCAATTGACCAACCTTTGGACTCAAATGACTGCGGACGTCATTTATGATCGAGGAAGACCTACAGATGGACGCTATCCCCAGAAATATTTTTCTATGCATAGACTTGGTTTCAATATTGGGAAAAAACTAAATCTCGGCTTTTTTGAATCTGTGATGACCGATAAGGTCAATTTCAATTACTTCAACCCGGTTGTCTTTTTCAGATGGGTAGAGCAGCAACTTGGGACTCCAGACAAGGTGATGTTGGGAATGGATGCAAAATGGATTTTTCGTCCCGGCATGCAGTTTTATGGGCAGTTTGCTTTAGACGAATTTGTGTTCAATGAATTTTTCGGTATCGATGGCAAAGGATCTAAGCGAAATAAATATGGTGTGCAGGCCGGTTATAAATACATCAATGCTTTTGAGGTTTCCAATTTGGACCTACAATTGGAATTCAATACAGCCAGACCTTATACTTTTCAGGAGAAATTTGACCACCAATCATACACGAATTGGCGAGTTCCTCTCACTCATCCCTTGGGAGCTAATTTCAAAGAATTTGTAGGCATAGTTCGCTTTCAACCTATACCAAAATTGCGAATCACGCTTTTGGGGAATTATCAATTGTACGGAGCCGATCCTGATGAAGAAACAAACTGGGGAGGAGATATCCTGAAAAATAGATTGGAAGGCAGTCCAACTGGATTATTTGGAAATGTTACGGGTCAGGGAATCGAAAATCAAGTCATTCAGACAAACTTGGTGGCTAGCTATATGCTCAAGCATAATTTGTTCATTGATGGAACTCATGTCTTCAGAAGACGAACCGCTCAAGACTTGACTTCACCTGAAAGCTCTCAATTTGTACAATTGGCATTGCGATGGAATTTCATCCGTCCTGAGTTTAATTACTAAAGCAAAGCTATCCTGAGAGAATACTTTGCCCTGATTCCAAAATCAAGAGGCTTCACCAATTTTGCGTAAATTGCGGGCCAAATTCGGAACTTTTCCTACATGAAGACTTATTTGCGGATCTTGTCCTACGCCCGTCCTTTGGGCAAGTTCGTACCTACATACATCGGCTATACGCTCCTTTCTATCATTTTTGGCTTGATCAATTTCACCCTACTCAAGCCATTATTTGATGTGATTTTTGAGCAAGTAGCTCCAGAATCTTTAGAAAGATTCAGAGACTTACCGCGCTTCCAATTCACTTTAGAGTATTTCACAAGTCTCTTCAATCATTACTTTCTGAAAATTCAGGATGGCTATGGCAAAGTAGGGACCCTAGCCTTTGTCTGTATAGTCATCGTCTTTTCAGTTTTCCTATCCAATCTCTTTACCTACCTATCCGGAGTGGTTTTGGCAAAAGTTCGAGCTAAGGTTATCAAAGGGATGCGTACTGATATCTTCAACCGGGTGAGTGGCTTGCATTTGGGCTATTTCTCGAATGAGCGAAAAGGGGACTTGATGTCGAAAATGACCAATGACGTGCAAGAAGTAGAAAACACGATTGTACAATCACTTCGAGTTGTTTTTCGGGAGCCAGCTACAATCATTCTCTATTTCGCAGTTTTATTTTTTATGTCAGTCAAACTGACACTATTCACCATTTTACTGATTCCGATTTCTGGCGCAATCATAGGAGGAATCACCAGAAGACTAAAAAAGAAAGCCGTAGAAAGCCAGCAAAGCTTAGGACGGATTGTCAATATTCTGGACGAAACTCTAGGAGGTATGCGTGTGATCAAAGCCTTCAATGCTGAGTCTTTTATGTTTGGCAAGTTTGATCAGGAAACAGACAACTATGCCGCTGTCAATATTAATATGGCTCGAAAAAACGAGCTAGCCTCTCCTATTTCCCAGTTTCTAGGCGTAACTGTCGTTGCAGGAATTCTTATTTATGGAGGAAGCTTGGTATTGAGTGGGAATTCAAGTTTAAGCGCTTCAGACTTCATTACCTATATTATCATTTTCACACAAGTACTGAATCCTGCCAAAGAAATTTCCCGGGCTGTTTCAAGCGTCCAAAGGGGAATTGCCTCTGCTGAGCGGATTTTTCAAGTAGTTGATACGCAGGCAGCCATTACATCTCCTGCTACAGCCCAGATTTTGAAAGGCTTCGATCGTGAGATTGAATTCCAAAATGTACATTTCTCTTATGGTGAAAAAGAAGTGTTGAAAGGAATCAATTTCAAACTGGAAAAAGGGAAAACCATCGCTTTGGTGGGACCTTCAGGAGGCGGAAAGTCTACTTTAGCCGATTTGGTTCCTCGATTCTATGATCCCACGAGTGGGGCTATTTTAATTGATGGCATCAATCTCAAGTCCCTTGAATTGACGTCTTTGAGAAAATTCATGGGAATTGTGACCCAAGAGTCTATTCTTTTCAATGATACAGTTTTCAACAATATCGCATTTGGTTTAGAGGGAGTTTCTGAACAGCAAGTCCTTGAGGCAGCTAAAATTGCTAATGCTCATGAGTTTATCGAAAAGATGGAAAATGGCTATCAAACCAATATCGGCGAACGGGGCAGCAAGCTTTCTGGCGGACAGCGGCAACGATTAAGTATTGCGAGGGCTGTATTGAAAAACCCTCCTATTCTAATCTTAGATGAAGCTACCTCTGCCCTTGATTCAGAATCCGAAAAATTGGTGCAGGATGCGCTAACTCAACTGATGAAAAACAGAACCACTTTGGTTATCGCGCATCGACTGAGTACCATTCAACACGCCGATGAAATTTTGGTCATTGACCAAGGACAAATTATTCAGCGAGGCACTCATTCCGAGCTTCTAAAGGAGGAGGGACTTTACCAGAAGCTTTCAAGTATTCAGTCAGTTTAGTTATATTCGAACAAATCAACTCTTTGCCACTATGCAAAAATTTCATCGAATTCTCCAGATCATTTTGCTGGTCTATTTTGCCGGCTTGCTCCTATTTTTCATCTCTTTTGACACCATGGGAGGGCTCGTAGGAATTGCAGAAGTCACTTCTGATTCAGTAGTCAAAATATTGCTGACAGGTTTAGTTCTGTTTTTAATATCATGGCTAGTTGGTAAAGGCGTGAAATCCTCGCTTCAAAGCAAAGTCAAAAAGATGGAAAACGAAATGAATGCCCTAAAAGCAAAAATCTATGATTTTGAGCATCCAAAAGGCCAAGAAAAACCGAAGACCGAAAGCACTCCAAAACCCTCGGATAGTGAAAGCAGTAACCTGCCGCCAAGGCAAAATTTCACCGAATAATTAAGGTTTAAATTCAAAAACTGTATATTAAGGAAACCAAAATCGGTTTCCTTTTTTCGTATGGTAGCAAAAACTTTTGGAAGCGCTGTCTCAGGAGTAGACGCCAACCTGATTACAATTGAGGTAAATGTAGGACAAGGCACCAGTTTTTACATGGTGGGTTTGCCTGATTCTGCTGTCAAAGAATCCCAACAACGAGTGGAGTCCGCTCTCAAGTATTTCAATTATCGGATGCCAAGGCAGAAGGTTGTCATAAATTTGGCTCCCGCTGATATTCGAAAAGAAGGCTCAGCCTATGACCTTCCGATTGCTATGGGAATTCTCCAAGCCTCCGAACAAGTAGATTTCCCAGAACTGGATCGCTATGTTATTATGGGAGAGCTTTCGCTGGACGGTTATCTTCGGCCAATCAAAGGCGTTTTACCCATAGCTATTGAAGCGCGAAAAAGAGGCTTTAAAGGTTTTATCCTTCCTCTAGAAAATGCCAAAGAAGCTTCCATCGTAAATAATCTGGATATTATTGGTGTAGAGACCCTTCAGCAGGCAGCTGATTTTTTGATGGGAGAATTGGAAATCGAGCCCACCATTACTGACACACGAGAAATTTTTTACCATTCTCTGGATGAAAATGAATTTGACTTTGCCGACGTCCAAGGGCAAGAAAATATCAAACGCGCCATGGAGATTGCAGCTGCAGGTGGACACAATGTGATCATGATTGGGCCTCCCGGAGCTGGAAAAACCATGCTAGCCAAGCGGCTTCCTTCCATTTTGCCACCACTCTCATTGCAAGAGGCTTTGGAAACTACCAAAATTCACTCCGTTGCCGGAAAACTTGGCAAAAACGGATCCCTGCTAGCTCAGCGACCTTTCCGCAGTCCGCACCATACTATTTCAGATGTGGCTTTAGTGGGAGGCGGAGGTAATCCTCAGCCTGGGGAAATCTCCCTTGCTCATAATGGAGTACTTTTCCTCGACGAACTTCCGGAATTCAAACGTACAGTTTTGGAAGTAATGCGCCAGCCTTTGGAAGAGCGGAAAGTGACGATATCTCGGGCAAAAATTTCAGTCGATTATCCTGCGAATTTTATGCTGATTGCCAGCATGAATCCTTGTCCTTGCGGCTACTACAACCATCCCGAAAAGGAATGTGTCTGTGGGCCGGGAATTGTACAGCGCTACCTCAACAAAGTAAGTGGACCGCTACTCGACCGAATCGACCTGCACGTGGAAGTGACTCCGGTGAAGTTTGATGAAATGACCTCCACCCGAAAATCCGAATCCAGCAAGTCTATCAGGGAGCGGGTGATTCAGGGAAGAGAAAAACAAAAACAACGCTTCCAAAACAACCCCGAAGTCTATTGCAATGCCATGATGCCTTCTCACATGGTCAAAGAAATCTGCCAAATCAACGAAGCTGGAAAGGCTTTACTCAAAACCGCGATGGAGCGCCTAGGTTTGAGTGCCCGGGCTTATGATCGCATCCTGAAAGTTGCGAGGACTATAGCTGACATAGCCGGCAGCGATACGATCAAAGTGGAACACCTTGCGGAGGCGATCCAGTATCGAAGTTTGGATAGAGAAGGCTGGGCAGGATAAACCACCCTCATGGAAATCAATTACGATTCTGGTATATTCAACTTATGAATAATAAAAATCTTGTATCGATCCTTGCTGCTTTTCTGATTTTAAGCCCAATTTGTGCTTGCTCAGAAAAAGACGGCCTTTTAAAAACGAATAAAAATTTGATCGAAAAAGAGAATCAAGTTTTTATTAAAGAAATAGAAAAATTAGAGGGTAGAGAATTATTAAATCAGGAATCTAACCCATCAGAAAACATTGTTGTCGACAGCCTTCAATTTCTAAAGGATTTAAATGAAAAATACCCCTATGATGTAAAGCTTTTCGAAAATTCTGCTTTTACCGAAAGACTGAAAAATCTCCTGGGTCCAGAAAGATTTACTTTCCTAATCGAAACTTGGGCCGTAGAAATGCCTATCGAGTATGATAATGAGTTATTTATTGCTCAAGCATGTCAGAAAAACAACTGTGACACTACAAATTTCATTATTCTATACGATACCTCTAAAATGATTATGCATGTGGGAATAAGAGAAAACGATGAAGCAAAAATATATTCAGAAGAGGGAGATGCTCCTCAATTGCTGAAAGATTGGGCCAACAATAATTAATTCGTATTATTCTTCATCTAAATAATGCTGATTTGTTTAACCCCAATAAAGGGTTAGGAAGAGCCCTTATGAATTCCCTTTCTTTAGCATTCTAAAAACTATCGGATAGTTTGGATGTTAATCTGAAGTAAAAAAATTTATGATTTCCTAAATCAAACTAACCTCCAATTTTAACGATATGAAAAAGTTATATTCATTATTACTGGTAATGCTGCCATTTTGGGGCTTTTCGCAGGACTTAATCCAGACGGATGATCAAGAGGTAAAAATCACCCCAATATTGCACGGCTCCTTAGTTTTGGATTACAAAGACCTGACAATCTATGTGGATCCTTATGGTGGTGCGGAGCGCTTCCAGTCCCAAAATCCAGCTGACCTTGTTCTAATCACGGATATTCATGGAGATCATCACAATCAAGAAACTTTGGATGGACTCGATCTTTCGAATACAGTGATCGTAGCACCTCAAGCTGTAGCCGAAAAACTTCCTGCCGAAAAGTATAAAAGCATCATCGTGTTGGGTAATGGGGATGTTGAGAATATCCTGGGAAGCAGAATTGAAGCGATTCCCATGTATAATCTTCCTGAAACAGAAGACAGCAGACACCCAAAAGGTAGAGGAAATGGCTATATCGTGGAGTTGGGAGGAAAGAGTTTTTACTTCTCCGGTGACACCGAAGATATTCCGGAAATGAGAGCTTTGGAAAATATCGATGTAGCTTTTGTCTGCATGAATCTTCCATTTACTATGGATGTAGACCAAGCAGCAAGTGCTGTTTCCGAATTTCAACCGACCGTCGTTTATCCGTATCACTACCGAGGAACAAATGGACTGAGCGACGTAGAAAAATTCAAGAATCTTGTTGGAGAAAAGACTCCTGGTGTGGAAGTAAGATTACGAAATTGGTATCCTGAGAATTAAGCATAATTTCTGCACAGAATAGTTATCAAACCCCTCTTTTTCGAGGGGTTTATTTTTGCTTTAAATCTCTGATTAAAATCACTGCACTTTAGGCCTAAAATCAGGCATTTACAATGATTTGGCTATTAGTTTGAAGCACTGGAAAAAGTCTAGCCTTTAAAGAAATATCCTATGAAAAAGTTGTTCATCGCCACATTCGTTGTGGCGGCCTTGATTGGAGCAGCTTATCCAAGCTTTGCTCAGCAATTGACCAAACAGGATTACTTGGAAAAAAGTAAAAAGCAGAAAACCACAGCATTTATACTTCTTGGGGGCGGTGCTGCTTTGTTAGGCGCGGGAGCCATTATTGGTTCTGAAAACTTTTGTCTATTTAGTTGTACAGATAGCCAAAATAATGCAATGAATGCGGCTAGTGTAATGGTAGTAGCTGGAGGAGCAGCTATGATTGCAAGTATTCCAGTTTTTGTCAGTTCAGGAAAAAATGCGAGAAAAGCAGCTGAATTAAGCCTGAATTATCAACCGATGAATGCACCAAGATTTACAGGAGCTATTCCAAAAGCCTATCCGGCATTGACTTTGACCATCCCAATTGATTGAAAAAACCACCAATTATAATCGGAGGAGGTAGTTTTTCGAGGGTATTTAGATAAATGGATTCATTTCCCTAAATTTTAGTCTTTGAAATGAATCAATTACCTCATGGAACTCCTCCTTCGTTACCTTCACTTTATTTCAGTATTTACCTTGGCTGGATCTTTATTTGCAGAATTTTTTCTATTGGATAATAGCCTAAGCAAAAAACAAATCAAGCAACTCAGCCGAATTGATGCAGTTTATGGCATTTCAGCGCTTTCGCTTCTTATCGTAGGTCTTTCACTTTGGTTGGGAGGATATGGAAAACCAACTGAGTTTTATAGCCAAAATCCTACTTTTCACCTCAAATTAGGACTATTTATTCTAGTCGGATTGATTTCAATTTACCCAACAGTATTTTTCATCAAACAAGCCAAAGGAAATCAAAATCAAAAAGTGGACATCCCAAAAGGAATTATTTGGTCTGTAAGAATGGAATTAATCATTTTATCCATCATTCCCATTTTAGCTGGGCTGATAGCAAAAGGAATCGCCATTTTCTAATCCCCAAAAGTAATTCCAAGACCTTTTGCTGCCTGTACCAAGGTTCCTGAAGGATCTACGACATGATAGGTTTTAATTGCCTCAGTGATTGGCACCGAGCTAAAATCATTATTTTTCAAAACCACCAATTGCCCAAACTTCCCATCTAATACCAATTCCATCGCCTTCACCCCAAAAACAGAAGCTATCACTCGGTCAAAAGCGATGGGAGTACCTCCACGCTGGGTATGCCCTAATACAGTTTCACGGATTTCAGCCTCAAGACCAGCATCCTTTAGCTGCTGACTCAAGGTAAAAGCCACGCCTCCCAATCTCACTGAATTTCTACCCGACTCACCCTGAACTCCAGTAATAATGCCGTCTTTTGCATAGGCTCCTTCTGCGATTACTATATTGACAAAGCCTCTTCCATCATCATATCGAGCTCGAATTTTTTCTATGACTTTTCCTAAATCGTAAGGAATTTCCGGAATTAAACAGACTTCTGCTCCTCCTGAGATTGCCGTGTACAGGGCAATCCAACCAGCATTTCGCCCCATAACCTCCATAATCATCACTCGATGGTGGCTTGCTGCCGTAGTGACTAATCGATCCAAAGAATCTGAAGCAATCTGAACGGCTGTTTGAAAACCAAATGTGAAATCTGTGGAAGAAAGGTCATTATCTATGGTTTTTGGGACACCAACGACAGGTATTCCTGCCTCAAAAAGAGCCTGTGAAATCTCCTGGGACCCATCCCCTCCTATATTGATTACTGCATCAAAGCCCAACTCCTTAATTGTATCCACTAAAAATTGAAGCCGATTTTCCAAAACCACCGATCCATCTGCCTTTTTTACCGGAAATCGAAGTGGGTTTCCCTTATTGGTAGTGCCAATAATGGTGCCTCCCATCACATGAATACCCGCTGTATTGGATTCATCCAATTTAATCATCCGAGGAGGGTTTTCCATGATTCCATTGAAAGCTTCATAACTTCCCCAAACCTCCCATCCTTTTTCCTGAGTGGCCCGTTTTGCAATTCCTCTGATTACTGCATTTAAACCTGGACAATCTCCTCCACCGGTAGCAACCAATACTTTTTTCATTTTTAAAAATTAATTTTCTCCCCCCAAAAAGGGAAAATACCCACTGAATTACAAGTTATAGAAGTAGAATATAGATTAAATACGAAGGAAACTATAAAAAGTATTCAGCTCCTTCCCGACAGAGTTCTACTGGAAAACTGAGATTTCTCCCTTCCAGACGATCAGCCAAAATAGCATCCAATTGTTCATCAGTATTATTGGGTTCATGATGAAAAATCGCCATCCGTTTTACCTGACAAAGAGCGCCAAACTCTATGGAATCTTGAACAGCACTATGCCCCCAGCCGACTTTTTGATCATATTCTGAGGAGGTATATCCTCCATCATGGAATAGCAAGTCAACTTTCTTGGCCAATTCAAACCCACTTGTCCATTCAGGATCGTTGGGAAAATTTGTGGATCCTAAACGAACCTCGTGATCAGGGATATAGGCAATGGTAGAATCCCCCAGCCGAATTCGAAAGCCCAAAGTCGGCCCAGGATGACAAACATATTCGGAATGAATATGGAAATTACCTATGTAAAAATCATCATAAGTCAATTCATGGACTTCTGGATGATTGGGCAGATCAGCGAGCCTTACCGGAAACATGGGAGGAGAAAAGAATTTGCGCAGCCTTTGCAAAAGGGGAGTCACTGACGAACTCGGCCCCCAAAAATGAACTTTCACTGAAGGATCGTACAAGGGAAGAAAAAAACCCATTCCCATCGTATGATCAATATGCAAGTGAGTAAGTAAAATATGGATCTCTTTGATATTTCTATCTATAAAACGACCCAAGCGTTGAATACCCGAGCCGGCATCCAAAATCAGAAATGTTTCTCCGTCTGTGACTTCAACACATGAAGTATTTCCTCCATAAAAATTGTTTTCTGGACCTGGCGAAGGGAGTGAACCACGACAACCCCAGACTTTTACCTTCATCATGGGTCAATTTTCCAAAATATAGCCATGGCACCTAGAAATCTATCCTGTCGCGCAATGATGGGAAAAGAGGTGACTTCGATATGAATTTCCTTTCCTGTGAGGCTGTGAATATAAAATGAGCCGGAATTCGGCTTAAGATCCTGAAGCGTTTTAACCAATGGAAGCTCCTCTGGAGGAAGCGGATTTCCTTGGTCATCATAAGGTGTAAACATGGTAGCCCACTCTTCTACACGCATTCCCCCAGTCTCTCCGAAATTCAATCCGAATATCACTTCAGCAGGTTCATTGTAAAACAACAAATTGCCCTCTGGATCAACCAGAAAGGCGGGTAGAGACAAGGTGTCAACAAATTGCCTTCCTAAAATCAACTCTAGGGGCTGTGCGGGCATAGTTAAGCGTTCAAATAAAAATGAAATAAAATTTAAGAAAAATCTTTAGAAAATGATGTTTCTAATCAAAAATTGAGATGAAATAACCAGTTTTTTAAGCAAAAACCTTAGAAAATCTTGTTCAGGTCAAACTTTAGAAAATGCTTGATCCAAATCAGTCAGTAAATCCTCGGTATGTTCCAACCCTACTGAGACACGAATTAAATTTTGAGGAGTCAAGGTATCAGGACCTTCCACAGCAGCTCTTCGCTCAATCAAACTTTCAATTCCTCCTAAACTTGTAGCATTGGCAAATAAGTGAAGCTCACTGATCAATTTATCTGCTGAAACAGCGCCGCCTTTTACCTGAATAGATACAACTCCTCCAAAACCACTCATCTGCGAAGCTGCAATTTCATGACCGGGGTGATTTTTTAATCCCGGGTAATAGACCCGCTCCACTTTTGGATGAGCCAAAAAATAATCAGCCAAGACCATCGCATGTTCTGCATGACCCTTCATACGATAAGCCAAGGACTTAATACTTCGTGCTAGCCAATAACAATCAGTTGGAGATGGCACAGCCCCCCCTACTCGCTGAATGGTTCTGATTTTGTTCCAAAATTCATTCTTTTCCTTCGTGACCAATGCACCTCCAAGCAAATCACTATGACCACCAAAATATTTGGTACTGCTATGCATCACAATGTCCGCTCCAAGCAAAAGCGGGTTTTGAAATACAGGTGTAGCAAAGGTGTTATCACAGGCTAAGATTGCCCCGTTTTCGTGTGCGATTTCAGCAACCTTTCGAATATCCGTGATTTTTAAAAGTGGATTAGACGGAGTTTCTACCCAGAAAAGTTTGGTATTTGGACGAATCGCAGCCTTCACCGCCTCCAAATTACTCATATCCACAAAGCTCACTTCATGAATTCCTTTGAATAGAATCGTCATGGAATTATGTAGTCCATGGTACATATCATCCGGAGCGATAATATGAGATCCAGGCTCCAAAGCCTGATAGACCGCAGTTCCTGCAGCATTTCCAGATGAAAAAGCTGCCGCATCTACTCCTTGCTCCAGTGAAGCAATCAGTTCTTCCAAAGCCAATCGATTGGGATTTCCAGCACGTGTATAGAGCAAGCCAGCTTCATTTCCATGCTCGAAAGTGGTACTTAAAGTGATGGGTTGAACAACTGATCCGGTATTGTCGGTGATATGATTTCCTTTGTGAATAGCGCGTGTTTCGAATTTCATTTCCTAGGTATTTCTGGAAATTTAACAATCTATTTGGAAACGAAATGAGAGAAAAGGCACACTTTACACAGAAAAAAATTTAGCAGGACCATTACAACCTTTTTAACCTAGGTTGACTCTTTAGGATAGAATCAACAAAAATGACTCAAATTCAACTAGACAGTGAATTGATAGAGCAGGTCATCGCTCAAGATCGAAAAGCCCAATTTCAGCTTTTCGAATTGACTAAGCGGATGGTTTATTCTCTGGCTTTTCGAATGTTGGATGATGAAGACATGGCGCATGATGTTCTGCAGGACACCTATGTGCAGGTTTTTCAACAAATCCGAAACTTGAAGCATCCGGAAGCTTTGACATCTTGGATTCGGACAATTACAGCTCGCAACGCCATTCGAAAGGGTAAAAGGCAATTTCAATTTGAAAAATTGGATCAAATAGAAGAAGCTGGGGAAGATCAATTTGAATCCTGGTTTGACGGAGAACTATTGGATCAGGCAATCCGAAGCCTTCCTCCCGGTGCTAGGGCCATTTTCATGTTGGTTGCCGTTGAAGGCTATCCACATCAAGAAGCTGCCAAGCTTTTGGGAGTGAGTGAAAGTACTTCAAAATCCCAGCTGAGTTATGCAAAGAAACTTCTAAAAACAAGAATCAAAACACTGCTTCAGGCATGAAAAATCTTCCTCAACATACTCCGAAAAGCACTAGCTGGGATAAGATTTTGCAACAGCAGGATTTCGACACTCAATTAGAAAAAGTAAGTCTTGACCTTCCTCATTTTGAACCAAGCAGCAAGGCCTGGGAAGGAATCGTCACTGAATTGGACTCTGAGAAAAGAATCGTTCCGATTTGGAAAAAACTGGCAGCGGCAATGGTTTTGGTATTCACGATTGCATTATCATGGGTCTTGTTGGAAAAAGACCAAGAGCCTAATTTCGAAACAGATCTTTTGACGCAGATTCGAGATATCTCTATTCCTATACAGGTTGAGAAACCAATCCTTGAGGGAAAAGAGAGCTTTGCAGAAATGAGTGAACCGTCCACTCTTACCACTGAAACTAAACCTATTGAATCAAAACAGGAATTGGCAGAGGTAAGTATTCCCATCATTGCCTTACCTAATTTAGAAATTCCGCAGGTAAACTTGGACCCAACTTATAATCCAAATCAATTCACTGCCTCCTCAGAAAACAAAAGCCTGCATGAAGTAGACATTTCTTGGGATAAAGGCCGCTCAAAAATGAGAGTTAAAACTGCTTTTGGGAAAAGCCAAGAAGAGTTACAATCGAATCGAAAGTATCAGACTTCTTCTTCCAAAACCATTCAAATTAAATTTAAAAACAAATCCATCACATCTTAAACACTATAAAAATGAAAAGATATTTTCTTCTCACAGGGATTGTTATGCTCTTTTCGATCTCTCTTTTTGCACAGGAGGTAGAAAACCAATTAAGCAAATTCAATCAAAACCTGATCAATGAAAAATCTCCTATTACAGACACATTAGTATTTAATCTTCCCAACGAAGGAACATTTCTCCTTTACTTCAACAATCAGGAACACAGCGTTGAATCACTTCAAGAGGAATTCCAGCCAATTTTAGAGAAAGCTACCAAATTCCCGGAGTTTGAAACGAAAGGCTATCGAATTGCTGAAAGTTTTTCATCCACCAGACTAGAGGCTGTAAAATATGAAGTCGAGAATAAATACGTTCAGCACTTAGACAGCCTGGAATTCACTTTCCCTGTTGGTTTGGATTATACAGGAGGTGATTTCACTCCGGTAGCTGGCTTCCGAACTCATTTAAATCTTCGAAACTTCAGTTTTGGAGGATCGATCACCAACCATATTTATTTCCCTCCACGCATCGAAAAAAACATCAAAGTAAACAGCAGCTGGTTTGTAAATGCAGAGTTTTCCTGGGAAAAATATTCAAGGGAAAACAAGAAAAACACAGTTGGAATTGGGCTACTCATGAATGATACCAAGAGTGACTTATTTTCTGGTACGACAATTAGAGCTTTCTACAAGCACCAACTCAATAAAAATATTGCTATTGAAGTGGGTGTTGTAGGCACTGAAAACTTAAAGACTTTCTACCCAACAATCGGTGTGAGATTCTGGTAAAAAAAAGCCCTCAAGTGATCTACTTCGCTTGAGGGCTTACTTATTTTTTCAGCTTTTTTATCTGATCCTATCTACTGATCTTACCAAAGCTTCATCTTTTCTAATAAATCGATTAGCTAGCATATTAAATACCATAGCCGCTAAAATCACCCAAAATCCAGCCTGATAGGAACCGGACTCTACTGCATTGATTTCAGAATTCACTCCGTTTGTTGTCAAAAAGACTACGACAACCAAACCTACCATGATCAAACTGTTGATCATATTGAACATCATTTGCCGGGTTCGGTTTTTATATTGAAAAATGGAAATCAATGCCAAAAGCCCTGAAAATGAAGCCAATGTAGCCATGTACCAAGTGGAAGAAGAATCCAAAGTTTCTCCTGCTGCATCCATATGAGTCATCATAAAAGCAGTCAGCTCCCAAGTTTCGCCTGATGCTTCCTGAGCTTGCAACCAATAGGGAGAACTGATACTTGCTCCCATGCAGACTACTACCAAAAACAAGAATATGGTTTGAATTCGTTGAATCATGATTTTCTAATTTTTAGCAAAGAAAAGCCCTAATCCCCGCTTTCACAAGGAAAGTTAAAATCTGCCATTGGAATCCTGTGGGAATTGTATCTTTGTGAGCTATGAGCCAAACCAAACGCTTTTTCCTTGAATTAAGCTATCATGGCAAGCCTTTTCACGGCTGGCAAATCCAACAAAATGCCTTTTCGGTCCAAGAATCCATAGAATCTGCACTTTCTACCTATTTTCAGAAACCCATCAATATAATGGGCAGTGGACGGACTGATACCGGTGTGCATGCTACCCATCAAGTTTGTCATTTTGAATGTGACGTCCCCTTTGAGTCAAAAAGACTTGTCAAGGCTTTAAATGGAATTCTTCCAAATTCTGTTGGAATAAAGGCCGTTCGCCTTGTAAAACCTGATGCACATGCTCGGTTTGACGCCTTGGAGCGATCTTATTTTTACCGAATTATTTTCCAAAAAAGCCCCTTTTACGATGAATTAGCCTGGACATTTTTTGGAAATCTGGATGTAGAAAAAATGAATCAAGCCGCTCAGTTTCTGATTGGAGAACAAGACTTTGAAGCTTTTAGTAAGGTCCAAACGGAGGTCAATCATTTCCGTTGTACAATTATGTCAGCCCGTTGGGAACAAAAAGAGGAGGAATTGTTATTCCATATAACCGCCAATCGATTTTTGCGTGGGATGGTACGGGCAATTGTCGGAACTTTGGTGGAGATTGGGGTTGGTAAAAAATCACCAGAAAGTATGGTGGAAATTATTCAATCCAAAGACCGAAGTAAAGCGGGTAAAGCCGCACCTGCTAAAGGTCTTTTTTTAAGTAGGGTAGTTTACCCCCGAGAAATTTACCTAGATTGAAAAACCTTGAGCTTAGAAAAAGAAAAAACTTCTTCCGGTGAAATAGTAGACACCAAAGTCCTGAAGAAATTGTATCGCTATGTGCAGCCTTACAAACTTCAGTTTTATTTTTTGGTGTTTTTGACTATTGCCTTGGCAATTTTGGCTCCTACGCGACCCTATTTCATTCAGGTTGCCATCGATGACCACATTGCCATAGGTGACAGTGCCGGTCTGGTTCAGATGATCTACATTTTAGTAGGTCTGATGATTCTACAAGCGGTCGTCCAATGGGCCCACACCTATTTTTCTGGCTGGATTGGACAGGTGATCATTCGGGATATTCGTGTCAAGCTATTTGACCATTTACTTCGTCTGAAACTCAAGTTCTTTGATAATACCCCAATTGGAAGATTGGTCACACGAAATATCTCGGATATCGAAACTTTAGCTGACGTATTCAGTGAAGGTTTAGCTGCTATCATAGGGGATTTACTGCAATTGGTGACCATTTTGGGAGTCATGTTTTATATCGATTGGAAGCTCACCCTTGTCAGTTTGTGTACACTTCCACTCATGATTATTTCGACTTACATTTTCAAGGAAAAGATCAAAGTCACCTTTAATGATGTGCGAAACGCGGTATCCAACCTGAACTCATTTCTTCAAGAACACATCACAGGGATGAATATTGTTCAGATTTTCAATCGAGAAGATCGGGAATTTGAAAAATTCAAAGAAATCAACCGAGAGCATCGAACAGCGCATATTCGGTCCGTTTTATATTATTCCATTTACTTCCCCGTAGCAGAAATTATTCAGGCAATTGGGATTGGGTTGGTTGTTTGGTATGGCGCTGTAGGAGTTTTGGGACTGGAATTACAAGTCGGAGTTCTGATATCCTTTATCATGTACCTGCAATTGTTTTTCAGACCGATCCGTATGATTGCAGACCGATTTAATACCCTTCAAATGGGTGTGGTTAGTTCATCGCGAATTTTCAAACTGCTCGATAGTGATGAACACATCGCGAATGAAGGAGATTTTAAGCCTGAAAAAGTAAAAGGAAACATCGAATTCAAAGACCTTTGGTTTGCTTATATAGATGAGGATTATGTCCTGAAAAACATCAATTTCTCTGTAAAAAGTGGGCAAACAGTTGCTCTTGTCGGAGCTACAGGAGCGGGTAAATCATCTGTAATAAACCTACTTTCAAGATTTTACGAAATCAATAAAGGCTCTATCACCATCGATGGGACAGATATTCGGGAATTTGAATTGGGTATTCTGCGAAAGCATATTGGCGTAGTACTCCAAGATGTATTTTTATTCTCCAACACCATCTATTACAACATTACATTAGGCAACCCGAAAATCAGCAGAGAGCAAGTTTTGGAAGCAGCTGAAATGGTGGGAGCTCGGAAGTTTATCGAACGTTTGCCAGGTGGTTTGGACTACAATGTGATGGAACGAGGTGCTACGCTTTCTGTGGGTCAAAGACAATTAATCTCCTTCGTTCGAGCAATGGTTTACAATCCCGAAATTATCATCTTGGATGAAGCCACAAGCTCAGTAGACACCGAAACGGAAGAACTCATTCAGGAATCTATCGAAAAAATGATGAAGGGCAGGACATCCATTGTCATCGCTCACCGACTTTCTACCATTCAAAAAGCTGACAACATCATTGTATTGAACAAGGGAGAAATCGTGGAGCAGGGAAAACACGATGAGTTGCTAGAAAAAGGAGGCTACTACACCCAACTCCATCAAATGCAGCTCAAGACCATGGCAATCTAGCCTGGAATTTGCTTGAATCAATTAAACCAACTAGAATAACGTGAAACACAGATTAGCATTTTTGCTATTCCTTTTACCATTTTTGGGGATAGCACAGGAAAGAGGAGCTGGAATTCGACTAGGTGAACCATTCAACTTGACTTACAAGGATTTCTTTGATGATTATTTTTCTTGGGAGGTGATGATAGGAAGCGGAGGAATTAACAGCCCAGGCTACTATCAGCGTGATTTTGAAAACAACCCACCAAGTTCCAATGCTTTCTACATAGGCCATAGCGCCAGCAAAGGAGTATCTCTTCATGGCCGAGTGGCCTATCATGAGGATTTTACCGATGTATTTGATATTTCACAAGGATATCTTTTAGGGTATGGAGGAGTAGGCGCGCAGCTACGCACCACTCAGGTTAACTATACCTACAACTTGGGAGCAGGTGAAAGTGGTGGAACATTTAGCGAGCAGCGAAGCAATGTTGATTTTGGGCCTGAAGCTTTCGTAGGAGGAGAATACTATTTTGATGAATTGCCTATCTCCGTATTTGCCGAAGTAGGAATCTTTTTGGAATTACTGGATCGAGTGGGGCATATCAAAGGTCAAGGAGGAATTGGCGTTCGCTATTTGTTCTAAACCATGAGCAGAAAACTTATCGTAATCCTAGTATTCCTAGCCTTTTTGGTCTTGGGAGGATTAATCATTTTCAATTACTTGGGAGGAAACAATCCTATTCAAATCACCCTTGTAAATCAAAAACCTACTCCCCTTTCAGGTATTTATTATGTTGGGACTCCTCAGGATCCTTCATTGAAAGAAACCTTTGAAAAAATCGAGACTGAGAAGTCCTTACATCCTGGAAGCTTTTTGCAGACAATCTATGAAGTCGAACCTGCTGGAAAGTTAGATACCATGCGGGTTTTTGTGGGAATTGACCAATTACTGGTTGGCGATGAATACGAGCAGTTGGTTTTTGAGGAGAATCGCTACTTACTAGCCAGAATTCAAGGAAGTCGATGGGTCATGCCAGGACCTGAAAAGGTAAAAAGTAGACTTCAGGACTTTGCCGACTCGGCAAAACTTGAATTATCAGAAATTTTTATCGATAAGATAATCTCTGAAAATGAGGTACATGTGATCGCTCCGATAAGGAATTGAGAGCTTTTTACATTTTTTAACCAAACCTATTTCTGAAATTTTCGTGACAATAATTATTACTAAGCCAAATAAAATTTTATGAAAAAACTTATTGCAATATTTGGTTTCGCAACAATGTTTGCATTCCAAGCCTGTGAAGGACCCGTAGGACCTCCAGGCCCTCCCGGACAAGATGGATTAGACGGTATCACTATCGTAGGGGAAGCTTTTGAAGTAGAAGTGGACTTTACAGAAGCAAATGATTACCGAGAGTTGTTTGAATTTGATCCAGCCATTTTAGATAGTGATGTAGTTCTTGTCTATATCCGTTGGGAGCAAGATGGAAATACCCCTATCTGGAGGCCCCTTCCACAGACTATTTTCTTTGAAGAAGGCGTGCTAATGTACAATTATGACTTTACCCAATTTGACTTTTCCGTCTTTTTGGATGGGCCATTGGATTACAGTTTGCTTTCCTCAGATTGGACAGATAATCAGCTATTTCGAATCGTAATTGTACCTGCAGATTTTGCTGGCTCCAGAATTGATTTCTCCGATTACGAAGCTGTCACCAAGTTATTGGGAATAGAAGAGGATGATTTTATTCCACTCAAACCAAAATCCAAAAATTAATATTCACTAAACCAACTTCTACCACAAACAGGATTGAAGCGGTGCTACAATCCTGTTTTTTTTAATACCAAATATTATTTGCTTCCTATCTTTGCCGCATGAAACTTCAAAATGATCTACTGCTTCGGGCAGCAAAAGGTGAAAAAGTAGAACGCACTCCGGTGTGGCTGATGCGTCAAGCAGGACGAATTCTTCCCGAATACCGTGCCGTGCGTGAGTCCGTTTCAGGCTTTATCGAACTTGCCCAAACTCCTGAATTAGCCGCAGAGGTGACTATCCAGCCAGTAGATTTATTAGGAGTGGACGCTGCCATCATTTTTTCAGATATTCTAGTAATTCCAGAAGCCATGGGATTACCTTATGAAATGGTGGAAAAGCGAGGGCCTTGGTTTCCAAACACAGTTTCTTCGGAAGAAGATCTGAAAAAATTACGAATCGCTGACGGTGCAAATGACCTGAGCTATGTCATCAAAGCGATTGAAATCACCAAAAAAAACCTAAACGGCCGAGTACCGCTAATTGGTTTTGCAGGGGCACCTTGGACCATTTTTGCATACATGATCGAGGGAAGTGGAAGCAAGACCTTCTCCAAGGCTAGAGCGATGCTTTATAAAGAGCCGGCCTTTTCCCATCGCCTGCTCCAAATGATCACTGACAGTACGATCAACTATCTAAAAGCCCAAATTGAGGCCGGGGCAGATTTGATTCAAATCTTTGATTCCTGGGCCGGCATTCTTGGTCCAGATCAATATGAGGAGTTTTCCCTTCGATACATTTCCCAGATTTGCGATGCCATTCAAGAAGTTCCAAAAACTGTTTTTGCAAAGGGAGCATTCTTTGCTAGGGAAGCTATGGGGAAATTGAATTGTGAAACGATCGGTTTGGATTGGAATATGGGAATCGCTGAATCCAGAAAATTAATCGGACCAAACAAGACTCTTCAAGGAAATTTAGACCCAGCCGCACTTTACGGTTCACCCGAACAAATACAGATTGCGACTCAGAAAATGATGGGAGAATTCCGGGGAAGCAGACATATCGCCAATTTGGGTCATGGAGTTTATCCGGATATTGACCCGGAAATGGTAAAAGTCTTTATTCAGACGGTAAAAGACTTTCGGTAACCAATTATTCAGAAATATTAATCGGATCACCAATTTTCACCACTCCTTCACCCAAAGCAACCATATTCTGACCAAAAAGGACTTTATTTCCTTTGGTCCGATAGGATGACAAAGTCCGAAGCGGTTCTTTGCTTTTTATTCCTGTCTCTTGGTCTACGGTGATCAATACACAGCGTGCGCAGGGCTTGACCACTTGAAAATCAACAGATCCGATTTTAATCTTTTTAAAAGTATCTTCTTGAAAAGGTTTTCCTCCAGAAAAAACCAAATTAGGGCGAAAGCGATCCATCGAAACAGGTTTTTCCAGTTTTTGATTGAGATCATTTAGAGATTCCTCTCCAATTAGTAAGTAAGGCATCCCATCTGCAAAACTGACAGCCTCTCCCCTTACTGCATATTTTGGACTTACTAGCCTTCGAGTTGATTCAGGCATTTTCACAAGTCTAACGTGCTTACCCAAAAAATCAGAAAACCAGCGATCAAACTTGGCATCGACCAACTTGGCAGTCATTGTATCATCCCAAACGACCACCTCTACGGACTCCTCTCCTTCTTGGTCAAAAGGAATCAATAGGAAATTTCCTGGATCATGTTTTGGAAATACTTTTAGGGCATCTTGGGAAAGTTCTACTTGAAGCAAAGCTAATTTTGGAAAGGAACGCTGAGACACAAAAACACCTTCTTCATCTATAAGCATCCATCGCCTATCATAGCGAAAACCTTTTTCTTCTACAGTTGCTTCATTCAAACGAATTCCCCCCAATGATTTGATCGGGTAGATATAAATATCCTGAATTATAAGTGAATCCATGGTTTGATTAGAGTAAGGAGCACAAGTTAACCCCTCTTATCTAATTTTTGATTTACCATGAGTGTTTGTTTAGAAAAACCACTGTTTTAGAAGTAGAATCCCAAAACCGATTCGAGTCATCATCCCAAAAATCATCAATAAAAGGAATATCATGGTCCACTTTAACCGGTCTTGACTTCGCTTTTTGCCAAAAAATTGTCTCATACCAAAAAGATGAAGAGGAGTAAGAAAAGGTTGCATAGAGAATCAAAAAATCCTGTCACAATCTCAGATTTCTAAAAACTAACCGTGCCATTATGAAGGAAAACTTCTTGGAATCTGCCAGTGAATCTGACATTGTGACACAAAAAAATCAAAATTATCAGATGGCATAAGCATTGAAGCAAAGGAAATAAACCGAATCAGAAACTAAATAAAATTTATAATCATGGGAAAAATTATAGGCATTGACTTGGGTACCACCAACTCCTGCGTAGCCGTAATGGAGGGAAATGAGCCTGTAGTCATCCAAAACAGTGAAGGAAGAAGAACTACCCCATCTATTGTAGCATTTCTAGACAATGGAAATGGCGAGCGAAAAGTAGGTGATCCTGCCAAGCGTCAGGCCATCACCAACCCCGCAAATACCATTTCATCTGTAAAACGATTTATGGGTAAAAAATTCTCTGAGGTTTCCGAAGAGAAAAAACACGCTTCCTACAAAGTGGAGCAAGGACCAAACGACACCGTTGCAATCAAAATCGGTGACCGTTCCTACACCCCACAGGAAATTTCTGCAATGATTCTTCAGAAAATGAAGAGTACTGCTGAAGACTTCTTGGGACAAGAAGTGACTGAAGCAGTTATTACCGTGCCTGCTTACTTCAATGATGCCGAGCGTCAAGCCACCAAAGAAGCTGGACAAATTGCCGGTTTGGAAGTGAAGCGTATCATCAACGAGCCTACCGCAGCGGCTTTGGCATACGGTATGGACAAGAAAAATCAGGACATGAAAATCGCTGTGTATGACCTCGGTGGTGGTACCTTCGATATTTCAATCCTTGAACTAGGCGATGGTGTATTCGAAGTAAAATCAACCAATGGTGATGTACACTTGGGTGGTGACGACTTTGACCAAGTAATCATCAACTGGCTTGCTGATGAATTCATGGCGGAAGAGCAAATCGATCTGAGAAAGGACCCTATGGCTCTTCAAAGATTGAAAGAAGCAGCTGAAAAGGCGAAAATCGAGCTTTCCAGCTCCTCTTCTACCGAAATCAACTTGCCTTACATCACAGCAACTCAAACTGGACCAAAGCACTTGGTAAGAACATTGAGCCGATCTAAGTTCGAGCAACTTTCTGAAGACTTGGTGAAACGATCCATGGAGCCTTGTAAAAAAGCGCTTCAAGATGCTGGACTAACTGCTTCTGAAATTGACGAAGTAATCTTGGTCGGTGGATCTACTCGAATTCCTAAGATTCAAGAAGAAGTTGAGAAGTTCTTCGGCAAGAAGCCTTCTAAGGGTGTAAACCCTGACGAAGTAGTAGCTATCGGAGCTGCTATCCAAGGCGGTGTATTGACTGGTGAAGTGAAAGATGTACTTCTTTTGGACGTAACTCCTCTATCTCTTGGTATCGAAACCATGGGCGGAGTATTCACCAAATTGATCGAAGCCAACACGACAATTCCTACCAAGAAATCTGAAGTGTTCTCTACTGCTGCTGACAATCAGCCTGCTGTAGATATCCACGTACTTCAAGGTGAGAGACCTTTGGCTAAGGACAACCGAACCATCGGTAGATTCCAGTTGACAGATATCCCGCCAGCACCAAGAGGAGTACCTCAAATCGAAGTTACTTTCGACATTGATGCGAACGGTATCCTCAACGTATCTGCAAAGGATAAAGGAACTGGAAAAGAACAGAAAATCAAGATCGAAGCTTCTTCTGGACTTTCTCAGGAGGATATTGACCGAATGAAGAAAGAAGCTGAAGCAAATGCAGCAGCTGACAAGGCTGAAAAAGAAAAGATCGAAAAGCTTAACCAAGCTGACAGCTTAATTTTCCAGACTGAAAAGCAGTTGAAAGAATATGGCGATAAGCTTTCTGAAGGTAACAAAACTGCCATCAACGGAGCTTTGGATAAACTGAAAGCTGCTCACCAGTCTCAAGATTTGGCTGGAGTTGATGCTGGAATGGAAGAGCTAAATAAAGCTTGGGAAGCTGCTTCTCAGGAAATCTACAATGCAACTCAAGGAGCGGGAGCTCAGCCAGGTGCTGACGCAGGAGCTACTGGAGCAAGCGATAGCGGAGACGGAGTCTCTGACGTAGATTACGAAGAGGTTAGCGAAGACAAGAAGTAATAAAGCTAAACCAATAATTCAAAGCACTCGGAAATTACCCGAGTGCTTTTGGCATTCAAAAGCCAAGAATCCCAGCTAGGAATCTTGGCTTTTCTTTCTTTCACACTTTATTTTGAGACCATGCAATTAACCCCAGATAATAAGCTAAAGAAACTCATCGTGGTGGGAGATCGGGTACTTATTCGACTTAAAAAACCCAACGAAAAGACTTCAACGGGACTTTACCTTCCTCCTGGTGTTCAGGAAAAAGAAAAAGTCCAGCAAGGCTATATTATAAAAGCAGGCCCAGGCTACCCCATCCCCATGCCTGTAGAAGACCATGAACCTTGGATGGAAAATGATGAAAAGGTGAAATATGTCCCGCTCCAAGCTAAAGAAGGCGACTTGGCTATTTTCCTGTTATCTGGAGCTCATGAGGTGATGTATGAAGGAGAAAAATATTACATCGTATCCCAAGGAGCAATACTAATGCTCGAACGGGAGCAAGAACTTTAACTAAAAATGCCCGATGAAAATCACCGGGCATTTTTTGTTTCTCAATGAAACCAGATTTTTTTCTTTCGCATCCCTTTTGGAATTATATATGCAGCCTTTGAATTAGTATTCTTCGCAGAATATTCCTTCCATGGCTTCCAATTTTTCGCTTCCAATCCTTTCGGATTATGAATTTCTTTCCGGGTCCTAATTTTTAATTTGGAAGAGTTTTGATTCCAAGTTTTGGAATTTTTAGCCTCTATCCCTTGAGCATTTTCAGGATTGGCATTGAAGTACACTACAGGATTTTTTTGATTCTTTTCCCACACTGCTTGGTTTTTGGCAGCTGGTCCGGTTGAAATGTTTTGACCGTAAGAATATCCAAAAAGAAGAAATGCCGAAAGAAGGAAAATGCCTTTTTTCATACGATTTAATTTGGGTTTACAGCTAAATATACTGCCTCCACCAAAAAATGTTTTACAGATACCAACTTTTTTCAACCTTAACAAAAAGTTGGGATTTGGGAAAATCTTACCGATTAGGCAATAAATCAAGCAGAGATTTAAAACAGATTCTAATTAAATGCTGAACCTGCTAGTTTCTAAAGGGATACTAGGAAGT
This sequence comes from Algoriphagus kandeliae, assembly GCF_004571135.1. Taxonomy (GTDB): domain Bacteria; phylum Bacteroidota; class Bacteroidia; order Cytophagales; family Cyclobacteriaceae; genus Algoriphagus; species Algoriphagus kandeliae. Next base: position 798,457 of record NZ_SPSB01000003.1, read on the forward strand.
CAGGCATTAAAAAGAAAAAAACCGGATTGAAAATCAACCCGGCTTTTTCTTCAACAATAGACCCTGTTTTCTGAATCAAAAGGCAAAAACAGCTGCCAAAAGAAAAGATGAAAGGTTTTTGGATGCAGCTAAATCCTTATTCAAAAAGTAATTATTGCCCATGGAGTCCAGTCTGATTTCGGGTATGATTGTTAAATTATTTCCAATTTTCGCATTTGCGGAAAGCGTTACCGCGAAGACATTTCCATCTCCGGCATCGTCAAGACCAACTACCCCGTCAAGTCCTCCATTGAAAACATTGAAATACTCTCCGCGGAGCCCCAAGCCAAAGTTTTCAGAAGGCTTAGCTTGAAGATATCCTGCAAAACCATAAAACCCAGACCCTTCTCCATCAAGAGGCAAAACATCTCCTCCGTCAAATTCCTGCCCCGAACTGGTAGTATTATAGGTCGTATTCACCCCTAAATACCAAAAGTCAGACAGATCAAAGCCTGTAGTCAAATCGATTTGTAGGGTATTCCCGAAAGATGTCTGACCAGGTATAAGCGCTCCATCATTGACCAGTTTCCCGTCATTATCCCCATAGACTAAATTAAGGAATGTACTTCCAGATCCTGAGGAATATCCCAATTGCGCCCCATAAATAAAGGATCCAAAGGGATTAAATTCGGTCAGATCGGTAGGATTCATGACGGCTGCTATGAAAGAAAATTTATCCGATAAGGCAATGTCAGCTTTCAAACCTGTATGGGAAAAAGGTCCGTAGGAAAACATGTAAGAAGTAGAGTAGTTGAAGTTTCCAGTCGGGGAGATTACTTCATAGCCTAAAAAGGTATTGAAATTCCCAAAAGTCAACGTGACCTTGTCTGTTGCTTTCCAATAGACATAAAGTTGGTTAACAATTTGGGAGCTTCCTGCCATTCCACCTGAATAAAGTGGTGAGCCAAAAACTGCATCCTCACCTCGCGGACCAAAAACCAAATCAACCACGGCTCCAACTTTTTCGCCATCATAAGTTGCAATCAAATTGGCCATGCCTAGAGAAAATCCTGGTAAATTGGCAAATGAACTAGCCGGAGCCATCATATTTTCACCCTTATTGGGTGCATTGAAATTGGTCCGGAAATAAGCATCAACAGACCCTGAAATTGTCAATACGGAAGGTGTTTCTTCTTTTTCTTCCTGAGCAAAAATTTTATAAGAGGTACTTAGACAAATACATATAGTTAGTAGAAATATCTTTTTCATTTTAATTTTGGATGTTGGTTAATGATAGAGTTGACCAATAGAACCCCTTGCCGTTCGAAAGAGAGTCGCGTTTTTTTCTTCGGCAGGGGTTCTTCTTTTTTAGAGATTATTCATCGAATACGATGGTATATCCTCGGATTCCATGTTCGTGAGAATCCAAACCTGTTCGCTCGTGCTCCGCAGAAACACGGATTCCTACAGTTTTCTTCAGAATAAAGAATATGACATAGGCAGATAAGAATGCCGTCACACCGCAAACTGCTACGCCAATCAATTGAGTCATAAAGCTATGTTCCGGGTTGGTAGAAAAAATACCTACAGCAAGCGTACCCCAAACACCACAGGTAAGGTGAACAGAAACTGCACCTACTACATCATCCAGATGAAGTTTATCAAGCAGAATAGCTGAAAGCACTACTAAAATCCCACCGATAAAGCCTACCAAGACAGCACCACCCGGGTTGATGACATCTGCTCCCGCTGTGATAGATACCAAGCCTGCCAAAATTCCATTGAGAACCATTCCCAAGTCCAATCGCTTGAAGGCAAAATAAGCAGCCAAGAATCCTCCAAGGCCTCCGGCACAGGCTGCCAAAGAAGTGGTTACAAGGACAAAGGAAACCAATCCAGGGTCAGCGGATAGCACTGAGCCTCCATTGAATCCAAACCATCCCAACCAAAGCAAAAAGACACCAATTACCGCCAAAGGAACACTTGCCCCTGGCTTTTCAACAGTTCGCCCATTTACATATTTACCAATTCGAGGACCTACCAAGATGACACCAGCTAAAGCTCCCCATCCTCCAACAGAGTGGACAAGTGTACTTCCAGCAAAATCATAGAATCCCATAGCATCTAAAGCACCACCTCCCCACTTCCAGCTACCTATAATTGGGTAAACAAACCCTACAAAGAATAAGGTAAAGATCAAATATGCACCAAGTTTTACACGCTCAGCGATAGCTCCGGAAACAATCGTGGCAGCAGTAGCGGCAAACATTGCCTGAAACAAGAAGTCAGTCCAATAAGTATAGCCTGCATTGGCATAATCAGCACTTACATCAGCAGTTGCAGGTGAAAACCAAAACATATTCCAACCGCTAAAGTCAAAACTTAACCAACCCGGCACCTCAAATCCAGGATACATTAAGTAAAATCCGACAGCGGCATAAGAAACAATACCGATAATGGGAGTAATGGTATTTTTAAAAAGAATATTGACCGTGTTTTTGGCTTGACCAAAACCAGCTTCTACTCCAGCAAAGCCCAAGTGCATGATAAATACCAGGGCCGTCGAAAGCATCATCCAAACATTGTTTGTGGTAAGGATGTTCTTGGACATCTCTAAAGTGAGATCCATAGTGGCCATTTCATTGGCCAAAACGTGTACAAAATACTTCATAGGTTTAGGATTAAATTTGAACGTATTTCAAAATTTTTGATAGGTTTGAGAGCCTAGGCTCGAAACGAATGTAGTTTATTTTTTAGCTAAAAAACAAATCACATTTTTAATAAAAATCTATTTTTTCTGATTTTTCAATTAATATTTAAACCATTTTTTAATGATTTTTCAAAAAATGAGTTGTTTTTGAATAAATATTAACCCTATATGATAAAAAAATATTATTTCGCTGAGGTTTAGAATATTTTCTGAAAACGATTTCGAAAAACAAGAAACAACCGATCGCAGCGGCCTTTAGAGATAAAAAAGAATTAAATTCTGTTTTTAATGCTTTTTCTTAAAAAAAATTCATTTTTGATAAATTATGAAAAATATAAATTTTCAAATTATTCGATTTTTTTTCAATTTGAATAAGAAAAACTTTTGATCAAGCTTTAAAAACTGCTTCAAAAAATAACCTATAACAAAAAAAGACCCGGGATTTGGGTCTTTAGCTATCAATATTTCACCTGAAAGATTTTTTATCTTAAAGTCTTTGCAAAATCCTTTGCAAAGTAAGTCAGAATGATCTTAGCTCCTGCACGCTTGATAGAAGTAAGTATTTCCATCATTGCCCGATCTTCATCAATCCAACCTCTGGCAGAGGATGCTTTTACCATACTATATTCTCCTGATACATTGTAAGCAGCAACAGGAAGAGGATAGTTATCATTCAATAGCTTGATCACATCCAAATAGGACAATGCTGGCTTGACCATCAAAAAATCAGCTCCTTCCTCCATATCCAAATCAGCTTCGATTAAAGCTTCTTTGGAATTGGCAGGATTCATCTGATAGGTCTTTTTATCTCCAAACTTTGGAGCAGAATCCAAAGCATCCCGGAATGGCCCATAAAATGCACTTGCATACTTTGCCGTGTAGGACATGATAGAGACATCGGTAAACCCATGCTGATCCAATTCTTCCCGAATAAAACCTACCCGGCCATCCATCATATCCGATGGTCCCAAAATATCCACACCTGCATCTGCCTGTGCCAATGACATTTTTGCCAAAACCTCCAATGTCTCATCATTGAGGATTTTTCCATTTTGTACGATCCCATCATGCCCATCGCTGCTATAAGGATCCATGGCTACATCCGACATGAGACAAACCTCAGGAAATCGCTTTTTGATTTCCCTCAAACCTTTAAGATAAAATGTTTCAGGATTGTAGCTCTCCTTTGCGAATGGATCTTTAAGTTCTTCTGGATAGGCAGGAAACACATCAAAGCTTTGAATTCCAAGCTTGAGGCATTCTTCGATTTCAAATAACATTTGATCAATCGAAAACCTAAAAATTCCCGGCATGGAATCCACAGGAATCTTCTTTTTCTCACCTGAAACAAGAAAAAGAGGAAAAATTAAATCCTCGACTCCAACTGAAGTCTCTTGAACTAGATTTCTGATGGCCTCTGACTTTCGGTTTCTTCTCGGTCTTCTATACATGGGATAAAACTTTACTCCCCAAAGGTACAATAGAGATTTCCCAAGCTAAAATGAATTAGAAATTATCCTCCATAATCATTAAGCTTTGGCTCCTAATTAAGTATCTTAGAATAAGATGATACGTCATGAATCAAAAAAAGTATCAACATACGATTTTTGGTGGGTGGGATAATTTTCACTGTCTAGATATCCGGAGTCGTGAATCTCAGCTACAAATCAAAATCCCTAAATGTCAAACCTTGGTTTTATACTCCGCCAATGAACTCAAAAAACTACGAAAACAAGGATTTGCTAGTGAGGTAGGGAAGGAAATAATGAAAAGAATCCAATCTCACCAATCGGATTTTTCCTCCACTAAACCTATTTTATTATTTGATGAGGGAAAAAGCTTGATGGCACAAGCAATTTGGCAGCATTACCTGCCTTTTAAGGAAATCTATATTTATCGAAACGGTATCGATGGGCTATTGCAAGAGGCTGAAGAAGTTTTCAAAAGCAAACTCAACTTTATCACCCTTTATGGAAAAACTGGTGTCGGAAAATCCGCTATGCTGGAACTCCTTAGAAGTAAAAATCATCAAGTTCTTCACCTAGAAGAAATCGCAAATCATCGAGGTTCTACTTTTGGAAACCTGAAAAAGCAAACTCAGCCTAGCCAAGAATCTTTTATCCTACAACTAGCCGAATGCTTATCTGACTTTGATCCTCAAAAACCCATTTTTGTGGAGTCTGAAAAATATAGCCTCGGCAAAAACATGATTCCCTACAGACTTTTAGATCAAATTTCTAAAGGAAAAAGAGTACAACTCCAGCTTAGCGAAGATTCTCGTATTCAAAGGCTGATTTCAGACTATGCAGGCATCAATGACAAAGAAATTGAGTCTGGAATTGAAAAATTAAAGTTCAGAATTGGTCCTGAAAAGGCGGAAGCACTGAAAAGCGAACTAATCAAAAGGAATTATGCATTTGTAATGCGGGGCTTAATGTCATATTTTGACCAAAGCGATTCTTATAATCAGGCAACCACTCCTTCATTTGATTTAATTTTAGACTTTGAAAATCCCGAATTAGCCGTATTGGAACTGCTCGAAAAATATGGAAAATAAAAAACGTCTCCCGAAGAAGACGTCACTGTGCCTACAGAAAGTTGAAGCATAACTCGTTGTCATACTGTTCTCAAGATTCAATTTCTTGTTCTTCTTCCTTGCTTGCTCAGGTTCCTAACACCGTAGTGCGTTTATCTTAAATTCCCGAAGGACTATTACCAATCTTATATTTCTAATTTAGTCAATCAATCCTTATTTTCCAATACCAAATCAAATCTTAATCCGCTACTTCCCTCTCCCCTTCCAGTTCGTTTTCTTCGGCCATACCAGGACACAATTTTTCCATTATACCATCTTGTACGTTGGTAGGTACTCGTTAACTTGACACCTGCCCTTGGAATCTCTTCCTCATTGATATACAAAGGATTAAGCTGATTATCATCTTCATCTATCCCATCTCGTAGAAGTGGTGTTCTCGGACGAATGGCATGAGGAGCATGTAACTCATTGATTCGCGGCATGGATGCTCTCTGGAAATGAATCTCACGATTTGAGCCTGGCTGATGAACAGGGATAAATGGAATCCAATTCTCACTCACACTATTCCCTAATTGATACCTCAATTGGGCTTTATATGTGGATACCTTGATTTCATCCGAAGCATTTACACTTTCTGGAAGTGTAATCTCTGAAGGAATCTCCTCTGGCTTGATTAAGCGATTGAATTCATCCTGAAGGTTCTTAGCAGCTTCATAACCGTCAATCCCCTCACCTAATCCATTAGGAATTTTGGATTCAATTCCCCAAACCAGATTTGCCATTTCATCTCGAATAAATTTGATTTCTTCGATTGCTTCACTTTCCAATGTCTTAACTGCTGCTGATGGAAGAAGCACTCTTTTATCAAAATCAGGAGTTTCAAATTCCCCTTTTTCTACTGTCAGGGAATACATATTCCACTCATTCCAGCTTTCACCATCTTTGTGAGCTGCCTCAACAAAGAAGTTTTGACCAAAGGTATCCCGAACCAAAATCCCTTCTACCTCAACCATGGAGCCTGTAGGAATATCATATGGAATAGCCAGCCAGTCATTGCTGTACTGTAGAGCATATTGAGTCACCAAAATTTTGGCAATATCAGTGTCAGAAGCCTTCAGATTGCCGAGATCAATGGAGCCATCTTCCATTTCCCACCAGCGTGAATTCGGCATCCCTGCAAAACTTGCTTCGGAAGGAATCACTGTCAGCACTTCTCTTTTTCTAATGGATTCATCGTAGGCTAGGTTGGAATTCCCTTTTTCTTTGGCCACATCAAATGAAAACCAATCTAAATGGCCATGAAAATACTCCTCAGCATTTAATTCTGTTTTGGTTCCATCACCTTCATCCACTTCAGTTCGAAAACTGTATTCAAGACGCTCCCTTAACCAACAATCCTGTTCATCGCTTTCTGGTAAATTCAATTCATTCTTCACAAATTCAACCCATTTAGCAGCAACCAAAAGCAGCAAGTTCTTATGTTTTGAAAGAATAAATTTTTCAGCATTCGGTGATTGATTCGGAGCAAGTATCAGTTGATTGATTTGGGTTGGATTTTGCCATAAAAGAAACCAAAGAGTCTTCCCATTTACGGCTCTCCCGCTCACTGCTCGAAGGAAGGAAGCTGACTGCTGCAAACTTAGCACCCGAGCTTTTGAAGCTGTTGTTTGAGCCGTATCATCTTCCTGAAACTGAGGTATAGTAAAAGGGAATTTTTCTTTAAACTGCTCCCGATACATCCCAGTATTATACCCTTGGCTAGTAGGGAGTTTTACCCCTTCCTCATCGAGCAGATTCAAAAACTTTTTCCCGATCCGTACAGCCATTTTCAAATCTATATCAGGAATCAATCGCTCTACCCTTGCTTCTAAAGGTAAATCTTCCGTGTATGGTATTTTATTTCCGTCACCTCCCGTGAATGAGGTCATTCGGACCATATTTATAGCAGCTTTTGCAAAAATCGCCGATCCGGCATCCTCACCTTTCAACTCCCCAAACTGATACTGTCTAGCCAACATCCATAAAGGGTCATTGATTTTTGCAGCAAGTGAATCGTCCAATTCTTCCTCACGAGGCCGCCCTTCGATTCGATTATAGGCTCTGAAAGGTTCACAGGGGAAATATTGCTTTATTGTTGTCATTATTCTTCAGATTCATATCCAACATTCACACTGGTATAATCGATAAAATAACCGAGCGCATCACCTCCGGATGATCCATCATTGGTTTCATCTTCGTCAGATGCCGCTAGTTTTCGGGCAAACTCATCATCGCCAAATGCCAAGGTTGCGGTAGCAGGTAATACTTGAGAAAACATAGATTTATCTACTTGATCCGGCTCAACTGCCCTTAATTTTGCCAATTGAAAAGCTTCCTCCACACAAAGTGCTAATTCCTCAAAATCCCAAGTACCTCTTTTTTCAGGTGGCACCGCTAAAAGCAAACTTTGAGGGGCTCTGGAATCAGGTTGATTGAAATGAAATGCTATTCCAGTAGTCTCTTTCGGATCTGGAATAATTTCCATCCATTCGTCTAAAAACAAACTACAACAGTTAGCTTGTAAATTCTCTTTTCCAAAAATCAATAAAGACAAACGATCCCCATCAGGAATATAAGAATCTGGAAATTCAGCTCCTAACCAATAATCCCTTTCGGCTATCGGGGGCAGATTATTTAGATCAAATGGTAATTGTACTGGCTGAAAACTGATCTGATCATCGTGAAGCACTTCGCCCAAAATCGAAACAGTTTCCAAATAACCAAGTCGGTTTCTAACCAATGAAATTCCTGACCACCAATCTTGAAGCTGAGCTTCGTTTTGATGTCGCAAAGGACTTTCTGATCTATGCATACTGAGTTGCCCACTCAAATCAGATTCATTGCTCAAGGTGATTTTAGGAACTATTTTGAAACCGCTTCCAAAAAACTTAGTAGAGAATTCTGAAGCAAAACTGATCCATTTACCCTGATCAATTTCAAATTCTAATTCCGAAAGTTGAGCTTGGGCAAAAGTGATGTTTTCTGCCATTTTGACTTTTGCCGACAGGATGCGCTGAGCCAAAGAAAGGACATCTTCAGCTGGATCAACGGGGTAAAATCCCGAGAAACCAAAATTTGACAAAGCTTTCAAGGAATCTATTGCCAAATCATTTTCGGAAGAAGAATAGGATGTTTTGGAAGCTTCAAATGGCGATAAAGAATCCAAAAGGTTCTGATAATCACTTATTGCTGTAGTGATCCGAGTATTCAAATCTGTCAAATCAACTCCTGCAGCCTCAGGTCCAAAATTCAAATCATCTTCAGCGATCCGGTAATCTCTCGCATCTGCTGCTCTCGCTGACCCGATTACTTTTCCCAAATGCTGAAGCATGGATACGATTTCTCCAAAACTCAAGGTAGATGAACTAGATGCTTCATTGAATTGGATCGAAATATCATCCTCCGAAGTAGCTCCGTTTTGTCTTAAATAATCGATGCATCTAGCCTGCAACTCTCCCAAACTATCATCTCCCCCACTGGTAACCAATGGCACCAAATCGATTGGCTGCATTCCCAAATCTGAAAGACTAATAGAGGTACTTGTATCTCCAAAGCTTGCTTTCCAAGCTACCAACTCAGGGTCCCCAATTTTTGACGCCAGCCAGTGATTTAGGGATGGTTCTGCCTTGCTTCTTGGACTAGCCTCCACACCAACCCATGGAGAACTTGAATTTTGAATGACAGGAATTTGAAGCAAAGCTCTCTGTGTCACCATTACTCCTTGTCTGAAAGTTTTGATTATTTCAGGATCAAGAGGGACCTTGCCTTCAGAAATTGCATTTAGGACTGCACTGGCCCGAACATGATTCCCCCGGACTAATTGATAAACTCCTTCAGCCGTCACTAAATCTCCTAAGGCATCGATAGCATCCGCGATATTGTCTAATTCATGAACAATTGCCCTGATTTTTTTTCGCTCCAACTCTGCTGTAGAACCCGTGCTTGGAGCTGCAGGGTTGGGGAGCTGACTTGCCAATCCCCAAGGGAAGCCTTTAAACTGAACAGGGGAGACACTGTCATTGATGATATTATCCACAAAGGTTAGATCAGGATTCCATAATCCTGCATCAGTAAGATGCTTCTCAACATGATCTATTAATGCCAATCCATCGACTACATTTAAGGCCTTGATCGATTCTGACTGAGTGGTATCAGTAGGATCTACCGAAGAGTCAGAGTACGTAGGAAATTTTCTTCTTAATCGGTAGATATAAACATCCATTTCCAATGGATTCCCTGATCCATCTTCATATTTCTCATGTAGCGCACGCTCAAACTGATATCCTAAAAGTGCTCCCGTTTCTTGGCCATTCCCAACTCCTTCCAAAAGATGAAGGGCTTTTCTTACTCTTGCAGAGGTAAGATTCACCGATAAGGCATTATTGCTATCTCCTTTTGCTTTGATGGAATTATATCCGGCTCGCAAAACTGCAGCAGTGACTGCATGATTCATGCTTGGACCATGGATAAATCCTTGGCTATCCGGCAATTTTTTAACATCCTGACCATTTGAGGACTCAAGTCCTTTTGGAAGTTTAGGGACTGATTCCATTTCTTCAGATCTTCGTAAATCGTGGACAAATCCATAGGCTCCAAGATAAGTTCCTGATGGATTTTCACTCCGCAATTCTCTAAGGCGATAATCTGACAAGCCAGTCAACCAAGCATCCAATCGATAAGTAACCAAGTCAATGTGGGAAGAAAGCAACCTTTCCAGAGTTGATACATCCAGATTTTTGATTTTTTCAAGAGCTTTCCTCGCATAGGTTCCATGGTCATATACCCATGCACCTCGTATCATGGCCATCAAGACAGAATACTGTGTTTTTTCCTCTCCATCAATCTCGACTTTGGGAAGATCTTCAAAATGAAGACTGGTTACTTTTTCCAATGTATTCTGATCTAGGATCCATTCCAGATAATTTTTCCCCTTATCAGTAACCGCTAAGGGACCTTGACCTAATTGCTCATCCTGTACCAAGGGTCCCAGTATAAAATTCCCTTCGGTAAATCGATTTTTATAAATATTTGATTTAGAAATAGCATTAGTCTGTGTATTTGTAGTGGTATGCCCCAAACCACTTAAGAGTTGCTTGTAGTTGTAAGCAACTTCACCTGGAGTGAAGGCTCCTTCTAAATAGTCCCAATTTACTTGGAAGCCTTCTCCTTCCTCATCAGGATCTTGCCATCTATTAGCAGCATTGACACCAAAGCGATAGAAAAATTCCTTAGAAAATGGCTCTAGCCCCAGAACTTTCAAAAATTCGGCTTGAGGATTTGCCTTGTATTGATCGCTATTGATATGAAGGGGTTTATCTCTGAAGTTTTCAAATCCCTTTTTGGTTTGTTTTAAAAAGAGTGTAAGGTTTTTGATATAATTCGCTTCAGTTCCCTTAGCGGTGGATCCTTGAGATTTGAATAATTCAACAGGAGAAACGGGAACAATTCCATAGGGCTGATTATCTACACGAAAGATTGGCAAGGTTCCCAAGGCAGACACATGGTGCAGCATAAACAACATGGTCTGATTGATGTCGAAATCCTGCATTAGGTTAGGAATCATCACCTTGAAATAATATTTCAGGGTAGCGTTGAAAAGTGCTCTATTCATAGCTCTTCCCAAACAAATGTCTTTTTTGTCATGATTCCTGATATAATTTGCTAAAGACTCAGGTAGGCCAAGTGCTTCTTTAAAGAACTGTCCATCAGGAACTTCTAATTCATCCTTATCATCGAAACTGTCTACATATTTAGGCGGGTTTGAAGCAAAAAATAAATCGAAAGCTCCGTCCAAATCATCGTCTAATGCCCTGTAAGGAGATTTCACTTGGTCTGTATTATTTGTAGCAGTTCCTGCTGCCAAATATTCCAATCCACCTTCACTGTAGAGGTGATTGATAAACAATTTATTTAAGAGTTCTTGACTTTGATTCGCATCCTTATTCTGAACACCATATACCATCACTAAGTCAAATCCTTTATCCCAATCATCCTTGTCCAAAGGAATCTTGACTGCCATCCCTGCCTCCACGGCCGCATTGAAATCAAACATCCAGTTAATCTCTCCGGGCACTTCCAAATCACCATTGGGTAGATGCTTGAAATAGTCAGCTTGATCACCGCTAGGATCTAAACTGACCGGTAAAGGTTTTTGTATAGTTTTTCCCGTGGCTATATGTTGATATTGATCACCCCTTTTGGTAATCACTACAAAACGATCTGGTAAAACTTCTGTAAACCCTGCCCGATCCCAGCTTTTGGTTTTCTTAGGAACATTTGGAAAGGTCAACGCAGGTTTAAAAGGTTCATTAAGTTCTTTTAGATGATCTTTGTAATATTCATAAATAATTTTTCCTAACTCATTGATCTGCAAAGCCAACTGCTCAATTTGAGATTTTTGCAAGGCCGATGTACGGGAGGTAATCCAGCTCTCAAGGCTTTCGATCAACTGTCGGAAATAGGAAATAGCAATATCTAAAGTGCCTTTTGTCTCTAAGCAAGGCGTAAAATGAGAAGATGCTAAGAGTTTTTTTATGCGCAATGGAGCTGAGGCAAATGCTTCTTCAAGCTTTTTTAATTTTGAATCAGATTTAGGCTGTAAGCGAGATTTGTTTTTTACGTACCCAAGCTCCTCGATCAAGTAGTCCTTTAATTCATCTTTTATTTTTTCGATTTTCCCGGTTACAATTTCCTTGGGCTCCAAAGCACGAATGGCATAGGCGGCTCTTCGTACCCCTAAACTTACAGCTACTGCACGCCATGCGCCTAACTTGGCCGACTCCCGCTCAGATTCAGGTTTACTGTAAACTTCGTAATAGAAGTCTTTTGCAGCCTGCTCTTCATTATCGGTAAGCCGTTCGTCATGATTGTCTATGGCGATGTCATCTGGAAAAATCCGTACCCAAAGCTCATTCACCTCTTCCGTGCGAGGAGTAAAAATCACCCGGTTTCGATAATCCTCATAAAATCGATCTCTAGGATCATTGATGTCAACCAACTGATCCAAAATCTGATTTTCGATGCTCACCAACATTCGGTCTGCCTCTGCTCGGGCACCTTCTGCTTCGGGTAGAGGGTTGGCTTTGAGCACATTATTTACTTGGTCCCGAAGACTGAAATATGCACTTTTGAGCTGATTGTATTCACCTCTAGGAAGTAAGATTGTACTGGAGGCAGTGGTTTTTATTTTTTCTTGAAGCTGAGAAAGTTGACTTTTTAAATCTTCAAGAGCTTGCTTTGGAGGTTTTTCTCGATTTGCAACAATGACATCCCGGGCATTGACAATACTTCGGCGAGTTGCTAGGGAGGATAGTGAACTTATCTTGATCTTGTTTTCTGCTAGAATTTGATTCTCCAGTTTTTTAAATCCTGGCTCTAATTCCTGCATATCTTTTAGATATCCCGAAAGTTGTGTATTTAGCTTGGCAATACCTCTTTTTTCCAAAGGGGTTTTGGTTCTGATTTTTCTTGAAGCAGCTTGAAAGCTAAGCAACTGCTTCTTCAAAACCCCATAATTCTTTTTCAGCTTATTGATCTCATCCAAGCTACCGTCAAGTGGTAATTGGGCATGTTTATGAATATCTTTTAATTGCGTAATTAGCTCCTTTTGAACCGAAATCAAGGTTCGATAGTCTTTTATCCCAATTTTTACTTTGGCAGCAATAAAAAAACTTGCCTTAACAATTTTAGGGTTGAGCTGCTTGATTGGGAAGGTCTTTAGCGTTTCTCTAAACCGAACTACTGGAACTGTCTCTTGATCGATCTTTTCTTTGAGAGAATTGATCTTCTTTCGAAGTTCATATTCCTCTCTTTTGAGATCTTTTTTGCCTGTATAGCCGATTTTGAAATTAGTAAGTCTGACATTTCCGCTCTTATGTTTTCGTTTAATCAAAGAAATATTGCTTTGGATTTTTTTGATCATATCCTCGGTAGCACGAAAATCAGGAGCATCTGCCAAGGCATCCATTTCACTCAGTCGATCCTCAATATTTTTTAGCTCCTTATCAAGTGTAGCAGCATTGATTTTGTTGGAAACAAAAATCCCATCGATACTTTTATTTAATTTTTCTAGTGCATCTAGGTAGAGTTTACCTTTTTCGTAGACAAAGCGAGAGGGTGTCTTGAGTCGCTCGACTGCCTTGACGAGTTCCTCTACTCGATCCATCAGACTAGCCTTTGTAGGAGCTAGCTCATCCCAAATCCAAAATGGCTGAATCACAGATTTTAAATCTCCCGCTGCATGTCGAAGCACCAATTTATCAGCTCTTTCTGCTTCTTTGATTTTATTGACTAATCCTGTGATTCGCTCTGTTTCCTTTTGGAAGTCAGCAAAATTCTTTTTTAACTGATTTTTGGCTTGTTTCTCCTTACGAGCAAAAATAACCGTGGCCTTTTTTTCCTTTTCTTCATCCTCTGAGGGCTGAAATTCAATGATTGCATCTTCCAAAATTTGGACTTCATAAATGAGCTTGTATACCAATTGGATGATGGTATTGGCGTCTCCTTTACCCGGAACAGATGGTTTCACCAACCGTGAATACTTCATGAATTTAGTCTCCAGTCGAACTGGCAACATCAAGATAGGGAAATCATCACTCCGCTGATTGAAGGCATTTTTGATCTGATGAAAAACCGGGTCGTTATATTTTCCTACAAGTTCTGGGATAGCCATAGCGCTTAATCGTTTAGCATGGTAGATGCATGTCGTGCAAAAAGAATGGGGGCTTGATAAAGAATATAGGCCATATCGCTGCTGCTTGCACCCCATTGTGCAGCTCTTGGACCCGTTCCACTAGGACTGAGTTGAAGATTCACTCCGTTTATTTTCAAATAAGAAGGTTGCTTAGAGGCATTCCCTGTGAGATGTTCCCAAGTCACTTGATTCCAATTGTCAGGAGTCATATCCAATGCCCCATCCAAATCATCCAGTCCAAAACTTACCTGCCCAGGTCTTTCCCGAAGTACAAAAAACCAACCTGGATTATTTGTTCTGTTCCCATTGGCCTCTTCCTGAGAAAGCTCAAAACCAAAGAAATAAACGTCTGGCTCAATGGAACCACTAAGGATAGGCCATTTGACATTTCCGGATTGATTGTAATCACTTAATTGCCTTGGAAGAGCCGGATTCCCATTTTTATAAACAGCCTTTTGGGCATAAACTAGCGTATTTGGATACTTTCTGAGCAAATCCCCTTTAATCAGGAGGACGAGACCAGCACCTGGTTTTTCCTCATTTTTCCCCAGGGCTTTATTCCATTTATGGATTTCTTTGATATCAGCTCGTGCATTTTGATTGGCGAGCATCGCCTCCACATAAGCCTCATAATCGTCCCCTACTTCTACATCTTTCATCGGGTCATTGTCATATTCCCAAAAATGCCGGAAATAACTCCCTCTCATATCGGTAGGAAACTCTCTCCATAGCAATTCCCTCGAAAACTCGTGATTCATCCCCATCAAGAAAGACTCGATAAACTGACGATTCGTCTCCATCAGGGTAATGGTATTGGGTTCGATTTCATTGATATTTGGAATGATGTAGTCAGGAGAAATCTCCTTGAGATACTCATATACCGGTATTGGAAACCGCGGATAAGCCATGATTGGCTTATTGTTGAGAATGATATTTGAGGTAAAAAAGGAAGCCAATTTCCGGGTAAAATTTACCCTAGGGTCAAGTTTCGCCCGTATTTTATCCTGTATATCTAAAGGCAAAGAGGCACGAAGCGGCTTTTGAACCAGTTTTGCTATTTTATCAGTCCCTTGAGAGATTACAAACTTATCGGAAAAACTAGTTAGAAAATCCTCTCGGGTCTTAATCGTGGTACTATGAATATATTGTACAATAGTGCTTAAGACAGCCCCTCCTTTTACAAACTTAACCTCATCATTAGGGCCATAAATCCCTTCCGTAAAATTTGGATTGATTCTATCTTCGAATACGTCTGGATTGATTACAAATGTCCTATTTTCATCTACTTTCTGCCTATTGGTAATTCCGTTCAGAATATCCTCTGCTCTTTTTCTGGGTTCTTCTTCCAAATCAGTCAGCTTTGCCATTACCTCTGAAGTTGAAAAATTCATAGTAGAAAACTCCAAAATCGCATTAGTCAACTTTTCCATGAAAGAAACAGGAGGTTTCTCAACAACCACATCTACGATATTATCATAGGCCTTTAAAGTAGGTAAGATCATGGCAGGCTCAGAACGGCTCGGAGCAGCTGAAATTCTCCCATTTTCTTCCTTTTGAATATTCAGTTTGACAAACAAATCCTGATTAAGAACTTCCAAGGCTCCATCCTTCCCGTCATTCATCAAGGCTGTGGGCGTAAAATTATTGGCAACCTTCAAGAAGGTACCAGAGCGAATCGAGGTGGGCACAATGGAAGTTTTAAATGCTTTTTTGACGGTAGACTGAGCGTCCAACTTCAATACCTCAAAGGCTTTTCCGGTGGCATTAATTAGATCGAACTGATTCAGCTTAAAAACCTTTTTAATCGCTAAGGCTTGGGTAGCCCTTTTTATCAACTCACTTTCTCTGATTTTTTGATTGGCTTCATTAATCTCCCCGATCTGCTCCCAAGCCATCTCCATGAAGTGCTCTTGATTCTTCTGAACCACTTGAACGCCCAAACCTGCAGCAGCCCGATGGCTAGGATGAAGATTCATTTGATGAATCCAATCTGATCCATTTGCTGTTAGCTTATTAACTCCTTTATGCCATTTACCGTAAATGGGCGGGGTGATGATTGGATCTTGTTCTGCATTAGGAGAATAGAAAAAGGTTGGGTTTGGAATAGGAGCTTTATCCTGAAGATCAAATGAAAGATTTAACACTCTCAATAATTGGGTCTTAAGATCCTGCTGACTCATTGGCCAAGGAGCAGTTTGATAATCGGGATGCCTTAATGCTCCCTCCACATAACCAAGTGAATCCGCACCGACTGGCTTGATACCAAAGCCCATATCCTCCATCTCCATTTCTCTCTTGCCAATATTTTCCGGAAGTTCACGAGCTTCCAATAGCTGTGCTAAGCTTTCAAAATCCCCTCCCTCGTCTACTTTAAAGGACCAGGTATAGTAATAGGGGTAACTGGAAGGATTTGTACCTCCATTAATCGCTGTACGGGACCAAGAAGGCTTTTGGGCTGGCACTCCTTCTGTATCCAATCCCAAACCTGCTAATCTTCCGGTTTCAAATGCCGGAATCAAAAAAGCATGGTAAACATTTGGGTCATAATCCAAAGAAGGCGAGAGCTCTGTATATTCCAGCTTTCTTGCACATAGCAATCTAGAAAGAGCTAAATCCGGATTTTTCGAAAGTTTATCAGATAATTGGGATGCAGGATTGGAAGGAGAATCACCCAAATCTTCCAAAATATGTACGTGAGCTAAGGCATAGGTATCCTTTTCGTTACAAAAAACTTCCCCCAGCGCATCATTATTGATGTTTATAAATGGAGTGGGAGTTCCACCTGTACTCTTTTCAAATTCATTTTCCCGTAATACGATCAATGCCAACCAAGGCCTGAGTTTATTCCCTACCGGCTTGGCAGGCGTAAATCGCCAAGGCAAATCCTCTTCGTAAAACTCAACGTAGCAAAGATTATTGGTCTCAAAATTTGTGACCCCTTTTTTAGGATGTACTCTGATGATCGATTTGGAATTCACTCCCAAAACATCTCCAGGACCTTGCACTTTGACAACTTTGGTGATTGTATGAGTCTGTGAAACTTCTGCTTTGGTAGCCTTCACTTTCGTTATCACAGTGATTTCAGGGCGCTCAAGAGTAGCGTTATTTGGCAAAGTATTTCCCAAAAAATCTGCTTCTAGGATTTCATTCCCTAATCCTTGTCTAACCCAAGGTAAAAATGAATAATTAGCAAAAACTGAATCTGGCATATCTTATAAGGCTAAAACATCACTGGCAACAACTTGAACACTCTGTTTTCCCGATTTTTGGGAAGTTTTGGCTATCTCCACAGCTTCCATGTAAGACAGATGCTGGGCAGCTCCAACAACTTGCAAATCCTCCGTGCCTACTACTGCAAAACCCGGTTTTTGCAAGGCAACTTTTTTAGGATTGAGTACCTGGGATTTGTAAGCCGACAAAGAAGACCGTCCCACAGCTCCTCTTCTTGAGAAGAAAGTGGTCTCTTTTTGGCTGAAAGTAGCTAAAGCACCCAGTTTTTGAATAGCAAATGCCTGGTTGGCTTCATCCATCACATGTTGCTCATATTCCACCGTTCTATCTACCACTCCCCCACATTTCAAGGCGTCAGTTGCACTTAATTTGACACCGGAGTTCTGATCTTCGAATGAAGGGAGACTGAGCTTTTCATTATCTCCTATGTCAATAAAATTAGCTGGAGCAAAGGCTTCTTGGATATAAGAATAATTGGCAGATGAATTTCCGATTTTCACCTCGTCTACTTCAAAAAGAGTAAAATCTGAAGGTTTGAATTGCCCGAACTTGGAAATCTCTACTTCAAGCGGTACGATTTTCTGACTGATTTCTATCGAACCATTTGGTGTAAGAATCAACTCTTCTTCCGATGCCAAACCTCTCATGCGTAATCCAGGAGAATTCGGGTTGGAAGGTATACTTCTCCAGTTTTGAATGTCCTCCATTGCATCGGTAAGTAGCGGGAAGACCGTAATATCCGGTAGTGTTGTATCTTTTTTGTCTCCCCAAGTGACGTCGAATTTGACTTTGACTGAGAAGAAAAGAATCTTGAATTTGGCGGTACCTTTTGCTCTCCATGGGGTCGGTCCCTCGAGCGAAAATTCCAGAGAAAGACTGAGCAAAGTGGTGCTGCCAGCCTTGACTGCCAATCTTGCCCGTGCATCGGCAATGAAGCGGAAAGGTGAAAATTGGAACAGAACATCAAAGCCAAATTCTCCGACTACTTTGAAACCTGCTACCCCAAAATAAAAATCGATACCAGCTCCGAATTGGACTGTATTGGATGTGACTGCAAAGTAACAAGCCAATGTCAGACGGGGATTACCTGAAAGAATTTTCAAGGTAAGCCGCTTCATCGTTGGGATTTGAAGATGAGTAGGTGGATTAAATCTCGGATGGAAACCTCCCACCGAGAGTACAAAATCCGGCTTTGCTCCCCACGAAATCCGCAAAACCATATCACCCTCTAGTCCAAAAGTAAGCACCCTAGAATCAAACAAGCTTGCATCAAAGCTCAGCATGCCTTTTTCAAAGTCGATCATGCCGAGGAAAGCAACCTGAATTTTGATCAAGGCGGCATTTTCATCAGGCAAAATCACTCGAAGAACTCCTAGAATCCCAAACCTTACAGGATTTGCAAATTCTATAGCTACTCCTAAATCTACCCGGAGAAGTGTAGGAACTCCCCAAGTAATAGCAGCCATTGGACCCAAAACAAATTGGTCTCGCTTCACTGGGAAGACCTCCTTGATATCGGTCAGAATCTTATTAATATTGGCAATGATGTCCTTTGGAAAAAGAATATTCTGAATGGTTCCGGTCCGAACACCATCCCGTAGTCGCTCTACTTGAATGGTTCTATGAATACCTAAAATCCCTCCCAATCCGGACAAAAAGAATCCAAACCCTAAGGCGATCCCTGTTGCAAACTCCACAGAAACAATAAACAATACGGAGGTTCCCGGCTTGCCATCCGGCATTTTGCTATTGATGATTCCTATCGCAGATACTGCGAAAAGATTCATAAAGGATAACTCGACAGCTCCTGCGTATTCCCCTTTTTCTTTATCAAAAAACAAATAACCTCCTCCGGTAAATACCGGCGTGTCTAGCGAAACTCCTAGTCCTGTTGGTGGTTTGAAGCGTATGTCAATATTGACTATTCCAAAATTGGAATTTCCCTGTGGCACTCCATTGCTAAAAGTAGCCTTGACTAAGGTGGCCTCTATTCCTAATCCCTCCACGGAAGCGGCCACTGGTCCAAGCGTTATGCTTGCTCCTGAAAATGCTACTCCAATATCTGCACCTGCAGTCCCATTGTCTTTGTATGTGATTTTTAGCGCATCTAAGCTGACTGCATTTCCGAATTTCCCATTTACAGGAATTAAAGCCTCACTTTGAGCTCCTCCAAATGAAATATTAAGGCCTGAAGGCCAGCGGATATCCAAGTCAATATCAAACGATTCCCCAAACTGTAAATCCTTTAGATTGATCTGACTTGGCAGCAGATCATCCATACCAGGGATGACAATCTGATTTTCTATTAATCCACCTAAACTGAAACCCCAATCATTGGAAGCAGTCCTGCTCAGGCCGATTTTACTCAAGTATATCCGAACTACGCTTGGGACATCCAAGACTTTCAAAGCTGGATCTGCCGTTCCCAAAATGCTAAATGCTCCTTGATTATCGATCTCTATATCAACTCCGATAGCAGTGGCGCCATCCGCGCCTCCAATTCCTTCTAACTCAAGTTGCCCTTGAAGTTTGATCGTGATTTCATCTTGGTTTTTGGTAACGGAGATATCCAAAATGGTAATTTTGATACTTCCAACATGAAAAACTGCTGTACTTCCTATCGAGGCAGAAAAATTCCCCGCAGAAGGAACTTCAAAACTGACAGTTACTTTGGCCTGCTGATCTGAATCATCCTTCAAACCAGGTATTTCTAATTCTCCTTCAAATGAAAATGGATACTGAAGACTTAAAGAAGTAAATGCCAATTCAAGCTCTTTCAATGTAAAGGCAAAACCTCCTACTTTGATCTTTTGATCACTGGAAAGGGATATTTGATATTTTTTGGTAGCTTTTTCGTAACTGAAACCAATTCCTATTTCAGCAGGACCCGAACCGCTTTCATTTTCAAAACCTGAGAAACCCAATGCGGCGGCGGCTTGGATGCTTTCCAATTCACCTTGCAAAATCCTCAGATCAAAGTCATCGATGAATAAACTGACATCCCCTAATTTAAGCTCAGTTCGACTACCCCCAGTATTTGCCTGGATGGTATAATCATTTCCATCGGATAATTGAAAACTGAAATCCAACGAGTTGTGCCCTGTATCGCAGGCATCGATCGTCAATTGCCCTGCAAAAATTGCATCCATCAGGTTTCCATTTTGAATAGCAAAACCAAATTGAGAGAATGCAAAATCAAGGTCTCCAATTTTAAAAGTCGGCAAAGAACTTGCCGAGAAACTGAGTTTATTCTGTCCTGAATTATAGGCAACAGCTACCTGAATGAAATCATCACCACCCGGAAGTTTAAACTTCGAGGTTCCGGAAATGGATTGCATTGATCCATTAGAAACAACCAAATCCAAATCAACATCTTTAAGTTCTAACCCATTGCCTTCAAGGGTTCCCACCGAAAGGATTTGAATTGAATAACTATTGCCCCCATTGCTTACTTCGAAAGTAAAATTGAGCCCCCCGCCATTGGTAAAAAAGGGCATGCTAATCGTTCCTTCTAAATCGCCGGATTCAAAATTCCCATTTCGGATTAAAAATGCTAAGGAAGTTATATTGAGCGTAAAAATGGCCAAATCAACTGCTGGCAAACCGGATGCAGAAAGGGCGAAATCTTCATTTCCGTTTTTTGAATAATTTACGGCAACTGAAAACGGCTGATTCGGAGCAGTTAGTTCAGGAATGTGAAATCCAGCGGACCCACTTGCATTTTGAACATTCCCACTTAAAACCTGAATGGCAAATTCAACATCGCTGAGGACGAACATTCCAAAATTCGAACTTTGCCCTGTTCCATCAATTTGAATCGAATAACTGTTGGTTTTAGCAACAGATACTTCAAATCCGATCGGGTTGCCATCAAAAACCGGAAGCGTAATTTGACCATTGACATCGGCCTCAAAATCTTTTGACTTTTCACTCGCAATCCGAATTTGGTCAAAATGTAAATTGAAACTTTCAAGATCCGCTGTGACATCTTGTAGCTCTATTTCATAAATAGGATTAGGCCCGGATGTATCAACTGAAATATTGAATGTGAAAGGTTGACTCAATCCTGGGAATTGCAAAGCGCCTGAACCCGAGACTGACTGGAGATTTCCATTCTGGACCAGAAGATTAAAACTCTGAAATTGCAATTGAACAGGTCCGAATTCTAAGGTATTCTGATCAGGAGTTCCTGTAAGATTTAGTGAATAATTCTGCCCAGTATTTCCGATTTCTAACTCGAAAAGGATTCCAGACCCCCCCGTTGAATCGGGTAATTTAAAAGCTCCAGCAGCAGAGCCATTTTGGAAATCTCCATTTCGAATCTCAAAATCCAATGATGCTAGGTGCATTTCTCCTCCAAATAATTCGAGGTCAAGTGGATTTTGAAGATTGATTAAATATTGATCTTGAATTTGGGAATAGGCAAGGGATACAGCGCTAGGAGAATTAAATCCAGGAATAAGAAGTGTGGCATTTCCTGTAAAATCTTGTACCACCCCTCCAGAAACCTGAAGGCTGAGCTGGACCTGATTTAACTCAAAATCACCAAATCGAACAAACTGAGAGCCACTATTTACTGCAATTTGATAATTATCGGTTCGCTCGATAGCAAAGGCAAAATCCAAACTTCCTCCATCATCAAACACCGATAAAGTCAAGCTCCCAATCGCACTCGCTGAAAATTGTTGGGATCGCTGACTGCTTAAGGTAATTTGGGAAAAGTTCAGGCTAAACCCGGCAACATCTGCTTGGACATTATTGATTTCTATTTCATATTCCGTATTTCCCCCATTGATTGTTACTCCAAAATTGAAAGCGAAAGCTTGGCTCAAGCCGGGAAATTGCAATTGCCCATTCCCGGATATTGCCTGAAGTGCTGTATTCTGAACAATCAACTCAAAAGCTTGAATTTGCAACGAAATCGGGCCAAAGTTTAATTCACTATCTGCAGGATTCCCTGTCAATTGAATCAAATAATCATTACCCCCATTGGAGAACATCAACTCAAAGCCAATACCCGCTCCATCAGTTGTATCAGGTAGCTTAAGTTTTCCATTTATCTGACTTCCAGTAAAAGTCCCGTTTAGAAATTCAAATTGGATTTGGGAAAAATCAATTTGACAACCCGCTATTTCAGGTGTCCCAAAATCTGAAGCTTGAATCAGTAGATTTTCATCAGAGCCGGTACGATTAAATTGAACATCTACCTCAATTGGAGTACCAGAGGTGATCTCAGGAATGGTTAGGGTACCTTGACCATTGATATCCTGAACTTGCCCATTCAGATAGGCTAACGTGAATTGCTGCAAATTCAAGATAAAACCGCCATGGGAAACAGGCTGATTGCCGGTGATTCTGATTTCTAATTCATCTTGACTCGAATCCAGAAAAGCTATCTCAAAATCCAGTTTGCCAGTTGAAAAGAGCGGTAGCTCTAATTGGCCTTGCCAATCACTTTGAACCAAACTTCCGTCTTTATGAATTCGAAGAAAGACTTGATTGAAGGTGATGGTAGAAAAACCCAAAGGAATGGGTGAAAAATTATTTCCGGTGAATTCAAAATGAGGATCAGAATAATTGAATTGAAATTGAGTCTTTGCAGGCTGTTGAGTTCCTTGGTCAATGACTCCAGGCAATTGTGCCCATCCATTAATAGTTACCTCCGCGGGAGAAGAAGTATGGGTTGTAAGTTCAATTTGTTGAAAAAAGATCGATACACTTCCCTTTTTTAGTTCTTGCCCTTCGGGATTTTGAGCTTGGTAATTGACATCACCATTATTTAATAAGGAAACTTCAAAATCGATTTTACCGGGACCACCAGGACCAGAATCCAAAAATTCAAAGATAAATTCTCCCGACACTTGAGACCCGGATTGGAATTCTCCATTCTGTATAATTAGCGTCAATTGGCTAATTGTAGCCTGTATTCCTTGAAATCTAGCTAGGGGAATAGTTGAAGCTGTGGCATTAAAAACTCCTCCTCCATAATTCAATTCCAAACCCACCTTGTGAGGGCCTGTTCCATCCTCATTTTGTAGCCCAGGCAAAAAGGCATCAACAGAAAGCTGTAACTGCGTTAATTGAGAAAGTGTGAATGAACAGGAAGAAGAATTAATTGTCAAATCAACTCCTTGAATCTTACATTCTATTTTTTGGGTTTGATTTATAAAGAATTCCTTGACACCGCCATTATCTCTTATTTCTATTGTGTAGGGGATCTTTGATAATTCATTACTTACCCGATCTCGGAGCGAAAGAAGCTCCGTTTCCCCTTTTACTAAAAGTTCATCTATCTGAGTACCTGCATCATTTAATTTGATCTGAAATTGATTCAGGACTGAAGCCAACTCATGAAGAAAAAATTCAAAATTGTCTGCTATTAAATCCTCTGCAGAATCAATAACATATTGATTACCGACTTTCGAAATATCAACCGGAAGTTTGATGGGGTTATTTAATGAATCCTTGAGATGCTCAAAAACTACCTCAGCAGAATCCGAGGGATTTGCCAAAAGTTGATCCATTTGCGATTTCCATTGACTCAAACCTGAATCGGAAAGTAGGGACTCGAAAGGTAAGTTAACGACTGCCATAAAAAATCTGAATTACAAAATTCAAAAAACATAACTCTTTGAATTTAAGTAAATTATAAAAAGAATAAAAATTTTTTCTCTGAGAAAAATTCTAAAGAAAATTGTAAAATCAATAAAATTCAATTAAACCAATTTATTATTCAATTTTATGTATTTAAAAATCAATATTTGGTTAAAATAATCTAAAAAGTAATTTTTATTCTTCTTTAAGTCTTAATTATAAAATAATATTTGGATTCAATTTGAATTATATTCCAAATACCAAATTTTGTTAATAGAAAGCACACAAGGCCCTTGAAAAAGATAGAATTGGAAAAATTTGATTTAAGATTGATTCCTTGTTAAGTGCAGCCTTGACTAAGATTCTTGGAACAAATAAACTTTCCGTACCCTCAGTTGCTTAAAATTTCAAAATAAAAATTCCCAAGATGGAAGTTCATCTATACTGTGAGAGGACAAAACGCCGACAACTTTCACACCTGAATTTTTGCTCATAAAAAATGCCCCCAATAAGTGTCTAACTTTTTGGGGGCACATTATTTCAGGCCACCTCTGGATGGTTTTTAAAAATTTACTTGGGCTTGAAGCCTTAGCAAACTTCCTTTTTGCCTATTGGAAGGGTTAAGTGAATTTTCAGCCGTTCTATCTGAGAAAGTATACATACATACAAGTTCAAAGTTTCTATGAGGTTGCCATTCAAAACCGACCTCCAATTCTTTGACTCGATGTCGAGTAGCATCAATTTCAAACTTTTTCCCTCCTTTATAATAGTGATATCGAGTAAATGGTATGATTACATCTTTCCCTTTTAAAATTCTATAATTAGCCAAAATGTATCCACCTTGAAGAGGAGACTCTAAAACATCATCTAATTCAGGATCATATTCAGGCCCTTTTCCCCAATTGAATTCAGCCTGTAACCCAAAAGGCTGTGGGTACAAAACCACAGTAGGCCCGTAGCGAAAATCCTTGAATTCTACCTGATCCGTACTGGCTGGATTATTTCTTGTTACTATGTAGTTGCCAACATATCCTTGAAAAGAAGCTTCCAAAATCTGACCTGAGGAAAACTCAAAAGGATAGGTAAACCTTGATACAACATGGACATTTCTATTTTTGTCCTGCTGATTGGGTCCCTGTCCATTATAAATCCCCAAACCAAACATTCCGTAGTCACCGGAGCCCTTTAATCCTGAGGATGTCAAAAACCGAAAACGTTCCCGGATTTTTTGTGGGGCGTAATAAAAGAAAAGTCCTGTTTCACGTTCGTTTGGAACAGCAGAATTCAATCCGTCATTTCGGTCAAGTGGAAGTCTATTTGAACTGGACTGCAGATTTTCGAATCCAAATGGGACTTTTGATTGACCAATTCTGACGCGAAATTCCTGTTTTTTATCAAATGCCAAATCAAAATAAGCATCTCTTATTTGAGCAAAATTTCCCCCTCCTGAGGCGAAATCAGGCTGGATATAGAAATAAACCTGAGGATGAATCTGTCCATAAAAAATCAATCGGATTCGGCGGAAAAAGAATCCACCATTGTCTCCTCCCCATGATTTATCACATTGATCACACTTAAGATCTGGATTTGTCTCAAATAATCCATTATAACGAAGTTGAGCATAACCTCTCAATTGGATTTTTTCAAACCAAGTATTGACAACTCTAGGTGGATTTTGTTCTTGAGACAATAAAGTATCCTGAACAGCGCCTCTTGCAATGACACTGATGCTAACCATGACTAAAATGGTCATAGCTACCGCGAAAATTATTCGCATAATAGAATTATTAGAAGATGATAATTGTACAGCGCGGCAAAATTGCTTTGAAAAATTGTGATTTAAAATGAATCCTAGATTATCAAATAATTAACAAAACTAATCCTATCTATAATAAAATCTGATATCAGACCTAGGCTATTTGGTCAGAATCCATTATTTCACAGGTTTCAATGTTAAGAAATTGTTAAGAGCGAAAAAATCTGATTAAGTCAAAACTATAATTAAACCCTCCTTTTCTACAGAAGCGCTTAGATTTTTTTAATAATCAATGAAGATGAAGTAAAGCTCCTGTAAATAACTAAGCCTAGAATGTTCAAATTATTCAAAAAATGAAAGTATTCTTGGTATATCCACCTCCCCAAAATGATTAATATAAAAATCACAGGTCGGAAGTTCATCTACACTGTGAGAGGACAAAACGCCGACTACTTTCATCCCAGCATTTTTTGCGGCAGATACTCCTGAAAAAGAATCCTCGAAAACAACACATCGATCAGGATTTACTCCAAGATTTTCAGCTGACTTCAAATAGACTTCCGGATCAGGTTTGTGCTTGGTCACATGTTCGCTCGCCAAAGTTGATTCCATGTAAGGAAAAAGATCAAGCTTCCCACCGATCAATTCGAGATTAGCAAAGGGAGCGGAAGTCGCTACCCCCGTTAGAAAACCAGTATTTTTCAAATCCTTAAAAAATTCAAGAAATCCAGAAATGGGAGAAACATGGTGTTGGTAAATCTCCCGAAATAAACTCTCCTTCTCATCCTCAAGAATCAGAAGTTCATCTCCCTCAATTTTTCTTCCCAAAAAATGGCTTAATATATAGGAGTTGCTTTTGCCATACATATGCTGGGCAAACTCTTCCTCTGTGGGATACAAACTCCTTTTTTCAAAGAAAACCCGAAAAGCCTTTGAGTGGAATGGATTAGTATGGCAGATTACGCCATCCATATCGAAGATCACCGCTTTTTCCATTGTTAAAAAAGAGAGGTCGCTTTACCATTTCTAATAAAGCGACCTTTCGAAAGAATTTTACACCTTATTAATTAAACTCTGAAATCACCTTTTCAATAATGTCACAGCATTCATGCAGCTGCTCTTCAGTCATCACCAATGGAGGGGCAAAACGGATGATATTCCCGTGGGTGGGTTTAGCCAATAATCCATTTTCAGCCAACTTCATACAGATATCCCAAGCGGTAGAGCTATCTTCAGAATCATTGATGACTACGGCATTGAGCAAGCCTTTGCCTCTGACTAGCTTCGCAATGGAATATTTATCCACCATTTTTTGCATTCGCTCTCGAAAAATCTTACCTAGTCGACGTGCATTTTGTGCCAATTTTTCATCGCGAACCACCTCAAGTGCAGTCATGGCAACCTGAGTCCCTAAAGGATTTCCGCCGAAAGTAGAACCATGCTGACCCGGCTTAATTACATCCATTACTTCTTTATCAGCCAAAACAGCAGAGACCGGATAAAATCCCCCAGAAATCGCTTTCCCCAAAATCAAGATATCAGGTTTTGTATAAGTTTCCTGTCTTTCACAATGGCCTTCACAGGTACAATTACCACAAACTGCTAGCAAAGAACCCGTACGAGCAATCCCTGTCTGAATCTCATCTGCAATAAATAGAACATTTTTAGCAGCGCAGGCTTCTTGAACTTGGCGGATATAATCATCAGCCGGCGTGTAAACACCTGCTTCCCCTTGAATAGGCTCCACCAAAAAGGCAACAACCTGCGGATCTTCCAAGGCAGATTTTAAGGCAGCTACATTATTATATGGGATTTTGACAAAGCCTCCAGTGTAAGGACCGAAGTTTTTCCTTGCATTTGCATCATTAGAAAAGGAAATGATCGTGGTAGTTCTACCGTGGAAATTATTCTCTGCCACGATAATCTTTGCTTCGTTTTCGGCCACTCCTTTTCTTTCATACCCCCACTTTCTAGCAATTTTAATGGCAGTTTCAACACCCTCAGCCCCGGTATTCATGGGTAGCACCTTATCAAAGCCGAAATATTCTGTGATGTACTTTTCAAATGGGCCTAATACATCATTATAAAAAGCTCTGGAAGTAAGGGTTAATTTCCCAGCTTGCTCAATCAAAGCATTTTGTATCCGAGGGTTGCAATGACCTTGATTAACTGCAGAATAGGCAGAAAGAAAATCATAATACCTTTTTCCTTCTACATCCCATAGAAAAACTCCTTCTCCTCTAGATAAAACTACAGGCAATGGATGGTAATTATGGGCTCCGTATTGATTTTCAAGGGCGATTGCCTGACGGCTAGAAGTGATGGTCTCCATGAACTTTTGTAATTTTGGGCTGTTAAAACTGATGAGTACAAATATAGTAAATGCCCCAAAGCCCCTCTCATGAAAAGCCAAAAGAATAGCGGGAAGCTTCCGGCTCTAGAGCCTGGAGACTATTATTTCAATGAACAAGGGCTTATGGTATTCACCGAAAAATATCATCGGAAGCGAGGATATTGCTGCGGAAGTGGATGTAAGCATTGTCCATATTCAAAAGCCTGAAAAGTCAGGCAATATTTTCGGGGGCTTTGTTGTTAATTCCCAAAAAGTTCCGATATTTGCAGACTCATTAGTGAAACGCATACATTTACGATACTGAATCATGGCAAAAGTTTGTGACATTACCGGAAAAAGACCTCAAGTAGGTAACAATGTGTCCCATGCTAATAACAAGACCAAGCGTAGATTTTACCCGAATCTTCAAAAGAAAACCTTCTATGTACCAGAAGAGGATGCTTGGATTACTTTGAAAGTTAGCACTAAAGCATTGAAGACGATCAATAAAAAAGGAATCTCTGCAGTATTGAAAGAAGCGCAGGATAAAGGAATGATCGTAATCAAATAATATAGTCTCGGCGATAAATATTCAGAAAGATGGCTAAGAAAGGAAATAGAGTACAAGTGATTTTGGAATGCACAGAGCATAAGCAATCTGGCATGCCAGGTACCTCTCGGTACATCACCACCAAAAACAGAAAGAACACGACCGAGCGATTGGAATTGAAAAAATTCAATCCTATCCTTAAAAAGGTCACTGTTCATAAAGAAATTAAGTAATCTAAGCCGGAGTAATCCGTAAACGAAACAAGATATGGCTAAGAAAGTAGTAGCAACCCTGAAAAAAGAAGGCGGTGTGACTTACGCCAAGGTAATCCGTGCGGTAAAATCTGACAAAACCGGCGCATATACCTTCAAAGAAGAAATGGTTCCTACCTCAATGGTTCAGGATACTTTGAAAAAATAATTTGCCAACGGCATCGTAATGCAATTAGGTCCCTCTGTACTTCGGTCAGCAGGGACTTTTTTATTATTTTCCATCAAAAATTCACGTTATGGGAATCTTTGGATTATTCTCTAAGGAAAAAAAGGAAAGTTTAGATCAAGGCCTACAAAAATCCAATCAATCTATTTTCTCCAAGCTGAGCAAAGCCGTTGTGGGAAAATCTAAGGTAGATGATGAGATTTTAGATGAACTCGAAGAAATTCTGATCACCTCGGATGTTGGCGTTGATACCACTATCAAAATCATACAGCGAATTGAGGAACGGGTTGCCCGAGATAAGTACTTAAATACGGAGGAACTCGACAAGATTCTCCGGGAAGAAATTATCGCTCTTCTGGAAGAAAATAATTCCCAAGACTTTTTAGATTTTGACCTTCCGGAAGACAAAAAACCCTACGTGATAATGGTAGTTGGTGTAAATGGGGTTGGAAAAACAACTACCATCGGAAAACTAGCCAACCTATTCAAGAGTAATGGCAAATCTGTCATCCTGGGAGCAGCTGATACATTTCGAGCAGCTGCCGTGGACCAATTGATTCTTTGGGGAGAGCGCGTTGGAGTACCGGTGGTTTCCCATGGCATGAATACCGACCCCGCCTCTGTAGCATTTGACACGGTAAAGCAAGGCAAGGAGCAGGGGGCGGATGTGATCATCATCGATACTGCTGGCCGACTTCATACCAAAGTGAATCTGATGAACGAACTCTCCAAGATCAAACGAGTCATGCAGAAGTTTATTCCAGACGCACCGCATGAAATCATGTTGGTATTGGATGGATCCACAGGACAAAACGCATTCATCCAGGCAAAAGAATTCACCAAGGCGACTGAGGTTACTTCTTTAGCTATTACCAAACTGGACGGAACAGCCAAGGGTGGTGTGGTGATTGGAATTTCAGATCAATTTAAAATCCCTGTCAAATACATCGGAGTGGGAGAAAAAATGAGCGATTTGCAGATATTCAACCGCAAAGAATTTGTGGATTCTCTCTTTTCTAAAAAGTAGTTTAATCTGATCTAAAATTTAAATCCCTGTTTTTCAGGGATTTTTTTTTGCAAATACTTGAACCTTCTAAATTTATTTCCGTAATTCAATATGATATCAAATTAATATCATATCAATATGGAAAAAATAATTAAACCTTGGTCCGGGTACCTCATTCTCTTGTTGGATCTCATTATGATCCCTTTGACTGTGTACTCCTTTTTGAATGGTATCCCAGTTCTTGGGGTAGTCAGTGTTCTGGTTTTCATTCTCCTGATTCCAGGATTCTTTATTGTCGAACCCAATAAAGCGATGGTTTTGCTTCTATTTGGGGATTATAAAGGCACTGTAAAAGCTAATGGGTTTTTCTGGGTCAATCCATTTATGACCAAAAAGAAAATTTCTTTGCGGGTACGAAACTTTGAAAACAAACCACTCAAAGTCAATGATAAAATTGGTAACCCTGTCATGATTGGGACCATTGTGGTTTGGCAAGTGGAAGACACCTTCAAAGCTACCTTTGATGTGGAAGATTATGAGAACTTCGTTCACTTACAATCAGATGCTGCTGTTCGAAAAATGGCAGGTCTTTATCCATATGACAATTTCGAGGACGAAGATGCGGAAGTTACACTTCGTTCAGGTGTAGAAGAAGTCAATCATTCCCTTGAAAAAGAAATATCCGAGCGATTGCATCACGCGGGAATCAAGGTAATTGAAGCCAGAATCTCACACTTAGCCTATGCATCCGAAATTGCCTCTGCCATGCTTCAGCGTCAACAGGCAACAGCCATTGTAGCCGCCCGCCAAAAAATTGTAGAAGGTGCTGTTGGAATGGTGGAAATGGCATTAGATGATCTAAAAATGAAGGATATTATTGAGTTTGATGAGGAAAAAAAGGCAACGATGGTATCCAACCTGATGGTTGTTCTTTGCTCAGATAAAAGTGCAAACCCCGTACTAAACGTAGGAACACTAAACCAATAAAGCTATGGCTCATCAGGTTTACAAGGAAAGTCAATCTTACCGTGGCACTTGGCTCATGTATTTGTTGCTAATGACTGAGATTCCCATGCTCATTTTAGTCTTCATAATACTAAAAACGAGTAAAACAGACCCGAATGAAATCGCTTTTGCAACAGCTGTGATCATTGGGGTCGTTGGGCTGACATTTTTGTTACTGATGAGCATTCGTCTCGAAAGTAGAATAGATGAGGTAGGCATTCATTATCGATATGTCCCCTTTATCAACAAATGGAGAACGATTCCCAGGTCCAAAATTCGAGAAATACAGGTGATCAGCTATTCTCCTATCTCGGATTTTGGAGGATGGGGAATTAAGGGTAACCGAACAACAAAGGCTTATAGCATCATTGGCGATAAAGGAATGACCATCCATACGGATGAGAAAAAGAAGATCATGATCGGAACTCAAAAGGCCGGTGAATTGAAGGCATTTCTGGATTATTGGCAGGAGGAAACTTCCTATGAGTAAGAAGAAAGCATTTGCACTTCGAATCAGTGAAGAAACCATGAAAGCCATTGAAAAATGGGCTGCGGACGAATTCCGAAGCACCAATGGACAGCTGGAGTGGATTATTCGTGAAGCGCTAAAAAAAGCAAATAGACTTCCTAAAAATGGCGGACAGGAAGAAAGTTCGAGCGAATAATTATGCTTTTCTTATATTATAACGCTGATTTTCATTACATTAAGTAAAACTTTTCTCATGAAAAATATTTTGAAAATAGGATTTTTGGCCACTCTTCTCTTGGCAAGCCTTTTATCCCTTTCTACTGAAGTGATGGGCCAAACCACTGAACCTTCCAAAGCAGAAATCAAGGAAGCCAAAGCAAAGGATAAGTATGAAAAGGCAAAAGAGAAATTAGCCAAGGATGAAGAAAAGCTAGCAAAAGCGAAAAAAAAGCTACAAAGCAGTCGGGATAAGTTTAACAAATCAAACACTAGTGGAAAACTATCCCCTAAACAGGTCTCGAAAGAAACTAAGTCCATTCAAAAGTATGAAAAACAAGTAGTAAAACTTGAAAAGGAAATCGAGAAATTAAAGGAGCAAATCAGAAAATATGAAGAAGGCGGTTAACACCGCCTTTTTTTATTCTGTTTTATACAATAATTCCTGATTTTCGAAATCAAAAAGTGTCAAAGCCCGGAGTTCATAATAAGCCAGCCAATAATCCTTTAAGGCGCTGAAATAGGCTCTACGATTCGTGTCTTTTTCATTCTGAGCAATCGAAAGATCCGTAATTGACACATTTCCAGACTGATATCGCTTAATGGCTATCTCATACCGCCTTTGGGCAACTTCATCAGACACCTTGGTTACCTGAAGACGCTCCCTAATCATCAAGAAATTCTTCACCTTTGTAAAAATCTCTTGCTCAAAATTGATTTCATCTTGCTGCACGGTATACTCTACCAATTGCTGATTAGCTTCAGCCTGAGCCAAACGGGCTTTATTTCTCCCCCAATCCAAAATCGGAACAGAAAAACCTAAACTAACCAAAGCTTGGGTATTGGGATTTTGATAGATATCGGACCAAGTAAAAGCAGCATTATTGTAGCCATAGCTAGCATTCAATTGTACGGCAAAACGCTGTCCTTTTGCCTCAGCCATAGCTGCTTCGGCTTCTATTTTTCGCCTTTGAAAACCCAATGCCTCTGCCCTATTTTGAAAGGCTAATTCTATCGCATCGTCCACATTTACATCAAAAAAAGGAACTTCTTCCGGAGAATCCAGCTCGATTTCTGTATTGGGATCTAAGCCGATAAAAGACTTTACGGCTAGAGCTGAACTTTCCAGATCCAACTTTGCTTGGGCCAAATCCTGCCGTGCTTGCAACACCTGTAGCTCCACCTGAAGCAGCTTATCCTCAAAAGTAGTCCCCAAATCATAGCGGGCTTGCTCGATAGAAAAGATTTCCTCGGTGTTCGTTAGGTTTTGCTGAGCTATTCCAACATTTACCTGAGCTAGTAAATAGTCAAAGAATAATTGACTTACAAAAAAAGACACCTCCTCCATTTCCTGGACATATTCCCGTTTACTTTCTTCGAAGAGAAGGGGTTGGATCTTTTTGTCCCATTTATATGGATTATAGGCAAAAAGCGGCTGTTGAAAACGAACATTGACAGGTACTCCGGACCAGCGTGTTTGGATATCATTCGGCCCGGCTAAAAAATTATCAAATCGATTAGTGGAAGTATTTACCGAGATTACACCACCAGTAGGAGAAATCACCTGCTGAAGTCCTAATTCTAAATCCATGAAATTTTGCTGAACCTCCAAAAATTCGATGGAACCATCAGGCTGTGTAATACTATTGAATGCTTGGGAATAACTGGGGATGGTGCCATTTAATCGTAGTTGGGGATTATAATTTGATCGAAATAACCGATACTGCCAATAGCGATTTTCACGTCTGGTTTTTGCCCGTAAGGAGGCGGGAGAACGATCTTTGGCCCTCTGAACCATTTCCTGAAGAGTATAAGTCACCACTTCTTGGGCTATAGATTCAGAAACACTTAGATGAAAAGCAAAAAGACAAAATAGAACAATTGAAAGTCTCTTCATGAGGTATCTAGATTTTGAAAATAATTTAACTAAAATAATGATTGAACATTCATTAACCAATCAGGACCTAAGAGTATCGTGTGAAAAAATGCTAAATCTCTTCAGAAAACTTCTGGTACAGGAAATGAAGGTTACCTAAATTGCGGGCCATGATTAAAAAGACTATTTCCTTTGTCATTCGATACGTTCCTAGGCCACTCTTACAGCGTGTGAGCCCTGTGGCGATGAGGTTTTTTGCCTGGAAAAATAAAGGAGAAGGCGTGGAATGCCCAATTTGTAATTCTCAGTTTAAAAAATTTCTTCCTTATGGACGAAAAGCCAGAGAAAATGCCCTTTGCCCTAACTGCCTCTCCCTAGAGCGACATCGTTTGATGTGGTTATTTTTACAAAAGGAAACCATTTTTTTCACCGATAAACTCCGGGTATTACATGTTGCCCCTGAGCATTGTTTCTTGAAGTTATTTGATGCATTGCCAAATTTGGACTACATCACTGCCGATCTGGAATCCCCCTTGGCGAAGGTAAAAATGGATGTTCATGATATTCCCTTTCCGGAAAATAGCTTTGATGTGATTTTTTGCAATCATGTTTTGGAGCATGTAGAAGATGACTTGAGGGTTTGTGAAGAATTCAATAGAGTATTGAAGCCTACTGGTTGGGGGATTATTCAATCACCCATTTATGAACTTGAAAAAACCTTGGAGGATCCAACGATTACAGATCCAGCGGAAAGGGAACATTTGTTTGGTCAGCGAGATCATGTAAGAAAATATGGAAAAGACTATGCCGAGCGACTTCGAAAATCGGGTCTTGGCATAGAAGAGAATCACTTTGTAGAAAACCTACCAAAAGAACTGGTTCAAAAATATGCCCTTCCCCCAAAGGAAATAATTTTCCTATGCCGAAAAGGCAGCTAACCTTTGAAGATCTTTACCAAGAATTCCCATATAAAGCCTAAACCATAAGCTGAAAGCTGAAGAATTGAGGTTACTATCGCTAGCAAGCCTGCAAGAAAAGATTTAGTCTTGAAAGTGGCCGATATCCAAACAGCTAAAACCCAACAGCTAAAAACTAGGAACTGGAGCATAAAAATTCTCCATCCCAGCATTCCTGTCAAACTCAAGCTGATCAAAAAGGCTAAAAAGAGAGAAGGCATAAGATGCACAATCTGAATAGCATCTGGATGAAATCTTGAAACATTTATACGATTTCTCCCAAAGGAAAAAGCCTGCTTGCTAAAGCTCCATAGTGTATTTTTTCGCTTATGGAAAACAAAGGCTTCTTTTACTAATTCCAATCTGAAACCTGCTTTTTTTATCCGGATACTCCATTCGATATCTTCTCCCTGATTGGGATCCAAAAAACCTCCTGTTTTTTCGAAAACTGCTTTAGAAACGCCCATATTGAAACCGCGAGCTTGGTATTTTGCCGGGTCTTTCATTTTTCCGCGAATTCCTCCCGTCGTCCAAAATGAGGTCATGGCAAAATCCATCGCTTTTTGAAGTATAGAAAAATCTTTTGCTGCTGCATCAGGACCACCGAAAGCGTCCAAATTCCTTTCTAGAATTGCATTTTCCACCTGAAAAAAATAATTATCTGGAACAACTACATCGGAATCAAATAGAATATAAAAATCCCCTTTTGCCAGTTCCATTCCTTTATTTCGGGCAAAACCTTGACCCGAATTTTTTTGAAAAACATACTGAATTCTTAATTCCTTTTGAAAAGAATGACAAACTTCCTCGGCCTTGAGCCCGGACCCATCTTCTACTACAATGACTTCAAAATTGGATTGGGTTTGACATGTTAATGAATACAGAAGCTCCCTCAATTCTTCTGGACGGTTGTAAACAGGAATGATAACCGAAAAGAGCATCAATACTCAAAGTTGATTTCCTCGTCTATTTTATATTCTGATTCTTTCGATTGATTGGAAGTCATTAATTCGGCAATAAAGCCAGTTACAAAAAGTTGAACCCCAATAATTAATGCCACCAAAGCCAAAAAGAACAAAGGCTGATCAACAATCTCTCGAACCGGAAGACCATTTTTGAGGCCATAAATCTTTTGGAAAATAAGCCAACAAGTAATTAAAAAACCTGAAATGAAGGATAATGTGCCTAGTAATCCAAAAAAATGCATAGGCTTCTTTTTATATCGATGTACAAAAGAAACCGAGATTAGATCCAAAAAACCATTCAGAAATCGCTCAATCCCAAATTTAGAGTATCCATATTTTCGGGCTTGATGCTGAACTACCTTTTCACCAATTTTTCCAAACCCATTCCATTTCGCTAACAAAGGAATATAGCGATGCATCTCCCCATAAACCTGAATGTTTTTAACCACTTTCAATTTGTAAGCTTTGAGCCCGCAATTGAAATCATGGAGTTTGATACCTGAAATCCATCGGGTAACTGCATTAAAAAATCGGGAGGGAATGGTTTTTGAAATCGGGTCATGACGTTCTTTTTTCCAGCCCGAAACTACATCAAAGCCTTCCTTTTCTATCATTTCGTAAAGTGCGGGGATTTCATCTGGACTATCCTGCAAATCCGCATCAAGCGTTACCACTACTTTCCCTTGGGCTTTTTTAAAACCTGCATCCAAGGCCGCAGATTTTCCATAATTTCGTGTGAAATTAATTCCTTTGATATTTCCATTTGCCTCGGCAAGCTCTGCGATTTTTTCCCACGAACCATCCGTACTCCCATCATTTACTAGGATGATTTCATAAGAAAAGCCGTGATGGTGCATAACACGGCTAATCCATTGGGTAAGTTCTGAAAGAGATTCTTCCTCGTTGAAAACAGGAACAACCGCCGAAATTTGAAGCATATCAGTAATCTAAGGATTTGTCTCTTTTTTTAAGAATAGCTCCTAAAATCAAAGCAATGATCGCGTAGATAATTAATCCAATTCCAAAATTTTTGACCTGGCCAGTCATGGAAAAATTATCCAACGTTCTGTTACGTATTTCATCCATTTGCTCAGGAGTCATAGAATCCGCAGATGCTCCAAATCTTTCCATGATCTCAAGTGTATTTTGTAATGATTGATCTGCCAAAACTCCAGGCAACGCTGGATCAATCACCTGGAAAAGCAAAATTTGTCCGACTAGAGAAATCAGGCCAGAAATAATCATGGTGATAAATGAAAAATTGAAGGCTGTACCAAATGTCATAAAGCCTCCTAATTCGGTACGGTATTGTCTACCGAAATAGATGATCAAAACAAAAAACACTACTAGAGCAACTAGCCCAAACCAGCCGGAAGCTAGCATTGTTGAGTCGACAAAATAGGCCACATAAGTTAAGGCCACAGAGATAAGACCTATCGTAAGACCAGGTCTTACAGCGGCTTGAAAAGGAGTTTGCTTCTCTTCCATAATAAATTAATTAGGGTTTTTTCTCAAAATAATAGAAATAATAATGGTAAAAAACAGTCCGGGCACTATTTTCCAAATCCCATCATTTAGTGCTATATCTAAAGGGCTCATTTTTAAAAGACTTTCTTGGGTATTTTCATAGGAAGCTTCACCTACTTGAGAAATGATGGTATCCCGGCTGTTCGCCATTACCTGGAGCTTGGAAGCCTTGACTGTTTCAAAGAATTCAGGAAAAACTTGAAAAATAGCCCAGATTCCAACCACCGAAAGAAGCGCGATAATCATGTATGTTACAAAACCAACTGACATACCTTCAGCAAATGACAAGAAACCATTATTAGTGTAATCTTTAAAAAATTTAAGTGCAAGGAATATTGAAATTGGGGTAATTATGTAACCGAAAATCAAATTCAGATTTGTTGGATCCGGTACCATCCAAGCTAAGACCCCAAAAGCAATCAAGCTTAGAATCCCCCCGAGGGTTCCGAATTGATAAGCAGATCCAAAATACTTAATCATCGATTTCGCTTAAAACACCGTCGTAAATTCTATATTTCACTTTACCTGTTAATTCCTTCCCAAACCAAGGATGGTTAAAAGAAAGAGATCGATTACTTGGGTGATCGTAAATCCAAGATTCTTTTGGATCAAAAATCGTAATGGAATTAGAAGAAGTGCGGCCTAAAACTTCTAAGGGGCCATCAGTTAGTTTCTCGATCATTAACTCCCAACCTAACTCCTTTTCCAATTTTACCATTGCTGGTAAAAAGGTTTGTAAACCTGCCATCCCGAAAGCTGCCAAATCAAATTCCATGAATTTGGAATCATAGTCTTCGGGTTGATGATTCGAAACAATTGCATCGATAGTTCCGTCTTTTAACCCTTCCAAAAGAGCCATTCGATCATTCTCACTTCGAAATGGAGGTAATACTTTCAAATTGGGATCAAATTCAACCAAATCTCCATCTGAAAAAATCAACTGGTAAATAGAGACATCTGCTGTTACATTTAAGCCTTCCTCTTTTGCTTTTCGGATTAGAGCTACGGATTTTGCTGTACTAATTGTCTGAAAATGAACGCGTCCACCTGCATAGCGAATTAACTCCAAGTTTTTTTGAATAGCTACTTCTTCAGCTAAGGACGGAATCCCTTTAAGTCCTAGTCTTGTAGATACTTCACCTTCATGCATTTGTCCAAAAATTGCCAATAGCGGGTCATAGGAATGATCAAAAAGGACACCATTAAATTTTTGAAGGTATTGGATGATTTTAAGGAATCGATCACTGTTTGATAATGGATCTTTACCTTCTCCAAAAATGGTCACCCCAGACTGATAGTGCATATCCAACATTTCAGTCAGATCTTCCCCTTTTAAATCCATGGTTACTGCGGCTTGAGGAATCAATTCAACCGAGCTGTAAGCAGATTTATTTTTGATGAAGTCAACCAGACTTTTATTTTGAACAACAGGTTGGGTATTTGGCATCATCACGGCTGTCGAAAACCCAGAGCAGTATAGACTATCACAAAGGGTCTCGATCGTTTCTTTGTGTTCTAAACCAGGCTCTCCTGAAGCAACACGAAGATCTATCCAACCCTTGGACGCCAACCATCCTTCAGAATTGATAATTTGAGCATGTTTATAGTCTAGTGTTGAATCGAGCAATTGGAATTGACCATCAACAAAAACAAAATCACCTTTTTGGGATTCTCCCTTATCGATCCATGTCAATCCTTGGAAGAGTACAGCCATTCGAAATCTATTTGATGCAAAACTGCAACAATAATCTAAAAATGAAAAATAAACTTTTGAGAAGGACTTGTTGAGAGCTGGAAAAGGGATTCTGTAAGGAATGTGACGTTGGTAGTCTGAGAAGTAAGGGCATAAAAAAAGCCCCGTGATCGGGGCTTGTAATGAATGAGGCGGCGACCTACTCTCCCGGGTGTAACCCCAGTACCATCGGCGCTGCAGGGCTTAACTTCTCTGTTCGGGATGGGAAGAGGTGGGACCCCTGCGCCAGGCCGCCTAAATTGGAAG
>NZ_SPSB01000004.1 GCF_004571135.1 Algoriphagus kandeliae
GCGCTTTTGGGACCACAAATATCGGAGGTTTTTTCTCCTCCGCAAGCATAAACAACAACCTTTTTTTACACCAATCACTAAAACCCTGATACAGAATGAGAAAATGCATGGAAAAAATTTTAACTCTCTTTAAACAGTAATATTTTAACCTAAATCAATAGAATTTGGTTCCTAATCGATTTTTTAAAATAAGTATTTAAAATTTGAAGCCTGGAGAATTAAAAAACCTTCTCTTCTTAGGATTAACAGGAATTAAATATCTAACAGATAATTCATGAGCTCCACCCGAAACGGATTGGCCTAATATTGAAATTGAAAAATCGAAACTATATCCAATTTCCAAACCTGAATCCAAGCTTAAGCCAACAAGTGCAATTAATGATTCATTGTTGGGTAATTGATACTTGGTAGGTAGGCCTCGATACCAAACTCCCAGAATCAGCGGCTCAAAATAAAACTCAGCCCCTAGATCTAGTTGCGAAAACAGCCCCTGTCTTTTGTAATTAAAAGCAAGCGCCAAACTTCTTTCCTGATCCGTATTATTGTAATAATCATTGATATTACCGGGAGGAAGACTGATGCGGTACCCTCCATGTAAATTGTATCGAACCGGTAAAGAGTTACTCTCAATATCGAGATAACTTATTGGTGGCTCTAAGAGATGAAAGGCAGAAAATCCAAACCAATAGCTGTTTCCATAAAGAAGAATCCCTGCATTTGCATCGAAGGCACTCAATTTACTATCTCCCTCAAATCCATCTCCGGGACTTCCTAAGATTACCCCCCGATTGATATCCAATTGGGTTCCAAGAATAATATCATCAAACAATGCATCTCGAGCCGAATAACTTCCCTGCATTCCGAATTGAAGAAAATTATCTTCTGATAATCGCAATCGATAGGAATAAACCAATCCAATATCCATTTGCTGACTTTGGGTAAAACTTTCCCTGGCACCAGAAATAATAAGTCCCAAACCGCTATTAAAATTTTCAAAAAAATGATCTCCGTATGCAGTGAATGCAACAAAACTCTGTTCTAAAGCTGGCCATTGATTTCTAAAATTAAACCCTACCCTAGTTTGATCTGTGCTTCCTGCGAAAGCAGGGCTTAAATAAAGCGGATTTGCATAAAACTGAGAATATTGGACATCTTGTCCTTTAGATGAAAAGGCATAGCTAATTAAAAAAAGTAAAAAAAGAACTTTGCCTTTCATTATCTGATCAGTCTAAATTTACCACCACGAGTCACTTTCTCTCCATCAATACTGACCCCATCAAATCGAAAAACATAAAACCCAGCATCTAATAACTCACCTTGGAAAGTACCATCCCAACCTTGCCCTCCAAGTTCATTAGATCGATAAATCAATTCTCCCCAAGAATTAAAAATCATTAAATCAACAGAAACCAAGCCTTTGTATTTTGGAGTGAAAAATTGATTCTCTTCTTCCAAAGGTGTAAAACCTGTAGGAACCATAATTCGATAGCTTTTTGTGATCGACACAACTTTACTGATCGAAACTTGACACCCGTACTCATCCTCAATTGTCAACTGAACTTCGAATTCTCCCTTTTTCCCAAATATGTGAATAGGATTCTGCTCAATTGAAGTATTTCCATCTCCAAAATCCCAAATCCACTTTACTGCACGTTCATCTGATAAGTCTTCAAAGGCAATCGGATCATCTGCAAAAATTCCTCCACCAGCATCATCCTTTATATCTGTACCGGCAACAGCGAATTCAAAATCCACACTTAATGGAATATCCTGAATAAAAACCTCCACTTCTATTGGATCTCCAAAACAATCAAAGTCCTTAGGTTTAGCAGAAAGCAAATACCCCCCTGAAAAGGAAACTGACCTTATTTCTTCATTCAAAAGCGTCAACCCATTACCAATTAATCGATAGTCATAGTTTTCAGAATCATAAGTCAAGAGGCCATTAAGTACATCAACTGACTCTCCGGGTTCGCAACCGACCACTGTCCCTGCCATTTGGAGGTTTGGGTATTCAGGATATTTGACTTCGATTTGATTTGATTTTGCGGGACAATTTTTTCGGTTGTACGCCCAAATTTCATACAAGCCTGGTTCTTCAATTACTAGATCTGCCTCAACTTCATTTTCTAACAATTCCCCATCTCGATACCATTCATAGCGCTCATAGAGTTCATCCCCCTCAGATACAAAACGAACTGACTCACCGGGACACAAATTGTAGCTTTCCTCCAGTGGATTTGCCTGATTTGAAGCAAGAATTCGTACAGGAGCAGGGGATTCTTGGATATTCAGCGTGATTTTATTCCCTGAGGAAGTCTTTCCATAATTATCAGTAATGGTATAATAAACCTCAACCGATTGATCCCTGGTACCGGGATTTGGGAAAAAGGTATAGGCCCCCAGTTCTCCAGCCCTCAATGTTCCTTGAGGTAAAACCAAAACCTGATTTTCCTCCAAACACTTTCCTTGATTACACCGATCTGAATTATTGTCTTGGATATCCTCTAAACTCTCAAAAAACTGAAGACAACGAATCTGTGAACCTGTATTGGGAAGAACTACCTCCTCGTCTGTGATATAGTATTGATTCTCCTGACCTTCACAGGAAGCAACATCCGAAAAATCCACTCCAACAGGATCCCTCAACGAATCATCAGCAGAAACTTCCACTACTAAATTCCGGATCTCATGAAAGTTTGTATATCCTCCGGTGGATGCCGCAAATCCGATTTTTAATTCGTTGGGTGCAGGGAAATCATAAGGGCGATCAAAAATGGTGACCATTCGAGGTTGGTTAGGCTCGGTGGTGACCTGCATTCTTAAAGTCAAAAAATATCCCACCCCATCAGGATCCGGCTGAAGTTCCAGAAAAACTTTTCGATAACCGGGCTGATTTGGATCGGTCACCCGGAAAGTTCCTGCTCCTCCAGAACTTATCGGAAATTGAGCTCCCGGATTGAAGCCATCTTTATCAGCACCAGAAGCCATGGTTTTTCTCCCTACAATAAAGGGATATCCCGTAAACCCATTCCCAGGTCCTCTCACCACAATCGCATCGGGCACCAATTCATCTACTATACCTTGAAATCCACCATTTTTTCCTTCAGCACGATTTCCAAAGTTCCCAAATTCATCAAAACCGATTCCTAAATAGGCATTGGTTAATCCTGGTTCTTCATTTCGCTGAGCATAGCCAAGTGAACCTCCAAAACCTCCGGGAGAAAAATTTTGAGTGGCTGCATCAAATAGAAAAATAGAAAGTCCATCCGCTAAAAATTGTCCAGCTCCACCGTATGAAAAATATTCAAATTCAGCTTTTATACCATAAGCTGATGGAAATGGGACATCGATATAAACGTACCCAACTTGGTTATTTTGATTATTAGTTAACCGCAAAACACCATCTACCAATATAGCATTCCCACCAAAAACAGTATTTGCCTGGGTAGTGGTGGTCTGGAAAGTTTCACAATACGGAAAACCAAATTGTGCTTTGGCCTCCATTAAAAATGCGAAAAAACCTATCAGAAAAATCCAAAATCTCTTCAAATCCAACTCATTCTTTTTTGGCAAATTACAAAACAGCCCCTAAAAAAATAAAGCCCTGATGGAATTCCTTCAGGGCTTGCTTTAAGTTTATTATTCTTATCGTTTAATAGTCTGAGTGCGATCTGGACCCACAGAAACTAATCGAATTGGAACCTGAAGTTCCTCTTCCAAATAAGCTACATAATCTTTGAGTTCTTGAGGAAAATCCGCATAATCTCGAACATGATCTAAGGAACAATTCCATCCCTTCATAGTCTTGTAAACAGGCTTCACATCAGAATCCGAAATCTCATAGGTCAAACGATCAACCCGGCTTCCATCAGCTAATTCATAATGCGTACATACTTGAATTTCCTCGAAAATATTCAATACGTCAGCCTTCATCATGAAAAGCTCCGTTACGCCATTAATCATGATGGAATAACGAAGTGCCGGCAAATCTAACCAACCGCATCTTCTTGGACGGCCAGTCGTGCTTCCAAATTCATTCCCTTCTTTCCGCATGGCTTCTCCTGTCTGATCAAATAATTCAGTAGGAAAAGGTCCACTTCCAACTCGAGTGCAATAGGCCTTGAAAATACCAAAGACCTCTCCGATTTTAGCTGGAGCTACACCAAGACCTGTGCAAGCACCAGCGGTCATGGTACTGGAACTAGTCACATAAGGGTAGGATCCAAAGTCAATATCCAATAAAGAACCTTGAGCCCCTTCAGCCAAAATCCTTTTTCCGGATTGAAGCGCATCATTTACAGTGTATTCACTATCAATCAGGTTTAAACCTTTGATAAATTCTACCGCCTCAAAAAATTGCTTTTCCATTTCAGCCAATTCATCCAATGGGTAATTGTAAAATGAAAGGATGGTCTGATGCTTGGATACCAGCGTATCGTACTTTTCTTTGAAATCAGCAGCAAGCACATCGCCAATACGAAGAGCTGATCGACCAATTTTATCTTGATAGGTAGGACCAATTCCTTTTAAGGTAGAACCGATTTTTTTATCACCTTTAGATTTTTCGTAAGCAGCATCAAGAAGTTTGTGAGTTGGGATAATGAT
Source organism: Algoriphagus kandeliae (assembly GCF_004571135.1). GTDB lineage: Bacteria > Bacteroidota > Bacteroidia > Cytophagales > Cyclobacteriaceae > Algoriphagus > Algoriphagus kandeliae. The sequence continues at coordinate 4,609 of NZ_SPSB01000004.1, forward strand.
GGTAGCTTTCTTGGAAATGACCAAGTTTTTCATGTAATCGATGGAGAATTTACCCAACCCATCGATTTCCTTTTTCAGAATAATGGGATCAAGTACAACTCCATTCCCGATAATATTCAAAATTTGGGACCGAAAAATCCCTGATGGAATCTGGTGTAAAACGTGCTTTATCCCATCAAACTCAAGCGTATGACCCGCATTTGGACCACCTTGAAACCTCGCAACGATCTCATATTCAGGAGCTAAAACATCGACAATTTTACCTTTGCCCTCATCTCCCCATTGGAGACCAAGCAGCACATCCATCTTCATATTGATGCTATTAATAAATGCAGTAATGAGTTTTTAAAGGCCGAAATTTGCAATTAGCCTAAAGAAAACCAAGTGAATTAGATTTTAATATTAATCTTAGGCAGAAAGAAGGTATGACCAAGAATCAATTTTTTGCCCGAAAATCCTCCACAGAGTCAAATACAGTAAAAATATTGTTCAACTTGGTAATGATTAGCAATTTTTTCACATGCTCGGATGGTGCAGTCAGATAAACCTCACCTCCCACATTCCGCATCTTAGTAAGCATGGTGATAAGCAAACCGATTCCGCTGGAACTGATATACCGAACCTCACTCAAATTCACCACAAAGGTTTTGGCTCCTTCTTGGATAGCATCCGAAACTATTTCAACTAGCTTTGGTCCTACTTCATCTCCTATCAAGTCGCCTTGAATGTGTAAGTAGTAAGCTTTTTCGTCTTTTTCAGTTTGATAATTCAGTTTCATGCTGATTTGGGTGTTTCAGGTCTGTTTTCACAATTTTCCTTGTTGCAATTCCCATATAAAATCAAGGAATGATGCAACACTTGGAAGTTTAGAATATCTCCTACGGTATTTTGAATATTTTGGATTCGAGGATCACAAAATTCCAAGACCTGATTACAGTCCACACAGATCAAATGGTCATGCTGCTTATAACCGTAGGATTTCTCGAATTGAGCCAAATTTTTCCCAAACTGATGCTTGGTTACCAAATCGCACTCTACCAATAAATCCAGGGTATTATAAACGGTTGCCCGGCTGACTCGGTAATTTTTATTTTTCATACTGATGTAGAGACCCTCCACATCAAAATGTCCGGTTCGGCTGTAAATCTCCTCTAAAATAGCGTAGCGCTCGGGAGTCTTTCGAAGTTTTTGATTCTCTAAGTATGCAGTAAATATTTTCTTTACTTCCTCAAAATGGGCTGTATTCAAAGACATCTTCGGCTAATTTTTCCAAATATAACTGATGAAGGGAATATATGATTCAAAACTCAATCAAAGCGGGATACCTTGATAATTCCATCTACCTGACGCAGATTTTTAATTAATGTTTCCAGGTGCTCGGTACTGTGAACATAGAGTTTGATTGTACCCTCAAATATTCCTGCGTCAGAATCCACTGTAATCGAACGCATATTCACTTTCAATTCATTTGAGATTACCTTGGTCACATCATTAATCAGACCTACTCTATCGGTACCCACAATATGCAATCCTGCCAAAAAGGCGATTTCCTTCTGGCTAGTCCAGCGAGCTTTGATGACACGATTACCATGATTCGAAAGAAGCTCCAGGGCATTAGGACAAGAAGTTCGATGTATTTTGATCCCTTCATTAACAGTAACAAAGCCAAACACATCATCACCAGGAATGGGATTGCAACACTTGGCCAAAATATAATCCACCACATCCATATCCTCACCAATTAAGAGCTGATCGTGGTCCGGACCTTTGAGGCTTTTTATTTCCTTGGTAAAGGTGGATTCGTCCTTAACCTTTTCTTGAATGGCTTTGTGTTTTAACTTTTGGTTTTCTTTAAAATCCTTGAAGGACTTAATAGTGGTTGGGTCGATTATACCCTTTCCTACGCGGTAATAAAAATCATTAGCAGTCTTCAGCTCAAAATAGGCCCGGAGTTTTTCAACGGTTTCCGAATTAAACTCCATTTTCATCTGCTTTAACTTCCGCTGAACAATTTCTCGCCCATCCAAAATAGCTGATTTCTTTTCCTCTCGTAGAGCGTCTTTAATTTTAGCTTTCGCCCTAGAGGTAACCACATGGGTTAGCCAATCTTCCGAAGGTTTTTGCTTGTTGGAAGTTAGAATTTCAACCTGATCTCCATTTTTCAATTTATGGGTAATCGGCACCAACTTTTGGTTGACTTTAGCACCTATACAGCGAGCCCCAACCTCCGTGTGGATTTCAAAAGCAAAATCCAGAGCAGTAGCTCCGAATGCCAAAACCTTCAAATCGCCCTTAGGAGTAAATACAAAAACCTCCTCTTGAAAAAGATTACCGCGAAAATCATCCATGAATTCAATTGCATTGCCTTCATTTGACTCCAGCATGCTTCTTACTTGGGTAATCCATTCATCAAGGCCGGAAGATCCTCTTGAACTATGGTCTTTTTCTTTGTATTTCCAATGGGCCGCATAGCCTCGCTCCGCAATCTCATCCATGCGCTGGGTTCGAATCTGCACTTCTACCCACTGACCTGAATTACTCATGACCGTGGTATGCAAAGATTCATAGCCATTAGAACGAGGAGTAGAAATCCAGTCTCTTAATCTGTCTGGATTTGGTCGATAAAAGTCAGTGACAATGGAATAAACCTGCCAGCAGTCCGCTTTTTCATTTTCCAGTTCAGATTCCAGGATAATCCGGATTGCAAAAAGGTCATAAACCTCCTCGAATGGGATTCCCTGTTTCTTCATTTTATTGTAAATGGAATAAACGGACTTTGGTCTACCTTTTATGCTAAATTTAAAACCCTGTCTAGTTAATTCTTCTTCGATTGGCTGGATAAAACTTTTAATAAAGCGGTTACGGTAGGATTTGGATTCATTGATCTTCTGAACAATATCCTTGTAAGTCGCCGTATCGGTATACTTCAAATACAAATCTTCCAATTCGGATTTGATCGCATAAAGCCCCAATCGGTGCGCAAGCGGAGCGTATAAATACATGGTCTCAGAAGCAATTTTTAATTGCTTGTGACGAGGCATGCTAGCCAAAGTCCGCATGTTATTTAGCCGGTCAGCGATTTTGATCAAAATTACCCGGACGTCATCTGAAAGAGTAAGAAGCATTTTCCGGAAATTTTCAGCTTGCTGCGAACTTCCATAATCAAAAACTCCAGCGATTTTGGTCAAGCCATCAATGATAGTCATAACTTTTTGACCAAACTCCCGCTCAATATCTTCTAATTCCCAATCCGTGTCTTCGACTACATCATGTAGCAAAGCCGAAACAATGGAAGTAGTACCTAACCCGATTTCTTCCACGCATATCAGTGCCACCTCCAAAGGATGGTAGATGTAAGGCTCACCTGACTTTCTACGCATATCCTTATGAGCCTCCAATGCCACATTGAATGCTTTTTTGATGATTTTAGCATCACCAGGCTTTAGAAATGGCTTCGCCTCCCGCAGCAGTTTTCGGTACCGCTTTAGAATTTCTTTCCGTTCCTCCTCAATATCTACTTGGATCATGGTCATTGATCAGAAATTGTATAACAAATATGGCTCGAAAGAATTCGAAATGCACGTTGATAATTTTTTTTATGGGCATGCTTGTAAATTATTTTTATGTAGCTACCTTTGCATCCACAATTGAAAAACGCACGAACGTGTTGCGTGAGTTCAAGCGGATGTGGCGAAATTGGTAGACGCACTAGACTTAGGATCTAGCGCCGCGAGGCATGGGGGTTCGAGTCCCTCCATCCGCACAAATATCGGACCCTCAATCACTACCTGAATTTAGAATTCGGGAAAGAGATTGAGGGTTTTTAGTTCAGACTTATCATAAATAATTGCGCTTTGGAAATTACACTAGACAAGCATTCCGCCAATCAAGCCTCTATTAAAATTAAACTAACTGAGGCAGATTATCAAACCAAGGTTGATGCTAAACTGAAAGACTACGCCAAAAAGGTGAATATCAAAGGTTTCCGCCCAGGAAAAGCTCCCCTTGGTATGGTCAAAAACATCTATGGCACTTCTGTTTTGGTAGATGAAATCAACAATATCTTAGGTGAATCACTTAACAACTATTTGAAGGAACAAACCTTTAGAGTATTGGGTGACCCACTTCCAGTTGAAAAGGTTGAGGAAAAAATTGATTGGAAAAACCAGAAGGATTTCGATTTTGAATATAAAATCGGCTTCATTGAAAATTTTGAACTTCCTCTAGATAAGTCAATCAAAGCCAATAAATATAGCATTAAGGTTGATGACAAACTGGTAGACGAGACTGTTGCCAATCTAAAATCTCAATATGGAAACAGCACCAATCCTGAAACTGCTGAAGCAGGAGACCATGTTTATGGGGACTTAGCTGCTGCAGAAGGAGAATTTTCTAAGACTGTTTCTCTTGACCTTTCCAAAATCACTAAAAAGCTTGCAGACAAGTTTATCGGAAAAGGAAAGGATGAAGTGGTTGAATTCGCAGCAAAGGATGTGAAGAAGGGCCAGTGGGAAGAAGCTTTTGGTTTGAATGAAGAAGAAGCTGCTTCCATCTCTGATAACTTGACTTTTACTATCAAGAACATCAACCGAACTGAAGAAGCTAAAATGGACCAGGAGTTTTTCGATAAAATCTTTGGCCCTGATCAAGTGAAATCCGAAGAAGAATTTTTGAATAAAGTTCGCGAAACGCTTCAGTCAAATTACAATCGTGAGGCTAAGGTATTCACAGAGGAAGAATTGAAGAAAATATTGGTTGAAAAAGCCAATCTTGACCTTCCTGAGGAATTCTTGAAGGAATGGTTACTGAAAGCAAATGACGGGAAAGTTACCGAGCAAGACGTAGAAAACGAATTCCCAATTTACGCTCGTCAATTAGTTTGGTCTTTGGTTTCAAATGAAATCGCAAGAGCAAATGAAATCAAAGCCGAGCATCAGGATGTAATTGAAAAAACCAAAGAAATGATCCGAGAGCAATTTGCATCTTCTGGGTTGGGAGCATCTTTGGAAGACAGCATGGATCTTTTCGTAGATAATTATCTGAAAGGAAATGAGGGTCAAAACTACATGAACATGCTGACCTCAGTACAAAATGATAAAGTTTTGGACTTTGCTCAGGAGAAAATTTCCCTGAAAGAAAAGGAGATCAGCCTTGACGAGTATAAGGAACTTTTGGAAAAGTAAATTGATTAAGAATCTAAAAAAGTCCTTATTTAAGGGCTTTTTTTATTTTTGTTAACCACATTTATCAAATTATGATCAACAAAGAGGAATTCAGAAAATACGCCATCCACAACCAAGGAGTGAGTGGATCAGCTTTTGACCAGTACACACAGCATATCGAAAACATGACTCGGGCAGTCATTGAAGAGCGTCCTTCCAACTTCCGGGAAATCGACGTTTTCTCCCGATTGATCATGGATCGCATCATCTTTTTGGGAACACCAGTAGATGACCATATCGCTAATATCATCATAGCACAGTTGCTTTTCTTGGAATCGGTGGATTCTAAAAAAGATGTACTTCTTTACATCAACAGCCCAGGAGGATCTGTGACAGCTGGACTTGGCATTTATGACACCATGCAATACATCGGCCCTGATGTTGCTACCATCTGTACAGGAATTGCTGCCTCTATGGGAGCTGTATTGTTGGCAGGCGGAGCAAAAGACAAGCGTTCTGCTTTACAACATTCTAGAGTAATGATTCACCAACCTTCCGGAGGAATGCAAGGTCAATCTAAAGACATGGAGATTTCACTTAAGTTGATCCTTTCCATGAGACAGGAACTCTATCAGATTTTGGCGAATCATACTGGAAAAACATTTGAAGAAATCGAAAGAGACTCTGACCGAGACTATTGGTTGAAAGCTCCAGAAGCTAAAGAATATGGCTTAATCGATGAAGTATTAGTTAAAAAATCAGTTTAATGGCTCAAGTTACCTGCTCTTTTTGCGGAAGAAACAAAAAAGATGTTGACCTGATGGTTTCAGGCATATCTGCTCATATCTGTAATTTCTGCATTGAGCAAGCACATATGATCTTGGGAGAAGAGGAGAAAACCAAAAAATCTTCTCAATCCAAACCCAAATTCAAACTCAAGAAGCCAAAGGAACTTACCTCCTACTTGGACCAATATGTGATTGGACAAGAAGATGCAAAAAAGGTCCTTACCGTAGCTGTTTATAATCACTACAAACGACTGCTTCAGAAAGCTGATGAAGATGATGTGAAGATCGAAAAATCTAACATCATCATGGTTGGTGATACAGGAACCGGAAAAACCTATTTGGCAAAAACCCTTGCAAAGATTCTTGAAGTTCCTTTCTGCATTGCCGATGCCACTGTTCTTACAGAAGCTGGATATGTAGGGGAAGACGTTGAGAGCATTTTGACAAGGCTATTACAAGCTGCTGACTATAATGTTGAAGCTGCTGAAAGAGGAATTGTATACATTGACGAGATTGATAAAATCGCTCGGAAATCGGATAACCCTTCTATCACAAGAGATGTAAGCGGGGAAGGCGTTCAGCAGGCGATGTTAAAGCTTTTGGAAGGTACTGTGGTAAATGTTCCTCCACAAGGTGGCAGAAAGCATCCTGATCAAAAAATGATTGCCGTAAACACGGAGAACATTCTGTTTATCTGCGGTGGAGCATTTGATGGGATTGCCAGACACATTGCGAAACGTTTGAATACCCAACCTTTAGGCTTCAGCAAAGCGGCAGGTTCAGCTGTAGCTGACCGGGAAAACTTACTTCAATATATCACTGCTCAAGATTTAAAAGCATTCGGCTTGATTCCAGAACTTATCGGCCGATTACCTGTACTTACTCATTTGGATCCACTTCATAAAGAAGCATTGAAACGTATTTTGACTGAACCAAAGAATGCTTTGGTGAAGCAATACACCAAACTTCTAGAAATGGAGAGGGTTAAATTGATATTCGAAGAAAGTGGTTTGGATTTCATCGTGGATAAGGCCGTCGAATACAATTTAGGAGCAAGAGGATTGCGATCTATCTGTGAAGCAATCATCACTGACGCGATGTACGAGCTTCCATCTGATGATAGCATCAAAGAACTTGTAATCGATGAAGCTTACGCTAAATCCCAGTTTGATAAATCAAAATTCAAACGGCTTCAAGTGGCTTAAATAAAAAAATCCCGATGAGCAATCATCGGGATTTTTTATTGGATTTTTCTGATTAATCTACTTCCACTTCGAAGTAGTATTCTGTTCCATCATTGAACATTCCGAGTACTACCACTTCTTGACCACTTAGATCATTCAATACTTCAATTAGTCTGTCAGCATCCGAAATGCGGATTCTTCCATCTTCACTGATGATTGAGGTGATGATGAATCCAGGTCTAGCACCTGCAGATCTCCAACCTGATCTACCTACAGTTGTGATCATGGCTCCTCCTGAAATTCCCAATCTTTCTTTTTGCTCGTCGGAAATATTCTCGAATAGAACCCCATCAAATTCATAAGTCTTCTTGACTTCCTTCTCAACAATATTGGTGTTTCCATTAAAATTCCGAAGCGTAGCTACCGTCTCCATTTTTTTGCCGTCTCGGATATATTCGACGTTGACTTGATCTCCTGGACGTTTTCTAGCCACCATTTCCTGAAGGATAGAAACAGAGGTAGTTTCCCGACCATCAACCCCGACGATAATATCTCCAGGCTTTAGTCCAGCTTCTTCTCCTCCACTATCTGGATTTACACCATTAATGTAAACTCCCTGATCAACAGGTAATTCAACATTCAATTCGTCCTCTAACTCTGGACTAACATCTCGAATTGTTACTCCAAGCAAACCACGCTGAACAGCACCATATTCCATCAAGTCATCCATTACTTTTTTTACAAGACTACTTGGAACAGCAAATGAATAACCAGCAAATGTCCCTGTGTTGGATGCAATTGCCGTATTAATTCCTATTAATTCTCCTGCTAAATTCACCAAGGCTCCTCCAGAATTTCCTGGGTTTACCACTGCATCAGTTTGAAGAAATGACTCGATCTGAAGATTGTTTTCGACTCCTCTGAGGATTCCGATATTCCGGGCTTTAGCTGAAATAATTCCAGCAGTTACCGTTGAGTTTAGATTGAATGGATTTCCAACAGCCAATACCCATTCTCCAATTTTTGTGTTATCAGAATCACCGAATTTGACGAATGGTAATCCATCTGCATCAATTTTCAATAAAGCCAAGTCAGTAGTCGGGTCTGTTCCGATTATTTTCGCTATGTAACGTTTGTTGTTATCCAAAGAAATATCAATTTGGGTAGCATTTTCGACTACATGGTTATTGGTCACGATATAGCCATCTGACGAAATAATCACACCAGATCCAGAGCTCATCGCTCCTCTAAATCCCTGATCTCCTCTTGGAGGAAATCCAAATAGCTCTTGCATGGGATCTCTTGGAGTATTTCCACCAAAGCCCATGGTACTTTTCACGTGAACTACTGCTGGGGTAACCAATTGAGCGGAAGCCACAAAATTGATTCCCTCTGGTACGGTAAAATTTTCTCCAGAAAGTAAGTTTACAAAACTTGCCTTCTGCTTTTCATCGAAACTTGAAGGTTCCTGCGACTGCATGAAATAACTCACTCCAGCCAAAGCAACAATGCCTCCGATAAGAGAGGCCAACAACATTCCTAGAAAGAATTGTCTTTTGTTCATAATTATATTCCTGTTCTTGTTTCTTCTGATTAACTCAAATTTTATTCAATAAAGTCTAAAGTGAATATCAATTTAACCAGTTTTAACCGGGCTTACTTCTTTTTAACTCAAAAAAAAGAGTGGGGTTAACCCACTCCTTGATTATTTCACTTCGATCGAAGCTTTTCTTTCTTTCTTTTCTGCTTTAGGAAGGAAAATCTTCAAGATTCCATCCTCATAAACTGCTTCGATTTTTTCTGGATTCACATTATCTGGAACATAGAATGCTCTGGAAAAGGAACCATATTGAGTTTCCAAACTGTGGTAGTTTTTCCCCTCCTTTTTCTCTTCGATTTTACGCTCACCGGAAATTGTCAATCTTCCCTCTGTCAAGTCCACATGAAAATCTTGCTTTTTCATACCGGGAACAGCAACCTGAATTTCAAACTGTTCGTCATCTTCGGAAATATCCACAGCAGGATTAAATTTCCGTGTTTCGTTTCCTAAAGATTCATTGAAAAACCTTTCAAATAGTCCTCCAAGATCAGCAGGAAACATAGAGTCTAGTTGGTTATACTTTGCGAGTTTCATATTATCCTCCTTTGTTAATTAATATTCTAAAACATCTGATTTGATATTAGAAATTTTCGTACCAGCAAAATTAGAGGGACATTTTGACTTGGTTTCGGAGAAAACCCATCTATTTAATGACAAAAGGGCAGTTTTTTTACTTATTTTTTTGAAGCTAATTTTTTCTAATTTAAAGGATCATTCTTCTCGATATGAAATCCTCCTATTTATTAGTTCCAATCATTCTGATACTCCTGCTTTTTCCCACTGGCCTTCACGGACAAAATGCAGTTAGAAAAGACCTTAATTTCGTTTCTAATAAGCTAGATAGCTCAGAATCAATTCAAAATTTTAAGAAGGATATTGAATCTAAGCCACAAATTGATACAGGTGTTAAAAGGGAAAATCAGCTAGGTTTGGTTTTATCCCAATTGATTTCAAAATCCAAACGCTATTCAATTAATATTAGCAGAATAAAAATTGGATTAAAGGAGCCCTTGGATACCATGGAAATTAAAGAAAATCTGCCTGAAATAGATCGAGCAGTTAGTTCCATGAGGATCTTGGTTCAGGATACCATACGTCAAGATAATATCCGCTATCTAAAAGGAATCACTACCCTCCTTGGAGGGATCATGGTCGAAATCGAAAAGTACGAGTCGATTATCGATGATCGAGTAAAGCTAATCCTACAGGCAAATGAAGATTTAGCCCAAATCAAACAGGATTCAATTTTCAATATTAGTGAGGAAAATCTACAAGTTGCGCCTGACCTTTTTGACGAAGTAAAATTACTTCGCAGCCAAATTAGTGAAATAGAGAATGAGATTTTTCGACAAGAAATAACTTTGACGAGATTTCAGGTACAGCTCAATGATTTGACTAGTAGAATTATATCTATCGGTCAGTATTTCCGTCTAAAGTCCATTGAGCTAAATCGAAAAATGTGGAAAAAAGAGGTCAATTTTCTCTGGGAACCTAGAGATGAAACTTTTGGGTCAAAAAAGTCAACTTTATTAATCTTAAAAGAATCCCTAATTGCCAATGGCACTTTCATTATGTATTTTTTTGAAAGGAATTTGGGGAAGCTGATTTCCTTCTTTATCGTTCTTTTTGTTTTAGGGTTTTCGCTAAAAAGGACTGTTAGAAAAATTCAGAATGAAAAGGACTTCAGCCATACTATTCTCTCAAAAGGCTCCTCAGTTGAAAAATTTCCAATTATTTCATCTTTTCTCATCATTGTACCATTTTTCTTTCTTGTATTTGACCGACCTCCACTCGCTTTCAACTCAGTACTATCCCTGATATTCGTGTTTTTCAGTTCATGGCTTATTAAAGACTATTTTTCGGATGGATTTCGTCGTATTTGGTGGATCTTTTTACCGCTAAGTTTGATTGGACCTACATTTGGGGTGAATTGGGAACAAAATTATGATGAACGATTTTTTCTGATTGTAGTCAACTTCCTAGCAGTCCTCTTTGGCCTTTTGAGCTACAAAAAAATCAAAGGACAATCCTTCAAAGGAAAGAAGGTTTTAGGAGCACTGATTCTATTCTTGTTTTTTACACAATTATTCTCGTTTGGAGCCAATGTTTTGGGGCGAATAAGTATAGCAAAGCTTTACACAATTACGGGCGTTACAAGTTTTTTTCGAGGTGTATCACTTTACATCTTTACCCATCTGGTGATGCAGTCTTTTTTCCTTGTCTTAGAATCCAAAAAGAATACTGATATGATTTCTAGTTTTATTGATTTTAAAGAACTAGAAAAAAGATTTTCAGGAATTCTACAATTATTTGCTTTAGGAATCTGGTTATATGGATTCTTAACTCACTTAGGCTATTTTGACATTGCCTACGAATATGCTACCATTTTTCTTTCCAAAGAATATATCCTAGGAGACACCACATTTACATTTGGAACGATCTTTTTGTTCTTAATCATACTTTTGATTTCTTCCTTCTTAGCAAACAGTATTGCCTACTTTTTTTCAACTATGGATCAGCGGAACGCTACCTCGAGAAAAAACCGACTGGGAAGTTCTGTATTACTAATCCGACTAGCCGTCATTATTATAGGCTTTTTTATAGCTCTGACTGCTGCCAAAATCCCTCTAGACCGAATCACTATTGTATTGGGAGCGCTATCCGTAGGTATTGGTTTTGGTCTGCAAACCATCATCAACAATCTGGTATCCGGAATTATCCTCGCATTTGAGCGGCCTATCCAAATTGGGGATGAAATCGAAGTCGGGATGAATAAAGGAACCGTAAAAGAAGTAGGGATTCGAGCTAGTAAGATTTTAGCCTATGATGGATCGGAAATAGTGGTACCCAATGGCGATCTCCTGTCTCAAAGTTTAATCAACTGGACACTTTCTGATAAGCGACGTAGAATTGAATTGATTATTGGAGTATCTTATGAATCGGATATGAAAAAGGTCAAAACACTGTTGACCGATGCGCTCATAAAAAACAATATTCTAAAATCTCCTCCTCCGAGAGTCTTCATGCAGAACTTTGGAGATTCCTCTGTTGATTTTAGATTGCTTTTTTGGGTAGAAAGTATGGATGTATGGCTTGAAATCAGGTCTGATGTCATGACCTCGATCTTTGAAATTTTCCAAGAGAATGGAGTCGAAATTCCGTATCCAAAAAGAGATCTTTATCTCAAGTCTCTTCCTTTTGGCTGGAAAGAGACGATCACTAAACCTAGCAATCCTTCTCCGGAAAAAGAGGATCAGGACGATCAAAAAGAATAAAAAAAATCCCCGGACTAGCCGGGGATCAATTTTTCAAATCAAAAATGCTTTTATGCTTTCTTGACGTTGATGGCATTAGGACCTTTTTTGCCATCTTTGACGTCGTAGGTTACTTTGTCATTTTGGGCAACTTTGTCCACCAATCCGGTCGCATGAACGAAGATATCACTTTGAGACTCATCGTCCACGATAAAACCGAAACCCTTGGCTTCATTGTAAAATTTTACTGTACCGGTAAACATAATAAATTAATATAAATTGTAAATGAATATGCAAGTAATGTAAATATTTGTTTAGAAATATCAAAAAATTCAAAATTCTATTTCGGAAGCATGAAAAAAGTTTACTTAATCCGTCATGCAAAATCATCCTGGGAAGAACCTTGGTCCAATGACCATGATAGGCCTCTTGCCCCTCGAGGCTTAAGAGATGCACCCAAGATGGGAAAACGCTTAAAATTGAAGGGGATTATTCCAGATAAAATCATCTCCTCTACAGCACTTCGAGCAAAAGAAACAGCAGAACTTATTGCAGAAGAATTAAAATTTCCGGTTAAAAAAATTGATTTTGAAAGTAGGCTATATCATGCCTCAGCAAGTACTTACCTCCATTTTATCCAGCAGCAAGATGATAAAATAGACTGTCTTTTTGTAATAGGCCACAATCCGGGCATGAATGAGTTGATTCACCATCTCGGAATAGACTTAGACAACTTACCTACAGCTGGAATTTGTGGATTTGAATCCAAGGAAAATTCTTGGTCGGACTTTAAACCGAAAAAAACTAAGATGATCTATTTAGATTACCCCAAGAAAAAAGCCTAGGAGATTTCATAATGCCGGACATCCTGAGATACCTCTGGAAACTGATCTGGATTACTGAGAAGATATTCGATTTTTTTAGCTACGTCCTCTGGGTTCACCAATTCTCCCTGCTCTTTAAACTCCAAGAACTTCTTCAATTCTGGAAAATCAGTCTCAGCAGCTTCTCGAATCTCTGCTTGCATTTCCGTATCCACAATACCTGGCGCTAAACTGAAAAAGCGGAAATCAGAAGAGCCACTTTCTTTGTTTGCCACCATGGTAAACATAGCTAAAGCTGCTTTGGTGCTACAATATCCTCCCCAACCTGCAACAGGTCGAGTGGCAGCGCCTGAGGAAATATTACATACTAATTTTCTGGAAGGGTGATTTTTGTAGGCTTTTATGAATGCATTGGTAAGGTACATAGGAGCCAGAAGATTGACATTTACCTGAATCCGCATTTCTCTCGGATGCATATTGCCAATGGGCTTTATCTCTCCTATCCAACCAGCATTATTAATCAAAATAATTTCCTGATAATCCTCCTTTGGAAAAACCTCTTCTAGTTCATTTTTTAAAATATCTAAATCAGATAAATCTAAACTTACCTGTCGAAGTTTTGGTGACTCCACATCCAAAGTTGACCTTGAAATCCCAATCACCTCGTAGTGATCTAGACTCAAATAATGATGCATAAGAGCTTTTCCTAAACCTTTGGAATGACCGGTAATAACGACAAGAGACTTGTTCATAAGTAAAGAAAATCAGGATGATGATTTACTACTAGCAAGGATCGTCCCAAAAATCAAAAATCGATAAAATTGCTTTAGGCTTAATTTGTTTTCATAAAAAAACCCCGGTTGAAAACCGGGGCAAATGATTATAAAATATACTGAGAAAGATCTCTGTTTTTAACCAGGGAATTCAATCGCTCCTGAACCATTTCTTTGGTGATCATGATTCGGGAATTCGGTTCAATACTATCCGGCACATCAAATAGAAAGTCATTGAGAAGATGGGACATCACAGTATGAAGTCTTCTCGCACCAATATTTTCCACTTCTTGATTGATCAAAAATGCAATTCGTGCAATCTCATCAATGGCTTCCTCATTAAACTCTAAATAAACCCCTTCTGCTTCAAATAAAGCTTGATATTGCTTGGTCAATGCATTTTTAGGCTCTCTAAGAATTCTGGAAAAATCCTCCTGAGTAAGGCTATTTAACTCCACGCGAATCGGAAAACGACCCTGAAGTTCTGGAATCAAATCTGAAGGTTTGCTTACATGGAATGCTCCTGCAGCTATGAATAAAATATGATCGGTATTGATCACTCCATACTTGGTATTTACAGAGGAACCCTCCACGATTGGAAGCAAATCCCGTTGTACACCTTCCCGGCTCACATCAGGCCCACCTCCATTTTTACCGGACTTGGAAGCGATTTTATCAATTTCGTCAATGAAAATGATTCCATTATTCTCAGCAAGTTTGATTGCCTCTTCTTTGACTTCATCAAAATCGATCAATTTGGAAATCTCCTCCTCAAGTAAAACTTTCCGAGCCTCTGCGATACTCAATTTTCTTTTTTTAGTGCGCTTAGGCATCATACCTGAAATCATATCCTGAAGCCCGGCCATGCTAGCATCATCCATCATTCCGTTTCCGATCATTCCAATTCCAACCGGTGAAGATGCCTTTACATTAATTTCAATCTTTCGTTCATCTAGCTCGCCATTTTGGAGTTTCTCCCGAAATCGTTCACGTGTTCGCTCATTAAGTTCCTGATCATTTGCAGGTTCTTCTTCTTGAGTGGTTGAAACAGGAGTTCTGAAACCAGCACCTTTTACTGGCGGAATCAAAATATCCAAGATCTGCTCTTCAACAGCTTCAGCAGCGCGTGCTTTAACGGCTTCATTTTTAACCTCTCTAACTAAATGAACTGACTGCTCTACTAAGTCCCGAACCATGCTCTCCACGTCCCGGCCCACATAGCCAACTTCTGTAAATTTGGAAGCCTCCACTTTTGTGAATGGAGCTTGCGCCACTTTCGCTAACCTTCTAGCTATTTCGGTTTTACCCACTCCGGTCGAACCGATCATGAGGATATTATTAGGAACAATATCTTTTTGGATATCGGATTTGACCATCATCCTACGGATACGGTTTCGTAAGGCAATTGCCACATTTCGCTTGGCATCGCCCTGACCGATAATATATTTATCAAGCTCCGCTACAATTTGTCGAGGAGTGAGTGAAAATGTCTGATTCATATTTCTAATTTTTAAAAATCAATACTTACCACAAGGGTAAGAAAATCTATTTCTCCCTTTAGTTATTTTTTTTCAATTAGAGGATTTCTCCTCTTGAAAAACGAAGTGAAGGGGATGATTAACTTTTGATTTGAGTAATGCTATGTCAAGAACCTCACTTACTGAATCTACGAAGTGAAATTCCAACCCTTTAAGATAATTTTCATTGATTTCATCAATATCCCGCTTGTTCTTTTTGCAGAGGATAATCTCGCGGATTCCAGCACGTTTAGCAGCCAAGATTTTTTCCTTGATTCCTCCCACTGGCAATACTTTTCCAATCAAACTGATTTCTCCTGTCATCGCCAATTTGGATTTCACCTTTCGCTGTGTATAGACAGAAGCCATGGCTGTTAACATAGTGATTCCAGCAGATGGGCCATCCTTCGGTACCGCTCCCGCAGGCACATGGATATGCAAGTCATATTGATCAAAGATGCGGTAATCTATTCCCAACTCCTCAGCTCTTGATTTCAGATAAGAAAGCGCAGTCATGGCAGATTCTTTCATCACATCTCCTAGCTGTCCGGAAAGAGTCAAACGCCCTTTTCCACGACTCAAGCTGGATTCTATGAATAGAATTTCTCCTCCTACACTAGTCCAAGCCAGTCCAGTAACTACACCAGCTATGGAATTATCCTGATAAGTTTCCTTATCGAAAATCTCCGCACCCAAAACCTTTCTAACAGTTTCGGAATTGATTCTTGGATCATACTCTTCCTCCATTGCAATGGATTTTGCCACATGACGGACCACTTTTCCAATTGCACGCTCCAAATTCCGAACGCCGGATTCAAGAGTATAATCTTCGATGATTTTCACCAAAGCAGATTTGTCGAATCGAATTTGATTGGCCTTTAAGCCATGTTCTTTTCGCTGCTTGGGCACCAAATGACGCTTAGCAATCTCGACCTTTTCCTCTTGGGTATACCCGGTCACTTCGATGATTTCCATTCGATCCCGAAGTGCAGGCTGAATAGTATCCAAAGAATTGGCTGTAGCAATGAATAGGACCTTACTCAAATCATACTCTACTTCCAAGAAGTTGTCCATAAAAGCAAAATTCTGCTCCGGATCCAGTACTTCAAGGAAAGCTGAACTGGGATCTCCTCTGAAATCCGAAGAAAGCTTATCGATTTCATCCAATACAAAAACAGGATTGGATGTCTTGACCTTCTTCATATTCTGAATAATCTTTCCAGGCATCGCTCCCACGTAGGTTTTTCGATGTCCTCGGATCTCAGCTTCATCATGAAGACCACCTAAAGACATTCGAATATATTTTCTTCCCAAAGCAGCTGCTATGGATTTACCCAAAGAAGTTTTTCCGACTCCAGGAGGGCCATACAAACAAAGAATTGGACCTTTTAAATCTTGCTTCAACTTCAAGACCGCCAAATATTCGATGATTCGATCTTTGACTTTTTCCAATCCAAAATGATCAGTATCCAGCACTTTTCGAGCATGCTTCAGGTCGAAATTGTCTTGAGTATACTCATTCCATGGCAATTCAACCATGGTTTCCGCATAGTTGAGTGCAATAGGATATTCTGCTGCGGAAGGATTAATTCGAAGAATTTTATCCAGCTCTTTTTCAAAATGCTTTTTTACCTCTGGCGACCAGTTTTTCTGAGCTCCTCGAGCACGTAAATCTTCTACTTCTTTTTCGGGACCTTCTTCACCTAATTCGGTTTGAAGGATTTTCATCTGCTGTCGCAAGAAATAATCCCGTTGCTGCTGATCGATATCGGTATGAACCTTTTTCTGAATCTCTGACTTGAGCTCCAGCATTTGAATATCCTTCAGCATAAACTCCAGCAACAAAGTAGCCCTTTCTACACCATCATTTATCTCCAATAATTTTTGCTTGGACTCTACAGGTGCATTAATGTTGGAGGAAAGAAAATGGGTCAAAAAAGGCGTATTGTCGATATTATCCAAAGCAACCTGTGCCTCCCGAGGAATCTCAGGATTCAAGTGCAATATTCGGGTAGCAGCTTCTTTTAAGGATTCCTCTAAGGCTTTTACTCTTTTGGAAGATTTAGGAAAATTTTCATCTAAATACTTCACATTAGCCACAAAATAAGGATCATCTGTAACCTGCTCTTCAATCTGGAAGCGCTTTTTCCCTTGGATAATAATCGTAGTGTTCCCATCCGGCAATACGATCATCTTGATGATTTTGGCAACTGTTCCAACCTGGTAAATATCTTCCCAACTTGGGTCATCTACGTTAGGATTGATTTGAGCACAAACCCCAACGAGTTTATCACCTTTTTGGGCTTTTTTGACCAGTTTGATGGATCGCTGTCTACCAACTGTGATAGGAATTACCACACCCGGAAAAAGCACTGTATTGCGGACCGATAAAATCGGTATTTGTTCTTTAAAATCTTCGGTACCTTGCTGACCATCCTCTTCATCGGTAATTAATTGGATCAAATCCCCTTCATTGGCATAATCTCCGACAATCAGATTTTCAAATAAGGACTTTTCAAATTGGCTCATATAGACATTTTGACAGACAAGCTGTCGGTTTAATGCAAATTTTCTATTTAAAACTCTTTATTCTCTGCGTAGGCATTGAAGGTTCAAGCCTTATGCCAAAGGGAAATGGGGTCATATTGGCAGAGTCAAAAAAACCGAGCCTTTCAGCCCGGTTTAAATTAGCTACTAAATCCTAATTACGGTTAACCCGTGATAAATTTCAAAATATCATTTCCAATAGCGAAAACCATCAAGACCAATAGAATGGCCATCCCTACTTTTTGAGCATTTTCCAGGAATCTATCAGAAGGAGCTCTTCCTGAAACCATCTCGTATAAAAGAAACATTACATGTCCTCCATCCAATGCCGGGATAGGAAGTAGGTTCATAAAGGCCAAAATCATGGAAATCAAACCGGTAATACTCCAAAACTTACCCCAATCCCAGGAATCACCATAGATTTTCGCCATCCCGATTGGGCCACTGACATTCTTGACAGAAACCTCACCGGTAAACATTTTACCCAAAGCTTTGGCATTGATAATCACCACGCTAAATGCTCGTTCTGTTCCCTTGCTCAATGCTTCTGCAAATCCATATTTTCGCTTCACTGGCTCAATCAAAGGATTGGCTGCGATTCCGATTGTACCTTCGGCAGAAACTGCAACAGCTATGGTATCTTGAACACCTTCCGACTCTACCACCAAGTTGGCTTCTTGATTTTTCAAATCAGCCAAGGCTGATTGCAATTCATCAAAATATTGGATAGGCTTTCCGTTTACAGCTAGGATTTTATCTCCCTTTTTCAACCCAGCTTCCGCTGCTGATTCTTCCGGTGCGACTGCAAACAAATTAAAAGGATAACGAATGGAAACAAATTTGGAAAAAGCCTCTTCAGAATTGAAGGAATTGATAAATCCTCGAGGGATTTCTACCTTTACTTGCTCACCATTTCGATCTACAGTGTAATATCCATTTTCAGCAAGCAATACACTACCACTGCTCAATTCATTCAAGCTTTGGTAAGGCTGCCCATTTACATCAATGATTTTGTCACCTGTTTTAAGACCGATTGACTCTCCATATTCGTATGCTACGATGCCGTTTTCGATGATTTGATCTCTGGAAAAAAAGGTTTCTCCATTGCTGTAAACTAAAAACACGAAGATGATAATACCAGTAATCACATTCACAATGATGCCTCCTAGCATCACTATCAAGCGCTGCCAAGCTGGCTTGGACCGAAACTCCCAAGGTTGAGGCTCAGAGGACAATTGCTCGGTATCCATGGACTCATCGACCATGCCGGAAATTTTCACAAAGCCACCCAAAGGAATCGCTCCTATGGAATATTCTGTCTCACCCCACTGAAACCCAGCGATTTTGGGAGGAAATCCAATCGAAAATTTTTCTACTCGCATGCCAAAAAGCTTGGCAGTTAATAAGTGTCCCAACTCATGTAATCCTACCAGGATAGACAATCCAAGTAAAAGCTGGCCCACCATAATCAATGTATCCATTATACGTACTGTTTTATTAATTCTTTGGAAATAGTTCGAACCTGCTCATCACTCGCCACATAATCCTCCAAGCTTGGGTGACTGATGAAATCCGCACGGTTCATTGCGTTTTCAATCAACTCAGACATTTGCAAAAATCCAATCTGATCTTTGAGGAAAGCTTCCACGGCAATTTCATTGGCTGCATTGAGCATACAAGGAGCATTTCCTCCTTTCTCCAAAGCATCAAAAGCCAGTTGAAGGTTCCGGAAGGTTTTCAAATCAGGTTGTTCGAAAGTCAAATTGGGATAATTTAAGAAATCAAACCGCTCAAAATCACTTTTCAGTCGGTGAGGATAGCTCAAAGCAAACTGAATAGGGATACGCATATCGGGAAGTCCGAGTTGTGCTTTAATGGATCCATCTTCAAACTGAATCAAGGAATGAATAATACTTTGAGGATGGACAACTACCTCTATTTGATCGGTATCTAAACCAAAGAGCCATTTTGCCTCAATCACCTCCAGACCTTTATTCATCAGCGAAGCAGAATCAATGGTGATTTTCGCCCCCATATCCCAGTTAGGATGCTTTAAGGCTTGTTCTTTGGTTACTGATTCAAGAAACTGGCGGTCTTTTCCTCTAAATGGTCCTCCCGAGGCAGTTAAAATGATTTTTTCGATTGGGTTATGCCACTCTCCTACCAAACATTGGAAAATTGCCGAATGCTCAGAATCAACCGGATAAATATTGACAGCGTTTTCTTTGGCAAGTTGGGTAATGATTTCACCAGCAACTACTAACGTTTCCTTATTTGCTAAAGCGATTTGTTTTCCAGCCCGAATAGCCTGAACAGTAGGAATTAGCCCTGAATAACCAACCAATGCAGTCAAGACCACATCAATGGTTTCCATCTCCACCACCTGCGCTAATGCTTTGGGACCTGCAAAAACTTTGATGTCATGAGGGATCAAGGCATCTTTTACTACTTGATACTTAGCTTCATTGGTAATGACTACCGCATTGGGCTGAAATTCCAAAGCCTGTTGAATAAGTAAATCGCAATTGTTTTGAGCGGTCAATACTTCTACCTGAAAGTCCTCAGGATGCTGACGAATCACATCTAGGGTTTGTCTACCAATACTTCCGGTACTACCCAAGATGGCTACGCGCTTCAATTCTGACATGTAATTATATTTTGAAAATTAACCAGCCCTTAAAAAGGAAAGTTTTGGTGATGGCTGACAAAATTACAAGATGCCGAGACTTTTCCTTGTACAATTCGTCAGTTTTTCCCCTTCGGAAAAGTTTTTGAGACGGAATATCCTTAAAAGATGTGAATTCGTCCAACGGAAATGAATTTTGATCGTCAGGTTGAAAAACGGAAAAGCATGGAAAACCTACTTAAAACTACAGCAATTGGATTCATGGCGGGAATAGCCGGAGCTGCCTTTTGGAGTGTCACTGACCTTTCTCCAGAGGAATCTCCTGTAACCAAGCCCATCAAAATTGAAGAAAGCAGTTCGCTTTCTGTTCCTGAAGATTTTGAGCCTGTACCTCGGACTTTTTCGACCAATCCTCCAATTTCCTTTGTTGCTGCTTCGGAAAACAGCACTGAATCAGTGGTCTTCATCAAAAACTTTTCAGGAAGCGACCCAAGAAGGTATAGTATGTTTGACTTTTTCTTCGGAACAGGTCCTACTCAACAAGTCAGTACTGGTTCAGGGGTAATCATTTCCGATGATGGCTACATTATCACCAATAACCATGTAATTGACCGGGCTGAGACTATTGAAGTCATCCATAAAAAACGCACCTATCAGGCTCGATTAGTTGGAACTGACAAGAATACAGACATAGCTGTTTTAAAAATTGATGCAAAAAACCTTCCTGCTATCAAGCGGGGAAGTTCTCGGGATTTACAAATCGGAGAATGGGTTATTGCCGTGGGAAACCCTTTCAACCTAACTTCTACCGTCACTGCTGGAATTGTATCAGCTAAAGAACGACAAATCAATATTCTTGGTGGTGATTTTCCATTGGAAAGTTTCATTCAAACTGATGCTCCCATTAACCCTGGTAACTCCGGTGGCGCTTTGGTGAATGTAGAAGGGGAATTGGTGGGAATCAATACTGCTATCCTTTCCCGAACTGGTTCCTACACAGGGTATGGGTTTGCTGTACCAGTTGACATTGCCATGAAAGTTGCCAATGACCTCATCAAATATGGAGAGGTTCAAAAAGCCATTCCAGGAATTGAGGCCGTTGAAATCACACCTGAGTTGGCTGAAGAAATGGATATTGAATCTCTTGACGGTGTTATCGTCACTCATGTGATACGGGAGGGAGCAGCTGAGTCAGCCGGCATAAAAAGAAGTGATGTGATCGTACAGATCGATGATCAAAAAATCACTGGAATGGGAAGTTTTGAAGAGGCCCTTTCCTACCATTATCCGGGCGATCAAATCAAAGTTTCCTTCACTCGTGAAGGAAAACTTAACTCCGCAACCCTAACCCTTCAAAATTTGGAAGGAGGAACAGGAATTCTAAAACGGGAATATTATAGTTCAAGACTTTTGGGAGCCAGATTAGAAGCCGTCAATGCGATCGAAAAGGACCGACTTGATATTTCTTATGGAATAAAAATTACAGCCCTTACAAGAGGTTATCTGAGAGACTTAGGCTTGCGTGATGGATTTGTATTGACTCAAATCAATCGAGAACCAGCCAAGGATCCAGAAAAAGTAGGGAAATTCTTGGAAGATTTTAGTGGCAAACTGCTTTTAGAGGGCGTTGCACCGAATGGTCAACCATTCATGCAAAGTTATACTGTTAGATAAAGAGAGGGCTTCAGCCTTCTCTTTTTCCTTGGTATCCTATCAAAATATTCTTTAGATTTAAGAAAGTGCCGATTTATGAAATCACTCCCACCATCTTGCGAACAGTGTTTTGAACAATTTAAAGTAGCCCTGGAAGATCTTCGTCTTTTTGTTCAGCAATCAAAGAATAAGGAACTTTCTGAAGTCTATAGCCGAGAACTTATCGCGAATTTCGAAGTAGCCCATGAGCTCGCATTAAAAGTCATCAAAACCTATCTGAAAAATCAAGGTAAGGGGCCTTTCTCAGGTTCTAGAGATTTGACCGTGGAAGCCTTTCATGCTGATTTAATTGATGATGGAAAAGCCTGGCTAGATATTGTGATTGATCGGATTCAGTATAATCCAATTTATGATTTAGATACACAGAAGACTTTCTTGGATAATATTTGCCATAAATACATCCAACTTTTTGAAAAATTTGAGGATACGATGGAGAAAAAGCTCTATTGAATTTTAATAAGAGCGCATTTTAAACTTCTTCTTCAACTCATTGACTGAGTTTTTGAAGTTTGTATCAGTATCCATCATATCATTAACGGTAGTCAATGCGTGGATTACTGTGGAGTGATCTCTTCCCCCAAAATGATAACCAATCGATTTGAGCGAATGATTGGTGAATTCTTTTGAAAAATACATGGCAACCTGCCGGGCAATTACAATTTCTTTTTTCCTCGTTTTTGCCTTCAAATCATCCAATTCAATGCTGAAATATTCTGCAACGGTTTTTTGAATGAAGTCAATGCCAACCTCAGTCTCGATATCCTTGATGATATTTTTCATGACTGCTTTGGCTAACTGCAGATCGATTTCTACTCGATTCAACGATGCATGTGCGATCAAAGAGATTAAAATTCCCTCCAACTCTCGCACGTTGGTATCTACAGTATAAGCCAGGTATTCAACCACATCATCAGGAATGAAAATCCCCTCTGATTGCATTTTTCTCCGGATAATCGCCACCCTTGTTTCAAAATCAGGCATTTGAAGATCAGCTGTCAATCCCCACTTAAATCGGGAAAGCAAACGCTCTTCCAAACCTTTCAAGTCTCTCGGAGGGCAATCCGAAGTCATGATAATCTGTTTTTTACTTTGGTGTAGGTGGTTGAAAATATGGAAAAACATCTCCTGAGTGCGATCCTTTCCTGCTAGGAATTGAATATCATCGATAATCAGGACATCCACCTGCATATAGAAATTCGTAAAACTCTTCACATTTCCATCCTTGATGGAATCCATAAATTGGTTGACGAATTTCTCAGAGGAAACATACAGGACAAATTTATCTTCGGGTCCGTTTTTGATTTCGTTTCCGATGGCCTGAACCAAGTGTGTCTTGCCAAGTCCCACCCCTCCATATACCATCAGTGGGTTGAATGAAGTAATTCCCGGCTTAGTCGCTACTGCAAATCCAGCAGACCGAGCCAAGCGATTACAATCTCCCTCAATGTAGGTGCTGAAGGTATAATTAGGATTCAGATTGCTTTGGGTCAACATGTCATCACCCAAACTCTCCATCTGGAAAGGACTTTTTTTAGTATCCTGATTGGTAGCAGCAGTAACATTGGCCTTTTTGGCACCATGATTTCCCTGAGGATAAGAAACGACATAAGGCTGATTTGCTGAATTGCCTCTGTCCACAACAACGGCGTACTCTAAGCGTCCACTTTGCCCCAAGACAGTTTTGATGGCTAATTTCAGCTCTTGTATGTAATTGTCTTCCAGCCATTCATAAAAAAACTGACTAGGAACCTGAATTGTCAGGGAAGTCCCTTCCAACTTGACCGGGTTTATGGGTTTAAACCAAGTAGAAAAGCTCTGCTCGCTAACGTGCTGCTCTATGACACGTAGACACTCATTCCATACTGCGCTAGCTTCTGAACTCATTCGAAGGTTTTCTGAAAAGTTACAACCGGTAGGGTTTTGACAAGGGAGTCAAATTTGAACAAAAATCAATTAAATTAAAAATTGAAAAGCCCTTGAAATATTGAAAATTTGGACTGGTGCGGGATTCTTTATTATACAGTTCAATAAAATTCAATCTTTATTTTTTCGTCGATAAAATCCAGAGATAAAAAACGACTGAATCAGTTACAATTTCACTCATCATAGGAATGATCAATTTCCTGCTCCAAATTGATCTTATGAAGGCTTTTCGAAAAGCGATTTTTCCATTAAAAAATTCTTTTTCATACAATCCCGGCTCTTTCATTAATTTTGAATAGCTAACGATTTAGAAAGAATACAAACCCAAAAACCAAATAATGACTGATCCGAATTTTTTTCCTTTTTCCCCTTCCGACAAATCAAAATGGAAAAGTCAAGTTGAAAAAGACTTGAAAGGAAAAGATTTTGAAAAGACCCTAGTGAGTACTGTTTGGGGGAAAATCAAACAGCACCCTTATTATGATTCCTCTGATACAAGTTTCCTTGCTACTGCAATGGATTTCCATGAACCGGTTGAAATCCCTGCATTGGGTCCGAGACACTGGACAAATGCGGTGGAAATTTTCCCAAGCGACTCACTTTCCTCTAACAAGGAAATTCTCAACCACCTTCAAAATGGGGCTGATGCCTTGGTAATTCATTGCCAAGAATCAATGGATTGGGAAAAGGTCCTGAAGAATGTACTATTGGAATACATCCATATATATATCACGCCCGATTCCGACAAGCCTGAATCTCTTTTTGAGTTTTTTGACTTTATAGAAAAATCAGGACTACCAAAAGAAAAACTGAAAGGTGCAATTCTTTGGTCTCCAGCTGATGCCCTTTTTGAGAATAATTCAGATTGGAATAAAAATCTGGAACTAGCTCAAAAATTGATTGAATCATCCAAGGACTTTCCCCATTTTCAGGCTTTAACCATCAAATTTGCTCGTTACGCTAATGCAGGTGCAAGCGGGATAACAGAAACATTCCTAGGATTATCAGAATTAATCGAGCTAGTCGATGGACTTCAGAATTCAGGTTTGTCTCCTAAGGTCATTTTTGAAAACTTGGCTTTTCATTCTTGTGCAGGACGAGACCATTTTCCTGAAATGGTCAAGCTCAAAAGCCTTCGAGTTTTGATTCCCGCTCTGGGAGAAAAATTCGGAGTAACGGTTTCTCCTTCCCAAATTCACTTGATTGTCTCGTCCAGCCTTTGGACGAAAAGTCTGATAGATCAAAATAATAACTTCATCCGTCAAACCTACGAGGCAATCTCTGCCATTTTAGGGGGATGTAACACCCTTTGGATTAGGCCGATTGAAGGAGAAAACGCTTCTACACTTTCAAAGCGGGTAGCAAGAAACATTTCAAGTATACTTCGTGAAGAGAGTCATCTAGATAAAGTTATGGATCCGACTGCCGGAAGTTATTATATAGAATCACTGATGAAAGATTTTATCAATTCATGCATTGATGAAATTAGCAAAATAGAGGCAGAAGGAGGCTGGTTAAAAGCGTTCCAAAAAAGAGAAATTCACAAGCTCGTGCGCGCAGAGCGGGAAGCTATCCAAAAAGCCATTTATGAAAATCAGCTTAGCGAGGTCGGTGTTAATCGCTACCTAGCAAGTGGTAAATTGATCAATAATTTACCATTTAAGCCCATCCCAGAAAAAGAATTTCAGCTCCTCCCCAGCAGAGAAAGTTATCTTATCGAACAAGAAACCCTTCAGGCATGAGACCAGATTTCAGCAATTGGAAAATAAATACAAAAGTGAAGTCCGCTCAGAAAGAAAGTTCTTCATCTTGGCTTGCACCTGAGAAAATAAATGTGCCATCGACTTTTGACCCAAAGGAGATAAAGCAATTAGGCCATCTTGGTTTTTCAGCTGGCCTTCCACCTTATTTGCGCGGTCCATACAGCAGCATGTATGTCATGCGGCCCTGGACCATTCGGCAGTATGCAGGATTTTCAACTGCGGAAGAATCCAATGCTTTTTATAGAAGAAATTTAGCTGCAGGCCAAAAAGGCTTATCAGTAGCCTTCGATCTTCCAACTCATCGAGGGTATGATTCGGATCATCCGCGGGTTGTTGGAGATGTAGGAAAAGCAGGGGTAGCCATTGATACGGTAGAGGACATGAAACTGCTTTTTGATCAAATTCCATTAGATCAAATGTCTGTTTCCATGACGATGAATGGGGCTGTAATTCCAATTTTGGCCTTTTATATTGTTGCAGCGGAAGAGCAAGGAGTTTCTCCAGAAAAGCTAAGCGGAACCATTCAAAACGATATTTTGAAAGAGTTCATGGTTCGCAACACCTACATCTATCCTCCTGTTCCAAGCATGCGGATTATCGCAGATATTTTTGAATATACTTCGAAAAACATGCCTCGCTTCAATTCCATTTCTATTTCCGGCTACCACATGCAGGAGGCCGGGGCAACAGCAGATTTGGAATTGGCTTATACCTTAGCAGATGGATTGGAATATTTAAGAACAGGGATTCAGGCGGGATTGGATATTGATGACTTTGCACCTCGACTCTCATTTTTCTGGGCGATTGGAATGAACTACTTCATGGAAATTGCCAAAATGAGGGCAGGAAGATTGCTTTGGGCAAAAATTGTAAAGCAGTTCAATCCTAAAAACCCAAAATCAATGGCACTGCGAACGCATTGCCAAACTTCTGGTTGGTCATTGACCGAGCAAGATCCTTTCAACAATATCACCCGAACGGCAGTAGAAGCTCTTGGAGCTGCCATGGGACATACCCAATCCCTCCACACCAATTCCTTGGATGAAGCCATTGCACTCCCAACGGATTTTTCTGCTCGTATTGCTCGAAACACTCAATTGATTCTTCAAGAAGAGCTTGGAATAACGCAGGTAGTGGACCCTTGGGGTGGCTCTCTTTACGTAGAATATCTTACTGACCAACTTGTCCAACGGGCCTGGACTTTGATTGAGGAAGTGGAAAGTCTAGGCGGTATGGCAAAAGCAATAGAAGCCGGCGTTCCAAAACTCAGAATCGAAGAAGCAGCTGCCAAAAAACAAGCTCGAATTGACAGCGGTCAAGATATCATTGTGGGAGTTAACCGATTCCAAGTTGAAGAAGATTCTGACATCGAACTTTTAGAGGTTGATAATCAGTCGGTGAGACTTTCTCAAATTGAACGAATTCAGGAGGTTAAAGCAAAAAGAAACGAAGAGGAAGTACAAAAATCCTTAGCAGCAATTTCCAAAGCAGCTCAGGAAAAAAACGGAAACTTATTAGATTTAGCAGTTCAAGCGGCTCGAAATCGCGCTACATTAGGTGAGATTTCAGAGGCCATGGAAAAGGTTTTTGGAAGACATCAAGCTCAAACCAAATCTGTCACAGGTGTTTATGCTGGAGAAGTGAAAAATCAAGATTCATTCAAAAAAGCTATAGAACTATCTGATCAATTCTCTGCTATGGAGGGGCGAAGACCTAGAATCCTTGTGGCGAAAATGGGTCAAGATGGACATGACCGCGGAGCAAAAGTCATTGCAACCGGTTTTGCCGATTTGGGATTCGATGTAGACATTGGCCCTCTTTTCCAAACTCCTGAAGAAGTAGCAACCCAAGCGATAGAAAATGATGTGCATATCGTAGGTGCATCTTCTCTGGCAGCTGGTCATAAAACTCTTATCCCGCAACTTATCGAAGAGCTCAAAAAGCAGGGAAGGCCAGATATTATGGTTGTGGCAGGAGGAGTAATTCCTCCAAAGGATTACGAATTTCTTTACAATTCAGGAGTTTCAGAAGTGTTTGGTCCAGGAACTGTTCTTTCGGAAGCAGCCATCAAGATTTTACACAAATTAATGGCATAGAGGGGATTATTGAATCGTCTTTCACTTGAGCTTTGAAGAATTTTGGGCTACCTTAAAGAAGTAAGTTCTGGTAGCCCACTATGAAAAAATACCATCTTTTTTTTGATCCAAATTTGGATGAAGGGGAGCGGAAAAATTTCTTCGAAAAACTCGATCCCCGACCTGAAAGCACTTTAAGTATAGATTCTCTGAATTGGTCAGATTTTTCGAAAGAAGACTTTCTTCTTCTATGGGTAAATGATGAACAAGGGAAAGAAATCCTGACCAGTTTTCCTGAGGAGGGACCAAAGCTTATTTTCCTTCCCCAACCAGAACTGAAATTGATTGCAAAATCTCTTGGTGTTCCAAACTCGAAAGAAACGGCATTTAAAAATTTTCAGGCAGTAGAAGAAATTCCAGCATTTGATTTATTAGAAATCAATGGTGAGCTCTGTCTAAACTCATTGGTGATTGGCGATTCACTTAGTGTTTTATATGACTCTTTTGGAAAAGGTTTTTTTCAAAATTTGAAGGATAGATTTTCTCGCTTTTTCAAACTTTTCAGACAAGTAGATCTTCAAAAATTCCGAATCACCTACCAATCTGGCGAAGAAGAAAAAAACTTGGAGACAGCCGCAATGGGGGTTTTGGTCGTACCTCACTGCGAAAGCAATTTGATTTTCAAGCGTCTTATTCCTCAAAGCGGATTGAGCGATTCCATGATTCATATCATCTTGGTCTCTCCAAAAAGTCTCCTTTCCATTATCAGTTTTGGGATACAAACACTTTTTTTTCCATTCAGAAGAAGTACCATACCGAGCTTCCTGACCTATATTTCTACTCCAAAAATGACTATAGAGATTGGGGAAGAAATTCCTTTTGCTATCGATGGAGAGGAGCATCAAGGATCGAAAATCGAACTTCAACTTTCTGAAAAAAAGTTACGGATACTCCCCAATTTTGAAAGTGAAAAAACAAAGGAAACCAAACAGCGAGAAATCAATGTACAGAAACTACCTACAGGAAACCTGTTAGAAGAGTTAACCCGACGACACCTTCCCTGGGTACGGCATGCCACTACAGAGGAATTCAAGGAATTGTTTACCCTGCTTAGACAAAATTCCAAAGCATCCAGCAGTTTTTTGGTATTGATGGCCCTATCGACATTGATTGCCACTTTTGGACTTTTTGGAAATTCCAGCCCGGTAGTTATCGGAGCGATGATTTTGGCTCCTTTGATGGGGCCGATTATTTCTTTGGCCATGGGTGCACTTCGCCAAGATGGAATTCTAGTCAAAAACAGCCTTGCAACCATCTTTTTGGGGATTCTTATCGGTTTGTTTTTCGCAGTAATTATTACGTGGATTACGCCTTTAAAAATTCTTAACTCTGAAATAGTAGCACGAATTCGGCCGAATCTTTTGGATCTGGGAGTAGCTGTAGCAGCTGGCGTTGCAGGGGCCTATGCACATTCAAGAGAAGAAATTGCAAAAACTTTGGCTGGGGTAGCTATTTCTGTGGCTCTTGTTCCACCTTTAGCAGTTGCAGGAATTGGATTGGGTTGGGGCAATTGGAACGTATGCTGGGGAGCCTCACTCCTATTCGGAACCAACCTTGCAGGAATTGTTATGGCTGCTGCCTTGACATTTTTACTACTGGGATATAGTCCTTTTCAATTAGCTCAAAAAGGACTTATCGTAAGTGTTTTGATTTTGGTTTTGATTACAGCTCCTCTGGTCTTGAGTTTTCGTGACATGGTAGAGGAAAACACCCTCATTGAAAATCTAAGTGGAAAAGAAATACCACACGGATTGATGCGGGAAGTGAATGTTTTAGAAATCAACCCCCTTCGGATTTCAGTGACAATTCTCTCCGATAAACAACTTCAAGAATCCGATTACCTTGAAATAAAAAAAGAAATTGAGGCTATGGTAGGCCAACCTATCGAATTGGAGTTGACTTTAGGAGTGAAGGTTTTTGATTGATCAGATTTCCATTTCCAACAGCGCATAGCTCAAACTTTTCCCATGAGAATCCAAAGCCAACGATGTAGTAACTCCTCCTGCCAAGGCATCTTCACAAGTGAATTGTAGCGCCTTTATAGAAGGCAACACATAGCGGGTCACATTCCCTTGCAATTGATTTTGAAGATGTTTTTTCACACGATCAGCGGTTATATTTTGAACTAGCCAATCAAAATCTTTTTCATCAAAAGGAATCAGTGAAAGCACCAAAATATTCCCTTTATCCCCTGCCCTACTATGGGCTATATCAGCTAATCTTTTCATACTGAAAACAATTGAAAGCTAGGTTTGACTTGATCACGATTCAAAAGTGTAGAAACAACTCCTATCACTTGAGTAACCATTTTTCTGGCACCTCCTCCGCCCGCAGGTCCATTTGTATAAAGAGCCTCGACTTCTTCTCCGATTAGTTGTGCCTGCTCCATAGTATCACACATCCCCGAAACTCGAAGCCTAACCTCATAAGGATTGGAGTTCTTGGACAATTCAGTTGGATGAAGAGAGTTCAGGCCTATTAAATCGACACGAAGGTTGGTAATTTGTCCCTTTATTCGCTTTTCGATGATCTCACCTGCCAACTTCGCTCGCTCAACTGCATGGGCCCCTGCATAAGAAATCTCCCCTTCCCCTTTAAAACCTGCCTCATATCCTACACTAACCTTATATGTTTCAGGTTTTTCAATTCCTCCTCCACCACTTACTTGAAGTTGATCGAAGGCAATTTCTTCAAATTGAACAGTAGAAAAATCCGCAACCACATCAGGTGTAAAATAATGATGAGGATCTAAAACCTCATACAGCAACTGCTCTTTTGCAATCTGCTCAGAGATCATTCCACCGGTTCCCTCTACCTTGGAAATAATTCCTCTTCCATCTGAAAAAACATCCACAAAAGGATGACCCAATCGGTCTAATTCAGGAACAGGTTTAGAAACTGGATCAGCAAAATATCCTCCTGTCAGTTGGCCAGCACATTCCAAAAGATGTCCCAAAACGGTGCCTTTTCCCAACATGTCAAATTGATCCAATTCCCATCCAAATTCATGAATCATGGGTGCTAAGAAAAGGGAAGGATCAGCCACTCTTCCCGTAATTATTATATTGGCATCGGTCTCTAAAGCTGGTAAAATAGCCTCCACACCCAAATAGGCATTAGCAGAAACCAGCTTGCCATAAGATTGAATGGGTTGATTATTTTCAATGGAATGCTCCTGACCGGTGAGAAATTCAAATACATCATCTCCAAAAACCGCTGCTACCTTGATCGAGAGATTTTGAGCCTTAGCTAGCTCCAGAATTTTCTTTGCCCCTGCAATTGGATTTGCTGCACCCATATTAGTAACTAGGCGAGTCTTATGCTCAAGCAATAAAGGAAGCAAACCCCTTAGCCTCTTTTCCAATAGGACATCGTAACCAAGTTCTGGATTTTGCAATTTTCTTTTTTGAGCTAAAGCGATTGTCCGTTCTGCTAAACATTCTAAGACCAAGTAATCCAAATTTCCATTTTCAGTAAGGATCAATGCGGGCTCAATACGATCTCCTGAAAAACCTGCACCACAACCGATTCTGATTTTTTCTTTCATCTTAAATATGGATTACGCCGATTAGGATTGCTACCACTAACATGACAAGAGTTACCAAAAGAGCTAGCGGGATGGTTTTTTTCTGATGATCTCCCAAGTCCACTCCAGCCAATCCAACCAATAAATAAGTAGAACCAGTCAAGGGGCTGACCGGAAAACCTGTTGTCATTTGACCGAAAATTGCAGCTTGTCCTACTTCCAAACCACTAACCTGAAAAGACTCTGCTGTTGAGGAAAGCAAAGGCAAAATTCCGAAATAGAATGAGTCTGGATCAAAGACCAGGCTAGCTGGCATGGATAACACTCCAGTCAAAAGCGGTAATTGCTTCCCCATAAATTCCGGGAGAATTACTTGAATTCCATTAGCCATAGCCTCCATCATTCCGCTTCCTTTTAGAATGCCGGTGAAGCACCCAGCTGCGAATAAAATACTTGCCATGAGCAAAGCTTCCTTGGCATGTGCATCTACACGCTCCTTTTGATCAGCGACTTTGGGAAAATTAAATACAAGTGCCAAACCAAAAGCAATCATAAATACTGCATAGGGAGGTGCCCAACCCAAAACAATAGAGGTCACAGCTAATAAAATCAATCCAATATTTACCAAAAATTTCCATTGGGGAAGCTTGATTTCATCTGTATCTGAGATTTCAATTTCTATTGGCGATCCAGACTGAAATTGAATTCGTTCTTTTTTTCCCAGGAAATAGGCAATCCCCAAAACTGTCAGCAAGCCAGCCAAAAAAGGAATAAATACCGGATTGAATAATTCTGTCACCGAGACTTCCAGGGCAGAAGCAGCACGAATAGTCGGTCCTCCCCAAGGCAACACATTCATTGTACCAGCAGCTAAAGCAGTGGTGGATGCAAGGGTTAGACGACTCATTCCCAACTGATCATATATTGGCAACATGGCTGGAATTACCACAAGAAAAGTAACCGCTCCGGAGCCATCCAAGTGTACCAACATGGCTAAAATGGCAGTTACCATAACGATCTTCAAAGGATCATTTCCTGCCAACCGAAGGAGTTTGGAAATAATCGGTTTGAAAGTGCCCGCATCCATTAAAACTCCAAAAAACAGAATAGCGAAAACGAACATCACCCCAGTAGGAGCAATAGAAGTAATTCCTTCGGAAATCATTTGGGGAAGTTCAGTCGTTTTCCCAGCTAAAATCCCGGTAATCACTGGTACTAGTATCAATGCGACAACCGCAGATGTCTTTTTGGTAAGGATCAAATAGAGAAGCAACGCAATGGTAAGGACACCAAGAAGAGCTAGCATAGATTATTGGCTTTAGCTTTCTAGAAATTTCAACTGTCTCCAATGAGGTACCGCCGTGGATTTTACTTCTTCACCCAATTCAATGACCAGTGGGTTTTCAGGGTCAAATTGTGGCCATTCTGGTAATCCCTCCCCATTTGGATTTCCTGTTTTGATAAAGTTCACCCAGTACGAAGACATGGTCTCCTCTAGTTGATAATCCACCTCCTCAAAAGGTCGATTCCAATATTTCAGCGTGTGTAAGGTATAAGCAAATTCAGCAGAATGAAATGCTCCATAATTCGGTTCCCCCGGAGGAATTCGGGTGAAGTAATACAAATAAGAGGGATGTGTCCCATATTCAGCCTGAAGTTTGGCCCAGGTATAATTCTGCAACCCAAAAAACAATTCCGCAATCAATTGCCTAGTAGCCAAAAGCTGTTCCTCATCATTGGCAGGAAAAAGCTCCAAGTATTCTCCTGCTCTTCCTCCATATTGCTTTTGGGCATTTTTACGAAATAAAGCTGGGCTTTCTTCAGGACCTAATCCAACCATATCATCAGCATTCCAACCAGTTAACAAAGGAACATCTGAATATTGACCAGTTTCAATTGCCTTTTTCACAGGCGGAATAACTACTCCATCCACTACCGGTGAAAACCTTCCCGAAATTTTCAATAAACTATCTGCTGAAATTTGACGGAGGCTTTCCAAAGAAGTAATTCCATTTTCTGCTAAAATCTCCGCATTTCTGATTTCTGCACTTCTCAAACCTGAAACCAGACCACTCCCTCGACTTACCATCCCCCCACTTTCTGCAATGGCTTTGTGAAAAAGGCCTTTTGCTTTTGGAGAAACTACTAAAGCATTCACGCTAAATGCTCCAGCCGATTGACCAGCAATGGTTACATTAGAAGGATCACCTCCAAAGGCTTTAATGTTATTTTTCACCCATTCTAGGGCAGCGATTTGATCCAAAATCCCATAATTGCCAGATACACCGTCCGGATTTTCTTGGCTGAGTTCAGGATGAGCCAAAAATCCAAAAATCCCAAGTCTATAATTGATGGTAACTACCACGATACCCTTTTTCGCCAAAGCTTCGCCATCATACAAAGGCACAGTTCCCGAGCCAGCACTGAAACCTCCACCATGAATCCAAACCATTACGGGTAATGATTCAGCAGTTTTTTGAGCAGGAGTCCAAACATTGAGATACAAACCGTCCTCAGAGATCGGCTCTTTTGGGATCAAAAACTCCTCAGACCAAGCAAAAAATGGCACAGGTGGATTTTGTGTAAATGATGCTGGATTATCCTTGGCGTCCAATACTCCTTCCCAAGGGATTACAGGTTGAGGAGCTTTCCATCTTAAATCTCCTACCGGAGGGGCAGCAAAAGGAATTCCTTTGAAAATTTTAATGGATTGATCATCGGAAAGCTTTCCTGCAATCAGGCCTCCTGTAACCGAGACGTTACTTACCGTAATGGTTTTTTCTTGAGGTTCTTTCTGGCAGGAAGCCAAAACAATCAGGATGGCGAAGAAGAATAGTTTTCTCATAGGACTGGATTAGCCTATCAAGAAAATCAAAAAAAATATTGTTTCAAAACGAGACAATAATCTTACTCATAAACTAATACAGGTCTATTATTTTCACAAGTCACTGACTTTGGAGGGGATACAAACATGCAATCCGAAAAACGATTATTCTGGATATTATCTTTTTCCTGAAGCTCATTGTAGCGTTTTACCTTAGCTAAAAATTCGGGGACATTAATGCTTTTGGGATAAGCAATGTATTCCCAAGGACCTCCACAAGGCTTGCTTCCCAATGCCACAAAATCCCATTTCGCCGGATCAGTACAGGCCAAAGATTCAGCAAGTTCTTCGATTTCTTGACGAAGTAAGGACAATTCAGTGGAAAAATCTACCTTTTTCTCACTATCAAAAGCAAAGCAGGATGAAAGGAAAAATAGCGAAACCAAATAATAATTAACTCTCATAGAAATAAGAAAACAGTTTAGCTAGAGACGATACTTTATTTAAAATCGATACAAAAAACCTGGATTTCTTGCATTTATGAGCAAAAAATTGAGAATCAAAGGAATTTCAAATTTAATCAACAACTATTCATCTAATTTATCGTAAACTCGGACTATGAAAAAGAATTTTTTCTTTTTGATTTTCGGCTTCTTCTTTTTGAGTGCCTGTACAAAAACTGAATTACCCGATATTCAAGAACGACCTTTTGGTGTGTACAACGCAGTTTCCATTTCCACTGCTATTCCGATCGATATTTCAAGGTCCGGTCGGCAGACTACAGAGCACATAGACGATTTCGCTTATTGCAGTGAGTTTTATTCGATCGAATGGCGCATGAATAAGAAAACTCCCATCATGGATTTTGACTATTTTGACTTCCACAGATGGTATAATGAAAGAATCATGGAAGAAGAAACAATCATGGGCTGCGGAGTCAGAAGAAGAATCGTACAGCTGGGTGCTAATAACAACCTAGAATTGAGTTTTTTCGGCGATGACGGTACTTATTACACGGATCCATATAGAATAAACACCTATTTTAAAATCAAAAAGCTGGAGTTTTTCCCTAGACAGGAGTCTATCAATCTTGTCGCTAACCAGCAATTTTATGACTTCGTGACTGAAGAATTTGTAGAAACAGAAGTCACCTATCGGTTTGAGTTTGGATCACCTGCTTTTAATTATTGAAATGAATAGAAACTAAAAAACCACCTATCTCTAGGTGGTTTAATTATTTTAATCTTATAAGTCTTAAACTACGTCTTCTCCCCTCAACTTAATCACAGCACCATCTAATTCGTCACTGATCCGAATCTGACAGGATAGTCGGGAAGTTGGGTAATATTCCGGGAGATTTTCCAATTGATCTAATTCAACATCGGTAGCTTCTCCCAATTCACTTGGACCATCCAAAATCTCTACATGGCAGGTAGCACACAATGCCATCCCTCCACAAGTAGCCAAAATCGGATAATCAGAAGCCTTCAAAACCTCCATCAGGCTTAATCCCATATCCATTGGGGCTTCGACTTCCTGCCGATTTCCGTCCTGATCTTCTACTGTAAATTTTACCATGGCGCAAAGATAGAATTAAAATGCATTGACCCCGTTTACGGTAGTGTATTTAAAGCTGAGCTTTTGATCTGGATAGACGTATTTGAAAGCCGAATGCATCATGATTGCTGCCTCATGGAATCCACAAAGAATCAACTTTAATTTTCCAGGATAAGTATTGATATCACCGATGGCGTAGATTCGCTCCACTCCGGTTGAATAGTCTCGGGTATCTACCTCGATAGCATTTTTATCAATAGAAAGTCCCCAATCAGCTATTGGGCCTAGTTTCGGACTAAGTCCGAAAAGTGGAATCAAGTAATCAGTATCAATTTTGATTTCAGCCTTTGACTTGTCCTCTAAGGTTATGGATTCTAGCTTTCCGTTACCGGAAATCTCCTTCAAATTGGCGGATAGGATCAAGTCGATTTTCCCCTTATTCGCCAAATCGAATACTTTGGAAGCGGAATCCGGAGCACCTCGGAAGGTCTCATTTCTGTGGACCAGCGTAACTTTTTTTGCAACCTTGGCCAAATAAATCGTCCAGTCCAAAGCAGAGTCACCTCCACCGGCCAAAACCACTCGCTTGTCACGGAAAGTCTCAGGATTTTTTACCATATAAGTAACCCCTTTGCCTTCAAACTCCTCCAAATTGTCCAAAGCAGGCTTTCTCGGTTCAAAACAACCCAAACCTCCGGCGATGATAATCACCTTAGCATGAACCTTTGTTTTCTCATTGGTGGTAATCATGTAGCTACCATCTTCCTGCTTATCCAAATGATCCACTCGCTCTCCAAGGGTAAAAGTAGGCTGGAATGGCTTGATTTGCTCCATCAAATTATCCACCAATTCCTGAGCTTTGATTTCAGGATAGCCAGGAATATCATAAATGGGTTTTTGCGGATAAATTTCAGATAGCTGCCCGCCAATTTGAGGAAGGGCATCGATCAAATGACAACGCATTTTGAGCAATCCTGCTTCGAATACGGCAAAAAGCCCAACCGGGCCTGCTCCTATGATACAAATATCGGTCTGGATCATGTTGAATTTCTTTTAAGGGAAAACCCTCCGTTAAATCAAATTGTTCGTATAAATATTATTCGTATACTAATTATTTTTTACTCTAAAATCTGCCCTCCCAAATTTTGGTAGATAGTGTTTAGGATTCGCTTGAATTCTTCGAAATCCTGCTCATCCAAATTTTCCCAAGCTTTCTCGCGAATTTGGAGGATTTTGGGACGAAGAGAAGTGACTTTTGACACTCCTGA
Organism: Algoriphagus kandeliae; assembly: GCF_004571135.1. GTDB lineage: Bacteria > Bacteroidota > Bacteroidia > Cytophagales > Cyclobacteriaceae > Algoriphagus > Algoriphagus kandeliae. The sequence goes on from NZ_SPSB01000004.1 coordinate 41,593, forward strand.
ATCAGTTAAATGAAGCTGAAAACTTCTTCTATCTTGCGGATGAGGTAATCTCTCCACATATCCTTTTTTAACAAGCAGATCAATGATTCGGGTAAGCGTGGGATGATCTTTGAAAACCAAATTCGCCAATTCAGTCTGACTCATGTCACCACCTTCGGAAAGGTTTTTCAAGACAATCCATTGGTCTACTGTCACGTCAAAATTACCCTGCTTAAACTGCTGCTGGGCATATTGCTTTACTTTTCGAGCGGTACGATCGAGGAGAAAGGAATATTTGGCAAACTGCTCTTGTGTCATACAAATAGTTAGTGTGACAAATATATGAATTTTATAGATGATTCTAATAAAACCCAGCTTTTTGGGATCAAAATTCTGACTTTAGAGAATTTCAATTAATTCTGAAATCCGGGTAAATTCCTTTCCCTGACAAAAAATTCGAAATGGGTTTTCAGAAATTCTAATAGAATCTTTTGGAAGATGCTTTCCACTTTTGATAAGTGCCTTTTCTACCCAATACACCAATTCATCCGGACCTTCAATTTCAATTTTGGTTGTTTGATGGTGCATCACAACCTTTCCTCTATTTGAATCGAAAAAATATTTATCTGATGGTAACAACTGATTAATCTCCCCCTGTAGGATCAAATCCTCAGGAGTCCCTGAAATCAAAGGGCTTCCACAATTGAGAATCCAAAGCTGTTGCCCCGTCTCAATAGCTATATCCAAATCATGGGTTACAACAAGTACTGCTTTTTCTTGGGTTTTGGCAATATCCTGAAGCAACTGCATCACTTCATATCGATTGACCAAATCGAGATGGGAAGTAGGTTCATCCAATACCATTAATGGACAATCCTGTGCCAATGCTCTTGCTATCATGGCTTTTTGTCGCTGCCCGTCTGATAATTCTCCCAATCGTTCTTTCCTCAGATATTCCAACTTAGTCGCTTCCAAGGCTTTGTAAACTTCATTTTTATCCTGATCAGAAAGTCTTCCTGACCAATTCAAATAAGGTGTACGACCCAAAGCAACTAGTTGCTTTACTGTCATTTGAGCCGGAAATATCGGTTCGCTTAAAACTACTGATAGTTTTTTGGATAAATCATCCCGGTGATAGGACGTTGGAGCCGAACCAAACAATTCAATTGAACCCTTAAAAGGCTCAATTTTTCCCATGATCGCCTTTATCAAGGTAGATTTACCAACCCCATTCGGACCTAATAGGCAAGTCATTTGTCCGGAAAGCAATTCGAAATCTAGATTGGACAAAATTGTCTTTTGTTGATTTCCGGCTTCATATCCCAGAGATAGATTTTTACCGATGAGAACTTGCTTTTTCATTTAAAACTCCTTGCTAAAGTTCCTTTTGATTACCAATCCTATCACAACGGGAGCACCTATCAAAGAAGTCACAGCATTGATGGGTAAGGTTTGAGCCGAGCCCGGTAATTGACTAATCGTATCGCAGATTAACATAAGACCCGCACCTACTAAAGCGGAACCCGGGAATAAAATTCGATGATCTGCACTTTTCCAAAGTAAGCGACCTAAATGAGGAACTGCGATCCCGACAAATGCAATCGGTCCACAAAAGGCGGTGATTCCTCCGGCCAAGACCCCGGTACTTAGGATAACCAACCAACGTAAATTTTGAGAATTAATTCCCATACTTTCAGCATAGGATTCACCTAAAAGAAGCGCATTGAATGAACGGGTCGAAGCAATAACCGGAAGAGCTCCTAATAAAACCAAAACCGCCAAAATCATTACCTGATTCCAACTTAATCCCCCAAGACTTCCTAAGGACCAAATTGTATAAAGTTTGAGAGATTCTGCTTGGGAAAAATAAGACATAACTGAAATCAAGGCCGAAACCGCCGCCCCAAACATGACTCCAACAATCAAAAGTGTCATACTATCCCTAACTCGCCAAGCCACCACACTCACCAATAATAAAATACCTCCAGCTCCAAAAACTCCTGCAAATGCAGTGCTCCATGGAGAAATTGCAGTGAATGTAAATCCCATGGCAGACCCTGCCAACAATAAAATCGCAACACCAAAACCTGCACCCGAACTGATCCCCAGAACATAGGGTCCTGCTAGTGGATTTCGGAAAAATGTTTGCATTTGGAGCCCACTTAAACTTAATCCAATACCAACCAAAATAGCCACCAAAGCTTTTGGAAGACGGAAATTAAGAATGATCTCTCGATAGGAGTCTTTTTCCCAGCTATTGGTGAAAAGCCCCATAAAAACATCAGAAAACCCAATTTTCACAGAACCCAAACTCAGATTGAGGAGGAACATCAACCCCAGAAAGAGCAGACAAACCAAAAAAAGAAAGGCGGTTCTGTTACTTTTCATTCAACTTTTGATAAAAGTATAACTGGTAATCAGGTAGTAATTCCGGGTGTAGAATTTTTATTAAATCCTTTAAGACCAAATCAGGCCGGACATACCCTAACTCAAAATACTCAAAACCTCCTCGAGGTCCTTTTTTCCTGCTGTAGGTAAATACATTTCCATCCTTAAATGCTCGAAAAATATCATATCGAGGTTCCATCTTCTTCATCTGTTCCAAACTCTCAAAATCCGCTGAACCGATCCAATATTCAGATTCGATTGCCCGGTCTATTACAAACTCGTAACTGAGCGGAACGCTACCTGTTCCCGCTTGATCTGAAAAGACGTAGTACCCTCCTGCCTGATTCAGAATTTGAGCTCCCCAGCTATCTGCTCCTGGAGCAAACCAGCTATCCTCGTACAAAACTCCAGAAAGGACATTTGGCCTCGATGAACCCTCCAAATTTTTTACGGACTCCAAAGCACCCAGATATGAATTTTCAATACTCTGAAAAACCTTTTCAGCCTCCTCATATTTTCCAAAAAGGACTCCCGTGAATTTTATCCATTCAGCCCTTCCCAAAGGATGCTGCTCAACATACTCTCCATTTATCAATGCCGGAATTCCGGCTTGCTTCAATAGGTTTACTTGCTTCAAATCATCACCTAATGTGGAAATCATTACCCAATCCGGCTGAAGATCAATAATCATTTCGACATTAGCTGAAGGCGCTGAACCCAAATCTTGAATGCTTCCCTTTTCAATCTCCTCCCAAACTGAAGGAGATGAAATTAAATCCAAATTAGGAAACCCAACCAAGGCTTCTGTTTCATCCAATAAGTCCAAGTGAGGAATATGTGTAGTAGACGTCACAATCACTTTTTTGATTGGTAGCTGAACCACCGCATCCACCTCGATCGCAGGAGTTTGGCTCCCATTTTCAAGCACCAAATAGCGAAAGCTTTCCTGTGCTCCGGTCCAAGGTTGTAACACGTCAATTACCCAAAAGCCATCTCCTTTTTGGAGGGAAAAGCCTTTTGCGTAGTGAAGGGGAATTACTTCTAATTTTTCATGTAACCTTTCAGATTTTGGTGCACAGCTCCAAAAAACGATTAGGATAATGAAAGATACTGGTAAATACTTCAAGCTTTTAGGTGTTTAGCTGTCTCAAAGTAAGGCTATATCCTTACATGGTAAAATTTTTTTTAGTCATCCCTTTCTTCAGAATCAGAAATGAACGTATGTTTGATATGGAAATAGGTTCCTGACTTTTTCCATAAAAGTCATGGATTAAAAGGGAATCCGGTGAAAAACCGGAGCTGTCCCCGCAACTGTAAGTTTGAAAAAAGCTTTTGCAAGCAAAGCCATTGAGCCGTTAGCGATCGGCTTGAGAAGGCAGCAAAAGTCAAACGAGCCAGGAGACCTGCCTAATTCCGATAGATTCTGTGCTTTCGGAGGAAAAGCTGAGAAGACATGCCAAAGAAGACTCCCTGAGTTTCTTCCACGTTCCATTTCTTCCCATTTCTTTCAAGCCCGAATCGAAATGAACCACATTCATTCGATCAGGCATGATGTTAGTTGTTTGGGTCATGATGTTTTTCGGCCAAGAAGTCGAAAAGTCAGACACTTTAGGTTTGCAGGAAATACAAATTGAGGCCCCGGCTTACCAAGAATATGGGCGGGGGAAAAAGCGTGTTTCTTGGAATAAAGAAATAGTAAAGAGTTATTCAAGTCGATCTCTGGCTGAGCTTTTAGCAGAAAAAAGCCCGGTCTTTATCCGTCAATATGGACCGGGAATGTTGGCTTCTCCCAATTTTAGAGGAACATCAGCTGGACACACGGCAATTTTCTGGAATGGAATCCCGCTCAACAGTCCTTCTTTAGGACAAAGTGATTTATCAATTCTCCCTTTGATCGTGGCCGATCAAGTCGATCTTACTTTTGGGTCAGAAGGGGCACTTTTGGGAAATGAGTCATTGGGAGGAGCCATTCATTTAGAAAGCGCTCCTATTTTCAATCAATCACCGAACATAACCCTACAACAGGAAATCGGAAGTTTTGGCCAATATCATGTAGGCCTAAAAGGAGGATATTCTACTGAAAAGCTGGGCTTCCAAAACAAAGTTTATTATCAAAATAATCCCAACGAATATACTTACCGGGATTTTTCGGAAGTAGGCTCCCCAATAAAAAAACAGGATCATGCAGCCTTTCAACAGAAGGGTTTTCAGCAAGATTTTCAATGGAAAATTGACCCCAATCAACAACTTAAAGCTTCCTATTGGTGGAATAAAGCAAATCGTGAAATCCAACCTGTCATGGGTTCTTCTATTCGGGACTCTCAATCAGATAAGAGTCATCGCATTTCACTTCAATATTTGCTACTTCGCAGGAAAGGAATAGTTGAGATTCGCTCAGGCTGGGTAAAGGATCTTCAGTTTTTTAACCAAATAAGAAATGAGACTTCAAGTTTTTTTCTCAATGCAGATTGGACTTTTACTCAATCTCCCAACTGGGAAGTTCGAGTGGGAAGCAGAGGGTCTTTTTTTTCCGGAAATCTATCGACCTATTCGGCAGAAGAAACTCGAATAGAAACATATCAATTCCTCAACTTTTCCGGGGTAAATAAACTGGATTTCTCATTCAATTTACGTCAACTGAAATACCGTGATAAGCTCGTTCCATTTATCCCATCCCTTGGAGTGGATTGGAGGGTATCCGATGAATTTTTATTTAAAACATCGGTAGGAAAAGGTTTTAAAATCCCGACACTTAATGATCGATTTTGGGAGCCAGGAGGCAATCCCAGCCTACTTCCTGAAGAAAGCTGGCAAGGAGAAATGGGATTTCTGTGGCAAAAAGGAAATTTTAATTCCCAGCTCACCTATTATAAGATGAAGGTAAACAATTGGATCATCTGGCTGCCAGAAGGATCTATTTGGATTCCAAAAAACCTCAGGGAAGTTCAAAATCAAGGAATTGAGTGGGAAAGTAAACTGAATACTACTTTAGGACAATATGAACTTCACATGAATTGGGCTTACACTTTTACCCATTCGGTGAACTTGCCAAATTCCGAAGAACCAGCTTCTTTTTGGGACAAGCAACTTCCCTACACTCCCCAACATCAGGCTCAAGGTTCCCTGAGACTTTCGAGATCAAAAATCTCGCTTCAGCTAAGTTCTCAATATATAGGAACACGAGCAACTACCCTAGATCATGCGCGACTTATGAAGGGATATTTCCTAGCTCAAATGTATCTGGGTTATGAAAATATCAAGTTAGGGTCATTTATAACCAGTTTTCAGTTTCGGATTCAAAACCTCTTCAATGAAGAGTATCAAGTACTTTATCTGCGCCCCATGCCAAGAAGATCATTTCATCTCAATTTATCCATACAACTATGAAGTTTAATTTAATTCGACTCGGAAAATCCTTGAGTCTTTCCCTCCTTTTGTTTTCCTGTATAGAAAATGATCCCGAAAGGCCCTTGGGAGAATTTGATTCGGGAATTTTAATTATGAACGAAGGAGCTTTTGGGGCTAACGACGGAGAAGTTTTTCACCTTAACCCTTCCACAGGAACTCTCAAAACAAATATTTTCGAATCTGCCAACGCAAGGCCTTTTGCAGGTCTTCTGGAAGATATAATCTACGAAAATGACAACTTATACCTAGTAGCCAATACAGGAAAGATTGAGATCGTCAATCCAGGAGATTTTACAAGTTTGGGTGCTATCACCTCCGATTTAGATCAACCGCGATCCTTGACCGTAAATTCCGGCAAGCTCTTTATCTCTGACTATGGCCCTTACGATCAAAGCTATGGCACCCCTAGCTCGTACATTGCAGTGGTAAGAAATAGCTTAGGAGGAGTTGTAGCTAAAAAAATTCCTGTCTCAAGGAAACCTGAGGATGTGATTTCTTTTGGGAATTATATTCTAGTCGCAGGTTCGGAAGAAGGAAAAGTTGAAGTAATTGACGCAGAAAAGGAAGAAGTTATTAAGACAATAGAGGTAGAAGGAAGCCCGGCTGTTTTTTATGAAGCAGCCGGAAAGATTTGGCTTTATTCAACCGGATCCGATGAAGTTTATTTTTACAGCTTTCACTTGGACAATTTTACTTTAGCGACGACCAATATTTACCCTATTCCAAATGCAACAGGAAAAATAGCCTTTGGAAATAACGACATCATGTATCTTTTGACTAGTTCAGGATGGCCAGAATACAGAGATGGAATCGCCCAAGTTTCTGTTTTAGGTCCAGAATTGAATCCAAACTGGTACAGCGGCTCTGGCTTTTACGGAATCGGATTTGATAAAGAAAGAGGGGAATTATACTTAGCTAACACGAATGGATTTCAAGGCAACGGAACTATTACTGTTTTGGATGAAAATGGAACCGAACTTCGAAGCTTTGAATCAGGAAGGGGACCTTCTGGATTCTTGATGAGATAACTTTAAACAAAAAGCCTCTTTTTAACTAGAAAAGAGGCTTTTTTAATATCCTTGATAGGCATAAGTCAAGAATTAAATTCTAAGAATTCTTGATTTGAAAGTTTTCAAAAAACACATTCACTAGCTTTCGAGCAAAGGTTAAAGGACTGATCTTACCTTCTTTGACATGTTCCCTTTCTGAAGCTAATAAGTTTTGGACTTTTGCCTGTTCATGGAAAGCCTTCCCCAATAAATATTGCACATATTCATCCAGCCATCTTAGCCTTTGCTCAGCTCGGTTTAATTCAAAATATCCGGAATCAAGCATTTTCTCTTGATATTTTTCAACCATTTCCCAACACTCATCAAGTCCTTCTCCTGTCAAAGATGAACCCGTAATCACAGAAGGATACCAACCATTTTCTGATGGGGGGAATAAATGAAGTGCATTCCGATATTGAGTTTTGGCCTTTTTAGCAGCTTGAATATTTTCTCCGTCTGCCTTATTGATCAAAACTCCATCAGCCATCTCCATAATGCCTTTTTTGATACCCTGAAGCTCATCTCCGGCCCCAGGTAGCATTAACAAAAGGAAAAAGTCGACCATCCCTTTGACAGCTGTTTCTGACTGTCCCACTCCTACGGTTTCCACCAATATCACATCATAACCAGCCGCCTCACAAAGAAGCATGGCTTCTCGTGTTTTGGCACTGACACCACCCAAAGTAGAACCGGAAGGACTAGGCCGAATGAAAGCCCGACGATCAGCAGCTAATTTTTCCATCCGGGTTTTATCACCCAAAATACTTCCTTTGGTCTTCTGACTGGAAGGATCGACCGCCAAAACAGCCACTTTTTTACCCTTCTCTAAGAGCATTTTCCCAAAAGCCTCTATGAATGTACTTTTTCCCACTCCCGGGACTCCAGTAATTCCAATCCGAATTGAATTTCCAGAAAAAGGTAAAATTTCTTGAACCAACGAACTGGCCAACTCCGAATCTGTGGAAAGATTACTTTCAACCAAGGTGATTGCCTGGGCCAAAATCGCTCGATTTTCTTCCAAAATACCAGCCTTATACTCTTCTAAAGATTTCCGGTTTTTAATCATGATCTTGAAAGGTAAATCGGACTTCACCCATTGGTGTTTTTTCAAAAGTTGCCTTTAAATAGGGTTGCCATTCTTGTGGAAAATGAGGTTCAGAAGGAGACAAAGCTATCTCATCTTGAAGTTTTTCAGAAAAGAAATACACAGAAGTAGTCCCATATTTAGTATGTGGCAAAGCCTCTCCAAATTCCTTCATCCAATTTGGGTCCTCGTCTAGGATGTGAATGGCATAAATCCTTTTTACAGGTCCAGTATTATTTTCATTTCGGTAAAAACCAATTTCCTCATACTTGCCTTCAAAGCGCTCCAAACCCGGCTGAGTGAGGCTTTCCTTTCCGATGTAAATCACCAGAGCAAAAATTAAAAATCCGATTAGCAGAAATATAAGTCTCGACTTGTTCAAATCATTAGGGGTTCAGCACAATTGGCCTTAATTTAGCCCAAAATTCTGAAAATGGGATTTGAATATATCAAAGCACTTCACATCATTTTTGTAGTCACCTGGTTTGCAGGCCTTTTTTACATCGTTCGGCTATTTATCTACCAAACAGAGGCTATGGAGCGACCAGAATCCGAGCGGGCAATTCTGAAGCCCCAATTGGATTTGATGGCTTCGCGACTTTGGTACATTATTACCTGGCCATCTGCTATCCTAACTTTAATTTTCGGCTTGTGGGTTTTGAGCTATCGCATGGGCTACCTGCAATTAGGTTTTATGCATGCCAAATTGGGATTTGTTGTCCTATTATATGCATACCACTTGGGCTGTCATTTTCTTTTCAAAGAAATTCAAAAAGGACGAACTCGTTGGACTTCGACACAGTTACGAATTTGGAATGAAGCATCCACCCTTCTTCTTTTTGCCATTGTTTTCCTCATAGTTTTAAAAAATACCCTCAGTATGGTATGGGGAATCGTGGGACTGATTGGATTAGGGGTACTCTTGATGGCAGGCATCAAGATTTATAAAAAATACAGAACAAAATAACAGGGATTATGAGTAATACATTTCGCTTTTTGGGAATCGCCCTGATTTCAACTCTATTTTGGCAATGCCAGGGAGCAACACAGGAGGAAGAAAATTCAAAGCTTCCCATTTTGGGAAATTGGCATGTGAATGAAATTGAGATTGAAGGAAAAATGCTATACGATACCGTTTACCATGAAATAGCGGATTTCGAGTTCATCAACCAACTAGGAGACACCATCTCCAAGGAGGATGTTCAAGGTAAAATCTACGTGGCTGATTTCTTTTTTACCACTTGCCCGACCATTTGCCCTATCATGAAAAAGGAAATGCTTCGCGTCTATGAGACCTATAAGGACAATCCGAATTTCCTCATCTTAAGTCATACAATCGATCCTACTCATGACACCCAGGAGGTTTTAAAAACCTATGCAGAAAAGCTTGGGGTGGAAGATGCTAGTACCTGGAATTTCCTAACTGGAGATGCAGAAAAGATTTATGAGATCGGTCAAACAAGTTACCTAACGACTGCAATGGAAGATCAAAATGAACCCGGCGGGTTCTTGCATAGTGGAGCTTTCGTCCTTGTGGATGGGGAAGGTCACATCCGAGGAGTCTATGACGGCACAAAAAGTGATCAAGTCGATCGATTGATGAGAGATATTCCCAAATTGCTTAAGCCATGAAACATTGCCTTTGGGGCTTTATTCTAGCTTTGATAGTGGCATGTACCCCAAAAAGTACCCAAGAGGAAAATTACCTATCGGAAATTTCTGATCCTGAGGTTATGAAATACGCCATTCATGGTAAAACCCTCTATGAGAATTACTGTGGAAATTGCCATCAAAATGACGGCAAAGGTTTAGGGAAATTGATTCCTCCACTGCGCGATGCAGACTATTTCCGAGAAAGCATGCATCGCACCGTCTGGATTATGAGACATGGCCAAACCGGAGAAATCACAGTAAATGGGGAAAAATATGATCAAGCGATGCCTCCAAATACAGCTTTGAAGCCATTGGATATTGCTCAAATCACCACCTATCTCTATAATATTTGGGGAATGGAAGAAGGTGTAATTACTTCTTCACAAGTGGAAGAATTTCTAAAATCGAAACCGGATAATTATTGAGTTATTCAGTTCCTAGTAATACATCAGCTCTTGCCAAAGCTGCTTTGATGTCTTCGTTAACCTTCTGAACCATTGACATCTGTTCCTCTAGATAAGCTTTTACTTCTTCAGGAGTTCGCTCGCCATCCTCAGTATCGTATTGACGCATCCATACAAACATCCCTTCATGCGCTTGTGATAAATCATAAGCCAAAGCTTTCAATTCATCTACTTGGACAGAATCTACTTCGGGATTGGATTCCAACTCCTCTGCCCGATTCAATGCCTCCCGCTCCAAATTTTTCAATTTCCCCATCAAAGGCATCACTTCGTCATGAACAGCAATCACTTCTGCTCTAAGATTTTTATTCTCCTCCGAAAGACTTGAACCACAAGCCACTAACAATGAAATAAACAATAAAGTAAAAATGAATGTGTATCGCTTCATGTCTAAGAGTTTTTATACTGGTAATTTACAATTATTTCTTTTTTTAATTAAATTTTTTAGAGATAAAAATTGATGAAGCAAATATAAATTCCTAGTGCTATTTTTAACCAAAAATTGAGAATAAAATGAAGGCTTTTTGTTTTGCAGACGGGAAATTTGTCCCGACAGTAGATGCTACCATCCATCCTACTGACCTTGGATTGATTCGTGGATATGGGATTTTTGACTTCTTCCGGACTGTGAATTATCAACCGCTTTTCTTGGAAGATTATCTGGATCGCTTCATTAATTCTGCTGCGAAAACCTATTTGCCCCTTCCTTATTCTAGAGAACAGCTGCGTGCTATAATCAGGGAGTTAATTGAAAAAAATGACCTGAAGCAAGGAGGAATCCGAATGGTTTTGAGCGGAGGGGTTTCAGAAAATCATTTCTCACCGGCCCAAGGCAAGCTTTTCATCTTTGCCGAAGATCTGATTTTTCCTTCGCAGGAAAAGTATGAAAAAGGCATCAAGCTCCTATCCTTGGAGCATGTGCGACCTATAGCTTCGATCAAAACTACCAATTATGCCTTAGCAGTATGGCATTCCCATATTTGGAAAGAGCAAAGAGCTGAAGATGTATTGTATCACCAAAATAAGTATGTGAGCGAAAGCTCCCGAAGCAATTTCTTTATAGTGAAAAATGGAGAAATCATCACCCCTTCAGAAAACATTCTTTTGGGAATCACTCGGAAAAACATCATCAACTTAGCTCCAGTACCAGTTCATATCCGTCCACTGACTTTAATTGAAGCTTTGGAGGCGGATGAAGCATTTATCACCTCCACTACCAAGATCCTTCTTCCCGTCACTCAAATCGATGAGCAAAAAATAGGAAACGGCCAACCAGGTCCTATTTCAATGGACTTGCTTGACCGTTTCAAGAAATTGGAAAGTGAATTACAGTAATGCTATTGAATCAGCTCTGCATCCTGTAAGATATACATGAGCTTTTCTGGGTCTTTGGCATTTAAAGTCAATTTGCCTCTGACCCGAACTCGCTTTGATGTGTATTTAATCGGATCTCGGAGCATCACCTCCATTACTGTTTCAGGACCTCCAGAGCCACAAAAGAAACATTCAGCAAGCGGCAAACTGGACAAAATAATATGCTCTGGTTTAAACATTCCCTCGAAAGGAATAATATAGCCGTCAGCCTCCACGACCGTCCCTTCTAATTTTTTGATTTTATCAGAAAAAACAGGAACATAAAGTTCCCCAAATTCATCCTCGCTGATTTTGTAACTCACCTCAGCTAAACTCCTCCAGACATTCGTGTCCTGAGCTTTTGCAGAGCTAAAAACAAGTAGCAAAAGAGCAAAAGCACTTATCAAGAACGGGTATTTTCTATTCATTTTCATTTCAATTATTTTCTAGTCAATTGATCTGCAATACTGGTTCGGTACGCGGACCAAGCCGGAATCAAAGAAGCCAAAAGACCCACACATAACGCATAAATTACTATCCAAAGTTCGGCAGGCAAGAAAATCCAAGCTTCCAATCCAGCCCCAACACCTGTTTCATTTTGGGATGCTAGCACCGATAGAAAGCTATGACCCAATAATATCCCTAAAATTGACCCAAGGAAAGTCAGACTAATTCCCTCCAGTAGGATCAAAAGCAACAAATCAATTCGACTGGCACCTATAGCTCGCAACACCGCTAAATCATATCTTCTCTCCTTAAGAGAATTGTAAAGCGCGATAAATATTCCCAAACCAGAAATCACGATTAGGACATAAGCCAATCCCTCCAAGATTGTTACTCCAATTCCCAGCAGTTCAAATAAACGGGATATTTCAAAAGAAGGAGAAGCAGCCTGCATGGAAGTATTGGAGTTGATCATGCGGGGCAATTGAACAGCCGCCATTGGGCTTCGATACTGGATTAATAAAGAAGTCACTTCCCGTTCTTCATCGGTCTGAGGAAAGCCTGTTTTTGCAACTTCATGATGAAAATGCTCTTCATGATCCTCAATCTGGGCTTCTGATTCTTCGGTTTCTTCGCCTTTTTCATCATGGGTATACCAGACCGATTCGATGGAAGTAAGAACCAATCGATCCAACACATTTCCTTGAGGCTCTAGGATACCGACAACTTTAAATGCATGCTCATCGTGATCATGGCTTCCCTGACTGATTCCATGGCTTCCGGAAAAAGTTTCTCCAAGCTTCATTCCTGATTTTTCAGCAACAGTCGCTCCTAGAACAACTTCAAAAGGTTCATTCCAAGCATTTCCAGCCAAAAAGCCAGCGTCGTAAAGTTTCAAATAATCATGGTTGGTACCAACAATACGGTAACCTTGATAATTATCCCCCAAAGCCAAGGGAATGGTCTGTTTGACAAGTCGATTTCTAGATAAGCGAATCGCCTCATTCATTGGGATGTTTCCGGTAGGAAAATCAATATGATAGACACTGGAAAGAATCAATTGAAGAGGACTTCCTTTTGCGCCCACGACCAAATCAATCCCTGCGGCATCTTGGGTCATCTTTTTTTCAAACTGATCCTGAACCAAGAGCAACACAGTAATGATGGCTAACCCCAAGGCAAGTAGCAGTACATTCAGCCCAGTGGACAGAGGCTTAAAGGTCAGATATTTCCAACTAAGCTTCAGTAAATTCATGGGGCCTGCACTTGAATGAAGTTTGAAATTTGATCTTTTACGCGCTGATCATGCGTCACAATAATCAGTGCCGCTTCAATTTTCGAAGCTTGATTTTGAAGAAGTGAAATCACTTTATGAGCATTTTCATCATCCAAACTGGAAGTTGGCTCATCCGCTAAAATCAATCGGGGTTTATTCACCAAAGCTCTTGCTATTGACACTCGCTGGGCCTCTCCCTCACTCAATTTGGCAATGGATGAATTTGATTTATGCGAAAGGTTGAGTTCGGAAAGAAGGTTATCTAAATCAAGCCCCTCACTTTTGGAAAAATGTCTGGCCATTTGAAGATTTTCCTTTACAGTCAAAGGAGCCAACAAATGGGGTTTTTGAAATACAATCCCAATGTTTTCCCCTCGAAATCGATCAGCATTGACTCCTTTTAAGGAATTGACAATCACTCCATTTAGGACAACCTCACCAGAATCAGGAACCAAAAGACCCGAAAGCAGATTTAATAGGGTTGTTTTTCCACTTCCCGATTTGCCCAAAACCAATAGAGAATCTCCCGAATCCAGAGAGATATCCGGAAAATAATAGCGGGTCTGACCCGGATAGGCAAATTGAAGATTCTTCGTAAAGAAAAGCATAGATTTATTTTACAGGAATGGAAACCACGAATGTCGTTCCCTTTCCTACTTCACTCGTAAAAGTGATATCTCCGTCCATCACTTCCAAACACTTTTTGACGATGGAAAGTCCAAGGCCTGAACCTTCTACAATTCCAACATTCTTTGCCCGGAAAAAACGATCGAAAAGCTGACTTTGTTCTGACTTTGGAATTCCGATTCCAAAATCTTCCACTTTTCCCTTTAGGAAACCTTCTTCAAAGTCTAGTGAAAAAATTACGTCCCCATCTTCTTTTGAATACTTGATGGCATTGGAAAGCAAGTTTTCAAAAACTTGATAAAGAAGTTCAGAATCAGAAGTAATGGTCTTGGGGAGCTTTCCCAAATTGGTGGTGATTTTCACTCCATTTTCCACCCCAGCCTTCACCGTATCCAATAATTCCTTCACGAATGCACCCAAAAACATTTTCTTTGGCTTGAATTCCATTTGGTTGGCATCCGCTTTTCCGAAAAATAGCACACTTGTAAGCAAGTTGTTCAGTGTCCTGACGGCATTCTCGATCTTGAAGGCATGCTTGGTAATTTTTTGCTTGAAAGGATGGTCTTTCTCTGCATACATCTGAAGCAATTGGGCCGAGCTCAAAATCGAAGTCAGTGGAGTCTTAAAACCATGAGAAACGTTTAAAACAATTCGGGATTTCAATTCATTGATTTCCCGTTCTTTTTCCAAAGCCTTGGTCAATTCTTTATTGGCCTCATACAATTCGGCAGTTCTGATCCGTACTTTTTCCTCTAGCTCGTTATTTAACTTTTGAAGTTCTTTTTCCTTTCTATCCTTAAAAATCGCCAACTCAATCACCATGTTGAGTTCGCGTATGTTGAAAGGCTTGATAACGTAGGCACTCGGATTGGTACCCACTACTTTATTTAAAGTCTCAGCATCCGAACTGGCACTGAGATAAACGACAGGTATATCATATTTCTCATTGATGATTTCCGTCGTTTTGATTCCATCTAGATCTCCAGCCAAATTGATATCCATCATCACGATATCAGACTGCTGCTCTTCCAGAATATCTAAAGCCTTTTCCCCTGTATCGGCAATACCGATGATTTCGTGGTTATTTTTTTCTAATGCTCGCTGAAGTAATAGTGCGGAAACAGAGTCATCTTCTACGATGAGGATTTTGAGGCTAAACATGTACGCGATTAAGTCAAAATGAATGTCAATGGGAAAATACAAAAATTATGAATCCGACAAAGGAATTTCAACTCGGGCTATTGTCCCCTGACCTTTTTTACTGGATAATTGAATCGTCCCTCCAAGGATTTTCACTAGATTTTCCGTAATGGTCATTCCCAAACCTGTACCTTCAAACCGTCGTTGGTTGCCAGTACTTTCTTGCTCAAATGGCTGAAAAACCTTGGGTAAAAAATCTTCCGAAATCCCAACTCCACGATCTGCAACTTCCAAAATTAAATTCCCATCCTCTTTGGAAACCGTAACCGTGATTTCTCCTTGATGAGAGTATTTAATTGCATTACCTATCAAATTATTGAGAATCATCTCCGTGAACCGCTGATCGATTTTACCCTTGAGATTTTTCGTCAAAAATCTCCTCTGAATTTTTAGACCTTTTTTGGATGCGAGCGAATCCAAGGGTCGAATTATTTTTTCTATAAATGAATTGATATCAGTTTCCGTCCGGATAACTTCCATTTTCTTGGCCTCGATTTTAGCCATATCCAAAATGGAGGTAATGGTAGCCAACAATCGCTCTCCGCTCTGAAGAATAATATCCAATTCAGAAAGCAACTTGGGATCATTTTGACGAGTCATCATCACATGCTCCGTACCTCCCAAAATAACATTGAGTGGCGTACGGATTTCATGACTCACATTGGATAAGAGACTTGTTTTAAAGCGGTTTGCCTCTTCTGCTTTTTCCTTTGCCTCACGAAGGTTCTTTTCAATCTCCTTTTCTGCCGTCACATCCCTAAAAACTGTCAGAAGCAACTGCCCACTTTCCAACTTCGATGGAATACGTTTGGTATAAATCTCCATCTCCATATTTCCTAAGGGCCAATAAATTTCTCTTTCAATTGTCGCCCCCGATTCAGGTAGATCTTTCAATATACCTTGGAAGGTTTGATAAAACGTAGAATCATTCAAAAGTTCTGGGAAATTTTCGCCCTCCAGATTTTCACCTTTTCGGAGAACCCAATTGGTGAAGACAGGATTTGCAGCAATGATCTTTTCCCCATCAATAGTTAATAAAAGGGCATCTTTTGAGCTGTCCCATACATTTTTGAATTGTTCTTCAGCTCTACTTTTCTCCTGATCTTTCCGATCTACGACCGTCCTTAGGATTCCCAATTTTCGAAGCTGAGCATAAAAAGACTGGATCAAAAAACCTAAACCGATGAGGAATAAGGCCGCCAAAACAATAAACCAAAACCTAAGGTAAAAGGGCTGCAAAACCTCAAAAGATGCTGTACTATAAGTAGGAGAAAATCGCTCTCCTTCAAAGGAGGCCTTGATTTCAAATTGATAATTACCAGGAGGAATATTGGGATAAAAAATCCGATTTGACTTAGGATCCTTGAGCAATTGCCAGTCTTTCTCTAAACCGATCAACCGGTATTGAACCCATAGTTCCTTTTCACGATTGAATGCTATCGCATCAAAATCTATCTCAAGTGTATTATTAGTATAGGAAGTTTTGACAGTGCTTTTTCCCAAAGTTTCCTCACCACCAACTTGAACAGAATTGAGGTTGAGTCGTGGTATACCCTTTGAAATGAATTTTTCATCTTGAAAATAGATAGTCAGCCCTTCAATAGTTCCTATTAGTATCCTATTATAATTTCCTTCAACTAATGCTCCTCGATTCGTTTCATTATTTGGTAATCCAGATTTATCATTGAAATGAAGCAAGGAGTCACTTTTATACCTAAAAACCCCATCATCTGTACCAAACCACTTGGCTCCTTGGCTATCTTCCAAAATCGAAAACACAGGGTTATTGATAGGCTTTCCATTTGGAATGTAGGCTTTTACCTCACCCTCTACTACTATCTTTACACCTTCTTCTGTCCCTAATAAAAGACCTTCTGCAGTCTCCAGATAATCATAGCCTTCTGCAATTAGGACCCCGGGAAGTTGTATCAATGGATTGGGATTCTCCAAGCGGCTGGCACGCATGACGATCAATCTACCATCAGAGAGTTTTCCTGCTTTTCGTAAATGATAAAAATTTCCCTCAAATACATTTTCTAGTTCCTTTCTTAAATCATTTTTAAATAAAGCTTCTCCTCGATCCTTTACTGAGGCAAAATAGAGATTACCCGAACTAGTAATGATCAAACTATCTCCTGCAACTTGAACAGATGCGATGTTTTCTTCTCCCGGTGGATTAAAAACCTCAATTCGTTCTGTCTTTAAATCCAATCTTCCTACTCCATTAAAAGAAGCTGAAAACCAGACTCCTCCATCCACTGGCTCAGTAAAATTCACCACCCTGCTGGTAGGAGATGCTCCTGAAGAGGGATATTCATACAAGGTTTTGACTCCTGTTCTGGAAATTTTCTGAACTCCATTATTAAATCCCAATAAATACTCCCCTGAAGGGAGGTTTGAAATGGCTGTCACTTCATCAGAAAGTAATCCGGACTTCAAGCGAGAGTAATTCTGAAAAGCTAGGTTATTAATATTCGCTACTCCTCTGCTACTTCCCAACCAGAGAAGACCTTCCTGATCAATCAAAAAATCCTGTAACATGAATACCCGAAAAATCTCCTCGGAGTCAATCAATAATGGTCTAGTTGAACCAAATTTCAATTTTCTAAGGCTAGAATTGAAAAAATAAAAAACACTTCCCTTCGAAAAATCCATCCCAAACAAATTATTGTAGGAGGGGTAATTCTGATTAAAGTTTTGGTCAAGAAGAATCTGAGGATTGGTAATGGAGGAACCTTTGGCCAAGTATCCTTTCCCCAAAAAATAATACTCACCTGTTTCTGGAGATTTTTTTACCATCAACGGTGGAGAAGGTAAGGCAATCCCCTCCAGTTTTAGCGGCTTCCAAGCCAAATCGAATGTATATGGACCATGTTCCAAAAAATAAAATATGGGCTGTCCCTCCTGCTCAGCCCAGTGGGTCAGGCTCAAATTTCTAAATGGCTCTTTATAAATTCGTTCGGATTCACCATCAGCTTTGACATGGAGTAAATAATCAGGTAAATCAATTAAATATTCCTTATCCTCTTGCTTTCCTTTGGTGAAAAATTGAATGAAGCCTAAACGGCCTAAATCCTCATTTAATCCTGGAAATTGAACTCCTTCCCAATTTCCATATCCTCCTTTGAAAAACTTAAACTCCCCTCGATCATTGTACAACCATATCATTCCCTCCTCATCCCTGTGGATGGAAATCTGATAATCAAACTCTGATCGAAGGCTATCTGGAATAGAGTGAGTCTGGATCCCATCGGAATAAAAAACGCCTCTTGAGGTGGAAAACCAAATCCTCCCTAAAGTATCCTGTTCGATTTGAAAAATATTCTGAACTGGGAGATTTACCCCTTTTGGATTTAGATCAAACTTGAAAGTTTGCCCGACTAGTTTTCCACTAAAAAGGAAAATGCCAACAAATATTCCCAAAAAGAGGTAGCGATTCATAATTCACAAGTTAGGAAAAGATCGGAAATGCAGAATTACATGGATATTGTTTTGCTTTTCTTTTGTCAGCGGACGCTTTCTTTTATTTTTGTGCGAAACTTTAACAAACGAAGCATGAGTGTACTAGTCAATAAAAATTCCAAGGTGATCGTACAAGGATTCACCGGCTCTGAAGGCTCTTTTCACGCGCAGCAAATGATCGAATACGGCACCCAAGTTGTCGGAGGCGTGACTCCTGGAAAAGGAGGATCGATGCATTTGGGCAAGCCTGTCTTTAATTCTGTAGAAGAAGCTGTGGAAAAGACTGGTGCAGATACTTCTATCATCTTTGTTCCGCCGGCTTTTGCTGCGGACGCAATCATGGAAGCGGCTGATGCAGGCATCAAAGTGATTATCGCAATTACCGAGGGAATTCCAGTAGCAGACATGATGCGAGCTAAGCCTTACATCAAAGAGCGTGGAGCTATCCTAATCGGACCAAACTGCCCTGGTGTAATCACTCCAGGAGAGGCAAAAGTGGGAATCATGCCAGGCTTTGTATTCAAAAAAGGTAGAATCGGCATCGTATCTAAATCAGGTACTTTAACTTATGAAGCTGCTGACCAAGTAGCAAAAGCTGGTCTTGGTGTATCTACTGCTATTGGTATTGGAGGGGATCCAATCATCGGAACCTCTACAAAGCAAGCTGTGGAAATGCTAATGAACGACCCAGAAACTGATGCAATCGTGATGATCGGTGAAATCGGTGGTAACTACGAAGCAGAAGCTGCTCGCTGGATTCGTGAAACAGGAAATAAAAAGCCTGTAGTGGGATTCATCGCTGGACAGACAGCGCCTCCAGGAAGAAGAATGGGACATGCCGGTGCTATCATCGGTGGAGCTGATGACACAGCTGCTGCGAAAATGAGAATCATGAGAGAAAATGGAATCCATGTAGCAGAATCACCCGCTGAAATCGGAGAAACCATGGCAAAAGCTTTGGGAGTTGGAGCATAAATAATCTGCTCAGAATCTGAAAATATATTTAAGCCGCTTCGATTGAATTCGAAGCGGTTTTTTATTTGCCTTTGCGCTTAATCAAAGAGATCCATCTACCTTTGTGCTTCGAAAATCTAGATCATGCTTTCAGTCGATAATATAGCTGTGATTCACAGCGGCAACACCCTTTTCAGCAATGTTTCTTTTGCCATCAATCCAACTGATAAAATAGCCCTAATGGGCAAAAATGGAGCTGGCAAATCTACCCTGCTTAAAATCATAGCTGGAGTAAACAAACCCAGTTCAGGTGCGGTCTCGTATCCAAAGGACTTTGTAGTCGCCTACCTTCCACAGCATCTCCTTACCTCGGATGACTGCACCGTGGCGGAGGAGACTGCTAAAGCCTTTGCCGACTACCTGAATATGAAGTCAGAGATTGATCAAATCAATGAGGAGTTGACTAGGCGAACGGATTATGAATCGGAAGACTATTTCAAACTCATTGAAAAGGTTTCTGAACTGAGTGAAAAGTTCTATGCCATCGAAGAAGTGAACTATGAGGCTGAAGTGGAAAAGGTTTTGTTGGGACTTGGTTTCAAAAGGGAGGACCTTAATCGACCCACCTCAGAATTTTCCGGTGGTTGGAGAATGCGGATAGAACTGGCTAAGATTCTATTGAAAGATCCCGATTTGATCTTATTAGACGAGCCAACCAATCACCTAGATATCGAATCTATACAGTGGCTGGAAGAATTCCTGATGACCAAAGCGAAAGCTGTGGTGGTCATTTCTCACGACCGAGCTTTTGTTGACAATATCACCACCCGAACCATTGAAGTGACCATGGGGAGGATTTACGACTATAAGGCGAAATACAGTCACTATTTGGAGTTGAGAAAAGAACGTCGCGAGCAGCAGCAAAAACACTACGAAGAACAGCAAAAATTCATTGCAGAGACTACTGAATTTATAGAGCGCTTCAAAGGCACCTATTCCAAAACGCTTCAGGTACAATCCCGAGTAAAAATGCTCGAAAAATTAGAAATCATTGAAGTGGATGAAGTGGACACTTCAGCCTTGAAATTGCGCTTCCCTCCTTCTCCCAGATCCGGTAAATATCCAGTTATCGTGGATGAAATGAGCAAATCCTATGGGGACCATGTGGTTTTCAAAGATGCTTCCATGACTATTGAGCAGGGACAGAAGGTAGCCTTTGTTGGGAAAAACGGAGAAGGTAAATCCACCATGATCAAAGCCATCATGGGTGAGATTGAATTCGAAGGAAAATGTGAATTGGGACACAATGCTTTGGTTGGCTATTTCGCTCAAAACCAAGCTTCACTTTTGGATGAAAGTTTGACCATTTTTGAAACCATCGATCACATCGCAGTAGGTGAAATCCGAACCAAGATCAAGGATATTTTGGGAGCCTTTATGTTTAAAGGTGACGACATCAACAAAAAAGTAAAAGTCCTTTCAGGTGGTGAAAAAACCCGGTTAGCGATGATCAAATTATTATTGGAGCCTGTCAATCTATTGATCCTCGATGAACCAACCAACCACCTAGACATGAAAACAAAAGATATCATCAAGGATGCCTTGAAGGCTTTCGATGGTACATTAATCGTAGTTTCTCACGATAGGGACTTCTTGGATGGTTTGGTAACCAAGGTTTTTGAATTTGGCAACAAACGGGTAAAAGAACACTTCGAGGACATCAATGGATTCCTGAGAAATAAAAAAATTGAGAATTTGAAGGAAGTAGAGAGGTAGGATGAATTGTAAGTAGTAAGCGATAAATAGTTAGCGGTGTTGAAACCAACTTACTATTTACCGTTTACGATTTACAGTCTATTACTTCATAGGAGAGAAAGGCAGGGTTTTCAAAAACACCGCATCTACCTTCTCCACGATTTTTCCATTCTTCTCTGACTCATCTCTTGCTTTGATCCATTCTGGGTCTTTGATAAAATTAGAAAATGCCTGCTCAAAGCTTTCCAAATCCCGGTGACCTAGGAGATAGACTAATTTGGGTTGACTTCCGTCTTTTTCAACAGTTTCAAAATAAGGATAGTTAATCAGGCCTTGCTTTGCAAATAAATCTTGCGTGTGATCCTTAAAGCGCTTTTCAAGATTGGGTAATTTATCATCAAAGCAGGTATAAGTTCGCAGTTGGAAAATCCCTGAATTTCCTGAAATGGATTTTTCATTTAATCCCGGAGCCGGAACCATATATATTTCCTGAATGGATTGAACCAAAGGACCATTTTTTCTTGATTCTTCGTATGCCTTTTTCCAATCAGGATCATTCAAAAACTTTTGCCACATTTGATCCCTTGATTCCACATCGGGATAACCTAGGATGTAATACAACTTATTTTCATTTGGATCATTTGGGAGAAAATAGGCAATATTTTCCATACCGGCCTTCTCAAAAAGGAACCTTGTATGATTTTCAAATCGGCTAACCAAATCTTGCAATTTACCTGGATGCGCCGTGTAAATCCGGAGTTCGTAATACTTCGAATTATTTAAAGGCTGCTGTTGCGCCAAAGATGAAAAGGTAAAAAACAACAGAAATAAACTTCCTAATAAAGTTCTCATGATTGGGTGAATTGTTAAGTTGAAACATCAAAATACTGCTTTTCAACAAAAAAGGCTATCGTTTTTTACGACAGCCTTCAAATTCTATTTCTACTCCGCTTACATCAAGCGTTTTATGGTCCAAACAATGATGGCGAATAGAAACATGATGATGGAAATTTTATTGATCCCATGCATCATTCGTAGATTGAAGTTGGTTTTTTTACTGGGATCGGGCTTTTGAAATACTCGGATAAAGTAGTTGCCGACTTCTCCCAATTTGAAAAACTCTTTGACTTTATTTTTCTCTGCCATTTTCTCTCACTTTTCTTGGCCAACAGCTAAGCGGATGGATAAGTTTAATTTTTTATTAAATAGTTTCCGGTTCGGTCCACATCCCATCTGCGCGGATGATTTCGATCAATTCGTCTACCGCATTTTCCGAAGGAACAGATCGCTTAATCACCTCTTTACCTTTGTATAGGGTGATTTTTCCTTTTCCTGAACCCACATAGCCATAATCTGCGTCAGCCATTTCCCCAGGACCATTTACAATACAACCCATGATTCCAATTTTGACACCTTTCAAATGATCCGTGCGCTTCCGAATCATCGCGGTGGTTTCCTGCAAATCAAACAGAGTTCTTCCACAAGATGGGCAGGAAATATATTCGGTTTTTGACATGCGGGTCCTAGCTGCCTGCAAAACCCCAAAAGAGACATTGTTGTGCAATTTGATCTGCTCTAAAATCTCCTCACGAGTATGCGCTCCTTCTTTTTCAAGGGAAATCAAAATGCCATCTCCCAATCCATCTACTAACAATCCACCCACATCGGTAGCTGCATACAGCATGGTTTGATCGGCTGTTTGATCTGGATAACTAACCTTGACTACAACTGGAATTGAATTGTTTTCCTGAATCAAACGCACAAAAGCCCTTCTCAAGGCCGGCATTCCATGTGCATTGGATGTCTTCAGAATTAGGACTAAATCCTTTCGATTTTGGACCAAATCAGAGATTGATTCAATTTCTGTATCAGAAACTTCTAGAAAATTCAATTCTGCATGGTAGGCACTTGCAGATTGAAACTCATGTAATGAAAATAAAGGATACTTATTGCTTTGATCTTGAGCATTTTTCCAAACCTCATAATTCTGAATTTCCCGCATTCCATTAGGAAGCATGAAAGGGATAGGATTATTTCCAGAATAGACAAAATCGCACCCCAAATCATTCATCTTCCACTTGTCCAATTCAGGAAGATAAAAATGACCCACGGCTTTCATTTCCTTTTCAGAAATATTCTCCACACGAGAAATATCCGTGATCACACGAGGAACATTTTGTCCTCCAAAATTATAGATCTCCTTGCTTTCCCGCTTCGTATGATCGAAAGGATTGATAGGATATTCGTTGATGGCTGGGATCTCAGAATGATTTTTTCGGTTCGTATATCGGTCAATTAAAGCTTTGGCAACTGGAGCCTCAAACTCAGGATCCTCGGTTAAAGAAACTCGCACCGTATCTCCTAAACCATCTTCCAATAAAGTTCCAATTCCTACCGCAGATTTGATTCGACCATCCTCTGCCTCTCCGGCTTCTGTCACTCCTAGGTGTAATGGATAGGGCTTAAAGCCTCCCTCATTTAATTTCTGTACCAACAATCGATAGGCTTGCACCATCACCTGTGTGTTGGAAGATTTCATAGAGATCACGATATCGTGGTAATTCTCCTCCTCACAAATTCGCAAAAATTCCAAAGCCGATTCCACCATTCCAAGAGGGGTATCTCCATACCGGCTCATGATTCGATCTGACAGTGAACCATGATTGGTACCGATGCGCATAGCTGTTCCATGCTCTTTACAGATTTTCACCAAAGGAAGGAAGCGTTCACGAATTCGCTCCAATTCCTCTTGATAGCTAGCATCGGTATATTCGATTACCTCAAATTTCTTTTTGTCTGCGTAATTACCAGGATTGATCCGAACTTTTTCAACGATTCGGGCAGCAATTTCTGCAGCATTTGGGGTGAAGTGAATATCTGCTACCAAAGGCGTTTGATATCCTCTTTTGCGAAGCTCATTTCGAATATTTCTGAGATTTTCTGCCTCTTTGATACTCGGAGCGGTGATACGAATCAATTGGCACCCGCTTTCTATCATTCGGATACATTGCTCTACCGAACCTTGGGTATCCATGGTATCCACTGTAGTCATGGATTGAACTACGATAGGATTATCCCCTCCGATGATGACGTCACCGACACGGACAGGAATAGTTTTTCGACGGCTATATTTCGTCAAGCTGTCGCAATAATGAATTTCTGAGGAATGAATCAATGGCTCCATGATATCAAATATCTCCGAGTTGGGGTCTTATCGTAATTTCTTCAACAACTGAGGATGGGGAAAGGTTGTAGGCTGCCCATACAGTATCTGCTACGTCCTCAGCTTTCATAAATCGTTCTATGGGTAAATCCACTCCTTCCCAGCTTGCTGTGAAGGTGGCTCCGGGTAAAATAGAAGTAACCTTTATCCCAAATGGCTTCATTTCTTCCCGCAAGCATTTGGTCATGCCTAGCATGGCCCATTTAGAAATAGCATAACTTCCACCATTGGGATAAGCGGTAGTTCCGGCAATTGATCCCATACTAAATACATGACCGGATTTTCGCTCCATCATTTCTGGAAGAATTTCACGGACCAAGTAGTACGCGGAAAAAAGATTGGTGTGCATCATCAACTCGAAATTACCTTCGGGTTCGTCGTGAATAGCACCCGGAAGAAATACCCCAGTGTTGTTGACTAATACATCAATTGAGGCAAATTTTTTGGCTTTTTCAGCAAAAGCAAATACCTCTTCTTTTTTGGATAAATCAGCAAGTTCAGCTAGGACACGAATTCCCGGAAAGTTGTTTTCAAGCTCTTCCTTCAACTCAATTAAATCAGATTCATGACGGGAACAGGTGACAATATCAAAACCTTCCTGAGCAAAACGAAAACAAATTGCCCGACCGATTCCCTTTGTTCCACCTGTAACGAGGATGCTTTTCCGCATATTTTGTTCGTGTTTTAATAGTTAGTATGACAACTATCTACAAGAGACAAAGTTATATTTTTTTTATCAAAACAGTGCAGAAACCTGCATTCGTCCCACATGGACGATTTGATCCAATCCTTGAGAATTTCGGCCTTCGTAGACCAAGTTTAATTGAAGCCCATTTCCTATTTTTTGAAGCCAATTGATAGACCAAGTCACGTTGGTTCCGGGGGTCAAGGCCTGCAACATTTCATATCCGACTGGTGAATTCACAACCCCATTATAATCGATCTCAATCCATTTAAGCGATCCCGTAATAGTGGTTTTTATAGCTTTGGAAAAGCGAATATCGACTCCTGATTGATGAAGAAATGCCTGTTCATCCAATTCGAGATTTTCAAGATTCTTTTTCTGCGTGAAATTATAATTCGCTGTGAAGCGAAACGAAGGATTGGGTTGCCAAGCTAGTTCAGGGCCCACCCCAAATTGATCCACGGTATAATTACGATTATCCAAAAAATCAGAATTAGACTGCTTCTCACCTTTATTCCCCATCAAGCGAATTGTCAAATCCCCACCGATATTATAGCGAGAATTGAACCGCCAATCCCGGTTTATCTGATCTTCAAATCCTCCCGATAAAAGTTGCTTGGATTGGGAATCAAAAAAGGAAAGGTCCAATCCATATTTTGCCGAAGCACGATTGAAGAAAAAGCTAGAGCGAATCACCTGACGAAGGGAAAGAATATCCTCCCTATCCAAAGAGCCAATGAAGGGATTGATACGATCTAAAAAATCATTGGAACTGACCTTTTTCTCCACACTTAAGCTGGAAGTATTCGAAAACTTGGAAATAAACCCTTTCAAGCCTCCAGCCTCTTGCCATTCTCTTGGGAAGCCCGCCTGAATTCGATAATTCAAAATCGTGGTGTAGGCCTGAACATAAGTATCCGTTGGGACAAACACCTTGATGTAGAGTTTTTCTTCTGGATTGATCGCCAAGTAAAATTCATTCAGCTGCTGTATCCCATCTTCATTATCATCCCGCCAGGTGTGCGTACCATCTCCATTTGGAGCGGGTAAAAAGACATATTCCCGTTGGAGCTCTCGGCCATTCCCCAAGGCATAGCTCAATTCGTTTCGAATCAGATTTTTCCCAATACTTCCAAAATAATCCACCTTTCCCATCACGGTCAATTCCTCCGGTAAATCCCGAAGTAGGTAACGAAGATTTCGATAAGTGAAAGTAGATTGAAGGCTATGTTTGGCCCATTGTTTTTTAAGTCTAATGTTCCCAGTAAAAGCTTTGGTGTCTGAAAGAAGATTACCTTCAAATGGAGCTCGGTCTTCTCTCCAAGCTGCATCCGACCGGAATTTAAGCCTAAGGCTATCTTGGTTTTGAATGAAAATTAGATGCTCTTGAAAATTCATTGCTGTCCGAAGGACAGAGTCTGTTTCTGCAGCTCGAACAGCATTTCGATCAATAGAAAAACGATAACCAGGAACTAAAATTCTTGATTGATAGGATATTTCCCCGAGGTATCGTACCCAATCCGAGTGGACAGAATCCTGATTGCTTTCCAACAGGAAAAACTCATTTCTAAGCCTCCACCTTCGAGCCAATTCCAGGTTCCAGTTGGCGGTATGCTGATGACCATTTAGTATATCCTGTCTATTCCTTAAATACAGCTGATAATCAAATCTATTCCTAGAATCCTTTTCTAAAGCCAAATTGGCTTTTAGAAATTTCTCTGTTGCAGAACTCTGATTTACCAAATTGGGATCTATCCCCCAATCCCGATCAAATTCGATATATCGAAATCGATCAATGAATGAAAAATTCTTGGAATTATACTCGAATTCAACCTGACTTTGCAAAGTGTATTCGGGGATAAATTTGAGTTTACGGTTTTCTGAATTCAAACCAATTTTCCACCCCAAACCCTGATTATCGGAATCATCCAAATCGGAAAACAGATTTTTGTCCCGTGCCGACCAAGCTAATTCGGAATAAACTTTTTCCTTTTCTCCTAACTTAATGCTTCCTCCTGCGGTAATCATCCTTCTGCTATCAGGAGCTGGAAGTTGGGTCAATATGGAATAATCGCCCTGAGATTGACCATTTATTCGAGGCACATATTCATAGACTGTTCCATTGGCCAATTGATTCACGCGTCGATAATCCCCTTTTCCACTTCCAACGAGGGAAAAAGCCAATTCAAAGTGCGCTAACTCAGGATTGGTGCTATATCGATAATATTGCAAAGCATTTCCAGCCCCATCCAATTCCACCACACGTTCATATAAAATCTTATTGGGGTCGAAAGCCACACTATCTATCCTTGGAATTACCGCTTCTTCGACTTGATCCCCAACATTTGACAATAGAGCTAATTCTTCTTGAGTAAATTCCCGAAACAAGGGACGGTTTCGATTATCTTTCTCCTGATAAAAGTTTAAGTAAAAATCAGCCTTACCATTAGTCTGAAAGTGATTTGCACCCAAAATTGAACGAGAAAAATTCCGCTCCGCATATTCAAAATCCACACGGATCCGAGAATATTGGGTAATCAGCACTGAAGGAGTAAAGGTGATTTCAGCCTGATTGTAATCAATTACATAATCTGCATTGAATCCCCTCTGAAGTTGTTTCCCATCCACAAATACACGCTCAGAATTTGCCATAACGATTATGAATCGCTCGTTATTAGGCCCGGTCAATCGGTAAGGTCCTAATACACCTTCTAAAGCAGGGACAAGAATTGAAGCGAATTTTCCCTTGGCTACAGAAGCAAATCCTTGTGTACTCGCTTCCCATCCACCTTTTTTGTATTTGGTGGTAAGCTGAAGTCCTTGAACGTTTTTATAGTATCGAAGAAATTCTGATCGTCGCTGCTGCAAAACCACATCCCCTGCCGCTAGATTAAAATCATCATTGTACAATTCAATCAGCACATTATCAAAATCCTGTAATTGTTGGGTATTTCCTTCAGGTTGAAAAGGAACGTTTTGGTCGGTAATACTTGCTCGAATCCGAAGATCTTCAGCAATTTCTCCTTCCAATTGGAGATTTAGGGCTGAATTGACAAATACATTTTGAGTATTTCCGACAGAAATTCCTCGCGTTAAACTTCCTGATTTATAGAGGTTGGTACTCGGAAACAGCTCTTCCCGAAAGTCAAACGCTTCCTGTCTGAGCACAGTATTATCGTAAAACCGAGCAGTTGAATCATAATCCACCAACAAAGTTCGTCTTGAAACAGGTTGATCAAACCGAACAGAAAAAGTCCTGTAACAAACTAATATGCTGTCTGCCTGATAATCTTCAGGTATGCTAACTTGAAGCTGATTTTTGCTTAGGTCAAAGGAAAAGGATTTTTCAAAAGGTGAAGGCAGTCGAATACTTTCCTCAATAACTGAAAGAGAGTCTAAAACCAGTCCTGTACGAAGGGATTCTACAGAAAATTGTCGGCACTTTTCCTGGGCCCTCAATTGAATAATTGAGCCAAATAGTAGCAATAAAATAATCACCCAGGTCCTCATAGCTTTTTTAGCCTCTCCTTTAAGGTAGCAAAAGCTCCTTATTCCGTCAGTGGAAAGGTTAGATAAAAAGTAGTCCCCACTCCCATTTCAGTTTCAAACCAAATTTTCCCACCAGCCGTCTCCACGCCGCTTCTTGCAATTGCCAAACCTAATCCAGAGCCGGTTGATTTGGTACTAAAATTTGGAATGAAAATTTTATCCCTCAATTCAGGCGGGATTCCTTTTCCATTATCCGTGATTTCCAAAAAGACATCTTGCTCTGTCATCCAAAGCCAAACATTGATTTTGGGGACTTTTCCGGACTCTACCGCTTGAATTCCATTGATGATCAAATTAGAAATCACCCGACCAAACAGTTTATCATCTCCCTTTATTGGGATTTCATCGGAGTAGGAATCATCTTTAAATGTCAACTCTACACGCTCGTCATTCATAAAAAGCTTGATCACTTTAAGAAGGACTGCCTTGAAATTCATGCGCTCATTTTTGGGTAGTGGCATTTTAGCAAAAGTGCTGAATGAGGATGCGATTCCACTTAAAGCATCTACTTGGTGAATCAAGGTCTCAAAAGATTCCCGAAGCTTATTAGTATTTTCCAACCTTCCTTCTTGCTCAAGTCGGAGCAAGTGCTGCAAGGTCAGTTTCATTGGAGTAAGAGGATTCTTGATTTCATGAGCTACCTGTTTCGCCATTTCCCTCCAAGCAGATTCCTTCTCGGTAGAAGCCAATACTTTTTTACTGGATTCCAGCTTGTAAAGCATGTTGTTGTATTCATTCACCAACAAACCAATCTCATCCTTTGCTTCCCAATGCATGGGTTCGTTATTCTCCAAATTGGTGGTTTTTAACTTTTGCGTAAGCAGGCGGAAAGGGAAAGTTAGATTCTTGGACACAAAATAGGAAACGATTAAAAAGAGGATAAAAATAACCACAATAGCATTGAAAATATTGCTCAATACATCTGCAATGAGAGCATTCAGCTCAGACTCAGACTCAAAAAACGGCACCGATAAAATTCCCGAAATCCCAGAACCCAGAGGATCTGGAATTGCTAAATAAACGGATTTGTAAGAAAGCTTTCCAACCTGCTCGTCTGCTAGAAATTGAACTTGATTTTTTTCAATTATTGCCGAAAGCGCCAAGGGATTAATCCGCTTGGAAAGAATTTTCTTATCAAAAATATTCGGTCGGTTGGTTGCCATCAAATTCCCCGCAGAATCATACAAATGAAGATCTGAAGCCACTGTGTTTGCCAAACCCACCACTTCTTCTTCCAAAGATTCTGAATTGACTTCTGATGGAGTTCGATTCCCAAGAAAATTGACCAAATTCCCACGAATCAAATAAGCCTTCTGAAAATACTGTCTATCCAAATCTTCCCGGTAGCTATTTGCCAATAAGCCTATGGTTATGATGGAAATAATGATAATGGGGAAGAAAAAAGCAAAATTGAGGTAAAGCTGAAGCTTGGTGGAATAATTAAACTCCCACTTTCTATACCCTTTTAGCAGGGCGTTGATTAAGATGGCAGAAAATGTCAGAATAATGAATACGACATAATAGAGGGAAATATTTCCTAAAAAGTAAGAAAATGGCCGATTGGGAGAAGAAATCACAACTAGCTCTTCTCCATTTTGAATACCCAAATGGTGATATCCATCAGCATGAATTCCTGATCGGAAAAGTTTGCTTTCTCCTAAACGATTGGAAAGACTTGAACTTTGGTAATTATAATTTCCAACATTTCGTACTAGCTCTCCTTCTTTGAAAACCGCATAGTCATAGCTCACAGGATCTAGACGATCACTAAACTCCCTGTCCAAAAGTAAACGAGGATACACCGAGCCTGGCTGTACTCTCAGTTGCTTCAATTCTAAATAAACCGTCCCCAAAGTACTGCCATCACGTAA
Source organism: Algoriphagus kandeliae (assembly GCF_004571135.1). GTDB lineage: Bacteria > Bacteroidota > Bacteroidia > Cytophagales > Cyclobacteriaceae > Algoriphagus > Algoriphagus kandeliae. The sequence continues at coordinate 72,017 of NZ_SPSB01000004.1, forward strand.
CACAGGGATAAATGCCACAAATTGATTACCCTGATCAGCTTGATTTCCTCGAATGAAATACAGCCCGCGTTGACTAGTCAAAAAATCTGATTTAATGTATTGATCCCGCAAATCATTAAAGCTTCTGGAATCCTGAGTACTGATCAAATCCTGGCCATTGGAAGAAAATACGCGCACATTTACCTCAAATTGATCAAAGTAATTATCGAGATAAATTCTCCGGATTTTTGTTTCAATGGGCTCTTTGGAAAGAAGTGGATCAGCCAATCGATTTTGGATGAACAGGTCAGCTTGCACTCTTCCGAAAACTTCTCCTAAGAAAAATTCGGTCATCACGTCACTTTCAATCAAATTCTGATTCGCAAAGCGAGTTTTAGATTGGTTCAACTGTTCCCGCTCAGTTTGAAAAGTAGAAAGACCGGCAATAATTGAACAGATAAGACTGGCAAAGAAAAAAGTTAGGAAAGTATTGAGTCCAAGCCGGAAAACATGATCAAACAGCTTCAGACGGATAATGGCATAAATAAATCCAAGATGGACTAACCAAGAAATTCCCAACCAAGTTGAAATTAGAAAAAGAACAATTGCAACTGGTACTCCAAAGATCCATAAATACTTTATGAAAAATCTTCGATCAGATCGAAGTTCAAATAGTAGATTAACCAATGTCAGGTTAAACATCGCATATACGCCCGCCCAAAGGAAGACAATCAAAAAGCTAATACCTTCAAACCATCCAAAAGTCGGAATGGCTGAGATGTCCATAGACCATTGGGAGTTTTCAATCAAATCTTGAGGAAGGAACCAAACAATGAAAAACCCTAAAGATGAAATCAAAAGAAAGATCCCGAAAAAAACCTGATGGTCTCGGTTGGTATCCAAAACTTTGATTTTTTTCTGTACTACGGGGGTCGCGAATTGGTAGGCAAGCATCCCACCTACCAAAACTCCGAAAAGTGTATTAATCAGCAAGTCCCCTAAACTTGGATTAAGCCAAGATGATGCATAATTAGTTGGATCGAAAAGCTCCTGATTAAAATAAGATCCAGGGAAACTCAGGAGAAGCATCACCAGACGGAAAGCAAAAAAGACCAAAGCTCCATAGCCTATCGCCTGCCATCTTCTCCCTTTCCGCCATTTCCGCAGAACAAAATCTGAGCTGAGGATGAAGTACAGAAGAAATACAGAAATGAAGAAGATTAAAATAGCAGGATTAGCAATACGTCCTGCAGGCTGATAGCCAAACTCAAAGTCCAATCCGAAAAGAGGAATTCCTGCTGAGTTCGTCACTAAAAAAGCAGCATTTTGGGAAGGCTCTGATATTTGAATTTGATCATTTCCGAACAAGCGGCGATTTGCTCCTGTCAGCAAATAATCATTGGAAATAGAGCCTGGCCAATACAATCGGAATGCATGAACCACAAAATAGGAATCCCCATTCCGAGAAAACTTTCTAGTCTTCAGGAGAAAAGTCCCATAGGGATCCTCCAATATTTGATACTCCTTATTTAAATCAACTTGATCAACATCAAAACTGAGCGAAAAATCTGTCCAATAAAGAAGTTGACCTTGGGAGTTTAATATTACAAATGGGTGGTTTTTATCGGGAGTAGCGACTTGCTCAAACCTCAATTGCTCATCGGGACGAACATCCATGAGGATTTGTACAAAATCTTCGTCAAACTCCCGATCTATCTGGATTATTTCTTCCTGTACGGCTTGATAAAATCCCTCTTCCTCGCTCTTTTGAAAGAAAAAGAAATTCACAATCAAAACGATAAGCAGGGAAAGGGCACTGATCAAAATGATCAGCCTTTTGATATTTGAGCTCATTTACTCTAAAAATAAAAAAAGCAAAGTCTTGATTCAAACTTTGCTCTTATGAGAATTATCGGATTGCAATTTTTGACTTCCTTTTTTTGGCAGCGCGATACCACAATATGCCAATTACCAAGGCGATTAAATAGGGCATGGCAAATAAATAAAGGATTCCAGTATTTAAACCTGCACCGATGGTAGTATCTCCATTGCTGACATTATTTTCTACAGAAGCTCTACACATGGCACATTGCGCCCATGTGGCTATTTGAAAGCCAAAAAAGAAAATAATCAACAAGCCTGATTTCAATTTCATGTTTTTTTGCTTTATCCTTCTGGATTTACTTAATGCGTGTAATACGGTGCTATCATCAAATATACAATTACACCTGTAACGGATACATATAACCAAATCGGATAAGCAAATTTAACTACTTTTCTATGCTTTACCCGCTGGTCAGTATATCCATAGTAATAAGCGAAAAGAATTGGAAATAGTGCCACTGCTGCAAAAACTATGTGGGTAATCAATAGAAAATAATAAACCGGACGAATCCAACCCTCGCCACCAAAAGAGGTACTTTCAGCTGCTCCATGATAAACCACATAGGAAACCAAGAAAATAGCTCCAAGAACAAAGGCCACACTCATGGTCGCACCGTGGTAGTTATACATTTTCCGTTTTACAAAAATCAACCCCAAGATCAAAGCAATACTGGCGGCAGAATTGATCACAGCATTTAGGTGGGGTAGAAAATATACCCACTCAGCTCCCACATTTACTTTTTGGGGCATAAAAAGAAGAACAGCAACTAGAATCGGAACTAATACCGAAACAAACACTATCCAATTTTTAACCTTGGATTCGTTTTGAAGAATGGAATTATTTTTTTCCATGAAGCAACACTTTTGTTTCTAACATTAACAAATCTACGTCCTCTCTGTTTGTCCCACTGTAATACCCTCGGATTCTTCCCAACTCATCAATCAGGACAAACTTATCGCTGTGTATAAAATCATCCGGGTTTCCCATCCCATCAACAGTCGGAAGCACGAAACCGCACTTAGCCAATTGGTAGGTCTCTTCAGGTGATCCGGTCAAAAAATGCCATTTGCCTGGAATGGCATGATGGCGTTCGGCATATTCCATCAAAACCTCAGGAGTATCATAAGTCGGGTCAATACTGATGGACATGATTTGAATCATAGGTTCGTCTCGAAACATGTCATTTACCCGCTCCATTTCCTTGGACATAATTGGACAAATACTCGGGCATGAAGTGAAGAAGAAATCAACAATGGTAATTTTACCTTCCATTTCTTTCCTCCCTATGGCTTCACCATTTTGATTGGTAAAGGTGAATTCCGGAATGTAATGTTGAGTACTATCATTGGGAGGGCATTCCATAAATGGATTACTCACGCCATTTTCATAAAATACGGGTAGGTCGTATTGGTTCTCGCCAAAGTTTCTAAGAAACAAAATGATTAATATGGGTATCAATAAGATACAAGCCAATACAAATCCTTGTAAAATCCTCAATCCTTTCATGATGTCCTTACAACAAAAAAGTAGGTTGAAGTGTCACACCTCAACCTACTTTTTTTATCCTTTTTTAATTTATTTCTACCAGCGCATCATAAAGATGTCTGTTCCTTCTTTTGCTAGTGCAATAAGCAACCACACCAAGAAAATCAAAGGAACAATAATGGAGTAAAACAAAGGCTTCACTTCATCACCTAAGTGCATAAATTCCATCATAATGTATTTGGCCTTCCAAATAGTTAAAATGATAAACAAAGCATAGAGAAGCAAACCTCTTTCCATGGTAAAGGCCATGATAAATTCAGCTACTGTGATAGCTAAAAGAATTCCAGCCGTTTTCCAGATTTTCTTTATTTTTTCATTATTCCTAGGAATAACTTGAAGCGTAGATTTAGAATCTTGGATTTCCATTTCTTTATTTCTTTAATGCGTTAGATCAAATAGAACAAGGTAAATACGAAGACCCATACCAAGTCAACGAAGTGCCAGTAAAGACCGATTTTTTCAATCATTTCATAATGACCTCTTCGATCATATACTCCTACTGCAGCTTGATAGAAAGCCAAGAATAATAGGACCACACCAATAGTCACGTGGAAACCATGGAAGCCGGTGATGAAGAAGAACAGCTGAGCAAAAGCAGGCGGTCCATATTCGTTGACCACTAGGTTAGCTCCAAAAACAGTCTCGGTCACTTCTCTGCTTAGAGAATTGATATAGGTCATGATAGAACCTGCATCTGTTCCATGAATGAAGTGATTCCACTCCCACGCCTGACAGCTAAGGAAGGTTATACCACCTACCATAGTCCAAAGCATCCACTTTACTACGTCATTTCTATCATTCCTATGTCCAGCTTCCACAGCTAATACCATGGTAACAGAACTTGAAATCAAAATGAAAGTCATGATTCCGACGAAGACCAAAGGAGCATGGAAACCATGAAGGAAAGGAACTGCCTCGAAAACCAATTCAGGAACCGGCCAGTATTCATTAGATCCAATGAAAGTATCAAGAGGACCCTCATAAGCTGGATAGCTCAATCGAATCGAAAGGTAACTAATCAGAAAAGCAGCGAAGGTGAAAATATCCGATAATAGGAAAAACCACATCATCAGTTTTCCATAACTAGCCTTGAGAGGTTCGTTACCACCTCCCCAAGTGCCCCTTTTCGAGCTAACTCCTATTGCAGTAGAATGCGCAGACATATGTTATTTATTTGTACCAGGTAAATTAATGATTCAAAAGCAAAAACATAAAGAGATATATCCACAATCCGCCAAGAAAATGCCAATAAGATGTGGCCATTTCCATTGTGTCCATAGATTGTGAATGGACTTTATATCTGAAGGACGAAATTAATACAATAATCAGAAATATCACACCGCTTATTAGGTGAAGCCCATGCAAACCGGTGAAAACATACAGGAATGAACCGGATGGGTTACCTACAAAGAAAACCTGCCGATCAACTAATGCAACCCAACTATACCACTGTCCTACCAAAAAGGCGATTCCAAGTGCCACGGCTATACTCATTCCAATCCGCAACTGTAGTAAATTATCTTTCTTGGCAGATATATAAGCCCAGTGTAAAAAGACTGAACTCAATAGTACTATCCCGGAGGTAAACCAGAAAATTTCCGGTAGGTCATATTCCAACCAATTCCCTTCAGCCTGTCTTACAATATATGCACTGGTTAAAGCAGCAAATATCATCACCACAGTAACCATAAATAGCCACAGGGCAAATTTTTTAGGGTGCATGGATATTGGCTGTTCAACCAAATCCACATATTTCAGTTCCTTTTCCATGTTATGGTAGTTTGTCTAATAGGTAAGCTATCTGTACAATTGGTAAATAGAGAAAAGAACCAAACATAATCTTCAAAGCTGATTTTCTTGAACAGTCACGCATTAAGGTGAATGTCTGTGCGAGAAAAAGAACTCCACAAATCGTAGCTACAATACCTGAATTCAAACCTGTTAATCCAAAGTAAGTAGGGAGTAAACCTAGAGGTAGTAAAAACAGGGTATAAATCATGATTTGAATCGCAGTATTCAGGTCTTTACCGCCCCCACTTGGTAAAAGCTTAAAGCCCGCACGCTTATAATCTTCATCACTTACCCAAGCAATAGCCCAGAAATGAGGAAACTGCCAAATAAACTGGATTCCAAAAATGATGAGAGCTTCGTAGCTAATCGCCCCTGTTGCTGCTGTCCATCCCAATAAAGGAGGCATTGCTCCAGGTATTGCTCCTACAAAAACAGCAATAGGACCAACCCTTTTCAAAGGAGTATAAGCAAAAACATACAAAATCATGCTCAATACTCCCAACCACGTTGTCAAAGGATTAGTAAATATCCAAAGTAGGCTAATACCCATAATGGCTACCAAGATGGTAAACCATGTTGCTTCTTTTACACTGATGATTTGTAGAGGTAGGGGACGATTTTGAGTTCGCTTCATGAGCTTATCCAAATCCCGCTCCATGATCTCATTGGCGGCACCTGATGCTCCCGAAATGAGAAAACCACCTAATGCTAATCCTAAGAAACCAGCCCAACCAAAAGTTGGATTTGAATCTCCTAGAATATACCCAAACACAGCTGAGAATGTAACCAAGCCAGACAACCGAACTTTTACAAGTTCAGCATATGCCTTGATTCGAATCATCAGTCCCTGCGAAATATTTTGGTCAGTCACACCAACTGTCCTCATGATGGAGTTGAAATTATTGTCAAACCTTTTTGGGTTTTAAGCTGGAGAATCAAGATAAACTGAACTCCTATGATCAAAGACCCAATTAATAAATGAATGGGCTGAAGAAACGCCGGAATGGCAAAGTAGGCCATTCCAATTCCAGAAGCTATTTCCAATAGAATCAAAAGGACTAGCACTTGCGACCACAGATTTGTTGAAGATTTCCTGTGAGTATATCGAAAAACCCAAAAGAAATACAACACATGAATAGCTAATAGGATAAGGGAAAATGATCTATGAATTATAAAGATCAACCCTGCACTTTCCACCCAAGTATCACGCATTAACCCACCTAATTGGAAAGCTATTTGATCAATATGCTCTCGAACTTGAGTCCCCATGACAACTTGCGCCAGCATCAATAGAGTCCCAACAATTAGTAGAGTTTTAAGCTTTAATGGAACTCGATTAATAGCATTTTCTTCTCCGTCCAAATGCAAGGCTCTATGGTTGATGTAGAGCAAGAGAGCGACAAGAACCAAAGCCAAAATCATGTGAAGCGTGATCATCCACTCCAGGAGGTTGGTCGAAACTACCAAAGAACCGATCCAACCTTGGAAAAGCACGAGTATCAGAGAAAGAACAGATAGCGTAGGAATCCATTTATCTCGACTCCAAAGTTTGAAGGATCTCCAAACTGTCAGAATGATAAACAGTCCGATAACTACTCCTATCAATCGATTCACGTATTCAATCCAAGTTTTAGTAGCATTAAATTCCTGCTCAACCAAAATGGACTTATCCGTAGCTATTCGATAAGCAGCATTTTCAAAACCCAATTTTTCAAGTGTAGCTACAAACCTTTCGTTTTTAGCCAGCCTTTTTTCAAGGTAAATCTCCTGATAATTTTTTGGGAGCTGATCCACACTAGTTGGTGGAATCACGCTCCCAAAACATTTAGGCCAATCGGGACAGCCCATACCTGAACCGGTACTTCGAACAATCCCTCCGACCAAGATGAGAAAATAAACAGCTACCACCGTCATCAAGCTGATTCGGCGGAAGCTGTTAATTTCTTTATGATTCTTTTGCTTCATTAGCAACCAAAGCCTCGGATTCTTCTTTCATAATTTCCAGCTCCAATTTCACAAGCTCTTGCTCATGCGGAAGATTGGACTCTGGTGTAGCAGAAAGTGGAACTGTCTGAGGAATAAAATCTTCCTTAGCACCAGGCTTGGAGTAGTCATAAGGCCAACGATAAACAGTTGGAATTTCTCCAGGCCAGTTTCCGTGGCCAGGGTGAATTGGAGTAGTCCATTCCAAGGTATTGGATCTCCAAGGGTTTTGAGTCGCTTTTCTTCCTCTGTACATAGAGTAGAAGAAGTTGAACAAGAAGATGAACTGAGCAGCAAAGGTGATAATAGCAGCTACAGACACAAACATGTTCAAATCAGTGTACATGTTTGAGAACTCAAAACCTGTCCAAGAATAGTATCTTCTAGGGAATCCTGCGATACCAATGTAGTGCATCGGGAAGAATACCATGTAAACTCCAACAAATGTCAACCAGAAGTGTACATATCCCAATCGGGCATCCATCATTCTACCAAACATTTTAGGGAACCAGTGGTAAACTCCTGCCACCAATCCAAAGAATGAAGCAGAACCCATTACTAAGTGGAAGTGAGCTACTACGAAATACGTATCGTGTAATTGAATATCAATCGCAGAGTTACCCAAGAAAATACCCGTAAGTCCCCCAGAAATAAAGAAAGAAACCAAACCAATGGAGAACAACATTGCAGGAGTGAAAATCAGGTTACCTCTCCAAAGTGTTGTTAAGTAGTTGAATACTTTAACTGCAGAAGGAATTGCAATGATCAATGTCAAGAACATAAAGATGGATCCCAAGAAAGGATTCATTCCAGACACAAACATATGGTGAGCCCATACGATGAAAGAAAGGATGGTAATTCCCAACATGGAAATGATCATCGCTTTGTATCCAAAGATAGGCTTTCTTGAGTTTGTGGCAATTACTTCAGAAGTAATACCCAAAGCAGGTAACAATACGATATATACCTCAGGGTGACCCAAGAACCAGAACAAGTGCTGATACAATACTGGGCTACCACCTGTGTTTGGCAAAGCCTCACCGCCGATGTAGATATCGGATAGGTAGAAAGAAGTACCGAAGCTTCTATCAAATACTAGTAACAAGGCGGCAGCAAACAATACAGGGAAAGACAACAAACCAATAACCGCAGTTAGGAAGAAAGCCCAAATGGTCAATGGAAGTCTTGAGAAGGACATCCCTTTAGTCCGAAGGTTAATTACAGTAGTGATATAGTTAATACCTCCTAACAAAGAAGATGCAATGAAGAAGGTCATCGCAATCAACCAAAGGGTCATACCAAGACCAGAACCTGGAATAGCTTGCTCCAATGCTGAAAGAGGAGGATAAACAACCCATCCACCACCAGCAGGACCAGTCTTGATGAATAGGGAAATGAACATAATCACACTGGAAATAAAGAAGAACCAGTACGACAACATGTTCATGAAACCGGAAGCCATATCACGGGCACCGATTTGAAGTGGAATTAGGAAGTTGGAGAATGTACCACTCAAGCCTGCTGTCAATACAAAGAACACCATGATGGTTCCGTGCATTGTAACAAGGGCCAAGTAGAAGGTTTGATCCAATTGACCGGTTTCAGTAATCCAACCACCTAGTAATGGTCTGAGCCATTCCAAATTCATATCTGGAAAACCCAGTTGAAGTCTAAAAAGAACAGATAATAGACCACCAATTAATGCCCAAAATATACCTGTCAACAGGAATTGCTTACCGATCATTTTGTGATCGGTAGAGAAGATATATTTGGTCACAAAATTGTCATGATGCTCATGATCATGATGATCGTGTGCTGTATCATGTGTTGCAACAGATGCTGTAGCCATAATTATTGATTTTGTGTTTTTTCTTTATTGAATTTCTGCCACTTCTTTCACCTCTACTTCTATACCCTCAGCCAAGGCAGGATTCATTTGAAGAAAGGTCTTTTGTTCGGTAAGCCACTTTTGGTATTCCTCTGGCTCAACAACCTCAATCACTCTTCTCATGGAGTTGTGACCACGGCCACAGATCTCAGTACAAGCGATTTCATATACGAATTCCGGATCATTTAGCTCTGCTCTCATTTCAGCTGTAGTCTTAGTAGGCACAAACCAAAAACGAGTAGGCATACCAGGTACCGCATCCATTTTCAATCGCATATGAGGAGCGAAAACAGAGTGCAATACATCTCTAGCTCTAATCTTGAATAATACCGGCTCTCCTTTTGGAATTACAACTACTGGAGATGGAAAGTCATCTACAGAATTTTGATCTGTAAAATCGACACCCATAGGATTCACAGCAGAAGTGAGTCTATAATCATAGTCCCCCAACACATTATCCTGACCTGGATATCGAATATCCCAAGCGAATTGGTACCCCATGATTTCAACTACATGAGCCTTTTCAGGAGCCGGAGCTGTGATATCAGACCAAGCCATCCATCCCGTGATTACCAGAATAGCAAGAACTATTGCAGGAACGACTGTCCAAATAACCTCCAACTTATTGTTCTCTGGATAAAAAGTTGCTTTACGATCCTCCTTATACTGATACTTGTATGGGAAGATGAAAAGCAAAATGTGAGTAATTATAAATACGATACCAGTAACTGCCATCGTAACCCAGAACAAATTATCTGTAACTACTCCGTGTTCGGAAGCTATAGGAAGCTGATAATTGTGGAATTCTTTTATAGAATACCAAAACATCAAACCGCCAATCGCCACCAAAAACACAAGAAACAAAAAGGCATTCACCTTATTACTTCCGGTAGCAACTTTCTTGTCAGAGCCTTTGACTACAGATACCAAGGTTTGGATACGGTAAACCATCCAAACAATGGAAAGGAGGAGAACAACCCCAACTGCAATTAGAAATCCGTACATGTTTTAACTATTTCGAGTTTGTATTAAATGTGATGATGATAGCTTTCTTCAAGCATTGGGTGATTTTTCGGGATCAAATTTCCTTTGGCCAGACCTCCAAGCACAACCAACGCCACCGCTGAACCATAAACCAAGAACGTTCCAATCTCCATAAATCCGATACCTCCGTTGTGACCCAAAGTACCTGGCTGAACCATCAGGAAGAAATCTACCCAGTGCCCAACAATCAACAACGTACATACTAACTTAAGGAAAATTCCATGTCGCTTGGCATCTCTAGTCATTAAAACTAGGAAAGGCAATACAAAGTTCATCCCAATATTTACGAAAATGAACCCTCCATACACGTCACTCTTCAGTCTCTCAATAAAGTAAACTGATTCTTCAGGTATATTGGCATAATAGATCAAAAGGAACTGGGAAAACCATAGATATGTCCAGAAAATAGAGAAACCGAAAACAAATTTTCCTAGATCATGAACATGGTTTTCATTTACCATTTCCAAGTAGCCCTTTCCTTTCAAGAAAATAACTGTCAAGGTAATAGCAGACAAACCTGCAACAAACCAAGAAGAGAATACATACCATCCAAATAGCGTTGAGAACCAGTGTGTGTCGATTGACATTACCCAGTCCCAAGCAGAAATTGAAGAAGAAACTGCAAAGAATACCAAGAAGTAAGCAGACCAGCTTCTCATTTTAAACCAATGAGAAGTTCCACCCAATTGATCTTCAGCAGCTGCAATTTTCTTAAACTTGGTAAAAAAGAATACCCAGAAACCAAAGAATATAATCATCCTAGCAATGTAGAAAACAGGGAAAGTCCCCTTCTCCATAGGCCAATAGAAAAATGCACCTTTACCATCGATGATTGCGTCGTATTCAGAGGAAGCTTTGTCGAAAAGCTCAGCATGCCACCAATGGAACAAATCATGCCCCATTACAAAGAAACTTGCAATCATTAGTATCGCAGCAATTGGAAGCCAGTTACCAAAAGCAAGCATTACTCTAGTAATAGGTGCAGACCAACCTGCCTGAGCAGCATATTGAATAGCAAAGAAGAAAACACCAACAATGGCAATACCTGTGAAATACACGTTATTGATCCAAATGTTAGCGAATAGTCTTTGATACCAGTGGAAAGCATGTCCTCCAGCCTCTGCTCCTTCTTCAGCATGTCCTCCGCCCATCATAGCCAATACAATTCCTACCACTAGCAAGGCTGCCCCAATAAGGAGCACTGTCATGATAGACTTTTTGATTCCAGCAGTGAAATCAAATTTCTGATCTAGGTTAAAATTCTGAACTTCGTGAGCCATGATTATTGCTTCTGAATTACTTGTTTAACATAGGAAACGATCTTCCAACGATTTTCAGGAGTGATTTGAGAACCATGAGCCCCCATTCTTCCTTTACCTTTTGTGATGACATGGAAGATGTGTCCCTCTGGAAGATTGATATAAGCTCCACCTTTTAGGTTAGCCACACCACCGATGATTTCACCTACTTTGCCATCTCCCTCACCAGTTTTACCATGGCAAGCCGAGCAATATTGATTGAAAAGAACCTCTCCTTCTTTAAGAATAGCATCATCAACAGTCAAAGGATTCTCAACCAAACCAGCCTGCTCCAATTCGAATGCTTTCAATCGATAAGGAAGCATACCATGTTTATTGCGAGGAACAGTGCCTTCAACAGGCTCACGCATATTCATTCCATAAGGATTGTTTACGTTACTGTTAAAGAACTCACCCTTTTCGTCCTCCCGATTGGAAAGCCAAGAACCTTGTGTTTCATCTTTTATTTGAGACAAAGGCTCGTAAGGAACAGAATGGTACATTTGAGGGGCATATTCTAAACCAGGATTATCTTCCCCAGCTCTACAGCCTACGAAGAATGTCCCAGCCAATGCTATTCCCAAAATCCCAAGTTTATTCATCATTTTCATACTATCGGGAATTACTCGTCAAAACTTTTATTGTTCACTTCAGTAGCACCGGAGGATGCAAGAATTTCCTTGATTTTTTCCTCTCCCATGCCAGAGTTGACAGCCAAATCAATTGCCATCACATGCTTATCATCCGTGATTCGGAGATCGAAAATTCGAGGTTGAGCCCAAGGTTTCAAGTTTGAGCTAACCATAAATACACCAACCATACCGAATGCAGCAAGCAATACAGTCATTTCAAATGAAACAGGGATGAAATCAGGGAAAGCCGCGAAATCTTTACCACCAATAATCATCGGCCAGTCAAACTTCATCATGTAAAACTGCATAGTCAAGGCCAGGGATGTTCCAAGCATTCCAAATAAAAATGCTGCAATCGGAAGTCTGCTTCGCTTGTATCCCAAAGCATGCTCTAGTCCATGGACAGGATAAGGAGAATAAACCTCGTGGATTTTCACTCCGCTTGTTCGTACTTGCTTGACGGCATTCATTAGGACATCTTCGTCCTCATATACGCCTAAGACAAAATGAGTATCTCTTTCCATATTATTTAGCAGCTTTTTCAGATGAAGATTTCAACACTGACTTCACCTCTGCCATGTTGATCACAGGGAAAAACTTAGCGAATAAGAAGAACAAGGTGAAGAATAGACCAAAAGTGAACATGTATACCCCAACATCAGCCCAAGTAGGATAAAACATTGCCCAAGAAGAAGGCAAGAAGTCTCTGTGCAAAGAGGTAACGATGATTACAAATCGCTCAAACCACATTCCGATGTTTACCACCAAAGAAAGAATGAAGGTTGCAACGATAGAAGTACGGATTTTCTTAATCCAGAACAACTGTGGAGAAATCACATTACAGGTCATCATTGACCAGTATGCCCACCAGTAAGGTCCAGTTGCACGGTTGATGAATGCATATTGTTCTGCTTCAACACCAGAATACCACGCAATGAAGAATTCAGTGATATATGCAATACCTACAATGGAACCCGTGATGATGATTACAATATTCATCAATTCGATATGGCCCATCGTAATGTAATCTTCCAATTTAAAGACCTTACGAGTAATGATCATCAAGGTCAATACCATCGCAAAACCAGAGAAGATCGCACCTGCCACAAAGTATGGAGGGAAGATCGTAGTATGCCATCCTGGAATCACTGAAGTTGCAAAGTCAAAGGATACGATAGTGTGTACTGAAAGTACCAAAGGGGTAGCCAAACCAGCCAAAATCAAGGATACAGATTCATATCTCATCCAAGTTTTTGCTGCACCATCCCAACCAAACGAAAGCGCACCATAGATAGTCTTTCTCAATCCAGTAGCTCGATCTCGGATAGTTGCGAAATCAGGTATCAATCCGATATACCAGAATACCAAGGAAACAGAGAAATAGGTAGAGATCGCAAACACGTCCCACAAAAGAGGCGAGTTGAAGTTTACCCATAGAGATCCAAAGGTATTTGGAAGCGGAAGAGCCCAATAAGCACCGATCCAAGGACGTCCCATGTGAATTACCGGGAACATCGCCGCACAGATAACCGCGAAAATGGTCATCGCTTCTGCAGCTCGGTTAATGGATGTTCTCCACTTTTGGCGGAAAAGCAACAATACGGCTGAGATCAGTGTTCCGGCGTGACCGATACCGACCCACCACACGAAGTTGGTGATATCCCAAGCCCAACCGATGGTTTTGTTTAGACCCCACATCCCGATTCCTTCCCAAAGGGTAGCAACCAAGGCGATGGCTCCAAGTGCCAACACGCCAGCGGCAGTCAAAAAGGCCAGAAACCAAGCCAAGGATGGTTTGCCTTCCACTTGACGCGAAACATCGTGCGTGACGTCGTGATAGGTTTTACCGCCGGTGACTAATGGCTGACGTACGGATGAAGTAACCTGCATAGTTTGTAAAATTATGATTACGCTTCGTTTTTGTCTTTATTTCTGATTTTGGTGAAATACCATACGTTTGGACTCACGTTGATTTCCTCCAACACGTGGTAAGCACGCTCTTCATTCACTTCTTTCAAAGCTGAAGTAGTGTTTTCCTCGATCTTCAAAAGCTTTGAAATTCGGCTTTCTGGATCGTTCATATCACCAAATACTAAGGCGTCAGTAGGACAAGCAACCGCACAGGCTACATTAATGTCTCCATCTTTCACCTTACGCTTTTCACGCTTAGCTTCCAGTTTTCCAGCTTGGATTCGCTGTACACACATGGAGCATTTCTCCATTACACCTCGAGCTCGAACGGTAACGTCTGGATTCAATACCATTTTGCCCAAATCATCGTTTTGAGCTACGTTTACTCCAGCGAACTGAGAGTTGTCATGGTACTTGAACCAGTTGAATCGACGAACTTTGTAAGGACAGTTGTTTGCACAGTAACGAGTACCGATACAACGGTTGTAGGTCATTTGGTTTAGACCTTCAGAGGAGTGGGTCGTAGCAGCAACCGGACATACTGTCTCACATGGCGCATTGTTACACTGCTGACACATCATTGGCTGGAAGGTAACCTCAGGGTTTTCTGAAGCCTTCTCCAATCCATCTAAATCATCAGCTGCCGCATCGGAAGAATAATATCGATCGATACGGATCCAAGCCATTTCACGACGATTCAAGACTTCTTGCTTACCTACAACTGCCACGTTGTTTTCAACCTGACAAGCTACAGAACAAGCAGAACATCCGATACAGGAGTTCATGTCAATCGCCAATCCCCAGTGATGCTGAGAATATTGATGACCTTTCCAAAGGGAAATTTTTGAAGGCTTAACAAATTCACCCTCTTTGTAAATCTCAGGCTTGTATCTACCTGCTGAAGCATCTTGCTTGTACTCAGCCAAAGTAGCTTCCTGAATTACGTTTTCACGACCCATGAAAGTCTGATGGGTCTGTGTTCTAGCAATCTTATAAGTATCTGCAGTAACTTCAACAGTTACCCCAGAAGTGATATCAAAATTAACAAAGCCAGCGGAAGCATCTAGGAGCTCATAAGCATTCACCCCTACTCCGTTGCCTACTCGACCGGCCTTAGTTCTTCCGTAACCCAGTGCCAAACCGAAAGTACCTTCAGCTTGTCCAGGCTGTATCAATACAGGCACAGTCAATTGCTTGCCATTCACATTGATCGTTGCCTTTCGAGTATTTTCCTCAACCATAGCTACACCATTTTCTGTTGCCCATTTCTGAGAAACAGTCAAATAGTTGTCCCAAGTAGCCTTAGAAATTGGATCTGGAGTTTCTTGAAGCCAAGGGTTATTAGCAAATGTACCATTACCGATAGCCACCTTGGTATAAACAACCAATTCAGCACCTGAATTATCAGCACTGTAAGTTCTAGCAACAGCAGAGGCTGCAGCTGCTACATCTCCTACAGGAGAGACTACTGCACTTTCTCTTTCAATTGCCAAAACACCATTATAAAGAGACTGATCCCAGAATTCCTGGAACTCACCACCAGTCTCAATTTGAGTGAACAAACTAGATTCCCAGCTTTGTTGCAAGAAATCATAGTAAGAAGTGTTGTCACCAGCCCATACCAAGAAAGAATCTTGAGCCTGACGAGTGTCAAACAAAGGAGAAATGGTAGGCTGAGAAAGAGAGAAATGTCCTGGCTTCGGTTCGAAGTCATTCCAAGACTCTAAATAATGATGATCCGGTGCAATGGCCTGTACCAAAGAAGATGTCTCATCCATGGTCATGTTTGTCGCTACACTGAATCGAGCTTTACCGATTCCCTCAGCGATCTCAGCACCTCTTGGATGATCATAAACTGGGTTACAGTTATAGAATACAACTGCACCGATTCTTCCAGCATTCAAGTCGGTTACGAATTGATTCATCTCTGCGTCATTTCCTTTGCGGAAATTTACAGGTGAACCAAAATCTACTGTAGAACCATTATTTCCAAGCAATTCATTAATTGCGTGAACTACAGTTTGAACGTTTGGATCGTTAGAACCAGAAACTACCAAAGATGCGCCTCGGTTAGCCCATAGTTCATTTGCTGCTTTTTCCAGGTGAGCCACCTCAACTGCAGGAGCAGAAACGGTTGATGCTCCAGCCTTGGAAGCAATCATATTATATAGTGCCAATACTGCCAATCCACTTTGAGAAGCTTTAATTGGAGTACGATAGTCAGCGTTAGCACCAGTCAAAGACAAGTTAGACTCAAACTGGAAGTGACGAGACATCACAGGATTTTCCTTGCTGATTTTACGAGTCTTCGCATACTGACCAGCAAATTCAATTGGAGAAATCCAAGATCCTAGGAAGTCCGCACCAAAGGATACGATGGTTTTGGCCTTATCGAAAAAGTAAGAAGGAACTACAGCCTGACCATAGTAGGTTTCAGAAGCTTTTGCAATACCATAATTGGAAAGAGGATCGTACATGATCACTTCTGCACCAAAAGCATCAGAGAACTGCTGCAAGGCTTTCTCGGTAGTTGGAGAAAGGATGGTATTTGCAACAACTTTCACAGAACCTGCAGCCGCAAGCTTTGATTTCACTTCTGCATCCAAGCTAGACCAATCGGTCTTTTGACCACCCAAGTAAGGCCCAGTCAAACGCTCTTTATCATATAGTGAAAGAACAGAAGCTTCAACGATGGCATTTACTTTTCCTTTATTAATAGGAGAAAGCTCATTTCCATCGATTTTTATTGGTCGACCTTCCCGAGTTTTCACTACGATGGAAGCATAATTACCACCAGAAGCAAAGGTTGATGCGTAATAGTTTGGAATGGAAGGATTGATATCAACAGGTTTGTTGACATAAGGAATTGCTTTTCTAACAGGAGCCTCACAAGCTGCCAAAGAGGCGGCTGCTAAGCTAAAGCCCATTAGTTTGAGAAAGTCTCTTCGAGAAGCATTTCCATCCTCAGAAAGCGTAGAGGGAAGTTCTGGAAATTCCCTATCTGCGTTTTTAACAAACTCCGGATCGTTGCTGAGTTGCTCAAGCCCTTTCCAGTATGTTTTTTTAGTTTCCTTCATTTTATGATCTAGGAATAGAATTTCAGAATGATTTTAGTAGTGACACTTTGCACACTCAAGACCACCGATGTCCTTCACTTTCAAGGCATCCTTGGAGTCAGCATGGAGTTGTACCAATTTGTCATAATACTCATTTCCACCAGCAGCGATTTCAGTCTGACGGTGACAGTCAATACACCATCCCATTGTCAGGGAAGAATATTGGTATACCACTTCCATCTCTTGAATAGGACCGTGACAAGTCTGGCACTCAATACCACCGACTTTCACGTGCTGAGAGTGGTTGAAATAAGCTAGGTCAGGAAGGTTGTGAACGCGAACCCACTCAATTGGCTGGTTGTTATCAATCGCGTCGTAGATTTTTTGAATCTCAGGAGAAACGCCCTCTTGCCCCTGTACGTTTTGGACATGCATGTGGCAGTTCATACAGATGTTAGCAGAAGGAATGTTTGCTGATTTACCGATTTCTACACCAGTGTGGCAATACTGACATTCAATTTCCAAAGTACCTGCATGTAATGCGTGTGAGTAAGCAATAGGTTGCGTAGGCGCATATCCTTGCTGAACACCCACTGAGTACAAGCCGTCAATTGCAGTCTTTGCAACCAATGCCACCACCAAAGCAGTTACGATGATTACAAAAGCATCACTTTTAAGGACTTTTCCTAATTGAAATTTCTGGGAGATAAATTCCTTGTCGTCTTCGTCTAAATCCTGCTTGTTGACATATTTAGTAAGGATAGAAATAATCAATCCCAAAACAATCAGGATCAACAAAAGAACAATAACAAGAACAACCACGATGATGGTTAGGTACTCAGTTGGAATTCCTCCACCTGCACCCTCGCCTCCAGCGGCACCAGCAGTTGCAGCAGCTGCAGCAGCTGGATCCACCTTGTCACCGTATTCGATGTAGGACAAGAGATTGTCTAAATCAGCGTCAGACAAAAATTCATGAGAAGGCATCATCAAGTTGTTGTACTCCGCATACAATGCGTTAGCGTAGTCATCACCAGAAGCGATAACAGCCTGTGAGTTTTTGATGAAGCTCTTTGCCCAATCCGGAGATCTTCTGTCAGTGATTCCGCGAAGTGCAGGACCTACTGCTTTCTGATCTAGTTTATGACACTGTTTACAGTTTGCGTTGAAAACTGTCTTTCCCGCCGCAATGGCTTCTTCACTGTCGCTTACTGCCGGATCAACAGCAAAAGCCTGCCCACCCAGGAACAATAAAAACAGCAATGCCAGCGTGTGGAATTTCAATGGAACTCCTACTAACGAGCGTTTGGATAACATATTATTGCTAATTAAATAGTTTATTCGGTCCTCTTTAACCCCTGCAAAGGTAGTATCAAGGGTTTATTTTTCAAATATGGAATTTTTTAAGATGGTTTAGAAAATGAAATTCTATTTATAATTATATACTATTGATTTACAATAGGTTACAATTGAAAATCATTACTGATATTTATTTAGAATTAATATAAATAAGGTTGATCTGAATCAGAAAAAGAAAGCTGAGAAAAAGCTTGGTTTTTTGGTTTGAGTCCTCAGGCTTTTTTGCTGGAATTTTGGTTTTCTAGACTTTGAAAAAAAATCGAGATAGACCTTTTGCTCAAAATGGGATATTGCCTACCTTTGCCAACCGATTCGGGACCCAAAGGTTGATTTAATGGATCTTTTCAGGCTCTCGGGTAAATAAAAACAAAAGGTCGCGTGGCCGAGTGGCTAGGCAGAGGTCTGCAAAACCTTGTACAGCGGTTCGAATCCGCTCGCGACCTCAGAAATCGAAAGCATCCTGACCATCGGGATGCTTTTTTATTTTATTCTCCCAATCCAAAATCTTGTACAGCGATTAGAACCCGGCTGACGATAGGCAGCTCTGCTCGCGACCTCAGAAATCAAAAGCATCCTGAACATCGGGATGCTTTTTTATTTTTATTCTCCAAATCCAAAATCTTGTACAGCGGTTAGAACCTTGCTGACGACAGGTAGTTCCATTCGCGAATTTTGAATTCAAAAACGCATAGGATTCGAGATTCTCCTTGTTTTCTTATTAATTATCCTCTTACACCATATAGAAACAAAAAACGCCGACTATTCAGCCGGCGTTTCCATTATAATATAGTAGGAAGAATTACTTCTTTCCTTCCATTTTCTCTTTCAATTCTGCCAAAGCATCCAAATCACCTAAAGTAGATTTTTCAACTGGCTCCTGAGTTGTTTCTTTCTTCTTAGTAGCCTTCTTAGCAACTGGCTTCACATCCTCTTTGAATGTTGCAGTGTGGGACAAAACGATACGCTTGTCATCCTTAGAGAATTCCATCACTTTAAAGTCCAAAGACTCTCCTACCTCAACTTGAGATCCGTCTTCTTTCTCCAAGTTTTTGGAAGTAGCAAAACCTTCCAATCCGTAAGGAAGCTCAAGAACAGCACCTTTATCGTTTTTGGATACTACAGTACACTTGTGAACAGAACCTACAGGGAATACAGTTTCAAAAGTATCCCAAGGATTCTCTTCCAATTGCTTGTGACCCAAAGCCAATCTTCTGTTTTCTACGTCAAGTTCCAATACAGCTACTTCTAGCTCATCACCAACTTTCACGAATTCAGATGGATGCTTGATCTTCTTAGTCCAAGAAAGGTCAGATACGTGAACCAATCCGTCGATTCCTTCTTCCAATTCCAAGAACAAACCGAAGTTGGTCAAGTTTCTTACTACACCTTTGTGCTTAGTACCTACAGCATACTTGGTAGCCATATCTTCCTTAGTCCAAGGATCTTCGGTCAATTGCTTGATTCCCAAAGACATTTTTCTTTCTTCCTTGTCCAAAGTCAATACTACAGCTTCGATTTCGTCTCCTACTTTCACGAAGTCTGCAGGGTTTCTCAAGTGCTGAGACCAGCTCATTTCAGATACGTGGATCAAGCCTTCTACACCAGGAGCCAATTCCAAGAATGCTCCGTAGTCAGCTACATTTACGATCTTACCTTTAACTCTAGAACCAACCTCTAGGTTAGCAGCTAGAGAATCCCAAGGATGAGCAGTCAACTGCTTCATGCCCAAAGAGATTCGTTTCTTGTCATCATCGAAGTCAAGAACAACAACTTGAACTTTTTGATCAAGCTGCAATACTTCTTCTGGATGATTGATTCGTCCCCAAGAGATATCGGTAATGTGAAGCAATCCATCTACACCACCCAAGTCGATGAATACACCGAAGTTGGTCATGTTCTTGATCACACCTTCCAATACCTGACCTTTTTCTAGGTTGTTGAGGATTTCTGCTTTTTGCTTCTCGAGATCCTTCTCGATCAAGACTTTGTGAGAAACGACTACGTTATCGTTAGCGTGGTTGATTTTCACCACTTTCACTTCCATTTTCTTACCTACATAGATATCGAAATCTCTTATAGGTTTCACGTCAATTTGAGAACCTGGCAAGAAGGCTTCTACACCGTAGATATCTACGATCAAACCACCTTTGGTTCTTCTCTTCACAAGACCTTCGATCACGCTGTCATTTTCAAACGCGCTTTCGATATCTTGCCAAGCCTTAACGATTTTTGCTTTTTTGCGGGAAAGGATCAATTGACCCAAAGCATTCTCCTGCTCTTCGATGAATACTTCCACTTCGTCGCCTGGCTTGATAGATTCCAAGTCACGGAATTCGTTCAAAGGCACCAAACCGTCAGATTTGAATCCAATGTTGATGATCACGTCCTTGTCGTTCACACCTACTACGGTTCCTTTGATCACTTCTTTCTCAGTGATCTCGTTCAATGTACCTTCGTACATAGCAGCCATTTGTTCACGCTGCTCTTTGGAATAGCCTTCTCCAAACCCTTTGGTTTCGAAGTTTTCCCAGTTAAAATCTGAATTGTTAGACATAATAATTATTGACCCTGAAAATCCAACAGCAACCGGGTCTTGAAGCTGCGGTTTTTTGTTTGACAATCAGCGCTTTAGAACCTACTAAAACACCCCATTCACCCGAACGGACTGCAAAGGTACTGATTTTCTTTTATTTGTGGAAAGCATCTCAAAAAATGAGTAGAGAAATTCAAGGATAGAATGCCAAAGACATTGGTTTTCTTCTGAATTCAGAGTAGACTTGAAAAAAACAGGCCCCGAAACGCTTCGGGGCCTATGCAAGCAAAGAGTTAAAGGATTATTTTCGAACCCAAATTTAACCAAAATTCCGAATGATTAAGTTCTTTCAGGCAATTTATACCATCTACTCAGCCTTGCTATTTATTTCTTTGATGCTTGTACTCGGCCTGTTCATGGTAATTCCCATGATGATTTCAGAAAAAGGTGATCGCATATCCT
The DNA here is from genome assembly GCF_004571135.1 of Algoriphagus kandeliae. Lineage (GTDB taxonomy): Bacteria > Bacteroidota > Bacteroidia > Cytophagales > Cyclobacteriaceae > Algoriphagus > Algoriphagus kandeliae. The sequence continues at coordinate 93,383 of NZ_SPSB01000004.1, forward strand.
TTTTCTTTATCCGAGCTTGGGCAGGGATTTGGTCTTTTTTGACAGGAATCCGATATGAAATCCAAGGATTGGAATTCATTGATCGAAAACAACCCTACATCTTTATTTTCAATCATCGTTCATTTATAGATGCACCGGTTATTCCTATGGCTATTCCTCAGGAATTACGGGCATTAGGAAAAAAGGAATTATCCAAAATCCCTTTTTTCGGTTGGGTAGTGGGAAAATTTGCCATTTGGGTGGATCGGACATCCCCTGAGTCTCGAAAGGAAAGTCTTGCCAAATTGATTACCATTTTATCCAAAGGAAAATCAGTAGTCGTCGCTCCCGAAGGAACTCGAAATGATACTTCAGAAACGCTTCTCCCATTTCACAAAGGGGCATTCCGGCTTTCAATAGAAACCAAAATCCCCATTATGCCGATGGCGGTAATCGGAGCAGACCGAATCATGAAAAGAGGTTCTTTGCTGCTAAGACCTGGGAAAATCCGGATTTATTTTTCCCAAGCTATGCATCCACCAGTATCTTCAGACAGTGCTGTTCTGGACTTTACCGATCAATGTAGAAATCGTTTGGAGGCTATGGTTCTGGCTCATGAGGAAGAGTAATTTTATGCTCTTCTTCCTCCAAATACGGACCTGTCAAATCCTCAAATGCGGCATAAACTGCTAAATAGGATACTGGGCCACTAATCAAAAAGCCAACTCCCAAACACAGAATCCCTACAATGTTAATCACAAGGAGTAAAATAAGGAAGGCAAAAAATCGCCACCAGATTCGAGTGATTAACTTTCGGCTAAATTCCATGGAGGTCCAAAACTCTGTGCCTGCGAAAATCACAAATAACATGGAGAAGGAATAGGCCACTCCCAAATAAATCCCGGGGATAATAAGTGCAATTACTCCAAAGACAGTCAAAATCCCAGACACCAAAGAAACCACCACCACAGGAAACCAAAAATTAAAGCCATCAAAGAAATGGCGAAACTCAAGCGGTTCTTCTCTACTGACCCGATTTGCAGCCAAATAAAACCCAGCAGCTAAGGCCGGAGAGACAAAAATAGTAACCAAACTTGCAAAGTCTTCCAGAAAATAAGTAGCTCCAGCCGCGACAGCGATCATAATAATGAAAAATGCGATGAATAGGCCTGGATTGCTTTTAAACATTTCCCAGCCTCTTTTCAAGGCTCTGTCAATACTAAAATCAACGGGATCATGAAGCATTTGCTCCATTTTTCGGGGATTGACCATGGACGTTAATTGGTAAAGGCTTCTAAAATATCATGTTTTGTAATGATATGAATTTTCCCCAAATCATCTCTTACAAGGACTGCCTTTTCTTTTTCAATCATGGAAGAAAGTACATCCAACGTACTATCACCAGCCACAAAAGTCATAGAGCTTTCCATTACATCAGATACATGCGCATCTTTCAAAACTGGATTCTCGATGATTTTGGATAGTAATTTTGTATCTGTGACACTGCCTACTACTTCCCCACCATTTAAAACTGGGATTTGAGAAACGCTGGTCTTATTCATCAAAGCAATCGCATCCCTCACGGAATCCGATGGCTTCACCGAGATCAAGGAATAGTCTGAAGGTCTTTTACCAATAATATCCTTTGCTGTAGCATAGCTCTTATCTTCCAAGAAACCATGATTTCGCATCCAGTCATCATTGTAGACTTTACCCAGATAGCGGGTACCATGATCTGGAAGAATAATCACCATTACATCTCCTTCTTTGAGGTTTTCTTTGGCCCATTCCAATGCTCCATGAACTGCCGAACCGCAAGACCAACCCACAAAAAGCCCCTCTTCTCGAGCCAATCTACGAGTCATGACCGCGGCATCCTTATCAGTCACCTTTACAAAATGATCGATAACATCAAAATTGACGTTTTTCGGAAGGATATCTTCTCCAATCCCTTCAGTCAGGTAAGGATAAACTTCCTTTTCATCGAAGATTCCTGTCTCCTTGTACTTTTTGAAAACAGAACCATAGGTATCGATCCCAACGGTAACGATATTTGGATTTTGCTCTTTTAAATACTTTGCTGTTCCGCACATGGAGCCTCCAGTTCCAACTCCAGCTGCATAATGGGTGATTTTTCCCTCTGTATCATTCCAGATTTCAGGCCCTGTCGTCTCATAATGAGCCGCTGTATTGGACAAATTATCGTATTGATTTGGGTAAAAAGAGTTTGGAATATCAGCATTCAGCTTTCTTGCTACAGAATAATAAGATCTCGGATCTTCAGGGGCAACGTTTGTCGGACAAACGATCACTTCTGCGCCAACAGCTTTTAGAATATCAATCTTTTCCTTGGACTGCTTATCAGCCATGGTGAAAATACACTTGTAGCCCTTTGCCACAGCAGCCAAAGCCAAACCCATCCCGGTGTTCCCAGAAGTTCCTTCAATGATAGTTCCTCCAGGCTTCAAAATACCAGCCTTCTCAGCATCCTCCACCATTTTGATTGCCATACGATCCTTCATGGAATTCCCTGGATTGAAATATTCCACTTTCACCAGGACATCCCCTTTGATTCCTTTAGCTAATTTGTTGAGACGGATCATCGGAGTATTCCCGATGGTTTCGATGATGGAGTTGTAAATCATGGTAGTAGTTTTATTTGGGTTGGGGCAAAATTAAAAGATTTTTTTGGCCTCAGCCGAATGAAGATTAAAAGATTACCAAGCTTAGACTGTCTGATCAATTTTCCTCCTTAAACTCCAATCGAGACAAAACATCCAAAGCTACATGAATAAGGATGGCAGCTACGAAACTCATCCCAATTGTCACCGTCAATAGCATCCAGACAAACTGCTTGGTAAATACAAAAACCAAAATCCCCAATACCAAAGCCGGGATTATTCCAAAAAGAAAGATCCCGATCATCATAATGGGCTTTATCAGCTTTCGGTCCCAACCTTGTTCTAAAGAAATCTGAGGAATCAAATTAATACAAAGCCCAATCATATAAGCCAACAAGATCCCAAGGATAAAAACGGGAATGACGAGAATATGAAGTCCCGCAATTAATACCGAGGGCACAATCATAGCTACTGCAAAAAGGGTGATCTGAACAAGGTCAAGTTTGATGACATTCCAGAATTTTGCCGTCCAAGTGGCCGGCGCCAAAAAGAAATAGGGTTTCTTAAGATCTCCCACTGAAGCTCGACCAATTCCCGCTAAAAAGTAAAACCCTAAAATCCCCAGTATATACCCATTCAATACTTTATGGGAAAACCAATCAAAATGAGATAAAACAGCAAAAACAACTCCTAATCCCGCTAGAATCAAACTATACACGCCAAAAAGCGGATGAAAATCCTGCCGACTGGAATGCACATAGTTTCGCCAATAAAAGGCCTTTGCCCCTACACCAAAATCCGGTAGAGCCAATTGTTTCTTTGCATTGAGACTATAATTAGCCTCTGAATTTTCACGCTTTCCTTTGACCTTGTCCCGCTGCACTTCATTGGACTTGGTCGCCTCTAACACATCCTCATAATAATATCCGGCAAATTGAATAACCAACCGAACGATGAGGTAGTAGCTCAAAATATACAATCCCAAAAAAGCAAAGGCAAGAATCAAATTTTGATGGACAACGTAGCCCATCATTCCCCTACTCCAACCAACAAAGGGAAATAAATCAAACCAAGGTGAAGCAATCCAAGAAAACATCCCCTGCCAAAATTTCTCAGCCATTAATCCCGGAATCAAAATCATTATCGCTAAAAGCACTGCCAATACGGTAATGACGGTCTTGATTTGCTCCAAAATATCATACTTGGTATGAAGGGTATAAATCAAAAATCGAATAGGCGAAAGAATAAAAAAGAACAAGGCAAAGCCCAATAAAATGAACACAATATTTCCCAAGGAAAAATCGAAAGAGCCTGCCATTTGACTTCCTCCATAAACCAGAAAAATAATACTACCACCCAAAGAGGGTAATATTGACCTTCCCTTGTAATAAAGTAAAATGTTTTGAGGTTTGACGGGACCGGTGAATAGTAAATTGACATCAGCCATGGTAAAAAAGCTAACGTTTCGCTTTGTCGCTCGAAATAGCTGATACAATAAAAATCCTAAAGCAACGACGGTAATTCCCCCCACGATATTCTGAGTTGCAAAGTCCACTTCAGGCAATCCATTTACATCCAGTTCTGGAATAGTATTATCCAGCCTTTCTGCTCTATCCTTCATCCGCATGGTGTAGATAAAGAAGAAATAGCCGATCAGGCCAGCATAAGGAAGCAGCCTTGCCGGGTTCCTAAGAATCAGTAAAATGTTGTTTTTGAGAACCCAGAGATCCTTTCTAAAAAGTAATTTTACCTCATTCATCTTTGGTCAATTCTAAAAATATATCCTCCAAGCTTCCACCCTCTTTCTGCTCAAATTGCTTTTTCAGATTTTCAAGTGTGTCATTCCCAATGATGTTACCCTCCTTCAAAATCATGATTCGATCCGCGATAGTCTCTACCGAATCAATCAAATGCGTACTGACCAAAATGGTTTTCCCAGCTTCTTTAAGTTCTCTGAAAATACGTTTAGTGTTTCGGATAGCTTTCGGATCCAATCCGATCATCGGTTCATCAAAAAACAAAACCTGAGGATCAGGCAACAAAGCACAACAAATAGAAACTTTCTGCCTCATCCCTTTGGAAAGATCTTTTCCTAGTTTCTTTGCCTTATCCGTCAAATCATAGGTTTCCAATAATTCCATGCCTTTATCTTTCCAATCCCGAATCCCATAAGCTTGAGCTATGAATTGAAGATGTTCCTGCACAGTGAGTAAATCATAGACATAAGGAGTCTCAGGGATGTAGCTAAAAAGTCGTTTGGCCTCTACCGACAGGTGATCATATCCACCAATGGTGATTTCTCCAGAAGTTTTTCGAAGCAATCCTACAATACATTTCATGGTGGTACTTTTCCCTGCTCCATTGGGTCCTAAAAGACCTACAACTTCCCCTCCTTGAAGCTCAAAAGAGATGTCATTGACAGCATTTTGCTTCCCGTACCGTTTAATCAAATTCTGAACAAGCAGCATAAAAATTGAATTTTGGATTAAAACTAGAATTCTTTGAGGGAAGTTTAGACGTTTTGGAACCTTTTTTGACAGCTAATCGAAAAAATTAAACAAACGATGAAAAAACTTCTCACACTAATCATTTTGCTTGGTATAGGAGCAGCATCTTACGCGCAACAAGCGGGCAAATTCCGAATGGGACTCGAACTAGGCCCAGCTATGCCAAAAGATGGGGGAATTGGAGCCTTAGTCAATCTAGAACCCAAAATCAATGTCGCAGATAACATGAATGTAGGTATTCGATTTGGCGTTGCTGGATTAGCAAAGGATGTCACATACTATGACATCACGGAAGATTATGAAGGAGAAGTGTCAGGAAATGTATCCATTACTGGAACTTTCGATTATTATTTCAATAATGGAGGAAGCAATTTTGCTCCATACATCGGTGCTGGTTTTGGTTATTATGGCCTGAGCTCAGTTGAAATTGACGCTTCAAATATTGATGATGTGGATGTCGGGAATTTGGAGGCTAACTTCAAATGGGCACCAATGGTCCGTGCTGGTATTGAATTGGGTAAGTTTAGAATGGGAGCGGAATACAATTTTATCCCAAACTCCAATCTTCAAGACACCAGCGGAACAGTAATAGGCGAAGCAATCAACCAATACTTTGGATTTACTCTTGGATTTTATGTAGGAGGAGGCCGTTGGCGGAAAAACTAAGCATTAGGCTTTCACCGCTGCCAATAAATACAATACAGCCATTCGGACTGCGACTCCATTCTCAACTTGCTGAAGAATGATGGCGTGGTCCGAATCGGCAACATCCGACGCCAATTCCACCCCACGATTAATCGGTCCAGGATGCATCACTACGATTTCCTTGTCTAATTCTTCAAGCATTTTTTTGTTGATTCCGTAATACAAGGAATATTCTCGAAGACTAGGAAAATATTTAATCTGCTGTCTTTCAAGCTGAATTCGAAGGACATTTGCCACATCACACCAAGCAAGTGCCTTTCTTACATCCAACTCCACCTTTACTCCCAACCTTTCGATATGCTTTGGAAGCAAAGTGATAGGTCCGCAAACCATCACTTCGGCTCCAAGTTTTTGAAGGCAAAATATATTCGATAGCGCTACTCTAGAATGGAGTATATCTCCAATGATCGCGATTTTTTTTCCTTGAAGATCACCCAATTTTTCTCGCATGGAAAAGGCGTCTAGCAAGGCTTGGGTAGGATGCTCATGAGTTCCATCTCCAGCATTGACGATATTGGCTTTTACATTTCTCGCTAAAAAATGTGGCGCTCCTGGACTACTATGCCGCATCACAACCATATCGACTTTCATCGACAAGATATTATTTACAGTATCGACTAATGTCTCCCCTTTCTTTACTGAGCTATTGCTTGATGAAAAATTTACCACATCGGCAGAAAGTCTCTTTTCGGCAAGCTCAAATGAAAGTCTGGTTCGGGTTGAATTCTCAAAAAATATATTGGCAATGGTAATATCGCGAAGGGAAGGCACCTTTTTTATCGGTCGATTGATGACCTCTTTGAAGTTTTCGGCAGTTTCCAATATAAACTGAATATCCGCTTCGGTTAGATCTTTGATTCCAAGGAGGTGGCGGGTGCTGAGTTGCGACATGGTTATTTTTGTTCTTTTTCTGTAATCCAAACTGCATCTTCAGGCTGCCCTTGGGAAGCCCATTCGACGACCACATATTGGGTATCAATTGTATTGACCCGAATTCCGAAATAGTCCGGCATAATAGGGTAATCCCTTGTGAGTTTTCTATCGACTAGGACCATCAACTCTACCTTTTGAGGTCTTCCAAAGGCGATCATTGCATCCATGGCTGCCCGCACAGATCTTCCTTTATACAGTACATCATCCACAAGAATTACTTTTTTTCCCTCCACCAAAAAATCAATCTTTGTCTCATTCGCTTTAAGAGGAAAATCTCTCCGCCGAAAATCATCTCGGTGAAAAGTCGCATCCAAATAGCCTGCCGGGACTTTTTTACCGGATATCTTCTCCAACTCCTCTACGATTCGATCAAGCAGAATAATTCCTCTTGGCTGCAAGCCTAGCAGTACTGTATTATCAAAATTATCGTGATTTTCGATCAGCTGATGACAAAATCTTTTCAGGATGATTTGGATTTGTTGCTGATTTAAAACGAGCCGTTTTTGCATGTGTCGGATTTGCGGGTAAATATAAAAAGAAATTCTAGTCTTCGACTTGCTCAGGTTGATAGAGGTCACCCGAAACCATCACTTTCGTAAAGAAATAAACCTCCCGTGTAGCCGCCTGTCCATTTTCCTTTTGATAGCGAATTCGTTGATTTCCGGTAAGCAGAAAATACCGGTCATACCAATACACCAATCGTAGGCTTGTCATATCTGTATCCGCAATCCGCTCATTTTCATTGACCAACTTCAACTCAAAATCGATGTTATCGAATTTCTTTTCTCCGCTCTTGATATAGGCCAGGCGTATTTTATCATTTCGCACATAGGCATGATAAAATTCATCACCTACAATAGCTATTTCACCAAATGGCTCGGGAAGATCTGTCAATAAATCATCATAGGTAGCCGAATTATCCCAAACTACTCTCCCGTCTTCACCTAATTTGACAAAGTGCGCAGAGATGTAACTGAATTCAGTATTAATCTGAAGAGGACCTTGATTAAAGCGACGTACCGTGATGGGATCCCAATAATCCTGAGAGTAATTCATCCTACTCCAGCGGTCATAACGATACATGCCTGTCGGGGAAAAAGGCCATCCGCGATTGATTCCACGGGAATTGATGATATTGTAATGATCGAAAAACACATACAAGCCATCTGACTCTTGCCTAACTTCCCGAATCGAATACACATTTCTAATACTTGGAATTTTATCCCGATCTACTTGTTTGAGTACTTCGGCATCCTTTTTTGCCTTTCCTTTTTCATCGAGGTAATTGAAAAAATTGGGGAAATCTTCCAGCGTATACAGCCTTGTATCATATTCTCCAAATTCATTGATTTCGGTTCGGTACATTCCTAAATAAGAATCCCTCCTTGCCAAGCCAAAAGAACCAATCATAGCCTTTCTGTATAGGTCCTCCTGAACCACCAAAGCTTCAATAATTTCTTGATCTTCATCGCCAAATTGATCGATTCTGATCTCCCGAAGAAGATTCCCAAGCAAATCATAAGTATTCAGGATGACCTCCTTATCCCGGTATTGACCCTTTCTACTCAAAACAACCTCAAAGGCTTCTATTTCAGGCATTTTTCGAATCTGAAGAATCTGGGTATCATTTCCATATACCCCTTGGACGGTATGAATTGTTTTGTCGTCTAAACCATATACCTGAACTACAGGACGCATATTGGCTGACCCCATGAAAATGACCCGATTATTTTGAACCAAAAATTCCGCAAGCTCTAAATCAAGCAAGTTCTCTACGGAGTATTCAAAGGCATCCAAGCCTACCAAATCAATCTTAAGGACATATTTTTCACCTGAAATCCCCGTTCCTCGCTGAAAAAGGGCATACAAGAAATCTCCATCCAAATCATAGCCAATTAGATCATAACCTGGCTGTACAGGAAGTTCGATCAGGCCTTTTTCAGTGTTCAGTGCTGCATCAAAGATGATATATTGAAAAATCCGGTCTACAGAAAAAGCACGCTTCGCAAGTGTCCGAAAAGCAACAAGATTTTCCCCATACCGAACCATTTCAAAATGGGGGTCAAAATAATCTGATTCGATTTCAAAACGGGATTCAAATTCAACCTGCGAAAATGCAGGTATTCCAAAAAATAGCAGTAAGCAAATCGCAATCGCTTTTCTCATAAAGACATTTTCACTATCAATTCAAACTCATCCTTTCCAACAGGTAGAACAGAAAGCCGGGATTGTTTAAGCATGGGTAAATCCGAAAGCCTATCCTCTGCTTTTATTTGAGCTAGGGTAACCGGATTGGCTAGAGGCCGATTAAATTTCAGCATTACGGCTGTCCAAGCTTCATCTTTTGGGTCAGGAAGTGGAGCTGAAGAAACTTCGGCAATCCCTACCACTGCTTTTTCCTTTCCGCTGTGATAAAATAGCACCTGATCCCCGACCTGCATTTCATTCAGGTAATTCCGAGCTTGATAATTTCTAACCCCATCCCAGATATCTTCCTGAGCTTTTTCAAAGTCATCCCAAGAGTAGGAATTTGGTTCACTTTTTACCATCCAATAATTCATAACCTAATTCAATGGTTTAGTTTTGGTATAATTTCCAAACACAAATTGAAGGATTCTAATTCCATTTATTTTTTTCCCATGGCTTAAAATTATACTCCTACGTAGACTTAAGCCATTCTTTTGAAGATACCCGATTCAACTTTAATTTGAAACAATATTTTTGGACATTTGTCTAAGTAGACGTAATTAAACCTTCCTTGTTTTGGACCATAAAACTATTCTCAAAAAACTCAAGCTCTGCATCCAGTTAATGGAGCTTCACGATGAAAATACCTTTAAAATCAGAAGTTATCAGTCAGCACTCAACTCTCTAGAGCGGGGTGATGCGGACATCATGGAGCTTAGTGATGAAGAATTAGGAAAAATCCCCGGGGTAGGAAAGAGCATTTTGGAGGCGATTCAGTCTTTGAAATCCACCGAATCCTTTCCTCTTTTGGGTGATTTGATTGACAAAACCCCACAAGGAATTCTGGAAGTTCTCCAAATAAAAGGCCTTGGCCCGAAAAAAGTAAAAACCCTTTGGGAGGAATTGGGCATTACTTCCACCCATGAATTGATGGAGGCCTGCCAAAGCGGAAAAGTAGCCAAAATCAAAGGGTTTGGTGAGAAAACCCAGGAAACCATCATCCAAAATTTGGAATTTAAAGCCTCCAATGCCGGGAAGTGGCTCTATGCTGACATTGAGGAATACATAAATGAGCTAACAGAAAAATTAAAAGATGAATTTTCGCATTCCTTGATTGCTCCAGTCGGTGAGTTTGCACGGAAAATGGAAATCATTTCTCAAGCCGAATGGTTAATCGCCACTAAGGATATCCCAAAAATTCAGCATAAACTGGCAAAACTTAAGGACTTCGAAGTCGATAAATCCCTTTCTGGCCCCTTTACTCTGAGAGGAAAAATAAAGGACTGGGACCTACAATTCACTATTTATTTTACGAGTCCTGAAGAATTTCCCATTAAATCCTACGCACTTTCTGCGAGTCCTCAGCACCTTCAAAGTCAAATTGATTCCAAAACTACTATTGCTGATGCTCTTCGAGTGAATGGTTTTAAAGACGAAAAGGAGTTTTTCTCTAAGCATCACCTTCAATTCATTCCTGTTGAGATGAGAGAAGGATTTGGAGAAGTAGAATTAGCAAAGGAGCATAAGATCCCGACTTTATTGGAGGAGAGTGACCTGAAAGGAATCCTGCACAACCACTCTACCTACAGCGACGGTAAAAACAGTCTGCGGCAAATGGCTGAGCAATGCAAAGAAATGGGGTATGAATATTTAGGCATCTCCGATCATTCACGAACTGCCAGTTATGCAGGAGGATTGGAAACCGAAAGAGTGATCAAACAACAGGAAGAAATTGATCAACTAAATCAGGAACTCGCCCCATTCAAAATATTCAAAGGAATCGAATCGGATATTTTAGGGGATGGCAGTTTGGATTATCCGGAAGATATTTTGCAGACATTCGATTTTGTGGTTTCTTCCGTTCATTCCATTTTAAACATGGACATCAAGAGAGCGACTAGAAGATTGCTCACGGCTATTGAAAATCCCTATACCACTATCCTTGGACATCCTACCGGAAGGCTTCTGCTTCGAAGAGAAGGCTATCCCATCGACCACAAAACCATCATTGATGCTTGCGCCAAACATCAGGTTGTGATTGAGATAAACGCTAATCCTTGGCGACTTGATTTGGACTGGAGATGGGTCCGCTATGCAATGGACCAAGGAGTCATGTTATCCATCAATCCCGATGCGCACGAAGTAGCTGGATATGGAGATATGAAATACGGTGTTTTAGTCGGAAGAAAAGGTGGGCTAACCAAAGAAATGACCCTCAATGCACTGTCCTGTGAAGAAATCGAGAAATATTTTTCCGATCGAAAAAAGAAAATGATTAAAAAATAGGATCCTTCTGTATCCAAAGGAATTCCTATCTTCGCCAAACCCCAATTTTACCTTATGAAATGGACCGATTTGCCTGAAGGCGTACTTTTACAACGATCTTTTCTTTTCGGAATCACTGGAATCCTACTTGGAACCCTGTCGATTTTCAACAGTCAATTCCAACTGGTTCAGGCTCCAATGGGACCTTTGAATGGAATCTCATTATTACTCCAAATGTTTGGGTTGGGACTTTCTGTGATGGTTCTCCGAAAACGAAAAGTAAAAAAGGAAGACTTGGAAAAAGCCAAAGTAATGACTTTGGTCTTAGGTATTGCCTTAGTTTTCTTCATTTTCTCTCTTTAATTCAAAACGTACTAAAACAAAAAATCCCAAGGCTTAAACCTTGGGATTTATATTTTGTGGCAGATCGAATTACTCTTCTGCTTTTTCTTTCTTCTTTTTCACCGTGATAGTCAATTCCGGAGATTTCCCATCATAATCTGCTGTAATTATATCACCTTCGGACAGATCCCCCTTCAGGATTTCTTCGGCAACCGCATCTTCCAAATACTTTTGAATTGCACGGTTTAGCGGACGAGCTCCATATTGCTGATCATATCCTTTTTCGGACAAGAATTCTTTTGCCTTCTCGGTTAACTCGATCTTGTATCCCAAATCAGTGATTCTATGGAATAACTTCGCCAATGAAATATCGATGATCTTGAAGATATCCTCTTTCGACAAAGAATTGAAGACAACCACATCATCTAGACGATTCAAGAATTCTGGGCTGAATGCCTTTTTTAACGCAGACTGAATCGTAGACTTCATGATTTCGTCCATGTTATCCTGTTTCGCTTTGTTAGCAAAACCTATTCCTGCACCAAAATCCTTCAAATCACGAACCCCGATATTGGAAGTCATGATGATGATAGTATTTCGGAAATCAACTCGACGACCTAATCCATCGGTAAGAATTCCATCATCCAATACTTGCAACAGAATATTAAATACATCAGGGTGAGCCTTTTCAATCTCATCAAGCAAGACCACGGAATAAGGCTTTCTTCTCACCTTTTCGGTCAATTGACCACCTTCTTCATATCCAACATATCCTGGAGGCGCTCCCACCAATCGGGAAACAGAGAATTTCTCCATATACTCTGACATGTCAATTCGAATCAAGGAATCTTCCTTGTCAAAGAGATAGGTAGCCAAGGTTTTTGCTAATTCAGTCTTTCCGACACCGGTAGGTCCCAAGAAAATAAAGGAACCGATTGGTTTTTTAGGATCTTTCAAGCCCACTCGGGTACGCTGAATCGCCTTAGTTAATTTCTTGATAGCCTCATCCTGACCAATAACTTTTCCCTTAAGCTCCTCACCCATATTGAGCAATTTATTGCCCTCATTTTGAGCGATACGCTTAGCAGGTATTCCAGTCATCATTGCGATAACCTCAGCGACATTATCCTCGTCAACTGTGAATCGCTTAGTCTTGGACTCTTCTTCCCATCGGGCTTTTGCCAAATCCAATTGCTCAAGCAATTTCTTCTCCTTATCCCGAAGCTGAGCAGCCTCTTCGTATTTCTGAGATTTAACTACACGGTTTTTCTCTGCTTTGATCTCCTCAACTTCAGCCTCCAGTTTCAAAATTTCTTCTGGAACATGAATGTTGTTGATATGCACGCGAGCACCCGCTTCGTCTAGGATATCAATTGCCTTGTCTGGCAAGAATCGATCGGAAATATATCGGTCCGAGAGCTTTACACAAGCCTCGATTGCTTCATCTGTATAATTTACATTGTGATGATCCTCATACTTATCCTTGATATTATTGAGGATTTGGATTGTTTCTTCAGGTGTGGTTGCGTCAACCATTACCATTTGGAAACGACGAGCCAAAGCTCCATCCTTCTCGATGTACTGACGGTATTCATCTAGTGTAGTCGCACCGATACATTGGATTTCTCCTCTCGCCAAAGCTGGCTTAAACATGTTGGATGCATCCAAAGACCCTGAAGCTCCCCCAGCACCTACAATGGTGTGAAGCTCATCAATGAAAAGGATCACATTTGGTGATTTTTCCAATTCATTCATGACCGCCTTCATTCGCTCTTCGAATTGGCCACGGTACTTGGTTCCAGCCACTAGTGAAGCTAAATCCAAAGTAACAACCCGCTTATTGAAGAGAACTCGGGATACTTTTTTCTGAACGATACGAAGTGCCAAACCCTCAGCGATGGCAGTTTTACCAACACCAGGCTCACCGATAAGAATTGGATTGTTTTTCTTTCTTCGAGAAAGGATCTGCGCTACTCGTTCGATTTCCTTTTCCCGTCCGATAATTGGATCCAATTTGTCTTCCTCGGCCATTTTGGTCAAGTCCCGACCAAAATTATCCAATACTGGCGTTCGTGATTTCTCACTTCCTGACTTCGAAGAACTGGAACCTCCACCGGAAGGACCGAAAAGCTTGGAGCCGTCATCATCCGCATCGTCTGCTTCCGCTCTAGAGCGTGGAGCTACACCCGGATCGGACTGCATTTCAAGCATATCTTTAATTGTATCGTAATTGATATCGAACTTATTAAGTATCTGAGTAGCGATATTTTCCTCGTCTCTCAAGATGGAAAGCAATAAGTGCTCAGTGCCAATCAATTGGCTTTTGAAAATTTTTGCTTCCAGATAAGTGATTTTCAATACTTTTTCCGACTGACGAGTCAGTGGAATATTAGCCATATTTTTCACATTGTGGTTGGCAGTACCACGAACTGCCCGCTCAATCGAAGCCCGAAGTTCATCCAATGGAACCCCTAGCTTCTTTAGAATGGAAACAGCTACCCCTTCGCCTTCACGAATCATCCCCAGCAAGAGGTGCTCAGTACCAATATAATCGTGACCTAAGCGAAGCGCTTCTTCACGACTGAGAGAGATCACCTCCTTGACTCTGTTCGAAAATTTTGCTTCCATTTAATTCCTTTCTGAATAATTATAAATACTGTACGTATGTTACCGAATTTGTTTTAAAAACACAATCATTTTAACGAATGTTCAATGTTTTTTTAAAGACTCTTCCAAGATGCGTTTGGCACCCGGTCCTTCAGCAAATAACAAATCCAGAACTGAGAGGTTGGGATCAAAGTCTAAGCCAAAATTCTGGGTATAAGGTACTGGTTGATAAATCCCACGGTCCGAAAAATGCCCTGAGGGTGTAATTAGCCCCCTTTGGTCCTCCAAATCAGTAAAAACCAAGTCTTCGGGTAATATTTCCAAATTGACAGGAAGCTGAAGCAACTTAAGACAGATTGTCAGCGATTGCTTGTTTAAATCCCAAAGAAATTGTGGTTTTCGCTCAAATATATCTTCGATGTAGGGAAAGAAATATTCAAAAAAAGGAGTTTTCCCATAGGCACTTTGGATTCCACGGAGGTGAACTTTTTGCCATTTCTGATTATAATCAATCTCAATCTTTCCTAATGGGATATTGGGTCGCCTACCCACAATAGGAACAGAAAGTGTCTCCACTTTATTTGCTAAGCGAATCTGAGTTCGGTTGAAATAAGACTTTCTTTTATAATGATCCCGCGGATTTAAATAAAGTGTATCAACTCCAATTAGGGAACAGAAATATTCGAGATTGGGGAAATAAAATAGGTCAGATATGATAGATTTCATCCGATACCAACATCAAATAATATCTTCCAAATCTCCCAATCCCTGTCTCAAAACTTCAACCTCCGGACCGGTACAATCCAAAATAGTGGAAGCAACATTTTGTCCATAACCACCATCAATGACCACATCCACCAAGTTTTGATACTTCTCAAAAATCAACTCCGGATCCGTACTATACTCAATCACATCGTCCTCATCATGGATGGAAGTCGTCAAAATGGGCTGACCTAGTTCCTCCACCAACATCCGGGGAACATTATGATCTGGCACACGAATTCCTACCGTTTTCTTATTCATCTGCATGATTTTCGGTACATGGGAACTTGCCTCCAAAATAAAAGTAAATGGGCCGGGAAAGGCCTTTTTCATCATTTTGAAGACTGGTTTATCAATTACTCGTGTGTATTGAGCGATATCGCTTAGGTCTGCACAGATGAATGAAAAATTATGTTTTTTCGGGTTTACTCCTTTAATCTTGGCGATTCGCTCTACTGCCCGCTGATTGGTAATATCACATCCTATCCCATAAACCGTATCGGTCGGATAAATGACCACCCCACCGTTTCGCAACACCTCGGCTATATGCCTGATTCTTTTTGGATCGGGATTTTCCTCATATAATTTGATAAACTCGGCAGACATATCTCAATTCATTTTATTCCATTGACAATGGATATCCAATGTTCCTTCAAATAGGAAACAATGGGGATATCAGCAGGTGCCCAAGTTACTTCAAAAAGTTCGTTTGCACCTAGCCAAGACAACTGATCATGCTCATAAAGTTTGATTTCTCCTGAATGAATTATCGCTGAAAATGGAATCAAGCGTATCACTTTCTCTTGGGAATAGGCATGGTCAGATGCCGGCAATATTTCGCCAAGTTTAATTTCAATCCCCAGTTCCTCTTTTATTTCTCTGATGATGCAAGATGCAGGACTCTCCCCCTCTTCTATTTTTCCTCCCGGAAATTCCCAAAAACCAGCCAAAGGCATGGATTTGGAACGCCTAACTGCTAGAACTTTTTGATCCTGAATAATTATTGCGCAGGTAACGGGAATTATCATGGTTTTGTGTTTTCCCCTTTAAACTTATTCAATTGGATCATTAAAGAATCCGAATATCCTACCTGGGAAAGTTCAATTATTCCATTTTCATCAATGATAAAGAAGGTAGGATACCCTCCGACTCCATAGTCTTTCCCAACCTCTTCTGCATCAATCAATACTGGAAAAGGTATAGATACAATCTCATTATATTTTTTGAGCCTATCAGGATTATCAACAGGATTTACATAGAAAGGAACCATATTTTCAGCAAAGGCAAAATCGGGTTGATTCATCTTTTCCAAGGCGATTTTACACCAACCACAGTTGATCATTGAAAAATCAAGAAATATCTTTTTTCCCCGAAAATCAGAAAGTCTTACTTTTTCCCCTTCCAAATTATAAAGTTCAAAATCGGGAGCCTTCATCCCTTTCTCTAAGGCTTTCATCGAAATTTCTTTTTGGCCGTAAAGATTCGAGATATAGTCCTTTGGAACCTGTTGATCAAATAGTCCATCTTGGAGATTAAAATTGTAATTGGAAAAATAAACCTCAATTAACTGATTCCTCCTTCCATCGTGGTACAGTCTTCTACTATACCATTCTGGAAGTGAATTAGAAGGGTTTATAAAAAGATGTTGCTGAAGAAGGACATGCTTTGAATCCACTGTAGTATCCATTTCAATTCGCATGAAATCCATGAAAACTTTATTGTCCACGACAGTATCCAATACATAGGTCCAATCTTCTTTTTGAAGCAGACCTATAGGCGAAAAACTCAAGTAGGTATTCTGAGAAGCACTGTATTCAAAATCCATTGGAAATTGTTCGTAAAGAATTATCTCGACTGTTTTTTTATCATGGTCAATAGATTTGAGCTCATTGGAAATGTATGAAAAAGATCGATTTTCAGTGGTACCGATATAATTGTATGGAAAAAAATCATTAGGATATTTTTCTGAAAAGAAAGAATAAAAAGAGGTGTCAAATTCATGAAAGTTTGGATCCTCCCAAATCATTTTCATTTCGTAGGATATTCGATCACTTTCAAGAATTTTCGAATTAGTATCAGTCCAAACGTCCTGCGGAGTTTTAGTTTTTTCACATCCAAACAGGACCAAAAAAAAGAAGAAAAATAACTTGCGCATAGCGGGAGAATTAAATTATTACGAAATAAAAATATTAAAACTAAAGATATTACCAAACAACGCTATATCAACTTTTCTTCCTTCATTTAGGTTGCCTAAATGATAAACGAAGACCTTTTCCTATTTTTGCCATCATGCTCACAGACAAAAAGAAAAAACTTTTACTAATCCTGATTATCACTTTCTCGGTTTTGGGGATTTCGATGACCTTTTATTTCTATCAGGTTTTTTTCAGTCCGAATGTATTGGTAGAAAGTGAAAATCGAGATCCTATTGCTTTTCGGATTCCTAGCAACGCCAATTACAAATACGTTGCTAATAAGCTTTTCGAAGAAAAAATCGTCAATGATCCTATCAGTTTTGGTTTTGTAGCCAAGGTTTTGGACTATCAGGAATTGGTCAAACCTGGATTGTACAGTATTCGACCAGGAATGACTAACCTTGAATTGGTAAGGTTGCTTCGCTCAGGAGATCAAACACCTGTCCGGATCACATTCAATAATGTCCGAACCAAAGAAGATTTGGCAGAAAAAATTACTGCTAATCTAGAAATGGAACCGGAGCAATTTTTAACCCTAATTCAGGATTCTGTATATATCCGAAAATTTGATTTTGAGGAAGAAAGTATCATGGGAATGTTTATTCCAAATACCTACGAAGTTTGGTGGAATACTAGCCCCGACGCACTTTTTGACCGCATGTATCGAGAATATCAAGCCTTTTGGACAGATGAGCGAAAAGAAAAAGCAAAGGCTTTGGGATTGACTCAAAAAGAAGTTATCACGCTTGCTAGCATTGTGCAGGCCGAAAGTCAAAAAAATGATGAGCGCGACCGGATTGCGGGAGTTTATTTAAATCGACTTCGTTTGAATATGCCATTACAGGCTGACCCAACCTTAATCTTCGCCTTAGGTGATTTCAGCATAAAGAGGGTTTTAAATGTCCATAAGGAGACAGATAGTCCTTACAATACCTACATGTATCCCGGACTTCCTCCCGGACCAATTAATTTACCGGATATTACTGCATTGGATGCCGTATTGAATGCCGAAAAGCACAATTACT
This sequence comes from Algoriphagus kandeliae, assembly GCF_004571135.1. GTDB lineage: Bacteria > Bacteroidota > Bacteroidia > Cytophagales > Cyclobacteriaceae > Algoriphagus > Algoriphagus kandeliae. The sequence continues at coordinate 111,511 of NZ_SPSB01000004.1, forward strand.
TATACTTCTGTGCCAAAGAGGATTTTTCTGGTTACCACGTTTTTGCTACTAATTTGGCACAGCACAATGCTAATGCAAGACGCTATCAAGCGGCATTGAACCGAGCTAAAATTTTCCAATAATGTATCAAGCAGACACCCAAATACGCGTTCGCTATGCGGAGACCGATCAAATGAGTTATGTCTACTATGGTAATTATGCCATGTATTTTGAAGTAGGTAGAGTCGAAGCCATGCGACAGATTGGGTTTTCCTATGCAAAAATGGAAGAGGAAGGTGTGATGATGCCAGTATTGGAAAGTCATTTTCGGTATTTGAAACCAGGTAAATACGATGAAAAACTCACCATTCGAACCAAAATCCCTACTCTTCCCGGTGTGAAAATCAGGTTTGAATATGAGGTATTCAATGAATTGGGAGAATTAATCACGGAAGGCTGGACGGTTTTGGCATTTTTGAAAAAAGAAAACCACCAACCTACCAGACCCCCACAGAATTTATTAGCTTTATTGAAACCTTTTTTTCAATAATTAGAATCTGTGGTCAAAAAGCACATTCGAAAAATAGAGGATAGAATTCACCAACAGCTTCTGCGATTGCGTAAATTCCACTTTGGCAATCCGGACAAAAACCTCTACGACACATCCAAGCTTTTCATCCAACAACTGCAGAAAGATGATATAAACGAGCGAGCTGGGTCGATGGCATTCAGTTTTATTATTGCCTTATTTCCTCTTCTTCTCTTTTTGCTAAATCTTATTCCTTATATCCAAGACTTCTTTCCAGTAGTCACCACAGAGAATATTTTGAATTTTGTTCGGGAAATTCTTCCAATGGAAATTTACTTGGAAATGGAGGGAACAATCATGGATATTGTTTCCAAACCTCGGCAAAGCCTTTTGTCTTTTGGTTTCTTCTTCGCCCTTTTTGCCTCCACCCAAGGAGTTGTTTCCATGATGAGTTCTTTCAACTCGGTGTATCAAACAAAAGAAAGTAGAGGTTTTTTCAAAAGCCGTTTGATAGCTGTTTCCATTGTTTTTATTCTGGTTTTGACTATTTGTGCGGCAAGTACGATCATGATTTTCGGAACCATTGCTATTCAGCGCGTTGAAAACACCCACCTTTTCAATTCCAGTTTTTTGATTTTTCTCTTTAATGCCCTGAAGTTCTTGGTTTTACTGATGGTATTTTACTTCACCTCAGCTTTCATTTTTAGAAATGCTCCTGCCGTGCACGATAAGTGGCATTTTTTCTCTGTGGGTTCCAATGTAGCCGGCCTGTTGATTACACTTACCTTTTATGTGTTTACTTACTACTTAACCAATTTTGCAAGCTACAACAAACTATATGGATCTATCGGTACCCTTATCGGTTTGATGCTATGGCTTTACATCACCTCTCTGATTGTATTGATCTCCTTTGAGATTAATGTGACTTTGGACTTAATGGATGAAAAGAAAAAACGAATCGCCGAAGAAAAGTATACGGAGATTGATTACGATGAGGAATGATCGTAAACCTTGAAAAACATTAATGATAGATAAACAAAAGAGCCTGATGAAAAACATCAGGCTCTTTTGTTTTGCAGAGGAGGAGGGATTCGAACCCCCGGTACCTCTCGGTACAACGGTTTTCAAGACCGCCGCAATCGACCACTCTGCCACTCCTCTATTTTCCGATTCGAACTTTCTCCGTTTCGGTTTGCAAAAGTAAGACGATTCTGAATTTTGCAAAAGGCTTTTGGACTTTTTTCAACTCGATTTTTCTCGAAAATTTTTAATGTTCTCTATTTCAAAACTTATCTCGTTGATTTTCCGAGGCTAACAAAAAAAGCCGCTGATTTTTCAAACAGCGGCTCTCTTGAATATTTGTGTGTTAATTCGGTAATTTATTTGCGAATCGACCATAAACCCATGTTCCTGCAAGGGCAGAAATCAAGGTCACCAAAATCACGGTATAGCCACCACCGATTTGGGCAAACAAAGGACCTGGACATGCTCCAGTCAATGCCCATCCCAAACCAAAGATAAATCCACCAATAATTTGTCCCTTTCGAAACTCCTTTTTAGGAATATTGATCGTATCTCCGTGAATCGTCTTGATATTAAAGCGCTTAATGATTTGGATCGATATAATCCCGGTAATTACCGCCGAGCCAATCACTCCATACATATGGAAGGATTGTAGTCTAAACATTTCCTGAATTCTAAACCAAGAAATAATCTCAGCTTTGACAAAAACAATTCCGAACAACACCCCCAAAATGAGGTATTTAAGTAATTCGAAGCCTTTCTCTTCGTATGGCTTTTTGTCAAGAGTGGTGTAGGATATGTTCTTTGAAGGGTTTTCTTTTTCTGCTACTTTCATTTCTTCTAAATTTTAAAATCCTACTAATTTCATTAATGGCTCAAGTAAAACGTGGGTCATTAGGAAACCACCAATCATAAAGAATGTAGTCGCCAATACAGACTGCCACTGAAGAGAGCTGATTCCCATGATAGCATGGCCTGATGTACAACCTCCAGCATAGCGGGTACCGAAACCAACCAAAAATCCTCCAACAACAAAGAACAACAAGCCTTTTGCAGTAAAGAGGTTTTCCCAAGAGAAAATATCAGCAGGAAGAAGGTTGCCAAAATCTGTCACACCCAAAGCTTTCAAATCCGCCTGTGTTGCCTCTGATACAATGATAGAATCCGGGTTTGCTAGGAAATTAGTAGCCACAAAACCACCAATTAAAATTCCTAGGACAAACAAAAGATTCCAAATTTCCTTCTTCCAGTTGTAGGTAAAGAAAGGAATACCTGAAGGCACACATATTGCACAAACATGTCGCAAGGAGGAAGATATCCCGAAGGTTTTATTCCCCAAAATCAATAGCGCTGGCACTGTCAATCCGATAAGCGGACCTGCTACGTACCAAGGCCAAGGTTGTGTAATCCATTCCATAAATTGATTCATCTGTTTTTACTTATTGTTTATTCTATTTTTAAAATCTATAATCCAAGATAATTGATGTGTTTACCATATTCACCCGATTGATCACATACTCTATCGGAGTCACTTGGTTGGCATATTGTTTTTTCCCAACTACCAACAATTGCAAATCTAATCCTTTAAAGAACCCATCAAAGCGGTAATCCACCAACCCACTAAAGTGGTAATAGTTTGGAATACCGTATTTGTTTAATCTGACATCTTCAAAATCTGCAGTATCAGTATGAGAAGCTCCAAAACTGACCTTTAATTTATCATGTATAAAGGTGTGGTCGTATTGGATCATAAATGAGCTTCCTCCACCAAGTCCTTCAAATCGCTCGCGCTGAAGACTGACGAAAAACTGCTCTCTTCCCCACTCTCTTGGAAACAAGAACCTGCCATGATTAGAAACTCCCAAATAGTTGGCAGTCAACAAGGCGTGTGGCCATTTAATACCTGCTCGAAAGCCTATTCCATAGGATTTCTCCCCAGGAAGGATATAAGCTTTTGCAGGATCATGATTTCCTCCATCTCCTATAGCCGTTTGAGCAAAACCCTGGGCTCCCCATACTCCATCTACTTTTCCGCCCCATTTAGCAGTACCGGTAGCCTGAAGAAAAGAAATCCCAAATACTCCCTCAGCAAGGTAATTCCAAGATTGGATGTGAAGATCATCTTTCAAGTATTCCACTCCAACAATCCCAATCCCCTTCGATTCTACGTGATGCTTATAACTTTCATCTTCGCCTAGAGGATTTCTACCTGTATTATAAAATCCAAATGATTCCTCAACAGGTAACCACTCCAATGACCCTCTGGAAATCACATGGGTAAACCAAGCACCATTGAAATGAAAATTACTTGGCGTATAATCAATGGAAATTCCACTGAAAAGGTTTGGACGCATGCGGTTATCAGAAGCATTCAAAAGCGGACTTTCGAAATGATGTCTTCCAGCCCAAATCGAAAGATCTTCTTTTTGATATGAAATGAATAGCTCTTCTAATCGATCCATATCCTTATGATTTGCCGGGTGATGAACATCATAAAGGGTAATTTCATATCTGTTACCAACCCCGGTAATCGGATCTTTCTTTTGGATGTTATTTTCATAATGCCTGAAAACAAAGAATCCGCTAAACCCAACTCCAAATCCTTTCCATCGAGGACTGAAATATCCAAGCCCTGCACCCGTTCCCCAGGTACTATAATCCATCAGGTCTCCCTGATTCACTGTCGCCATAAAGAAAGAACGAAGATGGAATTCAAAAGAACCACTTTCCAGAACTTTCCCAAAGAGACGTTCTTGTGTAGGCTCTTCTTTGGTTTCATGACCATGCTGCGCAAATAAATTTTGAGCATTAACAGCCATTAGACCTAAGACCACCAAAAGGAAAACAAAATTGCGTTTCATTTTCATGTTAGAATTGTGACTTTGATCACATCTGATGGGTTTATACTAAAAATGGCAAGCCTACCGGCCTGCCATTTTCTTAAAGCAACTTTTCTACAGGATTCATTATAGTAGGGTGGTCGGGCACACATAATCAGAAACTTTGAATTTGCCCGATTCTTTGATTGCTGTGAATCCACCAGCAACGTCGATGAGATTATCATATCCTCTCGCTCTCAAAATTGAGTTAAAGATCATGGATCTGTAACCACCTGCACAATGCACGTAGTAAGTCTCATCCTTTTTTACTTTTAACATGGAGTCATTGATGTAATCCAACGGTGCATTTTCAGCTCCGATCACATGTTCTGACAAGAATTCAGAATTCTTTCTTACATCTAGAATATGAATGCTTGGATCTCCTTCTTGAATTTTCGCTAATTCATCTACTGTGATAGAAGTGATAGAATCAACTTCATGTCCGCTTTCTTTCCAAGCTTTGAATCCACCTTTGATGTAACCAATGGAAAAGTCATATCCCACTCGAGCTAATCGAGTTACCACTTCTTCCTCACGGCCTTCCTCAGCTACGATCAAGATTTCTTGCTTCAGGTCTGGAATCATCGCTCCTACCCATACTGCAAAGCTTCCGTCAATTCCGATGTTAATTGAATTAGGGATAAAACCTTTTGCGAATACCTGAGCGTCTCTTGTATCCAAAATCATCGCTCCAGTTTCATTGGCTGCAGCTTCAAATTCTGCAGGAGACAAAGGTCTAATACCTCTTTCCAATACCTCGTCAATGCTGTCATATCCTTGGATATTCATCATTACGTTTTGAGGGAAATAAGCAGGAGGAGGAGTCAAACCAGTCAATACTTCTTTGATAAACTCTTCCTTGGTCATATCCTGAAGCGCATAGTTGGTTTTCTTCTGATTACCTAAGGTATCGGAAGTTTCCTTACTCATGTTTTTACCACAAGCAGAACCTGCTCCGTGAGCTGGATATACAATCAAATCATCTGGAAGAGGCATGATCTTGTTTCGAAGAGAATCGTACAGATGAGCTGCCAATTTCTCCTGAGTCAAGTCTTTTACTACTTTTTGAGCCAAATCAGGTCGGCCTACGTCACCGATAAACAAAGTATCACCAGTAAACAAAGCCTCTTCTTTTCCTTCCTCGTTGATCAACAAGTAGCAAACAGACTCCATTGTATGACCTGGGGTGTGAATCACTTTGATTTTTGCCTTACCCAATTCGAAAACTTGTCCATCCTCAGCGATAATGGCATCAAATCCCATTTTCATACCGGTAGGACCATAAACGATTTTTGCTCCAGTTTTAGCAGCTAAATCTTTATGTCCGGATACAAAGTCTGCATGGAAGTGAGTTTCCAATACATATTTGATTTTATCTCCTCTACGCTCAGCTTTTTCGATATATGGCTGAACTTCTCTCAAAGGGTCAATCACTGCGGCCTCGCCATCAGACTCGATGTAGTAGGCTCCCTGAGCCAAACATCCGGTATAAATTTGTTCGATCTTCATAGGTTATGTTTATTTAGTTTCTATCAAATAATATTTCAAATTTAGATATGGAATTTAGGGTCTTAAATGACTTTTGTCACTTCGGGATCAAGCATTTACCCCCAAATGTGATTCAATGACCTTCACCAAGTGATGAGCAGGCACTACTCCTGACTCTCTCCAAAGGATTTTTCCCTTTTGGAAAAGAACCAAAGTAGGAACCCCACGAACCTGGAAAGTTGAAGCAGCTAGTGGGTTACGATCCACATCTACTTTCACGATTTTCAGTCGATCACCCACTTGTCTTGCCGTATCTTCCAGAATCGGCTGCATCATTTTGCAAGGGCCACACCAAGTAGCAAAGAAATCTACTAACACCGGGGTCTCCCCATTGATCAATTCCTGAAAGGTTTTTGGCTGTGCACTCATTGTCTGCAAATTTTAATGATGCAACAAATATAGAGGCCGACAATCGGCTCAATCAGTAATATTTATCACAAGAACGCATTTTTCCAAATTTTAAAAAGTGCTAAAAATCCACCACTTGGGAATAAATTTCCTATTTTCGTCCGTCAAAAATTATCGTATTGATGCCCAATTTTAAGCAACTCAATAACATCACCGGCTGGGTGATGTTTGTGATAGCAACGCTAGTATACATCCTTACTGTTGAAGAAACAGCCAGTTTTTGGGACCCAGGAGAATTTATAGCCGTTTCCTACAAATTACAGGTACCTCACCCTCCCGGTGCACCTTTCTTTTTATTGGTCTACCGTATGTTCAGTTTCTTGGCCTTTGGCAATGAACTGGAAATAGCCTATTGGATGAACGTGGGTTCAGCGGTTTTCTCAGGTCTGACCATTTTATTTTTGTTTTGGTCTATCACCCTTTTTGGAAGAAAGCTTCTCGGTATTCTTCCAGGACAGGAAACCCAAGCTCAAACCATCAGTTTGTTGGGAGCGGGTATTGTAGGTTCTTTAATCTACACTTTCTCCGATAGCTTCTGGTTTTCTGCAGTTGAAGCGGAAGTATATGCCATGTCCTCCTTTTTCACTGCAATTGTGATTTGGGCATTTTTGAAATGGGACGTCATCCAAGATCCTAAAGAAGCCAATAAATGGATGATTTTCATTGCTTATTTAGTTGGTTTATCAATTGGTGTCCACCTTCTTAATTTGGTGACCCTCCCTGCCTTGGCTTTAATTTATTATTTCAAAAAATACCCTAATCCAAACCTCAAAGGAGCAGCAGCAGCTTTCCTTTTAGGGGGAGTTGCATTGGTTATTATCAATAATATCATCATTCCTGGCTTACCTAGTTTGGCCGGTTCTACCGAGATTTTCTTTGTCAATAGTCTTGGACTTCCATTCGGATCAGGAATTATCTTTTTCATCATTGCCTTCTTGGGAGCCTTGTATGCAGCTTACCGTTATTCCTACAGAAAGGAGTTAGCAGGGTTAAATACGATTCTTTTGTCTTTGATTTTTATCCTTATCGGCTATAGTTCCTATACGCTGATCGTGGTCCGCGCAAATCAAGACCCTGTTATCAACGAGAATGGCCCGAAAGATATCATCAGCTTTGTTTCCTACCTGAAGCGGGAGCAATATGGATATCGTCCTTTGCTTCATGGACAGTATTTCACAGCCAAACTAGTGGATCAGGAAGAAGGTGATCCAATCTACAGAAAAGGAAAAGACAAATACGAAATCGCAGACTACCAACTTGTCAACACTTACGAAAAAGAAAAGACAACCATTCTTCCTCGTATCTATTCTACTCAGGAAAACCACAAGCGGATTTATCGTCAAAAACTAGGACTCCGAGAAGGACAAGATCCTACTTTCGGAGACAACCTTTACTTTATGTTCAGCCATCAGCTTGGACATATGTACTGGAGATATTTCATGTGGAATTTCTCGGGAAGGGAAAGCAATTTTACTGACGCTCCTTGGATTGGCTTAACAGATGCGCTTTCAGATAAGTACCCTGATTACATCAAAGAAAATAAAGGACACAACAATTATCTGATGCTCCCGCTTTTGCTTGGAATCATCGGTCTTTTCTTTCAGGCTAAAGTTGACCCAAAATCTTTCTATGTAAACCTGATGCTATTCCTGATGATGGGAGTAGTCTTGGTGCTTTACCTGAACTCTCCTCCTGTCGAACCTCGTGAGCGGGATTACATTTACGTGGGTAGTTTCTATGCCTTTGCTATTTGGGCTGGACTAGGTGTGATGGCGATTGCACAAGGACTTCAAAAATTCACCAAAAATCTAACCACTGCAGGAATTATTGCTACACTGTTAACATTACCAGTGGCAGGCTTGATGGCTTCCGAAAACTGGAATGATCACAATCGTCATGGACGTTATTTCTCTGTAGACGCAGCCCGAAATTTCTTGGCATCTTGCGCTCCAAATGCAATCCTTTTCACCGGAGGTGACAATGACACCTTCCCGCTTTGGTATGTGCAAGAAGTGGAAGGTTTCCGCACCGATGTTCGGGTAATCGTACTCAGCTATTTCGATACAGACTGGTATGTGGATCAAATGACCCGACCAGCCAATGAATCTGCACCACTTCCATTCTCTTTAGCTCCTGAACGCTATCAAAAAGGAACGAATGATGTGTTATTCGTGATGGAAAGAGATGGATTGGATGCGATTTCCGCTAGGGAATATTTGAAGCTTTTGAATTCTGGCTCTAATCTATTGAAGATGCAAACAGGAGGGAAAAGCGAAATCAATATGGTTCCTTCCAGAAACTTAATCTTAGAAGTGGACAGTGCTTCCGTATTCCAAAAAGGAATTATCCCTTACGAATTCGAGCCGCTCTTTGCTCCTCAAATTAATCTTCAGATCAAAGGGCAATATGTAAGCAAGGGCACCATGATGTTGATCGACCTAATAGCTTCCAATAACTGGGAGCGACCGATCTACTTCAACAATACCTCTTTGGCTACTATTGGTCTAAACTTGGAGGATCATGTGGTCATGGAAGGATTAACTTATCGACTTCTTCCTATTCGCAAACCTTCCTTCATTCGCGAGGAGTTGGTAAATGCTGAGTTGGCATATGAAAATTACATGGAGAAATTTGCCTTCCGTGGAATGGATGATCCAAATGCCTATTTGGATGAGGAATACCGAAGATTTGCTTCTAACCATAGAAGTACAGCGAATAGTATTGCCATGGCACTATTGGACCGGGATGAGTTGGATAAAGCCTCTGAAATCTTAAATAAGAACCTCCAAGTCATGCCAGACGAAGCCATTCCTTATGACCTATCGAATGGACAATCGGTTCCTTTGTTTTTCGAAGTAGGTGAAGACGAAACTGCTTTGGATATCGTAGACAAAGTGTCCAAGCGATCTTTGGATATGATTGAGTTTTACCTGGCTGAAAACAGGGATTATGATCGGGATATGATGATTTCGATCGAAATGATCCGCTATTTTATCCCACTATTGGAAGAGCGGGGCTATGAGGAAAAAGCTGAGGAACTTCGCACAAGAATGGAATCCTTACTTGGACCGGAAGAATCCGGAACTTTACTACCGAGACGATAAAAACTGAAAAGGCTGGAAGTGAAAATTTCCAGCCTTTTTTTTGATTTTTATTTCTTCCAAAGAATGTAAAACAAATCCAAACCCTCTGCAGGATCATCGACCAAAGGATAATCTTCGTGGTTAATCTGAACCACAGATTCTCCTTGCTGCTGATGAAGTTTGTTTCGGTTCATCCGATTTAAAATTTCATATGGCATTCGAAGAATCCAGGCCGGCAGCCGATGTTGTAAATCCAAAAAATCAAATCGCATAATCTTTTGCACGGATTTTCGGTTGGCTTCATGATAAGCCCAAACCTTTTCATTTCCACCAATTCCTTTTGCCTCCACCTTATCAAAAATTCCCGCAGATAGGTCAATTAATTCCTGAGGCACATATTCACGAACATGCCAAGGGTTTCTAGACAGGGTATGGGTATTGTTCGGAGTAGAAATAATGGCTTTTCCTCCGGGACGGAGCATTCTATAAATTTCTTCCAAAAAAAGGCTATCATCCTGAATATGCTCGATTACCTGAAAGCTCACAATCGTATCAAAGCTATCATCGGCAAAATCCTTGAAAGGGGGAATTACTGCCTGACGAAAATCCACTCCGGGAAACCTGTTTTTTAAATCTTGGATTACTTCTCCAATCTTATCAATCCCAATGTAAGAATCAGCCAAAGGAAGTAAAGTTTCCACACCTCTTCCCTCTCCACAACCTATTTCCAGCAATTTTCCACTGATCCAAGGTTTGGCAGCAATATAGGCTTTGAGTAATCGTTGGTGGATGGGATTGTCACTGACCAACTTATCTGAGGCAATTTCCGTAGTGTAGGTAGCCATGTAAAATTTTACTATTTTGGCAAAAGTAAGTTTAATTTTTAAAACCTCTGAAATCAACTCAATGAAGCAGAAAAACCTCCTTATCCGGATATTTTTTCTCCTTGTTCTCGGCTTCCCTTTTTCTTTGCTTGCCCAGCAAAACCTGAGCAATCTTAATCAGGCACTACGCTATTCCAGATATTCCCGGTTGGGATTAAAAATCATCCCCATCAAGGTGGATGACAATCAATATCGTGTACAGTTTGTAGCGGAAAAGATTGAAGAAAATCCTGACTTGAATGCTTACAATTTTTCTTACGCAATATTGAATAGCTATGAACAAAGCATTGAACCGGAAGATACCCAACTTTTTGCTTCTGAGGATCTGAGATATGATACAGACCGGCACTGGGTCTACGAAAGAACTATCATACTACCTGCTGACCAAACTCAAGCGATTGTTCTATTTACTGCCTTGGATACTCGACAGGGAGATGAATATTATTACCACATTGATTTGAAAAGTCCTTTTGTAGAAGATCATCCTACTTTTGGAGCCTATTATGCAAATGAGGTTCCTTTTGACCAGAACTATTTGAATGCTGAAGAAGCCTTACTGTTCAAAACCACCCAAGGTCCAAACATTCATTCTTTCTTTTACCCTATGGACTTTGAAGTCCCCTATCCACCAATGGAAACCAAACCAGCTCCCGTTCCAAAAGAATTGGAGGTAATTGACCAAGGGGATTTCCTAGAAAATATTCCCAAAGCGCTGGATTCACAAGGATATTATTTCTTTCAGCAGGATACGAGCCAATTGACAGGGCTCTTAATTAAGACCACACATGAGGTTTTTCCTAAAGTGAGAGATTGGGATGAAATGGTTCAAATGGTGACCTACATTTCTACCCGAAAAGAGCACGAGACTTTACTAATGGCTCAGGATAAAAAGAAGGCTTTGGATGAATATTGGCTGAAACTTACCCGCAATCCAGAAATTGCCAAAGACTTAATTCGAGAGTATTTCCGTCAAGTTGAATTCGCAAATATTCTATTTACAGACTTCAAAGAAGGTTGGAAAACCGACAAAGGAATGGTTTACATTATCATGGGACCACCTCAGGAAGTCAATTTTTACCTGGATCGGGAAGTGTGGAGCTATCAGGGAATGGGCGAAAGTTCAAAAATTCGATTTACCTTTGCGCGCGTTAAGAATATTCTTATTCCCCACTATTATACTCTCAACCGATCCCGCGCATATCAGCCGGTTTGGTTCAAAAACATATCCCAATGGAGAAGCGGAAAGATGGCTTTTTGATCGAAAAAGGCGAACATGACAAAGATTTTATTTTTGGTACTCGTGCAGTTTTAGAGGCAATTCACGCTGCTAGAGAAATTGATAAAATCCTCGTACAAAAGGATGCCAACAATGATCTGATCAAAGAACTTCTCCGCGAAAGTAAGCAAGCAGGAATACCTGTTGTCAGAGTTCCAGAGGGAAAATTGAATCGAATTACCCGAAAAAATCATCAGGGAGTAATTGCTCATTTATCTTCTATTTCCTACGCTTCTTTGGACAATGTCATTGACAATTGCTATGCGGTAGGAAAATCTCCCTTGCTTCTTGTTTTGGATCAGGTGACCGATGTGCGAAATTTTGGTGCCATTGCCCGTACAGCAGAATGCGCTGGAGTAGATGCTATTGTCATTCCTGAAAAAGGAAGTGCTCAAATCAATGCAGAAGCGGTAAAAACTTCAGCCGGAGCCCTTAATTTCATTCCTGTTGCTAGAGTCAAAAATCTGTTTTTTGCTTGCCGGGATTTACAGAAGATGGGACTTTCTCTGGTGGCAATTACTGAAAAGTCAGAAAAGGAAATGTATGAAGCAGATTTTTCTGCGCCAGCTGCTTTGATTTTGGGTTCTGAGGAAAGCGGAATTTCACCTGAAATCCTTCAAATCGCAGACGACAAGGTGAAAATTCCAATGTCAGGAAATATCGACAGCCTGAATGTTTCGGTTTCTGCAGGAGTAGCTATTTATGAAGCTATCCGACAGCGAAAGGCCTGATTAAATAAAATCCTCCCCTTTTTTACGGGCATCAGTCACGAATTGTCTGAATCGTTTCTCTCCGTCTAGAGGACAAATCAATAAGACATTTTCGGATTCGCTCACTAGGTAGTTTTCAAGTCCCTCGACCACAACCAGCTTTTCAGAATCAGACCTGATAAAACTGTTTTTGGTATCAAAAAGTAAGGCATTTCCTTCCACTACATTTCCTTCTTCATCCTTTTCCCGGATTTCATGAAGGCTTCTCCATGACCCTAAATCTGACCAGGTAAAATCTCCCAAGATGACATAGACATCAGAGGATTTTTCCATTAGCCCGTAGTCAACCGATATATTTTTGAATTGGGTGTAGGCTTTGGATATAAACTCGGGTTCTTTGTCAGTTCCGAAATTCTCCATTCCTTCATGGAATACCTCTGCAAGGTCTGGCATGTGCTTTTCAAGGGCATGAACCAAACTGGTACTTTTCCATACAAACATCCCGGAATTCCAGACAAAATCCCCACTTTCCAAAAAGGTTTTGGCAAGTTTCACGTTAGGCTTTTCTGTGAAAGTCTTCACCTTCAAAGCCTCTTTTCCACTTCCCTCTACATATTGAATATACCCATATCCTGTTTCAGGTCTGTTTGGTTTAATCCCAATAGTAATTAACCTCTCTTCCGTCTGAGCAGCTTTAATTGCATTTTTAATGGCACTGAAAAATTTCCCCTCCTGCTGAATCAAGTGGTCTGAGGGCGTGATAATCATGCTTGCACCAGGCTTTATAGAATGAATTTTATAGCCGGCATAGGCAATACAAGGTGCTGTATTTTTACGGTTGGGCTCACTTAGAATTTGGTGATCTTCCAATTCGGGAAGCTGTTCCTTTACCAAATGCACATATTTCCGATAGGTAATTACAAAAAACTGTTCAGGTTCGGCAATCTCTCGAAACCGATCGTAGGTCATTTGGAGCAAAGTGCGTCCAGTGCCAAGAATATCTAAAAACTGTTTGGGTCTTTTTCTGCGACTATAGGGCCAAAAACGGGAACCAATCCCTCCCGCCATGATGACAATAAAAGGTTTTTCCTGCATTGATTCGATTAGACGATTCCTTCTCTCATAAGTTCATGAATATGGATAAATCCCGCAATATTTTCGCCATCTAGGACAACCAGCTGTGTAATATTATGCTTTTTCATACTATTCAGAGCACGGATGGCATATTCGGATTTAGCTATTGTTTTGGGATTTCGTGTCATGATATCTCTAGCTACGAGAGATTGGATATCCAAGGTTTTTTGGAGCATCCTTCGAAGGTCTCCATCAGTTACAATTCCTACTAATTTCCCTTCCGAATCGACTACTCCTGTAGCTCCCAATCGCTTGCTGGAAATTTCCACGATCACGTCTGCAATTCCAGCAGTATCTCGAACCAAAGGGATTTCATCTTTTCGGATAATATCTTCCACTTTTAGGTACAATTGCTTACCTAAAGACCCTCCCGGATGGTATTCTGCAAAATCTTCCGAAGTAAATCCTTTTGCTTCTAGAAGACATACTGCCAAAGCATCCCCTAAGGCGAGATGTGCTGTCGTACTAGTGGTAGGTGCCAAATTAAGCGGACAAGCCTCCTCATCGATTGTGGCATTCAGGACATAAGTAGCTTGTTCTGCCAAATAGCTGTTAGTATTACTAACCAAGGCAACTAGCAGGGAACCTCTCTTTTTCAATAAGGGAACTAGCACTTTGATTTCGGGGGTATTTCCACTTTTCGAAATACAAATCACCACATCTTCCTGCTGTACCATACCCAAATCTCCATGAATGGCATCGGCTGCATGCATGAATAAGGCAGGAGTACCAGTGGAATTTAAGGTGGCTACAATTTTATTGGCGATGATGGCGCTTTTTCCTACCCCAGTGATCACTACCCTACCTTTTGAAGCTAAAATTGACTCTACACAAGCCTCAAAATCACCATTTAAAAATTCAATCAGGTTTTTAATTGCATTTGCTTCATTTTGCAAAACCCGCGTGGCAGTTTTTCTAATATTTTTCGCTAAATTCAACTTTACCTGCGTTATTCATTAATATTGTACAAAGGTATAAAAGTAATCCATCTATTGAGATTTTGACACCTGTTAATCACCCATTACAGTGGAAGAGAAAGTTAAATCGGAATTAAAGAAAATCTTTGGTTTTAGTCAATTCAGGGGCAACCAAGAACCTATCGTTGACAATCTTCTCAAAGATCGAAATACCTTCGTGATTATGCCCACTGGAGCAGGAAAATCACTTTGTTATCAATTACCTGCGGTGGTCAGTGAAGGGACTGCGATTGTAATCTCACCCTTGATTGCATTGATGAAAAACCAAGTTGACCAACTCAACGCCATTGGAGTCAATGCCCATTTCTTGAACTCCACGCTAACCAAGTCGGAGTCAAACCGGGTCAAATCGGAAGTTTTAGCCGGAAAAACCAAGCTGCTTTATGTAGCGCCTGAATCCCTCACCAAGGAGGATAATATCGAGTTTCTAAAATCCGCTAAAATCAGCTTTGTGGCTATTGATGAAGCGCATTGTATTTCTGAATGGGGACATGATTTTCGTCCGGAATACCGGAAAATAAAATCCATTGTCGCCCAAATCGCACCAGAATTACCCATCATTGCGCTGACAGCTACTGCTACTCCTAAAGTACAGCAGGACATCCAACGCAATCTTCACATGGAGAGCGCGGACTTGTTTAAATCCTCCTTTAATCGAACTAATCTATTTTACGAAGTTCGGGCTAAAGTGAAAAACGAGACCAAAAAGCAGCTGATTAAGTTCATCAAATCTCATAAGGGCAAGTCTGGAATCATTTATTGCCTCAGCCGAAAAAAGGTAGAGGAAATCGCCGACTTACTACGAGTCAATCAAATCAATGCTGCCCCTTATCACGCGGGATTAGAGCCCTCCGTCCGGATGAAGAATCAGGATGACTTCCTCAATGAAGAAGTGGATGTGATCGTGGCTACCATTGCCTTTGGGATGGGCATAGACAAGCCTGATGTTCGCTATGTCATTCACTATGATGTACCCAAATCTTTGGAGGGTTATTACCAAGAGACTGGACGGGCAGGTCGAGATGGTTTGGAAGGCCACTGCTTGATGTTTTATCGCTATGAAGACATCATCAAGCTGGACAAATTCAACAAGGACAAAGCAGTCACTGAGCGGGAAAATGCTAAAATCCTCTTACAGGAGATGGCGGCCTATGCCGAAACTGGAGTTTGTCGAAGGAAATTTATTCTCAATTATTTTGGAGAGACCTTAGAAGAGGATTGTGGCTATTGCGACAATTGCAAGCGGGAGCGAGAGACTTTCGAAGGAATGGAGCCACTGCAAACAGTCCTTGAAGCCGTAAAACAAACCCACGAACGATTTGGCTTGGATCATCTCGTAAATGTCATCTTGGGTGAGACCAATGATTACATCGAAAGCTACAAGCATAATGAACTTCCTGTCTATGGAAAAGGCAAAGGCGAGACTTCCAAAATCTGGACCTCTGTGATTCGTCAGGCCTTAGTGATGAATTTCCTTGAAAAGGATATTGAAAACTATGGCGTCATAAAAATAACTCCAAAGGGGTTTGATTTCCTTGAAAATCCATTTGAAGTCGATCTTTACAAGGATCATGACTATGAGCAGGAGATTCAAAATGAACAACCTGAATTGGATGTATCTGCCGGTGGAGTAGCCTATGATGAAAAGCTCTTTGAATTGCTCAAAGCTGAGCGTAAAAAAGTAGCAAAAGCAAAAGGACTGCCCCCCTATGTCATTTTCCAAGATCCTTCCTTGGAAGAAATGGCTACCCTCTACCCTACCACACGGGAAGAGCTGGCACAAATCAATGGAGTGGGAATGGGAAAAGTCGCTAAATTTGGAGCGCCTTTCCTCAAACTCATTGCAAATTATGTGGAGGAAAATGAGATTGAAACGGCTTCTGAGGTTGTTGTAAAAACTGCCGGTGCTCGGTCTAAGGTGAAGATATCTATCATTCAACAGATTGACCGGAAAATTGACCTAGATGAAATCGCCGAAAATCTCAATCTGAGTATGGATGAACTGCTTCAGGAAATAGAGCAGATTATCTACTCCGGAACCAAACTTAATATCGATTACTACATTCATCACATCATGGATGAGGAACGTGAGGAGATCGTCCATGATTATTTTATGAATGCAGATAGCGACAACATTCAAGCTGCATTGGATGAACTTGAAGACGAAGATTTCGCAGAAGATGAGCTGCGAGTCTATCGAATCAAGTTTATTTCCGATCATGCTAATTAAATCGAAGTAATTAAATGAATATACTATTGCTTGGAAGCGGAGGACGTGAACATGCCTTCGCTTGGAAGATTGTACAAAGTCCAAAATGTACTCAACTTTTTGTCGCCCCGGGAAATGCCGGAACAGCGGCGATAGCCACCAATTTATCCATTGGCGTTTCTGACTTTGATAAAATCAAATCTGCTATCCTAAATCACCAAATCGACTTAGTGGTAGTAGGCCCAGAAGAGCCCTTAGTGAAAGGTTTGGTTGATTATTTGGCTAGTGAGGAATCGACTCGATCTATTCCTGTAGTAGGCCCATCTAAGCTTGGAGCCACATTAGAAGGGAGTAAAGATTTTTCAAAGCGATTCATGCAGCGTCATCAAATCCCTACAGCAGCTTATGAGACCTTTGATGCAAACCAACTTGAGCAAGGCCTTGCTTATTTGGAAAAACAAAGTCTTCCCATCGTCCTGAAAGCAGACGGTTTGGCTGCAGGAAAAGGGGTTTTGATCTGCCAGACTTTGGAAGAAGCCAAAGATTCTCTCAAAGAAATGCTCTTGGATCAAAAATTCGGAGAAGCCTCCGCAAAGGTGGTGGTAGAAGAATTTTTGACCGGTATCGAACTTTCTGTATTTGTAGCAACAGATGGTAAAAGTTATAAAATCCTCCCAGAGGCAAAAGACTACAAACGGATTGGAGAAGGAGATACAGGATTGAATACTGGAGGAATGGGAGCTGTGAGTCCGGTTATTTTCGCAGATAAGGACTTTATGGACAAAGTGGAAGAGCAAATTGTGAGACCTACCGTCGCTGGTTTGGCAGCAGAAGACATTCCTTACAAAGGATTCCTTTTTATCGGTTTGATGAATAAAAATGGAGATCCATACGTTATTGAATACAATGTCCGAATGGGTGATCCGGAGACCGAAGCCGTTTTGCCTAGAATTGAAAGTGATTTTGTGGACTTACTTTGGGCGATTGCTACCGAAAACCTCAAAGATTATGAGTTGGAAATTTCTCCTGATTATGCCACTACAGTCGTAATGGTCAGCGGAGGCTATCCAGGAAGCTATCAAAAGGGGTTTGTAATTTCCCTCCCATCAGATGAGGAAAATACGACCATTTTCCATGCTGGAACGGGAAGAAATGAAACCGGAGATTTAACCAATCAAGGAGGAAGGGTATTAGCCATCACAGGTCGGGGAAAAGACCTGAGAGAGTCTTTGCAGCGGACCTTTTCAACAGTCGAAAAAATCAGCTGGAAAGACCACTATTATCGAAAGGATATCGGACAGGATATTCTCAAATTGATTAAATAAACCCAAATCAAATCAGGACTTGGTCCTGTAGCAATATATGTCAGGATGTAGTAGCTGCTCCACCTCTACAGGAGGTACCGGAGGATGCCAGAATAACGGAACCTGCGGCACGAGCGATTGTAATAAAATGAATTCCTTTGACTGGTTGGCCCACATGGGGATTCCCGAAGTGGATAACTTTGACATTGTTGAAGTTAAATTCAAAGGAGGTCGAAAGGAATATTTCAGAAATGTTGATTATTTGGATCTTCACACAGGAGATCCTGTGGTAGTGGACGTACCAAGCGGACATCATATTGGCTATGTTTCCCTTCAGGGAGAATTGGTTCGCTTGCAAATGCAAAAACGAAAAATTCGGGATGATGATAATATCACCCGGATCTATCGCATTGCCAACCAAAAAGACCTTGAGAAATGGGAGGAAGCTAAAAACCGTGAAATCCCTTCCCTTTACCGTTGTCGCCAAATCATTCAGGAATTAGGGCTTAAAATGAAGCTGTCTGATGTGGAATATCAAGCAGATAACAGTAAGGCGACTTTTTATTATTCCGCAGAAGAGCGGGTAGATTTCAGGGAATTAATCAAAATTCTAGCAGGGGAATTCCGAATCCGGGTAGAAATGCGCCAAATCAGCCTTCGCCAAGAAGCAGGAAGATTAGGAGGAATTGGTGTTTGTGGACGAGAATTATGCTGTTCCACTTGGCTTGTGGATTTCAAAAATGTCAGTACATCAGCAGCGAGATATCAAAACCTCAGCCTAAATCCATCCAAACTAAGTGGCCAATGTGGACGCCTGAAATGTTGCCTGAATTACGAATTGGACACCTACATCGAGGCTATCAAGAATATTCCAACCGTAGAAAAGCCTCTTCAAACGGAGCAAGGTCCTGCCAAGCTTCAGAAGACTGATATCTTCCGTCGATTGATGTGGTTTAGCTACAATAACGATAATGACTGGCATAGCATCAGTTGTGATCGGGTAATTGAAATTTTGGAAATCAATGCCCAGGGAGGTAAAGTTTTCAACCTTCAGGTGAATGAATCCACCGAACTGGAAGACATGGCTGCACAGTCTACTTTGGAATTGGAACTTTTGGATAAGAAGTTCTCCAAAAAGAAAAAGAAGAAGAAAAAGAACCGAAATAGGCCTCGTAATCAAGAAGCTCAACCTTCTAATTCCAATCAGCAGATCGGAAATGCTAAACAAGTAAATCAAAATGCTCCTCGGGAGGAAGCAAAGGCAAACAACAATCCAAACCAAAAGCGAAGGAACCCAAGAAGAAAACCACGGCAAAAACCGGATATTGGTTCCAATGAAACCAAAAACCAAAATCAGGGAACGGCTTCAGCATCCGGTGATTCAAACAACTCACGTCAAAAACGTAGATTTCCACCTAGAAAGAACCAAAAACCTAATAATGGAAAAGGTGATGAATAAGTGGATAGGACTTCTATTTGCATTTTCAATCGTCTTGACATCCTGCTCTGAAAACAGGATATACGAAACCTATGAGACGATTTCTCCAAATGGCTGGGGAATGCAGGACAGCCTTATTTATGAGATTTCATCTATTTCAGAAAAGCCAAGTCAATCCTTAATAGGCGTTCGCTTTAAAGATGAGTACCCCTTTTCCAATTGCTATATCCGAGTGTTGATGCGGGATTCTTTGAAAAATATCCTGCAGGATGAATTGATCGATATCACCTTATTTGATCCTAAAGGAGAACCACTAGGAGAAGGCTTTGGCAGTACTTATACAAAATTCGATACTGTCCCTCTTTCAATCAATGAGCAAACGGCTTCGGTTGTACTACTCCAATACATGCGGGAGGAACAATTAAAAGGGGTCGAAGCTGTTGGAATCAAGCTATTGAAAGAATAGAAAAAGATTTTTAAGAAAGCCTTTCTGCTATTAGGCTGAACGAAGTCGACTGTCAGGCTGAACGAAGTCGAAGGTCGAGCTGAGCGGAGTCGATTGTCAGGCTGAGCGGAGTCGAAGCCCACTCCGCTCAATCTGACAAAAAAAGGTAATAGATACTTTTATATTATACTCTCCTCATCTTCTTGTAAGCATTGATCAATCCATTGGTTGAACTGTCATGAGAGGTGATTTCCTCATCATTTTGAAGTTCAGGCAGAATGCTGCTTGCCAAAACTTTCCCAAGCTCTACACCCCATTGATCAAAGCTGAAAATATTCCAAATTACCCCTTGAACGAAGATTTTGTGTTCATACATGGCAATCAACATCCCAAGAATGTAAGGCGTGATTTTTTTCACTAAAATAGAATTGGTAGGTCGGTTTCCTTCAAATACCCTATGTGGCGCAACTCGATCAATTTCTTCAACAGACTTTCCTGCCTGATTCATTTCCTTTCGAACCTGCTCCAAAGTCTTTCCATTCATCAAAGCTTCTGTTTGTGCGAAGAAGTTGGAAAGTAATTTCTGATGATGATCCCCAATAGGATTATGCGAAATCGCAGGAGCAATAAAATCACAAGGGATTAAATGGGTTCCCTGATGTATCAATTGATAAAAAGCATGCTGCCCATTAGTTCCAGGTTCTCCCCAAATAATAGGCCCTGTAGTATAGCTGACCTTCTCTCCCGTTCTAGAGACATACTTGCCATTACTTTCCATATTCCCCTGCTGAAAATAGGCAGCAAAGCGATGCATGTATTGATTGTATGGAAGAATAGCCTCAGAACAAGCTCCCAAGAAATTGGTATTCCAAATCCCTATCAAAGCTAGAATCACAGGGATATTTCGATCAAACATGGAATTTCTAAAATGTAAATCCATGGCATGACCACCAGCCAATAATTGTTCGAAATTGTCAAAGCCAATAGCACAGGCAATTGGAAGTCCGATGGCAGACCAAAGGGAATAACGACCGCCTACCCAATCCCAAAACTCAAACATGTTTTCAGGATCGATCCCAAAAGACTCCACGCCTTTTTGGTTGGTGGATAGGGCTACAAAGTGCTTTGCGATAGCTTTTTCATCTTTTGCATGATCCAAAAACCAATTTCTTGCAGTATGCGCATTGGTCATGGTCTCCTGCGTGGTAAAGGTTTTGGAAGCGATAAAAAAGAGGGTAGTTTCCGGATCGACTTTCTTTAAAGTTTCAGCTATGTGGGTTCCATCCACATTGGAGACAAAAAAGATTTCCAAATCTTTTGATTGGAAAGGTTTTAAGGCCTCCGTCACCATGACTGGACCCAAATCTGACCCACCAATACCGATATTTACCAAGCTCTTGATAGGCTTTCCGGTATATCCCAACCATTGTCCTTTTTGGACTTTGTTGGAGAAAACCTTCATTTTCTCCAAAACCCGATTTACCTCAGGCATTACATCTTCCCCATCAACATAAACGGGGGTATTTGAACGATTCCGAAGCGCAGTATGCAATACAGCCCGACCTTCAGTGCCATTGATCGGTTCACCTGAAAACATGGCCTCAATAGCTTCATGTAATTTGGTCTCCCTAGCTAAATCCAACAAAGCCTTAAAAATCTCATCATTGACTCTGTTTTTAGAGTAGTCAACCAAGATATCCTCCAGGGTCAGGCTATATCGCTCAAAGCGCTCCTTCTCTGAAAACAAGCTGGAAATGGTAAGGTCTTTATATTTTTCAGACAGGCTTTGTAATCTAGCCCAAGCGTCTGTATGTATAGGATTAATATTCGATAACATAGGTTTCAATAGGATTGGGCACAAAAATAAGATTTATGCTTGGGGAATAAAGAATCTAATCCCGATGGAATGAAAATTTTATAATTGCTAAAAATAACCTGAATAGACTTTTTTAGCCATAAAAAAGCCCGCAGGTATTTCCAACGGGCTTGAGATATGAATTATTGGTTTTGTTCTTTTGCTTCTGCCTTAGCCTTCCTCTTGAATCCTTTTCGGAATGGCCAAGTATATTCTAAGGCTTCCATTCCACGGTTCAGATTATAGGTAGCAGAGTCGGTATTAATCAAGGTGCTCTTTAAAGATTCAGCAAATTCCGGATCATTAAGAAGCAAACCTAGAGTATTATTCGGGTCATTGAGCTTTTCAGAAATATCAGTCAATTTCTGAGTCAAAGCCTCAGTATTTGCTGCTGCCGATTTAAAGCTCTCCATGGTTGCGCGTATATCCTGAGCAATTTCTTTATCGGTTACTAAATCATTGAACAGATTTCCTTCCTCATTTAACTTTCCAGAGAATCTATTCAATTCGTCCAACATGCGATTACTGTTGATACTAGCTCGGTTCAGGTTGGCCAAAATGGATTTAAAATTCTCAGCCAATAAGGAATCCGTCATCACAGCTCCTACAATACCCTCTCCCTGCGCTAGCTTACTTGTCAACAGTTTGAGATCATTGGTAATTTCAACCAGGTTCTCATTGTTCACTTGAAGGGTTTCCATCATCTGATCCGTATCCAAAGGCATCACCGCCTCCAATCTGTCTCCATCCTGAACTGGCGGAGCTTGAGTAGAACCGCCATAAATCACGATAATCTTATTTCCAATCAAACCATCAGAACTGATGGTAGCCTTGGAATCCTTTCGAATAAATTCTGCTACTGATTCCTCCACGTTCATTTCAACCTCAACTTGGGAATCACCATAGAAGTTGATCTTACGCACGGTACCGATTTTTACACCTGAAAACCAGATATTATTTCCTGTCTGCAAACCGCCGATATCATCAAAAACAGCTTTAAGCGATATGGATTTGACAAATTTTTTCTGCTGCCCTCCTAAAGTCAGAACTCCTGCTACAAGAATGGCAATTCCCAGAAAAACAAAGATTCCGACGATAACGGACCGTTTATTTTCGCCTCTCATGATTCAATAAAATTATAATCGTAGAATGATTTTATACGCCTGTCCTCTGCATGAGGGAATACTTCCTCAAAGGTACCCATTGCTCTGAATTGACCATCAAGCAAGACCGCCATCCGGTCGCCTGTCATTTTTGCACAGGCCAAGTCATGGGTAATCACAATGGAAGTAGTTTTATATCGCTCCCTAACCTCATTGATCAGATTATTGATTTCCACACAGGTGATCGGATCCAATCCGGCAGTAGGCTCATCATAAAGCATAATCTCAGGATTGAGAATCAGGGTACGCGCAACACCAATTCGTTTTTTCTGACCTCCGGAAAGTTCAGACGGCATTTGGTTGATGGTCTGTGGTAGTCCTACCGCATCCAGCAACTCTTCAATTTTATATGTGATCTCCTTTTTTGTCAGATTCTTGATGTTTCGAACTAGCGGGAATTCCATGTTTTCCCGTACAGTCATGGAGTCGTACAAAGCTGAATTTTGAAAAGAAAATCCAATTTTTAGCCGTAAGGCATTCAATTCTTTCTGTGTAAGATTGGAAACTTCTTGCCCCAAAACCTCCATCTGACCCTTATCTTGCTTCAAAAGGCCAACCATGATTTTGATCAATACGGATTTTCCTGTACCTGATCGACCTAGGACAACCAAATTTTCTTCTCGAAATAGATCCAAGTCAACCCCTTTCAGGACGTCCAAGTCACCAAAACTTTTGTACAAACCCCTTATTTCAACAACTTTATTTGACATGGCTACATCCCTCGAATTGCATTTACTACCTGAAGAACAAGCAATTCTTCAATAAAGATCAAGAACATGGAAATAACAACTGCTGAATTAGCAGCACGTCCAACCCCTTCGGTTCCTTTCGATGAATGATACCCTTTATAGCATCCCACTATCCCAATGGTAAATCCAAAAAGAAGTGATTTTAAAACAGAAGACCAGATATCTAAGAAGGAAATTGATTCGAAAATCTGAACGAAGAAAGTGGAAAGGCTGACCAATTCATTGGCATTGACATTCAGAAAAGACCCGATTAGGGCAACAAAATCTGTGTACATGACCAAAATCGGAATCATTAAGGTGGTAGCCAAAACTCGGGTAACTACCAAGAATTTGAAGGGATTGGTAGCTGATACTTCCATAGCATCAATTTGCTCTGTCACCTTCATGGAACCAATTTCGGCACCAATACTGGACCCTACTTTTCCTGCAGCAATCAAAGCCGTCACTAAAGGACCCATTGCTCGAACGACAGCAATAGAAATCAATGAAGGCAACCAAGAGGTAGCTCCAAATTCCGAAAGAGAAGGCCTGGATTGATTGGTAAATACAATTCCGACAATAAACCCTGTCAATGAAATAAGCGGAAGAGATTCCACTCCAATCCGGTAACATTGATGAATTACCTCCTTAAATTCATAAGGTGGAAGAAATACCTCTTGCCAAAAACGCCTAACAAAATTCCAGGCATCAGCGAGGCCTGTGAAAAATTTGTCGATTTTTTTCGAGAGGAAAGGTTTACGGTCGTCTGCTTCTTCAGCCATAGGATGCTAAATCTAAAGAGTTTGGTCTAATTACCCGCAGGAAGCATTGCAAAGAAAATAAAATAAAAATCAACGACTTCAATATCAGCTTTAAATTTAACGAAACTTTAGCTACCTGAAACAAAATTTTATTCTATAACGAGCTTTCGATTAAAATATGATTTCCATCCATTCATGACCATTAAAATAAAAGCTTTCATTAGAGCCATATTCTAGAATTTTGAATTTAATTTTTTGAATACACTTGTCGAGATAAAGTAAAAAACAAAGAATAACAGCCTTAAGACAATTCAAAATCCCAGGTTTCAGGTCCACTTTCAAGTGGAAAATTTCAGGATTATTAGAGGAAAAATTTACTTCAATTTCCCTCTAAAATGAGTCTTAAAATTTAACCCAAAATTGATCCACTTGAGACCGCTTTATACCTAGAAAAAAGAAAAGAATTTTGACTTGAAATATAGATTTTGACCCTTGTTCAAAATCGATTTATTAGTTAGAAATTGGGGCTAAAATTCATCACGAATTTTGGACTTGATATTTCGAATCAAGAGGCAAAAATTCGGACCAAAATAGAAATGAAAAATCAGTCTTGTTCTCACCTTTCAAGGGAACAAAATTTACTGATTTAAGACCTCCAAAATCTGAGCAAATCCCGACTCATTCAAAGGCTTTTCGAGGAGAAGTTTTACCTGAGAAAATTGCACCTTTTTTTGACTGTCTTCAGGTGAAATATTGCTGGTCAAAAAGACCAAGGGAGCATTCGAAAAAGTACTGATTTCAGCAGCAAAATCCCATCCGGATTCAGTCTCTAAATTCAAATCTGAAATGATTAATTCAACAGGATTTTGAGACAACCATGTCTTGGCCGCTTGGGCATTTTCAAAAAACTCATAGTCCCAATTTGGAAGATGCAACTGAAATAACTTCCGCATTAAAAGATGCTGAATTCGATCGTCGTCTAAAAATAGTAATCGAGGCATAAGTTCTAGTTACTTGATTTTACTGAGCTTTTGAAAAATAAATACCAGATAGAATTTTCAATGGTTAAAAATATCTCGAAATACTAAAAAGGGGAATTTTTAAATGAAAGTTTTATTTTTAGTCTATCCTAAATTTTTTAGCCTAACAAAATTTTGAGAGTCCTAAAATCAATATATTTAATTTTAAATCAATTAGTTAAGATTCATTTATTAAATTATTTTCTAATTAAAAATTATAGCAAATCTTTTTCTTAAAAATCATTCTTTGGAAGACTCCCCTATCTCCTATTTCAAGTTTCGGGCCAGAAAAAAGGAGACTCAATCACGATAGATTTTACCTATATGTAAGTATTTTGCATGCATAAACAGAATTCTTATGATGGAGCAAACAGCCCCGAAAAAAAGACAAGGAAGTCAGTTAATCCGTTTTTTGATTTACCTCCGAGACCGCTTTGATTTACACGAGGGAAAGGAAGATGAACTTGATACCATAGAGTACATCCGGAAAAATGTAGAGTTCAAAGGTGCCAATTTATGGATCCTCATCTTTGCCATTTTTGTGGCTTCCATAGGTCTCAATGTAAACTCCACCGCTGTCATTATTGGTGCCATGTTGATCTCCCCTTTGATGGGTCCAATCATGGGAATTGGGCTAGCTGCAGGCATCAATGATTTTGAGTTATTGAAACGCTCTTTGCGCAATTTGGGAGTGGCTGTTTTCATAGCGATTTTGACCTCTTCGATTTACTTCTTTTTTACTCCTTTGGACGATGCTCAATCCGAACTTTTGGCACGAACAGAACCGACCATTTGGGACGTGCTGATTGCCCTATTCGGAGGCCTTGCCGGGATCGTCGCTGGCTCCCGAAAAGAGAAGAGTAATGCCATCCCCGGAGTGGCTATCGCGACCGCTTTGATGCCCCCTCTTTGTACCGCAGGATACGGCTTGGCCACCATGAATTTTTATTACTTTTTTGGAGCCTTTTATCTCTTCTTTATCAACTCGGTTTTCATCTCTCTTTCGACCTATTTGATCGTCCGATTTATGAAGTTTCCAAAGAAGGAATTCATGGATGAAAAAAAGGAAAAAAGAGTTCAAACCTACATCACACTTTTCACGTTACTGACAATCATTCCTAGTGTCTACCTAGCCTATGGGATAGTAGTTCGAACACTCTGGCAGGAGCAAGCTAGAAGATTCATTCAGGTTGAAATGAAGTTCCCTCGTACCCAGGTTTTAAATTCCAATTTCAATTATTCCAGCAATCCACCACAAATCGAAGTGATGCTGATTGGAGAAGAATTGGATCAGGAGATTTTGGAAATCACCAAATCCAAAGCAGCTGATTATAATTTGGGTGGAACGGAAATCATTATCCAGCAAAGCGGCAATTCCTCTACCGACCTCAACGTGCTTCGATCAGATATTCTCAAAGATCTCTATGAGCGAAATGAAGAAGTCATCAGAAATAAGGACGAACGGATCGCACTATTGGAGGAAGAAGTAGCCAATTATGGACAAATCCGGGCTTTGGGTCCTGAAATTGCCCAAGAAGCAAAGATAAACCATCCTAATTTGCGTAAATTCACCCTAAACCGGACGGTATTAAGTGATTTGGAAAAAGCCCAAACTGATACGCTTCTAATGGCTTTTGCGGAATTTACCAGGAAACCAAATACAGCAGAAACAAATAGATTGCTCAATTGGCTAAAAGTCAGGACCAAATCCGATACAGTTGCCCTTATCCTTAAATAATACTCTATGAAGACACTTTATCTTAGCTTTTTCCTTTTCCTAGCAGGTATCGGAGGAGCTTTCGCACAAAACCCGGATTTTGATCAAGAATTAGCCACCAAACTCGGTGCTGATGATTACGGGATGAAAAAATACGTGATTGCATTCCTTTACCGAGGCGACCGTGTTAATGAATACAGTGCTGAAGAACGTGCTAAACTACAGCAAGGTCACCTAGCCAATATCAACAAATTGGCAGAAGAGGGGAAAATGGTCCTAGCAGGTCCCTTCTTTGGGAATGAAGATTTACGGGGTTTGTTCTTTTTCAATGTGGAGTCACTCGAAGAAGCTCAAAAACTTACCGAAAGTGATCCTTCCATACAGGCAGGGGTTTTGAAAATGGTACTGAAAGAATGGTACGGTTCAGCAGCCCTTCCTTTATTACTTGAACTTCATTCAAAAATTCAAAAAGAGGATATTTAGCCCTCATTTGGCATATTTTTATTACCTAATTTTCTTAGGTATATAATCTTTTTATATATTTGGGCATTGATGCTATTTTGCTATGTCCAACAATAATCTTATCAAAGGAAGCCTTCAAACCATTATCCTCAAACTTCTAGAGGAAAATGATAAAATGTATGGCTACGAAATCACCCAAAAAGTCAAGGAATTGACTGCAGGTGAAATCAAAATTACAGAGGGGGCCCTATACCCCGCCCTGCACAAATTGGAGGCGGAAGGCCTGCTCACCACAGAAATCCAGCAAGTAGATAATCGCGTTCGGAAATATTACAGTTTGACCAAATCCGGAAAAAAGGAAGTAAGCTCCAAACTTGCCGAGCTACAGGCTTTTGTGGAGAATATGCAACGTATCATTAATCCAGGCTTAAATCCTGATTTGAAATTCTAATTTTTCAATCTAAATGAGAAAGCTAAACGCATCCGAACTTCAGGCTGTCCAACAATCCATTCTTAAGAAAGAGATTTATGCGGTTGAGTTACTCGGAGAAATTTATGACCACTACCTCAGTCATCTGGAAAATCTGCCGGAAGAAAAATTCGACGAGGAATTAGAGGCATTAGATCAAAAATGGACTTATGCCTACTGCCATAAAATTCAGAGTGAGCTCAACAAGAATATTCAAAAATCCATCCGCTCTACGCAATGGACCTTGATCAAAAGCTACTTCTCTTGGCCTAAAATGGCCTTCACACTCGCTTTGGTTGGGATTTTGACCCTATTGGTAAATATACTGACTTGGAAGATGCAGGTCATTATCCTTTTTTTGGTTCCTTTGGTTTATTTGGTGGGTTTTATGCTTTATATCACTTACAGGTCACGTAAAAAAACCAAAGCCATTCGAACACTTTTTGGAAATTCGGGAATCAGGGTAAGATCAGTCTTTAGCAATCATTTTACTTCCTATTTGACGCTTCCTCTTCACTTCTACAATGTATTCCTTAACCTTCCCCGGGTTTTTGGATTGGATAAGCTAGTCCCTGATTATTTGGTGAATTATCTCTCTGTCACTTGTTGCTTTATTGTGGTGATCCATTCCCTGAGTAGCTATGAAGCTTGGAAACTGAAATCAAAATCAGCCTTTGTATGAAATTGACCCAAAACATGTGCTATTTTAGTTCTTAGTAGAATCAAAGAATACTTCACAATGCCATAACCTTCTTCCCATCTTTTTTACCTACCTTTGCGGCTTGAAAAACGCAGAGCATGCAGAATATCAGAAATATCGCGATTATCGCACACGTTGACCACGGAAAAACTACCCTAGTCGACAAAATCATCCACGCTTCCAAAATCTTCCGGGAAAATCAGCAATTCGATGATTTGATCCTGGATAACAATGACTTGGAGCGGGAAAGAGGGATTACCATCCTTTCGAAAAACGTATCTGTCCGATACAAGGACACCAAAATCAATATCATTGACACCCCAGGTCACGCCGACTTCGGAGGAGAAGTAGAGCGCGTATTGAAAATGGCCGATGGGGTGATTCTCCTAGTTGATGCTTTTGAAGGCCCAATGCCTCAAACCCGATTTGTATTGGGAAAAGCACTTTCACTAGGCTTGACTCCAATCGTGGTAGTCAATAAAGTAGACAAAGAAAATTGCCGTCCGGATGAGGTTCACGAAGCCGTATTCGACTTGATGTTCAATTTGGACGCTACTGAAGAGCAATTGGAATTCCATACACTCTATGGTTCAGCCAAGCAAAACTGGATGGGACCGGATTGGAAAAACCCAACAGACTCTATTCTTCCTTTGCTGGACGCCATCTTGGAATACATCCCTTCTCCAAAAATTGAAGAAGGAACTTTGCAGATGCAGATCACTTCCTTGGATTACTCCAACTTTGTTGGTCGAATCGCTATCGGTAGAGTAAAAAGAGGAACTGTTTCCGAAGGTCAGCAAATTGCCCTTTGCAAAGCAGACGGTAGCATCAAAAAGATGCGAGTAAAAGAACTGCATACCTTCGAAGGATTAGGCAAAAACAAAGTTCAGACTGTTCAGGCAGGTGATATCTGTGCGATTACTGGATTGGAAGATTTCGAAATCGGCGATACTGTTGCTGATGTGGAAAAGCCAGAACCGCTTCCACGAATCGCGATCGATGAGCCAACCATGAACATGCTCTTCACGATCAACAACTCTCCTTTCTTTGGTAAAGAAGGCAAGTTTGTGACTTCCCGTCACCTACGGGATCGCTTGATGAAGGAGATGGAAAAAAACCTGGCACTTCGCGTAGAGCCTACTGATTCAGAAGATAAGTTTATCGTATATGGACGAGGAATTCTTCACTTGTCTGTTTTGATCGAAACCATGCGTCGGGAAGGCTATGAACTACAAGTGGGGCAACCTCAGGTAATCTTCAAGGAAATTGATGGTGTACAGTGTGAGCCTATTGAAACCTTGGTAGTAGACGTACCTCAGGAAACAGCTGGAAAAGTAATCGAATTAGCTACTCAGCGAAAAGGTGAACTTTTGGTGATGGAGCCTAAAGGCGATTTGCAGCACTTGGAGTTCAAAATTCCTTCCAGAGGTTTGATCGGTTTGAGAAATAACGTCTTGACAGCTACTCAAGGAGAAGCCATCATGAACCACCGGTTCTCAGCATATGAGCCTTTCAAAGGCCCTATCCCAGGCCGAATCAACGGTTCCTTGATCTCTATGGAAGGCGGACAGTGTACTGCGTATGCGATTGATAAACTTCAGGATAGAGGTATTTTCTTTATCGAGCCAGGAGATGAATTGTACACAGGTCAGGTAATCGGTGAACACTCTCGAGACAATGACTTGGTGGTGAATGTTCAAAAAGGAAAGAAACTAACCAACATGCGTGCCTCAGGTTCTGATGATAATACCCGTATTGCTCCGCCAAAACGATTCTCCTTGGAAGAAGCCATGGAATACATCCAAAAAGATGAATACTTGGAAATCACGCCAAAAAATATCCGAATGAGAAAGATCTATTTGGATGAAAATGAAAGAGCTAGAATGGCTAAGAAAGAAGCATAGCTAAGTAGCAAGTAGCTAGTATCAAGTATCAAGATTGACCCCGAAGGTTTTGCAACCTTTGGGGTCTTTTTTTTGGGTGGCTAGCCGCTGTGAGTGTCTTCACTCACAGCCATCAAGATTTCGGCATGCGTGCGTGTCCCCACGCACGGATTAACTCCCCTCATTTGCCCCCGTGCGTGTCCTCACGCACGGTTTAATTTTCCATTGTTTACATCCCAGCTATCAACATTTCCAATGTGAGCATTCAAACCGCGTCAAAAAGATCGAAAGGCTCGGATTTGAATTTCAGCGATTTGAAAGAACTGCGAGAGCAATATCCTGAAAGCAGCAAAAGATTCATCACACAATCTTTTAGTGGATTAAAAAATTTCACTATTTTCAATGGACTTTTAAATCAATAGGGATTTTCACCTTTTTAGACCATGAGTACAAGAAGCATTATTCTTAGTCAAGACACTTATTTGAAAGGCACAGTTAGGCTACCCACTTCATTAGAGAAAGATGTACCTATGCTTCATTCAGGATTTTTTTCCGGGAATAAAGCAGTAAAACGATAGAATACTTCACGCATGTATTCCAAAAGAGCCTGGAGAAAGTAAAAAGTCCATTTGATGATTTATAAAAAAATAAACCCCACAATTCTTAAAGCTTTATGGCGCTTAGCCACCCAAAACAGAACACTATCCGCCATTTTATGGCGCAAATAAGTAAGTTGGCAGTAAGCAAGTGTACTACTGCCTGAAAATATAAATCCAAAAAAGCGCAACCTTATTTATTATGAAACAAATAACTTTAATACTTCTATTTTTTATACCATACAATTCTATATCTCAAATAAAGAATGATTCAATTGCAATCACACAAGTTTTAAAAAAAACTTATGAGGCATTAGGCAATTATGATGTCCAAAGCTATCTGGAAAACTGTACAGAGGACTACTTATTGATAGAAAATGGCGATTATATTTGGACGCTTGACCAAGAAATTGAACACTTTAAAAAGAATCAACATCTTGATATTATCAGAAAGGACAGATTCAAAATCCATACATTAAAAATAGTCGATGATTTTGCTTATATCGTGTATGATTTACGGTCTGAAATGGAGAAGAATAATTTGGTTAGAAAATTTCATTGGGTAGAAAGTTCTGTTTTGAGAAAGGTTGAAGAAAAATGGAAAGTTGCATTAATCCATTCAACAAAAATTGAAGACTAAAAGCCAACTGCCAACAATGAATAACCGCAATTACGGCGGATTCGACTACGTCCGAATCCACTCGGAATTGCTAACGTCTGTGCCAAACCGAAAATTAACGCATATAAACCCGTAACGGACGGTTATACTAACCGTTTCGTAGCGATCTACCAAAAAAGCAGATAAATAATAACAGACAATACTAATACAATAAAAAAACTTTTACCCGCATCCGTATCTCCACGCACTGTTTAACTTTCTATTGTTTCCAAAACCTGCACCAAGCAGAGCAAAGAAAAAACCTTTCCCTAAGCCTGAATCAACCATAATACATAGGCGTAGGCAAAATATCTAAGGATACGGAATAGGCTATAGAGGTAGTATTTTCGTTTTTCCAAGCCCGCAGCACCGCCCAGTAATGCAATCAACGAAAAAGGAAGCGGGCTAATGGAAGCCACAATCACCATAAAGCCCCCAAATCGCTTGAACAAATCAAGGTATTTCTGAACAAACTTTGTTCTGGATTTGAGAATATTGCTTCTATGATTGATCGTAAGCCCGATATTAAAATTGAAAAGCCCGGCAGCATAGGAAATGACTGATAAAAGCCCAATACTCCAAAAATAGGGTCCTATCAAGCCTGTCTCCAATGACCAAAGCATGAAAATCTCCGGTGGGATTATTCCAAAAAGGATTTCAGAGCCTATAAAAACAGTCATTACCAAATAAGGGTCGGTATAAATGCTCCCAAACCATTCCAGTCTTTCCTGCTCCGAAAAGGCTTCCCGAATCAAAAAGAAAAGAATAACCAATAGGCCCAGATACAAGAATCCTCTGAGCATATTTTTAATTAGGAATCTACCCTTTTCGCCTATTAATGGCTTTTTTTCACTTGAATTATCCAATTGAGTCAATTCTATTCAGGAGCAATTCCCTTGGTCTTTTTTAATTTTTTTGATTTTTAGATTCCCTTCATGGAAGGCAATTTTTACCACAAATGATGAACCGCTGTTCGGATGTATGAATCATAAATTTCCTCCACCAATTCCATTTGCTTAGTACTTAGCTCTGGAAGTTCTGCAGCAGCCAGATTCTGAATTACCTGATCCAATCGAGAGGCACCCGGAATCACAGTGCTGACTTCCTTGAACATCAATACCCATCTCAGGGCAGAGGCCGCCAAATTATTTCCAAAAACCTCTTTTAATTTTTCAATTGCCGGAAAAGCTTTTTCAAGAGGCACCCCGGAAAAGGTTTCTCCTTTATCAAAAGCAGCTCCTTCCCGATTGAAATTTCGATGATCCTCCTGTCCAAAGGTCGTTTCCGGAGTGATTCTTCCAGTCAATAAGCCTGAAGCCAATGGCACTCGAACAATCACCCCTATATCATTGACCTGTGCATGTTTGAAAAAGACTTCCGAAGGACGCTGACGGAACATATTGAAAATGATCTGAACTGTAGAAACAATGTCATATTTCATGGCAGTCATCGCTTCATTGATCTTTTCGACGCTGACACCCATAGCAGCAATTTTTCCTTCTTTCTGCAAATCCTCAAAAAGCCCAAAAATTTCCTCCCGAAGATAAACGGGAGTCGGAGGACAGTGTAACTGTATCAAATCCAAACGCTCCAAACCTGTATTTTTCAAGCTATCCTCTACGAATTTCCTCAGAATCTCGGGTGTATATCCCTCATTGGTATGTGGTTGAATTCTTCTTCCGCATTTGGTGGCCACGTAGATTTTTTCGGACCGTTCTCGAACAGCCTTTCCTACAGCTGCCTCACTCAATCCAGCGTCATAGACATCTGCTGTATCCACAAAATTCACTCCTCGGTCAAAGGCTCCATGCAAAATCTCAGAGGCAGTTTGAGGATGGAAAGGCTTTCCCCAGCCCCCTCCTACTTGCCATGTTCCCAAACTCACTTCGGATACATTCCAACCGGTTTTCCCCAATCTTCTATAGTTCATTGCTTTATTCATTGAGTTTTCAGAAGCACTAAATTACTATTTCGAGCTATTAGAATGAATCCATTTTAAAAATGGATTGCCTTTTTAATTCTCCTGAATTAGATTCTCTATATTTAAGAATCTTAACCTTACCCATAGGGACATGAACAAGCGAAGGAACTTTATTAAAACTGTAACCGCTGCTTCTGCGGCTGCTTTCTTACCTATCACCTCAATTTCAAAAGACATGAAAAACCAAAAAATGATCCACCAAGTATTCTTCTGGCTACATGATAAAAATGATACGGAAGAATTTTTATCCAAAGCCGTACCTATGCTTGGTCAGTGTAAAACTGTAGGAAATTTCATTCCCGGAACCCCGGCTCCTACCGAAGCAAGAGATGTAGTCGACCATTCTTGGCATGTGTCCTGCACCCTGTTTTTTGATAGTTTGGAAGATCAGGCTGCTTACCAAGTTGATCCGCTTCACTTGGAGTTTATCGAAAAGTACTCTTCCATGTGGAAGACAGTTAAGGTTTATGATATCGCGATTTAAAATCAAAACGGCGACTTTTCCGTTTTGATAAAAAAAGCTGCCTATGAAAAATATCAGATGGGTATTCGGATTGTTGATTTTGGGTTTTTGGGCCTGTGATCCGCCTGAAGAACCCTCAGCACAGCCTCAATCCAATGAAGTTCGGGATGCCATTTTCGCGACCATGAAGGAATGGTACTATTGGAATATGGAGCTTCCTACCAATGTGAATACTGGAGATTATTCTTCGAATGAAGAATTCTTGGATGCCATTATTTTTAAACCGCTTGACCGATTTTCTTACCTGACTACGCAAGAAGCATTTCAAAATGCTTTCGTGGGTAGAAATGCAGGACATGGATTTGGTTTCGGATTCGACGCTGAAGAAAGGCTCTATCTGACCTTTGTATTTGATGAGGCTCCTGCGGGAAAAGACGGCTGGAAGAGAGGTTGGGAGATCATAGAAATCAATGGCAAACCCCTAGCCGATTACAAATCGGGGAATGTTTATGATTTTCAATTAGGTCCTTCTGATCCAGGAATCACGAATACATTCACATTCCGCTTGCCTGATGGCAGCATCACTACCCGAACCAATACCAAAGCGGAATACCAGTCAAATTCTGTTTTGCATCAGCAAGTGTTTGAGTTGGACACTAAAAAGGTTGGCTATTGGGTTTATCAAAGCTTTAAAGCGACTCCGGATGTCACTCCAATTCAAAGCCGGGAAGTGCAAAACTCTATGAAGTATTTTATGGAGCAGGGAGTTTCTGAAATGATTATCGACTTGAGATACAATGGCGGAGGATCAGTTGATGTGGCTGAGCAGATCAACAATTACCTCATTAATCCTGGTAATTCCGATCGCTTGATGTACACCAATAAGCTCAATAACGTAAAAAGCAATTTCAATACTTCTGAGATATTCAAAAAATTAGGAACGCTCAATCTGGATCGCATTATTTTCATCACTAGCCGAGGGACTGCTTCAGCCTCTGAGTTGGTGATAAATGCCCTAGATCCTTACATGGAATTGGTTTTGATCGGTGACAATACCTTTGGCAAACCGGTAGGATCTTTTCCTTTGGCACGTTTTAATCAGGTATTGCAGGACAATGATGTCGAGTTGGTCCCCATCACCTTCGCGATAGCTAATTCCCAAGGGAAGGCGGAGTATTTTGATGGATTCCCGGCAGATTTCAGCGTAAGTGACAGTCCTCAATTTGCTTGGGGTGACACCCGGGATTTGCGATTGTCCGCAGCACTTCAATACATACAAGAAGGAACGGTCAACAGTCGATTAAGACAGGGATTTTACCGACCCAATTGGGAAATGATCGACGCATTTACTGGTCTTCAGCAGGAATTTCCTGCATTTTGATCCTTTAAAAAAGAAAGCAAAGGCTCCTTGTGAAAATCAAGGGGCCTTTTCTAATTTTACTCCGAAAAAAAGAACCAACGTGAAACGCCTCGCTATACTCGCTTCCGGAAGCGGCTCCAATGCCGAAAAAATCATGGAGTATTTTCAAAACTCCCCAAAAGCCGAAGTGGTCTTGGTTGCCTCCAACAAACCCGATGCTTTTGTCCTTCAGCGAGCTGAAAAATTCAAAGTCCCTACTTTCACTTTTACCAGAAAAGAAATGGATGCTGGGATTCTTTTGGAAAAGCTCCAGGCTGAAAAGGTTGACTGGGTGATCTTAGCAGGATTTTTACTCAAAATCCCTGATGCACTCATCCATGTTTACTCCAATAAGATGATCAACATCCACCCTGCTCTTCTTCCTAATTACGGTGGAAAAGGGATGTATGGAATGCATGTTCATGAAGCAGTCAAAGCTGCTGGAGATAAGCAAACAGGCATTACGATTCACTTGGTCAATGAGCATTATGATGAGGGCAAGATTATTTTCCAAGCTGCGACCCCTATTAGCCCAGAGGATACCCCAGAAATGATCGCTCAAAAAGTTCATGCTTTAGAGCATCGCTATTATCCCGAAGTAATAGAATCATTGATAGATTAGATTCAATACTTTTTAACTTCTTGCACTGAAGAAGGAGATTTTGCAGTTGATAGCAACAATTATTGATGGATTTAAAAAGAAAGACATATTTTCTAACCAGCTTAATCCTTACTATCAGTGTTTTACTATTGCTAGTCACAGGTTCTCCATTACTAACAATTGCCTTGGATTGTAAAGATGAAATCCCTCTAGGAACGCCTATCACCTGGATAGGGATGATTGCACTTCCTCTCACCGTTTACTGGGGAATTCAAGAGCTGAGAAATCCTACAACCTTATTAAATAGAATTCTTTCTGCATTCCTGAAAATCATTATCCTTTTGGGAATACTTTGGGTTCCTATTTCATTTTTATTAGCTGGAAATCTATCGTTCTCTTTCTCCGAAAAAGCATCCTTCCAGGGTGGACAGGAAGCCATGAGATGGTTTTGGCGTTTAAGCTATGGAATTGGAATCGGGACTTTAGTAATCATTACAACTTATTGGATTTCCTTACTTTTTAGAAAATCGAGAAACGCCAATCCCTGAAAATCAATTTTTTGTAGAATTCCCAAAATATGACAATCATCATTAAAAAAGTTTAAAATGATTTTGAGATTTGAAGGTAAGAGCTAGTTAGTTGAGCTCTGAAATTCAATTATTAAAATCAATGGGCGATCACATAGTCAGTTTAGACGCCAATGTACAGGCACGAAATCTTTTTATCAGCCATCTTTTAGAAGATCTTCAGGCACTCGATTATTTAGTACAAAACAAGCTTCTGGAGAAGGGAATTATCCGGATTGGAGCTGAGCAGGAGTTCTGCTTAATCAACGATCATGGACGCCCCACCAATCAGGCTTCTGAAATATTGGAGCAAATTCAGGACTCCCACTTTACCACTGAATTAGCCAAGTACAATCTTGAGATTAACCTGGACCCTATTCTTTTTGAAGGAGACTGTTTCGAGAAAATGGAAAGCCAACTGAAACAGTTAATCCAAAAAGCGAAGGATGTAAGCTTCAAATTCGGGGATCGAATTTTATTAACTGGCATTCTTCCAACGATTTCCATCGACGAATTGTCCTTGAGCTACATGACTGAGAATCCCCGCTATTTTGCCCTCAATGAATTGATGAAAAAAGCCCGAGGGGGGAATTTCAGAATGAATTTTACAGGCGTCGACGAATTGTCGATTATACATGATTCGGTCATGTTTGAAGCCTGCAATACCAGCTTTCAAATGCATCTGCAAATTGATCCGGACGATTTTGAAGCCAGCTATAATTGGGCTCAAGCTATCTCCGGACCGGTTTTGGCTGTTGCAGGAAACTCACCCATATTGATGGGAAAAGAACTTTGGAATGAAACCCGAATTGCGCTTTTCCAACAGAGTATCGATACCCGGAAAATGTCCAAGGCTCAAACCACCAAACAGGCTAGGGTGTCTTTTGGCAATAGTTGGGTAAGAGGAAACATCGTTGATTTTTTCAAAAGAGAACTTTCCAGCTTCCGGATTTTACTCACAAAAGAGATTGAGCAAAACTCCATGGAAGAGATCAAAAAAGGCAACATCCCAAAACTCAAGGCCCTCAATCTTCAAAATGGGACGATCTATCGCTGGAATCGGCCTTGCTATGGAGTACTCCATGGCAAACCACATCTCCGGATAGAAAATAGGTACATACCCGCTGGTCCCACCACAGTAGATGAAATAGCCAATTTTGCCTTTTGGGCTGGCTTGATGCAGGGAAGACCCAAAGAATACGATGATTTAACTAGCCTGATGGAATTTGAGGAAGCCAAATCCAATTTCATTCGGGCAGCACGGTATGGAAATGAAACCTGCATGAGTTGGATGGGGAAAAGGGTACCTGCCAATCAGCTCATTTTGGAGGTATTCATCCCAATAGCTGAAGAAGGTCTCAAAAAAATGGGAATATCACCCAAAAGCATCTCCAACTATCTAGCTATCATCAAGGGGCGCATCCAAAAGCAAACAGGCTCTCAGTGGATGATCAAAAACTATAGAATCTTAAAAAAAGAACATAAAGTCGACGATGCCTTACTGGCTTTGACTCAATTAATCTATAATAATCAACAAGAAGAAAAGCCTATTCACGATTGGCCTGATGTGAATGATTTACATGAATTTGAAACGAAGGCAAACAAGGTTGGGCATATTATGACTACCACTTTGATTACGGCCGATTCAGAAGATTCAGCAAGGCTTACCCTGGAGTTTATGCAATGGAATAATATCCATCATTTGCCTGTGGTGGATAACCGGGAAAGGTTAGTAGGATTAATCACCTACAGACATCTCCAAAAATACTGGGATCAAATTCAAAACCCAAGCTCCCAATTGCAGGCAAAAGACATCATGGTAAAAGAGGTGATTTACACCCATCCATCTAATACCATTCACCATGCTATCGAGCAATTGAAGCAGCATAATATCGGATGCTTACCAGTTGTTCATAACACCCATTTGGTAGGGATCATTACCCTAAAAGACCTTGAAAATTTTCAAAGTGCCTAAGGATTATCAACAAACCGAGCTAGAAGAAATTGCAACTGATCGCATCATAGATCAATTGGAGGGAGAAATGCCCGGGCCTCATTTGATTTTTTTTGGAGGAATTCATGGAAATGAACCCTCAGGGATTTTTGCTTTGAAATCAGTAATCCAGAAAATCCGGGAAGAAAAAATTCCCCTAAAAGGCAAAATCACAGCCATTGCCGGGAATCTTTGGGCTTTGAAGCGAAAAGAGCGATTCCAGAAAAGGGACCTCAATCGACTATGGACAAAGAAAAATGTATTTGCCTTGGATCATGGTCATTTCACCCCATCAAATGAGGATGAGGAGCAATTCGTTGAACTTCACGATCTAATTCAAGAGATCATAAAAAATCAATCAGGCCCTCTTTATTTTTTTGACCTTCACACTACATCCAGTCAATCCATCCCCTTTATTCCTGTCAATGACAGCCTGATCAATCGGACTTTTGCGAGAAAATTTCCCGTTCCGCTCATTTTAGGGATAGAAGAATACATAGATGGCCCCGTGCTTTCCTATATCAATGATCTGGGATATGTGTCTTTTGGATTTGAGGCAGGACAGCATGAAGACCCTATTTCTGTCAAAAACCATGAGATCTTTATTCAGCTTTCCCTGGCTTTCTCCGGTGCCTGTTCCAATGAGGACATGCAAGTAAGCCAGCATTTAGCTTTTTGGGATAAGAAATACAGCCCTTATGAAAATTTCTATGAAATCATTTTTCGATTTCATGTCGATCAAAAAATCCCTTTCCAAATGATGCCCGGTTTTGAAAGTTTTCAGGAGGTAAAAAAGGGAGAAAAATTTGCGATCTACGGTGAAGAAGAAATTTTTGCCCATAAAAACACGCGGATATTCATGCCTCTTTATCAGTCTAAAGGTGAAGATGGCTTTTTCTTAATCCGAAAAACACCTGAGGTATTTTTAAAACTTTCTGCATTTCTGAGGAAAAACAAGTTGGATCAAATCATCACTTGGCTACCCGGGGTGCGTTGGGCTTCCAAAGAAAAAGACTCCATGATTGTAGATCTGAGAATCGCAAGATTTTTGGTAAAGCCTATCTTCCATCTTTTCGGTTATCGATTTGTGCAGCGGGATCAAACCCACTTGATTATCTGGAATAGAGAGCGGAAATCCAGGTACAGGGAATATGAAAACGAAACTTGGTTTAAGGTCTAAAGAAAGAGGAGATTAAGGCTAATTTTCCCTTAGCCTTCTCCCCTTTTTTTCTACCTTTGCAACTTCTTGCAATTTTCACCTATCCATCTAAAAAATGGCAGTCAAAAAAATTCAATCTGCACTCATTTCGGTCTTTTACAAAGACAATCTCGAACCGATCATTGCCCTCCTCAAGAAGCATGGAGTAAAAATCTATTCTACCGGAGGAACTCAGAAATTTATCGAAGAACAAGGAGCTGAAGTTATTCCTGTGGAGGAACTTACCAGCTATCCTTCCATTTTTGGTGGAAGAGTTAAAACCCTTCACCCAAAAGTATTCGGAGGTATTTTGTACAGAAGAGAAAATGAAGGAGACGTATCTCAAGCGGCTGAATTTGATATTCCTGCTATTGATTTGGTAATTGTTGATTTGTATCCATTCGAGGAAACAGTAGCATCAGGAGCATCTGAAGCCGATATTATTGAGAAAATCGACATCGGTGGAATCTCCTTAATCCGTGCCGCAGCCAAAAACTTCAAAGATGTAGTTATTGTAGCCTCCAAAGATCAGTATGGAGAATTGGAAGCTAAACTCGAGTCTCAAGACGGGGGAACTACCCTTGAAGACCGACGCTATTTTGCAGCTCAGGCATTCCAGGTTTCTTCCCATTACGACACGCATATTTTCAACTACTTCAATCAAAGCGAAAATATCCCTGCTTTGAAGGTTTCCGAAAACAAAGCCAAGGCACTTCGCTACGGAGAGAACCCTCATCAAGCAGCTCATTTCTACGGAGATTTGGATGAACTTTTTGATCAGCTGAACGGAAAAGAGCTTTCCTATAACAACTTGGTAGATATTGATGCCGCAGTGAATTTGATTGCTGAATTCCCTGATCAAACTGCATTTGCCATTTTGAAGCATACCAATGCCTGTGGTTGTGCTACTGCAGACAGCGTAAAACATGCCTACCAAAAAGCTTTTGCGGCCGATACAGTTTCTGCGTTTGGAGGAGTTTTGGTAACCAACCGAACTGTGGACGAAGAAGCTGCAAAAGAAATGCACAGTCTTTTCTTCGAGGTATTAATCGCACCTGATTTTACCGAAGAAGCTTTGCAGATTTTGAAAGGTAAGAAAAACAGAATCTTGCTTCGCCAAAAAATGGCTCTGCCAGGTACCAAAATGATTAAAACACTTCTTAATGGAGTGATTGAGCAAGACAAAGACTTGGCAACTGAAAGCAAAGAAGATTTTAAAGTGGTTACCAAAGTGGCTCCTACAGAAAAAGAAATGGATGCTTTGGTATTTGCAGCCAAAGTTTGCAAGCACACAAAATCCAATACCATCGTTTTAAGCAATGATTCACAGCTATTTGCTTCCGGTGTGGGTCAAACTTCCCGAGTAGACGCATTAAAGCAAGCTATTCTTAAGGCTAAGGAATTTGGATTTGATTTGGATGGAGCTGTTATGGCATCTGATGCCTTCTTCCCTTTCCCTGATTGTGTGGAGATTGCTGACGAGGCGGGCATAACTGCTGTGGTTCAGCCGGGCGGATCCATCAAAGATCAGGATAGCATCGATTATTGCGATGCACACGGAATGAGCATGGTCATGACTGGAGTGAGACACTTTAAGCATTGATTTAAAGCATCAAGTAGTTAGATTTTAGTATCAAGACCTCTGTTTCCTATGGAATCGGAGGTTTTTTTGTTGGGGAAATCGATTTCAAAAATGAATACCAAATTCAATAAATAGATTAATTTAGGATATGGGTTAATATGAAAAACTGATAGCCAAAATCCTCTCAGGAAGCTCAGATCCTAACATTACCTTTACAGAATTAAGGAAGTTGATTTTGATTTTTGGTTTTTCGGAAAGAATAAAAGGTAGTCACCACATATTTAGCAAAGAAGATGTGGAAGAAATCCTTAATCTTCAAGAAAAGAATGGTAAGGCAAAACCTTATCAAGTAAAACAAGTAAGATTAATTATATTGAAATATCAATTAAGCCTAAAAAAAAGTGAAGACTGATCCACGATACGAAATTATTATTTACTGGAGCGATACTGATGAAGCATTCATTGCAGAAGTTCCAGAACTTGCTGGCTGTGCTGCCGATGGAGCTAGTTATTTAGAAGCTCTTCAAAATGTTGAGCTTGTAATTCAAGAATGGATTGAAACTGCAGAAGAAATGGGGAGGGAAATCCCAAAACCTAAAGGTAAATTGATGTTTGCCTAAAAGCAGTAGTTAGATTTTAGTAGTAAGACCTCTGGTGATAAATGCCAGAGGTTTTTTTCTTTCTGAGAAAAATTAAAGATGTCTTCTCTTGCTTACTTGGAGGAATGGGAGTTTTACCGTAATAACTCACCATTTTTAACTTTAAACTCCCCCATTTTTCCTGTATTTTGCGAGTCTGTTGAAAACAGATCACCCTCTCATCGTATTTCGTAATTCGTAATTCGTACTTTTGAAGACTTATGAAGTCGCATAATCTCAAGCTATACAATACGCTCTCCCGACAAAAGGAGGAATTCAAACCTATTAATCCCCCTTTTGTGGGAATGTATGTCTGTGGCCCCACAGTTTATGGAGATGCACACTTAGGACATGCCCGACCGGCCGTCACCTTTGATACGGTGAATCGATACCTGACCCATTTGGGCTATCGTGTTCGCTATGTTCGAAACATTACCGACGTAGGTCACCTCACAGGAGATGCAGATGAAGGCGAGGACAAAATCGCAAAAAAAGCCAAACTCGAGCAACTCGAACCTATGGAAGTAGCCCAACAATACACGGACACATATCATAGAGACATGGCCCTTCTCAATACTTGGAAACCTAGTATTGAACCGCGAGCAACAGGTCATATTCCTGAGCAAATTGCTTTGGTGGAAGCGATTCTTAAAGAAGGTTTAGCTTATGAAGTAAATGGCTCGGTGTATTTCGATGTGCTCAAATACAACCAAACCAATCAATATGGAAAGCTTTCCGGTAGAGTATTGGAGGATTTGATGAGTGGTACGAGGGACTTGGATGGACAAGGTGAAAAGCGAAATTCGGTTGATTTTGCACTTTGGAAAAAAGCCGCCCCTGAGCATCTGATGAAATGGGATTCTCCTTGGGGAATGGGTTTTCCGGGTTGGCATTTGGAGTGTACTGCGATGAGCTCCAAGTATCTGGGAACTCAATTTGATATTCACGGAGGAGGAATGGACTTGATGTTCCCTCACCACGAATGCGAAATCGCACAGGGAAATGCCTGCAATCATCAGGATCCTGCCCGATACTGGATGCACAATAACATGATCACCATCAACGGACAGAAGATGGGTAAGTCTTTGGGCAACTTCATAACCCTTCAGGAACTGTTCACCGGTAACCATAAGCTTCTAGACCAAGCCTACAGCCCGATGACTATCCGCTATTTCATGCTGACGGCGCATTATCGGTCTACTTTGGACTTTTCAAACGAGGCTTTGAAGGCAGCACAGAAGGGCTACAAAAAGATGATCAATGGACTGCGCACAGCTCAGCTTTTGGAATATCAGGCTGATGATTCTACAGCTTTGGATGAAAAGCAAATTCAGCAGATCGAATCCAGCATTGCCAATGCCTACCGATCTATGGATGATGATTTTAATACAGCGCAGGCAATTGGTCATCTCTTCAACTTGCTCAAAAAGATCAATTCCATTTTCACCGGACAATTGAAAAGTGCTGCATTAGGTGAGGAAGTTTTTGAAAAGCTGAAAAACACGTATATCACATTCGTGACGGACATCTTGGGCTTGATAGAAGAGAAAAGCGACAATCAAGGATCCATGATAGACTTATTGCTGAAACTTTACAGCGAAGCAAAAACCGCCCGCGATTACGCCAAAGTGGATGAAATCCGCGCCGGATTGAAGGATATGGGATTTGTGGTGAAAGATATGAAAGACCGAATCGACTGGGCTTATGAAGAATAGTATCTGGTTTTTTGTCATTCTTCTTTTCATAGGGGCATGCTCTTCCGAAAAAAAGACGGACAACACTAGCCCTCAGGTCGCAATCAAACCCTATCCTGCTTTTAACTCGGATTCGGCTTATTATTTCATTCAGAAGCAAGTGGATTTTGGACCAAGGGTACCGGGGACGAATGGACATGCTGCTACCAAGAACTGGATTATTTCCAAATTAGAATCTTGGAATTGGAATGTTCAAACCCAGGATTTTCAAGCAACCACTTATGACAAGCAAACCTGGGATTTGACCAATATCATTGCTTCATATAATCCTGATGCGAAAAAACGTGTCCTTCTTGCTGCTCATTGGGACACTCGCCGGATTGCAGATAAGGATACCGAACGCTTGGAAGAAGCAATCGATGGAGCGAATGATGGAGGTTCCGGTGTAGGTGTTTTAATGGAAATTGCCAGAGTGATTGGAAGTCAAGAACTGAAGCCAGATGTAGGGATCGATATTATTTTGTTTGATGGAGAAGATGATGGAGAGCCGGAAAGAGCTACCGTGC
Source organism: Algoriphagus kandeliae (assembly GCF_004571135.1). Classification (GTDB taxonomy): domain Bacteria; phylum Bacteroidota; class Bacteroidia; order Cytophagales; family Cyclobacteriaceae; genus Algoriphagus; species Algoriphagus kandeliae. Next base: position 156,029 of record NZ_SPSB01000004.1, read on the forward strand.
GGGACAACTCTCAAATCTGGTGGTGTCTGGGGTCCCAACACTGGGCCAAAAACAAGCATGTTCCTAATTACTCGGCTTATTATGGAATCCTAGTTGACTTAGTTGGGGCAAAAGGTGCTCGATTCTACCGGGAAGGCTACTCAAGACGCTATGCTTCCGGGATTTTGAAAAAAGTCTGGGATCATGCCGCTCAATTGGGACATTCTTCCTTCTTCATTCCACAGGATTCACCCGAAATTTTGGATGATCATTTATTTGTCAATGAATTTGGCCAAATACCCATGATCGACATCATTGAATTTAGTCCTCAATATGGATTCGGACATTACCACCATACCCATCAGGACAATATGGACCTAATTGATAAGCGTCCTTTACAAGCCGTAGGAGAAACGGTTTTGTTTACAGTTTTCCAAGAATAATAGGATTTCGAAAAAACTTTGCAATATTGCCAACAGCAGAGTATAGAAATTACTGAAATTCAAACATTTTAGGTCGAATATTAGTAATTCTATCATTATTGGAATTAACCCATTTTCGGGCCAAAACTAAGTACGCATGAAAAAAGGACATCAGGTCACTATGAAGGAAATTGCCAAAAAGTTGGGGGTTTCCGTCTCGACTGTTTCCCGGGCATTGAAAGACTCTCCTGAACTTCACGAAGAAACCAAGCGAAAAATCGTGGAGACAGCAAAGGAGATGAACTATCAGCCCAACCTGCTTGCACAAAGTCTTCGAATCAGCCGTACCAAAACACTCGGCGTGATTGTTCCTGAGATTACTTCTCACTTTTTTGCATCCTGTATTAGTGGCATTCAAGATTTCGCCAATAAGCGTGGCTATAATGTCATGATTTGCCAATCCAATGAATCCATTGATCAGGAAATCGCCAACATAAAAACCTTGGTCGCTTCTCAGGTAGATGCTTTGATGATTTCTCTAAGTCGGGAAACCAATCATTATGAGCACCTTTTTGAATTGTATAATCGAGAAATTCCTTTTGTGCTTTTTGATCGGGTTCAGGAAGATATTCCAGTATCCAAAGTGACTTTCAACGATGCCGGAGGAGCCTATCAGGTCACCAACCACTTATTGGAAAGTGGCTGCAGATCCATTGTTTATGTTTCTGGTCCAGAGGATCTTTATATTTCAAAAAAGCGAAAAGAAGGTTATTTGAAAGCCCTTCGGGAATATGGAATTGAGGAAAACCCGGCCTTTATCAAAGTCACCGATCTTACAGAAGCGGACAACATAAGAATAGCCAAAGAGATTGCAGCAATGGATCCTCTTCCGGATGGGGTTTTTTGTATGATCGATCCATTGGCCGTAGATGTTTTGACTTATTGGAAAAGTGTGGGAATTAAAGTTCCTGAGCAAATAGCCTTGGCTGGTTTTACCAATAATCCTACCTCAGCGGTAGTGGAACCTCCATTAACGACCGTTTCACAACCGGGATATGAAATGGGAAAATTGGCAGTCAGTCATCTTTTGGACCAACTGGACGGATTGGTTTCTGATGATCCAATTTCCATTGTCTTGGATACGACTTTGGTTCCTAGAAAGTCCTCCCAAAGAACCATTTAAAAGCCTTGGACTTCATGTCCCTATCTGATGGAAGCCCAAATTCGATACAGTTTTAAAAATCATTTTGAAACTAAACCCATTGTTTCATTTGCCCCAGGACGAATCAACCTCATCGGGGAACATACCGACTATCAAGAGGGATTTGTTTTCCCAGCTGCGGTTCAGTTTGGAATTTGGGTTGGAGTTCAAAAAAACCAACTCCCCTATTGTCGTTTATTTTCCCTCGATTTTGAGGAATCAGCGACTTTTGATTGGAAGGCATTTTCTCCAAAAAAAGGTCATTGGAGCAACTATGTGATGGGCTTTTTGGCTCAATTGCATCAAGCCGGATACAAGTTTGAAGGCTTTGACATGGTGATTGGAGGAAATATCCCTGTCGGTGCAGGATTATCTTCTTCGGCGGCACTTTCAGTTTCGATAGGTACTGCGCTCTCGGCTTTGTTTGAACTCAATTTGAGCAAATTGTCTATCGTTCGCTATGCCCAAAAATCAGAGCATCAGTATGCAGGAGTCAACTGTGGAATAATGGATCCTTATGCCTCTGCTTTTGGAAAAGCGGAAACAGCCTTGTTTTTGGATTGCCGAAAAAATCAACATGAGGAGGTCAAACTAAATTTAGGAGAATATTGCTTCTTGCTGGTAAACTCCAATGTCAAGCATTCCTTAGCGGATACTGCATACAATCAGCGAAGAGCTGCTTGCGAAGAAAGTGTAGAACTTTTGAAAACACATTTTCCCGAAATCAAAACGTTGCGAGATTTAACGATTTCCCAACTTGTCGAAATCGAAAAAATTCTTCCTCAATACCTTTTCCCCAAAGCCAAACATGTCATTTCTGAATGCGAAAGGGTTTTTAAAGCAACATCCGTTTTGAAAGACAATAAGTTGGCGGTTTTTGGTGAACTTCTCAAAAAATCACATCAAAGTCTCAGTCAAGATTTTGAAGTGAGTTGCCCCGAGTTGGATTTTTTAGCCCAAAAAGCTTGGGAATTCCCGGGGGTACTTGGAGCAAGAATGATGGGAGGAGGCTTTGGCGGCTGTACCATCAATTTGATAAAAAAGGAAAAGATTACCGAATTTCAAGAAGAAATAGGCTACTCCTATGAAAAGGAATTTGGAAAAGCTCCATCATTTATTCAGGTCGAAATCAGCGAGGGAGCAAGATCGATTTAAAATCAACCCCTTTATAAAACCAAAGGGGTTGATTTACTTTTTTATTTCTTCGAATACCTTTCTACACGCTCATCCTGAATTTTTCCAGACCAATTCAAGCCGAAGGCAAAATCGTAGGCATGACCAAATTCATCCACATATACTTCCATATCATGAGGCACATCTTCCAATTGTGTCTCCACAGTCTCCATGGAAGCAGGCAATTGGACAGGAAGTAAGGCTGAAGGCTCAGCATTTCCAGTCAACAGGTCAAAAACAACTTGATCCTGTACTCCAAAATGGAAAAGAATCCCGTCTACTTCTTTCTCAAATTCAGCCATCACCATAGGATTTGCGGCATTAACAATCACGATTACAGGCTTGCCATTCATTTGGGATTTGGTCTCCAGAATGGTTTTCAAATCCTGATTATTCGCAGTTTCTACCCGCTTTCCTTTATAGCTTCGGTTGGTGATTTCAGGAGCGATTACAGGATCGCCTGCTGCCATACTTTGCTCGCGAGCCAAAGTAGCGGTATAGGGTTCATATTGTAAGGAAATCGGGACATAGCCATTCCCTCCTTTAGCGCGATCGGCAGGATCATATCCAGTACCGGATTCAGGACTATTCACAAATACCAATGCCAGATCGGCCTCTTCAGGCGTTTCCACCAATTCCACATACTTGGAAGCAATTCCCAAATTAACTGCGTCAACCCATTGGGCTTCGCTTTTTATTCCCCACCAATTCGTGGTGGAAGGAATATATTTTTGAGGGATAAAGACTTTTTTCTTTTCGCGAAGCGGAAGAACTTGTTCCTTATTTTTCAATAAAACCACCGATTTCAATTGTGCTTCGTAGCCTTCCTTCATCAAATCTGGATTTCCGACAAATTCTTGGCTTTTTTCAGGCTCCAAATACGGATTTTCAAATAACCCTGCATTGAAAATATTCCGGAGCAAGCGAACAGCCGATAGTTCAATTCTAGCCCGAGCGGCTTCAACTCCCATGTCTTCCTCCATCATTTCAAAAGCCGCTAATACTGGGATTTTATCATTATTCCCTCCAAATTGATCTCCTCCAGCCATCAGCACTTGATAGTGGCGCTCAGCAATTGAATTGGCTTCCATTCCCCAAGGTTTACCTGCAAAAATTTCTGGTTGTGGACCTTCATCCCCGGTAACCAACCAATCCGTACAGACCACTCCATCATAGCCATAGGTATTTCGAAGTAAATCAGTGATCAAATATTTAGAGTAGCCATTAGCCAAAGAATCCTGACCAAAAGAAATAGTGTAATAGGGCATAACCGCTGTTGCTGATTGGGTCGGTCCTGAAAGTTTGAATGCACCTTCTGTAAAAGGCACTAAATGCTCTTGGAAATTATTTCCCGGATAAACCGCAAATTTCCCATAGGCAAAATGTCCATCTCGACCACCTTCCTCTGGGCCTCCACTTGGCCAATGCTTCACCATGGCATTGACGCTATGAAAACCCCAACCGCCAGCGATTTCCGCCTCTCCTTTTGAAGTTTGGAATCCATCAACATAGGCTCTCGCCATATCAGCAGAAAGTCTTGAATCCTCTCCAAAAGTACCTTTGATTCGATTCCAACGAGGTTCTGTCCCCAAATCAATCTGAGGAGAAAGAGCTGTTGAAATTCCTAAAGCCCGGTATTCCATGGAGGCAACTTCTCCAAAACGCTCTACCAATTGCGGATCAAAAGTCGCGGCTAAACCCAAAGATTCCGGCCACATGGAAATTTGCCCTCCCGAACCCGCATTGTATTCGGTATTCGCTACTGGACCATGGCGAGGATCTGAACTGTTATTGGCTGGAATTCCCAAACCCAATCCCTCCACAAAGGCCTGTACATTATTATTCCATTCAGCTGCAATCTTGGGACTTTCGACTCGGGTAATCAAAACATGCCGAAGATTATCCTCTTCCAAAAATTGCTTTTGCTGATCCGATATACTAGAAGTGGGCATTCCGCTCTCTGTGATTGGCTTCCCTCCATAAGTTCCCGCTCCAAAACCTTGCGGGTTTGCCGGAATCGCCTGATGCGAACTGTAAAGCATCAAACCGGCTATTTGTTCTTTGGACATTTTTGAAGCGAGGTCCTTTGCCCGATCTTCTGTTGTCAATCTCCAATCCTCGTAGGCATCCAATGCTCCATTTTTATTTAAGTCTTTGAAATAAAGGCCGTTTTCCTGGATTAATTGAACACCAGAAGACTTGGAGTAACCTAGCGTTGAACCTTGAGACTGAGTCAAAATGATTACATCACTACCAATACTTTTTTCCTGTGTTTCATTTTTCTCACAGGCAAAGAAAATAAAGGCAGTGGCTAGGGTTAGAATATGTGATTTGGAAACCTTCATAGCAATTGGGTCTAAGTGGTGATTAAGAATCGATAGGAAATATCCATATTTATTGTTTCAAAATGAAAAAATAGAGCTTTTTATCATCAAAAATCACCGAATTTCAGTTATTTAGCTGCGCTATTTTGAGAATTACCTAATTTGAAAAAAAATTCTGATTCATGAATACTATCATTAACCTAAAAAACCTTCGAGCCTTACTGCTTCTTTTTGTGGTGGGAGCTTTGTTTTTTTCATCCTGTTCGAACAAACGAAAAGGAAATCCAAAAGTCCTAGTATTCCACAAAACGGCGGGATTCCATCACGAATCCATTCCTGACGGAATCGCAGCTATCGAGAAGCTGGGAGCTGAAAATGGATTTGAAGTGGATGCTACCGAGGATGCTGCTGACATCAATGAAGAAAACCTAGAAAAATACGCTGCTGTAATCTGGTTGAGTACTACAGGAGATGTTCTAGACCACTACCAAGAGGCGGATTTTGAGCGCTACATCCAATCAGGAGGTGGGTATGTTGGTATTCATGCTGCAGCTGATACCGAATATGAATGGGGTTGGTACGGGAAATTGGTAGGCGGTTACTTCGCTGACCATCCTGGAATCAACGATCCAAACCCAAATGTTCAGCCAGGTGTAATCCATAAAACTGGAGAAAAGCATCCATCTGTTGACTTTTTACCAGATCCTTGGGAGCGCACCGATGAATGGTATTCTTACAAGGAGGTAAATCCACAGACTACCAAATTGCTCATGCTAGATGAGGACTCCTATAAAGGAGGAATGGATATGGGTGAGCATCCAATTGCTTGGTACCATGATTATGATGGAGGTCGTGCATTTTACACTGGCGGAGGCCATACTAAGGAATCTTTCCAAGAGGAAAACTTCCTGAAGCACTTGTTAGCTGGAATCCAATATGCAATTGGAGACAATAGAGTGCTTGACTATAGTAAAGCCAAGCAAAAGCGAACTCCGGAGGAAAATAGATTTACCAAAACCATGCTTTCTGTTGGGGAATTTACCGAGCCAACAGAGATGACAGTTTTGCCAAACTTGGACATTTTGATCGCACAAAGAAGAGGTGAGATCATCTTGTGGGACAATGAAAAAAATGAATTAAGCGAAGTAGCCAAGCTGGACGTATACTGGCAAAGTGGTATTCGTGGAGTGAATGCAGAAGAAGGTGTGATGGGACTCCAAAAAGATCCTAATTACGCACAAAACAACTATGTATTCGTTTACTACGCTCCAGCTGGTGATGAAGAAATCAATAGACTCTCTCGATTTGTCTTCAAAGACGGAGTTTGGGATATGAGTTCAGAAACGGTGATTTTGGACGTAGCTTCTGACCGATATATCTGCTGTCACACTGGTGGTTCCATTGCATTTGACAAAGACGGAAACCTATTCCTTTCCACTGGTGATAACTCCACTCCATTTAACCAAAATGAGTCTCGATATACGTTAAATGGCTATGCTCCATTGGATGGACGTGAAGGAAGAAAACAGTGGGATGCGCGTAGAAGCTCTGGAAACTCTAATGACCTTCGGGGAAAAATCCTTCGAATTAAGGTAAATGAGGATGGAAGCTATACCATTCCAAAAGGAAACTTGTATCCGGAAGGAACAGAAGGTACCCGACCTGAGATCTATGTACAAGGAAATAGAAACCCTTACCGTATTTCTGTTGATCAGAAAAATGGATTCTTGTACTGGGGTGAAGTTGGTCCAGATGCGCGTGCAGACTCTCTGGATGTAAAAGGACCAAAAGGTTATGACGAAGTCAATCAGGCCCGTCAGGCAGGTAATTTCGGATGGCCGTATTTTGTAGGAAATAATTACGCTTACAGAGAATTCAACTACGAAACAGGAGAAACAGGGCCTGCATTTGATCCTGCCGGACCGGTAAATAATTCACCAAACAATACGGGAATTAAGATCCTTCCTCCGGCTCAACCAGCATTTATTTGGTATCCTTATGACAATTCTCCTGACTTCCCTCAAGTGGGTACAGGTGGTCGAAATGCCATGGCTGGACCGGTTTATTATTCTGATTTGTATCCTGCTGATACCCGATTCCCGGATTATTTCGATGGAAAACTCTTTATCTATGATTGGGTAAGAGGTTGGGTTAAAGTGGTAACCATGGCGGAAAATGGAGATTTCTCCAAAATGGAGCCATTCATGCCTGGAACCAAGTTCAATGCCCTGATTGATATGGAGATGGGACCAGATGGAAAAATCTACGTCTTGGAATATGGAAATGGCTGGTTCAGCAAAAACATTGATTCCGGACTTTCTCGCATTGATTTCAATGGTGGAAACCGACCTCCTGTGGTTACAGAAATTAATGTAGATAAATCTTCAGGTGTTTTGCCATTGACGGTAACCTTTACTGCAGAAGCTTCTGATCCTGAAGGCGATCCTATCAGCTATACTTGGAATCTTGGTAATGGAAAAACTGAAAAAACCGATAGCCCAACTTTGACCACCACATTTGATCAAATTGGGGAATACGAAGTGACAGTGACTCCTTCTGATCCATCCGGTTTGACAAGTGAAAGCCCGAAAGCTTTGGTTTATGCAGGTAACAGCGCGCCGGAAGTAAATATTAAAGTAGAAGGAAACCAGTCTTTCTATTTCCCTGGCAAGCGAGTTTCCTATGAGGTAACAGTCACTGACGAAGATCACTCCACAGATGATATGAGCAAGCTTTATGTAGCTGCAGACTACATCGAAGGTTTCGATCAAGCGGAAGCTGACATGGGACATAAAGTTATGAGCGAAGCGATGACAGGAAAGGCTTTAGTACAGGCATTAACCTGTAAGACTTGCCACAAGGAAAGTGAAGCTTCAATCGGACCTGCTTACACGGAGGTAGCTAAAAAATACAGAACTCGTGACCGTGCCTACTTGATGGATAAAATCAAAAATGGTGGCGGAGGAGTTTGGGGAGAAACTGCCATGCCAGCAAATCCTAATATTAAAGATTCTGATTTGAATGCTTTGATCGCTTACATCTTCTCTTTGAAAGGTGAGCAGAAGCCAAGTCTTCCAGCGAAAGGAACTTTGGACCCAACGATGGGTAAAACTCCTTCTCCAAATGGAGCTTTGATGATCAACGCTTCATATTCAGACGATGGAGGTGCAGACATCAAACCATTGACAGGAAGTGCTTCTTTGGTCTTGTTGGCGAATAGTGTCGATCCTGGAATGGCATCCGATTTCAATGGCTATACAAGCATGAGCTTCGGGGGAAGAAATCTATTGATGGTTCCTGGAGAAGCTGCTCACTTCTCGCTTCCAGCCTATGATTTGACAGGAATTGGATCTGTAACCTTCACAGTGGCTTCTCAAGAACCAATCGAAACTCCAGTAGATTTCGAAATCCGATTGGGTAGCCCAACCGGTGAATTGATTGCTTCAGGCACTTACACACAAGGTCCAGCAGTAAAAGATCCGAATATGCCTGTGATGTATGGACAAGCTACTATCCCAATGACTGCTGAGGTAGGGAATGGAAATCAAAAGATCTACATTTTGAGCAAACCTCAAAGTGGAGAACTAGGAATGTTTATTATTGCTGGCATTACCTTCAATGCCAAGTAATCCAAATTAGATTTCATATAGAAACCGAGTTGATTAACTCGGTTTCTTTTTTGGGCTTTAACCCGGATTATGCATTAGAATCTGTAGTGATAGATCAAATCGCAATAAAATCAAGCATTTAGCGAATGAAGCATAGCACCGCTACGGTGATTGAGCTAAATGCAGCAAAGCGATTGATTTTGAAGCGATTTGGACTCGTAATAAGAAGTCTAATGCATATTTCGGGTTTAACCAAACTTCTTTCAAGAAGACTAGTTTGTTTTGAAACTTATAACCCAAATCCAATAACTAATGAAACACACAAAACTATTCGCATTAACCGTCTTGGTTCTATTCGCATGTAGCTTATCGGCTTTTGCTCAATTGCAAACTCCGGCTTTGAGCCCTGCCGCTTCTGTCTCACAAGTAGTGGGATTCACCAAAATCAGCATCGACTATTCATCCCCTGCTGTCCGAGGGAGACAGATTTTTGGAGATATTGAAAAATGGGATGTGACTTGGAGAGCGGGAGCCAATCTTCAGACTACCATTGAGCTTAGCACCGACGTTTCAATTGCTGGAAAAAACGTACGGGCCGGAAAGTATTCTATTTTTATGACCCCTACTGAGAGCGGTGACTGGACAGTTCATATCAATAGTAAGGGAGTTTGGATCTATAACTATATGAAAGATGGAAAAATCGATGAGGAAGCCCTAGCAAAAGATGACCTGGTGTCTTTCAAGGCGACAACCGAAAGAGGTGGAAATACCGAGCGTTTGGTTTACACCATTTCAGCCAATGACAACAAAACCGCGCTTGTAACTATGGCTTGGGAATCTATCAAAGTCACCTTCCCTATCGATACACAAGTAGATCAAAAAATGGAGCAGTTTAAAAGCCAATTGAACTAATTAAACTACCCTAAATCCTAAAATCCCATTTGATAACAAGTGGGATTTTTTGTTTTTTAACCCCTTCTTTCCATAGATTTACAATACATCTTTTTTCTATCCTCATGTCACCTATTATCAGCCCAACTGAATTGCTCCAACTTTCTCAAAAAGAGAATTTTGTATTAGTGGACGCCAGAAACAGCCAAAATCCAAAAGAAGTCTATGAAAACGGTCATTTGAAAGGAGCTGTATTTGTAGATCCCAATTTGGAATTGGCAGACATCAAGGAAAACTTGGCAGTTGGAGGCCGTCATCCCCTTCCTGCTGTTCAGGATTTTTGTAATGTCTTGGGAAAATTGGGGATAGACCCGCATTCGCATGTGGTTGTTTATGATGATCAGAACGGAGCCAATTCAGCGGCCCGGTTTTGGTGGATGCTACGAGCATTGGGACATAAAAAAATTCAAGTATTGGAAGGTGGAATTCAGGCAGCGGAGGAAGTAGGATATTCATTTGAAAAAGGTAAATCCCAGCCAAAACCTAAACCTACTTACCCGGCAACAAAATGGGACTTACCTATTGCCTCAATGGAGGAGGTTGAGGAAAAAGCTGGAAAAGCAGGGAGTTTCATCATTGATGTTCGGTCAGCTGAGCGATACCGAGGCGAGCAGGAACCCATTGATTTGATCGCGGGACACATACCAGGAGCTATCAATATTCCTTTGACTCAAAATATGGATGATTCAGGTTATTTTTTAAAGCCTGAAAAACTTCGACAGCTATATCAGGAGGTTTTAGGCAATACTCCTCAAGAAAACATCATTGTGCATTGTGGTTCGGGGGTATCGGCTTGCCATACTCTTTTAGCCATGGACTTAGCAGGTTTGGAAATCCCCAAACTCTATGTAGGTTCCTGGAGTGAGTGGAGTCGGAATGATAAGCCCATAGGAAAAGGCTCAGCTTAATTTTATGACTCCATCCAATAAAAAAAGGCCACAAACCGCACAAGAAGAACGAGCCAATACCCTGTCTCATGGATTCGGTTTGGCTTTAGCTTTGGCAGGTATCCCATTCTTAATTCAAAAATCTTGGAACTTAGATTCTACAGGAATCTTCCTAGCTGTCCTAGCTTTTTGCTTGGGAGTGCTGATGGTCTATAGCTTCTCTACGGCATACCATGCCGCAGTCAATCCAAGCCTGAAATCCAAGCTTCAAGTATGGGATCACATTTCAATTTATTTCCTAATAGCTGGGACCTATTCTCCGATGGTTTTGACTATTCTCCAACCCAAGCAAGCCCTGATCATCCTATCAATTATTTGGGGCTCTGTGCTAATTGGAACCTTCTTTAAGATCTTTTTTACCGGAAAATTCAAAACCTTATCCGTCGTTATCTACTTGACCATGGGTTGGTTGGCTGTCTTTTTCATCCAAGATGTAATCAACCAACTGAGCATTCAAAGTCTTTTCTGGATTGCAGCAGGAGGTTTATCATACACCATTGGCGTCTACTTTTATGTAAAAAGCCAAAAACCCTTTTATCATGCCATTTGGCATCTATTTGTTTTGGGAGGAACAGTCTCCCATTTTATAGCGATTTTGGAACTACTTTGATTAAGTAATTTCTATAAGCTCCCTTTCCTCTTAATCCTGTATTCTCCCTTTTCAAGACATTTTTTTAAATTGGAAGGATACACCCAGAATAATGACGACGAGCATTTCCCCTTCTCCCACCCAAAGACTTGTTTCCTTAGACGTTTATCGTGGTTTAACCATGTTCTTGTTAGTTGCCGAGGCGGCTTGGGTTTATGAAGCTTTTCTAGAACTTTTCCCTGAGGGAAATTCCCTTCAATCCTTTTTTATTCAATTCACTCATCACGAGTGGAATGGTTTGCGCTTTTGGGATTTGATCCAGCCATTTTTCATGTTTATAGTCGGTGTAGCCATGCCATTTTCTCTCAATAAGCGAATGGCATTAGCAGAAAACCATAGCCATATCACCCTCCACATCCTCAAGCGAAGTCTCATTTTATTTTTGTTTGGAACGGGATTGCACTGCGTCTATGCCGGAAAAATGGTGTTTGAACTTTGGAATGTATTGACCCAACTCTCATTTACCATTTTGGTCACTTACTTCCTTTTGGATAAAGGCTGGAAAGTCCAATTAGGTGTCTCATTAGGTCTTTTGGCCTTAACGGAAATTTTATATCGAAGCTATAATCCTGAAGTTCCTTTTGAGCATGGAAGCAATTTCGGCAACTACACCGATATGCTATTGATGGGCAAAATCAACAAGGGTGGATGGGTAGCAATCAATTGTATTCCTACAGCCGCTCATACTATTTGGGGAGCTATTTGTGGTAACTTTTTACTTTCCAACAAATCCGCCAATTCCAAAATCAAAATCTTTATAATCGCTGGTTTCATAGGGCTAATCATTGGATATGGACTGGATTGGACTGGCATCACCCCAATCATTAAGCGAATCAGTACGACTGCCTTTGTCTTTGCATCCGGTGGATGGGCTTTACTCGCTTTGGCATTCTTCTACTGGTGGATTGATGTCAAAAACCGCCGAAAAGGAATCTTCCCTTTTCTAATTGTAGGCATGAATTCCATTTTCATCTACCTTTTTGCAGAAATGCTTGGGAGATGGATGAATAAAACAGTTGGGATTTTTACTACTGGCGTATTTTCTTGGATGGGAGTTGGAGAGCACGGTCTAGGCCTAATTGCTGCCCTAGGTGCATTGGCAGCTATGTGGGGGTTGTGCTACTTCCTTTACCGAAAAGGAATTTTCTTCAGGATTTAAATCTTGGCTTCGAAGTCACCAACTAGCTTTTTGAAAAATAAGTCTAGGTATCGAGCGAAAAAGTCAATATTTTAAATCTTGATCAATCTTATGTATGAGGAAATCAATCTAATTCATCCTCATTAAGTTTTTTCATTAAAAAATTTTCACATCAACTTTCTAAAAATGTCCAATGTAATTCCTAGTGGCTGGTTTAAGACTTATTCAGAAACTCAGCTACTTCTTCAAGATGGCACATCCATCACCCAATCATTTGTCCAAGATATTCATCAACTCAATCCTAATTTGACGTTTGATGAAAAGGTCATCATCAATACAACCCCAGCCTTGGTTTTTTTTGATCCTGCTACCAAAACCGTCAATCTTCCTTTTTATGATCAGCTAAGCAAGGATTCAGTCGGTTTCTTTCAACAAATGGGAGGTTCAGAAGCTGAAGGAAAACGCCTTTTCGGACTGTTTTTCAATGGATTTTATCTCGCACACGAACTGGGACATGGGGTTCAGTTTTTTGTAAAAGGAGATGAAAAAGGATCCTACAAAAATGAATTGTTTGCCAATCAAGTGGGAATGCAATGGTGGAGAAAGCATGGTGCCGATTCTGAACTTTCTGCATGCTACAAATTTGCACAGCATATTATCTCCATTTTACCGAATCCTGTTCCAAAAGGAATGACAGTCGAAGAATATTTTGACAAAAACTACAATACCGTTTCAAACAATCCCTATATCTACGGATTCATGCAGTTTCATCAGTTTATACAAACTCACGACGATGCGACACTACCAGCCTTTGATGACTTAATCAGAGCTTATATGAACTCTTAACCCTGATTGCTATTTAAGATTAACTGCCATTAAAACTCAGCAGAATCCACATCTTTGATAAACTGAATCACACCCGGGAAAAAGTGTTCGGGATCATCGTATTGGCTCAAATGGCTACCATTTGGACACAATAGAAAACGACCATTTGCCACTTCCTTTGACATCCATTCCATGTGTGCAGGGTCCATGGTATCATGCGTAGCTCCCACTACCAAAGTCGGAACAGTGATATCTTTTAATTGATCTCGAACATCCCAGCCTTTTAAGCTAGCTCCTGGCGTGATCCCAAATTCGCTATGACCCTGCATATACACATATACATTAGGATTCACCAATTCCATCATCTTATTAATTTCCTCTGGCCATTCCGAAGGGTTCATTCTCAAAAAGTGATAGGGATAATGGTGCTCTGAAAGAAGCTCCATATATCTGGGATTTTCAAAATCCCCATTCTTTTCGATTTCCATCAGTTCGGCAAATACCTCCTCCGGCATTTGAGGGCCTAATACCTCCTTAGCATAATTTTCATACTCATCCAAGCTGGACATCATGTTACAAATAATAAGGCCTTTGAGGTTTTCCTGATGCTTAAATGCATATTCCATTCCTAACATACCACCCCAAGATTGTCCTAAAAGGTAAAAGTTGTCCTTATTCAAACCCAAAGCTTGTCTAACCTGCTCCACTTCATCCACAAATCGTTCAATCGTCCAAAGTGAAGAATCATCGGGCTGATCTGAACGAGCAGAACCCAATTGATCATACCAAATGAACTCAATGCCTTCTTCAGGAAAGTAATCTTTAAAATTACCATACTGCAAATGAGACATCCCCGGTCCTCCATGAAGCAGGAGTACTTTCATGCTTGGATTCTCTCCTATTCGCTGCGTCCAAACCTTAAATTCTCCAGAAGGAGTTTTAATAGGAATCATCTGAACCTGCTCCTCCAAAACCGATGAAGAGCTTTGATCAACAGCTTCCAGATCTTCTGATTTGTTCGATGGTCCACAGGATACAATAACGACCGCAAGGATCAAATAGAGGAAGAAATAATTTCTCATAAGCTTTAGAATTTCACCTGAAATTAGCTGAAAGAGACTTTTTTACAAATGAGTCTTTGATTTTTGATTTGCTCTATCCAAAAATCCAAAACCATGAATATCTTCGCTTGAATTTAATCCAGCATGATTCAAGCCACCTCCTATCAGAAAGTTCCGGGGATTCTCATGGCGCTTTCTTCTGCGGTTTTTTGGGGAATATCAGGAACCTGTGCCCAGTATCTTTTTGAGCAAAAAAACCTAGATCCTGCTTGGTTGGTCACTTGGAGAATGATTTTAGGCGGACTGATTTTGATTTTATTTTCCTTCACCCAAGAAAAAAAAGCCGCTCTGTCAGTATGGAGAAAACCCGAGGACATTCTTCAGATTTTGCTTTTCGGAATTGTAGGAATGGTGGCTGTACAGTTTACTTACTTCTACAGCATTTCCCTTTCCAACGCAGCCACAGCGACCATTCTCCAATACATAGGCCCTGTATTTGTGGTAGGTTTTTATGCTATTAAAAACAGAAAATGGCCTATTCTTGCTGAATATGGAGCCTTGATTTTAGCCTTATCTGGCACATTTTTATTAGTCACCCATGGTTCCCTGGAAGTCTTGGTAATTTCCAAAGAAGCTTTGTTTTGGGGCATTCTATCCGCCCTTGCCTTGGCCTTTTACACGATACAGCCTGTGGGACTTTTACGAACTTTCTCTCCAGCAGCTATTACAGGTTGGGGAATGTTGATTGGAGGTGTTTCATTTTCCCTGATAACACAGCCTTGGACTATTTCTGGCACATGGGATTCAGGAACATTTTTGGCTTTTGGTTATATCATTCTGTTTGGCACCGTCCTGGCCTTTTATTTCTTTTTGCGATCTGTCTCGATTATCGGAGCGACTACGGCAAGTTTACTTTGTAGCGTGGAACCACTATCGGCAGCTCTGACGGCAGTTTTTTGGTTGAAGGTCAGTTTCTTGGGAATGGATTGGATTGGGACTATTCTTATCCTAATCACCGTAGGCTTATTGACTTGGAGTAAAAAGGAAAAGCAGGCAATCTAGAGTAGCTTATTTTTTTGGACAAAACATAGTACCGACCCCGCTTACATAAAAAACTCTTATTCAGAAAACCCTTTTTGGAAACTCAGGTTTAATTCCCTGTTGGTCAATTTCAGACCGCTAATATAAATCCCATTCTACTCCAGGAGAGTAAGCCTAATTTTGCACTATGCTAAGGAAAAGTCTACTTCTTATTGGGTTCACTTTGCTTATTAGTAGCCTCCGTGCCCAGGACATCCTATTCAAAAGGGTAAACACCCCTATCGAAATTGATGGGGTAATTGATGATGCATGGAGCATGGCAGATTCCGCCTACAATTGGATGCAATATTTCCCATTTGACTCCTCCCTGGCTGTCAATCAATCCGTAGCAAAAGTCCTTTTTGATGATAAAAACATCTACGTCCTAGGTATTTTATACAGTGAAAATGTAGATAGAGAATACGTGACTCCCTCTTTACGAAGAGATTTTCGGGGAGCTGCTAACGATAATTTCACCGTCATATTCGATACGTTTCAGGATAGAACAAATGCTTTCACTTTCGGAATCAATCCTTTCGGAGTTCGAAGAGAGGGTTTGGTTGCAAATGGAGGAACCGGTGAAAGTTCTTTCAGTCTGGATTGGGATAATGTGTGGAGAGGTGAAGCCAAACAATATAAAGGCTATTGGGTAGCCGAAATGGCCATTCCTTTAAACACGCTACGCTTCAATGAAGGACAAACTGCCTGGAATATAAATTTTTACCGAATCGATAGTGAAAGTGCCGAAAGATCTACTTGGGCTCCAATTTCTAGAAATTTCACCCTCTTTAATCTCGCAGCTTTGAAGGAAGCAGGTTGGGAAGAACCGACCAAAAAGAGTGGAAAAAACTTATCCTTCATCCCCTATATTTCAGCAAACTCCGGTAGAAACTTTGAGACTAATACGGAACCTAATCATGGTTTTAATGCGGGATTTGATATCAAATATGGAATCACTCCCGGTCTGAACTTAGACTTGACCGTCAACCCTGATTTTTCCCAAGTAGAAGTAGACCAGCAAGTCACCAACTTGGATCGTTTTGAAATATTCTTTCCTGAAAGACGACAGTTTTTTCTCGAAAACGCCGACCTCTTCTCAAATTATGGAAATAGAGGTACCCGACCTTTTTTCAGTAGAAGAATAGGTGTTTCTCGGGATGAAAGCACCGGTCAAAATATTGAATCCGCCATCCCCTTTGGCGCAAGAGTGAGCGGAAAAGCAAATGACAATTTGCGAGTCGGAATTTTGAGTATGCAAGTAGCGGATGATCAAGCTGCGAGCTTACCATCCTACAACTATTCCATGGTTTCACTCCAGCAAAAGGTTTTCGCACGCTCCAATATTTCCGCCTTTTTCGTCAACAAACAAACATTCCAAAGCCCGGAAGAATATTCTGACAGTTTGTACAATGCATGGGATAGAACCTTTGGAGTGGATTACAATTTGGCATCAGCTGATAACCGAATTACAGGGAAGTTCTTTTATCACCGCAACATCCATCAGGTAGCCGTAGATAGTGCTTTCGCTGCTGGTATCGAACTTCAATACAGCGTTCCTAAATGGTCCTTGGATATGCGGTCTCAAGCCGTGGGTGCCAATTATGCTCCTGAAGTTGGTTTTGTCCGAAGAACGGACATCCGACAATTGGCTATGACCTACCGACGAAGCTTCTTCCCTTCCCAAGGTGGTATTCAGCGTCATGGACCTGGATTTGATTTTGACATGGTAGGAAATGACAGCTACGGATTCTTGGATTGGGATGTGAACCTGCTATACGATATCTTTTGGAAGTCATCTGCTCGGTTTTCATTTCGTCTGAGAAGGCAATACACTTATTTGTTCAATGGTTTCGATCCTAGCGGAACGGATGGACTTCCTTTGCCCGCTAATACAGAATACACGAATGATGTAATCATTGCTCGCTACGAATCAGATGAACGGAAGAAACTCTCCTTTAATCTAAGTACTCGATCTGGGGAATATTTCAACGGAACAAGAATCAATCTGGAAGGCAGCGTACAGTGGCGATATCAGCCTCTGGGCTTCACCAGCATAGACTTTGCCTTTAATCGAATCCGGCTTCCAAGGCCTTACAACGATTCCAACCTATTTCTAATCGGTCCTAGATTCGATTTTACTTTCAGCAAAAAATTGTTTTGGACCACCTTTGTCCAATACAATAGCCAAATCGACAATGTAAACATCAATTCCAGATTTCAATGGCGATTTGCTCCAGTATCAGATATTTTCCTCGTGTACACGGATAATTACCTCGCGGAAATGAATCCCGATGGATTTATCGAGTTTGGACCTTCCAAATCCCGAGCTATTGTCTTTAAGATGACTTATTGGTTGAATCTTTGATTGACACTCAAAAAAACAAAAGGCCAATCTTTGTATAAGATTGCAGTTTAGTCAAATCGTTACGTTGGAATGAGTGAATTTTTTCCAATCTAAAAGCCGGACCAAGGCTAATTCTGATCATTATCGGAATCACAGAATGATTTTTTTAACGCCTTGTTCTAACCTAACATCCCTACCAATTTTTCAATTGGCTATATTCCTTCAACTCTTGTTTCATAGGGAAATTGCAAATTTGCTAGGATACGAAGGTAGGATCGAGCTTTACAAAAAGCTTTAGTAAAGCTTTTTAGCGAGAGGCCAGATAGCTGGACAGGTAAAGTACACCAAGTCCTAACCATAATTCTCCTACTCCCTCCGGGGATTCTTTTCCACTCTCCAACTTTAATTTTTTACTCTAATCATTAAAAAATTTTAATGTCCGGGATTACAATTCTTCATCGGGCTACGACCAAAAGGCAGATTAGATCATCAACCTTTTATGAAAACCAATTTCCTGTCGTTCAAGCTTGTATTGCTTTTCTTCCTGATCGGAGGTCCTCAATTAGTGCAGGGACAATACAAAACCCGACTGTGGAGTAGCTTCAATGTGCGAGCACCACTGACCGATAAACTTGACGTACGTGCCTCATACATCAAATCGCTAAAAATAGATGAACCAGGTCTGGAAACTTCATTCAACTGGTTTGCTGCGGCCTTGACCTATCAGCTCACCAAAGATTGGAGAATGCAACTCGGGTCGGCTTGGATGGAACTCCCAAGCTCCGGAAGAACCACCCACCGATGGACCATGGAAGGAAGTCATCGCATAAGGCTGGACCGACGATTTACACTACGCAACAGCCTACAACTGGAAGCTCACAACGATCAGGAACCCCGATTTGACTACCGGGTCATCATGGGATCGAGAATAGGTTTGAGAAAAAGATTGGACTTCCTCGGAGTTGCTCCCTCATTGAACTATGCCCTGTTTTTCAATATAGGTGGTGATCCGATCCGATACTTTTCAGAAAGCGGGGAGGAAATCATCCGGAAACCCTCCAATGGCCTCCATCGGGGAAGGCTGATGGCCAATTTCAACTTCAAGTTATCGAAGCCTATTCGCCTTTCGGTGTACTATATCAATCAGCACGAATTCAATTTGGTCTTTTCTGAAACCAATAAAATCAACGTCCCGAATCCCAATACAGGCAGAATCCAGAGGCCATTTAACAATCAACACATCATTGGTTTTGCCTTGTCTTACCAAATCAAACCCCTCAATGGAGATGGATTTCTCCCTATCAACTTCTAATACCAAAATTCTATGAACACGAGAATCAAAAAGGGAATGCTTTGCAACAAGATCGATCCCGCCCGTCTCCTTTCCCCTGAATTACTTCCCTTAGATACTTCTTTTCAAGCCGGGGACGTAGGCGTCTTTGAGGTCCTGGAGATCGGAAAACATACCCAACTCCAGTCTTCAGGCCGCAACTTGAGTATTCTTCCAGGAGATCATATCATGTGCGTATTTGGTACCCGATACGCGACCAATCAGTTTGAAGGATACATTCCTTCCCAAATCCAGGACGAATATCATCTGCTCGGAGGAGGAGGTGTAGTTGGTATTTTGGAAAGTACCCATGTCAAGTATGAAAAAGAAGGACCAACCCGACTAAAATTGATAGGAATGGCTGTGGACCACAAGGGTCAAATCATCAACACCATTCTGGAGCGGAAGAATGCCATCAAAAAATTTACCGGTAAAGAAGCCCACAAAACTAAAGTCATCCTTTCTCTCGGTTCCTCAATGGACAGCGGCAAAACAACCACTGCTGCCTATTTAGTCCATGGCTTCGCAAAAAAAGGAATTACCTCCGCATACATCAAGTTAACGGGAACGGCCTATCCCAAGGACAAAAACCTAGCATATGACCTAGGAGCTGCTGTTTCAGTGGATTTCTCAAAATTTGGCTACCCTTCTACCTACCTCAGTTCAGAAGCAGAAATTCTCAACCTCTATGAAACCCTTCTGACTGAAGTAAACACTTTAAATCCTGAATTTGTGGTGGTGGAAATCGCCGATGGCCTATTCCAGAGAGAAACCCGGATGCTCCTTCAAAATCCAGTTTTTATGAGTACGGTTCATCAGGTGGTATTCTCTGCGGGTGATAGCCTCTCTGCAGTCCATGGGATGGAAACGCTGATCAATTGGGAGATTATGCCTTCTGCTCTGTCCGGACTCTTTACTGCCAGTCCTCTGCTCATCAAAGAGGTAAAGGAATACTTATATGAAAAACAAGACCTGCTCTTCATGCCCATCCTAAATCTGGAAGATTTGAGTCTTGGCAAATGGCCTATGATTCATCAAAGCTCCAACTTACTACAGGCCTAGATAAACCTATCCGAAAATGACGAATTGGATCAAAAACAGAACTTTAAGGAGGCTTTGGTTTCGAAAAAACCCACTCCTGATTCTCATTTGGGCTGCAGGCTTGATATCCAGCCTCAGCACCTTTCTTTTGAGCCTGATGGTAGGTTCCTTTTTTGACATCAATTATCAGGAAGGAATCAGCAAAACTCTGCTTTTGGAAAAATTCGGGATAAGGATTCAGGATATCAATCTCTTTTTTGGGATTTTTTTAGCAGTGATTCTGGTCAAGTTTTCCCTGGACTTTTATGAGCGAAAATCCATCAATTACGCCGCAGAACGAATGGTCAGCAGACTTACTTCGGACCTTTTTTCCAAGCAAATGAACTGGTCCTCTCAATTGTTCTCAGAAGTCCCCTTTGGAAAATACCTACTTCGCTACAGTGGGGATATGCAGTCCATCCGGAACATGTTGGTCAATGGAATCTTTAGAGGAATCCGAGATTCAGTATTTCTCCTGACTGGTTTATTCGTCTTGCTGTGGCTCAATCCTATCTGGACACTAACTGTTTTGGGTATGGCCCTGCTCCTATTTCCGATTTTTCTTTTTTTGGATCGAAAACAGAAGCCTTTAATTCTTGAAAAAAGAAACAGCAAAAGTAGCTTGATCAACCTGGTGACGGAGAGTTTTGGCAAGCATACCCAAATCCAAGAAAATAAGCTGATCCAACGCACTATCAGAAGATTCAAGCGGAAAAAGTCGAGGGTTTTGACCGCCAATTTAGAGTATAGAAAATCCGAATCCTTGAGACAAAGCTTGATAACCATCCTCAGTCCTGCTTTGATCTTTTTCTTACTTCTTCTGATTTATTTTTCTCCAAATTCAAGTACTCCGGGAGAATTATTGGCCTTTATGTTGGTACTTTCTGCCTTGACTCCTGCAATCAGAAATGTAATCAAAGCACCAAATACCATAGCAAAAGGAATGCTCTCGCTGGAAAAGGTGGAAATTTTGCTCCGCAAAAAACAAAGAAGGAAACCCAAAACTACCTCCAAACCAGTACTAATACCCCTGCCAAAAGAAGCATAAGCCTCTCGCAAATCTCCTTTTGTTTGATTTCAAACCCGAGGGTTCTCATCCCTTTCTTTCAACTGTAATGATGGACTAAAAAAAGACTAGCTTTTATTCAAAAACTAGTCTAGAAGCAGAGAGGAAGGGATTGGCTTCGCCTTTCCCATGTGGATGTAAGGTTGCAAACAAGCCTGCTCACTTTGTTCGCTGGAGTCTTTTTGCTCCTTACCCGCTCAAGCAAGCTTGGCGGCTAAAATGCAACAAGCCTTTCCGCTATGCGAAAAGGCTTGTTTGCAGAGAGGAAGGGATTCGAACCCTCGATACCCTTTAGGGGTATACACACTTTCCAGGCGTGCTTATCGGTCAGAAACAGGGTTTTTCAAAAAAAGGAGAATATGATTAAGTGAATATTTGGTGAGTTCTGCCACCAAATAGCCACCAAAATGTACAGAACAAACCTAATCCTAAAAGGAGTAAACAAGTCCAACAGATTTGGGAAAATTACAATCGAGATTACTTTCCAAACAGGTTCTTTAAGAGAAAGGATCTATATCCCAACTGGAGAAAAAGTACCAATAGAATTCTGGCAAAAGGGTAAAATTTCTAAAGCCTACCCTTCCCATAAGGACATATCGAAACGGGTAGAAATCATACACAATGAAATCCGTGCACAATTATTTGATCTAGAGAGGAAGAATGGATTTATTAATAAAAACCTATACAATGATTCCATTCAAGGCGATAAAAATACTGAGCAGGATTTACTGACTTTACTCGACAAATTCATAGAGGTTAAGAACCTGAGCTCAAAAAAGAAGCTTATTGAAAAGCTAAAAACCATTCGAAACCAATTAACCACATTTCTAAAAGGTAGAAGGCTATTCTTGAATGAGGTTAATCAAGAATTTGTCAATTCCTTGACAAAGTATTGGGTGGAGGAAATAGGATTACAGCCTAATACCGTCGCTAAAAATTTTGGATTCTTTAGGCAGTTTATGAACTACCTTAAAAATGAGGAAATTCTAACCAGTTTAAAGTACCAAAGGCTTGAATATCCAAGTGAGGTAGATACAAATACTGTAGTCCTGAATAAGGAAGAGGTTATTTCCCTTACCAGATACATTCCAAGAAGTGAATCCTTGAGAAAGGTTAAGGATCTATTCTTAATCATGATTTACTCAGGGCTTCGATATAGTGATGCAGTAAGGATAAATCCAAGTTGGGTGAGAGGAGACTTCCTATTTGTAAACACACAGAAAACGGGAGAAAAGGTAAGTATACCATTACATCCAAAATTGAAGGGACTTCTGGAAGCTCATCAATACGATGTGTCGAAGATTAGGATTTCAAATCAGAAGTTCAATGACTATGTGAAGGTACTATGTCAAGAAGCTGGAATCACCTCTTTGATTGAAATCGTCAAGTATGAAAAGGGAGAAAAAAAGTATCTGACTTTTACCAAGTTCAAGTTGATTGCTAGCCATACTGGAAGAAGAACCTTTATCACAAATTCCATCCTTGCTGGAATACCCTTACCAGTAATCCAGAAAATTACTGGGCATAGGAAATTAAGTACTCTGCAGAAGTATGTGGAAATATCGGATGAATCGAAAAAATCCGAATTAGAAAAATTAGGAGAATACTTCAAATGAATAAGGGGGTAAAAGCCCCCTAATCATTTTTTGGGGTAAACGAATACGGAAATGCAATTAAATTAAATGGGGTACCATCAGGCTTTACAAGGATAGAGATGTCTCCTTCATTCGTTTTGAAGTCAAATGAAGTAAAATTATTGGAGTCAGTTGATTTTGTAACTGACCGAATTTTGCAAAATAGACTTTCTTCTCTGGGTACGTCCTCTCCATTGATTGTCAATATCAAAACGGTAACACTGTCTTGCGTAACCTTAATAAATCCTGAGGCATCTGCAGTAATAATTGAGTTTTCTTCCCTTTTTCTAACAGCCTCCATGTCTGTGAAGGTTATTCTCTTTAGGGAGTCAGAGAAAACTAACCTTTCTTCCATAGGTAGATTATTTAAGGAAGACTTTGTTTCAGAATAAATCATTCTTCCAAAGAAGAGTACTACACCCCCTAAGATGTAATATAGAATGCTGTTTCCTGCGGATTTTCCAACAACTTTACCAGCTTCACCAAGGGATTTAGCTAAAGATTTACTAAACTCCTCGAATGAAAAGTCTGCATATTTTTTAGCTTTTTCACGAGATCTATTTACAAAATCATCAAAATCAGAAGACTCTGAATATTTCTGATCATCGGGGACGGATTTTTTAGTATGCGAATTGAAAAGTTGATCATAAACACTCCTTTTTGCTGAATCTGACAAAACAAGATAAGCTTCATTTATTTCAATGAATTTATCATGCGCTTCAGGAGAAGGGTTCTTGTCAGGATGCCATTCAAGAACTAATTTTCGATATGCTTTTTTGATTTCTTCTTGAGTGGCATTTTGGTTAACACCTAGAATGTCGTAGTAATTCTTCATGATTTGGAAGGTAAATTACCTGAATTATCTTGCCCTTTATTTGACTTCCAAATTGACCTTATCCCATAAATAACACCTAGAAACATCATTCCTATAACGGCACCCCCTCCTCCGCCACTAGCATTAATTCCTGCTTGTAAAAGCACTGCTACAACCAAGGATCCAAAAATAATTGCAATTGTGGCCATAATCTTTTCTGATTTTTTCATAATTAAACAATGATAGTTATCCTAAAGTATTATCTTTTAAGTTGTAATACAAGAGTTCGCAATGAATTTGCCTTTTGTTTATGAAGAATAAGGATGAACAATTCGGAGAATTCAAAAAAGAACAACTCTAGAAATTAGTTGCAAGAATCAAACAGCTTCGAAATAAAATAGAGATACCTTCTTAATTTGCTTAAAATTTTGCATGGATAAGATAATAGCCTAAAAGAGTTTTTTGATGAAGGATTTACCGAAAAATTATCAAATTGATGATGAGGAACTTGAAGCCAGAATCATCATGGCCAAAGAGTGGAATCAATTTGAAGTTCCAAAGGAAATTGATGAGAGAATCACGGAATTGATTTATTGGAAAGAGGAAGAGGAACACGAAGTACTTTTAACTCTTATGGATGAATTTGAGGCTCAAGAGTGCTATATCCGAAAAGCCTATGGTTTAGTACCATTAATCTCCATAAAAGGAAAGAAGAAGAAGCTAAGGGGGCATTTTATCAAAGCGCATTTTGCAAGGAAAGCTGTGTGCCAAGAAGATTTCGGAATTCTGGACAAGGGTCACCTATTTATTAACAATTTTATCAACCCCTGTCCATTGAATTTTTCAAAGGAGAGTTAATATTTTAGAAATCTAAAAAGTATTTCATGAGTAATTTCAAGAAAGAATTCTTGAATATAAATCGATACTCTTCGATTATTCCATGTCATTGGTAGGGTTTGGGAAAGCTGTTATGAAGATGTTTGAAATTGATGTGGATTATTTATATAAGTAAAGACGATAAAGGCTTGACATAGTTAATTGTTCGCCAAATCATTTTAAAGTCATGAGTTGGATTTGAGTAAAATCATGAAATTCATTAACTTGACGGCATATTTAATGTTAATTAATTAATTAAAACCATTGATGAAAACTTCGTATTTCACCCTTGTTTTTTGCTTTATTTTTGGATTTAACTTCGCTCAAAAAGCTAGAATTGCTCTTGATGGTCAAGAAATTGTGACAGTAATTAATGCAGTTAGTGAAACAAATATTTTCACCAAATCGGGAAATATTCCAATTGAAAAAATTAAGAAAATCACATTTGAAAAATTTGATTCCAAATTTGAGTCTACATATTCTAAATTGAGTGAGAAACTTGAAATTGATTTTGGGGATGGGACTGATTTCGGAGATATTTCAAATGAAAATTTTGTCTTTTCAGACGAAAAAGAGCCAAGTTTAGAGGATGAATATGTCTTTATAAAAATTGATAGTATCAATCTTTCACAGGATGAGCTTTACACTAAAGCAAAATCATACATTGCTTACAGCTTTAAGAGTGCTCAAGATGTTATCCAGTTAGATGATAAAGAAAATGGAAGAATAATAACAAAAGGAAATTTCACATCTGATGTTAAAGTTCCTATGGGGAGGTATCCAAGTATTATTGAATTTACTTTCACAATTGATGTTAGAGATGGGAAGTTTAGGGGAATAATCGAAGATCTGACTCACAAAGGATTAATAGGTGACACCTCTCATGTTGGTGGGTCATTTGAAAATGAAAAACCAGCAATTGGGACTTTCTTTTTTCCAAAAGGACATTGGGATAAAGTTAAAGAACAGGGTAAAAAAGATGCAATTTTGCATTTAGAAGACTTTGCTAACTACATGAAATCTAAGGCAAAAATTGATGATTTTTAATCAGGAAAATTTTTCGGTTATAATTAAGAGAATTTAAATCAAGTGACCGAAATTGAGACTAAATGGTTACCCATTTAGTCCAGTTTTTCGCGATAATGAATATCCGTAAATATGATAAATTGGAAGTAAAAATTGAACAAAAGACAAGTCGAAAATTCTTGGAAGAAAGCATCTCTTGAATATTCTGGACAAGGGTCGCCTACTTATTAACAATTTTATCAACCCCTGTCCATTGAATTCTTTAATTTTTCCAAAATTTCAATTATTCCCTTATTTTTAGTTCTCATTCATTTTTAAGCAAATGCTTCAAGACCTAATCAAAGATCTACAATCAACCTTAAAGTCCTACAGTCAAGGACTTGCCAAGCAAAATCTCCTAGTGGATATACCTTGGACTATGGTGGATGGTGACCTTAATCTTCAAAGACTGATATTCAGAAAGGACAACTCTCTCTACATTGTGAGAGAAGGCGAAATTCAGGAATCAAAATGGGAATATCTACCAGCGATGAATTCACTTGTGATAGAAGTAGGCGGTAAGAAAATTCTTATGAATGAGATATTCGCAGATGGTAAAGCTCTTCTTCTAAAAAAAGATGGTGGTACATTAGAGTTCCTAGCATTTGCTAACCAAAAAGAGTTACCCGACCTAAGATTACGTGAATATTTAAATGATATAACAGAATACCCTAAGAGAATAAAAGATAAAGGAGAACGCATAAAACGAAGAATCAATAGAGTTACAGTTATTCTTGTTTTGATCTATCTATTAGTTTTTCTTCTTATTTTTTTCTCAAAAAGATAGTAAAAAATAATGACCCAAGACCTCGAAAAGACCCTATGGGCTGCTGCTGATAAGCTTAGAATATCAAAGAATTTATAACTTATCAAAATAAAGAAAACATGGAATACTTATGGGCAGTTTTAATTTTTGTTGGGATTTATGCATTGACAACACCCCTAACAGCTTTTTTGGGGTTGTTAATACCTATAACTTATGCCTTCTTAGGATATTTCCTTGGTACAGAATCAATAATAATGGGAATAGGAGGATTGCTTGGTAGTCTCTTAAATTATTACAGTGCATACAAATACATAAAAATTCATGGAGCAGTTTCTAATGCCCCTAAATACAGCATTTATGCATCCCTTGCATATATTATTGTTTTTATAGTAACAACTATTTTAAATTTAAATGGATAGCAGTAACTATTGGCATATTTTAATTATTGCATTTATTGCATGGTTAGTATGGAGAATTATTAGTAATACTAATAAAAAGAAGTCACTTGATAATTTTAAGCAGAGTGTAATTAAATACAAGATTATAGAAAAATATGATCAAGACCCCAAATGGGCAACTTATTTATACTTTGACAATGGGAAAGAAGGATGGAACAAGACTATTCCTGGAAGTTTTCTTGCTAAAGATCCTGAAACGGATTTGACTTTTGTCCACTATAATAAGGAGGATGCATTAAGATATGCACAGAACACATTTATAAATGCGAAACATTTGGATGAATAAGCAAACAGCAGTTCAATTATGAAAAACGGTCGTTCTGATATCTTTACTTGATTTTTAAAATAGAAATATCGAGCTATTGAAAAAAGTATTCGCCATAAAGTTAATTCCTGAGATAGGGAAGATTTTGACCAATTGAAATTTAAATCAATCTCATGCGAAAAAATTGAATATCCATTTTAGAAGATACTTTCAAATTATTAGAAAAATTGAAAACCCATTTATTGAATATTCTGGACAGGGGTTAGCTGTTATTTAACTAAAATAGTGACCCCTGTCCAAAATTATTGAAGTCAAAGATTAAAGATAATTTTAATTTTTTACCTACATAAAATACATAAAATCAAACTGTTATGAACTTTAGAAAAATTAATCTTTTCTTTCTTATTGGGATAACGTCCTTGCATTTTTCATGCGATAGTGGTGACCCAATTGCAAAAACTGAATTTGGAAAGATTCCTACAAAATCATTTTACAAAAATTTAATAGATGAAGAGTTAGTTCAAGTGGTTTATGGTGGTGAAGAGCCATATGATACAATATACTATTTTAATATAAATGGAGATTCGACTTTAAAAAGTGTTCTTTGGACACATACAGACAAATATGAATTTGACACCCTACAATCAATAAAGATTAATTTTGGGTCTGACTCAGTTCTATTTTATGATGAGATGATGTTTGCGCCAGGAAAAGGAGAAGTAAGTAAAGAAAAGCTTAACTTAATCTTAGAGATATACAAAAAGTGGTATGGAGAACCTAAATACAGTTTTTCACATAATTATTCAGAAGTAAAAATAAGTGAGATAGACTCAATATTTAAAAATAAAAAGTCTCAAAGTGAAAAAGAATCAATTATATCACAATTCCTAGGAGGAGAAGATGATAATTATTTTTTAGTGTGGAACCCAGAAGGATTCAATTTAATGATTTCATACAGATGGGAAGAAATTGATAGCACAATTACTAATGGGTTTATTAAGTATGAAGTAATAAATTATGATAAGATTCTAAATAAGAGAAAGGAAGAAATTAGAAATAACGCCAGTATCAATGATTTTATCTCATTGAGGTTTTATTTGGATGAATTTACTGAAGGAATGCCTCCATTCACAGATAGATTGAATTTACGTATGTTTAGTGTTTCACATAATCTTCCAGAAGAGCCTAGAAATATTGAAAAATTCAAATTTGATGTCATTTTTGAAGATGAGTATAAGGATACGATACTTGTCGTGCAGGATTTGGAGTACGATGGATATGGTATTTTAGAGTCCGCTTATTCAACGGGGTATACCACTTCTCCTTCGGGAAGGATAGAATATTATGTAGACTACTATAGATATAATGAGAATGGAAGGGCTTTTGAGGAATTAAGAAAACTTAGAGAGAGAAAGTTTTCGAGAAGAAATTTAGATGACATAAAAATCTCAGCAAATATTAAATCCATTGTTTTTGAAAATGGAGATGTCCTAAAATAAGTTTAATTACCTACCACAGAAATTTAAGTGGCAAGAATTACGATAGAAATACCAAAAGGAATTCGATTTTTAAGTGATTTCAAAGATGGTGCTTGGGATTTTTCCAAAGGACTTCCAAATGGAATCCTATACAAGAAGTTTACAGGTATAGGTGCTACCCACTGTGAAATAATTGCTGAAAGGGATAGTATTCTGGTATTTCCTACTATTGCGCTGGCTAGGTCTAAATATTTGAAGGCATGCAAGGAAGCAAAAGATGGATTCAGGTATCAATTTTTAAACGGGGGTGTGAAAAATGAAGAGCTAGAGCAATTCATTTCGGAAAGGGGTGAGAATGATATAGACAAGTATTTTGTAGTGGCAGACAGTTTACCACGACTCATCAATTTTCTTGGGGAAGATGTTTACTATGATTATTTCTTGATGGTGGATGAAATAGACACCTTTCAAGTGGATACTTCCTATAGATCCTCATTAGAATTTGCAGTTGATTACTTCAAGGATTTCAAGAATAGGTGTGCTTTGACAGCTACTTTAATCCCTTTTTCAGACCCTGATTTTCAAGAGGGAAATATTGATTATTTTACCCTTGAGAAGAAGAGTTTCGATAAGCCAGAACTTAGGTTAGTGAATGTTTATTATCCTATACAATCCCTGGTAGAAGAAATTACTGAGTTATTGCCAAAGGGCGAGAAAGTTGTTGTAGCTATTAACTCAATGGATGGGATTAACTATGCCATAAAAAATCTTTTAGCTCTTGGTAAGATTAAAGAATTCGATACAGGCGTCTTATGTAGCCAGTTTAGTAAATACAAAGTTCATTCTAAGTCAAATTGGATTGACATACCTGAAGACGGAAAGATTTCTCTAGAATATCCTCTTACTTTTATTACCTCTGCATACTTCACTGGGGTTGATTTCATAGATAAATTTCATTTGCTGATTGGGGTACTAAAGGCTCCTCAACATGCAATGCTCACCTTTGAAAATATTTACCAAATTACGGGAAGGGCAAGAAATGGATTTTTGTCATGTAAGGTTGTAAAGTTTGATGCACATAATACCCCTGGAAAATTCTTTGATAGGGAAGAAATTATGAAAAGAGTGGAAAAAGTAAATTCACTTTTCAGCTTTGCAAAAGAACTGTACGATGGTGAGGAATTTTTGGATGATTACACATCTGTCAAATCTTCATTCGAAAAGATAAAAATTAACGGAGAAGAAGGTTTTATAAGGGTAAATAAAGACGGTGAAGTTGTTCCCTCCTCATTTACCATTGACTACAAAGAACACTTTTTTCAATCTCTCTTGGATTATGAAACTAGAGCTGATCACCTAAAAGAAAAATTAGAGTTCTATTTTGAAGTCTTAGAAGAGTACAACTTTACTGAAGTATCACAGGAATTAGAAGGGTTTACTGGGGATGATTTTGCAGAAAATTTTCCAGATAAAATACCGCGAATTTTTGATGATATCTTTAAGGAAATACTAAAAGATACTAATTCCAGATCTGTTGGAGGAATAGACAAAGCATATCTTTTCCAATTCATTCAAAATCAACGTCATAATAGAAGGATGTACTCTGCCTCCCTTCAGATGGTATTTTTAATTGAAAAGCATGGTCAGGATTATCACTTGCTTAAAGAGAAATTTATTGAATTAAATGAAAGCAAATTTTTAATTAAGGACTTTTATTACATCCTAAGACTCTATCAATTATACCACTCAGCTCAGTACAAATTACTTACAAAATTTTTCAAGTTAAATTCTGAATACACAGCTCAAGAATTGGTTGGTATATGGAAAGACATTGTTGATCAATCACCTGGTATCAAAAAGTATTTAAAAAACAAAAATATTGGCCAACCTGCATACGTGGTGGACTTGATGAAGAAATTATTCGTCATAAAAGAAATTCTTCGAAAATTAAACCCCACTACGGGGAAAAAGGAGCCAAAAAAATATAAGCTATTGGCTTTTAATAGTGACTTCTTCAAAGTTGAAAGAAAGGAAGAATTCCCAAATGAGAAGGTCCAAGACCTATTTGGTATCTCTTACAAAAAATACCTTTTGGGATTGACGGAGGATGAATTGAGCTCTTTAATAAAATAATGGACAGGGGTCATTTATTTACTTAAAAAGAAGGTGACCCCTGTCCAAAATTATACCCCCCTTCGAGGAGTACATAGACACATACCCCCCACCAAACATTTTTTGGGGTTAGTCCCCGATGGGTTTATTTAATCATAATGATACTGAAGCTGGATAAATCCTAACTTTTTCATTTAATCATAAAGTAACAGTATCTCATCACATTGCTTTGACTCTGGTCTGAATTTAAGTCACAAAGATTTATTCAGATAGCTTAACCGTGGATTTTAGAATTCGAAGAGGTGGACTTTTCCCACCTTTTTTTATGCCTAAAGTCCAGTAAATAAATCTTCCATATAATTAAGTATAGCACTTATGTCAAATCTCAATTTCAGAAGAGCTGCTAGAAAGCAAGCTAAAATCAAAATTGGGCTTCAGGGTTCAAGTGGCTCTGGGAAGTCCTATTCATCCTTATTGCTAGCCTTTGGGCTAGTTGGCAACTGGTCTAAGATAGCAGTAATTGACAGCGAGAATAATTCTGCTGATCTATATGCTCATCTTGGGGAATATAATGTAGTACCCATCTCAGCTCCCTATACTCCTGAGAAATATATCGAAGCCATTAACCTCTGTGTCCAACACGGAATGGAAGCGATTGTAATTGATAGCATTTCCCATGAATGGGAATATCTGGTGGATCATCATTCCAATATGCCTGGTAATTCCTTCCAGAATTGGGGTAAGATTACTCCTAGGCATAATTCATTTATTAATGGTATTCTCCAAGCTCCAGTACATGTAATTGCTACTATACGTAGCAAGCAGGATTATGTCCTTTCGGAGAAGAATGGAAAAATGGTTCCTGAAAAAGTAGGATTAAAAGGTGTTACCAGAGACGGAATGGACTATGAATTAACCATTGTCTTTGACATTGATTCCCGTCACCAAGCAAGAGCTTCAAAGGATAGGACAAATCTTTTTGTAGAAAAACCTGAATTCCAGATTACTCCTGAAACAGGAATAGCTGTAAGAGATTGGTGCAATATGATTGAGCCTACTGAAAAATCCGTGCCTACAGAAAAGCAGGATTTCGCAGGTAAAATCATGAATTGTAAGTCCTTAGAGGAGCTGTATGCCCTATACAAATCCTCTCCTGAGTTTCAGGATACTCACAAGGGTGCATTCCTTGAGCAACGTAACAAAATCGAATTTAACAGCAACTTCAAATCAAATGGAAAACTTAATATTGAATCATAATGGTGTCTATGAGGTGAATTCCGAAAGACCAAAAGCTTCTAGATTCTTGGAAGCAAATACCATTGAAATGAACTTAAATGAAATCAGGGATAAGCACATTATCCCTGTTTTTTTGAAGGATAATGAACCCGCAATTTCACAAGTGGATTTTGTGGAGGTAGTTAGTGAAGCAGCTAGAGCTCACTTTAATTTACCCTTTACTCCTGAGCCTTTTTTAAGGGTATCTCATCCAATCAAAGGAAGGATCTATGAAGCAAGACATAAGAAGGCTCAAGAGCTCCTAGATAATGAGAAAACTATCTATTATGAGCGCATGGCCTTTATGCTTCAAATTCCTGCCGTCACTACAGTGATTGGAGGTAATCCTATTGAATTAACCATAGGTGGAGTGAAGGCATATAATCTTGATAATCTGAATACTACCAAGGGTTCAAATGAGCATTTCAAGGTATTTGCAGGCTTCAAGAATACAGTCTGTACTAATCTCTGTATTTCTACGGACGGAGCACTGCTGGACTTATCTGTGAAATCCCTGGATGAATTATACTCTAGGGTTATATCCTTACTAACAACCTATGATGAGTCAAGTCATATTGATACTATGAATAGCTTTAATGAATTCCAGTTATCTGAGAATCAGTTTGCACAGATTATTGGGAAAGCTAGACTTTATCAGTATCTCCCAAAGGAGGAAAAGAAGGATATCCCTGAATTATTGATCAATGACACCATGATTTCAAGGGTGGCTGAATACTATTATTCCGATAGAAATTTCAAGCGTCAGAAGAATGGTAGCATTGACCTATGGAGATTCTTCAATCTTCTTACAGGGGCTGTAAAATCCTCCTACATTGATAAATTCCTAGAAAGAGAACTCAATAGCTTTGAATTCACAAGACAAGTTCAGAATGCTTTAGAAACAGGCCCAGAGGACTTCTGGTATTTAAATTAAGGGAACTGCAAATTCCAACTTCGAGCCCGCCAAATGGTGGGCTTTTTTATTTCCTAATCTTATTTCAATCACTTAATCGTAATGAAACCACATACTCTAAATGAAATCAAAATCAGCTATGAGCCAAATAGGGCTAGCTTTGATAATCTGACAATAAAAGACTCCAAAAGAGCATACGAATACCTCTACCCCTTATTCTCAGAGGATATCATTTCCCTACAGGAAGAGTTTATTGTGCTCTACCTGAATAGAGGGAATAAAATCCTTGGGTACTTCAAGGGATTCAAAGGAGGAAATGCCTCAGTAGTTTGCGATATTAAAATAATCTTGTCCATTGCGCTGAAAGGAATGGCTTCAAGCATCATCTTAGCACACAATCATCCTTCAGGTCAATTAATTCCGTCAGAACCTGATAAAGTCCTTACCAGGAAGGTTAGAAAAGCCTGTGAAGCTTTAGATTTATACTTAGCTGATCACATAATTGTAGCTCCAGAGGGAGGTTATTTCAGCTTTGCTGATGAAGGGCTTCTATGATTTCTTAAAAATATTATCTTTGATTATATCAATAATGTTTAACAGGCGGAGCCGCCAAATAGCCACTTTATCAATTCTTAAAAAATAAAAACCCCTGTAAATCAGATGTTTACAAGGGTTAATTACTCTAATCTGCAGAGAGGAAGGGATTCGAACCCTCGATACCCTTTAGGGGTATACACACTTTCCAGGCGTGCTCCTTCAACCACTCGGACACCTCTCTGTATGGTCTGTTGATTCATTTGCTGAATCGGAGTGCAAAGAAAAAAATTATTCTTTCCCTTTCCAAATTTCGTGAGAAAATCGCACCCCTTTTCTAGGTAGTCATCTCCCCAGCCAAAGGAATCGTTAAACGCTTTCGGATTTCGTCTCTATCGGTGTATTGCCCCAGTAAAAACATCAACTTCGTGATAGCCGCTTCGGTCGTCATATCAGCCCCACTAACCACACCAACATTCAGCAATTCCCGGGAAGTCTCATATCTTCCTTGAATCACCCGACCACCGTTACACTGGGAGACATTTAAGATGATCAAGCCCTTTTTGATAGCGCGCTCCAAGGAACGCATAAACCACGCTTCACTGGGACTATTTCCTGATCCATAGGTTTCAAGTACCACTCCTCGCAAACCGGGCGTTGCAAAACAGGCGTCCATAATCTGATCCGTGATTCCGGGAAAAAGCTTAAGAATCATCACCCGATTATCGAGCTCATTCATCAACTGAAGTTTGCGATTCGGTTCATAAGGCCGAATGGCTGCCGTGTGATAATCGATCACAATCCCGGATTCAGCTAAAGGAGGATAATTTTCCGATTCAAAGGCATCAAAATGTACACTCTGCACTTTTTTCGAACGGTTACCCCTCAATAGCATGTGATTGAAGAAAATACAAACTTCTGGAACGAGAGGCTTATCATCGATTTTAGCGGTGGCGATTTCCAAGCTAGTCATCAAATTTTCCCGCGCATCTGAGCGTAAAGCCGAGATGGGAAGTTGCGCTCCTGTAAAAATCACAGGTTTATTCAATCCATGAAGCATGTAGCTGAGCATGGAAGCCGAGTAGGCCATTGTATCCGTACCATGCAACACGACAAACCCATCGTAGCTGTCATAATTTTCATGGATGATATAAGCCATATCCTTCCAATGTAGCATAGACACATTGGAGGAATCAATCGGTGAAGGAAAAGAAATCACCGTAATAGCCACATTCAGATTGGAAAGAATGGGTATTTTTTCCAAAATCTGCCCAAAATTAAAAGGAACCAAGGAACCGCTTTCATCATAAGCCATCCCCAAAGTACCTCCCGTGTAAATAATCAGAACAGAGGAGGTCTTACTCGTTTTTGCCTGCGTATTGAGTCGGACTATTTTATAATTCATAGTCAAATTCCTTAAATAATGCGAGTGCGTTTTCCTTCGTTACTCGAGCAACCTCAGATGAACTAATTTTCATCAAATCTCCCACCCGCTCTGCAATATAAGGCAAATAAGCAGGTGTGTTTCGTTTCCCCCGAAAAGGAACCGGCGCTAAGTATGGGGCATCAGTCTCCAGGACCAAATTTTTGAGTTTCAGATGAGGAAGTACCTGATCCAAACCTCCATTTTTATAAGTAACCACTCCTCCAATTCCTAAGAGAAAGCCTAATTCAATAATCTGCTGAGCCTGATCGAGATTTCCCGTAAAGCAATGGAAAATTCCTTTTAAGTTCCCGTCCTGCATTTCCCGAACAATGGCTATAGTCTCATCCATGGAATCCCGACAATGTAGGACGATAGGTAAATTCAGGGATTTTGCCCAAGTAATTTGCTCACGAAGTGCCTGTTTTTGCTCTTCGAAAAAGGTTTTATCCCAATACAAATCCAATCCTATTTCACCTACTGCTGCAAAAGGTCGCTTCCAAAGCCAATCTTTCATTACTTCCAATTGCGCTTCGAAGTCTTCTTTGACATCACAAGGATGTAGACCCATCATAGGAATACAAAAACCCGGATAGGATTTTTCCATTTCCAGCATTTCGTCGATGGACTCCACATCGATATTAGGCATGTAGATTCGTTCTACCCCTGCTTCTCGAATCTCCTGCATTACCGCATCCTTATCGGACTCGAACTTGCGTGAATAAATATGAGCGTGTGTATCGATTAAATTCATGAGTAGCTTCTTGATTTCCACTTGGTAGCGGAAGGCCAAAAGTAATAAAGAATCGTCAGCAGGGTAATAGGCAATAAGTAAAAATCAAAGAGAAGGGTAGTAAAAAATGACGGTGATTTGCCAGCTTTTCTGGCAAACATGAGGAGAAAAAATGCCTGAAGAGTTGATTTTGAAAACCAAATTCCTAACCCCATGGGAAGGTTGAGGAAAAGTAAGTAGACGATAGCTGGAAAGTAAAAAAACTGCAAAGCCAATAATGCTTTCATGTAAATAGGTAAAGTCATGACTCCATACATCCACCGCTTTCGTTGAATCAGTAAATCCCTCCAAGAGCATTCTGCTTTGGTTTTGGTCAAAGCTTCTGGACATACCTGATTTTGAATTAAAAAACCCTTCCGAAGTACAGCTTTAGAAAGCTCCAAGTCCTCAGTCAAGCTGAAAGTTAAATTTTCGAATCCTCCACTAGCCTTATAGGCCTTTCGGGAAATACACATATTATTTCCTAATCCTGTGGTGGGAACTCGCCAATCCGTGGCCACTTTAACCAAGCTAAGGGTCAGCCACCAATCCAATTCCTGGAATTTCCCTAAAAGATTACCCCCTTTCACTTGCGTTACTCCGATTACCATTCCTGCTTTTTCAGAGAAGCCCCCTAGCAAAGCCTCAATCCAACTTGGTGGAACTTGGCAATCTGCGTCCGTAAAAAAGAGATACTCCCCTTGGCTTTCCTTTTCAATTAAGGCTATGGCTTGGGCTTTTGGATTTTTTGTGGGATCAAATTCCTCAACTCTATAAACCATCGCATTAGGCTGCTTTTGGCACCATTCACTTAAAATTGAAAAGGTAGCATCCTCGCTTTGATCATCAGCAAATAAAAACTCGATTTTATTCGAAGGATAATTCAAATTCTCAAAGGATTCCAAAAGTTTGGGAAGAAAGAATTCCTCATTTCGAGCAGCCACCAAAACCGAAACGAAGGGAAGGGAATCTGACTTTTTTTTAAAGGGAAATGATTTCCAAACGAATAGAATATGACAGATACCTAATACAAACTGCACCAGAATAAATGAAATGATAAAGTATATGATCAGTTCCATTTATAAGACCCCTGTTTGCAGTCCTCTCTCTATTAATTGATCCAAAAAGTCAGGCAACACCTTCGGTAGCACTTCCCCGGTCTTTTCCTGATCATGAAAAACGACTATAGATCCCGGCTCCAATTTTTTCAAGCTAGCCTGTAGAATCTTATCTGGGCTAAGCTTTGGATCGTAATCACCGGTCAAAATATCCCACATGACTATTTGCTTTTCTTGAGCGAGGGCCTTCGCTTGGCTTGGTTTCATCCAACCATAAGGAGGTCGGAAAAGTGATGTTTCAAACCCTAAAACCTCCTGAAAAATCTGATCACATTTTTGCACATCTTCCAAATACGTTTCCTTAGAATACCGCAAGCCATGCAGGTGGTGAAAGGTGTGATTACCGATAGAATGGCCTGCTTTCAGAACTTCCCGAGCAAGATTAGAGTGTTTTCGAACATTGTCCCCAACCATAAAAAAAGTCGCTTTCTGCCCTCTTTTCTCCAATTGATCAAGGACATAGTCTGTCACTCCCGGAACTGGTCCATCATCAAAAGTCAAATAAATAGATTGATCGTCCGTCTTTTTTTGCCAGATTCGATAAGGGAATATTCGCTGAACCCAGCTCGGTGTTTTATGAGCGGGAACCATAAAAGAAACGAAGGCTAAACAAGGTCAAATCATCCCGAAGCGGTTCTTCGCCTCTGAACTCTTTTAGTTTTTTCAGAAATTCATCATGGAAAGTTCGCGGATCCACACAAATATGACCGGAAACAAAATCCTGAAAACGCACTTCTCCGAATTCCTCATCTGCTGAATCCATCACTTCAGTCAGGCCATCCGTGTACAGATGAATGGTAAAATCCCCAGTCAATTGACGGCTACCTAATTCCAAAAAAGGCAACTCATCAAATGCCCCCAGTATGGTCGTCCCAGCTTCCAACAACTCGGTTTTCATTTTGTCTTCCCGACAAAGAATGGGTGGATTATGGCCGGCATTGACGAAATCAAGCTTTCCGTTTCGGAAATCGAATTTCCCAAGGAAAAAGGTGATAAAACGCTCCCCTTTTGTATTCTCAAACAAGGTATAATTCAATTGCCGAACTACGGTCTCCAAGGAGGCATTGCTTCGGAGAAGTGTGCGAAGGGCTGCCTGAAAATTGGACATAAGCATAGCGGCTGCCATTCCCTTTCCAGAGACATCTGCCACGCAGAAATAAACCAAATCATCCCCATGCTGAATCAGGTCGTAATAATCTCCCCCAACCATGCTATGTGGGATGTAAGTCACCTTGGCCTGTAACTCCCCATCATGTGGCAATTCACTTGGCAAAAGCATCTGCTGCACTTGGGAAGCAATTTCAATTTCCCGATTCAGCACTTCCTGCTGAAGCTGCTTTCTGGCAAATCGCTTATTCTCCAATGCCACCACCAAAATATTGGTTAAGGCCTGCGTAAAATCCAAATCAATTTCACCTTCTTGGTTTTTCCGCTTAAAAAATAGAATTGCCAGCATCTTGTCCTTGTGATAAACCGGCAAATAGGTCTCCAATTCATCAAAGGAAAAGCCCTCAGACAAATGAAGTTCCAAGCGATGTCTATCCTTATGTTCTTTGATCTGATCAAAGGAAATCAGACTTGGAACCGAGCCCTTGATTCCATGGGAAATTTTCTTTTCGAAGCCCTTATCTGAGCGAACATACAAGAGTAAAGAGCGGATATTCAAATGCACCAAACAGGTAAATTTGAAAATATCCGCCAAAACATGCTCAGGCTGATTCTCATTGATCGCCTGAGTAATCTCCAGGAGTGACTTTAACTCCAGTTCTTTACGTTGATATTTTTGGTTTTCAGGTGACAAAATCAAAGGGCATTATGGGCCATCAGACCCTTTTTGGTGGCTAAGAATAACATCTCTTTCCCATTCTCCAAAATATTGATCGCTCCAAATAATTCATCATCCGGAGCAGAAAGACACTTGATGAAAGCCTTGCGGTATAGGGAATCCAAGGTATCTAAAAGGCGATCTTCCGACCAATTCAAAGTCTCCTGAAGGTAATCATAAGGCTGGACAAAATAGAGCTCGTCCAGCAGGTCAAATTCATCTTCCGTCATTTCCATGATTCCCAAAATTAACATTTCCTTGAATCCTTCTGCCTTTCCATTGATAATTTCCCTTAATTGCCTTTACTCCTATAAAAACTGAATACAAAGGATGCCATAAACTCGTCAAAACAAAAGCCCAAAAAGGAACCGGACTTTTGAAGAATTTTGTAATAGATCCTAATGAAAGATATTCGGCTAAAATTTTGACGCTAAAAACGAAAGCAAGCCAAACCAAGCCCCAATTTTCAAAAAAAATCAATCCAAAGGCCCCTAACCAAACCAACTGTAGAAAAGCTATGAAAAATGCAGAGGCTGCATGAAAGAATGATTTATGAGCTTTCCATTTTCCGGCCCAGCGTATCCGTTGATTAAACAAGGCTTGCCAGGACATTTCCCCCTGAGTCAATACCAAGGATTTCTTTGAAGGCATATAGCAAGTACTTTCAGGCCCGAATTTCCGGACAATCTTTTTTAGAAGAAACTCATCATCTCCTGAAAGCCATTGCTCATTTCCCTGATAACCCTCCACTTCTTCAAATGCTTTTTTGCGAAAAGCCAAGTTTGCCCCACTACACATTAAGGGCGTTTTCATCTCAAACGAAACTCCAGTAAGCAATTGAATACTAGCCCAATCTAAGGTTTGAAAGAAAGACAAAAATGAGTTTGAGGACCGAACCAAAACAGGCCCAGCAACTAGTTGAATTCTGGAATCTTGAAAAGGTAAAAGCAGGGTTTCAAGCCAATTGGCATGGAATTCACAATCTGCATCTGTGGTAACAATTATTTCACCGTTGGCCTGATGAATCCCCTTTTGCAAAGCAGCTTTCTTTCCTACCCCATCACTGGAATAAATTTTAAAAAGTGGGTTTTTACCTACTAACTGTTCCAGAAGCTCTAAGGAATCATCCTCACTTTTATCATTAATGAAGATAATTTCAAGGTTAGGGAAATGAATTTTTTGGAGGTTTTGGATTAAAATCGGAAGTCGAGACGCCTCATTCCGAATCGGAATCAACAAGCTAACTTTGGGAGAAAAAGGATGGTCTGAATATTTCTGGCCTGGTATTTTAAGCCATACCATTTTTAGATAGCCTAAGAAAAGCAAATAGATTAGGGACCAGAGCAAATAAAAACTTAGCATCTTTTCGGCTATCTTGCGAAGGTGAGTAAAGAAGCTAAAAAACCCTCAAAGGAAAAAATCATTTTAGGAATTGACCCCGGAACAAACGTGATGGGCTATGGATTGATTCTGACTGAAGGCAAGCAATACAAACTCCTTCAGTATGGGGTCATTCACCTAAAGAAATACGGTAGTCACGAGCTGAAGCTCAAAAAGATATTTGAGCGAATTACCGGGATTTTGGAGGAATTTATGCCGGATTCGGTCGCTTTGGAAGCTCCTTTCTATGGCGCCAACGTTCAATCCATGCTCAAACTTGGAAGAGCCCAAGGAGTGGCGATGGCTGCTGCTCTTGCTAGAGAAATCCCAATCACGGAATATTCTCCTAAAAAGGTGAAACAATCTGTAACAGGAAACGGAAACGCTTCCAAAGAACAGGTTGCTGCTATGCTCCAAACCCTATTCAAACTTGAAGAAATCCCGAAACTTCTGGATGCTACAGACGCTTTAGCAGTAGCCCTTTGCCATCACTTTCATGAGGGCCGTGTACAAAGTAGAGGAAGGTCTGCAGGATGGAAATCTTTCATTGAGGAAAACCCCAATCGAATCAAAAAATAAAGAGGCTGCCTTACAAATCGTTCTAATGTCAGCCTGAGCAAAGTCGTTGGCCATATATTTCAATCTGAACCAAAATTCGACTTCCAGCCTACTGGCGAGGCTGGCGCTCAATATGACAAACTTTACTTTTGAGGCAGCCTCTTCAATTAGTATTTGCGGTAAATATCGTAACCAAGCGATAATTTCAATACTCGGTTTTTTACATCTGTATCGTAGTAATTCAGGCTTGACAAACCGATGTCATAACTCAATTGGAAGTTGATTTTTTCTGTTACGTAAGCCGATATACCCACTACCCCACCAAAATCATAGCCTTTGATCGGGTCAGTTGCTGTTTGGATATCGCCAGATTCTTCGCGTTTTCTAGAAACCAATACACTCACCTGAGGTCCCGCAAAGACATTAATCGCTGGTAGAAAATTCAATCGAACCAAAAGTGGAAAATCCACATAATTTAAAGACTCAGTAATTACATCCCCATTCACAGGGTTGTTGGTTTCAAATCCTTTTTGAGCAAATTGAATCCCTGGCTCTACCTCCAGCATAGGCGTTCCTAATCTATAGTATACACCCCCATGAAAGCCTACATTCGCCTTGTAATTGGTATCAGAGAAGTTGGCGGAAGACAAACCTGCACGAATTCCAAATTGAGCCTGAGCAGAAAAAACAAGTCCAAGAAGGAAGAAAAGGACCAAAATCTTTCTCATATGTTCTAGATGTTTTAAATTTCCGATAAAACTAGTGGTTCAGGATTATTAAATATAGAATCTCCCAGATTTTTTATAGCCCGAAATGATAAAAACAGGTCTTTTTGAAAATATCACCGAAGTAAGCGAGGAAGCAAGAAATGCCTTCATTGGATATTTGGAAGAAATCCAAGCCGAAAAAGGGTACAAAATGGAAAAAGCCGGCGAAGTTAGTAATTACCTTTTTTACATAGCCCAAGGTTCGGCTAGGAGCTTTTATATTCGAGACAATCGGGACATCACTGTTTCTTTTTCCTTAGAAGGGGAATTTGTCACAGCCATGCACTCGTTTATCACCCGAAGTCCAAGCTATGAGACAATCGAAACCCTAGAAAAATCCTTACTCTATCGAATTTCCTACGAGAATCTACAGCGCTGTTTTCAGGAGTTTCAGGACCTAGAGCGAGTCTATCGAATTATTTTAGAGAAGTATTACATCGCTTTAGAGGAGCAGATGATCTTTACAAAATTTAAGTCTGCCAAAGAAAGATACCTGGAGTTGATGGAGAAAAAGCCAAAAATCATTCAGCGCGCTTCGGTAGGCCATATTGCTTCTTTTTTAGATATGACCATCGAAACCTTAAGTCGGGTACGATCCAAGATTTGATATTTTGACTTTTGTCAAGGTAGGGTTCAGGGGAAAAACTTAGATTTGAAATTATCCTCCCTATAAACCCGCCCACTATGAAAAAGTCTTCCTCTTATCCAGTTTTACTTCTTTTTATCTTGCTCATTCAGGCTTGTTGGGAAACGAGCCATGAACAGCTTTTTGACTCGAGTTTACTTCCCAAGCGAACTGCCGAAGAAGTGGAAGGAGTGGTTGAAGATTTTATTCTAGCTGAAAACAATCAAACTATTGAGATTGGCGAAGGATTTTTTGATTTGAAAACGCAACTAATTCTAGACAGCAAGGAAAACATCACCATCAAAGGTGCAGGGATGACAAAGACGGTGCTTTCCTTCCGGAATTTGAAAACCGGTGGTGAAGGGATGAAGATTGTAGGAAAAAATATTACCGTTGAAGATTTAACCATCGAAGATGCACCGGGAGATGGAATCAAAGCCCAGCATACCGATGGATTAACCCTTCGAAAAGTACACGTCACTTGGACGCATGGAAATAAATCCAAAAATGGGACCTATGCTCTCTACCCAGTTCAGTGCAAAAATGTAATGATCGATGAATGCATCGCAGCCCATTCGCGGGATGCTGGTATCTATGTGGGACAATCTGAAAATATCATAGTCAAAAACTCTTTGGCATATGGAAATGTGGCAGGGATAGAAATCGAGAACTGTGATAATGCGGAGGTTTTTGGGAATACAGCACGAAATAATTCCGGTGGCATTTTGGTTTTCAACCTTCCCGGCCTTCCAAAATCCGATGGAAAAGGAACGAAAATTTATAATAATCGGATCATCGAAAACAACCATAAAAACTTCGCGACTCCAATGGGAGAAGGACCAAATGGCAATACCGTGACGATGATTCCCCCGGGATCGGGAGTTGTGCTTTTAGCCGCTAAAGAAGTGGAAGTCTACGATAATGAGATTTTGAGAAATAAAACAGTGGGGGTTGCAGTAGCCAGTTATCAGATTACAGGCTTCCCAACAGATGCCCCCAATTGGTCACCCTACACCTCGGACATTTACATTCATGACAATGCCTATGATCGAAGCAAAGGCATGCCTGACCTGACCCATGAATTGGGACAATTGATCAGTTTGTACAATGCTCATGGAAAAGCAAAAACTCAGGATATTGTGTATGATGGGATTTTTGATGAAGGCAGAGGAAAGGATATTGAAGGAAATCCAATGAATATCTGTATTTCAGAACCGGGAATTAAGGATCTTTTATTTACTCGATTTGACCTGAGTCAGGGAGAGGATGACATTCAAAGCTATCCGGATGTAGCTCCTTTTACTCAATGCAATGTATCTGTAGAAACGGATGTAACTGAAATTGCTAGCCGATGAAAGGAAAAATCAAATTCTACCCCGCCCTTTTTGGAGCTATTTTCCTCCTTGCTTTTTCTGCCTGTAAAAAAGAATCAAATGAGGAATCAATGATATCCTTTGATCCTCAAAAAGATTCGGAAGAAGCAGATGGGAATTTCCCTTATCGATGGCTATCAACTTATGGGTTTTTTGAAGGAGATCTGAAAAATCTTTCACCAATTGAGGGTCTCATTCCCTACGAGCCTGCCTCTTCCCTATTCACCGATTACGCCCATAAATCCAGGTTTGTCTGGATTCCAGAAGGAGAAAAAGCAAAAATATCCGGCGATGAATTGGATTTACCAGAAGGGTCTGTTTTAGTCAAAAACTTTTAT
The DNA here is from genome assembly GCF_004571135.1 of Algoriphagus kandeliae. Classification (GTDB taxonomy): domain Bacteria; phylum Bacteroidota; class Bacteroidia; order Cytophagales; family Cyclobacteriaceae; genus Algoriphagus; species Algoriphagus kandeliae. The sequence continues at coordinate 199,576 of NZ_SPSB01000004.1, forward strand.
TATCCTGAAGACTTTTCAAAACCAACCGGAGAAAGACGAATTATTGAAACCCGTTTGATGATTCATCAAGCAAATGGTTGGGAAGCTTTTCCATATATCTGGAATGACAGCCAAACTGATGCAATACTAAAAGTAGTTGGGGGAGAAACAAAAGTGACCTATCGCGATGAAAAAGGAAAGGACCAGGTAATCAACTATCTGATTCCCAATAAAAACCAGTGCAAGACTTGCCATAATAAAAATGAAAAACTCGATCCTCTTGGAGTCGAAGTCAAGCATCTAAACTCAGAAAAGAAGATAAAAGGAGAGTCCGTTAATCAACTGGCTTATTGGGCCAATGTGGGAAAACTCGAAGGTTTCTTAGGCGAAAATGAACATCCAAAAATTGTTGATTATTCCAATGAAAGCCTTCCCCTAGCAGAACGCGCTAAAGCCTATTTGGATATCAATTGTGCTCATTGCCACCGGGAAGAAGGACCAGCCTCCACATCCGGACTTTTCCTAGGGTTTGACCAAACTGATCCACTTAAATTGGGAATAAACAAAACTCCGGTCGCTGCGGGAAATGGAGCTGGAAGTTTTCAGTTTGACATAGTTCCTGGGAAAGCAGACGAATCAATTTTGATTCACCGAATGAAAAGCACTGAAGTAGGAGTAGCCATGCCGGAGATTGGAAGAACTACTATCCACAAGGAAGGAGTTGAACTGATTCGAACTTGGATCAATTCCATGGATTCCAGCCCTAACTGATGACTTTCTTGTCGACATAGTTGGAGTTCAGGATTCCCAAAGCCCCCATGTATTTCAAATCAAAAGTCAGTATATCTCCAACCTTGTATTTGTTGGGATTATCCCCAAGGTTCATAATTAACATATCGGAACTAGCACCCAAAATTTCGATAGAATTGTCAGTAGGAAGTAAGTATTTGGGATCTACATCAAGAAGTCCAATATCCACAATAGCTCTGAAGGAGGTCTGTCCATAGAGTTCCTCATCAATTTCGGCTACTTCTCCTTGAGGATTTGCAGCAAGGTTTCCCACCGGAAGCATGGGTTTTTCCTGCATTTCAATGATTTCAGCATGAAGTTCAAACACATCCCCATGCATCCCGTCTATAACCTTTTCCTCAAACAAATCCACTCCAAAAAACAATGTCTCTCCTACCCGGAAGTGATTGACTCCTTTAGGTAATTGATGGGTCAACATCAATGGAATGGTCACGGAAGTACCTGCTGAAACCCATGGGATTTTTTTGTTGAATTTCAATTCAATGATCTGCTTATACAAAGACAATTGGATGAGTTTGTCAGTAGAAGGCATTACTCCATTAAGGCAATTCAAATTGGTCCCTAAGCCAATCACTTCAATATTTGGCAAATTGAAGACTTGAGAGTAAAAATCAATCAGCTGCTCTCCCATCACCCCTTCGCGAAGATCACCTGTCTCCACCATAATGATGATTTTATGGTTTTTCTTTTGCAAAACTGCCTCTTCACTGATCCAATGAATGGTCTCCAACTCGCTGTTGAGGCTGACATCAGCAAACTCCACCATTTTACCCACATTGCGCTTGGATACAGGCTTGATATAAACAGTCTGCACATCGGGATTCAGGCGCTTCACCATTGCCAGATTACTGATACGACTATCGTGAATTTCAGTGACCCCAAGATTAATAAGCTCTTGTAAGTAAAGTCTGTTACCGCACAACAACTTAGAAACCACTCCCCAGGCAATTCCATTTTCCTGAAAGATATTCTTCAGGAATTCATAGTTTTCTTTGAGTTTGGTTTTATTGAGTGTTAGGTAGGCCATCTTACTTTTTCAATCTCATTTCAAGGTATTTGTTTGTAAATCCAAGACGTTCATAAAGTCGCTTAGCAGGATTATCAGGCTCTACATGAAGAGCAACATCACCTTTTGCCAGTTTGAGTGCTTTTTCCATGATTTTAGCACCAATACCTTTTCCTCGCTGAGCGGCATCTACAGCGATATATACCAAGATGTTTTCAGGGATATAGCCAGACATGCCCGTATGATTCATTACCAAGGCTCCGACGATTTTTCCATTTTCCCTCGCAATGATCACAAAACCACCTGCATGAAGGCTATGGTCTAGCGCATAATCCAGGCACTTCATGATATGTTCCTTCGGATCCCCATACTTCCCCAAATGCTTCACCAGAAAATCTGCGATCTCATTTTTCTGAAGAAAGGTGGCATTATCAATTGCGGAGAGGGTTTCAAATTTTAGCATATCTATGTGTTTTTGTTTTTGGTTGAGGTTCAAGTCTATCAATCAATAAGAAGGTCATTAAGGAAAGTAGGAGCCCGAAAATATTTGGATCCAAACCTAAAGGCATTTCCCTATTGACAAAGGTTAATCCAGCTGTAAGCCCTCCTCCCATAACCATCGAACTGATAGCTGCCTTTGGATTACTCTTGTTAAAAAAGAGACCAAAGATGACAGGAACAAGCAAACCGGAAACCATAAAGGCATATGAATACAACATCAAACTCAGAACTTCGTTCATTTGCCAAGCCAATAAAAGTGCCACAGCTCCAATAGCGAGGGTAATCCACTGAGAAATCCGGACTTCTGCTCGGTGGGACCATTTACTGATTACCTTTCCCATTAAGTCCGTTGTCAAGTTTCCAGAAGCAGCCATCAAGCAGGAATCAGCAGTAGAAAGAACTGCCGAAAAATAGGCTGACATCATAAGTCCGAGTATCCCCGCGGGAAGGATTTGACTTAACAAAATCGGTAAACCCATTTCAGGATCCATACTTGCAGAGGCTCCTTTCAAAATTCCCTGTTCGACAGCTACCCGAGCAAGCAAACCCAAGGAAACACCCATAAAAGCCATGATGGGCCATTCAAATAAACCTGCAATAAACCATGCTTTTTTTGCTGATTTAGTATCCTTGGCTGCAAAAATCCGCTGGTAAAGTGTCATTCCAACAAACCAAATAGGGATAATCGTAATCCCCCAATTCACCAAATCTTGCCAGGTCAAGTTGGAAAAGGAGAAAAACTCGGAAGGAAGTGTAGCCTGAATTTCTTTCCAACCACCTACATAACTATAGGCCATAGGAATTCCGATTACCATCAATCCCAACATCAAGATGATCCATTGTACTGTATCTGTATAGATAACAGCTTTCAAACCGCCCATTACTGTATATACTACAGCAATTACTCCCATTATTAGAAGCGCTGTGGAAATATCCAATGCTTCAAATGTACCTGAAGCTAATTTGGCTCCTGCCAAAAGCTGAGAAGCCGTAAATCCTAAATAGCCCAAAAAACAGATGATCGCAGCTACTTTCGCTGTAGTCGAATTATACAAATGCCCCATAATTTGGGGGAAAGTGAAAAATTTTGAGAATGCTGCATCTGATTTAACTCTGGGAATCAATAAAACTGCAGCAATCCAAGCTCCTAAGAGTCCTGTAAAAAGCATCCATGATCCGGAAAGTCCTAGGGCAAAGCCAAGTCCTCCCAATCCAATCGAAAATCCTCCTCCCACATCAGTAGCTACCACAGATAGCCCAATGTGCCAAGCTCCAATACTTCTACCTCCTACGTAATAATCTTCCTGACCGGTGTTTTTTCTCATGAAATAGAAGCCCACACCGAGCATGACCAGCATATAAAAAACAAAGATCACCAGATCTATCCAATGCATTATATAGAGGGATTTGTATCAATTTGATTTAGAATATAATTTTTTAAAGTTAATCAATTCATGCCAAAAATGAAATAAAATTGGGTTTTTTGGGAAAATTTGATACAATAATCCAATTTTAGATTAGAATAGTGAAAAATAAAAAAGCCGGATCGCTCCGGCTTTTCAATCGATTTTGGAAAATATTACATATTCTCGCTGCTCACTACAGCTGAGAAATATTCTCTATTCATTCGTGCAATATTGGACAGGGAAATACCCTTTGGACATTCAGCTGCACAAGCACCTGTGTTGGTGCAAGCACCAAATCCTTCTGCATCCATTTGCGCGATCATTTTCTCTGCACGTTCCTTACGCTCTACCTGACCCTGTGGCAAAAGTGCCAATTGGGAAATTTTCGCAGAGGTAAATAGCATAGCAGAAGCATTTTTACAAGCTGCCACACAGGCTCCACAACCGATACAAGTGGCCGCGTCGAACGCCTCATCCGCAATCTTTTTCGGAATTGGAATTTCATTGGCATCAGGAACACCACCTGTATTAACAGATACATATCCACCTGCCTGAATAATTCTATCGAAGGCTGAACGGTCTACTACCAAATCCTTTACAACCGGGAAAGCTTTTGCTCTCCAAGGCTCAATGGTGATGGTATCTCCGTCAGTGAAGGAGCGCATGTGTAGCTGACAAGTGGTAGTCTGCTGAGGTCCATGAGGCTTTCCATTGATGTAAAGCGAACACATACCACAGATACCTTCTCGACAATCATGATCAAAATGAATAGGATCATCTCCCTTTTCAGTGAGCTCTTCGTTGAGCACGTCCATCATCTCCAAAAAGGACATGTCTTTGGAAATTCCATCTATTGGATAGGTGACAAAACCGCCTTGATCTGCTTTATTTTTTTGTCTCCAAACTTTTAAAGTAAGTTTCATGTCTGTGTCTTTTAAATTTCAAAGGTCACATGTAATCTCGCATGAATTGAATTATCGTTTCCTATAGATATTTCTACCATGCTCAATTCATATAACTATGAATCTTTGTCTTGATTATTTATAAGAACGCTGCGTCAACTTCACATTTTCAAACTCGAGAGGCTCTTTGTTAAGCTCCTCATCTTGTCCATCTCCCATGTATTTCCAAGCAGCTACATATGCGAAGTTTTCATCGTCACGTAGTGCTTCCCCATCAGCGGTCTGATATTCTTCTCGGAAGTGACCTCCACAGGATTCATTCCTGTTATAAGCATCATCAATCATCAATTCTCCTAGTTCAAGGAAATCAGCTACTCGATGTGCTTTTTCAAGAGTTTGGTTGAGTTCTTCGTTCTCACCCAATACTTTCACATCCTTCCAGAATTCAGCTCTTAACTCGCGTATCTCCTGCTTTGCCTTTTTAAGACCTTCTGCAGTTCGAGCCATTCCGCATTCATTCCACATGATTTTACCAAGCTTTTTGTGGAAGTAGTCCACAGACTTGGTACCGTTAATACTCAATAATTTCTGAATTCGATCTTTAACTTCCTGAGCAGTTTTTTCAAATTCAGGATGATTTGCATCAACCGGCTTAGTACCAATTTGCGCTAGATAATCCCCAACAGTGTAAGGAATCACGAAGTAACCATCAGCTAGACCTTGCATCAATGCTGAAGCCCCCAATCGGTTGGCTCCATGGTCAGAGAAGTTTGCTTCACCCAATGCATACAATCCTGGGATAGTTGTCATCAAATTATAATCAACCCAAAGTCCACCCATAGTGTAGTGAACAGCAGGATAAATCTTCATTGGTACTTGGTATGGATTTTCCCCGGTGATTTGCTGATACATATCGAAGAGGTTTCCATATTTCGCTCGGATCACATCTTCTCCGTCTCGCTTGATAGCATCTCGGAAATCCAAGAATACTGCTTCACCGGTTTCATTCACTCCTCGGCCTTCGTCACAAACGTATTTAGCATTTCTTGAAGCTACGTCACGAGGAACAAGGTTACCGAAGGAAGGATATTTTCTTTCCAAATAGTAATCCCGCTCGTTTTCAGGGATATCGTTGGCCTTGATTTGTCCTTTACGAAGCTTCTCTGCCATCTCTACTGTAGCAGGAACCCAAACTCGACCATCGTTTCGAAGTGACTCAGACATCAATGTCAATTTAGACTGATGATCACCTGAAACAGGAATACATGTTGGGTGAATTTGGGTGTAGCAAGGGTTAGCGAAATACGCTCCACGCTTGTGCGCTCTCCAGGCAGCCGTAACGTTTGATCCCATCGCATTCGTGGAAAGGAAGAATACGTTTCCATAACCACCAGTACAAAGAAGAACTGCATGGGCCGCATGCGTTTCGATTGCTCCAGTTATCAAATTTCGTGTAACGATACCTCTCGCATGTCCATCGATAACAACAACGTCCATCATTTCGGTACGCGGGTAAAGCTTCACTTTTCCATTTGCTACCTGACGGCTTAATGCGGAGTAAGCTCCCAAAAGCAATTGCTGTCCAGTTTGACCTCTAGCGTAGAATGTTCTGGAAACCTGCGCACCACCGAAAGATCGGTTAGCTAACAAACCTCCATATTCACGAGCAAAAGGAACACCTTGAGCCACACACTGGTCGATGATATTTACAGAGACTTCAGCAAGTCGGTAAACATTACCTTCTCTTGCACGATAGTCACCTCCTTTAATCGTATCATAAAACAGACGGAAGATTGAGTCTCCGTCATTTTGATAGTTTTTCGCAGCGTTGATACCTCCCTGAGCAGCAATAGAGTGTGCTCTTCGAGGGCTGTCTTGGAAACAGAAGGCTTTTACATTATACCCCAACTCAGCCAAAGAAGCTGCAGCGGAAGCACCTGCCAAGCCGGTACCCACCACGATTACCTCGTACTTTCTTTTATTCGCCGGATTGACCAGCTTCATGTTAAACTTATGCTTGGTCCATTTTTCCGCCAAAGGACCGGCTGGTATTTTGGAATCTAGTATCATAAAAGACGATGGATTAGCTAGTGAAATAAATATAAAGTGGCATGCTGGCGAATAAAACCGGCACCACGATGCAGTATATTCTTCCGATAAGTTCGATAGCAGGAGAATATTTCACATGGTTCAAGCCTAGTGTTTGAAAGGCACTTGCAAAACCATGAGACAAGTGAAAGCTCAAGAATCCCATTGCAATCACATATCCCGCTACCAAAATTTCATTTTGGAATGCAAACTGAACAATCTGATAAAGATCCTTATAAGTTTCTCCCTCATAGGTCACCATCGGCATATCGCCCCAGTGCATTTTTGCCCAGAATCCCTGCATGTGTACCACTAAGAAAATGAGAATAATGGTACCTAAAACTCCCATATTTCTGGAAGACCAGGCAGAATTGGTAGATGCTTTTGACTCAGCATAGCCCACAGGTCTAGCTGATTTGTTTTTGCGAGTAAGGAGAATTGAATAAATCACGTGGGCGATTACAGATATATATGTCAAGTAAGACAAAATCTTCACCGCCGGATTAGTGGTCATAAATTGGGCATATTTGTTAAATGCCTCACCACCGTCTCCTTTAAACAACAACATGTTACCAGAAACATGGCCTGTCAAAAACAGGATGAGGAAGAGACCTGTCAAAGCCATGATCAGCTTTCTTCCCAAGGTGCTACTTAAGGTTTTTGTAACCCAGCTCATAGAATTTTTTTCTTTTGTTAAAACGAATGTCTTATTTCTATACCGGGACCAAATTTACGCCTCCGACAGCTAGCAAACAATCCATTCGTAAAGCCCTAAGTTATTTTAAAACGTTCTAAATAATTTTTGAAAATTCTACTCGTTTTCCGCTAAATTGTTGATCAATCAACAGCCTGTTCAATTTTATTGTTTGATTTTAAGCAGAATTTCTACTTACTTCCATTTATTTCGTATAGAGCTAAAAAACCTACGTTTGACTAACTCCAACCTTTCATGTCTAAAAGGAGTTTTGATTATCATAGGAAACTGAAAAATTATGAAGCTGAAATATTCCTTAGCATTTTTTTTCTTCTTAATCCTTGCTATCAGTGATGCTTGGGCAACGCATATTAGAGCGGGAGAAATCATTGCCGAACGCATATCCGTCCAAACATTAACATACCGAATCACTGTAGTCGGATATACGGACACCCGATCCAATGTAGTTTTTGGTCCGGGGGTTATAAACTTTGGAGACGGAAGAGAAGAACAACTCAACACGGAGAGTGATTTTTCATTGGTGGAACTTGTGGCCCCTCAAGTGGAAAAAAACACCTTCGTCATCACCCATACTTTTCAAGGGCCTGGCACCTATACCATCCGTTTTCAGGAGTTCAATCGAAATGATTTGACTCTGAACATGGATAATTCGGTGGATACGCCATTCTATGTAGAGACTCAAATCACCATTGACCCTTTTATAGGGGTAAATAATTCCCCTGTACTGACAATTCCTCCAGTAGACAATGGAGCTGTAAACGTTCGGTTCATTCACAATCCAGGAGCCTATGATCCTGATGGAGACAGCTTGGCTTATGAGTTGGATATCCCTAAGCAAGCATTCCAGAGACCAGTAAATAATTATCGTGATCCCAATGTCGCTGAGTTTTCTACCAACCAGGAATCCGGTGCAACTCCTGCTCTATTTTCAATTGATGAGCTATTCGGGGATTTAATCTGGGATGCTCCAGGTACGGCGGGACAGTTTAACGTGGCATTCCGAATCAAAGAATATAGAAAGCTAGATGGAGTTTGGACGCAGATCGGATATGTTGTTCGCGATATGCAGATCATTATCGAAAACTCCAACAATAGAAGACCGGAATTAATCCTTCCACCTGATCTCTGTGTGGAAGCAGGTACGCTTATCGAAGAAATCATTCAGGGTCAGGACCCAGATGGTGATCCTATCAAAATTGAAGTTTTTGGAGAGCCGATGGAAATCACCACCTCTCCTGCTTCCTACAGCCCGGAACCTACCTTTCAAAGTTCACCTGGAATCGTAGATTTTTCTTGGCAAACTGTCTGTAATCACGTTCGTGCTCGAGAATACGATGTACGCGTAAGAATCACGGATCAGCCTCAATCCGGTCCTTCCTTGGTGGATATTCGTACTTGGAGGATTAAAGTAATTGGACCACCTCCTGTATGGGACGATCTTGAGCAACAAACCGGCAGAACCGTTGAGCTCAATTGGGATCCTTATGTCTGTGGCAATTCGGCCAGCGAAATGCAAATCTGGAGAAGAATCAATTCTGATCCTTATGTACCAGATAGTTGTGAAACAGGAATTCGTCCAGGCTACGAGTTGATTGGAATCACTGATATGGAAACCTTCAGCTTCACCGATTTAAATGGTGGTGAAGGCCTAGCTCCAGGCAATACTTATTGCTACCGATTGGTAGCAGCATTCCCAGAGCCTAGGTTAGGTGAAAGTATTGTGTCTGAAGAAATCTGTATCACCATTGATGTAGATGTCCCAATCATTACCAATGTCAGCATCGAAGAGACGGATGAGCAGAATGGGGAAATTTTTGTGAAATGGACCCCACCCTATGATATCGATACTATCCAATTCCCAGGGCCATATAGCTATGAGCTTATTCGACAAGATGGGTTTTCGGGTTCCAATAACAGAACCAGTTTGGGTATAACAAGCGATACCCTGTTTACGGATACCGGTTTGAATACAGAAGATTTGGTCTATAATTACAAGGTCGTTCTCCTAGACAACGGCACCAAAATAGACACTTCATCTACCGCTTCTACTGTCAGACTTGAGCCAACTATCATCAATCAAGCAATTGAGCTCAATTGGACTTTCGAAGTTCCTTGGAACAACTCCATCGGTGAATACAAGCACGAGGTATATCGAAACAGAACGGATGCCAATGCCCAAGATGCCGATACCTTTGAATTGATTGCTGAGGTGGATGTCACCCAAAATGGATTCACATTCCTGGATGATGGAAGCTTTAATGGAATTCCTTTAGAACGAGAAATTGAGTATTGCTATTATGTTGTGACCAAAGGAGCTTATAATGTGGCAGGATTGGTATATCCATTGGAAAACAAATCACAAATTGTCTGCGCAAAACCAGATGACAATCGCCTTCCTTGTCCTCCAGTATTGACTTTTGATGGGCCAGTTTGTTCGGAATACCTGGCTGAGCAACCTTGTAATACGAATACATTTTATCATGATTTGAGCTGGGAACCTGATTTCTCGGGAGATTGTGATGATGAGCTTTCCGGCTATCGTTTGTATTACACGCCTGATGGAGAAGAAGGACAGTTTGAGCTTATTGCCGAACTCAGTTCTTTGGAGCTTTCTACTAGAATATCCAATCTGACAACGTTCCGAGGCTGCTATTACATTACTGCCATTGACAGATCTGGAAATGAGAGCGAACCAAGTAATATCGTCTGCGTGGACAATTGCCCATTCTATGAACTTCCGAATGCCTTCACGCCGAATGGAGATGGATTGAATGATACGTTTATTGCATTTGACAATCCATTTTCTCAATGCCCTCGCTTCGTTCTTGGAGTGGAGATTTTCATCGTCAATCGCTGGGGAGCTGAGGTATTCAGATACAATAGCTTGGAATCTTCAGAAAATGACGTTTTCATTCGATGGGATGGAAAAGACCAAAATGGTAACGATCTACCAGCCGGAACCTACTTCTATTCCGGAAAAGTGACCTTTGACGTATTGGACCCAAGCCAAAAAGAACAAGAACTGAAGGGAACCATTCAGATTCTTCGATGAATGAATCAAAGTCCATAATTTTCTTCGATGGAGTATGCAATCTTTGCAATAGCTCCATCGATTTTATTCTTCAACGAGATAAAAACAACCGATTTCTAGTAGGTGCGTTACAGGATGATTTTTCAAAAAAAATATTGTCAAATTATTCAGTAAAGCCTGATTATTTAGATTCTCTTGTTCTGCTTGAGAATGATCAAATTTTTTATCGAAGTACTGCTGCTCTAAAAATAGCCAAATACCTAAGTGGGCTTTGGCCTGCTTTTTACATCTTCATTATTTTCCCAAGCTGGCTAAGAGATCCCATATATGATTGGATTGGAAGAAATCGATACCGATGGTTTGGAAAGAAAAATACCTGTAGACTTCCAACTCCTGAGGAAGAGGCGAAATTCCTTTCCCCAAAAACTTATTCTCAAAAAGCCTGAATAATCATCCAATAGATCGGCATCCCCAAGGTAATATTGAATGGAAATGTGATGGCCAAAGCCATTGGAATATAGAGTCCCTCATCAGCTTCTGGATTGGCTAGCTTCATGGCTGCTGGTACTGCAATGTAGGAAGCACTTGCTCCTAGAATTGCGAAAATAAAGCGATCGCCCACATCAGGTACGATCCAATAACTCAAGACCGAAACTATGCTTCCGTTTACTAGCGGAACCAAAATCGCGAAGAAGGTAGAGAAATAGCCGTTTTTGAAAAAAGCTTTCAATTTTCGACCGCTACTAATCCCCATATCTAAGAGAAATACCGCCAAAAAACCTTTGAAAATATCGGTCACAAATGGCTTGATACCTTCTGCTTGCTTCTCATCTGCAATCAAACCAATGACCAAACTTCCCATAATTAAAAGTACCGAACCATTGGTAAAGGCATGTTTGATAATTCCCCTAACTCCTCCAGGAGTTTTAGTGTCAGAATATTTTCGAAGTAAAATAACCCCGGAAATAATTGCCGGTGCTTCCATCAGGGCCATCACCGCAACCATATGTCCACCAAAGGTTACCCCTTGCGTATCCAAAAAAGAAGCGGCTGCTACAAATGTTACAGCAGAAATAGAACCATAGGCTGCGGAAATCGCCGCGGCATTAGGAGTTCCTAACCGAGGCTTCAGGATAAAAAAGGTATAAAAAGGAACAGCTGCGGAAAGGACCAAACCAAAAATCAAAGCCCACACAATATACATTTCAAAATTACTGTGGGAAAGTTCCTGACCACCTTTAAATCCAATAGAAAGCATCAGATAAAGTGCGATGAATTTGGCAGAGGTCGGGGGAATCTCTAAATCACTCTTGAATTTGACCGCCAAAATCCCCAACACAAAAAACAGCAAACTGGGATTGGTCAGGTTATTTATCAGAATTTCAAAATTCATAACACAAAGATTTACAGAAAAAATTTAAATAAAACAGAAACATAATTTTTTTTGATCGTATTATACTTTTGTATCAGATTTAGTTATGAACATTTCTTTCAACCAACTTCGAGCGCTACATGCTGTAGCCCAATACGAAAGTATTACCAAGGCTGCTAAATCATTGGACATGACACAGCCGGCTGTTTCAATGCAACTTAAGAATCTTCAGGATCAATTTGATGTACCCTTGACAGAAATGATCGGTAAAAAGGTACACATTACTGAATTCGGAAATGAATTGGTAGAAATTACGGATCGGATTTTTGAAGAGCTTGGACAAATCGAGCAGCGAATGCTGGAATTGAAAGGCTTATTGGCTGGAAAAATTCGCATTTCATCGGTATCCACGGGAAAGTACATTATCCCCTACCTCATGGCTGAATTCATGAAGCTCCACCCTCATGTGGAGATTAGCCTTGAAGTTTCTAATCGATATAAAGTTCTCGCTCACCTGGAAGAAAACAGTACCGACCTTGCTTTGGTATCTATTTCACCGGAAGATATGGATTTGGAAACTTTGACTTTGGCGGACAACAAATGGTACTTAGTCGCCTCTCCTGAACATGCTGAAAAATATCAGAAACTAATTGAAGAAAATAATTGGCAAAAAATCCCATTCATTTTGCGGGAAAAAGGATCTGGAACTCGTGTCATGATGGAGAAATTTTTCGAGAACCTAGACATCACCATTCAAAGTAAAATGGAATTGGCCACCAATGAAGCCGTAAAACAAGCTGTGATGGCAGGATTGGGTGCTACGATATTATCCCAATATTCCATACGAAAAGAAATCCCGCAGGGAAGGATTAAAATTTTGGAGGTTGAGGGTCTTCCCCTTGAAGCCGATTGGAAATTAGTTTGGCTCCGTCAAAAAAAACACTCTCCTGCAGTTCTTGCTTTCATTCGGTGGATTTCTGAAAACCATGAGGAAGCATTTAAACGCCTTCTGACCTAAGCTTTCAATCCTCTGCCTGAAGGAAAAGCCCTATATTTGTGCCAACCAAATTAAAACACATGAAAGCATTTGTTTTTCCAGGGCAGGGAGCCCAATTCCCGGGAATGGGAAAGGATCTGTACGAAAACAATCCAAAGGCAAAGGAATTGTTCGAACAAGCCAATGATATTCTGGGATTCCGGATCACCGATGTGATGTTTGAGGGAACTGCCGAAGAGCTAAAGCAAACACAAGTCACTCAGCCCGCAATTTTTCTACATTCTGTAATTTTGGCTAAAACCACACCTGATTTCAATCCGGATATGGTGGCAGGTCATTCCTTGGGTGAATTTTCTGCTTTGGTTGCCAATGGAGTATTGGCTTTCGAAGACGGATTAAAACTTGTCTATCAAAGAGCTATGGCCATGCAAGAAGCTTGTGAAATCAATCCCTCCGCCATGGCTGCAATTCTAGGTTTGGATGACGAAAAAGTGGAAGAAATATGCGCCAGTATAGAAGGTGAAATTGTTGTTCCAGCTAATTACAACTGTCCGGGTCAATTGGTAATTTCTGGATCCAACAAAGGAATCGAAATAGCCTGCGAAAAAATGAAAGAGGCCGGTGCAAAAAGAGCCCTTCCACTTCCTGTAGGAGGAGCTTTCCACTCTCCGTTGATGGAACCTGCTCGCGAAAAACTCCAAAAGGCTATCGAGAACACTTCCTTTAATCCTGGCACATGCCCAATCTATCAAAATGTAAGCACTACAGCTGTGACAGATGTAAATGAAATCAAGGTCAACTTGATTGCGCAGCTTACCGCCCCGGTAAAATGGACACAATCAGTGAGAAATATGGTACAAGACGGCGCTACTGAATTCGTAGAATGTGGACCGGGTAAAGTCCTTCAGGGATTAGTCAAAAAAATCCACCCAGAAGCAATAGTCTCTGGTTTATAAAATTTAAGACCTGCCTTCTAGCAGGTCTTTTTTTTATACCATCCAATAGGAAAACCAAAATAGAATAAACCTGTAAATGATAAAGCTAGGGATCACCCACAAGGCTAAAACCAGACTTTTCCATGCAGACTCCCATTTTGTAATCTGAAAAGCCCGCTTCATTTGGAAAAACCCATAAACCCAAATGGCAATAAAAAAGATTATACTGAGAGAAATCTCATTGAAAAACCACCCAAAACCGGAATTGAAATAATTCTTTAGGAATAGAAATATACCTGGTACTAAAACCAAGAATATTAGAATATAGAAGCTGTAGAAGTAAGCTGACTCTGCCAGGAAGTCTAAGAAATAAAGATCCTTTCTTTTCCAATACAACAACCTCAAAACAGCCCCCTGCATAATCACCAAAACTATCAACAAAAGTTTAGCGTTGGATTCCGATTTCTTTTCAAAACTCAGCCTAAACTCTTCCATACTTATGTTCATATTCTGAACCCTTTCCTCTACAACAGGCCGAATCAAAGAACTGTAGGGCAAACCAGTCATTTGGATTGAAAGAGAAGTATTAAAAGTTGAAATCAGTGGAAAAATGAAATAGATAAGGTTCGCGAAAAAGAATAGCTGAACAGGTGAAAGATATTTTTTCCGTACACCCTTGATAAATGATCTTGTCAATTCACCGGGCTGGGATACTAGGAGTTTGATAGTTTTGAAAAATTTACCATCTGCCACAAAAATGGAAGCGATCAATTCTTCAAAAAACTGCCTTAAGTTTTTATCCTTTGGACTTACTTTCTTTTCTCCACATTGATGACAAAACTGGCCATGAAGAGATATACCACAAGCAGGACAATTTTCAGTCTGAACCTCCATGAATGAATGATTGCGAACTGATTAATTTCCCGAAAATTCTCCTAAATCAAAAGTAAAAAAGGATCAACTTACCACCTTCACCCTTCTTGCCAAAGGAATACAAAGAAGACTAAACCCAATTGCCAAATAGCCAACTATATTATAATTCGTTAATTGACCAGCAGCATTTTCCCCGATAATCATCCCAGCAATGAGAGAAGCGAGACCTGTTGCCAATTGTTGAATAGCAGAATTAAAACTCAAAAAGCTCCCTCTATTTTCAGGTTTTGCAGTCCCAGTAATGATTGCTGCAGCTGGGACATATCGTCCATTGGAAGTCACAAAAAACATGGTAGAAACCATTAAAACAAACGGAATTGGAGTGACACCCAAATGCGTGATGATTGCAATCGGAATTACATTCAACGTCATAAAAATGGTGAAAATCCGAAGCTTCCCATATTTGTCGGACATTTTACCCACCCAAGGAGAAGTGAAGATAGTAAAAGCACCTCCTGCCATGTAAATGTATGTCAGCTGTAACTCCGTAAATCCCACATTAGCTACCGTGTATGGACTCAAAAAAGGAATGATCATAAACTGACCAAACATCATCATCACTGAAAGGGTGATTGCACGCATTTGATTGGGGTTACTAGTCACTCGGCGTACCACCACCATAGGATGTGGGCGCTGAAGTTCTTGCTCCAAATGACCTGAGATGCTTGGAATAAATTTGAAAATCATTCCCAGGCTGATAAAGGAAAGTGCTGTCAATATGAAGAATGGGGTATGCCAATCGGATAAACCTGCCAAAAACAAACCCAAAGGAACCCCTAAAACCGAGGCAACAGAAAATGCGGCCATTACCAAACCCATTGCTCTTCCCCTTCTGACATCGGGAATTACATCTCCAATAATTGCTAAAATCAAAGCAGAGGTCAATCCCCCAAAAAGTCCCGATAGGATTCGTGCCATTAATAATATGAAATAGCTGGGTGATAGTGCACAGCCTAAGGTAGCGATGGTAAATCCCACATAAACCCAAAGGAGAATTTGCTTTCGGTCAAACCGATCCAAAAAAAAGGCTCCAAAGAAACTCGAAACTCCTGCGCTAAAGGTGTAGGAAGAAACCAATAGCCCAAACTCACTAGGTGAAATTTCAAAAATCCGCATTAACTGTGGGCCAAGTGGCATCAGGATCATAAAATCCACGATATGGATGAAATTGATCGCCGCCAAAGTCCAAAGCAGTAACTTTTCCTTATTCATAAAAATACTTTAGCCCAAAACCTCATTTTCATGAGTATAGTTTACTGTGTTTCTCCTTTATTTTTCGACCGATAGAATCAATTATTCAATTCCTAAAACGCGATATGTTTCAGGAATCTTTTCAATAATATCCGTAGCTATGGTCCCACGTTTATTCAATTCTCCCGCTAATTGTCCTGCCAAACCATGATGAAATACTCCACAAATGGCTGCATTTTCCGGTGAATACCCCATTCCCAAATATGCTGTCAACATTCCAGTCAAGGCGTCTCCCGAACCGCCTGTTGCCATAAAGGGAGAGCCCGAACTATTGAATAATTGTCGACCATCGGGCAATGAAATGAGCGTATTTGCACCCTTGAGCACTAAGATGATTCGATATTTTTGAGAGAATTCTTTTGCTTGTTTTATTCGGTCAAGATGATTTTCTGCCCTCCCTACCAAGCGTTCAAACTCACCGATATGCGGAGTCAAAATGGAATTAGATGGGATTTTTTCCAATAATTCTGGATTTCGAGCCAACACGTTCAGTGCATCTGCATCCAAAACCATGGGTTTTTGGAAATTCTTAAATAAGGATTCGAGTAAGAGTTTCCGCTGCTCTATTCCCCAGCCCGGACCTATTCCAATTGCATCATAATATTCCGGATTGGCAACCAATCCCCAAGAAGCCATAGCTTCCGGAACGGCTGTTTGGATGATCTCTCTTTCAGACTCTTCGATATGCGCACTAACCAATCCGGCACCGGTTCGAAGAGCGCTCTTCGAAGCCATTATCATCGCTCCCATTTTTCCAGGACTTCCCCCTACCAGTAATATTTTACCAAAATCACCTTTGTGAGAAAAACGATTAAATTTTCGATGTAAAGGAAGCACGTCCTTTTGTTGAATAAAAAAATAATCAGAATCAAACTCCTGATAGAGCGATTCATTGATCCCAATATCCACCACTTCCAGTTCTCCAACAAAACTTGCATTCTCAGGAAGCAAAAGAGCTAGCTTCGGAAAGGCAAATGTGATCGTATAATCGGCTTTTACCACATCTAAACTTCCAACCCCTTCGGCCTGAAGTCCACTTGGAATATCTACGGCTATTTTGATTCCAGAAAAGGAATTGAACTTCTGAATTAAATCGCGTGCCTCATCTCGTAGATCTCCTTTCAAACCCACTCCCAAATAAGAATCGATGAAAATCCCATCCTTTGAAGTGGAAAAAACTTTCCAATTGATCAAACTGACCTCTTTTGGGAGTTTTTCAAGGTTGGTTTCTGCGTCAGGACTCAGGCTTGAATTTTCATCAAAACAGGCAATTACATTGACTTTCCAACCTTTTTCGGACAAAAGTCTAGCAATTGCCAATCCGTCTCCTCCATTATTTCCTGCCCCCGCATATACAAAGACGTCTTTGGCCCTTTCAAACCCTTTTACCAAAAACCAATTACAAAAACCTCGAGCAGCTCGCTCCATCAAATCATAGCCTGATTCCCCACTTCGTTCCACATGAAGTTGATCCAGTTTTTTGACCGATTCCCCTTGTAAAATGCGAATCATTTTTTCAAGCTGCTTTGATGGATAAATCCTTTTTCGGAATGCTAACTAACAGAAGGAAGCCTAAGCCAACTAAGAAGAATATACCCAAGGAAAGGGCAGAATTCCGCATGCTCCCAGTCAATTGCTCTATTATTCCATAGGAGAAAGTTCCGAGTACAATGGCGATTTTTTCAGTGACATCATAAAAACTAAAGAAACTAGCATGGTCCGTGGTGGTTTCAGGAATCAATTTTGAAAATGTAGATCGGGAAAGCGATTGAATTCCCCCCATTACTAATCCCACCACGAAAGCCAAAGCAAAAAACTCATACACATTGTAGACATAATAAGCAGCACCACAGATTAAGGTCCAAATTAGAACCATAATTACCAAGCTGGTTTTGTTGCCAAATCGTTTTGAAATAAAAGCAAAAAGGTAACTCCCAATGATGGCCACAAATTGGATAATCAAAATAGTCATGATTAATTGAGCTCCAGGAAGACCCAATTCCTTATCTCCAAATGTCGCTGCCAGATACATGACTGTTTGTACACCCATGGAATAAAAGAAAAAAGAAGCCAAAAATTTATTCATCACGGGCATGGTTCTTAATTGTGCAAATACCTTACGAATTTCCTGATAGCCGTGAAATAGCAATTCTCTTTTGAGCTTTTTATTGTATGGGTTTTTGGGTAAAACGCGGAAAGGAATCTGTGAAAATCCTGCCCACCAAATACCTGTAATTAAAAAGGATAATCTAGCTGCCATACCTCCTTCCGGAATTCCAAAAACACCCGGCATCTGAATCATTGCCAAGTTTAAAACCAATAATATCACACTTCCAATATACCCTAGTGCGAAACCTTTGGCACTGAGCAAGTCATATTCATCTTCTTTAGATATTTCAGGCAAGAAAGCATTGTAAAACACGATACTTCCAGCATATCCAACGCTGGCTGTTACACTACAAAGAATCCCCCACTCTAGATTTTCACCTTCAAAAAAGAAAAGCCCAATACAGGCTATAGAGCCTAGGTAGGCGAAGAATTTCATGAATTCCAGCTTTTTCCCACTTGAATCAGCAATCCCTGATAACAAAGGAGAAACCAAAGCAATAATCAAAAAGGAGAAAGAAATAGAATAAGAGTATAAGACTGTATTGATAATCTCATATCCGAAAAAAGAAACAATCTCCGAACCATCAATTCCTTTTGTCACTGAATTATAATAGACGGGGAAGATCGTGGAAGTTATAACGAGACTATAGACCGAGTTGGCCCAATCGTACATAGCCCAAGCATTTTGGAGCTTTTTTCTATTGGTGGTGATTACAGACATAGCGAAACAAAAAAAGCTACTTCCGAAGAAGTAGCTTTCAATATAAAGATTATTGGGAATTAATTGCGAACTACCTTTCCGACAGATGCATATAGCACACGTCGAGCGTCAGCCTCTCTTAATTCAGTTTGCACATCAGAGATAGGTCCCATTTTCACATCTTTATCCACCTTCATAGAGATGGTGATCATTCCACGATCTGCTTCAGGTAAAGCATCACGCTCACGGTTAACCCACTGAACGATATCAGTTGTATTCATCAACGCATCATTTGCCTGAACTCTAGGCTCAGATCCATAAAGCGCTGTGTTTTTAGGCTTACCGATATAGATGTAAGAAATAAGGGTTTTCTTTTGCAATTTCTGAAGCTGGGTAGCTTGCGGAATTTTCTGCTCTACCAAGATCTCCTGCTCTCTCAATACTGTCGTCACCATGAAGAAGAACAACAGCATGAAGATAATGTCAGGAAGAGCTGAGGTAGGGATACTTTCCGAGGTTTTCGTCTTTTTCTTAAACTTTGCCATATCAACTACCGATTTTATCAGGTTCTGCAATAGAAATCGCCATTGGGATTCCTTCTTTTCCTTTATCGATCAATGCCTCTTCGGCTTCATCTTTACCCGTTAGCGTTCGGTATTCATCCGTATCAAGATTAACACGCTCCGCATAGATATCGAAGTATGCTTTTTTAGCCAAATCGAAAACTTCCAAGAATTTTTCATAAGAAGTACCACGGTTTGTCTTGATGGAAACTACCGCTTCACCAGGGTGGTCAGATGATTCAGGATCTCTTTTAGCCTGAGCTCGCAACGATGCAGGAAGAGAGTTGAACAAAGCCTGTGCATCCTCATCAGGTGCACCGAAATTCAAGACAAATAGCTTGATTTCTTCGTCCAATCCATCAGCATTTTCACGATACTCACCCTCTACTAGCAAATCGTCATTAGCGTTTACCAAAATGGTAAAGATGTTTCGCTCATTCTTGTCGATTTCTGGTGGGGGATTATTCGGATCCAACTTCGGAGGAAGGACGTTCAAAATACCCTTGTCCGAAGCGATCGTTGTCGTCACGAGAAAGAAAATCAACAACAGGAAGGCGATATCCGCCATGGATCCTGCGTTAACTTCCTGACTCATTCTGCTTTTACTTTTAGCCATAATTACTTAATAGCTTTATTCAATTCAGTAAATACAATACCTACAAGAGCAACGATTGCTAAAACGTAGGTGGTGATCAACATACCTCCCACAAATTGTGAACCTGTAGGAGTCAAGTTAAAGGGTTCTGCTTCGAATTTTGGAAGTACCTCATTGCTTGATACTGAATAGGCAATGAAGAACAACACAGCGATGGCAATGATCCCCACGACAGTCTTCAGCAAAGATTTCGGATTGTCCAATGACTTGATTAAAGGCATAACAATCGCGAAGAAAGCACCGAAGATGACTAGACCATATCCAACGTATAGGAAAATGTCATAAGTATCCATAATTGTTTCTTCTTTGGAGTTTGACTAATTAAATTATTTGGTACTCGGAATAACTGGGAATTACTTACCAGTCAACTTGTGCTTCACAAGGATGTCTACCAAAGAGATAGAAGCATCTTCCATGTCATTTACCAAAGAATCGATTTTAGCCACACAGTAGTTGTAGAACAACTGAAGGATGATCGCAACAATCAAACCTGCTACGGTAGTCAAAAGGGCGATCTTAATACCACCTGCTACAAGGGATGGAGAGATATCACCAGCTGCTTCGATGGAGTCGAATGCACCGATCATACCGATTACCGTACCCATGAAACCAAGCATTGGAGCAAGAGAGATGAATAGGGAGATCCAAACAAGACCTTTTTCCAATCGGCCCATTTCAACGGATCCATAAGCGATGATAGACTTCTCTACCATTTCGATACCCTCAGAGTATCTCATCAAACCTTGCGTAAAGATGGAAGCAACAGGTCCTTTAGTGCTTTTTGTTACGTCTTTAGCAGCTTCTACACCTCCGGAAGACAATGCGTCCTCAACTTTAGCTAGAAGCTTCTTGGTATTGGTGGTGGAAAGATTCAAGGTGATGATTCTTTCCAAAGCTACGGCAAGACCTAGGATCAAACAGATCAATACCGGAGTCATGAAGACAGGGTCACCTTCGATGAACTTCTCTTTTACCACCTGGTGGAAGCTTTGCTCCTCTGCTACAATTTCGTCATCGACGATCATAGGAGATGCAGCAGGCTCCTCTGCTACTGGTGTTGTTTCTTCTTGAGCCGCACTATCGGCTTCTGCTTCTTGTGCGTTAGCGAAAACAGGTGCAAACAAGATACCTGCCAGCATGAACAAAGCGATTAACTTTCTCATAATGTGAATTTTAAATAGACTTTTGATAAAGGTTAAATGGTTTCTAAATTAAAATCGAGTTTTAAAGTTATCATTTTTTGACTTCAAAAAACAATGGGTTCTTTTAGATTTTTTGGAAAAATTCAGCTTTTAAGCCTTGAATTAGGCAATTTTTACATGAACGGAAGGTTTTCCTTATATCTAATCGAACCTCACTCTTTCTTAACTCGCCCCTAAGGTTCGGATTTTTTTCCGAAATCAAAAAGAATTTCTTTTAAGATTCTTTGCAACAGTATTTCATTTCTTTCTTTTCTGATAAACACTCTTAAAATCATCCAAAAAGAAAGAAAAATAGAATCGATTAATATCTCAAACTTTTCAAATAAGCTATGCTTTTTGGCAGGGCCTCTAACTCATGCTCACTCTCATCCTCGATAAACATATGTTTGATGCCAATTCGATTCGCTTCTTTTAAAATGCCTGGAAAATCCAATTCTCCTTCCCCCAATGGAACATCATTCTCAGGACCAGTCAATCCAGTCAAATTTTTAGGAGCTCCCTTTTTAAAATCCTTCAAATGCAAGGAAACCCATCGATCCCCATACTTTTGAAGCAAAGCTGCAGGATCACCTCCCCCAAAATGAGTCCACATTACATCCATTTGCAACTTGACAACATTAGGATCGGTGTTTTCAATTAAATATTCCAATAAAGTCGCATCCTCATAAGGCTGGAATTCATAACCATGAACGTGATATTTGAAGACTATCCCATTTTCTTTCAGAACTTTTCCCGCTTGATTAAAAACCTGAATGGCTCTGTCAGCATCTGCCTTTGAGAATTGTCCTACCTTATGTGGAATCCAGGCGCACATAACATAACTAGCTCCCAAGGCTTTTGCCCGATCAGCTACTGCCATAGGATCTTTTTCCAATTGATCAAAGCCAGTTCCTGTCGAAGGAATCGAAATCCCCCTTTCAGCGCACATTTGCTTAAAATCTTCAGGACTTACACCCGCAGGAGCTCCGCCTTCAAATTCTGTAAACCCTAAGCTTTGAATAATATCAAGCGTCTCCTCAACGCCATTCTCCCAATGGTTTCGGAAGGTATAGGAAGCTATTCCAAGAGGAACTTGAAACATCGGGTCTCCTTTTTGCTGTGCGTTCGAATTAGAAGGTTGGAAAACAAAAAGAAATAGGATTGGAATTAGCATCCAGTAATTCTTCATAAGTAGGGTTATTTTGGTGTTATAAGTTCATCTTTTTTAATTCCTCCACAGCAAAATTTGCAGCTCTTGCTGTCAAGGTCATAAACATCAAGGTAGGATTTTGTGTACTTGTACTCGTCATACAAGCTCCGTCAGTCACAAATACATTTGGGCAAGCATGTAATTGGTTATGCTTATTTAAGAGAGAGGTTTTTGGATCCTTGCCCATACGGACTCCACCCATTTCATGGATGTCTGATCCCGGAGGCGCTCCCGAGTCACTCACATCAATATTGGTGAATCCCATGCGTTCATACATTTCATATTGCTGCTGAAGGAAATCCTCCGTCATTTTATCATCATTTTCTGTCCATTCCACAGACATGACGATTTTAGGAATCCCATATTTATCGGTCTCGGTTTCGCTAAGCCGTATGTGATTGGATTCGATGGGAACTACTTCTCCTTGCATCCAAGCTGCCATTCCCCATACTCCATATTTTCTATTGAGAAGATTGTCTCTTAGTTCGTGTCCGATCCCGGAAGTATCAGAATCAATTCTTCTACTTCCTGACATCCCAATGGCATATCCCCTAAGAAAATCAGTCTCTTGTTTATAAACATTTCTAAATCTCGGTACATAGGCATGACCTGGATGTCTTCCTTCGGTAGCTTGGTCCAAAAATCCCTCGAAGGTTGCATAACCTTTTCCTCGGTAATTATGACAAGCCATAAATTTCCCCATCAAGCCATTATCGTTTCCTAGACCATTGGGGAATCTTGAGGATTTGGAGTTTAGCAAAATCGCATTGGTGTTTATAGTAGAAGCATTAACAAAAATGATCTTGGAATAAAACTCCATTGCTTCTTTGGTCAGCCGATCAATTATTCGTACTCCGATTGCCCTCCCTTTTTCTTCATCATAGATAATGGACTCCACAACCGAATCTGGTCGAATAGTCAGATTTCCCGTTTTTTCAGCCCAAGGCAAAGTGGCCGCATTAGCAGAAAAATATCCTCCATAAATACAGCCTCGATTACACATATTTTGATGCTGACATTTATTCCTTCCTTGCTTCCTATGAATTTCCTGCGGATCAGTCAAATGGGCGCATCTTCCCTGTATCAAATAACGATCCCCATAAATCTTCTTAAGCTGCTCACTGTAATACTTTTCTACGCAGCTCAACTCAAAACCCGGTTGGACAATCTGATCAGGCAGAACATCCAAGCCATCCTTGGAGCCACAAAACCCAACAAAGGTCTCAACATGCTTGTACCAAGGTTCCAAATCTTTATAACGAATTGGCCAATCTACTGCATACCCATCCCGAGCCGGACCTTCCAAATCAAAATCAGACCAACGCTGTGTCCCCCTCGCCCAAAGCAGGGATTTTCCTCCCACATGGTATCCTCTAAACCATCGGAAAGGCTTTTCCTCAATGTAAGGTTGCTCATCTTCCGCTAAAGCCCAATGCATGGTTTCTTCCCTTCCCCATCTAGCAGCACCGATACCCGAACGCTTTTCGATTGGGACAGTTCCACGAAATTCAAACTCCCAAGGAGCCTTGGATGCGGTGGGATAATCCTCAATATGCCGAACCATGCGTCCTCTTTCAAGCACCAAGGTTTTTAAACCATTTTCACAGAGTTCTTTGGCCGCCCAGCCTCCACTAGCTCCCGATCCGATAACAATTGCATCATAGGTGTTTTGGGCTTGGGCTTTCAGATTGAGATTAGACATTTTCTATTTTGTTGAAATGAAATATGGCAAAAGCAATATAAAACCGGTGAAATATTCCAGTTAAATGGATATAAAAGGTAGAAAAATACTTTGAAGCAAAAAATGATACTATCAATCACCAAAAACAAAAACGGGAAGCAACCTTTCGATTACTTCCCGTTCCACAATCCAACAACCGTAATTGTTAAACTGCGCCAAGCTACAGTTCGTGGCTCCATCTGCGAAGCAGTAGGAAATCTTTAATCTGAAGCTACTCCGAAGAGTATTCCCAACTAGATCATCATGTCGTGTTTCTGCGGTTGCCCGTCTCAGCTTTGTTTCGAAAAACTCTGCCCTTCACACCTGAAGCCTAGGAAAACCTTTCGGTTTTCGAATGGGTGGATCTTATGACACTTCTGCGGTAACCCGTTTCAAGTTCTTCCTTTCGAAATCACTCCTTCGTGCCTGATGACATTGAAGCCGAAGCTTCTCTGTACGCTGATAAATCTGCCATGCTCGCAACGTTATCGATCAAAGACCGACAAGAAGCTCGACTGAATCATCAGTCAGTAGCAGCGACAGAAATTTGAGTCAATCCGAAGATTTTTCTCAAACTCAACTCATCGTGACAGCACTTCTGCGGTAGTCCGTTTCAGAAATTTATCTATTGATAAATCCCCCTTTGTGCCTGATCCCAAACTTTCAAACCAAGATCCGGAACGTTTTCCGACCATTTATCTCTCACTTGGTAATATCAAATTTGGGCAAGATTTCATTAGAATCCAACTATTTAAAATTTTATTTTCCCACAATTTATCAATACAAAATATGATTGATTTTAACAGTTTATGAACAAAATTTTAATCACTTATCCACAATTGCAAAAATTAACTGATATCCGTCAGAAAAATCACATTTTTCACAGCCAAATGAGAGAAACTTGGACACAATTTTAGACTGATTCTGCCTCTCAACTTGAAAAAATTATTTTTGAACAGGATCACTTTTTCCCTTGATCAATAAAAATTAACAAAAACGAAACCTAAAGAGAGAAAAAATCAACTCGATTAAAAAAGCTAACCTAGTTCCTAAGCTTTGGATCGAATTCCAATCCTATTCCCTTCTGAATCCAAGAAAACACCCATAAAGCCCATTTCGGGACTAATTTGTCGCTTGGGAATCATTACCTTCCCACCTGCCTCCTCCACTCGCTTCAATTCCTGACCACAGTCTTCCGTAAAAAAGTAGATTAAAACTCCCCTATTGGAACTTGGAGTATAAAATTCTTGGTGATAAACAAGGCTACCGGAAGCTCCCTCACTTCCTTCTTCAACTGGAAACAAGGCCATCTTGAAATCACCGAGATCCTGAAAATCCAACTGACATTCAAATACTTTTTCATAAAATTTAATGGCCCTGATCATATCCTCCACAGGAATTTCAAACCAAGTAATTTTTACAGATCTCATGACATGATGATTTGGTGAAAAAGGAATCTAAACTCGTATCAGTTTAATCGGATATGTTTTCCCGGCATTCCACTGGCAGACATAAATATTTTCATCCTGATCTATACATACATCATGGCAATGCTTAAATACTGGTTCGGACTGCACCATTAATTGAAGTTCGCCGTCTCGGTATTCCGGTGCTGTTCCTCCTGGATTTGAAACAACTTTATTATCCTTGTCCAGAATTGTAACAAAACCTGAATTATCCATTTGCTCCAAATACTTCAACCGGGACCAACATACACCGGCGTAAAGATTTTCACCATGAATTACGGGTCGGCAAACAAAAGCTCCAGGAAGAAAAATCGTTTCCAAATATTCGCCGTCCATGCTAAACCGCTTAAAGGAATTATGCCCTCTCGATGTGCAAATCAAGGTGGGCTTTGCTCCCCCTCTTTGATCAACAGCGATACCATGTGCTGTTTTAAATTGAGCATCTCCATGACCATCCCCACCGAATTTTCTTATAAAATTTCCTTTTGAATCATAGTGCAGGAAATATTGGGAACCATAACCATCTGCGATATATAAATCCCCATTTGGAGAAACAGCTGTCTCGGTAGGAGTCCAACGCATTCCTTCCTGATAGATGCCTTCCTGAAGAGGATTTTTGATTTCAGTCACAATGGTTCCATTCAAATTGGTTTTCACTACACGTCCCCCATTATCTACAATCCACAGGTATTCTTCATCGCCTTCATCCACCAAAGTCAAACCATGAGCCGCTTTCAATCCCAAAGTCCAAGTGCCCAGAAGCTTCCCACTTTGATCATAAATGATCACATTATTTCGAGGTTCATCCGTCAATAGAATCATCCTCCCTTTTCGGTCCATGACCATTTCATGGCAATTCACGACGGGATACTTATCAGGATCCAGACTCCCCCAATTCATATCCAACTTATAGCGAAAATCCCCATGACCTAGAATCTTGTCTTGGGCAGCAAACAATGAAAAATCAGGTTTTAGGCTCATAGCTAATCCAAAAAGAGAGGTCTTTTGAATAAAATTCCTTCGCGAATTCATAGTGTAGTTTCTTTCAAGTTAAGTGAAATGGAATTTAAATGGAAACTGAGGAAGATAGATTACTCAATTTCAAAAAGCCAGATTTCATTTTTTATAGGGCTATTAAAACCATAGGCAATTTAATAATGGTCGAAAAGGCCAGGTTTTTAAGAATTGGTAAGAATCAATAACTTATAAGAAAAATTAGCTATGAGACCCAAAAACCTAATCCTATCCTTATTCCTTTTTCTCCTAATGCAGGTAACCTTTGCTCAGGAAATCGCCATCCAAACCTATTCCCTTCGAAACCAATTACCAGAAGATCCTGTCAAGTATTATGAAATGATCGCCGATTGGGGAATCCATGCCATCGAGGGAGGTGGGCTATACGGTTTATCGGAAGTTGAATATGAGCGGCTATTTACCGAAAACAGATTACGAATCGTCGGTGTTGGCGCTGATTATAATCAATTGCTCCGAGATCCGGCTCCTATTATAGAAGAAGCCAAAAAACAAGGCGTCAAGTACGCTACCTGTTATTGGATTCCTCATCAAGAAGGCCCGATTTCTTTGGATGAGATCAAAGTCGCCACAGCACTTTTCAATGAAGTGGGAAAAGATTTTCAAAAAGAAGGAATCACACTCTTGTATCATCCGCATGGCTATGAATTTTCACCTGAAGGAAAAGGAGTGGTGATGGATTGGATGCTTGAAAATGCTGAAAATTTCGCATTCAATATGGACGTGTATTGGGTGAAAATGGGAGGAGGTGACCCTTTGAAAATCATGAAAAAGCACAAAGGAAAATTTCCCATGCTTCACTTAAAGGACAGAAAAATAGGAACACCAAACTCCAATGATGGACATGGAGATGTAGAAACAAATGTCGTCTTGGGAACAGGCGATGTGGGAATTGAGAAAATCATCAAAGAAGCCCAAAAGCAGGGTACGACTTACTTAGTGATTGAAGATGAAAGCAGTCGATCAGTTGAGCAAATCCCACTTTCGGTGGCATTTATTAAAAAAGTCATGGGGCAAGACTAAAAACAAAAAAAGGAGGGTTTTTCGAAAACCCTCCTTTTTTTAAACACCAAATAATTCGGGTAGCCAGAGACTTATTTGCGGAAAAAGCATAATTAGAATCAAAGCCAATATCATCGCAAAAAAGAAAGGAAGTAATGGCTTGAGAACTTTTTGAATACTGGTTTGCGCTACACCCACTCCTATAAATAAGATAGAACCTACAGGAGGTGTACAAAGACCTATACAAAGATTCAACACCATCATAATTCCAAAATGAACAGGATCCACTCCGAGCTTTGTCACTACCGGGAGAAAAATCGGAGTGAAGATCAATACAGCAGGAGTCATATCCATAAAAACCCCAACAAACAATAGAATCAGATTGATCATGATTAAGATGACCACGATATTATCACTCAGTGACAGCAGGGAATTTGCTATTTGTTGAGGGATTTCTTCTGCCGACATCACCCAAGACATCGCCATAGAAGTAGCAATCAGCAACATAACAACAGCCGTTGTTTCTGCTGACTTCAGCAAAACTGATGGAAGCTGAGAAACTTTCAATTCCCTATAAATCAAAGAAAGCCCCAAAGCATACAACACCGCAATGGCAGAAGCTTCTGTGGCAGTAAATACACCTGCTACAATCCCTCCAATCACTACAATAAGTAAGAATAAACTAGGAATTGCCTTCCAAAAAGTTGAAAGCAAATGTCTAAAGGAAGAAGACTCACCCGAAGGTAATTTCTTGATCTTCACCAAAACCGCCGCTGTAATCATCAACATCAATCCCACTAAAAGTCCGGGCACATACCCCGCTACAAATAAAGCTGCTACTGAAACTCCTCCTGAGGCTAAAGAATAGACAATCAACACATTGGAAGGCGGGATAATCAGACCAGTAGTAGAAGAAGTAATATTCACAGCCGCCCCTAATTCCTTTGGATATCCTTCCTTCTCCATTCTTTTTCCCAAAATCCCTCCCATGGAAGAAGCTGCTGCTACTGCCGAACCTGCGATTGCTCCCATTAACATGGCCGCGATTACATTCACATGAAGCAAGCCTCCCGGTAATCTTCCTGTAAGGGCCTTTGCAAATTCGATCAACCGATTTGCTATTCCTCCCCTATTCATCAGTTCCCCAGCTAAAATGAAAAAGGGAATAGCAAGTAGTGAAAAACTGTCCAATCCTGTTCCCATTCGCTGTGCTATGGTAGTAGCCGCAGGTAGTGCTGAAACTGTTACTAATAGTGTCAACAAACTTGAAAGTCCCAAGCTCCAAGCCACAGGCACTCCTATTCCCAAAAAGAACAAGAATGAAATAACCAAAACCAAAATGCTTAAAGTCTCCATATCAAGTGCTTGGTTGGGATGATTTCAAAAAGAAAATAGCCATTGCTTGATAGTAAATCACCAAAAGCCCACTAATAGGAATAATGGCATACACATAGGCTAGCGGAATTTTCAATGCAGCGGAAGTTTGCCCCAAAGTAAAGGTGATATATACTAAATTACTTCCACCAATAACCATGGCTACCAAAGCGAATAGCAATACGAAAAGATGAATCAGAATTCTTGTTCCTCGAATTTGTGTACTGTTCATTTTACTCAAAACAATATCAATCGCTAAATGCTGATCCTTCCCAGCCACATAAGCTGCTCCAAGCATTCCAACCCAAATCAACATGTATCGTGCAAGTTCATCAGTAAACGAACTTGGATTTTGAAAGACATAACGAGAAACTACCTGCCATGTGACATTGATTACCATTAAAGCCATCAACCCAACCAATGCTGTAGCTATAACTCGATCAATTTGACTTTTCCTTTTTAATGAAAACAATTGACTCATTGGATTTCCTGAATTTCTTGGATGATTTCATAGATTTCCGGCTGCTCAGTTTTTAAGGATTCATAAACAGCGCTTACTGCCTTCCTGAAAGGCTCTTTGTCAGGATAGGAAATAACCACACCGGCCTTTTCCAATTCTTCTAGGGATTTTTTTGTAGAAGCAGCCCAAAGTTCATATTGGTAATCTGCAGACTCATCTGCCGCCTCCTGAAGCCATTCCTGCTCCTGAGGGCTCAAACTATTCCAAACTTTGGTACTGACGATCACCACATCTGGAAGCGCTGTGTGCTCATCCAAAGAATAATAGCCGCAAACTTCATAATGCTTGGATGTGTAAAGACTTGGTGGATTGTTTTCGGCACCATCCACAATCCCTTGCTGAAGGGCTGTGTACAATTCTCCATAGGCGACTGGCGTAGGAGAACCTCCCATGGCTCGAACCATATTGGTTGCCATATTGGATTCCATTACTCGGACCTTCAAACCTTTAAGATCTTCTGGGCTTTCAATTGGCTTTTCCTTAGAATAAAAACTCCGCTTTCCAGCATCATAATAACAAAGTCCACGCAACCAATATTTTTCACCATCCAAAAGGAGTTTTTTACCAATCTCTCCTCGAAGAACTTTGGTTAAATGCTCATCATCTCTAAATAAAAAAGGAACTCCTAACACCTGCATCATTGGAGCAAAGCCTTCCAAAGCTGCCGAAGAAACCTTGGTCATTCCCAAGCTCCCGATTTGAAGAAGTTCTACCAATTCCCTTTCTGTACCCAATTGTTGATTTGGGTAAACCTTGATTTTCAATTTTCCTCCTGACTTTTCCTCCACACGCTTTGCCAAGAAAAGCATTGCCTCATGCACAGGATGGGAAGTAACCAAAGCATGTCCCATTTTGATAACTCGCACATCAGAAGGACCGCTGCAGGAAACTGCAATCGCAATTGAAAACAAAAGAATCCAAAATGCCTTTCTCGCCTGCATTAATCGAATTTTACTCATCAAACAATAATACACTTTTTAAAAGACTATTGGCAGTAGAATTATATGATCGTATTGCGATTGGCTCCCATCTCAAATAATCCTCCAAAGGATTGTCTAATTCCACCATACTTTATTTTTCTCAAAAGCCTTCTATCTTGCTTTGTCATTTTACCCCAACAAAGCCCAAAATGAAAATCAGAAGTTTGCAGATTGATCCTTTAGACAATGTACAAGTTGCTCTCCAAGATTTATATAAAGGAGATTCAATTGAAACTGAAAAGGAAAAGGTTGTGCTCCAAGATGATATTCCGGCAAAACACAAATTTGCTTTGCAGGACCTGAAACCAGGGGAATCGGTAATCATGTATGGGGTTTTGGTGGGAAAAGTAACAGCATCCATTCCAAAAGGGGGGCTCCTAACAACTGAAAACATCAAACATGATAGTGCCCAATACGGAAGAAGAAATATAAAGTATACCTGGAATCCTCCACAAACCGATCGATTTGAAAACAGAACTTTTGATGGGTTTCATCGATCTGACGGGCAAGTTGGGACTGCCAATTATTGGCTGGTCATTCCATTGGTGTTTTGTGAGAATAGAAATGTAGAGGTGATCCGAAATGCATTTTTAGAAGAATTAGGTTACGCTAAACCCAACCCTTTCAAAAGCTTGGTTAAAGGGCTTGTTAATGAATTTCAAAGTGGTAAAAAAGAGTCCGAGACCAAATTGGAGACTTTTTCAAATTCTACTAATCGGCAATTATTTCCAAATGTAGATGGGATCAAATTTTTATCCCATCAAGGAGGATGTGGGGGAACCCGGCAAGATGCGGAAGCCCTTTGCGCTTTGTTGGCCGGATATATCCACAATCCCAATGTGGCAGGTGCCACGGTCTTGAGTTTGGGATGTCAACATGCCCAAGCGGATATTTTGAAAGAAAAACTTTACCAATTCAATCCTGATTTTGATAAGCCTTTGCATGTCTTTGAGCAGCAAAAAGAGGGAACGGAATCCGAGCTTTTAGCGAAGGCAATTGAAAAAACATTTTGGGGATTGGTTGCTGCCAATAAAATCCAGAGAAAACCTGCTCCTCTTAGCAAACTATGTATTGGCTTGGAATGCGGGGGTTCGGATGGTTTTTCCGGTATTTCAGCAAATCCGGTTCTAGGCCATGTTTCAGATTTGGTGGTGAGTTTGGGTGGAAAAGCCGTACTCTCAGAATTCCCTGAACTTTGTGGCGTAGAACAAAATCTAATAGACCGCTGCGTGGATGACCAAACCGCCGATCGATTCACAGAGTTGATGCGAGCTTATGCTTATGCAGCAGAAAAAGTCGGTTCGGGATTCGATATGAATCCTTCCCCTGGCAATATAAAAGATGGCCTAATCACGGATGCAATCAAATCCTGTGGTGCTGCAAAAAAAGGTGGTACTTCTCCCGTCGCTGATGTACTCGATTATGGAGAGTATGTAAAAAAATCCGGACTGACTCTTCTTTGTACTCCCGGAAATGATGTGGAAAGCACAACCGCTATGGCAGGTTCAGGCTGTACTATCATTCTCTTTACCACTGGACTTGGCACCCCAACAGGAAACCCCATTACACCTGTGATCAAAGTTTCAAGTAACAATCAATTAGCTAGACGAATGCCTGATATTATTGATTTTGATGCCGGAGCCATTATTTCAGGAGAAAAGACAATAGAGGAAATGGGGAAAGAATTACTGGAAGAAATCATACAGGTTGCAAGCGGAAAAAAACCCACGAAAGCAATGGATTTAGGACAGGATGACTTTATTCCTTGGAAGCGGGGTGTTTCTCTCTAATCAAATGAATTCAAGTGAGCCTATAGAAATACTCCAAATTGGAAACGGGAATTTCCTCCGTGGTTTCGTGGATTGGATGATTCAAGTGGCTGATGAAAAAGGTGTTTTCAATGGAAAAATCCACAGTGTACAAATTCACTCCAAACAAGCCGATCCTAGGATGCAGCAACAAAACAACCGCTTTCATGTTTGGGAAGCTGGGATTGAAAATGGGAGAAAGGTCAGCCGGCTCAAGGAAATAAATTGTATCGCCGCGTATTCCTGTGTAAAAGAAGACTTTCAGAGTTTTTTAAAAATTGCCGAAAATCCTCATTTAAAATTTGTCATTTCAAACACTACAGAAGCGGGAATTGTAACTAATCCTGAGGATGAGAATTTTGAAAATATTCCAACTACATTTCCGGGGAAACTGACCCAACTGCTTTGGCGACGATATCTGCATTTTGATGGAAATCATGAAAAAGGATTAATCTTTTTACCCTGCGAACTCATCGAAAAGAATGGTCAGGAATTAAAAAAATGCATCCAATGGTATGCGAAAATCTGGAAATTAGAAGAGGATTTTTCTTTATGGTTGGATCAGGCCTGTACTTTCTGCGATACTTTGGTGGATCGAATTGTCCCGGGTTTCCCAAAAGAAAATTATTCTGAAATTCAGCCTCAACTTCATTTTCCAGATGAGCTACTAGTCATGGCGGAACCCTTCCATTTTTGGGCTATCCAAGGTCCAGACTGGTTACAGAAGATTTTCCCATTGGATATAGCAGGCTTGAATGTCAAATTCGTAAAAGACCTGACTCCCTACCGAACTCGAAAAGTCCGAATTCTAAACGGAGCGCATACGGCTTTAGTCCCTTTTGCCTTTCTTCAAGGTTTCAGAACGGTTAGGGAATGTTTGGAAAATCCCGAAATAGAAAATTGGCTAAAGGCTGTCTTATTCGAAGAAGTCATTCCAACTCTCGATGGGGATAAAGATGAATTAGAGACTTATGCTAATGAAATCTTGGAACGCTTTGCCAATCCATTCATCCGACATGAACTTCAATCTATCGCTCTGAATAGCATATCAAAATTCAAGGTTCGGGTCCTTCCCTCTATTCTAGCTTTTCATCAAAAATGCGGAAACTGGCCGAAAAAGCTTTGTGAGGCTTTTGCAGCCACCTTCATTTTCTATAAAGGTGAATTCAAAGGGACTTCTCTTCCCCTAAATGATCTTGCATCAGTCACAGATTTTTTTAAACAGGCTTGGAAAAATCCGGACGAAAATAAAGTCATTGAAGAAGTTTTGGGAAACACAGAACTGTGGGGTGAAGATTTAAACTCCTATCCAAGTTTGAAATCTCATCTGACCCAATCTTTGGAAAAATTAAAGCAGAAACTAGACAGATTTTAAGGTGATAGGATCCTGCTGAAGTAATCGAACCAAGGCTCGATATAACTCAGGCTTTCTAGCTTTGAACAATTCTGACCGTTCGAAAAAGTTTTCCAATGCCACCGCGAAGAATTCATGAGAGTCCTCCCCTCCTCTTTCACGAAAAAAGTAATCTATCCCTGTTCTGATAAGCTTCTGCTCCTCGTCTGCTAACTCTTGATATTCCGTCCAAATAACCGGATGAAAAAAATCGCTTTCCCCATTGTAGCGGATCTGATTCTCCAGCTTCAAAGCATGTGCTACTTCATGAATACCCAAATTCACACCGTCTTCATAATCTGCCAGACCTCTTGCAAAACAAGACCAGGAAAGGACGATAATTCCCAAGCGGGGATTAACTTCTCCACGATGATATGCTTTAGAAATATTGGAGAAATAAGTATCAGGATAAACCAGAATCTTCTTGAAATGCCGAAGCTGAACATTGGGATAGCCAAAGGTGACTTGAACAATCGTCGCACCAATCAGCACTTTCATCTCGGAAGTAATTTCTAGGAGATTACCTCGAGCGACAAACTTTTTATCAGTTAAAAGGTATTCAAGTCTTTGTTTGAATTCTTTCTGGTGGGTTAATCTGAGTTGGGAATAATATGGGAAGTATTTATTTAAAACTTCAACTTCTTCCTTATTTAGGCGGTGATGAAAAATTGCTCGCCAAATTCTCCAAATACTTTCAGAGACAAAACTTAGTAATTCAATAAAAAACATAAACAAATAAAAAAAAGGTAGCTGTTATTCCAACTACCTTTCTAATCTATTTTTTATCGTGCGTAATTCACGGCTCGCATTTCACGAATTACTGTGATTTTTATTTGACCTGGATACTGCATTTCCTTCTCAATTTTCTGTGAAATGTCGAAGGAAAGCTTGCTTGCAGTTTGATCATCTACATTTTCAGCATCTACCAAGACGCGTAATTCACGACCTGCCTGCATCGCAAAACACTTATTTACCCCATCAAAGCCAAGTGCCAATTCTTCTAGCTCTTTAAGGCGCTTGATGTAGCTATCCATGATTTCGCGACGTGCTCCTGGTCTTGAACCAGATATAGCATCGGAGGCTTGAACGATTGGTGAAATCATTGAAGTCATCTCAATTTCATCGTGGTGCGCTCCAATAGCATTGCAAACTTCAGGGTGCTCCTTGTATCGCTTGGCCAATTCCATTCCTAGAATAGCATGCGGAAGTTCCTGCTCTTCATGCCATACCTTCCCAATGTCATGCAGCAATCCTGCACGCTTGGCAAGCTTGGCATTAAGGCCCATTTCTGCAGCCATGATAGCCGCCAACTTCGCTGTTTCTTTAGAGTGCTGAAGCAAGTTCTGACCATAAGAAGATCGGAATCTCATTCGGCCCACCATCTTGATCAATTCAGGGTGTAATCCATGAACTCCCAAATCGATACAGGTTCGCTCACCGATTTCAACAATCTCCTCTTCAATATTCTTTTCGGTTTTCGCAACCACCTCCTCAATTCGAGCAGGGTGAATTCGACCATCCTGAACCAAGCGGTGAAGAGATAATCGAGCGATCTCTCTTCTTACAGGATCAAAGCCTGAGATAATGATCGCTTCAGGCGTATCGTCAACGATAATCTCAACCCCAGTCGCAGCTTCCAAAGCTCGGATATTTCTACCTTCCCTACCGATGATTTTACCTTTGATATCATCGCTTTCTATATTGAAAACAGAGACACAGTTTTCGATGGCATGCTCAGTAGCTGTGCGCTGAATGGTATCCAAAACAATCTTCTTGGCTTGTTTGGTGGCAGATAGTTTTGCCTCATCCAAAATGTCTTTGATACGGGAAGATGCTTTACTTTGCGCCTCGTCAGTAAGCATCTGCACCAATTGATCCCGTGCTTCTTCACGAGTCAATCCGGCAATTTTTTCAAGATCTGCAATTCGCTGATTGGTCACCCGATCGAGCTCATCCTTTTTCACTTTTACAGCATGAAGTTGAGCATCCAGATTTTCCTTCTTACTATCCAATTCAGCTTCTTTTCGCTTTACTTGCTCCAGTTCCTTGGATAGCTGTTGCTCACGCTGCTTCAGTTTGTTTTCATTGGTGATGATGATGTTTTTCTTGTGCGATACTTCCTCATCAAACTCAGCTTTGAGCTTCAAGTACTTCTCTTTGGCTTCTAGGATTTTATCCTTCTTGATAGACTCTGCAGAAATCTCTGCCTCCCGCAACATGGACTTGACCTTTTCTTTGGTCTCCTCCTCTAATTTTTGATGCTTATTTTTTATCAAAACGCTCGCTAGCGCTGCACCTGCGCCAAGACCTACCAGGCCGGCCAGGATGATATATAACACTTCTCCCATAGGTATTTTGGTATTTATTTGACCTGTCGGGAATCCTAAAAATTCGGTAAATCAGTGGGAATTCAACAATTATAACGCTTGGGAAAGCAAGGAATTGATTTGGGCTAAACTGGCTCTGATATGCTCACTATCTTCTGTATTTACCTCATTGGTTTCCAATGACTCCACCATGCAGTCAAAGGCTACCATTGCCAGTAAATCCTGATTATCATCAAGTCCAAATTCCGATTTATATTTCCTCAGCTTCTCATTTATCAACTTGCCCGCATGCCGAATTTTGGCTTCATCTTCCGCTTTTACCCGCATAGGATATTCCCGGTCACCGATTTTGATGCGTATAGCAAGAGTCTCCATTTATTCAGATAAATAGGTGATCAGTTGATCAATCTGTTGTATATAATTATTGATTAATTCACTCATTTCGGCCGAATCCTCCGGATTCACCGTACGGTTATCCACAATGTTACTAATTTTAATTTTATTTTTAAAATCCTCAATCGCCTGCTCTTTCTGGTCCAAATCAGCTTCCATTTGCGCCAATTTATCTTTCAATTGACGGTTTTCATCAGACATTTCAGCCAGCTTTAGACTTGCCTGTCTCGCCAATTTTTCCAGTTTTTGCAGTTCTTCGTGAATCATTTTTTAACTTCTAATGACGGCCCCTACTTCATTTTGGAAAGCCTCCATTAATTTATGCATTGTTTTATCAATTACCTTGTCGGTCAGGGTTTTTTCCTGATCCTGTAAGTGGAAACTCAAAGCATAAGCTTTCTTTCCGGCTTCGATTTTATCTCCTTGATAAACATCAAACACACCAATACGCTGAAGAAGTTTCCCTCCTGCCTTCAAGGCCACTTGCTTCACTTGATCATAGCTGATGGATTTATCCAAAACCAAAGACAAGTCCCTTCTTACCTCGGGAAACTTGGAGATTTCCTGGTATTTCTTCAAGCCTGAAGCCTTCTTGCAAAGCAAATCCCAATTCAAATCCGCAAACCAAACTTCTTGTCTTACTTCGGCAAGTTTCAGCAAGGAATCATCAACAAGACCTAGCGTACCCAATTCCTTTTGGCCAAGCATTAGTCGAAGACCATAATTAAAGGGCGCGCTTTCCACCATCTGCACTTCGCTAACTTCAAGGTTTAACTTTTCCAATACCTTCTCTACTGTGGAATACAAATCTGCAAAACCGAAAGGCTTGGAAGATTCAATCCAACTTTCAGCAGAACGATTTCCGGAGTGAAAAATTGCCAATCGTCTTCCCTCTTGGTAACCTTCTTCGGTTTTTTGGTAAACCGTTCCAAACTCAAATAATTTCAAATCCGTCTGACGTCGGTTGATGTTATGAGCCAAAACTTCCAATCCGCTGAAAAGCAAGCTCTGACGCATCACACCCAAATCCTCACTCAACTTGTTGTAAATTTCAACATTTAAGGATGGATCCAAGAACCCGGATTTTTCAGAATAAAGTGGCTTCGTCAAGCTATTGGTGATTATCTCATGATAGCCTTGGGAACCCAAGATTTCTGAAAGTCGGTATTGAAGCTTATTGAGATCCTTGACCGGATGCTCTGCGAGGTAATCGGTTTTCAGATTCTCAGAAAGTTCCACTTGCTGAAAACCATAAATCCTCAAAATCTCCTCAATGATATCCGCCTCTCGAGTTACATCCACTCGATAAGGTTTTACGATTGCTGTGAACCCCTTATCAGTTTCATTTTTTACCTGAATATCAAGCCCTTCCAGAATTGATTTCACTTGAGCAGGATCGATTTTCTTCCCAATCAATCTATTGATATGTCCATACTCCACCAGCACTTCAAAGTCAGCAACAGGCTCAGGGTAGATGTCGATGATTTCAGAGCAAACTTTTCCGCCAGCAATTTCCTGCAATAATTTCACTGCCTGCTTCAAAGCATAAACAGGCATATTTGGATCAGTTCCTCTCTCAAATCGGAAGGAAGCATCCGTCTTCAATCCATGAAATTGAGCACCTTTACGAATCACATCCGGGGCGAAGTAGGCTGATTCCAAGAAAATAGAGGTTGTTTGCTCTGTCACACCAGAGCCAATTCCTCCAAAAATCCCCGCAATACACATCCCACCATTCGGGTCGCAAATCATCAACTCTTCTCCGGACAGCTTTCGCTCTTTTTCATCCAAAGTCACAAATGGACTGTCTTTTGAGAGTTTTTTGACGATTACCTTTCCTCCGGCAATCTTATCGGCGTCAAAGGCATGCAACGGCTGACCCAAGTCATGCAAAATGAAATTCGTAATGTCCACTACGTTATTGATGGGCTCCATATCCAAAGACTTCAAGAAGTCCTGAAGCCATTTAGGAGATGGACCAACTTTCAAATTGGTAATTGTAATGCCAGCATAACGAGGGCAATCCTTAGAATCCTCCACGGTCACAGAAATTGCCGGACCGGATGTTTCAACTTGAATTTCAGGTTCCTGATTGATGCACAATTCCCTTCCTAGCAAGGCTTTCAAATCTCGGGCTACACCTAAATGAGAAGCAGCATCTGCTCGGTTAGGAGTAAGACCAATTTCTAAAACATAATCCTTTGTTACAGGAAATAGCTCTGTAGCTGGAGTTCCATTAGGCAAATCGGCATCTAAAACCATAATACCATCATGGCTGCTTCCCAGCCCCAACTCATCCTCAGCACAGATCATTCCCTCGGATACCTGACCCCTAATTTTGGCTTTCTTAATGGTAAAGGACTCTCCTTCGGTTGGATATAGTGTCGAGCCTACGGTGGCTACCAAAACTTTTTGCCCTGCTGCCACATTGGGAGCACCACAAACGATATGTGAAGGAGTATCTGAACCAATATCTACAGTGGTAATACTTAGTTTATCCGCATCAGGGTGTTTTTCACAAGTCAAAACCTCCCCAATTACAATTCCTTCCAAGCCTCCGGGAATAGAAATAAATTCCTCAATCCCTTCCACTTCCAATCCTGATTGGGTGAGTAGACTGCCTATTTCCTCTGGGGACTCAGTAAGTGCAATGTATTTTTTTAATCGATTGATTGAAATTTTCATAAAATCTGAAATTGAGTGCATGCATGCACGCTATTCAATAAAGAAAAAGGGTTCGTAAACCCCGATTTTCAAAGTAAATGACCACAAATTTAAGGGATTTAAATGAGGCCGAAACTGATTACTTGTAATTTTTCTCCCCTGCCTCAATCGGAATTTTTAAAATATTTTCCCGGGGAGGAATGGGGCAAGCATAATCAGGATTGTAGGCGCAGTAGGGATTATAAGCCAAGTTAAAATCAATAGTGATACTAGTTTTCCCATCCTGTCGGGCATTGATGTAGCGCCCGCCTCCGTAAGTTTCCCGACCACTCGTCTCATCTGCAAATGCCAAAAAGAAATTCCGCATATCAGTCTCGTCGATTGCCTGCAAAAGCAACAGCCTATTGGTCTGACCTCCCAATTCAAATTCAGCAAATGAATGCTCAATGTAACGCTCCTTACTTCCATCCGTCAGAGGAACTTCCCGGACCTTTTTTTCTTCATTGGGAATCAAGCGAGCTTTGACTTTATAGGTGGGATCAATAGGATAAAAGGTTAATTCTTTAAAGTCCCGCTTCTGTTCCTCCGTAAGTGGAGACTCAATGTTATATCGGATAAATTTGTATTGCCGCTCGCGCTCGGCTTCGATTTTTTCAATGTAAGTTTCCGGGTCTTCGGCACTCGTGAGCGTATAGATGACCGCAGCGAGTACCACCACGGTCACGAAGATGAGTAGAATATGGTTAGTTTTCATTTTTTACAGA
Source organism: Algoriphagus kandeliae (assembly GCF_004571135.1). Taxonomy (GTDB): domain Bacteria; phylum Bacteroidota; class Bacteroidia; order Cytophagales; family Cyclobacteriaceae; genus Algoriphagus; species Algoriphagus kandeliae. The sequence continues at coordinate 239,363 of NZ_SPSB01000004.1, forward strand.
ATACCTTCATCGGCGAAGCTAAAATAGCCCATATCTGTAAAAATCACATGATCTAAGACCGGCAAATCCATTGCGCGGCCTATTTCGGTGAGCCGCTTGGTCAAGCGCTTATCCTGTTCAGAGGGACTGAGCGTACCACTCGGATGATTGTGAACCAAAATCACAGACTGAGCATGATGGTCCAGTGCTGTCTTAAAAACCACTTTTGCGTCAACCACAGTCCCTGATGTCCCACCTTGGGAAATCCTTTCCTTTTTGATGACCTGATTGGATCGGGTTAGCAATACCAAATAAAAATGCTCTACCAATTCATCAAATAATTCGGGTTTCATGAGCTCATAAACATCCCGGGAACTGGAGATTTTCACTCGTTTTCGCGGTTCGAGTACTTTTCTCCGTCGTCCTAGCTCCAATGCGCTGACAATACTGATCGCCTTAGCCTCTCCAATTCCTTTAAACTTCTTGAGATCCTGAACGCTTAGTCGCGCCAGCGCGGCCAAATCATGATTCACGGAAGCCAAGATATGCCGAGAAAGATCAACAGCACTGAGTGAGGGTGTTCCTGACCCAATTAGAATGGCAATCAGTTCAGCATCCGTTAAAGCTGTTTTTCCTTTTAGTAAAAGCTTTTCCCGGGGTCTATCTTCCTCGGATAGCTGAGAGATTTTGATTGATGTAGAAAAATCCATGTTTAAAAAGTTTATTGAAACTAAAAATACTGATAAACTGAAAATAAAAAAACCCCGACAAGCGGGGTTTTGAAAATAAGTTGAATGCTAATTAGCCAAGAGCATTGACAAATTTCGCAAGCTTAGATTTCTTATTGCTAGCGTTATTCCTGTGAATAATGTTCTTCTTTGCCAGCTTATCAAGCATAGAGGATACTTTTTTGTAAAGCTCCTGTGCTTCAGCCTTATCAGTAGCAGCTTTCAATCTCTTGATGAAAGTTCTAGTAGTTTTGGCTTGATATCTGTTTCTCAAACGCTTCGCTTCGTTGGCACGAATTCTCTTTAGAGCGGATTTGTGATTTGCCATATCTTGATTTTAATAAATTTCTTTACGATCCCCTAACCGAATTGGAGTGCAAATTTACGGTAAATAATTATTTCCGCCAAAGGATTTTATTAATTACCTCACTAAAATTCAAACTGAAGAAATCGAAAATTTTACGTGCTAGATTAATTTCCGACAAATATAAAGGCTTTTTGATGTTTTTCAGCTCGTTAATTCTGTTTATTTTGAAAAATGAAATTTTTTATGATCTACATATTTTACCTCTTTTTAAATGGATCTACCCTTGCTCCCTGGGGATTTTTTGCTCATCAACTGATCAATCGGCTCGCTGTTTACTCACTTCCTCCGGAGTTAATCACTTTCTATAAACCTCAAATTCAGTTTATTACAGAAAAAGCTGTTAATCCGGATCGAAGAAGATATGCCGTAGAGGGCGAGGCCGAAAAACATTACATCGACTTGGATCAGTATGGAGATTCTGCGCTTACTATTCTACCAATTTATTGGAATGAGGCCGTAGAAAAATTTGGAGAGGATAGTCTCCGAGCTCATGGAATAGGTCCTTGGTCTGCCTATTTGACCTTTCTAAACTTGGTTGAGGCTTTTGAGAAAAAGAACAGCGCTGCTATTCTCCGCCTGTCAGCTGATTTGGGTCATTATTTAGGGGATTTGAATGTCCCCTTACATACTACCATGAACTACAATGGACAGCTTACCGGACAGGAAGGAATACATGGGTTTTGGGAAAGCCGGGTACCTGAATTGCTTTCTCAAAACTTCTCGCTGTGGGTAGGGAAAGCTGAATACATAAAAAAGCCTCAAGAGGCAATCTGGAAAGCTGTGGAAGAAGCCCATAGTCAAGTAGATAGTGTCTTGAATTTTGAGCGTGAATTGAGCCGGCAATTTTCTGATGATCAGAAATATAGCTTTGAAGAAAGGAACCGCTTAACCACTCGGGTTTATTCCCAAGAATTCACCGAGGCCTATGCCATTGCTTTGGATGGAATGGTAGAACGTCAAATGCGAAAATCCATCAAAATGATTGCTGGTTTTTGGTATACCGCATGGGTGAATGCAGGTCAGCCGGACTTATCGAAGTTTGAGACTAACACTCAACCGGAAGAAGAAGAACTTCCAACAAATCCATCACTACGAGTCAGAACTCACGATAATTAGTATGGACTTTATCTAAAGTTAAGAATTCAAATATTCAGATATTGCTTTCCCCAATCGCTCAAAGGTATCTCTGAAGACATCCTCTTCTTCTTCCAATAAAGTCACCCGAAAACCTCTCAAGTCCGAACAAAAGGAAGAAATGGGAACCACACAAATCCGTTCTGATGCCAGTAAGTAATAAACAAAGCGCTTGTCGAGTGGCATATTTGGATCAGAAACCCATCCTTCAACCAAGGTTTGCAGGCGAGGATCAGAAATAGAAAGCTGTTGATTTGGATTCAAGACACCATCTTCAAAGACAATTGTATTGTAAAAAGCTCCTTGGGTAGGATTGAATTTTATTCCAGGAATCTGTCCTAGAATATCTTCCATCCATTGACTCCGTTTTCCAATTTCCAAATTGGCCCTTTCCCGGTATTTCAAATATTCCGGATGGCTCATGATTTTTGGAATGGCCAATTGAGGGAGAATAGTCGAACATACCTCAATCATTTTGGCATTTTCAAGGGTCTGACAGAGTTTGGAAAACTCTTTTGAATTGCCCCGATTGTAAAATTCCATCCATCCACAGCGAGCTCCGGGCCAAGGAAACTCTTTGGAAATTCCTTTCAATGAAATTGCAGGGCGATTCCCAATCACTTCCGCTAAAGCGACAGCTTTGATTCCATTGTAAGTGATATTCTGGTAGATTTCATCTGCAATCAGAAGTAAATTGAATTCCTCTGCAATTCGTACAAATCCTTCCAAAACCTCCTTCGGATACACCATACCGGTAGGATTATCCGGATTAATGATCAAAATCCCGACAATGGAAGGATTGTATTTGACTTTTAGATAGAGGTCATCCAAATCCGGTAACCATTGATTATCTGGGTCCAGCTTGTAGGTAATCGGAGCGGTATTGGCGTGCGCCGCCTCAGCCGAACTATGAGTAGAATACGCAGGCGAAGGGCCAATAATCCGTGCTGTGGGAATCAAAAATTGATAAAGCTTTGCGATCGCATCTCCTAGCCCATTGAAAAATAAAATATCCTCAGGACTGATCTGGGTTCCTCCCTTTTCATTGGTGAGCTCTGCCAAAAATTGGCGAGTCTCCAAGACGCCTTTAGAATCTGCATAACCGTAGGTTTTATCTTCCTGAACCAGATCCGCAATGATGGCCTTCATCCAATCGGGCACCTGATTGTGTTTCTGAATGGGATCTCCGATATTTTCCCAAGTCATGGGATAACCCAGAGCTTCAATCTGTCTGGCTTTTTTAACGATCCCACGGATTTCGTAGGATAATTCCTCAGCTCCCGGTCGTAAAAGTAGCTGTCTCATAGTTTAATAGGCTGGTTGGAAAAAGATCCAATACAAAGAAAGCGAAAAGTCGGAGGAAAAGGATTGATTTACTATTCATTATCCAAAATCAAATAAACTCCATAGATTTCTGATCTTCCAACACTATTCCCCCAAGCAAAATGAATCAACCCAATTCCCAAGTAGACCTGTTTCTAATAGAGGGCTGCATGCGCTGTTCGAAAGGAGCCACTCCAGCCTGCAAGGTTCACCAATGGAAAGGCATTCTAGAAAAGCTGAGACAAATGCTTCTCGAGAGCGAACTGATCGAAGAAAGAAAATGGGGTGTACCAACTTATACCCTGAATAGAAAAAACGTGATTATGCTCGGGGTATTCAAAGAATCCTGCGTTATCAGCTTTCTGAAAGGCAGTTTGATGAAAGATCCAGAGGGAATTTTGGAACTGCCCGGCCCAAATTCAAGGGATGGGAGATTGATACGATTTACACTAGATGAGCAGGTAGTCAAGTTGAAAGACAAAATCCGAGGCTTTATACTAGAGGCGATTGAAATAGAAAAATCAGGCAAAAAGCCAGAAAGGACTTTGAAGGATCAACTTAAAATTCCTGAAGAGCTCAAACAAAAATTCGAGGAAGTTGAAGGACTGGAAAAAGCTTTTAATACCCTTTCACCTGGCAGGCAGAGAGGATATGTAATCCATTTTTTAGGCTCAAAGAAAAGTCAAACCCGAATTAATCGGATTGAAAAATTCATTCCAAAAATCATGGAAGGAAAAGGAATGATGGATTAGAATCTCCTAATACTTAGAAATGAATCACTTTTTCTTTTCAGCCTTCACCATATTTTTAATTCCTCTAAGTAAAGCATCCGGATTAAAGGAAATACTATCAATTCCTGCATCAATCAAAAACTTAGCGAATTCTGGTTTATCACTAGGAGCCTGACCACAAAGACCGATCTTCTTACCATTTTTTCGAGCTACCTTGATTACTTCAGAAATCATCCATCTCACGGCTGGATTATTCTCATCAAACAATTCACTCAAAATTTCCGAGTCCCGATCTACCCCAAGAGTAAGCTGGGTCAAATCATTGGACCCAATAGAAAATCCATCAAAGACCTTTGCAAATTCTTTCGCTAAAATCACATTAGAAGGAATCTCTGCCATCACATAGACTTCCAATCCTTTTTTACCCCGCTTGAGCCCATAAGTCTCCATAATTTTCAGAACTTTTTTGCCTTCCTCGGGAGTTCGGCAAAAAGGAATCATGACTTTAAGGTTATCCAATCCCATATTATTCCGAACTCTTTTTACAGCTTCACATTCCAATTGAAAGCCTTCCCGATAGTTTTCATGATCATAGCGTGATGCCCCGCGGAAGCCGATCATTGGATTTTCCTCCGACAGCTCAAATTGCTTTCCTCCCAAAAGATTAGCGTATTCATTGGACTTAAAATCACTCATTCGCAAAATCACATCTTTGGGATAAAATGCGGCTGCGATCGTTCCGACTGCTTGTGAAAGCTTATCCACGAAATATTCTTTTTTGTCCGAATACCCTTCGCAGAGCAGTTCGATATGTTCTTTCGCTTCATGATCCTCCAGTTGATCAAAATGGACCAAAGCCATAGGATGAATCTGGATGTTTTTCGTAACGACAAACTCCATCCGCATCAAACCGACTCCTTGATTTGGAAAAAAAGAAAGATCAAAAGCCTTTTCAGGATCGGCTAGAATAAACATGGGCGCTGTTTTTGGAAGCTTCATTCCTTTGAAATTATGCTCATTTATCTTCCATTTAAGTTGACCTGAATAAACCTTACCAATCTTACCCGATGCATTATCAATCGTGATTTCATTCCCATTCTTTAAAACTTCCAAGGCATCTTCTGCTCCCACTATTGCCAAAGCTCCCATTTCTCGAGCTACAATAGCAGCATGACTTGTCCTACCTCCTTTTGAGGTAATGATGGCGGCAGCCTTTTCCATAATGGGATCCCAATCGGGATTGGTGATTTCAGTTAATAAGATTTCTCCTTCTTTCAACAAATCTGCTTCTTCCGCGGAATGAAGAACCTTGACTTTTCCTGAAGTAATTCCATTTCCTACAGCATATCCAGAAGTGAGCAAATCTCCTTTTTCCATTAAGGAATATTCCTTCAATTTAAAATGATCTTTCTCCGTATGAACTGTTTCGGGTCGGGCCTGAACAATAAATAATTTACCAGAATGTCCATCCTTAGCCCATTCGATATCCATAGGCAACCCGTAATGCTTTTCGATTTGCACCGCCCATTTCGCTAATAATTCCACTTCCTCATCAGAAAGCACCAATAGCTTTTGTTTTTCTATTGGGGTATTCAAGTTCACTGTCCCTCCAGATTTTGAATAGATCATGGTCTTTGTCTTGGAACCTGCCTTTTCGGAAATGATCGATTTTTTACCTTTTTCCAAGGAAGGTTTAAAAACCAAAAATTCATCAGGAATGACGGCTCCTTGAACAATATTCTCACCCAAGCCCCAACAGCCTGTAATCAAAACAGCATTGGGAAAACCGGATTCCGGATCGATGGAAAAAATAACTCCGCTACTCGCCAAATCAGCTCGAACCATCAATTGTACCCCAACTGACAGGGCAATTTCAAATTTATCGAAGCCTTTGTCGTGTCGGTATTTGATTGCTCGTGCATTGTAAAGCGAAGCAAAACAAGAGCGTACAGTCTTAACCAATGCTTCATTACCGCTGATATTCAAAAAAGATTCATGAAGTCCTGCAAAACTTGCACCTGGAAGGTCTTCCGCAGTCGCACTACTTCTGACTGCCACATCCACGGTCCGTTTCTCTACTTTGCACAATTTCTCATAATGCTTCTCAATTTCCTTCACCAATGAGTCTGGAATTTTTCCTTTCAAAATCAAGGATTTGATGGCATCAGAAACTTGCTTGAGATTTGAAAAATTATCTTTATCCAACCTTGCTAATTGATCCTGGATTTTTTCCTTCAAATTATTTTCCTCAATAAAAAGTCGGTATGCTGTAGCTGTAATGGCAAATCCATTAGGAATATGAACCCCTAAAGGATTGAGTTTTTGAAACATCTCACCCAAAGAGGCATTCTTTCCTCCTACTTTGGGAACATCCTCGATTCCGATTTGGTCAAATGTTAAAATGAGCGCATCCATGGCAGTCAGGTTTTAAATTAAAGAGTACCCAAGCTACCAATCCAGAGATGAACCTCCTATGACCTTTTTAGGGGGATTTTCTGATATATGTCAGTAATTCTGAGGATTTTGCTAAAACCCAAAAATCAATCTAAAAATGTTAGAAAAGTGCTTCTACTTAAAATCCTCTACCCGCATTCCCTTTCGGAAGGTATCAAAACCAAACATCGTGGGATTATATGCGCCAACGTAATCAACATTCAAATCTGGGGTAATCACTTCAGACATTCCCAAAAGCCAAAAAGAGGCATTGACAATTAATCGTCTGAGATCCTCACTTTGAAAATCCAATGAAGCACCCAAAGTAGAGGCAAAAGCCATTCCCGGGGAACCTCCTTCAATTTGGTAGGGCTTTGTCCAAGCAATAGGCATAACGGCTTTTTCCCAAATCACGGGAGCATCCGAAGTCATTCCAGCTGTACTTTGACCATACAAAAGCACATGAGCATCTTCCGGAAGGTGTTTGATTCCATACACATCGGAAGCGCCCCAAATATCCTGAACTCCCCGAAGCACCGGATGATCATTTTGTAGCCCGACTCCATCTACCAAAGCCCGAGTCCCTTCTTTTCCATGAATACCATGATGATTAACCCAAGTTTCTCCAAAAATCCGCTGTCCGAAACCTCTTTCCCATCCTTCGTCTTTACTCATCCAATCCCACTTTGCAAACTTTGACTCCTTATTCTTTTGATAGGCAAAGGCGTGGGTAGACGTTCGCAAGCCGATAATAGGTTTACCTGCTTTTAAAAAGTTTTCGATGTATTGGCTTTGTTCATCCGGTAATTCCCGAAAACGAATTAGCATGATCATTAAATCCGCTGATTCCAAATGTTCCAAACCGGGAATATTGTTTTGATAATTCGGCACCACATCTCCTGTAGCAGGATCGATTGGAAAAAGGACCGTGGTCTTAAATCCATATCGATAGGCCAGAATTTTACCCAACATTGGCATGGATTCCTCTGATCGATACTCATCATCTCCAGCCACCAGCACTATATGTTTTCCTTTTCCCGGACCTTGTTCTCCTTCAAAATGGAGGTATTGCTGTGCTTTTGAATAATTTGAAATGAAGAAAAGAAGCAAAATGGAGGAAAACAGGATTATCCGGGTCATGGGAAATTATTTTTTGGAAAAGATTTTTTTGAAACCAGAAATTACTAAAAGCGTGATAAATCCTACTCCTAATCCCAAAATAAAATCCTTAATGATTCCTGGCCATGAAGGGAATAAATGGTGCAGAAAATCAATATTGTGTGTAAATATCCCTCCCGAAACCAAGAGCAAGGCGATAGTTCCAATATATCCGATCACTCGAATTACCACTGGAAGAGCCTTTACTAAAAAGCGGCCAATCTTATCCGAAATGGTATCATCCTCCGGATTGAGTGCGATCAATTTGTAACCGAACTCATCCATCCGAACAATCAAAGCAACCAAACCATACACTCCTACTGTGGCAAGCAAAGCAATGATGGAAACCACCACTATTTGGGTGCTAAGCGACTGATCGACAACGGTTCCTAATGCAATGATGACGATTTCTACTGAGAGGATAAAATCCGTGGTAATCGCAGATTTTATCTTGGTTTTTTCATGGGCCAAAACCTGATCCTGAGTTACCTCTTCTTTCAAATTGACTTGTTGATGTTGCTGGTGAGGAATAAAAAACTCCAATATTTTTTCCGCCCCTTCATAGGCCAAATACAAGCCTCCCAAAAGTAAAATGAATGTAATCGCTACTGGAAGAAATGCACTCAAAAGAAAAGCAACAGGAAGTATGATCAGTTTATTGAGCAGGGAGCCCTTTGTAATTGCCCACAAAACCGGCAATTCCCGATCCGGTACAAAACCTGATGCTTTTTCAGCATTTACCGCCAAATCATCTCCCAAAATCCCAGAAGTTTTCTTTGCCGCCACCTTAGTCATGGTAGCCACATCATCCATTAAGGTTGCGATATCATCAAATAGTGCAAATAATCCAGAAGCCATGTCGAATTAGGATTTACGAAATACGAATTACGAAACTAAGGAGAAGTGAAGGTTTAAAATAGAATCCAGCCTTAATTTAAACTATTCCTGATTGAATCAATGAAATTTTAAATTCCTATAAGATCTAGAAAAATTCAGAAGCTACATTTCACGCTACCTTTGAACTTTAAAACCTTACAACTCCTTAGGATCAAAAATCAGTGGAAAGAACTTCCCTTCCATTTTATGTCCTTTCGGAATCACAGGAACACCTTCCAAAAGTGGTTCATCGATATTGGATACGGTGCCATCAGCAAAGACATTCAAAACAAAGGCTTTTCGGGACCTGTCTGAATAATTGGCAAAGCTCCCATGCACTAAAAGTGGATGATGAAAAGCCGCATAACCTGCTTTCAGAGGAATAGCCACTGGTTTAAAATCAGCCTTTTGCTCTTCAGTCATCATGGCCATCAAGCCATCCATTTCACCTGCCAGTGCAGGTTTTTCTAAAAGTCCCCAACGATGCGACCCCGGCACATACTGGAGACAACCGTTTTCTTCTGTGGCATCATCCAGTCCACACCAGCAGGTCAAGTGCTGCATCTCGATTGTTCGAGTCCAGTAGCTGTAATCCTGATGCCAGGCGACATTCCCACCATGATGGGCAGGTTTGCAAAAAAGCTGATCATGCCAAAAGCGAACAGCTCTATCTCCCAGCAATTGAGAAGCAGCCATGCGAAAAGCTGGATTCCAAATCACATCGTGAAAAGCCTCAGCTATTCGCCAATGTCCCAAGGAATGAAAAAGCACCTTGTTTGGATCCCCGGATTCATTGCTGTGAAATTCATGAAATAGATGATGAAGCGGATGCTTGGGATCCATGACCTCATCAAGCGCTTTTTTTAGGGTTTCGATTTGTTTTTCATCCAAAAGCTTGATGCCTGCTAAATATCCATTCTCCTCAAAAAACTGAATCTGCTCCGGACTGAGGCGATATTGATCCCAATCGGAGGCAGTTTTAGGCTGAAGAAACAGATCAGTAATAGGGTGATGAAAATCGGCGAGGTCTTGCATGGATTCTGAGCTATTGAACAAATTTGAAGTTAAAAAATCTTGTTATGATTTCCTTTCTTCTTTTCTCATTCATTTAGCTTTCTAGCCTCTGCAACCTTTGAAGCAATGGCGGATGTGAATAATTCACAAACACATACCAAGGGTGTGGATTTATATTGCTGAGTGTTTTGACCGATAAAGTTTTGAGTGCCTCAGCTAGAGGCTTTCCTGCAAAAGTTTCCTTAGCAAAAGCATCTGCCTCAAATTCATTTTTTCGGCTGAGCCAATTCATCCCTATACCGATGATCATTGAAATCGGAGAAAAAAGCATTGTAAAGCCAATGATATTCAGTTGGGCTGACCATTCTTGCCCACCTAGAGCCAGACTCATAGCTTCACTGAAAATAAATTGGGAAAGTAGAAAAAGAAGCAAACCAACTTGTAAAATCGAAGTAATCATTCCCAAAATGATATGCTTCTTTTTGTAGTGTCCAATTTCATGTGCCAATACTGCAACCAACTCATCCGGTGGATGCTGATCCAATAAAGTATCATAAAGGACCACCTTCTTTCTTTTTCCAAAACCGGAAAAAAAGGCATTCGCTTTTGCAGAGCGCTTGCTTCCATCCATCACGAAAATATTGTCCAAGGGGAAGGACACGGATTTGGCATAATGAATAATCTTTTGCTTAAGTTCTCCATCCTCAAGGGGTGTGAGTTTATTGAATAAGGGCAAAATCCAAGCCGTGTAAAACAGGTTAATCAGAATCATAAAAGTGGCAGCCACCAACCAAAATATCCACCAAAAGTGGGGGCCCATTTTATGAATCAACCCCAAAAAAACAAGCAATAATCCTCCTCCTATCAAAAGACTGAGGACATATCCTTTGAGTTTATCACTGAAGAAAGTCTGAAAAGTGGTTTTGTTAAAACCATATTTTTCTTCGATAACAAAGGTGCTGTAATAGTCAAAAGGCAAGCTTATAATATCTGAGCCTATGAAAATCAAAGCGAAAAAAGCTACCGAATGAATCAGCGGATTTTCGAAATAAGTACCTACCCAGGTATCGATCGCTCCAAACCAGCCATTCCAAATAAACAAAAGCGTCAACACGAAAGAAAATACTCCTGAAATAAGGCCAAAGCGGAAATTTTCGAGTTGATAAGCTTTGGATTCTTTCAATTTATCCTGACTCAAATATTCTGACAGGGTCTTTGGAATAGCAGGAATTGGCTGCTTAACATTAAGAAAACTGAGGGCTTTCTCAACCAAAAACCCAAAGACCAACACCCCTACGAGTAGGTATTTTAAATTCTCCGGACTCATGTACTGATTTTAAAATTTCGGACAAGGTAAAACAGTGTCCCTTCGCAATGGCTTGCCTTGATAGCTGTTAGGAAGGGTCCAGGATACACTGAGTTCGTGTGCTCCACCGGATTGAATTCCCAATTGGGAAACGGTATAATCGAAACTATAGCCAATATTCAAACCATTTAGCAGGTTAACTCCCACCATCATTACGATTGCGTCTCGGTTACTTTGATTATTTACTGGTTTATAAGGAAGACCTCTATACCATAATCCAAATACAATAGGCTCAACATAAAAATAGGCTCCGACGTCCAATTGTTCGAATGGGCCTTGACGCTTGTAGTTAAATGTTGGAGTCAAAGATCTTTGTTTACGTGCATGAGTAAAGTCTCCGCGATAACCTCCCTCTCCCAATGGAATTCTGTAACCTCCATGAAGTGAAAACTTAGCAGGAAGCGGGCTTAACCCATCCACAAAGGACTGATTAGGCTGATTTACATGATGAGCAGATAATCCCAGCCAGAAATTTTCTGTAAAAAACAATCCACCTACTGAAAGAGAAAGCATGCTTACTGGATCTCCCAATCCAGGGATATCCGTACCTGGAAGCAATGGCCCGAAGGGATCATTGGGATTGATTTCATTGGCAAAAACTAAGTTTTCATAAAAACCAATCTCTCTTCGAATATAAGTTGCTTGAAATCCTGGACGGAAATAGGAATTCTGTCCCAATTTCAATTCATAAGAAGCCATTCCAGAAATACTCGTAGATCGAAGTTTGGACGCTCCTTCCGTATCCTGCATCACATGGACTCCTAATCCAATATTATTATTAGGAAGATAAGTATCATAAAATGCAGAGAAAGTAGTGAACTGGGCATCAATACTCGGCCATTGATTCCGATAGTTGAAGCCAACTCTACCTGTCAGTTCTCCTCCAGCCATCGCAGGGTTAAGATACAATGGGGCAGCATAATATTGGCTATATTGCGGATCCTGAGCTAAAGCCCGTCCCGATAATGCCAAAAGCATTCCCACAAAAAAAACAAGTTTCAGAGAAGACCGTAACAAGGAATTGTTCGTTTATTTGAGTACTCAGTCAGCTTCTAAAACGTTTTAGTGTTAAGCTTGTTTTAGAAAGCAGTTGGAAAAATATGAAAAGCAGACCGCATTCCATACATATCACGCTTTTTTTCATCCTCTTTTTTGGATTTGGGCTTGTCCAAACTGGATTTGGTCAGGGCTTTAATGACAACGAGTGGATTTTTGGTTATTGTGAAGGAAGTTCAGAAAACAGCTATTTATCTTTTGGTAAGGGAGAAAATCCTACCGTTCAGACACTTCCCGGAACTGTTATCATCGATAAGTTTAGCAATGCTCTTGCCATTGATCCTATTACTGGTCAACCTCTCTTCTATTCCAATGGCTCCATCGTCTATGATTACAGCGCCTCACCTATTCAGGGTCAAGTAGGCAATCTCAATGGTCCAATTGATACCCGTCAGCAAGTGGCTACGGGATTCTTGAGCTACGAACCGGATGGAGATAAGTTGTTTTACCTTTTTTATGTTTCTCCAGCGGGTCAACTTCTCTATTCCTTAATTGATATGAATGCCCCGGGGCAAGCTACTGGAAATGAACGTCCTTTAGGTGAAATCATTGAGCAAGATGAATTTATAGGAAATGCACAGGGCGCGATTTTGGTTGTCAAAACACCTGCTTCTCCTTCCTACCTAATTAGCTTCAATGGTGGAAATCTCATTGCCAGGAGATTGGAAGCTACTGCAGGGGATTTCACACAAACGGATACCGAAGCTATCCCTTTTACCCCTAAAGCCATTGTTTTTGACCCGGATAGAGGTGAATTGATTTTAATTCCTGAGAATACAGGAGATGATATTTTAGTTCTAGATTTCAATACCTCTTCTGGAAATTTTGGAAATCCGCGACCTATATCCAATAGCGGAGGAGCTGATCCAATTGAAGGGGCAGCATTCTCTCCAGATGGGAATTTTATTTACTTCTCCAGAGGAAATGAATTACTCCGAGTTCCTACATCGGATCTTTCGGCTACTCCTGAAGTAATTCCCTTAGACCCTGCTCCATCCAGTATTTATGACATGAAAGTAGGGCCCGACGGAGAATTGTATTTTCTGTACGAGGAAGTTGATGGGGGGCCTCAATTGATGGGTAAGGTTGAAAATCCAAATGAAGAGGATTTAGCAGCGATAACCGTCGATATTGATCCATTTACAGGCACGGATTTTTGCGGAACCATATTCCCTGTTTTTGGTCCAAATGCGGATATAAGTCCTACTGTTGATTTTACCTGGACACCGGATGAGCCTTGCGCAAATAACCCTATCCAATTAGTCAGTGAAATTCTTCCAGAGAATTATCAGCCGGTATCTTTCAATTGGGAATTCAATCCTCCTTTGACAGATTCTGATGGAAACCCCGTCCCTGCGGATTATACCCAAGAGCATTTCTTGGTCCCAGCTGATGCAACTCAGGAGCAATCGATCTCGGTAACTTTGACCGTCACGTTTGCGGATGGACAATCAGTACCTGTGACCCGTGACATTACCCTTACAGAAAATAATCTCGAAGCAGATTTCACCCCAGCAGATACCACCATTTGTGAAGGACAATGCGTGGATATCAGTGCTCTTCTTCAAGCTCAAAACGCTGCTGGCCAGCAGGATGGAGAGGCTCCGGGAGGAAATATGGATCAGTACGAGTATTTCTGGTCCAATTATAAAGATGAAGGCTGGACTAGTCGACAGGAAAACGAAGTTTGTTTACCAGGCACCTATTGGGTTCTAGTCCGAGAACAAGGTTCTAGTTGCTATGCCTATGCTGAAATCGATGTAAAAGTTTGGGATTTACAGGATCAGAGTAATGGAATCTGGTATTTCGGAAATGGTGCTGGTTTGAACTTCAATCCGGACCCTGATGATGAGACAGTACCAGTACCAAGGCCTATTGATTCCCCTCACCCCCAAAATATCCCAGCAGGTACCACAACTATTACTGATTCCAGTGGGGAGGTTCTGTTTTTTACTGACGGAGAATCCGTTTGGGACTTAAATGGAAACCTAATGGAAAATGGGGACAATATTGGAGGGGACAACACCTCTTCCCAGTCCGTTATCGCGGTAGCTGTTCCCGAAGAACCAACATTATATTATCTATTTACCACACAAGCCACAGCCAATGGCACCAACGAGGTGAAATTCTCCCTCATCGATATCAAAGCAGAAAATCCATCTGGAGTTGGTAATGTAGTAACGAAAGACAATTTTCTGTTCAGCCCCTCCACCGAGCAATCAGCAGCTTTAGTAAATGGCGATACGACTTGGGTACTTTTTCACGAATTGGGAAATAATACCTTCCGAGCCTATCCTGTTTCAACTGAAGGTATCGGACAACCGGTTTTCAGTTCTGTAGGAAGTAATCACGGATTCAACGCTGGCGTAGGGGCCATGAAATTCAGTCCTGATGGTGAAAAAGTTGCCGTAACCATTTCTGAAGGTGGCTGTAATCGATTAGAAATTTTTGATTTCAATGCCGATACCGGAGAACTCACCGAATATGCCCTGTTAGATTTAGGCTGTGATGGAGAAGTCTATGGTTTGGAATTTTCTGATAGCGGAGATAAAGTTTTTGTCTCCTACCGAAACGGAGGACCGGGAATTGAAGAGTTTACCATACGGCCTGTAAATGATGAAGACGATCCGGATTCGGCCACTTGTCCTTCCTGTTTTGGAAATGCTTCTTCTCGACCACAAATCGAATCCTGTATTTTATCAAATCGGAATACGGTAAGTGGAACAGGCGGATTGGATTTGGGAGCCTTGCAAATTGGACCTGATGGCAATGTGTATGTGGCTGTAGTCGGCTCCAACCAAATCGGTCAAATACTTGTCGGAGCAGGTTGTAATTCCACCAGCTCTTTCAATCAGGATTCCGTGGAGCCAATGCCTGGAACAACAAATCTTGGTCTCCCCTCTTTTGCACAATTAGGTGGAAGTTCGATTCCTGAACCAGCCCTAGCAGGCCCTCCAAGGCTTTGTTTGGACCCAGATGCAGGTGCAACGGCACTTTTCGAAGGAGGAGGCGAACCGGATATTGACAGTTATTTCTGGACTATTACTCATGAAGACGGAACTGTGATCTTGCAAGATTTTGGAGGTCCTGGAGATCAGTTTCAGACTTTGGAGCAGATTTTTGACACACCAGGACTTTACACGGTAAATTTGAACGTAACTCGTTGTGCTACTCCGGATTATTATGACGCTAGTTTGGAGATTCAAATTGATGCTCCACCTACTTTAACTTTGGAATCGGATATCACCCTATGCTCCGGAAATCCTGTAGAACTTACAGCAATTGAAGGGTATGATCCTTCTGAAGGGCTCTATGATTTCTTATGGACCAATTCGGCCGGTCAGGTATTTGGAGATGAAAATTCCAATACGATTACGGTTGATGAAGAAAGTATTTACACCGTACAAGTGACGTATCGATTGCCTGATGGACTTTCTGATGAGGAAGCTGCACTATTTGAAACTTGTCCAGCTACTGCAGAAGTTTTTGTAGGCCCAGCATTCGAATTCGATATCAATCAAGATGCGCAGGAGGTCTGTTATGAAGATTTTGTCATCAACTTTGCTCCTGACACACCTATTTCCGGAGAATGGTATTTTGAGCAAAATCAAGACGGAAACCCAGTATTGATTGGTGAATTTTTCGAGTTAGCATTAAATGTAAGTTCACTTCCTGGTCCTGGAAATTATGAGATTATTTTCATCACCGAAGACCCGATTTTAGATGGATGTACTGTTGAAAAGCGGGTGGATTTGATCGTAAATGAGCTTCCACTATTCACAGCCACTCAAAGTAGTCCAGCTACTGATTGTTCGACAGCAGATGGGGGATTTGAAATATCCATTCAGGGGAATGCCAACACAGTTACTATTCAAGAAACAGGAGATATTTTCAATAATGTCAATGCTGGGGATGTGATTCCTGTCCCGGATCTTCTTCCTGGAGTTTATACGATAGAGGCCGAAAATAATTTTGGATGTACCTATATTGGAACTGTCACGGTTGAAAATAATAATCCGCCGGTGGAATATACTTTCACAGTTACTTCAACAGATGAAACTTGTGGTCCATCTGGCGTGGAACCGGGATCAATCACTATTTCTTTTGATAATGGAATCCCATCAGGAGGAACCTATGTGATTACTCGACAAGGTGATGGTCAAGAATTTACTGGTTCTTTACCAAATCAGGCATCTTTTGATGTTCAAGTTCCCTATGGTGATTATGCTGTAGAAATCCTCGATCCTACCAATTGCAGTATTCCTGATCCCGCGATTTATTCCATTGCTCAAAAATTCACCGTGAATTTTTCAGTTCCAACTGATTTCACAGCCTGTGAAAATTTCACCTTCCAACCCGAGCCTTCGGAAAACATAACGTTCACCTTATTGAATAATACGGGGAATTCTATTGCTCCAGACGGAGATGGAAATTTCACCATAACTCAAACTGGACTTTATACCATGCGAGGGGAAGATCCTACAGGGGAAAACTGCCCATTGGAAATACCGATAAATGCTACTATTACTCAACCAATTCAGTTTCAACTAGACGGACCCATCGTAGACTGTCAGGCAGGTGTCGCCTATGAGGCAGTCCTAACTAATGCAGACCCTGCTGATGTTTTATTTTTATGGAAAGATGATTTGGGTGTTATTGTAGGTCGTCAACAACGATTTGTTCCTCCTCGTGAAGGTGATTACAGCCTAGAAGTTCAGCCAGCTTCAGGTGCCCAATGCCAAGGAAACTCCATTCCATTTACTGCAGTAGTTTTGGATGAAGATGTCGATGTGGAATTGGATGTCACTCCATTCTGCGGAGAAGTGACTAGCACCACTATTTTGGTTTCTGCTGATTTGACCAATGTGGCTAATATCGAATGGTATTCTGTCCAAGGCGGAACGCGAACTCGAATTCCGCAATTCGATGATCTACCTATCGTTGAAGTGAATCAGGAAGGAACTTATGAAGTAATTTTGAGAAGTGCAGCTGGATGTGATATCGGAAGAGCAAGCGGCTTGGTTGTAAGATCTACAATTATTCCTCCGGTAGTTCCAACAGGTTTTACCATTTGTGCCGTCGAAGGAGTAACTACGAGTATCGATCCGGGGGATTATGATAATTATACCTGGATCTTAAATGGAGAAGTTGTGTCTAATGAGGCCATATTTACACCTTCCCTACCTGGGGTTTATGAAGTGATCGTCTCCGATAATTTAGGATGTGAATATGTAGAAACCTTTGAGGTTTTTGAAGACTGCGATCTTAAAGTCATTTTCCCTACAGGGGTGGTTCTTGGGGACGAGAATCGAAATTTTGTTATTTATGCCAATGAATACATCGACGAAGCAGAGGTTTTTGTCTTCAACCGATGGGGGGAATTGATTTTCCACTGTTCTCATGAAAACTTAGAACCAGCTCAGCCTTTCTGCCCTTGGGATGGTCAAGTTAATGGAAAATTGGTGCCCAATGGAACATATGCCGTAGTCGTGAAGTTTACCAGTAGAGATCAAAACTTAACCGAACAACAAGTCAAAGCAATTACGATTATTCAATAGTATGTTAATTCTAATTTCACCAGCCAAAACCCTCGATTACAGTACTCCCAAAATTGATAAATACAGTCAGCCTGACTTTACCACAGATATCAAATCCTTGGTGGGAGTCATGAAAAAAAAGTCAGCTAAAGATATTGCTAAGCTGATGTCTGTCAGTGAAAACTTAGCGCAGCTCAACGAGGAAAGGTACAAAACCTTTCAAAAGGATTTTACCCCTGATAACTCAAAGCAAGCGCTCCTGGCTTTCAAGGGCGATGTGTACACCAAAATAGATGTGGACAATTATTCGGAAGAAGATTTTGAGTTTGCGCAAGAACATCTTCGGATACTTTCTGGATTATATGGGCTTTTGAAGCCTTTGGACTTAATTCAGCCTTACCGCCTGGAAATGGGGACTAAGTTAGAAACCAAAAAGGGCAAAAATCTATATGAATATTGGGACAAGAAAATTGCAAAGGCAATCAATGCTGCTGCTGAAGGTGCTCCAATTATCAACTTGGCTTCTCAAGAATATTTTAAGGCGGTAGATTTAAACACCTTAAAATCTCCCGTAATCAATATTCACTTCAAAGAGTATCGAGATGGAGAACATAAAGTAATCGGTCTTTTCGCGAAGCAAGCAAGAGGTAAGATGACCAATTTTGCCATCAAAAATCGGATCACATATCCAGAAGATTTGAAAACATTCAATGAGGAAGGTTATGAATTTTCAGAGCCATTGAGCTCTGATTCGGATTGGGTTTTTGTACGTTAAAATTTTTCCGCCCGAGTTATTAAAAAGACTCGGGCTTTTTTTACGCCGAATTCATTTTTGTATCTTTATAGATTGATTATCAGATATTTTTATCTCCCCGAATTTTGAAGGCAATTATCTCACTAACTTGGTTCTCCTTGTTTTTGCTCTTTATCCAAGTTGGTTCTGAGCCGAAATCCAATTTGTATGAGGGTAAAGGGGAATTATTCTCAAGGTCCTTGAATGACCCGATGATACAAGGACCGGATCAGCTTTGTAATGTATTTGGAAGTGTATTAGGTACTTTTTCAGGGGGAGGAAACCCCGAAACTGACGTTTATCAGTGGACTATTTTAGGACCAAGTGATCAGATTCTATTTAATCGAACAGGCGGTTTTGAAGAAATCAGCTACACTTTTGGATTATTGGGGTCTCATAAAATACAATTGATTGTAAATCGTGGGGGGATTCAAATTTATGAGGAAGAAAAGGTAATTGAAGTAATAAAAGGGCCAGATATCACGCTTAATCCGAGCTATCAAATTTGTAATGGGCAGGTGCTGACAGTTGAGGCTATAAGTCCGTCATCTGAAAACTTCTCTGATTATGAATTTGAATGGAGAGATGAATCTGGAAACATCATAGGAAACGAAAGTTTACTTGATATTTCCTCTATTGGCAAATATGAAGTGACTTTTTTCTTTCCAAATTCTTCCGGAAATCCAGAATGTACAACAACCATTCAAACAGAGGTTAAGGAATTGCCAAGTGTTTCTATACAAGCATCAAAAACCAATCTTTGCCCAGGAGAAACAATCAATTTTACTACAGACCCATTAATTTCAGGCGATTGGTATATCCAAAAATTAGGTACATCGACTCCTACAAAAATTGGAACGGGAAATTCAATTACAGTTTCAGGTGGAGGAGCAATTAATGAACCTGGTGATTATGAAATTATTTTTAGGCTAGAAAACCCGAATAATCCTAGTTGTTCGCCAGAGGATACAGAGACTATTACATTCAATTTTCTTCCAAGCATTGAACTAGTTGAAGCCTTTGGTTCTTCAGGCTGTTTTATTCCCGACGGCGCATTACAGGTAAAAGCTTTAACGGATCTGGACTTTATTTCGATTGAAGGAATAGGACAAAGTCAAGGGCCATTTAACTCCGGAGATATTATTGATTTTACAGGGCTTGAGTCTGGGGCGTATAGTCTTGTTTCACAGTTGAATGGCTGTGTTTCATTATTTGGAACTGTTGTACCCTTATCAGACCCTCCTCCCGGACTTGAATTTGAAATTGAGAACATCGAACCAGAGGTATGTACAGAATCCGGAAAAACTTTGGGGTCTTTTATATTTCGAATGATTAGTGGACCGCTAGAAGGTTCTTACAGATTATTAAATTTTAGAGGTGAAGAAATATTCACTCGCTCAGCCTCAGGGCTAGAGTCTGAAAAAATTGAAATCGGAGGAGGGAAATATTTCTTTGAAGTTTTTAACGAGGATAGTTGTAAACTCCCAAAACGTGAAGAATTTGAGGTCCCCGGCTTAAACCAGGTGAATTTTAATATTCCCGCGAATTTAAATATCTGCCAATCATATGACCTTATTCCATCTAGCTCTCAAAATCTAGAATACACGCTGATTTCACCGGATGGTTCGGAAACCACAAAAACAGCGAATGAACCCTTTACCTTAACCGAAGCGGGTGAGTATAGTATGGTTGGTCGACTTGCTGGTCTTGGAGATCTTTGCCCCTTATTGAAAACTTTCAATGTAACATTGGTTGATCCTGTAGACTTCGAGCCCAAACTAATTGATCAGGATTGCTTTGGTAATATGACATATGAAGCAGACATATTTGGCAGAGATCCAAGTACTGTAAAATTCCGTTGGTTTGACGAAAACGATCAACTGGTTGGAACAGGGCAATTCCTAAACCCTACAAGTTTTGGAAACTTCAAGCTCGATGTTCAGCCAGCTAATAGTCAAGCCTGCCCTATACCTCCAGTGGAATTCGAAATCAAGCAACCTGTTTTGGAGGTAGAGGTATCGCTAGAATCTACCAAGCTTTGTGAATTTGGCCCAAGAGCAATACTCGATTTGAGCTCCACATTCCCTGAAGAAATAACGGATATTGAGTGGAGACGCTATGACTTTGAGGGAAATATAGAGGACCTGCCCCAATTCATCAATCAAACCCAAATCACAGTCGATGTGGAAGGGGTTTATGAGGCAGCTGTTTTCAGCCGAATTCCATCAATAAATAAAGACTGTGAGTTAGGAAGATCTACCCTTCGAATCGACCTAATCCCGGATAAAGTGCCTTTTGATATTCCGGGTGATCTTTCAATTTGTGATCCCTATGAGCTCCTCCCAGATACTAATGGAAACCTGGAATTCCTTCTTACTTTTCCTGATGGGAAAGAAGAGATCAAATCATCAGGTGAGTCATTTACTTTGGATCAGGAAGGCGAATATGTTCTATTAGGTTATGATCCTGATATTTCAGGACCGCTCTGCCCTGAGCAGAAATTATTCAATGTGAGAATCAACCCTCCAGTGGAATTTGAACCTGTTTTGATCAACTTGGACTGCAATGGGGTATATGAATATCAGGCTGACGTTAGCAATTATCTGGCTGACCAAGTCGACTATTTCTGGAGAAATGCTAGTGGAGATCTTTTATCAACTGATCAGATATTTCTGTCGGACGAATATGGAAATTTTACCCTTGAAGTTCAACCCTCGGGCTCCATTGCTTGTAAAATTAACCCAAAGGATTTTAACCTACCACAACCGATATTATCTATTCCTACCGCAATCATAGCAGAAACCCTCTGTCCAGATCAACCTGACGCTGCTCTTAGACTTGAGGCAGATTTGGAACAAGTTCAAACTATTGAATGGTGGTATACAGATCTCAGCAATAATACTTCCCAGCTCAACCAAAACAACAAAACAGAAATCTTAGCAATTGAGGAAGGAACTTATGAAGTTAGACTGTATAACCGGTTTGGCTGTGTCATTGGAAGAGATGAAAATTTGGTCATAAGAAGTACTGACCAATTTAGACCCGAGGTTAAGGATTCTTATAAAATATGTCCTCGATTAGATTTAGGACCTCAAATAAATCCTGGAAACTTTGCCTCATATGAATGGTATTTTGAAGGTCAAGTAGTGTCATCTGCAAGTACCTTTAAGCCTTCCCAAATTGGACAATATGACTTGGTGGTTACAAGTGCTGAAGGCTGTGCCTATGCTACAAGTTTTGTAACCGAAGAAGAATGCGAATTACGTGTTCAATTCCCAACCGCCATAACCCCTGAAGATCCTGATAAGCCATTTTTGATTTATACCAACTACTTGGTTGATGAACTGGAGTTATGGATTTTTAATCAATGGGGAGAGTTGATTTTTAATTGCCAAAATTCCGAGCTAATCACCGAAGAATCAACTTGTGTTTGGGATGGCTATTATCGAGGTAAAAAAGTACCAAATGGTGCTTATTCCATCCGAATTGATCTAATTAATTACGAGAAAAATATCCATAAAACGCAATTTGGATCTTTAATGGTGATTGACTGATAATTAATTCCGGTAATGGAACATTTTTTGCGATAGCGAATTGTCAGAATAATTAGTGAGTACTCCAAACTTACTCATCACCCTAAAAAACAATTAATTGCAAGCCTTTGCTCAGTTTTCATTTACGAAGATTGAGATCAAATTGGTTTGGACAATTTTCTTGATTTTGGCTTTTATTCCATCTGGTCAAAACAAGAATATCGATTCCTTTCCCTCTCTTGAGTCTCATCGCTTTGCAGACCCTCAACTTATAGGACCTGAAAATCTTTGCATTGTTTTTGGAGGTGTGATTGGGACTTTTAGTGGAGGTGGAGATCCAGGAGACGTATATACTTGGAAGGCTATTGACCCAAATGGCAATGAATTTTTTAATAGAACTGGCGGTGGAGCCCCTTTTGAAACTGTTAAAATATCATTCAATGAAATTGGATTATACCAAGTCAGCTTGAGTGTAAGAAGAGGAACTCAAATAATTTATCAAGAATCACAGACTGTCCGGGTACAAAAAGGCCCAAGTTTAGAATTAAAAACAGATTATCTTCTTTGTGGGAGCGATCCAGTGGAACTTATTGCTATTGATCCCTCAACTTCAAATCTAGAGCAATACACGATTATTTGGAGAAACATTGAAGGAGATATTATTGGAAATGGAAATAGCATTTTCGTAAATAAAGAGGGCTATTATAAAGTTGAGTTTTTTCAAACTAGTAGTACTGGGTCAGCTGAATGTGTTGTTAATGGATCTACCTATGTGGGCCCATCTTTGGATTTTAAACTAACTCTTTCCCAGTCTACACTTTGTCAAGGTGAATCTCAAAAGCTTGGACTAGACACGCCAATTTCAGGTGATTGGTTTTTGATTAAACCAGGAAATAACACTCCAGAACCCCTTGGATCTGCATTTGAAGTTAATCTTAAGAGTGAAGAAATACAGGCACTAGGAACTTATACAGTGATTTTTTCAGCAATAGATGAAAATTATCCTGGATGTAGGTCAGAAAGGAGAACAACTTTCGAAGTCCGTGAAAAGCCAAAAATTGACATCCGGATTTTGGAGAAACCAGACAATTGTTCTGAACCAAACGGCTCTTTTTTGATATCAGCTCTATCTGACCTTGATTCTGTAAGAATAGTCGAACTTGATTATTTAGAGACCAATTTAGGTACTGGAAATAGCATTTCCTTGTCTAACCTAAATCCACAAGTCTATACCATTCAAGCCTATAGTAACCTTTGTAAATTCACCACTTTACTTGATCTAGATACCAAAAACCCTCCAATTACCAATCCCAGTACGCCAGATATTTTTGAGCCGAATTATGAAATCACAGCAGAAAGCTGTACCGAAAATGGTGTTAAACCTGGAGTCCTTACACTCCAATTTCAACAAGGCCAAGTAAATGGAACTATTCGTGCTTTATCTCCTGGGTTTGGAGAAGTTCAAGCCGATAATATTACAGCTCAGGACCAAGTTCAATTTACGCTTTCAGGAGGCACATATTTGATTGAATTGAAAATTGACGGGTGCACCTATCCAGTTCGGGAAATTACAATTCCATCTCTACCCCAAGTCAATTTCAGTAACCCGGGGAAAATCAACATTTGTGAGCAATTTGAGCTGATTCCCGAAACAAATGAAAACCTAACCTTCACATTAATTGATCCTGATGGGCTTGAAGAGTCTCGGCAAAAAGGAGAATCATTTGTACTAACAAAAGAAGGGACTTATAGATTAATTGGAGAAAGTAATGAGGCCAATGGCAATTGCCCTCGAGAAATTAACTTTGAAGCTACCCTTTCTGATAAAATTCAATTTGATCTGGAATTATTCGAGGAGGATTGTTTTGGTAATCAGGTATATCGTGTAATCGTTGAAAATTTTGACATCTCCAAAACTTCAATTCGATGGCTCAATGATCAGGGAGAAATTGTCGGAAGAGGAGAGTATTTCTACCCTACTGCATTGGGAGATTATACGGTAACAGTCCAACCATTAGCAAGCGGCTTCTGTGAAGTAACTC
This sequence comes from Algoriphagus kandeliae, assembly GCF_004571135.1. Classification (GTDB taxonomy): domain Bacteria; phylum Bacteroidota; class Bacteroidia; order Cytophagales; family Cyclobacteriaceae; genus Algoriphagus; species Algoriphagus kandeliae. Next base: position 263,433 of record NZ_SPSB01000004.1, read on the forward strand.
CTATTCCTTTTTCAATTCTACCTCCGGTTCTATCAGTTCCAGTGGACTTAATTGCCACCAAAATTTGTCCTGATCCAGCCACTGCCATTGTAACGCTAGACACTCAAGAAGAAGAAGTGGATCGAGTGGAATGGATTTTTTATGATGAGAATAATAATAGGGAAGATCTCATCCAATTTGAAAACCTTTTTGAGATTGAAATAGATCGACCTGGAAATTATGAAGCGGTTGTATATAATAAGATTGGTTGTGAAATAGGCCGAAATTTTATTCCCGTAGAAAATAGTACCTTATTAACTGAGCCAAATTTGGACGAACGATATGCCATCTGCTCAAAACCAAATTCCTATCCGGGAATTGATCCTGGCTCTTATGCTTTGTACGAATGGTATTTTGAAGGGCAATTAATTTCTACTGCGCCTATTTTCAAACCTGACCAGGTTGGAGAATATACCCTCATAGTTAGCACTGCAGACAATTGTGTCTTCTCAGATAATTTCGAGACTTACGATGCCTGTAACTTCCAGGTGATATTTCCTGATGCTATGGTGGTTGGTGATCCAAATCAGGATTTCAGGGTAATAGTCAATGAAGGAATCACCGAAGCAGAACTTTTTATTTTCAATAGGTTTGGAGAATTGGTCCACCACGATATCACTCAAGAAATCCCAATCGAATATCCTTTTTTTAATTGGGACGGAACTTCAATTAACGGAAGAAAAGCCCCGATTGGGACCCTTGCTGTTTTGCTAATTGTCAGAAATTCAATCTATGGCTTTGAAGAAAAAATCACAGGCTCTCTTCTGGTGATTGATTAGCCAGTGAAATTTTTATAACTGGAAAAGTCAGAATGCAATATTTTTCCTATTTTGACAGCTTTCAATCGAATGCATTATCAATCCTAATCCAAAAAAACCTAAATCTATGACGCAAAACATCAACCGAACCGCGCTTTTCAATGCCAGCTGTCTGGCCTTGATTACCACCGCATTCACCTTTGCCATTCGTGCGGGAATCCTTCCCCAACTTGGTGAAGACTTCGGACTAACTGCTGAGCAGTTGGGCTTTATAAACTCCATGTGGTTCCTAGGCTTTCCGATATCCATGATTTTGGGTGGTCTTTTTTACCACAAACTTGGCCCAAAAGTCATCATGAACATCGCCTTTGTCACCCACACTATCGGTATTTTGATGACAATTTATGCAGGTGGTTATACTACTCTATTGATCTCCACTCTATTTATTGGTTTTGGAAATGGATGTACAGAAGCAGCTTGTAATCCTATGATTGCAGACATGTACACTGGAGTAAAAATGAATAAAATGTTGAACCGCTTCCACATGTGGTTCCCTGGAGGTATCGTTTTAGGATCCTTGATCTCCAAGTTTATGACTGATGCCGGAATGGGATGGCAGCCACAAATTTGGGTAATGATGATCCCTACTATTGCCTACGCGGTATTGTTCTTTGGAAAAGCATTCCCTAAACCACATGTAGAAGCAGCTACTTCTATTTCAAGTAACATCAAGGCAATGATTAGCCCGCTTTACATCTTCTTGTTTATCTGTATGTCTATCACTGCGATCACCGAATTTGGTACTCAGCAGTGGGCAAATGTGGTATTGGATAGCTCAGGAGCAAGTGGTATGTTGATTTTGGCTTTGACTACTGGTGTAATGGCAGTAGCACGGTTTTTCGCAGGACCTGTTGTTGGCAAATTGGGACAAACCGGTGTTCTTCTCAGCGGTGCGGTTTTAGCGGCTATTGGAACATACATGTTTAGCGTTGTAACTGGTCCAGTTGCCTATGTTGCTGCCGTTGTATTTGCTTTGGGTGTGGCTTATTTCTGGCCAGTAATGGTAGGTGCAGTTGCTCAACGAGTTCCTCTAAGCGGTGCTTTGGGAATGTCGATTATTGGTGGCGTGGGAATGTTCTCTACTGCAATTTGGCAGCCAATCATTGGTAGCTGGATTGACTCAGCAAGAGCGACTAATGTGGCAGAAGGACTTACTGGAGCACAATTGGAATTAGCAACTGGACAAGAGACGCTTCTAAAGCTCACCATGTTCCCTTCCATTCTAATTGTCCTATTTATAATCCTGTTTATCTGGCAAAAAGGAAGTAAACCTGCATTATCTTCAGCAGGTCACTAAAAATAAGATGCAGCCTTCGGGCTGCATTTTTTTTTAATTATTGACAGGAATAACTTTCGTATTCGTCTTTAAAAAGCGACCAAATTTTCCCATCCTCATCGCGATAAGTAAGCACCTCGGTTCGGATACTAATTTCAATCGTATGGGGAGTTTCTATGAGTGTTCCATCAATCAAGGTGATGGTACAAGGCCCTTTGATTTTTTTGACATCTACCAGGCCAATATCCTGTAGCCAACTTTCACACCCGGCAAGGATAAATAAAAGTGACCCAAAACAAAAAAGTCTAATGCCTCTCATAAAGCTTAATTTGATACCAAAGTAACCACATTGGTTACAAAAAAAAAGCCAAATTAAATTGGAGAAGAATTTAAAAACTGACCTTGAAGCCTCTTAAGGACATATTTGAGGACGAGACAAAGCAACAAAAAAAGCCCAACCGTATAAGTTGGGCTTTTGTCTTTGTGACCTCGTCAGGATTCAAACCTGAAACCTCCTGAGCCGTAATCAGGTGCTCTATTCAGTTGAGCTACGAGGCCGAAAGCGAATGCAAAGGTATTGAATATCGTTTTGTTTTCAAATATCACCTTCAAGCTTTTTTTTAATACAAAAAATTTCATCAAAGCAGACTTAAGAATTATTAAGAGCAAAAGCAGGTTAAATCCTTTGGGATTTTCTATTTTTGCCCGCATTAGCATGGAGACTTGTTGCTTTTCGATGATTACAGGCAAATCAAAATAATTTGTGCAGTGACAACAAAGTTTCCTTTGATCGCTAAAAAAGAATACTATCAAATGAAAAAACTATTCGGATTATTACCACTTCTATTCCTGATCCACTTTGTACAGGCCCAAGAAACCAAAACTCCAAAAGTACCAATCGGAGGTCGTCCCAATATCCCTTCTGACCTTAAGGTAGAGTTCGGTTTTAATGTATTGAATAATAGACCTGCAGATCTTAGTACTGGATTTTTCGGATCAAGAACACTCAATATTTATTACCAGCACCCAATCTCAATTTTCGGAGAAACATCTGGAGTGACATTTAATCCGGGTTTTGGAATTGGAACAGATAAGCTTGCTTTTAATGACGAAAAAAATCTTTTCAATGACCCTGAAAAAGGACCCGAATCCAGTCAACTTTTAGAGCTTACAGAAGTTTTTGGAGATGATATTCAAGTGAATAAAAACACCTTTGCGCTTAGCTACTTTGAAGTACCATTGGATTTCACATATCACTTCAACAAAACCAATTATTACAAAGGATTCAAATTGACTTTTGGTGGTAGAGTTGGCTTTCTTTACAATGCCCACAGCAAAATCAAATTTGAAGATGAAGATGGGGTAAGTCGAAAAATCAAAGACTCCCAAAATTATGGATTCGAAAAAATCCGATACGGCTTATCATTGAAAGCGGGATCACCTGGTTTTTATGTTTGGAGCTACTTTGGTCTAAATCGACTTTTCCAAGAAAATCAAGGTCCTTTCGACAACAGGGCTGCTCAAATCAGTTTTGGTGTCGCGGTTAACTTATTCTAATTATTCACCGGGTCAATAGCCCGGTTTTTTTATGACCAAATCCATTGGAATCCAAAATAGCAACTCAAGAATCCAAAAATAAATCCTACATAAACCTCCAACGGCTTATGCGCATTTAAAAACAATCGTGAAGATGCGACCCCTCCCGATAAAAAGATAGAAAGTAAAAGTGGGTACAGGGATTGAAAATTGGAAAATCGGAATCCTAATACCAAAACTAAGGCGACTAAACCTCCTACCCCGGTCATATGAGCTGACATTTTCCAGAAAATAGTCACTATAGTCAAAATCACCACAACTCCCGAAATCAATGCCATGGTTTCCCAAATAATCGGATCCAATTCAGAAATCCGATGCATAAAATAAGTAGTCAATAAAAAATATATGCTTGTTACAGAAAAAGGAATAATTCTGTCTTTTGTAGTGTGCATATGAAGACTTTTGACAGTTCCACTTAGCCGAAGACCAAATATGGTCAACATGGGAATCACTAATGTGGACATCAAGATCAGGTAAAAAATTCGAGTCTTAAACTCAAAAGGCACGCTAGTAGATTCTGGTACGCCAAAAAGGATCATTCCAAATACCATCATTGGAATGATTAGTGGCTGGAAAACAACAGAAATTACTAATGAACTGATTTTCCCCACTACAACTCTTTTCTTAATCTAGCAACCGGAATCTGTAATTGTTCTCGGTATTTGGCAACAGTTCGCCTTGCGATATTATATCCTTTTTGGTTGAGTAATTTGACCAATTTGTCATCTGAAAGTGGCCGCTTTTTATCTTCTTGGTCAACCATACTCTGCAATACAGATTTGACCTCTCGGTTACTTACATCTTCCCCACTATCGGTAGAAATACCTTCGGAAAAGAAATATTTCAAAGGATAAACGCCGAATTCGGTTTGCACAGCTTTACTGTTGGCCACGCGAGAAACAGTGGAAATATCCATATCGATTTTCTCTGCGATATCTTTCAATATCATCGGACGCAAATTTGTCTCATCACCATCCAAGAAAAATTCGTACTGATACTCCACAATGGCCTCCATCGTTCTAAGCAAAGTATTTTGACGCTGCTTGATCGCATCAATAAACCATTTAGCCGCATCCAATTTTTGCTTGACGAAAGTGACCGTCTCCTTGAGTTTCTTGTCCTTTTTGTCGGATTTATCATATGCATCAAACATTTCTGCATAAGATCGGGAAATACGAAGTTCAGGAGCATTTTTTGAATTCAAAGAAACCTCAAGCTTCCCTGAATTATTGGTCAAAATAAAATCAGGAATAATATACTGCGTCCGAACCAAGCCGTCCGAAGTTCCTCCAGGTTTAGGGTTAAGCCGGGTGATCAAATTGACTGCTTCCTTGGTCTCTTCTTCAGTCAAGTCACACTTCCGCTGGATTTTAGAATAGTGCTTTTTGGTAAACTCATCAAAACAATCCTGTACAATCCGAAGGGCATGTTGCACTTCCGGGTCGTCCGGATGTTCTTTTCGCTCCAACTGAATTAAAAGGCATTCTTGAAGATTTCGGGCCGCAATTCCTGCCGGATCAAAATTTTGGATTTTTACCAAAATTTCTTCCACTTCATCAATGTCAGTTTCGATATTTTGGCTGAAGGCTAAATCATTGATAATGGCTTCCAAATCCCTGCGGATATAGCCATCGTTTTCGATACTTCCAATCAATTGCTGACCGATCAGTTTCTGCCGATCATCCAGTTTCAAAAAATTCAATTGCTGGATCAATTGTTCATGCAAGGATGCCTGTGAAGAAATCGGTATTTCTCTGTCCTCTTCGTCCGGATTATAATTCCCGTCCCCATGCATTTTATACCCACTATACTCATCATCGAGATAATCATCTAGGTTGATATCCCGATCTTCCATTGGCATATCTTCCTCATAATTATCCTCAAAGGTATCGTCTTGAGAAGATTCCTCTTTTTCTTCCCTTCCCTCTTCTAAGGCGGGATTAATTTCCAACTCTTCCTCAATTCTAGCATCCAATTCAGCAGTAGGCACCTGCAGCAATTTGATAAATTGGATTTGCTGAGGAGAAAGCTTCTGAGAAAGCGTCTGACTAAGATTTAACTTCTGCATTTGGGAAATTTAGAACCGATCCTGTAGGTTTAAAAAAGCTTTTTCAACTGAAAAAGCCTTGAATTCAAAGTTAGGAAAAACGCGCAAATTTTTGATAAAAAGCTTATTTAATCGTTTTTTTGCAAACCCTTTTAGCGAGCAAGGAAGCTCAAATGAAATTTAATCAACGCAATCATGGCATTTAACAAGCGGGTCAAAATCAAATCTTTACTGGAACAGCCCCTTATTGGAGCTGAAGTCACTATTATGGGCTGGGTACGAACCAAACGTTCTAATAAAAATGTATCATTCATCGCCCTGAATGACGGTTCCATTATCACCAACTACCAAGTGGTTGCTGACCCGAATGTGATTTCGGAAGAAACTCTAAAAAAATGTAGTACCGGAGCTTGTCTAAAGGTAAACGGCACCATTGTGGAGTCGCAAGGCGCTGGACAAGCAGCAGAATTACATGCTAGTTCTATTGAGGTTTTGGGCGAAGCAGATCCTGAAAAATATCCGCTACAGCCTAAAAAGCACTCTTTGGAATTTCTCCGAGAGATCGCTCATTTAAGAATGCGCACGAATACCTTCAGCGCAGTTTTCAGAGTCCGCCATGCCCTTGCCTATGCTGTTCATAAGTATTTCAATGACAAAGGGTTCTTCTATATTCACACTCCAATCATCACCGCTTCCGATGCGGAGGGAGCTGGAGAAACTTTCAAGGTAACTACCTTAGAAATCGGCAATCCTCCAAGAACCGAAGATGGAGCTGTAGATTTTAAGCAAGATTTCTTCGAGCGAGAAGCTAATTTGACGGTATCTGGTCAGCTAGAAGGTGAATTGGCAGCTTTGGCATTGTCTGAGATTTACACTTTTGGGCCTACTTTCCGGGCTGAAAATTCCAATACTACTCGTCATTTGGCTGAATTCTGGATGATTGAACCAGAAATGGCTTTCTATGATGCAGAGGATAATGCGGATTTAGCCGAGGATTTCTTGAAGTATTTGATCCGATACGCTTTGGAAAACTGTGAGGATGACCTCAAGTTTTTGGAAGCCCGACTACTGGAGGAGGAAAAGTCCAAGCCAGCCGATCAACGCTCTGAAATGGGCTTGATTGAAAAGCTGAAGTTTGTAGCTGATAATGACTTTGTTCGAATCACCTATACCGAGGCAATCGATATTTTGAAGAATTCGAAACCAAACAAAAAGAAGAAATTCCAATACCTGATCGAATCATGGGGCGCTGATCTTCAATCTGAGCATGAGCGTTATCTGGTAGAAAAGCATTTCAAAAAGCCGGTAATTTTAACAGACTATCCAAAAGAGATCAAAGCCTTCTATATGCGTCAAAATGAAGACGGAAAAACGGTAGCGGCTATGGATATTCTTTTCCCTGGAATCGGTGAAATCATCGGTGGATCTCAGCGGGAAGAACGAATGGATAAACTGGTTCAGCGAATGGAAGAAATGCACATTCCAACCGAGGAAATGTGGTGGTTCTTGGATACACGTCGATTTGGTTCTACCCCACACGCAGGTTTCGGACTTGGTTTTGAACGAATGGTCCAATTCGTAACTGGAATGGGTAATATTCGAGACGTAATAGCCTTCCCAAGGACTCCTGGGAACGCAGAATTTTAATTCAAATCCCCGGCTAATCAGTCGGGGATTTTTTTATACTGATTCTTTGAATACTGATACATTGGATGTGTCCGGACATTCCTCAAAAAGTTGGCGAATGGTTTTTCCTAAAACAGGATGAACCAAATCGGGAAGGACATCCATAAGGGGCCCTAAAACAAATCGCCTATTGGCAACTTCAGGGTGCGGGATTTTTAATTCGGGCAAATCAATCATTGCATTATCCCAAAACAAAATATCAATATCCATCGTCCGATCTCCCCATTTCACCAAACGCTTCCTACCCATATTTTTTTCGATCTGCTGGATTTGCTTTAAAAATCTCAAGGGACCCAACTTTGTTTCAAGAACCAACGCCTGATTTAAAAATGCTTCCTTTGCAACTCCACCCCAGGCCTCGGTAGCGAAAATCTGAGATTCTGCAACCAAATTTCCTAAACTACTGACAGCCGTTTTAGCATTTTCCAAGAGTCTCTTTCGATCTCCTTGATTACCCCCCAAAATCAAAACAACCTCATGAACCATTTCTACTTTTAAATTGATTTTCAATACTAGATCAAATTAAGCTATTTTAGCCCCATAAATAAATTCATTATGAAATTCTTAGGAAACGTTTTAGCAGTTATTGTAGGCTTGGTTATTTTCAGTATCCTCAGTTTTCTGCTGTTTTTTGGACTGATTGGCATCATTGCAGCCTCGGGAGAAAAAGAAGTCAAGGTTCAGGAAAACACCATCCTTCACCTGAATCTCAATGGCAGGACTTTAGTGGAACGAACATCTGAAGATGACCTCAACTTTGGACCTTTGGAGAATCCTTTCGGCGGGGCTCTTCAAGCAGGAATGGTTAATTTGAAGAAGGCTATACGTGAAGCTAAAACCAATGAAAATATCCAAGGAATTTACCTGAATTCAGGATTAGTCATGGCTGGCCAAGCCAATTTATTGGAGCTTCGGGAGGAGTTGGAAAGCTTTAAGGAATCTGGAAAATTTATCGTTGCTTATGATGAAGCCTATTCGGAAGGCGGTTATTTCCTGGCTTCTGTTGCAGATGAGGTTTATCTGAACCCCATGGGGGCAGTTGATTTTAATGGCTTGGCCTCAGAGGTAATTTTCTTAAAAGGCTTTTTCGAAAAAGTTGGAATCGAGCCGATTGTGTTTCGGGTAGGTGAATTCAAAAGTGCAGTAGAGCCCTTTATTCTCGACAAAATGAGTCCTGAAAATCGCTTACAAACTGAATTCTTTTTGGAAGATATCAATCAAAACATGATTCAGGCTGTAGCAGAATCCCGTCAAGTTTCTCTAGACAGCATGCAACTCATCAATGATCAAATGTTGGTTAGAAGGGCCCAGGATGCTGTGGATTTCCACCTAGTAGACAAGCTGACTTACGAAGATGAAGTTCATGCCATTCTTAGAGAAAAACTAGGATTGGGTGAGGATGATGATATACGAACAATCAATGCAACGAATTTAGGTTCAGTAGCAAAAAGTGAAAACCTAACTTCAAGAAACCGAATTGCGGTGATTATCGCTGAGGGTGAAATCGTAAGCGGAAATGCAGACGGAGTAATCAGCTCTGATAAATTTGCCAAAGAAATCCGAAAAGCAAGAAAGGATGATAATATCAAAGCCATTGTTCTTCGAGTGAATTCTCCAGGCGGATCCATTTTAGCATCTGAGGTTATTTGGAGAGAAATGAATGAGGCTAAGAAAGCAAAACCAGTCATCGTTTCAATGGGAGAAGTTGCTGCATCGGGGGGATATTACATTTCTGCACCAGCTGACACCATTGTTGCACAACCTAATACCATCACAGGATCAATCGGAATTTTTGGACTTTGGTTTAATGTGCAGGAACTCATCAATGATAAGTTGGGAGTAACAACTGATGTGGTTTCTACGGGTGAACTTTCTGATTTTATGAATGTAGCACGTCCTCTGACGGAAGTAGAAAGAACCATCATGCAAAACTCGATTGAAGAGGGATATGACACCTTCATTTCCCGTGTTGCTGAAGGAAGGAACATGAGCCCTGAAGCCGTGAAAGAAGTAGCGTCGGGGAGAGTTTGGACAGGTAATCAAGCGAAAGAACGAGGACTAGTGGATGTTTTAGGAGGCTTGGACACAGCTATTGAAATTGCAGCTGGAAAAATTGATGCAGGAGATGACTTCCGAGTAATTTACTACCCGCAGCCAAAACCTTGGTTTGAAAAGTTGATGGATGATTTGTCAGACAATGTTCAAACCAAAATCCTTCAAGCCCGTTTGGGTGAACTCTATCCGGTTTATCAAAATTTGGAAAAGGTGAAAAACTATCAGGGTATACAAGCCCGAATGCCTCAGGAAATAAGAGTTAATTAATTTGATGTCACATTGAGCGGAGTCGAAATGTCCTTTTAATTAAAGAAAAGACTTCGACTTCGCTCAGTTTGACAAAATAAATTGAATGGAAACGCATTTATTAAACCTTTTGTAAAAGGACTAACCAAGCTTTTTTCACATCTCCCGCTTCAAGAATCTCCTGAGCGTAGCGATGCAAGTGATCAATCCAGCTTGCTCGATCATTTTGGAATCGAACACGCATTTCTTCAAGTACAGGGCTTTTTCCAAATGCTATCACTTCCTCCTCAGTAGGCAGGCTTTCTACATTACCTAATCTTCCCAAATTATTCCCCGTCAAAACCGGGCTAGTTCGAATTTCTTCAGGTATTTGATCTACCCCAATTCCCATTGTACTCAAAGGCTTGGGAATTTCGAATAGGCATGGACCATTTGTACGGGAATACCAATTCCCTCCCAATCTCGCCACGAGGTCCAGTTTATGAGGATCAATTATTCCTTTTTCATTGAGTATTTGTTCGTCCACATGGACACAAAGCACTTCACAAATCACCAAATTCCCGGACCCACCTCGATCTCCAAGTGCTTTTATTTCATTGACCTTGCACTCAAAAGAAACACGAGCCTCTTTAATTCGAGGGGGTTTAACATGAGTGGAAGGCACTGGTGTGAATCCTGCCTTCACAAATTCATCTACGCCTTTTGGATATTCGGTACTTGCTAAGGACATCTGCTCTACTATCCCATAATGAACGACATGAATGACCACTTCCGGGACTTCATGGACATTTTCCAAGGTATGTTTAGTAGTATTATCGCGTACCCGCCGGGATGGGGAAAAAATCAAAATAGGTGGATTAGTGCTGAATAAATTAAAAAAACTGAAAGGGCTCAAATTCACGTTTCCCTCCCCATCAATCGTACTGGCAAATGCAATTGGCCGTGGTGCAATACTTCCTTGCAATAAAGCATGAAACTCAGGAATGGGCAGATCTTTCGGGTAGATTGTCTTCATTAGCTTTTCTTTTCTTCAAATTAAAGGTCATTTTTAAATGATAAACAAAAAGAATCGCAATAGTTCCATGAAGAATCTCACAAATAGTCTCAAACTCGCTTTTTTTATTTTTTCAATTAGTGCATTTTGTTCCAATACATTTGCTCAAAGCCACCAAATAGCAACTTTCAATATCCGATGGGACAATCCCAATGATGAAGGAAACCTCTGGAAAGATAGACTACCTCATGTCGCTGCCTTGATTCAATTCCATCAAATTAGCCTTTTCGGCACACAAGAGGGGCTAAACCATCAAGTCAATCAGCTAAAAGAAGCTCTTGGCTATGATTATTTGGGTGTGGGAAGAGATGATGGTGCTGAAAAAGGTGAATACACAGCGATATTTTTTGATCCTGATCAGTTTAAGCTTGATGAGCAAGGAACTTTTTGGCTTTCCCCTACTCCTGAAACACCGAGTAAAGGCTGGGATGCAGCCCTAAATCGAATCTGTTCTTGGGGAAAATTTGAAGACTTGGAAGGAAATCAATTCTACGTGTTCAATATCCACTATGATCACATCGGACAGCAAGCCAGAGAAGAAAGCAGCAAATTAGTTGTTCAAAAAATAGATGAAATTAATTCCGAAAATCTCCCTGTGATTTTAATGGGAGACTTCAATGTTACTCCTGATAATCCTGCCTATACCACCATCACCCAATCCCCTGATTGGAAAGATGCTCGCTTGATTTCAACAATTCCCTCCTATGGACCAAGAGGAACTTTTACTGGATTCGATTGGGAAGTACTACCTGATGGAATCATCGATCATATTTTTATCAAAGGTGATATCCAAGTTTATCGTCATGGAGTTTTGAGCGATAATTATGGGAAGAAATATCCATCGGATCACTTTCCTGTGATGGTAGAAATTGGATTTTAGGAAAGTAAAATTAAAGTAAGAGGCCATCTCATAATTCATTTTTGTCACATTGAGCGTAGTCAAAATGTTGCATAGTAACAAAATCAGCTTCGACTTCGCTCAGCCTGACAAAAGATAGACTTTCGAGACGGCCTCTATTTTTTATGAATTCATCAATTCTTCAATTTCCTCCACTTCAATAGGAATATTCCGCATTAGGTCAAAATAGCCCTCTTCCTTAATGACAATATTATTTTCCAAGCGAACTCCCAAGCCCTCTTCTTGGATATAAATACCTGGTTCCACCGTAAAGACCATCCCCGTGGTAATTGGGTAATGCATTGTTCCCACATCATGCACATCAAGCCCCAAATGATGGGAAGTTCCATGCATAAAATATTTCTTGTAAGCTGGCCATTTAGGATCTTGATTTTTGATATCTGTTTGATCAATCAAACCCAAACCTAAAAGCTCTGACTGCATAATCAGACCAACTTCTTTATGGTAATCCTGAATAGTGACACCAGGTCTTAAAATATTCATCGCTTCTCGCTGAACGCGTAAAACCGAATTATAAACTGCCTTTTGCCTTTCAGTAAAGCGGCCATTGACAGGAATAGTCCGAGTCATATCGGCATTGTAATTTCCATATTCCGCTCCTACATCCATCAACAATAAATCACCAGCCTTGCAGACTTTATTGTTTTCGATATAGTGTAAAACACATGCTGCAGGACCCGAAGCGATGATTGGTTCGTAAGCAAAACCCTTACTTCTACTTCGTACAAATTCATGCAGATATTCAGCCTCAATCTCATACTCAGTTACACCAGGTTTTACGAAATTCAAAATTCTTCTAAATCCCTTCTCCGTGATATCACAAGCGACTTGCAATTGATCAATCTCCTCTTGCTCTTTAACGCCTCGAAGTTCATGCATGATAGGTGCCAAGCGCTCGTATTCATGGAGTGGATAGCGTTCCTTACAGGATTTGATAAAACGGGAATCTCGTGTCTCGACGACAACACCAGCACGGAGGTGCTCATTCGTATTAAGATAAACTCGCTCTGAAAGTGCCATCACCGAATTGAAAATCAAGTCAAAATCGGAAAGCCAATGGATATTTTTTATTCCCGAGGCTGCTTCAGCTTCCTCTTTGGTGTATTTATGCCCCTCCCAAATCGCAATATGCTCATTGGTTTCCCGCAGAAATAAAACCTCTCTCCAAGCTGGATTAGGACAATCCGGTGCAATCAGCAAAATAGTCTCCTCCTGATCAATTCCACAGAGATAAAACAAGTCATTGTTTTGCCGAAATTTCATGGTACCATCGGCATTGGTAGGCATAATATCATTGGAATTAAGAACCGCAACGGAGTTTTTCGCAAGTTTCTGTACTAGCTTAGCTCGGTTTCGGATGTAGAGTTCCGCAGGAAGTGGCGTATATTTCATATGCTTATTTTATTTTAAATTGAATCAAGTCCCGGTTAGAAAATTGTTTTCTTTGTATAACCAGAGATTGAAATTGAGATAATCTTCTCAGTATTCCAAAAGACTTTGGAAAGTTGATTTTTGGTAGGTAAAAAAACTATGCATCAAGTAAAAGAACTTGCCAATGGCATTCGAATCGTCCATCAGGAAGTCAGTCATACCCGATTGGTTCACTGTGGGTTTATTTTGAATATCGGTAGTCGAGACGAGACCAAAGAACAAGAAGGCCTAGCTCACTTTTGGGAGCACATGGCCTTCAAAGGTACCAAAAAGCGAAAGACTTTTCATATTCTGAACCGCCTTGAATCATTAGGTGGTGAACTGAATGCCTACACTACCAAAGAAAAAATCTGCTTTTATGCCTCAGTCTTGAAAGACCACTATTCCAAAGCAGCCGAATTGCTATATGACATTACTTTCAATTCTACTTTTCCTGCAAAAGAAATCGAAAAAGAGCGTCAGGTAATCTTGGAGGAAATGGCCATGTATAGAGATTCTCCGGATGATTCTATTCAAGATGAATTGGATGCCTTGGTCTTTGAAAATCATGCCTTAGGTAGAAATATTTTGGGAAATGAAGAAACTGTCGGACGTTTCACCCAGCAGGACTTTTTTGATTTTATCGCAAGTCGACTTGATACTTCCCAAATTGTGTTTTCTGTGGTCGGGAATATTTCCTTTTCCAAAGCAGTTAGAGCTATTGAGGGAATGCTGTCAGAAATCCCAACCAAGCGGGCTCTATATATCCGAAGTGGTTTTAAAGATTATCAGGCAAAAGCAGAACAGGTCAAGCGCGATATCACCCAATCCCTTTGTGGAATGGGAAGACCAGCCTATTCCCTACATGACCCAAAGCGGTACAAGCTTTTTCTTCTCAATAATATTCTTGGAGGTCCCAGCATGAATAGCCGACTAAACATGGCTCTTCGAGAAAAACATGGACTTGTTTATAGCATAGAATCCAGCTACCAGCCATTTTCAGATATTGGTTTCTTTGGGATATTTTTTGGCACAGAGGAAAAAACCCTTCCAAAAGCCAAAAAAATCGTCCGAAAAGAGCTCAATAGATTGCGAGAAAAAAAGTTAGGTACCCTACAGCTTCACATGGCAAAAGAACAAGCTATGGGTCAAATGGCAATGGCTGAAGAAAATTACGCAGCCTTGATGCTCGTATTTGGAAAAAGCTTAATTGACCATGGAAAAATTGATCCATTGGAAAGGATTTTTACTCAAATTCGACAGACTACAGCGGAAGAACTACTGGAAATAGCCAACGAGATTTTTGACCCCAACCAAATTACCGACCTGACTTATTTACCCAATTAAGCATGGAATTCATCGATCCAGAATTATTGGCCTATTGCGAAGCTCATACTAGCTCAGAAGACCCTATTCTTCAGAAAATAACCCGTGAAACTCAAGCCAAGGTTTTGATGCCTCGGATGCTTTCGGGTCCTCTTCAAGGAAAAATTTTGGAATTATTGGTCAAAATGCATCGCCCAAAAACTATTCTCGAAATAGGCACTTATACAGGCTATTCTGCTATTTGCCTTGCCAAAGGATTAGGTGAAAATGGAAGGCTCATTACTTTAGATATCAATGATGAATTGGAAGATCGCGTTCGGGGATTTTTTAAAGAAAGTGGATTGAGTGAAAAAATCGATTATCGGCTAGGAAATGCCCTAGATTTGATTCCTCAGTTGGAAGGGGAATTTGATTTTGTATTTATCGATGCAGATAAGGAAAATTACCTAGCGTATTATGAATTGGTGATTGACCGAGTACCTCCCGGGGGAATTATTCTTGCTGACAATGTACTTTGGTCAGGAAAAGTCCTTCCAAAAGGGAGAAAAAAACTAGACAAGGACACTGAAGCTATTTTAAAATTCAATCAATTTGTCCAAGAAGACCCCCGAGTAGAAAACTCATTAATTCCCATTCGGGATGGAATTATGATGGCAAGAAAGCTGTAATCGCAATTTAGGAATCATTTTTGCAACAGGGTGAAGCAATAAAATTCTTACCCTGAAAATGAAGATTATTTCCAGACTCGCTTTTTCAATTTTTCTTTTGGTTAGCCTTTTAGGGAAGGCTGTAGCCCAAATCCCCCAGGTTCCTGCTGAGATGGAATTTGCGGATATGATCATCCGTATCAATCCTCAGGCGCGACGAGAAATCCAACTTGATGTGGATGCCTTGTATCGAAGTCCCAAACATTTTCAGATAAAGCTGGATCGGGTCAGACTATACATGCCTTTTGTAGAGCGTGAATTTCAGGCAGTAGGCGTCCCTTTAGATTTGAAATATTTGGTCATTCAAGAAAGTGGCTTGATCGCAGATGCCGTCTCCACGTCTAATGCAGTTGGTTTTTGGCAGTTCAAGCAAGGAACAGCGGAAGAGGTCTTTCTTCAGGTAGATCGCCAAATTGATGATCGAAAAAATATCGTGAATTCTTCCCGTGGTGCTGCTTTATATCTTAAAAAACACAATGCCAGTTTTGACAACTGGATGTGCGCACTAGTATCCTATCAGATGGGTCTGGGTGGCGCAAAAGCCTATTTTGGCAATAAGTATAATGGAAAACGAGTTATAGATGTTGATCGGAATTCTCATTGGTACTTTAAGAAATTCCTCGCTCACAAAGTAGCTTTTGAGAATCAATTGACGGTCTTCACCAGTTCGGGAAATCCTAGACTAGTGGAAGTAAAAGTCCAAGGCCCAACTAGTCTCTCTGCCCTAGCACAAAAATACAAGGTTTCCGAAGACCATTTACAGGAAATGAACAAGTGGACTTCCAATGGTAAAATACCAGCTGGAAGAGCTTACTCGGTAGTATTTGTTAGCAATGATGAATTGGACTTCAAACCAGCTATTACTGAGAAAAATAAGCCAAGCAACACTAATACTGGTTCAAGTCCAAAATATAGTACAGCTAGTTCCTACCCTCGCATTGCAGGAAATACCAGCAAGGCATCCCAACCTGATCAAATCACCGTCAATGAATTGGATGGGGTACAAGCTAACAAAACAACGACCCAGGCGACATTTGCCGATCAAATTGGAATCAAAGAGAAAAAATTCCGTCGTTTGAATGACTTGGAGTCAGGAGAGCGAATTGAAGCTGGAGAATATTATTATACCGAAAAGAAGAAGACGAAAGCCGAAGTCGCTACACACATCGTCCAACCAGGCGAAACCCTTTGGAGCATTTCCCAAAAATACGGAATTAAGCTATCTGCTTTGAAAGCAAAAAACCGGATTCGCAGAGATCAGGATTTGAAAGCAGGGATGGTATTAAACCTTCAAGAACATAGAAAGCGAGGAGAAGAAATTCCTATTGTACCTATCCAACCCGGAAAAAGGGATGTGGTAGCAAAGAATACTCCCCAAGCAAATCCAAGTAGAACAGAACAAGTAACGTCCTCCAATCGTCCGGTTTCTAGCAATGGAAATAGCATTACCCACGTAGTTTCTCCAGGAGACACCCTCTATGGAATCAGCAGAAAATATGGGGTTTCGGTAGAACAACTGAAAGATTGGAATCGTATTGGCAACCAAAACATCATTAGTGTGGGGCAGAAATTAACTATCTTCAAGCCCTGATTTCAGCCTGTTTAATAATCCTATGAGCAGATTTCTATTTTTTGTAGGCCTTATTTTCATGGGGCTTGGGGGAAAGCTACTCGCCCAAGACAGGCAGATTATTCCTGACACTGTGTTGATCAATGGAGACACCTTGCTCATGTTGGGAGACTCCTTGTTGATTGAGGAGCCGGTAAAGGAAATATTTTGGAAAACGGGGGGAAATTACAATCTCAATATTCAACAGGTAACACTTAGCAATTGGGCTGCTGGGGGAGCTTCCTCCTTTGCCTTGAATTCAGGGGTTTCGCTTTTTGCCAACTACAAAAAGGACAAAAAGGTCTGGGATACGCAGCTGACCATCAATTTGGGTTTTAACCGGCAATCTGATCGAGATTATCAGACCCGAAAGACCAATGACAATTTTGTGTTTGTCAGTAATTATGGTCGGGAACTTTCGGAGGTCTATTACTTATCTACCCAAATTGATGCAAGAACTCAACTATTGGAAGGATTTAAATATTCAAGACCTTCCGGAAGTGAGAATGACATTCGAACAAAGATTTCCGACTTACTTTCTCCGGGTTATGTCCAATCCTCTACTGGATTGAATTATCGGAAATCCTACGAGGATGGTAGTAAAATTTCAGTGATTCTTTCTCCTTTTACAGGGCGATTCACCATTGTCATGAATGATTCTTTGAGTAATGCCGGGGCCTTTGGTGTAACTCCAGGAGAGAATGTTCGGGCTGAGGCGGGTATGTCGCTTGCCACCTCCATCAATGGGTTCCAACTAATGGAAAACATAACTTGGAAGGCTGATTTGAATCTTTTCTCGAATTACGAGCGGTTTGGAAATCTTGTGGTCAACTTCAATTCGGTCATTCGAATGAAAGTCAACAAATATATTTCCACCCGAATTGAAACAGCCATCATTTATGACGAGGAGGTGTTTATCAAACAGGATAACGGAACCTCTAAACAGGCAGTTCAACTCCAAAATTTGGTCAACTTCGGCATATCGCTGGATTTTTAGAAGTCTGTATCTAGCTCAAATTTCTTTGCCAACTCCATCAAAGCAGGGTGCTTTTTGATTAGGAAATTCATTTTATCCCGATCGGTATATAACTTTTGATGGGTTTCTTGAATTTCCTCTTTTACCTCCAAATGAACAGAAAAGGAATTAGCTCCGGTTAATTTTCGAACTAAACCAACCAAATCCGGCTTCATTTTTTCAGCAATTTCTTCCTGCACTGAACCAATCACTTCAATCACCAAATCTCCACCTTTGACTTTTATCGGTTGTTGAAGAATTGCTAATTCCAGATTTTTACCAAGATTTTTGAAATGCGTTAAAATCTCTGGAAGATTCTTTTCCAATAATTCCTGAGTAAAGGACTGAACCGAAGTAGTAGGAATCAGCTCCACCGGAGCTTCTTCTTTTTTGGTTTCTGGCTTAGGAGTAGTTTCCTCCTTCTTAAGAAACTTCTTTGCCTGCCCTAAATTGGTTGGGACAGAAATTGTCCTTTGAACAGGAGTAGTTTTGGTGTGGATTTCGGTGGAAGCTGGAGTCTTTTCCGTTTGCTGAGATGTTGACTCAGATTTTAGATTTTTTTTTTTGACTCCTCCACAGCAAGTGCAGCTAATTGGAGAGCAGATGGAATCTTGGCCATTTTCATCAAAGCCAATTCCACATGCAAGCGCTGATTTTTGCTGGCTTTATAATGAATATCACATTGATTAGCCAGATTAAGTGCAGAAAGTAAAAAGGATTGACTTGCCTGTCTGGACTGCTCCAAATATCGGGCTTTTACCTCATCGGATACTTCCATCAAGTCTATGGTACTTTCATCCTGAGATACTAGCAAGTCCCTAAAATGCTCAGAAAGGCCAACAATGAAATTATGTCCATCGAACCCGTTTCTGAGGATTTCATCAAAAATCAACAGGCTTTGTGAAATATCTCCAGCCAATAAGGCGTCTACTACCTTGAAATAATAGTCGTAATCAAGAATATGCAGATTGGAAATTGTCTCTTGATAAGTAACCTTTTTGCCTGCTGAATAGGTAACAATCAAGTCAAAAATAGAAAGGGCATCCCGAAGTGCTCCATCAGCTTTGGCTGCTATCAAACGAAGCGCCTCCTCCTCATAATCAACATTTTCTTGGCTGGCAATGTATTGCAAGTGCTCTGCAATATGCTTCACCTGTATCCGATTGAAATCAAAGATTTGACATCGGGAGAGAATGGTTGGAAGGATTTTGTGCTTTTCGGTGGTAGCCAAAATAAAAATCGCATATTTCGGTGGCTCTTCCAGTGTCTTCAAAAAGGCATTGAAGGCACTAGCTGAGAGCATGTGAACCTCATCAATGATATAAACTTTATATTGGCCTTTTTGAGGGGCATATCGTACTTGCTCTACCAAATTCCGAATATCATCCACGGAGTTATTTGAAGCAGCATCGAGCTCGTAAATATTAAAGGAAGCGTTATTTTGGAAGGAAACGCATGACTCGCAAGTACCGCAGGCCTCCTGATCTTCTCCCCGATTTTCACAATTGATGGTTTTTGCTAAAATACGGGCACAGGTGGTTTTCCCTACACCTCGAGGACCACAAAACAAGAAAGCTTGAGCTAAGTGATTGTTTTTGATTGCATTCTGAAGCGTAGTGGTGATATGCTGCTGCCCTACTACACTTTTGAAATTATCAGGTCTGTATTTACGTGCCGAAACGACAAAATTTTCCATCGCTGCAAGATATAAAAATCTCTTTGATTGGGGTGAAAATTGAAAGATTGAAAAATTAGAAAATTGGAAGAATTCGGTTGGAGGGTGGTAAAGTTGTAAAGTTGGAAGGTGACAAAGTAGAAAGGTTTATGTCCTTACAATAAGAATTCCTATAGATTTTGTCCCATTCTTTTTTCTTTTTGCTTGCTACTAGATACTTGATTCTTTCCTGTTGTCAGGAACCAAATTTGATTTACTTTTGTCTTCCCATTGAAATGGGGCTGACCGGTTTTGACAGTAAGTGTAAAGATCGGGCTCGCATGCAGGCTGGAGTATGTACGGCCTTAAAAGATTCATACGAATCATAAATGGCGAAACTTCTTACGCCATGGCTGCCTAATCTAACCTCAAGAGGATAGATCGCTTAAAGGGTTGAGTTACAAGAGTAATTCCCCGGCCACATCTCACCGTCTGTTGTCTGATCTGGGCGGATTCGAGGTGTCGATTTGATCGGGCTGCGGCTTGTGATGCGATTAAGCAAGCTTAAGTTTTAGTCGCTAAGCCAGACTCAGGTGTGTCACCCAGCATAGTCTGGTCGAAAACCCAATCGGTGACTAAGCATGTAGACGGTACGGTGTTTCCTTATCTGGACGCGAGTTCGAATCTCGCCAGCTCCACTTGGAAAAATAAACACCCTGTAAGATTCAACTTACAGGGTTTTGTTTTTTTAACTCTAATAACGAATAACGTAATCTGGTTAATCCACTTCCTTCTTCTTCCCAAATTCTTTAGGATACTTGGCAGAGTAGGCCATGATAAAACTCGGAATGGTAGCAATCACTACCCAAACGAAAAACCCGGGATATCCTAACCATTCTTGCATATACCCCGAAATCATTCCCGGCACCATCATTCCCAAAGCCATAAATCCTGTAGCCAAAGCATAATGAGCCGTCTTATATAATCCTTCAGCCAGATAAATCAAAAATACCATGTAGGCTGCAAATCCAAATCCATAGCCCAATTGCTCAATCAATACAACGGTCGCTGGGAAAAGAATGCTTTCAGGCTGATACCAGGAAAGTATCACATACCCCAAATTAGGAGCATTGATCGCAAAGGCCATGGGAAGCATCCACTTTCCCAATCCATTTCTAGAAATCACAATTCCACCGACAATTCCTCCAATCAATAGGGCAATCACTCCTAAGGTTCCGTACAAATAACCAACCTCAGTTACCGTCAATCCTAGTCCTCCTTTTGCTCTTTCATCCAAGAAAAACGGAGAAGCCATTTTTACCAACTGAGATTCTCCAAGCCTGTAAAGCAGAACAAAAGCCAGGGAAAGTCCAATGTTTTTTTTGGTGAAAAATGTCGCAAACACCTTCCCAAAACTTGGTTGATCTTCTTTAGCAACACGCTCTTCAATTACTTTCGGCGTCGCGAGAAAATTAATCCCGGTTAATAGTAGCATCAATCCGGCAACCCCAATCATAGTCCAGGACCAAGCAGTGGTTGGATTGCCAAATTTTTCCTCCAAAAATCCCGCTCCAATAACTATCAACCCTTGTCCTGTAATCATCCCTACCCGATAAAATGTACTCCGCATCCCCACAAAAAAGCTCTGCTGATCGGGTTTTAACGCGATCAAATAGAGCCCATCAGAGGCAATGTCATTGGTTGCGGAAGCAAATGCTCCCATCCAAAAAAACGCAAGTGTAATCAAGAAAAATTCATCCAAACCTGTGGTCAGCCCTACTCCCAAAAAGACCAAGGAAAGGATCAATTGCATGGTCAAGAACCATTGTTTCTTTTTACCAAAAAGCTCCAAAATTGGACTCCAAATTGGTTTGATTACCCATGGCAAATACAAAAAGGAAGTATATAGCCCGATATCTGAATTAGAAACACCCAGACTTTTGTACATGATCACTGAAACAGTGATGATAATAACATATGGGAGCGATTCAGTCAGGTAAAGGGTTGGAACCCAAATCCAAGGGTTTTTCGATTGATTTTGGGTCATGATTTTCTTAATAAATGCTGGTAAACACTGATTTCGGAACCTTCAATTACTTTGGCTCCTACGGTTTTTTCATAAAACTCTGCTGGACCTACTCCTCCTATGATTGCATAAGCATAACCCATTTCCCGAAGCGATTCTAAGGACTTCACCAAAAGAACTCTACCTATCCCCTTTCCACGCTCCGACTCCAAAGTTCCTGTAGGTCCGAAAAAGTTTCGGGCAGTACTTTCATAACAGGCAAATCCCAAGATTTGATTTTCACGCTGAGCAATCCAACAGGTCACAGGTTGCCTTGAAAATGTAACCTCTACCTCCGACTTCCAATACTCCCCAAAATGCTCCAGTACCCATTCACTGACGAGGTGCTTTTCTGGAGAAATAGCTCTTCGAAACACAATCTTTTCTTTTTCAAAAAGCAACTTTTCGAATTCAGAAACGGAAGGTAATTCCATTAATCGAACGAGCATATCTTTCATGGCTGAGAGGAATTGAGGTTTTGAATTATCTGTGATTCCACTAGGCGGCCAAAATGATCTAGCCATTGGATAGCCAAATATCTAGAGTTGGTTGAGGAAATTTGCAAGCTTTTGGCTCTTGAACCTCCTACCCAAAGTTTTTGAATAGGAACATCCTTCAATTTCTCTAAATCATTGGATTCCTGAAAAACCAAATAACGAATAGCAGGATCAAGCGGGGATTCCAGCTCTAGGTGAGATTGACCATCCTTGAATTGAAGTTCCTGAACTTTTGGCTTCACGATTTCTACCTGCTCCTTAGGTTCAAAAGCTGGAGGAAGCACCGGTTTTTCATATAATTCCGTTCGAAGCATATCAGCCACATCCCTGTTTTTCGAAAAGAGAGATTTAGCTGAGAAATAGGAATTCCCACCCAAGGTTGGAAGAGTCCGAGTATAGACAACTTGCCGAATTAACTCTTGAGGATTATTCCAAGCTATGTCTGCATTATCCCGAATTTTATAGGGTCCATTCCCAATGTATATAGCCGTTCCAAAAGATCGTTGATCCCACCAATCAGTGAGCACGCGATAACTCGCCAAAGAATAGTCCATACTCCAATAAATTTGAGGGATCAGATAGTCAATCCAACCATTTTTCATCCATGCCAATGGGTCTGCATACAAATCATCAAAATTGGTCTGACCTGCTTGGGTTGCTGACCCATTGGGGTCCTTGTCCTTATTTCTCCATACCCCGAAAGGTGATATTCCAAATTGAACCCAAGGTTTAGTCGTCTTTAAAGTTTCATAAACTTCTTTTACCAGCGTATTGACATTTTCCCTTCTCCAATCTTCAATAGATTGTCCGGGCTTTTTGAATTTTTGGTAGGTAGACTGATCTGGAAATTCCTGATTTGGCACCTTGTAAGGATAAAAATAGTCATCAAAATGAATGGCGTCTATATCATAATTCGAGACGACTTCGTGAATGATTTTCTTCAAGTGCTCCTTGACATCTGGCAATCCTGGGTTGTAATAGTATTTGGTGCCATACTTCAGCATCCAATCAGGATGGATAAAAAAATCATGATCAGGACTTAATAACTCGGTTTTTGTATCAAAAGTAGCCCGATAGGGATTCAACCAAGCATGAAATTCCATCCCTCGAAGGTGGGTTTCCCGAATCATCCAAGAAAGTGGATTCTCCAAAGTTTGAGGTGCCTTCCCTTCTTGCCCTGTTAGGTATTTAGACCAAGGGGCGAAATTACTTGGGTAAAAAGCATCTCCTGCGGCACGGATCTGGACAATTGCCGCATTAAAATTCAATCCTTGGTAGTAATCCAAAAGCTTTAAAAAATCCGCCTTTTGCTTTTCCCATGAATCGGATCCTGATTCAGGCCAATCGATATTTACAACTGTTGCGATCCAAACGCCACGAAATTCCCTGACTGGCTCGGGCAATTTATCATCCAAAACAACAAAGCTCTTTTTCTCAATTGGTTCTACAGGGACTTTTGGTGGGTTTTCAACAGAAGGCACTTCTGTTTTATCCTCCTTTTTCTCAGGAATCACCTGTTGACTTTTACAAGCGAGCAATAAAAACAGGAACCCAATGACAAGAAAAAACTGGGAAAAATATCGGTTCATAAATCAGAACTTTGGAAGAGGTTTCAGTTCTAGATCAGCCAAGTTTTTTCGGAGTTTATTCATGAAAGCATCTCCCGGGTCAGTTTTCACGGTACGATAATCTGGATCAGCTTCTTTCCAAAGTGGAGTTTCTTGAAAAAGCTGATACTCATGATGACCAATAACATATTCGATAGCTGGGTATTTTTTTCTCAAATAGCGAATGAGCTTTTCATTGGCTTCCAATTGCTCATAAGTAAGTGGAGATTCCGGACCCCCTACATTTTCAATTCCAATAGCACAATAATTCAAACCAATTGTATGCCTGGCAAAAGTCGTATCGGGTAGTAGCCTGAAGATGGTACCATCTCGATCAACCAAAAACTGACTCGATACATTCAAATTACTGGCCCCGGTAAGATCTTCTCTTCCTCCTAGAGTAGGGCTATCAAACACATCAAAGGTCACTTCAATATTATCAATGGCTGTCCAATGAACCACAACCATTTGAGGTTTAATCGTAGCTGTTTCCTGTTCCAAACCGTGCCTGTCCTTCAAGTATTGGATAGACAAAGCCTCCCTTTCAGCATTCCAAGTGATGGGCTTTTCGAAAATTCGAAAGGTGGACTTAGGTGAGCAGGAAAAAATCAGCAAAGGAATAATCCCCCAAAAAAGGGTGAATGAAAACCAGCTTTTCTTCATAATGCAAGTAAATTTCTAGATGAGCTAAACTACCCAGAAAATTGCATTTATCGGAAGAAAACCAAACAATATTTGTTGAGAATCCATCAATTCAATTCCCTAATTCTTGCTTATAAAAATGATGCATTTTCAATAGGATTTCCTCCACTTTATAGGGTTTGGGAATATAATCATCCATACCCGAAGCCATAAACTTATTGATCTCCGATTGGACGATATTAGCAGTTAGCGCAATGATTGGAATTCGTTTCTTGGCATTATTTTGTGCCTCAAGAACCCTGATTTTTTCAGCAGCAGCAATCCCTCCCATCCCCGGCATGTGGATATCCATAAAAATCAAATCAAAATCTTCTTTCTCAAATAATTGCAAAGCTTCCTCTCCATTCTTTGCTACGGTTATAGTCAATTCAGGAATAAAATAATTGAGGTCATCCTGCACAACCATCATATTAAATTCATCATCATCTACCAAAAGAATCCGAATTCCCGCAAGTTCTTCACCGAGGGTTTTTAGATCTACATGAGGTTTTAAATTCGGGTTTGATGCTTCAGCTAAACTGGAATGTATGGGTAGTTCGAAAATAAAAGTACTTCCTTTTCCCAGCTCGCTTTCAGCCCAAATCCTTCCTCCCTGAAGCTCAATCAACTTTTTCGATATACTCAATCCCAATCCTGTCCCTCCATACTCTCTTGTTCTCACCTGATCTACTTGCTCAAAAGAATCAAAAATTACCTGTAGCTTTTCAGCAGGAATTCCCATTCCCGAATCCACGATTTCAAATCTAGCCCAATCATTTTCACGACTCAACCTCAATCGAATCTGGCCTTTATCTGTAAATTTGATAGCATTCCCAATGAGATTGATCAACACCTGGGTCAATCTAGCCGGGTCACTGACCATGGTCTCAGGGAAGTCCTCTGAAACATCAATTCCTAAGTCCAACCCTTTCTCGGATGCTTTGAATTTCAACAGGTTCACTACTCCAGTAGCTACTTGTAAAGGTTTGATTTCCTCTGAAATAATTTGAATTTTCCCGGATTCGATTTTGGCCAAATCCAGCATGTCATTGAGCAAAACCAAAAGGTTATCCGAACTGATTCGCATTACCTCTAAATACTCCTGCTTGAATTCTGAATCTGGATTTCTCAAGAGTGCATTAACCATTCCCGATATAGCATGCATAGGAGTTCGGATTTCATGGCTAATATTGGTCAGGAATTGCTCTACATATCTCTCTGACTGTTCGGCTCTATTTTTCTCTTCTTCGATCCGCTTTTTCTGATGATTGATGAGTTTGATACGGCTGTATAGTATAAAGAGAATTACACCGAGGACTAAGGTAGAAATCACAAATATCCACATCAAAGACCGTTGATTGGACAGTTTCTCTTGAGCCAATGACTCCTGAAGTTCAAGTTTTTCCTCCAGAATTTTTTGATTGATTGCCATCAGCATCATCCCGGACCGGAATGACTTGCTATTAATGTGCAAGGAATGATAAATCTCAAAATTCTCTAGGGCTTTTTGAAAATCGCCCATTCCCGAATAAATATTCTTCAATAGAATATGTCCATTGGATTTCTGAGTAAAAAAGTCTTTTTCCTGCGCGATTTCAAGCCCTTTATTGGCATAAAACAACGCACTGTCATAAGCCCCCAACCGATCAAAACAAGTGCCCACGCATAGTAATCTATGCGTATAATCTCTTTGGTTGGGGGTATTTAAACTTGCTCTTGCATGGCCCAAGGCTTTTTCAGGTTCTCGGTCTATCCAAACTGTGTAATAACGATACTGTATTTCAGCGATCAATTCCTGATTCCCCAAATCAGTCACTTCCTGCATCAACTGGTCTAAAAGGGATTCAGCCTCTTCATTTCTACCAAGAAGATAATGTGTGAAAGCTACCGCTCCTAAGTCTTTATATTTCGACTCATAATTCCCGGTTTCTTCAGCTAGATCTATTGACTTTTGGTAATACTCTATACTCATTTCATATTCCCCAAAAGTGTTAAACAACCAACCCATTCGGGAATAGAAAGGCTGACGAATCTTTTGGACGATATCTAAGCTCTTATTTTCCTCTATAAGTGCCTCCAATTCCAATCCCCAAACATAGGATTGATTATGGTTAAGGGTTTTAGTATTGAGAATAAAGCGTTCAAATAGCAATTCAAGCTCTTTAGCCAAATCATCTTTGTTCTTCACATGGCTAATTTGCTCGGTAAGGGAATCAATCTGCTCAAAGGAAACTTCATTTTCCTGCGAATAGGCAGAAAGCCCCCAAAGCAACAAAACCATGAACCCTACCCACTTCATGCAGTTTTGTTTTTGTGGTACCAATCTTGAAAATCCTGTTTTCGCCTTCTGGAAACAGGCAGGGTCAAACCCGAGGAAAGCTGAATGGAAAAGGTACTTGGAATCGAGTGAATATGCAGGATATTCACTAGATGAGATTTATGGCATCGGAAAAAGAATTCTTGATCTAAGATTTCCTCCAAATCCGATAGCGTTTTGGAAACTACTTCTCTTCGATTTTTCACAAGATGAATGCAACTGTAATTTCGATCTCCTTGAATCTGTAAAATATCTTTTATTGCAATTTTCAACTCCCCATCCTGAGTATTCAATGTAAGGATGTGCTCCTTAATATCAGAATTGGTTAGATTGGCTAAGGCTTGATGAATCCGTTCTGGTTTTCCTGCTCCATTTCCCTGATTTTTAAACCTACTGATGGCATTCCTTAATTCTTCCAAATCAAAAGGCTTGAGTAAATAATCCAGCGCATTAAAACGAATTGCCTTGATCGCGTAATGCCTGTAGGAGGTGATAAAAATGGTTTTAAAAGTAATTTCAGGCAAAAAACTAAGCATTTCAAAGCCCGTCATATCGTTCATTTCCACATCCAAAAAAACAAGGTCGGGACTAGACTCCTGAAGCTTTTCAATCCCTTCTTTTCCGTTTCTGGCAATGGCCATCACTTGTACCTCTGGAAAATATTGCTGCAGCTTATCTACCAGCAAATCTCGGATAAATGGGTCATCGTCAATGATGGCGCAGGAAATTTTTTGAGCTATGGAGGTGGTGTTAGTCAACTTGATTTTTCAAAAATTCCTGAACTTCAGCTAAGGCGCCACTCAACCTGGAAATAATTTTTTGAACAAATGAATGTAGCTCCTCCATCGGCATAGTCTCATATTCCAACTCCAATCGGCTAATTGGCAACCTAACTTCTTTTACACCAAAAAATTCTAATTGAGGAATCATCTTATGACATATCTGTCGAATTTGAACTCTATCCTTAGCTTCGAGAGCCTCATTCAATAAATCCAACCGTTCGCTGATCAATTCCTGAAATTGTACAATATATTTTTTTACCCTCGTGGAATCCCCTCTGGAAATAGACCGAACGTTCGATAAATCAATATAAGAAAAACTATAGTCCATTTCATCAAGTAGGAAATAGCTTGGGGATTTAAGCAATGAAATCTTCTTTTTTTTGACCCCAACTTGTAGGATGAATAAGCTGTGAGTTAATTAAATATAAGCAAATCGATGGATTTTCGAGGAGGAATTAATCATATGGAAAAAATGAAATGGATTGCCGTTTGATCAACCATTCGATCAATGAAATCACCTAGGATAAATGATTGTAGGAATGCAATTCTATCTATCGTAAACTTATCCTATCAGATTTGAAAAAGAGAAAAGCAACCTTATATCTTTAAGACAAGCCTGATTAAACTTAACTGAGCATTTTTTAAACGGGTGATTAACAATTTTTAAAAACACCAAGGGAGCGAAATTGATACGTCGCTCCCTTTTTTTATTGATTTTCTTTCCAAAATTAAGCCATCTTTCCCCTTCCTCTTTCCATCAATGGTATATCTGTCAGGCTTTCGATACGGACAGGCTTCTCTTGCTCGATAGAGTTTCTAGCAGCAATTCCCACCAAAATCGACATCGCCCCATCTCTGCTTCCTGCAGATTGCCTCCAAGGATCCGGCATATTTGGATCTTTGAACAGCTTATCTTTCAGTCGGGTATCTCCTCCACCATGCCCTCCTCCACCATGAGGAATGATGATTTCTTCTCGCTCTCCAAAATTTTTGGTTAAGCAAATCACATCCTCACTTTTCTCATCCCAAGGCTGTCTTTCTTTGATCCAAGCCTCTAGGCGTCCTTTTGTTCCATTAAAAGCAATTCTGTACCCTTCATAAGGAGAATAAGTTGTCAAGGAGTAGCTTACCTGTACCTTGTTTTTGTATTTGATTTGGACAGCCATTTTATCATAAATATCTACATCCTCACGAAATACGCAGCCATCCCGATCATAGCCATCATACTCGTAATTGTCTACGTAGAGCTTTTTCAAATGCTCATTTCTGGTAATGTCCCAGAAAAAATCACAGGTTCCCTGATGAGGACAGGTCCTACAATTTTTCCCACGAAACGGACCATTTTTACCATAAAATTCCAATTCCCCATAGGCAAACACCTCCTCTGGATCCGAATCAATCCACCAGTTCAACAAGTCAAAATGATGAGTCGCTTTGTGTACCAATAAGGAACCACCAAATTCCTTTCTCCGATGCCATCTTCGGAAATAATCAGCGCCATGATAAATATCCAAATACCAATGAAAATCCACAGAGGTTAAGTCTCCAATATCTCCAGCCCGAAGAATTTCATACATGCGTTGCCGATGGGGTGAATAACGATAGTTGAAAGTGACAATCAGCTTTTTCCCCGACTTTCGCTCGGCATCCAAGATGGCCTGACACTTATGCTCATCAGTGGTCATGGGCTTTTCGGAAATGACATGAATTCCTGATTCCAAACCCATGATGATATATTCATGGTGCGTGCTATCCATAGTTGTCACTATCAACACATCCGGCTTCGTCTCTCGAATCATTTTTGCTCCATCGGTAAAGACCGGACAATCTACTCCTATGTATTCTTTGGCATACTTGAGCCTACCTTCATTGATATCACTTAGCCCTACAAATTCCACTTGATCTCCATAGGCTCGAACCACATCCCGACCAAACATGGTCGTTCCTCGAATCCCAGTCCCGATCAAGGCAACTCGCATTTTCCCTTCCAGCTTATTAAATATTGACAAGGCTTCAGCAACCGGATGAACGAAAAAAGTTCCAGCTAGCAAGCTTCCTGAAAGAGCAATAAAATCCCTTCTTGATTGGGCATTTTCTGAATTCATGGTTATTGGGTTTAATGGTCCGTAACCAATATAAAAATCAAAATTGGCTACTCCCAGCAATTATTCAGAAAGCATAGCTTTTTGTAGAAAAGTGACTTCCTGAAACATTAAACACCCAGAATTAGTATTTTTGATTATGGATCAAACTGCCACTTTAGAGCGAAATATCTCTGTCAAAGGTCTCTTTCGGATTAGTAGACCTATTAATTTGCTTTTGGTGGCATTTACCCAATTGATGACTGCCTATTTTTTGATTGAAACCAGTCGTCAAGGCATCCCTGTTTTAGAAGATTTCCGACTTTATCTTTTGATTTTTTCAACCCTTCTAATCACAGCTGCTGGCTACATGATCAATGATTATTACGATGTTAAAATCGACTATGTCAACCGACCTCAGGAAGTAATTATTGGAAAAGGAATAAAACGGCGAGTGGTCATTTTCCTTCACACGCTTTTCAATTTTGCTGGTATAGGAATAGGGGGAATTGTTGCCCCACGAATTGCGATCATTAATTTCTTAGCAGCCTTTTTACTCTGGCTTTACAGCAATAGGTTAAAACGGGAGCCCTTCATTGGAAATCTTACCGTGGCTTTTTTGACTGGTTTATCTGTTTATTTGGTTGCGTTTTATTATCAGAAAAACGAGCTTCTAGTCTTAACCTATGCCATTTTTGCGTTCTTCTTAAACCTTATCCGTGAAATCATCAAAGACATAGAAGATCGCACAGGAGACCGAAAGCACGGATGCCGAACCCTACCTATTGTCTTGGGATTCCGAAAAACGAAGCAGATAATATTTGTGATCGCAGCAAGTTTTGTGACTGCAATTTTGATCGTAACTCTTGAGATAAACGAACCCCGCTTATTCTATTATTTTGGAGTGTTAGGAGTTTTTTTTCTATGGTTTATTCGAAAAGTTTACCTCTCCGATCGTAAGTCCCACTTTGCCCAGCTAAGCACCTTTGCCAAAATCATCATGCTTTTAGGAACACTCAGCATGGGACTCCTGTAAGTCTTATTTCTTTTAACAGAAAGGCCTACTTTTTAGCAATTCATTATTAATTCAGGTATTTTTATGAAAACTCTGCAATAATGTCTCACCAGCATACCCTTGTCATTAAAATCGGGTCCAATGTTTTGACCCAGTCCAATGGACTCCCGGACTTGGCTCGAATGAAGCATTTGGTGGAGCAATTAATGACTCTTCGGAAAGCTGGAAAAAAAATTGTTTTGGTGAGTTCCGGAGCTGTAGCTTTTGGTAGACAAAACACCCCAATTTCAGAAAAACTAAATCCCGTGCTCAAAAAGCAAATTTGGGCAGCGACAGGCCAAATACGGCTAATTAATGAATATCAACGGCTTTTTCAGGAACAACATGGACAATTAATCGCCCAAATCTTGGTGACTAAAGAAGATTTTCGCGATAGAAAGCATTTTTTGAATATGAAAAGCTGTGTGGAAGCCCTTCTTCAGCAGGACATCATTCCCATAGTCAATGAAAATGACACCGTGACTATCACCGAATTGATGTTTACGGACAATGACGAATTAGCAAGCCTTACTGCAGCAATGATAAATGCGGATACTTTGCTGCTACTCACCAATGTAGATGGGATTTTTACCGGAAACCCGGAAAATCCGGATTCTGAATTGATTGAAACAGTCCATGCATCAATGGCTGAAATCTCCTCCTTTATTACAGCTTCCAAGTCATCATTCGGACGAGGAGGGATGCTCACCAAGTTTGCCATGGCTAAAAAATCAGCAGATTTGGGGATTGAGGTTCTCATCGCGAATGGTAAAACCGATGGAGTTTTGGTTGACTACTTAAATCAAAAATTACGATGCACACGCTTCGAACCGAAACGAAAAAGGCAAGCAACAAAAAAATGGCTAGCTCACGGATCCCACTACTACAAAGGAGAAGTATTTATCAACGAGGGAGCAAAAAAATCCTTGACTTCTTCGGTAATCCGCAGCCTATTGCCAATAGGAATCACCAAAATTGAAGGTGAGTTTTTGAAAGGAGACATTCTCTTAGTTAGGGATGAAAATGGAAAGCAAATAGGTTTAGGTAAAGCAGCCTATTCATCAAAAGCCGCACAGGAGAAAATCGGTCTCAAAAACCAAAAACCTATCATTCATTACGATTACCTCTACCTATTTGATCATGACTGATTTTACTTCGCAATTTCAAGCAGTAAAAAAATCCAGCAGAAAACTAGCATCTATTGGAGACGAGCGAGTCCAAGATATCTTATTTGACTTAGCAGATTTGATGGTCAATCAAAGTGAGCTCTTGATTCATGAAAATCAACGTGACCTTGCAAGGATGGAAGAATCCAATCCTATGTTTGATCGTTTGTTGCTAACTGAAAATCGAATCGAGGGAATAGCCAAGGAAATGCGACAGGTAGCTAAATTACCAAGCCCTCTTCATTTGCCTTTGGAAGAAAAAGTGCTTCCAAACGGACTGTTTTTAGAAAAAATCACTGTTCCTCTTGGGGTTATAGGGATTATTTATGAGGCTCGCCCCAATGTCACATTTGATGTATTTTCTTTGGCCCTAAAATCGGGGAATGGATTGATTCTGAAGGGCGGTTCGGATGCTGATTATTCTAATCGGGCCATTATGTCCTTGATCCATCAAACCCTTCAAAAATTTAACATACCTACTGAGGCTTTTTTGCTTTTACCTGCAGATCGCACCGCGACAAAAGCCCTTTTAGAGGCCGTGGATCAAGTCGATGTAATTATCCCTAGAGGTTCTCAAGGACTCATTAATTATGTTCGCCAGCATGCTAAAGTACCAGTAATTGAGACAGGTGCTGGTATCGTTCATACCTTTGTGGATGCGGAAGCAGACCTGGAAAAAGCGAAGGCAATCGTCCACAATGCCAAAACCCGCCGGCCGAGCGTATGCAATTCTTTGGATTGTTTACTGATTCATGAAAAACTCCTTCCTAGCCTTCCAGAATTGATTCAGCCACTTTTGGATTGTGGAGTAAAAATATATGCGGATGAAAAAGCTTTTTCATCTTTACCTGAAATTGACCTCATTCAACATGCAAAAGGGGAGCATTTTGGGACAGAATTTCTAAGCCTACAGCTAGCCATCAAAACAGTTAAAAATTTAGACGAGGCCTTAGAGCATATTGCGACTTATTCTTCTCGTCACTCGGAAGCTATTGTATCGGAAAATCAAGAAAATCTCAATCGGTTTTTATTAGAAGTAGATGCTGCAGCAGTTTATGCCAATGCTTCCACAGCGTTTACCGATGGAGCCCAATTTGGATTAGGAGCTGAAATCGGAATCTCTACTCAAAAACTCCACGCTCGAGGACCAATGGCCCTGAAAGAACTGACAAGCTATAAGTGGGTAGTTCGTGGAAATGGACAAATAAGAGCTTAGGATTTTTGAGCGTGGCGTTGAATCAAAACCTCCATCACATCATCCAATTCGATTCCTTTTGCTTCTAGCAAAACCAAGTAATGAAAAAGCAAATCAGCTGCTTCCCCTAGGAAAAGCTCTTTATTATCATCTTTCGCTTCGATGACAATTTCCACTGCCTCTTCTCCTACTTTCTGGGCGACTTTATTAATCCCTTTTGCAAAAAGAGATGCAGTATAGGATTTATCAGATGGATTATTTTTGCGGTCTTTGATGATTGCCCGAAGTTGATCTATGAAACCTGTTTTTGAGGAATTCACTTCAAAAAAGCAGGTATCTGCTCCCGTATGACAAACGGGCCCTTTTGGATTGGCCTTGATCAAAATCGAATCCCCATCACAATCCACAGCTACTGATACCAACTCTAAAAAATTCCCGGAAGTCTCACCCTTGGTCCAAAGTCTGTTTTTGCTTCTACTAAAAAAAGTAACCATCCCCGTTTCCTGAGTTTTGGTTAATGCTTCCTCATTCATATAACCTTGCATCAGCACCTTTCCGCTCACAGCATCTTGGACGATGGCGGGGACGAGGCCGTTCATTTTATTAAAGTCGATGTTCATGTCAATTTATTTTGAAACAAAGTAGAAATACTGTTGAAATACTGCCCGATAAATCGGGCTGAAATAACCCATTCTATTAACTCTGTATTTATTTCACCCTGACTTGTCAGGGTATATTTCTATGGTATTTCGATTGTATTTCTCCCATAACCAATTAAAACTTTCTAGGTATAAAAAACCAAATGGTTACTTTCTAATTGAAATTCCCTCCCCTATCAAATAACTTTTCAATTCAGGAATAGGGATTTCTTTAAAGTGGAAAATACTTGCCGCCAATGCCGCATCTGCTTTTCCAAAGGTAAAGACATCCTTGAAATGCGGCATATTTCCCGCACCTCCGGAAGCAATTACAGGAATGGATAAAGATGAAGAAATTTCAGCAGTCAATTCATTCGCGAAACCTGATTTGGTGCCGTCATGATCCATGGAAGTCAATAAAATCTCTCCCGCTCCCCGGTCAGCTACTTCTTGGGCCCAAGCTTGGGTTTTCAGAAGAGTTGGTTTTCTACCTCCATGCGTATGCACAAAGTCAATCCCGTCCATATTGCGAGTATCAATGGCAACCACAACACATTGAGAACCGAATTCCTTGGCCATTTCATCAATCACACCTGGGTTTTTAACCGCTGCAGAATTAATAGAAATTTTATCTGCGCCTGCTCCCAAGAGCACTTTTACGTCTTCTACAGTGGAAATCCCACCTCCCACTGTAAATGGAATATTGATGGCTTTAGCAACCTTGGTAACCAATTCTGCTAAAGTCTTTCGCTTATCTACGGTAGCCGTGATATCCAAAAACACAAGTTCATCCGCTCCTTCATCAGAGTAGATTTTTGCCAACTCCACCGGATCGCCTGCATCCCGTAATTGGACAAAGTTGACTCCCTTGACCGTGCGACCATCTTTGATATCTAGGCAGGGAATGATTCTCTTTGTTAACATTATATAGTATTCAAAACTTCCTTATTCTTCATTCGAAGTTCGGTGTTCGATATTTTTTTTATTTACGATTTACGAAGGAGGATTTACGAGATTTTAGGGAACCTCAAACCTAGAAACCCAAGGTTGATTGAGATTACTGATTTAAGGATTGAAGTCCAATTGAAGTCGTAAATCCAAAATCGTAAATCGTACATTAAAAGGCTGCAAGTTCGTCCAAACTCACTTTTCCTTCATAATATGCCTTCCCTACAATCGCCCCATAAACTCCTGTTTTTTCTAAATCTTCTAAGTCTTTTACAGAAGAAACGCCGCCACTTGCGATTAACTTAAGCTCAGGAATTTCCTGTAAAATCTCTCGATACAAATCCACTGAAGGCCCCTGTAATAAACCATCTTTAGCCACGTCAGTACAAATCACATAGCGAATCCCTTTTTCAAAATAGCTTTTAATGAAAGGAATTAAATCAACTGAAGTTGTCTCTTCCCAACCTCCAACAGCAATTTTCCGGTTTTTAGCATCCGCGCCCAAAATGATTTTTTCAGAACCATAAGAAGTGATCCAAGATTCAAATAATTCTGGATTTTTTACCGCAATACTTCCGCCTGTCACCTGCTTTGCTCCTAAGGAAAAAGCTTTTTCGATTTCTGGATCCGATTGAATTCCTCCACCAAAATCCACCTTCAAATTTGTGCCACTACAAATCCGCTCCAATACATCTGAATTAACAATCTTTTTAGCCTTTGCACCATCCAAATCCACCAAATGAAGCCGTTGAATACCTGCCCCCTCAAAACGTTTAGCCATTTCAAGAGGATCGTCATGGTATTCTTTTTTGCTACTGTAATCGCCTTGACTAAGTCGGACACACATACCTCCGATGAGGTCTATTGCTGGAATGATATACATGGGAAAGTTTGAGATATAAAATTGTAAGGTGATAAAATTTTTTTAGGCCGTATTTCGTACCTCGTACTTCGTATTTCTAGATTGACAGAAAATTACTTAACAACTTCTCTCCAACCGTGCTGCTTTTCTCGGGATGGGCTTGAATTGCCCAATAATTATCCCGATGGAGAATAGCTGTAAAATCATGGATATAGTGGGTAGTGGCAATGGTTACTTCACTCAATTCAGCGTAGTAGCTATGGACATAATATAAAAACTTCGGGTCAGGAAGATCCTTCAATAAGGCATTTTCAGCTAGATTTTCTAACTCATTCCAGCCTATGTGAGGCACCTTAAATTCTTGTGAATTTTCAGGAATAAAACGCTTCACCTTCACAGGGAAAATCCCTAAGCAGTCGGTATCATTTTCCTCCGAATGCTCACAAAGCAACTGTAAACCCAAACAAACCCCTAGAAAGGGCTGCTTGATATCACGGATCAATTGATCCAAATGACGGGCTTTGAGATAAGTCATAGCAGAACTTGCCTCGCCTTGGCCGGGGAATATTACTTTATCTGCTGAGCGAATTTTCTCAGGATCATCCGTCAATTCAGCATCAGCTCCCAAACGCTCCAATGCGTAAAGGACTGACTGCACATTGCCAGCGTTGTATTTAATTACAGCTACTTTCATTCTTCATTTGAGAAATACAATTGAAATAAGCCCCGATAAATCGGGGCGAAGTAATTAGAAATATTCCAACTTTATTTCAGAGAACTGACTTTTATTTTACCTTATTTTCAGCTAATATCTCCTCCAAAACCGATTCAATTTCAGGAATGGAGTTGTATAGCTGCTCATAACTTTCGATCACGAAATATTTATCCTGAAACTTATTTTTCCAGTACTCCTGATTCATAATTCGGCGAACATCATATGGGTAATGAGCTGGCTCATCCGACAAACTGAATTGGGTTTCTCCTTTAGAACTCAAAATTCCAGCTCCGTAAATTCGTAATTGCCCATTTTCTCGAATCAACCCAAACTCAATTGTAAACCAATAAATACGGCTAAGCAATTGGATTGCCCAAGGATCATCAATATGCTTCAAGGCAATTCCAGAAAGCTGCTCCAAAAAGTCAACATATGGCTGATTGGTTAGCATAGGCATGTGGGCAAAGGCATCATGGAACATGTCCGGCTCTTCGAGATAATCCAATTGTTCCATTTTTCGAAGCCAAGTGGAAGAAGGAAAACGCTTATTGTTTAGCAAACCGAAAAACAAATCGTCGTCAATCAAACCCGGAACTACCTGCACTGCCCAGCCAGTTGTCTCCTTCAATATTTGATTCAGCTCTTCAAAATTGGCAATTCGGTCAGCAGTAAACTTGACAGTTTTTACACC
Organism: Algoriphagus kandeliae; assembly: GCF_004571135.1. GTDB lineage: Bacteria > Bacteroidota > Bacteroidia > Cytophagales > Cyclobacteriaceae > Algoriphagus > Algoriphagus kandeliae. Next base: position 300,189 of record NZ_SPSB01000004.1, read on the forward strand.
ATCCAAATATGCTTGGGAAGCCGCCTCTGGCAAATTGGGCATTTGTCGCTCAAAGAGGATTTTCCAAACTTTGAAATCCTCAGGGGTATAAGCTTCATAATCCTGTTTTAGATCTTTCAATCTCGGGTCGCTAAACACCCAGCCTTTTGGTTTATCTGTCATCGTTTTCATATTTGGGTTTACTTTTTATCTAACTCTTAATCCCATTTTGGGTTTTGGTTCTATTCAATTTGATACTATTCAAAACCTCCGTGGGTACATCCTTTAAACCAAAAAAGCCTATCCCTGAGATGGAATAGGCCTTCATATCTTTTACCAAAAAAACATACTCATCCTATTCCATCATTGAAGATAGTAGTGAGAATGATGAATATATGTTCTTGGAGTTGGATTCATGCTACGAATTTAATGAGCTAAGTGGCTGATTGCAAAATTATTTTACAGCAGGTCGAAAGTTTTTCTTTTATCGAAGATTTCTCTGATCCAAGCGGCTAATCTGGCACTTTGCGCAAAATCCAAAGTCTGTTGCCCATCAGAGTAAGCTTTCTCAGGAATTTCATGAGATTCATAAATGACCCCATCAGCTCCTGCCATCACTCCCGCCAGAGCCATCTGTGGCACATAGGCTCGAATACCGATCCCGTGTGAAGGGTCAACGATCACAGGCAGATGGGATTTGGCTTTAAGAATCGGAATAGCATTGAGATCCAAGGTATTTCGGGAAGCCTTTTCATAGGTCCGAATTCCACGCTCACAAAGAATCAGTTTTTCATTTCCTCCGGAAAAAACATATTCGGCTGACTGTAGGAGTTCTTCAATCGTACCGGAGATCCCCCGCTTGATCATGACGGCTTTGTCTACTTTTCCAAGTTCGTCGAGGAGATTGAAATTTTGGGAGTTTCGCGCTCCAACTTGGTAAATATCCACATAAGGATACATTTCCTCAATTTGGGAAGTTTGCATCACTTCGGTCACAATCTTGATCCCTGCATCTGAAGCGATCGAATGCCAAAGCTTGAGCCCTTCGATTCCCATGCCTCGAAAAGCATAAGGAGAAGTTCTTGGTTTAAAGACTCCACCCCGCATCATCCGAATGCCATTTTCTACGCAGTGGTCAACAACTTTTCGAATCTGCTCCTCGGACTCAATGGAGCAAGGCCCAGTGATGACGGCCATTTCCCCGTCTTTGATAAAAACTCCATCTCCCAAATCAATCGAAGTGGGCTTGGCTTTCCATTTTTTGGAAACCAATTTGTATTCATCAGAGACGATATGAATATCTCGGATTCCATCCAGTTGGCCGATCTTCCGGATATCAAATTCTTTCTTACCGATACCGATGATGTAATCACCCAGTTGGGTTTTTACTTCAGTAGTTTTATAGCCGATTCCATTGACCTTTTCGATCAGGTTTTCCTTTTGCTTGGAAGAAATATCGGGTTGTAATTGGATAATCATTTTGAGGTACGATTTATGAAATACGATTTACGAGGCTTTTTCAATAGAAATCTAGTTAATTACAGCCTGTATGTAATCTTGAATATCTTGAGATTGATTTTTTGAGTCTTTGATTTTTTTGATAAATGCCGAACCAATGATAGCTCCATTGCTGTACTTGGAAGCGGTGGTGAATGTCTCTGAATCGGATATTCCAAATCCTATCAGCCGGGGATTTTTAAGCTTCATCTCTTGCACCCGTTTAAAATAGGCTATTTGTTCTTCACTGATTCCACTTTTTGCTCCAGTGATTGAATGTGATGATACCATGTAGATAAACCCATCGGTATTCTCATCGATTTGTCGAATTCGCTTTTCGGAAGTTTGAGGGGAAATCAAAAAGGTATTAACCAATCCATATTCCTCAAATAAGGATTTGTACTCATCCAAATACTGCTGCATCGGTAAATCCGGGACAATCAGCCCATCTACCCCAACCTCTTTGCATTTCTGACAAAACTCCTCCATTCCGAATTGAATGATTGGATTCAGGTATCCCATTAACACTACCGGAAGATTGATTTTTGCTCGAAAACCCCGCAGTTGCTCAAAGAGCTTTTTCATGCTCATACCATTCTCCAAGGCAATTTTATTGCTATCCTGAATGGTCGGTCCATCTGCTATAGGGTCAGAGTATGGCACCCCTATCTCGATAATATCAGCTCCTCCAGCTTGAATAGCCTCCATGACGGGAATTGTATCTTCCAAATGGGGAAAGCCAGCTGTAAAATAGATGGAGAGCACCCGCTCTTGCTTGTTGTTGAATAAATAGTGTATGCGATTCATTCTTAAATTCGATTTACGAAATACGAACTACGAGGCCTTCTTAGGTTTTTAACATTAGCTCTAAATCAGCCGTAATTCCTGTTTTCAATTATTGGGTTTGAAAAAGAATAAAGCATTGAGGTTCGAAATTAGCTCGTAATTCGTACCTCTCACTTCGTACTTCCCTCAATATCCTCCCCACTTGATATAAGTCTCCAGATCCTTGTCTCCTCTTCCGGAAAGGTTAATGACAATTACATCATCTTTTCGGTATTCAATCATGTTGAGCGCGTGGATCGCATGGGCAGACTCTATGGCTGGGATAATTCCTTCCAGACGGCTAAGTTCAATTCCGGCTTTCATTGCATCTTCATCCTCCACAGCCACAAATTCCGCACGACCAATATCAAACAAATGCGCATGTACTGGTCCAATTCCTGGATAATCTAACCCAGCAGAAATGGAATGCGGTTCGACTACCTGACCATCTTCCGTTTGCATCAGGATGGTTTTGGATCCATGTAAAATACCTGGAGTTCCCAAGACAGTTGTAGCTGCAGATTTCCCCGAACTCACACCCAATCCTGCTGCCTCAGCAGCTACCAATCGAACTTCAGGAGTGTTGTAATAATGGTAAAAAGCGCCAGCTGCATTGGATCCTCCACCCACGCAAGCAATTACCAAGTCGGGGTTTTCGCGCCCTTCTTTTTCCTGCAATTGCCATTTCATCTCCTCTGAAATCACGGATTGGAATCGGGCAACCATTTCAGGATATGGATGCGGACCTACCACTGAGCCAATGATGTAGTGCGTATCTACAGGATTATTGATCCACTGACGCATGGCTTCATTGGTTGCATCTTTGAGGGTTTTTGACCCCGAAGTGGCGGCCACTACTTTCGCTCCTAGGATTTTCATTCGCTCCACGTTGGGACGTTGACGCTCAATATCCAACTCACCCATATATACTGTGCAGTCCATACCCATCAGGGCGCAGACAGTTGCCGTCGCTACACCATGCTGACCGGCACCTGTTTCAGCAATGATCCTTTTTTTACCCAGCTTTTTAGCCAAGATGATTTGGCCGATAGTATTATTGACTTTGTGTGCACCGGTATGACAGAGATCTTCCCTTTTTAGATAGATTTTTGCCCCATATTTCTCAGAAAGCCTTTGTGCCAAATACAAAGGAGTAGGTCTACCCACATAATCCTTAAGAAGCATCCGAAACTCTTGCTGAAATTCAGGAGTAGCAATAATGGCTTCATAATTCTCCTTTAGTTCTTCTACATTGGGATGGAGCATTTCGGGGATGTAAGCCCCTCCGAATCTTCCATAAAATCCCTTTTCATCCACTCGTATCATTCTGTATTCAAGTTTATAGGTTTAAGTCCATGGACCATGGACTATAAGCTATGGTCTAATTTTTCTTTAAACCTCACTATTCTTTCAATATTTTTGAGTCCAGGAGCATCTTCAAATTTCGAGTTGAGATCAACTCCTTCCAACTGATCTATTTCTGTTTTCAAAGTCTTAATTTCAGTGACACTTTCCGCATCTAAGCCTCCACTTAATAAAAATCCTTTCTCGAAAGTATAGGTTTTCAAAATTTCCCAGTCAAACTTTCTTCCTGTTCCCCCATGATTTGGACTAGCAGTATCAAATAGAAATTTGTTTACATAAGGCAAATAAGCCGCTATATTTTCCCAGTTGATTTCATTTGCTACCGATATTACCTTCCAAAGCTCAGCAGCTGTTTTCCTCTTTAATTCCGCTAATATTTCTACCGGTTCATTCCCGTGAAGTTGAATAGCAGAAAGATCAAAGAGTTTTACCTTTCTTAGAATTTCATCAACTGATTCATTCACAAATACTCCAACTTTTTTGACTGGAAATTCCTCAAACCTTTCCGAATATTCATCTGAAACGTAACGGGGAGATTTGGGATAAAAAATCAATCCCATCCAATCTGGATTTACATCCGAAATAAGACTCCGGATATTCTCCGGTTCCCGCATGCCACAGACTTTGATTTCCATCAGGCTTTAGATAAAGCTCCAGCTCCTAATAATCTTTTGTACTCCTTGATGAAATTATAAGCTGCTTGTTCAGGCCGACTGGACTTCATGAAGTTTTCTCCAATCAAAAACCCATCAAATCCAGCCTTTTTAAGTTTCACAAGAGTATTTGGATCAGAAATCCCGCTCTCAGAAATTTTCACAAAGGAAGATGGAATTCGATCTACCAACTCCAAGGAGGTTTCGATAGAGACGTCAAAGGTTTTCAAATTTCGGTTATTCACCCCAACCAAATCCACTCCATCATTCAAGCTTTTTTCCAATTCCTCTCCATCGTGCACCTCCAATAATACCTCAAGTCCAAGGCTTTTTGCGAAGTAGGTTAGAGACTTCAGCTTCTCAGGCTCCAATGCTGCCGCGATTAAAAGTACGCAGTCCGCACCAATGGATTTTGCTTCAATCAACTGATATTCATCCACCACAAAATCCTTTCGAAGGATAGGGCAAAAATTGAATTTCCGAGCCGTTTTCAAATCTTCATTTGAGCCACCGAAATATTCCTTGTCGGTTAAAATTGAAAGCGCAGAGGCACCAGCCTGCATGTAGCCGATACTAACTGTTTCAACCTGAGCATTTCCGTTGATCAAGCCTTTTGATGGGGACTTTCGTTTGAATTCAGCAATAATTCCTGATTTCTCGGGATGCTGAATATATTTTTTCATTGACACCACCTGGCCATCAAAGAAGATGCTTTTTTCCAAAAGCTTAACCGGAATCAGGCTTTTTCGCTCATCTACTTCCTTGTATTTATCTGCAATTATTTTTTCTAAAATATTCATAACTCACTCTTAATTAAACGAAACTGATGTTTTGGGATTGACCAATCCATTGAAGACATTCAAAGCCTTTCCACTTAAAAGAACCTCTTCTGCCTTTGCAACTGCATCTTGGAAAGAAAGTGAAGGGTCAGCCGTCACCAATGCCGCTGCCGAATTTGCCAGGACTACCTGATTTTGGGCTTTGGTACCTTTCCCTTTCAAGATGGACTCGAAAATTTTTGCTGATTCCTCGACTGTAGTTCCTCCTCTTATTTCTGAAGCATTAAGCGTGGAAAGTCCAATTTGTTCAGGTTTGTACAATTTTTCGCCAGAATTGGAAATCATCTTAAAATCTCCTGTTAGCGAAATCTCATCATAGCCATCTATTGAATGTAAAATGGAAAACTGTGCATCTGATTCCTGATACAAATAAGCATACAGACGGGCCAATTCAAGACTGAAGACTCCGACCAATTGCTTGCCGGGGAAGCTTGGATTTACCATCGGACCGAGCATATTGAAGAAAGTTTTCACACCCAATTCCTTTCGAACAGGAGCTACATTTTTCATTGCCGGGTGGAAAAGCGGCGCATGCAAAAAGCAGATTCCCGCCTCATCCAAAGATCGCCGGATTTCATCAATATTATTGGTGAATTCGTAGCCGAAATAAGCCAACAAATTAGAAGAACCACAAATTGAAGAAACCCCCGTGTTGCCATGTTTTGCCACATTTTGACCTGCTCCTGCGACGATAAATGAAGAAAGGGTCGAAATATTAAAAGTATCTTTTCCATCCCCGCCGGTACCACAAAGGTCCATTGCGTCGTATTCGGCAATTTCTACTGGAATACACAACTCCAACATCGCCTCTCGAAAGCCACGCAACTCTTCGACCGTAATACTACGCATCAAGTAGACGGTCATAAAAGCTGCAATTTGACTGGAATTGTAACTTCCTGTTGCAATATTTTTGAGAACCTCCCTAGCCTGAGCCTGAGAAAGTGTTTTATGTTCTATCAGTTGATTTAATATTTCTTTCATACTTAAGGGTGATTTTGAATTGAAATCAGGATTCCAACCAGTTCTTTATGATTTGAACTCCATGTTCAGTCAGAATACTTTCAGGATGAAATTGTACTCCTCTAATGGCAAATTGCTTATGTCTTATAGCCATAATCTGATTATCGGGCGTTCGGGCAATTACTTCCAAATCCGGTGATAAAGTTACTTCATTGATAACCCAAGAATGGTATCTCCCAATTTGAAATGAATCAGGCAAACCTTCAAAGAGCAAATCCCTTTCCACTTTTACTTGCGAAGCAACTCCATGAAGAACCTCCGAAAGATTAATCAGCCTTCCTCCGAATGCTTCTCCAATAGCTTGATGCCCAAGACAAACCCCCAAAATGGATTTTTCAGATGAATACTTCTCGAGTAATTCCGGCATGATTCCCGCCTCATCAGGTACTCCTGGACCCGGTGAAAGTAAAATTTTATCATAGGAAGCCACTTCTTCTAGACTGATTTTATCATTCCGAAAGACATCCATATTCTTTCCATACCCCAACTGCCTGATGATATACACCAAGTTATAAGTAAAGGAATCGTAATTATCGAGGACGAGAATTCGCATCGTGTTGAATTAGAAAATTGAAAAATTGGAAAATTGAAAAATTTCTTTTTCAGTTTTATTTATCCCTTTTCTCATAATCATATAAATATTTAATAAAGCCTTTAAGCTCGCTTGAAATCTCAATCAATTCATTGTAAAATTCCTCATAGACTTCTGAAGAAATTTTACCAGCCTTTTGAAGTAAATAAAGCTGACTTCTCAATTCACCGGCAGATCCTTTGGCAATTCCCAGGTATTTAATTAGTTGCCTGTTACTATTATATTCAAAGCCTTCTGCTATGTTGTTAGAAATTGAAATAGCAGCTCCAATCAACTGGTCTTTTGCTCTGTAATCACGAATGAGATGATCATTTTCAACTAACTGATAAATCTTTAACCCTATTTGGATCGCATCTTTCCATACTTTTAAATCCTCAAACCGATCAACTTTTGCCATAATTTTTCAATTTTAAAATTTTAAAATTTGTAATTATATGGTCTCCGCCGCTCTAAGTGCCACTCTCAACGCCTCTAACTTATTCGCTACTTCCTGAAGCTCGGATGGAATGGAGCTTTTGGCTACAACTCCCGCTCCCGCTTGGAAGCGCAACTGATTGTTTTCAGAAACAAAAGATCTGATCAGAATTGCATGGTTGAAATCTCCATTGAAACCTAGATATCCTATAGCCCCTCCATAGAATTGTCTACTTGTGTTTTCCAGTTCATCTATCAGCTCCATGGCACGATATTTTGGAGCACCGGATAAGGTTCCTGCCGGAAAAGTATCAGCAACCAATTGAAGAGGATTAGCCCCTTCAGCCAATTGACCAGTCACTTTGGAAACTAAATGAATAACGTGAGAGTAGTATTGGATTTCCTTAAACACCTCTACTTCTACAAGATCAGAGGAACGAGATAAATCATTTCTCGCCAAATCCACCAACATCACATGTTCTGAGTTTTCCTTTGGATCATCGTAGAGTTTTCGGGCCAATTCCGCATCTTCGGCATCATTCCCTGTTCGGCGGAATGTACCTGCAATAGGATAAATAGTAGCTTTTCGATTTTTGACTACGATTTGTGCTTCGGGCGAACTTCCAAAAACTTTAAACGATCCATAATCAAAATAGAAAAGGTAAGGGGAAGGATTTACTGAGCGGAGGGCTCGATAAACATTGAATTCATCACCCTTGAACCCCGTAGTGAATCTTCTGGAAAGGACTATCTGAAAGACATCCCCACGGAAGCAATGTTCCCTACCTTGATTCAGAACTTTCAAAAATTCCTCATCAGTATAATTTGATACCTCCTCTCCCACTATTTTGAAGGAATAGGCGGGAATATTCTTGTTATTAAGTAGCGTTTCGATTTCAGAAATGTATTCCGTGTTGTTCGCTCCTGCGACCCGATGCTCAAATAAATAGAGCTCATTTTTGTAATGATCCACCACAATGATGTTCTGATACATCGCGTAATACATCATTGGGATCTCATTGGGCTGGGTTTTACTCAGTTTGATATCTTCAAACCAACCAACCGTGTCGTATTGAATGTACCCAAAAAGTCCATTGGTACTGAATTTAAATTTATCTGGAGTAGGATCGAATTTATTCCCAAAAGCCCGAAGAGAATCCATCAGAGATTTATCAGAACCGACTTCGTATTGAATTTCCTTTCCATCAGGAAGCTTTTCAGTAACCTTCCCGGCATTAAAAGAGAATGTCGCAATTGGGTTAAAGCAAATGTAGGAATAGCTGTTTTCCTGGCCGTGGTAATCAGAACTTTCCAACAGGATCGGATTAGCAAACCGGTCGCGAATCTGTAGGTAAATACTCACTGGAGTGATGGTATCTGCCAATCGCTTTCGGAAAGTGGTCAGGATAGGAAATTTTACGTGATTCATTTTGAAATTTTTAAGACATAAAAAAAGGCTTACCGGGGGTTCCAGTAAGCCATTTTATATTCATGCAACTCAAATTTAGGCAAGGGCTTGCTGTACTTTCCCCGGGAAAGAATTAAGATGCCACCACCAATATTTGTTTGTTGTTGTTTTCATAAGACTGTGACAAATTTAGAAAGGCTTTGGAATTGTCAAAATCCAATCATGAAAATTATGTCCTATTTTTGAAAAATTTTAAAAAAAGCACCATGGCCAAATCAATAGCACAGTATTTCAAGCGGATTTTTGACGATTATCAGGTTTTGGTTCAGGTGAATCCAGATGATTTTACTGGGATTGAGCTGATTGTTCATCCTGATGGAAAAATCGAAAAGACCGAGATGGAATTTGATGAAGAGATTTTTGAGGATTTAGCGGAAGACGAATTCCAGGCTTGCAGCCCTTTGGAATTTCAGCTGCTTCTGGCGAAATCTTAAATGAAAATGCTCGAGAAATTTTATCTCGAGCATTCATATAATCATTTTTTTGAATTTCACTACTTCTTCATATACCCATCCCGAATTGCTTTGAATTCGGACCCTTCTTTCCAATTTGGCCATTGGGTGGAGTTAGAGATATTTTGTCCAATGTTGTAAAGCAATTGTACATCTTCTGCAGCTCCCTCCAAATTCCAACGTTCTGGATCGTACTCATCGGAAGGCTTATGGTAATACTCAATGGTGTAATTTTCCTCAAGTTCCTTCCCATATTCTTTCCCTTTTTCCACATGGTCAATTCCATTTTGGAAGTAAAGAGCAGGAACGCCTACCTTGGCAAAATTGAAATGATCCGAACGGAAATAATATCCTGCTACAGGATTTGGATCTGGAGCCGAATATCTCCCCTGCTTTTCCAATTCCACTTCCAACAAATCCTCCATTTCTGATTGCCCTCGGCCAATCACCGAGACATCCCGCATCCTTCCATAAGGATTGACTCCATCGATATTTATATTTGCGACCGTCTTATCTAAAAGATAAATCGGATTTTGGGCATAGTAAGCAGAACCCAACAACCCTTGCTCTTCAGCAGTCACTGCCAAAAAGACCACCGACCGCTTTGGTACCTTCGACTCCTGAAAAGCTTTAGCCAAAGCCAACAAAGCTGCCGTACCGGACGCATTATCCAATGCTCCATTATAAATACTATCTCCTGTCTCATCAGGCTTTCCAATTCCGAAATGATCCCAATGCGCTGTGTAAATCACATACTCTTCGGGCTCCTCGACGCCAGTAATTTTTGCGACCACATTTTTGGATGTGTTGTATGTGGCGTTTACAGCCATAGATGAACTAGCCGTCAAACCCATAGGAATGGCTTCAAAATCTGCTTTTCGAGCCTTCGCCAATAACTCCCTTTCATTCAAGCCAGCCATCTCAAAAAGCTTGTTGGCGATAGGCAAGGTTACCCAACCTTCAAATGCCAATTTATACCCCTCTTTTCCTCGATCGTCCAAGTAAAGCTTGGAGGCATTCCAAGAATTTTGAATCACATTGAATCCATAGCCAGCCGGAATGGTATTATGTACAATCAAGCATCCCAAAGCTCCCTGACGAATAGCTTCCTCATATTTATAAGTCCATCGGCCGTAGTATGTCATGGTATTTCCTTTGAAAAATGAGGCATCTTCAGTTCCAAAGCCAGGGTCATTGACCAATACCACAACGATCTTATCTTTCACATCAATGTTTTTGTAATCATCCCAACCGTACTCTGGTGCAACTATTCCAAATCCAGCAAAGACTAATTCTGCATCTTCAAAACTCACTTCCGAATCCGTTCGCTGAGTCCACAATACATAATCCTTCAACCCTTCCAATGTCATTGACCCATTGGAAGATTTTATTTCCATGGTAGGCGCGGCTTCGGTAAAAATAGAAACCAAGGGTACATCCTGAATGTAGGAATCCCCATTTCCAGGTTCCAAACCATATGATTCAAATTCATGAACCAAAAAGTCTATTGTCTTTTTTTCTCCTTCAGAAAAAGGCATCCTCCCTTCAAAATAATCAGAGGACAAACTATCAATCAGTGGTTCCAGATCAGAAACCTGAAACTGATAAGGTTTTTCGGGACTACATGCTGCCCATGCAACTAAGGAAACAAGAATTATAAGGTTGATTTTTTTCATGGCTTTTGCGGATAATTAGCAGATAGAAAGCTACATAAAATTTGAATTGAATTGTAATTTTTTAAAATTAGAGCTAGGTCAACTATTCCATTTTTTACTATGAAAACCGCTATAATTTTAATTGCTATTGTTCATGGATTGATTCATTTGCTCGGGTTTTTAAAAGCATTCAGACTTGCGGAAATCCAGCAGCTTTCACTCTCCATTTCTCCTTCATTAGGTTGGGTTTGGCTTTTGGCAGTCATTCTTTTTATGGCTTTTGCCATTCTCCGATTTTTGGAAAATCCCGTTTCAGGTTATGTAGGAATCCTTGCTGTCATCATCTCTCAATTATTGATATTTTCCGTTTGGCAAGACGCCAAGTTTGGAACAATCCCCAACATTTTCATTCTCTTTGCTTCGATTCAAATGCTTTTCATATCCAATTGGAACCAAAAGCTTGAAAATGAAAAAGTGGCATTTCAAGAGAAAATTAAATCTGTCAAACTTCGGCAAATAAGTGAATTACCAGAGCCAGTGATTAAATGGCTGAAGCAGATCGGATTTAATGAAACTCATCCCATGATTATGGCAGAAATTCACCAAAGAGCAGAAATGAAGATGAACCCTGATCAAAAGGATTGGAAAGCTGCTACAGCATTTCAACTTACACGATTAAGTTCTCCAGCTTTCCATTGGGAAGTGGAAATGCAAATGCTACCCGGCATAAAAATCTTTGGAAGGGATCAATGTTTGAATGGAAAAGGGGAAATGGTAATTCGGCTTGGAGGCATTTTCCCTATCGTTGACGAGAAGGGAGAGAAAATCGACGAAGGAAGTATTCAGCGGCTTTTGGGTGAACTAGTCTGGATTCCTAGTCTAGCACTCCATCCTGCCATTTCCTGGCAGGCATTAAATGAAAATTCTGCAAAAGCCACCCTAACAATCGGCGAGACTACTGGAGCCGGCACTTTCTTTTTTGACGAAAAGGGAGATTTCATTCGGTTTGAAGCCTTGAGGTTTTATGAAAACAAACCTGAATCAAAACGCTTCCCTTGGATCTTAACCGTACAAGAATATTCAACTTTTCAAGACATTCGGGTACCGAGTAAAATGCTCGCTACCTGGCGATTAGAAAAGGGTGATTGGACTTGGCTGAATTTAACTATAGCCGAAATCAAGTATAAATTCTAGGCTCATTTTTCTTTGATGGCAATCACCTCTTGACGTGATGGATATCATTCAATTTTTTGAAAATGAAAAGGAAATTAAGCCCATTAATTCACTTAAACACAAAGAATCATGGGCGCTATAACTAAAAGAAATAGAGGTTTTTGGCCCAAAATGGCCCAAGACTTCTTTGGAGCAGAAAATCCCTTCCAGTGGGATGACAAGTTTTGGTTCATGGATAAAACCGTGGAGGTTCCCTCAGCTAATGTGATCGAAAATGACAAGGAATTTAAGATCGAATTATCAGCTCCGGGATTTGATAAGAAGGACTTCAAAATAGATGTTGAAGATGGTGTCTTAAACATTTGCGCTGAAAAAGAACATCATGAGGAGGAGCAAAAAGACCAGTATCGTAAGAAAGAATTTTCTTACACTAGTATCCGACGGTCTTTTGTACTTCCTGAAAATGTATCTGAAGATTCCATTGATGCTAACTACAAAAATGGATTACTTAGATTAGTCCTTCCAAAGAGTAAAATGGTCAAAGGCGAACATAAGAAAGCCATTGAAGTAGGTTAAGTAGCTTCCTTAGGGAATTACTTTTTGTTAGGAAAAGTGAGGGCTTCGATTAGTAGAATTGGAGCCCTCCTTTTTTTTATCCTCAATTTCCATCCATCATATTTCATTGCAAATCCCCGATTTATTATGGAAATTTCTTCAAATCACATAACCATGAACCCAATACAACACTTCCGATTCATAGCTTTTTTACTATTGATAAGTTTGGCAGCCTGCCAAAAAAATCAAATTCAAATACCCGGCTTACAAGAGGAAGTTGAAGTCATTCGGGATGAAAATGGAATCAATCATATTTTTGCCCAAAACGAACAGGATCTCTTTTTCACTCAAGGCTATTTGGCTGCGAGAGATCGGCTTTTTCAATTTGAATTGTGGCGCAGACAAGCTACCGGTACTCTTTCTGAAATCTTGGGTGAACGTGAATTGGAACGGGATCGTGGGGTACGCCTTTTTAAATTCCGAGGAGATAAAGAAACTGAACTGAGACACTATCACCCTCGAGGGGTTGAAATCGTCGATGCATTTGTCGAAGGAATCAATACCTACATAGCTGAAGTACGGGAAAATCCAGAATTGCTCCCCATTGAGTTTAAAATGCTGGATATGCTCCCTGAATATTGGACTTGGGAAGTGGTCATTTCAAGGCATCAAGGGCTTTTGGAAAATGTAGTGGATGAACTCAATATTAGTCGAGTGGTCAGTCAAATTGGACCCCAAAAAGCAAAAGAACTTTATTATTTCCATCCTAACGAACCCATTTTGGATTTGGACCCAAACATCCCAGAGGAATTGCTAATGAAAGATATTCTGGCTCCCTACCAAGCTTTTAGAAGAAGAGTGGAATTCAGGCCGGAGGATATTGAAGAATCCTATCGTATCAATCAAGCAGAGTTTGAAAAATCAACTGCACTACTTGAAGAATCCATTCAATATACCTTAGAGTCGGATGCCTTTGCTCAGGGCAGTAACAACTGGGTCATTTCGGGAGAGAAAACAGCAAGTGGTTTTCCGTTTATGGCCAATGATCCACATAGACTTCAGGCTGTTCCTTCCCTTCGATATTGGGTTCACCTGAATGCACCAGGATGGAATGTAATTGGAGCGGGTGAACCTGAAATCCCAGGAGTTTCCATCGGGCATAATGATTATGGGGCTTGGGGATTGACCATTTTCTCCACCGACAATGAAGACTTGCGGATCTATGACATTTCTCCAGAAAATCCTGATTTATATTTCTTTCAAGGAGAATGGAAAGAAATGGAGAAAATTCAGGATACTATTCGGATCAAAGGTGGAAAAGAGGAAATAGTCACCCATCGCTATACCATTCATGGTCCAGTGACCTTTGTCGATGAGGATTTAAATAAAGCGGTAGCGGTAGAATGCGCTTGGCTGGAGCCGGGTTCTGCTCCCTATTTAGCCAGCTTGCGAATGGACCAATCCCAGACTTGGGAAGAATTTCGGGAGGCTTGTACCTTCAATAATATCCCTGCTGAAAATATGGTTTGGGCTGGAAAAGATGGAACAATCGGATGGCAGGCAACCGGAATTGCGCCGATTCGAAGAGGTTTCTCAGGTTTGATTGCCACAACAGGTGATGGAAATTATGAATGGGATGGATACCTTCCCATTGAAGACCGCCCCCATTCTGTCAATCCAGAATCAGGCTTTATTGCAACAGCCAATCAAAATGTAGCTGAAGAAAATTACCCTTTTCCGGAAGCGTTAGGATATGAATGGGCGGATGATTTTCGGGGAGAGCGAATAAAGGAAGTTCTCAGACAGGATAAAAAATTCACCGTTTCAGAAATGGGAGCCTTGCAAAACGACTACCTCGCCTTGCCAGCAAGACGATTGATTCCTTTTCTTAAAAGTTTGACTTGGGAAAATGAGCGCGTTGATTCCCTAAGTCAAGTATTACAGGCTTGGGATTTTGTTCTAAGTCCTAATTCCATTGAAGCTGGAGTCTATGTGATGTGGGAGCGGATTTTAAGAGACAAAGTCTCGGACTTCACTATCCCTAAAGAGGTAAAACCTTGGCTAGGAAGCATACAGTTGACACGAGTTTTGGAATGGATGGAAAATCCAGAAATGATCTATCCCAACAATCCTGATCAAAATCGAAATGATTTGCTTAAGGATTCATTAATCGAGGCGATCGATGCCTTGAAAAGAAAACTTGGACTTGATCCCAAAAAATGGCCATATGGTCAAGCAGATTACAAACACGCTCAAATCATTCATCCTTTGGGCCTAGTAGTCAATAAGGAATGGCAAGATAAATTAAACACAGAAATCCTTCCGAGAGGTGGTTACAGCTTTACTCCGGGAGCTAATGCTTATGGTGACAATAATACTTCAGGAGCTTCATTTCGAATTGTGGTTGACACCGGAGATTGGGAAAACACCATTGGAATAAATACCCCGGGACAATCCGGAAATCCCGAAAGCCCATTTTACAAGAATTTATTCCCGATTTGGGCAAATGATGAGTTTGTGGGGATTCCCTTTTCAAAGGAAAAGATTCAATCAAAAAAAGCCTATACCGAGCAATTTTATCCAAAAAACTAAACCCACCACCAATCGGTCCCTTCCTTAAGACCTATCAAGGTCAGGTACTTTTGGATTTCAATTCGCTCCTTTTCTTCAGGATATATGGCTACCAGTAATTGTGGGTTGGAGATTTTTTCAATCCGTTTGAAGTCCTTGGTATCGTGTATCTTAAAATGAATTTGATGCTCCTTCAAAATCTTGGAGATTATCTCTGATTTTTTGTTTTTCCCCCAAATCAACAAAGGACCACCTCTAAAATCCAATTTTAAAAAGGCATTGATTTTTAATTCTAAAAAAAGCTTTTGGGTGAAATAATTAGAGTTGTGGGCACTCCGATCGGGATGTTCCCTCCAGTATAAGGTTAATTCCTGTACAGCCTCAAAATTTATTTTCCTTTCATACCATTTGATAGCCAAATCATAATCCTCCGGATAGTGCAGACTTCCAAATCCACCAATTAAATCAATATTTTCCCGATAAGTCAGCCAATTGGGAGAGGCGATAACACATTCCCTATAAATTTGGGCATATTGATTCCCATGCATGTTGATATCATTGAGCCAACTTTGGTAATCTAGGTTACCAGGACTTACTTCATGCTCTGAAAAATAAAGCACCTTTCCTGTCACAACGGTATGCCTATCGCAGCGGAGCAGTCGGTTCCGCATAATTTCCAACCGTTTTTCCGGCATGCGATCATCCGGATCCATCCGGGTAATCATTTTCCCTTTGGAAGCTGAAAAAGCTAAATCCAATGCGGGAATAACCCCGTGCCCCACATTAGATATCATTTTAAATCGGGGATCTTTTCGGACAAATTCCTGATAAATTGAGACGCTCCCGTCTTGGGAGAAATCATCTACTCCAATCACCTCAAAATCCGGAAAACTTTGATTGACAATTGAATCCAAGCATTCCTCCATCCACTTCTCAGCATTTTTGAAGGGAATGAGAATACTGATTTCAGGAACTTTTTCCTCTTTTTCTGACATTAAATCCCCTCTTGTTCGATTAGGTAAACCAAGGCAGTCATAGCTGCAGCACCTAACTCCAATTCCCGTTGATCTACTGCTTCAAAAATATCAGCTGCTGTATGGTGATAGATAAAGTATCGCTGTGAATCTGGATGAAGACCAATCAAGATAGGCCCCTGATCCCGAAGCGGACCAATATCAGCGCCTCCACCTGGCACGTCCAATTTCCAAATATTATAGGGGGTAAAATAATCTCTCCAAGAGGCTAATTTGGAACGTTGGGTTTCGGTTCCTGTTGAAGAAAACCCGATTGGTAAAAAACCTCCAGAATCCGACTCGATAGCAGCAATATGTTTTTCACCTTTTTCTTTGGCTACACGAGCATATTCTCTTCCTCCCATCAAGCCGTTTTCTTCATTCATCCACATTACAGCTCGGATGGTTCGTTTCGGCTTCCAACCCAATTCCTTGTAAATACGCAAAACCTCAATTGCTTGCATACACCCTGCTCCATCATCATGCGCTCCTTCACCCACATCCCAAGAGTCCAAATGCCCACCTACAGCGATGATTTCATCTGGTCTCTCAGCACCTCGGATTTCACCAATTACATTGTAAGAAAGAACTTGACCTCTCATTTCTCCCTGAGATTTTAAAAAAACCTTTAAATCAGATTGTTCTTTCAGCAACTCACTTAAAAGCTCCGCATCTTGGGTACTGATTGCCAACGAAGGAATCTCAGGGAAATCAGGATTATAGCGCTGATTTCCAGTATGTGGGATATGATCGATCCGATTGCTCATGGAGCGTACAATAACTCCAATCGCTCCATACTTCGATGCTTCGGCGGCACCTGAACCTCGCTGACCAACTGCTCCGCTGTAAGCTTGAAAAGTATTGACTTTGGTAGGGTCCATGGGCTGATTGTAAAAGACAATCTTTCCTTTTGCACCCTCTCCCAAGGCTCTCAATCCCCCCAATCCTTGAACCTCCACTACTTCTCCTACCAATCCACTTGATCCTGTCCCTTGAGTATTTCCCAAGGCCAAGGCATGAAGGTCTACTGTGCCCAATTTTTCGGAATTGACAATCTTAACCTCATCTTTTCCACCACGGACCCAATGCGGAACCATTACCGGCTGTAAATAAACCGTATCAAATCCATAGCTTTCCATAAGTTGACGGGTATATTCCACCGCAGCTGCTGCTTGGGGAGAGCCCGATAGCCTATGACCAATGTCTTTGCAGAGGTAGCGTAGATTTTCATAGGTATGGCCTTTGGTCAACTCCAGATTGAAAATGCTTTGAATATTTTCTTCATGATTTTGTGCTAATGAAATACCAGGAAGGAGAAAGAGGACGAAGAGTAATTTTTTCATGCTTGATTGGGTTTGGTATGAAATGAATAAAAAGTTGGGAATTTTCAAACCCAAAAAGGGATAAAGGAGAAAAATACCACTCGATCAAGAAGTTGTACCCTGAAAGACCGGATAGAATTACTTATCTTAATAACTCATCAAATCCCTTCATTATGAAACTTGGAGCTTTTTCAATCAGCCTTTCAGTCAAGGACTTACAAGCCTCGCGGAAATTTTATGAGCAATTGGGTTTTTCTGTCTTCGCAGGAAGTGAAGAAATGAATTACCTGATCATGAAAAATGAACAAACGCTAATCGGACTTTTTCACGAAATGTTCGAAAAAAATATTTTGACCTTTAATCCAGGTTGGAATCAGGATGCCCAAGTTCTTGAAAATTTCGATGATGTAAGATCAATTCAGCAATCACTTAAAAACGGTGGGATTCCTCTTGCGCAAGAAACTGATCCTAATGGAAAAGGGCCTGGAAGTATCCTATTATTTGATCCTGATGGAAACGGTATTTTAATCGATCAGCACGTCTGATCCGTTTCTTTTAGTAATTTTTCTCACAGAAAGGCATTACTGATTCCTATTACATTTGTCAAAAAACCGTTCAAATGAAATACCTGACGCCCTTTTTCCTTTTCCTTCTTTTGATTGCTGTTTCCTGCCAATCTGACAAGGGAACCAATCAAGCCGTAACTAATTCCGGAGCCTCTGTGGTGAACCTGAACCCACAGGAATTCAGCAAATTAGGAAGTACCGGAAATATCCTGGATGTAAGAACTCCGGGAGAAATCGCTCAGGGGAAAATCGAAGGAGCTATCGAAATCGATTACTACCAGCCTGATTTTCAGAAAAAAGTCCAAGAACTCCCGAAAGATAAGCCAGTTCTTCTGTATTGCGCTGTTGGTGCTAGAAGTAGGGAAGCAGCTGAGCAATTAGTCGAAATGGGCTTTACGAATGTGTACCATTTACAGGGAGGTATACAAGCTTGGTATCAGCAAGGTTTACCGATCGTTAGGGAGTAAAAAGATCTTAATATACATCCACAATAAAATAGTGGATACCTCCACCTTCAAAGGAATCTCCTTTTTTCTTTCCTTTCATGGCTTGAAAAATAGGTGCTTTGGTAGAGATTCCAAAGACGCATTTTCCATTCACATCCACCTGTTCAATGGAAGTTGACACAAAAAAGATTCGCTGATCTGTTTCAACTACTGCTCCTTCATCCACTGTTTCAAATTCCTTTTCTGGGTCTATGGATTCCAGAATTTGAAGTTCTTTTTTCAAGAAGGTAAGCTCATGCTCCAGCCTAACGATCATTTCATTTTGATCCCCGCTTCCTTTCTGAGATTGGCTGGCACTTTCATCATGATCGGTCAGGTTTTCACGAATATTTTTTAGCTCTTGCTCAAAATCAGAAATGGTTAATTCCTGCTTGACTTTACAGGCATGCAAAATGCTTTTTTTGGAAAGACGGTTAGATTTCATGGCTTCTGGAATTGGTAATCAATATTACCTTCCAAATACCAACTTAAAAATGATAATTGTCACCTGAAGGAATGAAATAAGCCAAACTGTTCAAGCTCAGCAAATCAATTTCCTCCAATACTTTGATCTTGAAACACCTCGTGATTTTCATTCCCTCCAGATATCAAGTAGGCCATTAAATCCTTCAATTCTTCTTCATTAAGGCGATTAATAAGACCGGGAAGCATGATAGATACATCTGAATTTTTGGTAAAAGCCACGGTATTTTTTGGAATAGTACGTAAATCAGCCGGAGCAAAAGGGTTTTGAGACACGTAATAATTAGCGTCATCCTCATTGGTCAAGCGACCAACGATAGAACCTCCCTCTTTCAATTCAAAAACCGTCGCGTGATATTGTTCAGAAATCACAGCACTTGGATTGATGGTAGCTTCCAAAATATCCTTCTTGGAAAAGCGTGTGCCTAATTGGGTTAAATCCGGTCCAATAATTCCACCCTCACCCTGCATGGTATGACAAGACTGGCAAAGCGTGGCCTGATACATGGCCTTCCCTTTGAGATAGTCCCTTCCCTGGAGATTTTCTACAACTGTTATCGCCTCTTCTACTGTCCAACTTCTTCCGGGACCTTCCGGTTGGATCCCTGTATTTGCAATATCATTTCCACTAGAAGTCAATAGTTTCCCACCTGAAAGCTCATCATATTTTTCAAAATCCTCTGGGGCTACATGTGCTAGAGCCATTTTTCGGGTTCGATCCAAAAAACCAACATAGCTTCTACCCCCTTTGTAATTGGTCAGAGCATTCTTGATCCAAGCAAAATATTCTTCCCGCATTTCAGGAGTCCAGCCTGTCTCAGCTCCTCCCAAGACGGTAGCAAAATAGGTCGCTTGGGCTGGTGGAACATTTGCGAGCATATTCGCTATATCCAAACCGTATTGAGGATTTCGAAAAACCAGCTCCGCCGAGGATGTAAATGTCTTTTGGTAATCAGCATCATCTTTAGCAGTCTTCAGCAATACCAAGGTCTTTTCCACCGCATCCGGTGCATTAAGATGAGTCAAAAGCACTGAAAGTGAGCGATTCAGCATGTTTTCATCAGCAGGGAAATTCGGTGAAAGAAAAGCTATCAAATCAGATTTAACGGGATTTGAAGCGTCATCAAATCGATATAAAATCACTTCAATCGTCCGAATTAAATCCTGCTTTTCTTTTTCAGAAAGCTCAGAATAATCAATGCTCATCAAAGCCTGAAGCATGGGAATAGCATCTGCATTTTGGCTATGCCGAGCCAATGCCAAAATAGCCTGGGTTTTCTTTACAGGATTTGTTTCAGCAAAGGCTTTTTCTCTCCAAGAATTCACCGGTTGATGTTCTAAGGCTATCCGGGCTGCATACTGAACAAATCGGTCAGCATGATCAAGATTTTCCCAAGCCAATTCCAGGCCGACAGGATCAGCTTGATCCACATGGAATCTTTCCAAATCACGTCGAAGTTTGGCTTCGGCGGGAAGATCATCCATACTCAGAGGAGAATAAGTATCCAAATCATCATCGAAATACACTCGATATAAATCCGACTCCAGTCTTCTACCGCCAGTAGCGAAATACATCGCTCCATCCGGACCAATCGTGCCATCAGTCAAAGGAAGTGGGGACCCTGAAATGAATTCCTCAGCAGTAGCCTGATAACTAGCTCCAGAAGGGTCCAAATGAATCGCATAAATTATCCCAAAACTCCAGTCAAAGGCATAAAGCGCCTTTCTATAGTGGGCTGGGAATTTCGCATCTGTGCCAAACATGACATTAGTCGGAGAACCTTGCCCGATATTCAAAACTGCCGGGAGATTATCCGGATAATTGGGAGACCATTTTGCATTTCCTGTCCGCCAACCGAATTCAGCTCCACTTGTCACATGATTAATCCGAGTGGGGCGATACCAAGGCATTCCAAAATCCCATTCCATATCCGAATCGTAGATAAAGAGATCCCCCACCTCATTAAAAGCGATATCAAATTCGTTTCGGAAACCGGCTGCGATTAACTCCCAGGTTTTTCCCTCGGGGTCAATTTGAGCAATCCATCCTCCAGGAGCTTTTCGGTTATTGGCATGTCCTCTTGGATCCTTGATTAATGGAAAAAGATTATCCTCATCCCAAACTCTAGGAAGTCGATATTGATCCATCTCGGGAACATCCACATGATTTCCAGCAGAAAGCACAATATGCTTTCCATCCGGAGACAATTTCAAAGAATGGGGTCCATGTTCACCTGGATCACCCGTGAAAGTTCGTATTTCGGTTACCGTTTCATATTGATCATCTCCATCCAAATCCTGAATACGGTACAAGCCTGTACTTTTTGAAAAAAGATCATCCGGATTATGGTTTACCATGACATACAGACTATTGAAGGCATACAATAATCCTTGCGCATACCCCATCCCAACCTGAGGCTCAGCCACATTTCCAACTATCAATCTTTCTACCTGTGGAGTCAAATCTTCTGAACCAATTGAAGGAATAGTCAGTCGATAAAGGAAACCATATTGATCGGCAGTAATCATTCTGCCCTTGTCATCAAAAGTCATTGCCACCCAAGATCCCTGATCATTTTCTCCCGGACTGTAGAGGTGTTCGACTTTAAATCCATCTGGGATTTTGAGTTTATCGATTTTTGGATTTCCTGTTAATTGTCGCTCCGGGCTGGGTTTTTCACAGGAAAAAACCAGGAATAAAAAGGCTACAAAAAAGAAAGAATACAGGATTTGATTTCGGGTTATCATGGGCTACTAAATAGATTTCAATTTGAAATTTAAAAAAAGCAAAATAGATAAGCACCCAAATGATCTACCATTCACAAAAAAGAGGAGGAAATTTTGTTTTAAAAGACCTTGATTTCACTTCAGTTGAACCTTAGGGAAATAAAAGCGATATTTCCTATTCATTTGCCCGATCTATAGAATCCAATCCTCATGATGAAACGTGCTTCTCTTGCCACCCTAATTCTTTTTATTGTCCTTCTTTCCTCCTGCCAAAAAGAAAAAAAGCTCGCCTTAAATAAAGGCAGCCGTATTGCTTTAGTTGGAGGAAACCTGGCTTCCAGAATGATGGAATTTGGCTGGTTTGAAACTGAAATGCATTTACGTTATCCTGATAGTGCGTTGTTTATTCGAAACATGGCCGACCCTGGAGATACACCGGGTTTTCGACCTCGATCTGCAACCAATGATCCATGGGCTTTCCCAGGAGCTGAGGTATTTCAGGATGAATATGCAACCTATTCCGACTCACAGGGATTTTTTGAAAAACCAGACCAATGGCTAACACGCCTTCAAATGGATATGGTGATTGGCTTTTTTGGTTTCAGTGAGTCTTTTCAGGGAATAGAAAAACTTCAAAACTTTAAAGATGAGCTAGAAGCTTGGGTAATTCATTCCAAAGCTCAAAAGTATAACGGGAAAGCTGCTCCTCAATTGGCACTGGTTTCTCCTATCGCGATGGAAAATATTTCCGATATCGTAGACGTTCCGGATGGAATCGAGCAAAATGAAATCATTCGAGCTTATACACAAGCGATTGAGGAAGTAGCCAAAAAACATGAATTGGTTTTTGTGAATGCATTCACAGCGAGTCAGAAATGGTATGAATCTACTGTTGAACCTTTGACAATTGATGGCTCACAACTTACTGAAGAAGGATATAAAAAATTCGCTCAATTATTGGCAGATGAACTTTTTGGAGAAGCTGATCAAAAAACTAATGGAAAACTAGAATCCGTACATCAGGCTGTAATGGAAAAAAACTGGATGTGGCACAATGATTACAAAATCCCAAATGGCGTCCATGTTTTTGGAAGAAGGTATGATCCATTTGGCCCGGATAATTACCCCTATGAGTTGGAAAAAATCCGTCAACTCACCGCCAATCGAGATTCTGCCATTTGGGCTGCAGCTCAGGGAAAAGAATACGATTTGATAGCAGCTGATTCAAAAACCCGAGATTTACCTGAAGTTGAAACAAATTACAACCCTCAAGCGAATGGAAGTCTGGAATACAAATACGGAGAGGATGCTTTAGCAAGTCTGAAAGTTCCGGAAGGTTACAAAATCGAACTTTTCGCCTCCGAAGAAGAATTCCCGGATTTGGCTAATCCTGTCCAACTTTCTTTCGACAATAAAGGAAGGTTGTGGGTTGCAACCATGCCAAGTTACCCTCATTACAAACCCGGAGATCCAAAACCATTTGACAAACTCATCATTCTGGAGGACACGGACAATGATGGCAAAGCAGATAAGCAAACCATTTTTGCGGAGAACTTGCATCTACCAGTGGGCTTTGAAATTGCCGCAGAAGGAGTTTACGTATCTCAATTACCCAACCTAGTCCTTCTTCAAGACACGGATGGAGATGATAGAGCAGATAAAAAAACAATCCTGCTTTCAGGTTTTGATGATCACGATACTCACCATGCGATTTCTGCTTATACCACCGATGAATCAGGAGCGATTTACATGGCTGAAGGAGTCTTTTTACATACCAATGTTGAGACATCTTATGGTCCGGTACGAGCAACGAATGGGGGATTTTATCGGTATGAACCGAAGCGACACAAATTGGAGCGTGTCAACCAAGTCGCCATTCCAAACCCTTGGGGAATTGCCTTCGATGACTGGGGTCAAAATTTTTACCTCGAGACTTCCGGTCCAAACCTCAATTGGATGCTACCGGGATCTGTTCTTCCACGCTATGGCAACTCCAATTTCAAGGGGCCAAACTTGGTAGAAAAAGACCAAATGGTCCGACCCACTTCGGGCTTAGAATTCGTTTCCAGTCGTCACTTCCCAGATGAAGTTCAAGGGGATATTTTACTGAACAATACCATTGGTTTCTTAGGAACTAAGCAACATCGAATGATTGAAGATTCGGTTGGTTTCAAAACAGAATTTCGTCAGGACTTGGTTAGTTCTACCGATCGGAACTTCCGTCCAGTTGATCTTGAATTTGCTCCTGATGGTTCATTATACATCGTTGACTGGCATAACATTCTAATCGGTCACATGCAGCACAATGCCCGGGATCCGTTACGAGATCATGTACATGGCAGAATTTATCGGATTACCTATCCATCTCGGCCTTTGGTTACGCCAGCTAAAATTGATGGTGCCAGTATTCCAGAACTTTTGGAAAATCTGAAGCTTCCTGAATATCGAGCCCGCTATCGAACTCGAAGAGAATTGCGAGGACGAGACGCTTCGGAAGTTTATCAGGCTGTTGAAAAATGGATAGCTGACTTGGATCCATCCGATCCAAATTACGAACACAACCGTTTAGAGGCACTTTGGGTGACATGGGGAATCAATCAGCTTAATCAGGACCTTTTGGAATCACTCTTGGAGTCAAAAGACCATCGTGTACGAGCCGCTGCAGTTCGAGTACTCCGATATACTGGTCATCAAGTCAAAGACCAGGCAGACTTACTTCTGAAAGCAGCTTCTGACCCACATGGCAGGGTTCGCATGGAAGTCATAGCCGCCGCATCTTGGCTACCTCAGGAAGAGGGAGTGCGAGTTTTGGCAGAGGTTGAAAAACAGCCAAAAGATGGGACTTGGATTCCACGAACATTGGAAACTGCCATTGCTCATATCAATGGACTTTCAGTCGAGGAGAAAAAAGAAGAAGATATCAAGTCCAGTTTGACAGGTTCTGATCGAGAGCTATTTGTCCTAGGAAAAGAAATCTATGCTAGGGAAGGATTTTGTGGAACTTGCCATCAACTGGATGGAGGCGGATTGACCGCTTCCCAATTCCCTCCACTCCGTGGCACCTCTTGGGTGACTGGTAATCAAGAACGATTAATCAAAATCGTCTTAAAGGGAATCATGGGGGAAATCGAAGTGAACGGTCGCGTATATCCGGGACAGGTTCCGATGACCCCTTATGAAGGCATGCTAAATGATACCGAAATCGCCGCAGTACTCACCTATGTACGTAATTCCTTTGGAAATCAGGCTTCTCCCGTTTCTCCGGATTTGGTTAGACAAGTTCGGGAAGAAGTGAAGGATAAAAAAGGATTTTGGACAGCTGATGAATTACTAAAAAAGCATCCAATGGAAAAATAGGAAAAACCCTCTTGTTTCAATTTTAAACCTAATCAAATCTTTCATCAGCAGTAAATATGCTTATCCGTATTCTTTTTTTCTTGGCTTTTCTCTTCTTGATAGACTGGTATTCCTTCCAGGCTTTCAAGGCTTCATTTCCCGGTAATTTTTGGGTCAAGCTTGCATTTTGGAGCTTTTCCATTATCGTTTACCTTTTTGTCGCTTACACTTTTCTCACCTTTAGCAATAGAGGAGTTTCAAGTCCAAATTTTGGGAGAATGGCCTCTCTGCTAATTCTTTCAATAATTCCTAAACTGATTATCCTGACCTTCTTATTTGGGGAAGATATTTTGCGGGTTTCCACAGGAGCCTTTCAATCCATTGCTGGAAGCCGAGAAGGAGACTTTTTGCCAGATCGAAGAAAATTTTTGAATCAGACAGCCTTAGCACTTGCGGCAATTCCATTTGTGGGAATCCTACATGGGGTACTGATAGGAAAATACCGCTATCGTGTAATCAGGCATACCTTGGAATTTGATGACCTTCCCGAAGAATTCGATGGCTTCACCATCACTCAGATTTCGGACATTCATTCCGGAAGTTTTGATGATAGAAAGAAATTAGAATACGGCGTTGACTTAATCAATCAACAAGGCTCGGATGTCATTCTCTTTACCGGTGACTTGGTCAACAACCGATCTGAGGAAATGGAACCTTGGATAGAAACCTTCAAAAAGCTCCATGCTCCCTTGGGCAAATACTCCATCTTGGGAAATCATGATTATGGGGACTACATGTCTTGGCCGAGTCAGGAAGCCAAAGCAGCTAATTTGCAGCACCTGTTTCAAATTCAGGAAGAATTGGGATTCAAGCTTCTTCGCAATGAAAGCGTCCAAATCCAAAAGGGCAATTCAAGTATAGATCTTATTGGCGTAGAGAATTGGGGAAAAGGATTTGCTCAATATGGAGACTTGGCAAAAGCAGCGGCTAATCTGACTAAGGAAAGCTTCAAAATTCTGATGAGTCATGATCCTTCTCATTTTGATGAGGAAGTAAAGTCTTTTGCACACCATATTCACCTCACATTGAGTGGACATACCCATGGAATGCAGTTTGGGATAGAGATTCCCGGCTTTATCAAGTGGAGTCCTGCATCCCTTCGATACCCAAAATGGGCTGGTTTATATGAAGAACTAGGTCGCTACCTCCACGTCAACCGAGGCTTTGGATTTTTGGCTTTTCCGGGAAGGGTTGGGATTTGGCCGGAGATTACGGTGCTGGAATTGAGGAGGAAGTAAGGTGACATCAGGAAGTTCATTCTTAGGGAAACTTTTGCCTTCCAATTATCCGAATAATTTTAACCTCCTCATCCATCTTGAAAAAGATAGTATGGGAAATATGGATACAGAATCGGTATCCTTCTTTGAATTCAGAAGCCATTGGATACATTTCAGGATTTTTTGCAATCCTTTCAAATGTTTTTTCTAAAGAACTGAAATAACGTTCAGCTTGTGATTCACCAAATGTTTTCAATCCATAAAGAAAAATCTGAATTAGATCTTCCTCGGCTTGAAAGCTAAGTGAATAGCTCATAAAGTTTTATTTGCTCTTTTCTTTGCCTCCTCCAAAATCTCAGACATGGTTTTAGTAGAAACACCACTATCTTCTCCTTTGATCAGCTCATTTCTAAGCCAAATCAGCTCATTTTCCTTTTCTCGCTGACGGCGGATCAAATCGTTGATCAATTCACTTTTGCTAGCATACTCATTCTCCTCTACTTTTTGTTTCAACCAGCGATCATTCGGTTCAGTTACTGTAATTGTTTGTCTAGCCATGGTTGTGTTCTTTTGGTGTAAAATTACACCAATTCATCTTAATGACAAAGCAGAAATGGGTTACCAATTTATTTTAAGATGATAGAAGACTCGAGATTACATATACTATGTTTTATTATTCTGGATCACCTAAACAATAAACACAATCACTCCCAAAATGATAAACAATCCAAATAGTGGGGATGGGGGAGATATCATGTACAAAAAATTGAAAAATTCAGGTATTTGAGTGGCTTTCAACTCATTTTCTTTTCAATAGATATCTTGTGTGGCCATTAGAATAGCCGAAAATTAGGGTATCCCCTAAAAAACCATAGCGATTAGTCCGAGTTCCTTCACTAGTAATCATTTCAAGGAATTGATCATCCGTGGTTTTCCATTGGAAAGTTGGAATGGCCGAATAGTCAATGGGAGCATTTACCCCAAGTCTTTTGGCATCATCTCTCAAGAACTGTGGATCAATGATCCATTTCCCATCTCTTGTGAAAGTTTCGATGTAGCTCTTTCCGTAAAACTCATCTTTGACGATTTCTCCATTTTCGTCTTTTGAAAAAAGCATCGTCCATTTCCCAACCAAGCGGGGGTCTCGCTCTGCTTTTTGAATAAATGCTGCAGTACAGACCAATAGAACTAATAAAAAATATCTCGTTTTCATTGAGCCTAGGTTAGTTATTTCTTTTCTTTCAATCCTACACGAAGAAGTATTCCCTGCGAAATAACCAGAAAAACCACGGCAATTGCTGTGAAATTAGGAACCTTATTCCGTCCATCCATCCAAAAACCAGATTGCCAAAGAGATAGACCACCAATCAATAAGGCAATCAAGATCATGGAAAGATGGAAATAGAGTCGACGTTTGCTCATTCTGAAAAACTAATTTTAGAGTAATAACTCAAAATCTTGATAAAAAAACAAAGCCTCTCGAAGATTTCTCCTCGAGAGGCATTATTTCAGCTTTCTGATTTTAGCCTTCTGACTTCAAAGCTTACTTCAAATTCTTATACCGAATTCGCTTCGGCGTCACATCACCAAGCCGCTTTTTCTTGTTTTCCTCATAGTCGGTGAAATTACCTTCAAACCAATATACCTGAGAATCACCTTCAAAAGCCAAAATATGCGTACAGATACGATCCAGAAACCAACGGTCGTGGGAAATGATCACCGCACAGCCACCGAAGTTTTCCAAGGCTTCCTCCAAGGCACGAAGTGTATTCACATCCAAGTCATTGGTCGGTTCGTCCAAAAGCAAGAGGTTTCCTCCTTCTTTCAGGGTCAAAGCCAAATGAACGCGGTTACGCTCACCACCTGAAAGCACCCCAACTTTCTTCTCCTGATCAGATCCGGCAAAGTTGAACTTGGAAACATAGGCTCTCGAATTCACCTCCTTATTTCCTAACTTCATCAATTCATTGCCTTCAGAGATCGTTTGGTAAACTGTTTTATTTGGATCCAAATGATCATGCTCCTGATCCACATAGGCAAGTTTCACTGTCTCACCTACCTCAAAGTTTCCGGAATCCGGTTTCTCCTGACCAGTAATTAATTTGAAGAGCGTGGTTTTACCCGCACCATTTGGACCGATTACTCCTACAATACCACCTTGAGGCAGAGAAAAACTCAAATCTTCAAATAGCAACTTATCGCCATAAGCTTTCGAAACATGATTCGCTTCAATCACCTTAGCACCCAATCGAGGTCCGGGTGGAATGAAGAGCTCCAGTTTCGCTTCTTTTTCTTTTGCTTCTTCTCCTACTAGCTTATCATAAGCATTCAGACGGGCTTTCCCTTTTGACTGTCGGGCTTTTGGAGACATGCGAATCCATTCCAATTCCCGCTCTAAGGTCTTTTGACGCTTGGATTCCGTCTTTTCTTCTTGCTTTAAGCGCTGTTGTTTTTGATCCAACCAAGAGGAATAATTCCCTTTCCATGGAATACCCTCTCCCCGATCCAATTCCAAAATCCATCCGGCTACATTATCCAAGAAATAACGATCGTGAGTCACAGCAATCACCGTTCCTTTATATTGCTGCAAATGTTGCTCAAGCCAAAGAACGGACT
Organism: Algoriphagus kandeliae; assembly: GCF_004571135.1. Classification (GTDB taxonomy): domain Bacteria; phylum Bacteroidota; class Bacteroidia; order Cytophagales; family Cyclobacteriaceae; genus Algoriphagus; species Algoriphagus kandeliae. The sequence goes on from NZ_SPSB01000004.1 coordinate 329,072, forward strand.
CCGCATCCAAGTGGTTAGTAGGTTCGTCCAAAAGCAATACATCCGGCTCCTGAAGCAACAATCGACAAAGTGCTACACGCCTTTTTTCTCCACCGGAAAGATTTCCCACGTTGGCATCGCTAGGTGGAAGTCTCAAGGCATCCATCGCCTTATCAAGCATCACATCCAATTCCCAAGCGTTGGCAGCATCCAGTTTTTCCTGAACCTCCCCTTGACGCTCAATCAATTTGTTCATCGCATCAGGATCATCCATTAAGGCAGGATCCATGAATTTCTCATTGATCTCTTCAAACTCCTTCAACAAATTCACCGTGTCAGCCACAGCCTCTTCTACGACTTCTTTAACCGTTTTATTGGGATCAAGCTTAGGTTCCTGCTCCAACATTCCCACGGTATATCCCGGTGAGAAAACGACCTCACCTTGATAGTCTTTATCTACTCCAGCAATAATCCGGAGCAAAGAGGACTTCCCCGAACCATTTAGACCCAAGACGCCGATTTTGGCACCATAGAAAAATGAGAGATAGATATCTTTTAGTACTTTTTTCTGAGGCGGGTAGATTTTTGATACCCCGGCCATGGAAAAGATGATTTTTTCTGCACTCATGCGTTGAATTTTTCCTGAGAATTTGCGTTAAACAGCAAAGATGCAAAAAAAGCCCTTTCTTAGGATAAGTGCTTTTGAATTAATTAATTTGCGGAAAATTGAAAACGACCACCTATAACCTACTGTAGTGCGATGGATCATCCATATGGATACATTAAAGACAATAAAGTTTTTCTGAAAGGATTTTTGGGGAAACCTGATCGAGAAATCGGAGAAGTGAAGGAAGATGAGGCATCAACCATCGCTTATTTTGAAGACCGTTTTGAGCAGATAAAGGAAAAGGTAGAAAAACTGAAAACGGATATCCAAGAGAATCAAAACAAGGGTTCTTTCTTGATGAAATTGATCCACCTTCGAGATTCTTTGTATGCCTCTGACGCACTTGGCGATTTTGTTCCTTTGATCGAAGAGCTTAATCAGCAGGAAAACTACCTAAACGAAATCATCCAAAGCAATCGGGCTAAAAATCTGGAAATCAAAAAAGCTTTGATCCAGGAAGCTGAAGCCCTGAAGGATGACACAGACTGGAAACAAACTACAGAAGCTTTCAAGGATTTGAAAATGCGCTGGATCAAAACCGGTCCTGTCGAAAAAGAAATCCAAGAAGAAATCGAAGCACAGTTTAACGATGCCGTGCAGCATTTCTTTGAAAACCGAAGACATTATTATGAAGGCATGGCCCTTCAGGCTGAAGAGAATATTAAGGTTTATGAAGCCTTGGTGGTGCAAGCGAGAGAAGCACACGATCTTCCTGATGCCAAGATGGCTTTTGAAATCAGTAAGCGGATTCAAAAAGAATGGAAAGCTGCCGGTAAAGTACCTGCCGAAAAAAGGCAGCCACTTTGGGATGAATTTTCTCGCTTGAACAATCGGATTTTTTCTCGATACAAGCGCACTCTGAATCCTGGTCCACAAATGCACCCTCGAGAGGTGATGAAAAAAGTGGAAACCCTAACAGAGGAAATCAAAAAATTGGCTTCCAAAGATAGTAGCTATGAACTCATTCAGCGAGCAAAGGAAATCCAGCAAGAATGGCGAAAGCTCCCTCCCAGAAAGCCAAAAGAAGCCAATCTTTTGGCACGTTCTTTTCAGTTTTTCTCGGACGTTGTTTTCGAAAAAGCTTTCTTGAACAAGTTAATCCATAATAAATACCCGGATTTTGATAGTAAATCTCAGCAGGAACAAGATCATATCCGTACTTCTCTTTTGAAAGATTTGTTGCACCGAGATCAGACTGAATATGAGACCGCTCAGGATAATTCAGGTAATTTCCGAGTTCAGACTGGAGACTTTGAAATTATGATGAAGAAAAAATTATTTGGTCTTAAGCGGAAAGTGGATGTAAAAAATCACATCTTAAAGCAACTTTCTCAGAAATAATGAGTACAAGCATACATATTTGAAAAAAAAGATAATTTTGCACCCTTTATAATCCGGAACACTCTAAAACGAATACTATGTACTGGACACTAGAATTAGCATCCTACTTGGAAGACGCTCCTTGGCCAGCAACCAAAGACGAGTTGATCGACTATGCAATCCGCTCAGGAGCACCACTTGAAGTGGTAGAAAATCTCCAAGAATTGGAAGACGATGGAGAACCTTATGAAACCATCGAAGAAATTTGGCCGGATTATCCGACCAAGGACGATTTCTTCTTTAACGAAGACGAATATTAATTGAAAGCCCCATTTTTTGGGGCTTTTTGTCTTTTAGGCTAAAGCCCAAGTACTTGTCTTAATCGACTGTATCCTGTCTTACTGACTGGAAGTTTTTGCCCACTTTTCAAAAAAACCAAATAGCTATCCCGCTCATAGGGCTCGATCCGCGTAATCTCATTCAAATTCAGCATGTAGGATCGGTGAATCCGTGCAAACTTTTCGGGAGATACAGCATCTTCCAAAGCTTTCATCGTCATCTTTTTGAGATAGGTACCTGATTCAGTTACAATCCGAATGTAATCATCCGATGCCTCAAAATAACTGACCTGATCGGTAGGAATTATCTTGATTTCATTTTTAACACGAACAACCAAGCGCTGTCCCTTATCCGCCAATTCGGAGATTGAGGTAGTCTGCTTTGCCTCACCAGCTGAATATTTTTCTAAAAACCGATCTATTGCCTGTTGAAATCGCTGCTTGGAAAAAGGCTTAAGTAAATAATCAATGGCTTTCGCATCAAAAGCTGCTAAAGCATACTGATCAAAAGCTGTCGTAAAAATCACCTCAGGTGGATCATCTAATAATTCCAGCATCTCAAACCCAGTGATTTTGGGCATTTGCACATCCAAAAAAATTAAATCCGGCTCATGCTGTTGAATGGCTTTGTACCCCTCAAAACCATCATGACAGATTGCTGCGATTTCAAAGCGTTCATCATCTTTCAAAAATTCCTCGACCACGCTGGCTGCCAAAGGTTCATCGTCTATTATGATGGTTTTGATCATTTTGGTTGGGGTATTTTCAAATTTACTGAAAAACAAGTGCCTTCTTCTCGGGTACTGAGCAGGTCATTTCTTCCAAAAAGAAGATATAGTCTTCTCCTCAAAGAACTAAGTCCAAAGCCTGTTCCTTTTTGAGGAGGATTCTCCGGGTCGTATGGATTATCAATTTGAACAACCAGGTAATGTTGCTCTTTTTTTGAACTTAGCTGAATCTTTACTTCTCCAGTTACTCCATACAGCCCATGTTTGATGGCATTTTCCAAAAGAGGTTGAATCAACAATTGAGGAATTTTAAGTTCTTCAGAATCTGGGGAAATTTCGAATATAACCTCAAGCCGATGCCCAAATCGCACCCGCTCAATTTCAAGATACATTTGTAAATAATCGAGTTCCTCCTTTAAAGTAGTCCAAGTCTTTAGGTCTTTTCGAATGGTCCCTCGAAGAAAATCCGAAAGCATAATCACCATTTCTCTTGCTCGATCCGGCTGACTCATGACCAAAGCACTAATTGAATTCAAGCTATTGAATAAAAAGTGTGGCTGAAGCTGCTGTCTTAATTGGGAAAGCTCTGCTTCTTTGCTCAACTCCATCATGTGCAATTCGCGATTCTTGGTCTCTTCCTGCTGCTCCAGTCTAGACACAACCATCGCCAATAGAGTGATCATTAAAGCAGCTAAAGCCAAAATAGCCCAACGGAGGTAAAGGTTATTCTTCAAAAAATCTAAATACTCCAAATCCTCAGAAAAAGCCAAAGGAACTGAAAACCGATGAAGCAAGACTACCAAAAAAGATAGAATCAAAGGAAGAATCAAAAGCAGAATCATATTCCCGCTTTTGGGATTGTAAAAGGTGAAAATTCGATCAAGAACAGTCACCAATCCAACAAAAAGAAGAGTGAAAATCCCAGCATCAATCAAGGCTCTAAACATCTCGATTTGATAGTGCCTTAAAATCAAAAAAGTACCAAGGAACCAAGCTAGGCTGGCTCCTTGGATAATCCAATAGTATTTTTTTGTGGATCGGAAGGCCCTTGAAAACACAGTTCTTGCGATTTGATTGATGGAAATTCGTTAAAATGATTTGATTTCCAAACCGCCAAAGAAAACCGTACCTCGAAGAACAAGTACTTTATCAGCATCTACTTCCGACTGGCGATAGATTCGCTTATCCTCTACGCCTGCCGCGACATTCGTCACCTCCACACGTACATCCCAATGAGGAGGAACAATAATTTTCATACCTCCGAAAATTACATCTACCTGTAGATTGATTAAGCCGGAAAAATCCGCTTGAGTCAAATCCAAGTCAACTCCACCAAAGGCAGCGGTGAGTTTTCCTCCCTGGAAATTTTTGGATAAAACCCGCTTATTCACCCCACTGAAGACCGCATCGATGTTGATTCGATCTGAGAAACTTGTTCCCGAAACCCCTGAAATTGGTGGCTTTTGGGAAGAATCGGAAGAACCTGACCCGGAAAAACTGCTAGAAGCACCTTCACTGTCAGATCCTGAATCAGGGGATTTAAATGTTTTATTTCGGATTTGATCCTGAACATTATCCATGATCCGCTTTTCTTTTTGTTTTTGGGTAATAAGGTAAATACCCAAAATGATCAAGCCAATCGGTAAAATGTAGCGTTCAATTCCGAAGTCAAATGCGAACTCTCGATCTAAAAGAAAGTAAACGCCAAGAAACAACATGATTCCACCAAATAAGGAGCGGAATTGATGCTTAATCGATACAACAAGCCCGATTGCAATCAAAATCATGGGCCAACTGAGTAACCATCCGGGAAAGAAAATTCCCAACTTTCGAAGAAGTAATAAAACGCCTAAGCCTAAGATGATAAATCCGAAGATTAATCCTCCGTCGCTACTTGAACTGGGTTTAGAATAATTTGCCATCGCTTTTTGAGTTTTGAATGATGCCCAAATGTAGTATGGCTCAATTAACGCAAATAGTAGCAGTCGATAGCCTATCTAAAAAGTCGGTGAATGCGGAGAAAAAGTCGGTAAAAACGCAGGGGATTTTTTACCGACTCTTCATTTTCTGAATCAAAAACTCCGCATAATCCATATCTTCTGGTGTAGTAATCTTGATGTTTTCTGGATTCCCGGGAATCAAAGTAACCTGCCAACCTTGATGTTCATAGACGGTTGCATCATCGGTAAATTGAGGCAATTCTGTCACTTCAAAAGCCTTCCGAATTTTTTGGATATCAAAAGTCTGTGGAGTTTGCACCAATCGAAAATATTGCCGCTCCTGATAAAAACTCCGATCATCATCCATCAATTTCCTAATAGAGTCTTTTAAAGCTACCACAGCCACAGCACTCCCTGTTTCTGCTGCCTTTTCAAAACTTTCTTTGATGACATTTTCATGTACAAATGGCCGCACCCCATCATGAATAGCTACAACTCCTTCCGAAAAGGAAACAGCAGTAATACCATTTTTCACAGATTGAAACCTTGAATTTCCTCCGGCAACAACCTGATGTGGGATAGTGAAGTCATGCTGTTGACATAAGTTTTCCCAAAGCTCAAAATCATCCCCTGGAATCACCAAGATCAATTCCATTTTTGGATCAACTTTATGAAAAACTGAAAGCGTATGCATTAAAATTGGCATCCCTCCTATGGGAAGGTATTGTTTGGACATAGGGCCTCCCATTCGAGTACCTCGCCCTCCTGCTACCAAAACTGCTGCTTTTTGCATGTGTGATTTTTTGAAAAAGTAGTTTCGTACTACTCCTGATTTTTGAAATACCAAGTAAAAATAAAAAAGCTCCTCGAAAGGAGCCTTTTTTTTAAAGTATCAACATCGCATCTCCATAGGAGAAGAATCGGTATTTTTCTTTGATTGCCTCTTTGTAAGCCTTCATGATCAAGTCATACCCTCCAAATGCAGCAGCTGTCATTAGCAGCGTTGATTCTGGCAAATGGAAATTTGTGATCAATGCATTGGCAATTTTAAAATCGTAAGGAGGAATGATGAATTTGTCAGTCCATCCGCTGGAAGCTTTCAAATGGTTGCTAGCTGTAACGGAAGACTCGACAGTTTTAAGTACGGTAGTTCCAACAGCAACCACACGTTTCTTATTGTCCAAGGCTTCGTTGACCAACTCGACGGTTTTCTCAGGAATATCATAATTCTCAGAGTCCATTTTATGTTTGGTCAAATCCTCTACGTCTACCTGTCTGAAGGTTCCCAATCCCACATGAAGGGTAATTGGAGTCACTTCGATTCCCTTCAACTCCAAGCGCTTCAGTAAGTGAGGGGTGAAATGCAAACCTGCAGTTGGTGCAGCAACAGCCCCTACATTCTTTGCGAAAACGGTTTGGTAGCGCTCACGATCTTCAGGCTCAACTTTTCGGTCGATGATTTCCTTCAAAAGCGGCGTTTCACCAAGCGTATCAATCGCCTTGTAGAATTCTTCCTGCGTACCATCAAATAGGAATCGGATAGTTCTACCTCTGGAAGTTGTATTGTCAATCACTTCAGCAACCAAATCAGAATCTCCGAAGTACAATTTATTTCCTACCCGGATTTTTCGAGCTGGATCTACCAACACATCCCATAACCTTAACTCCGGATTCAATTCTCGAAGCAAGAATACTTCAATTTCTGCACCTGTTTTTTCCTTATTTCCGTACAGTCGCGCTGGAAAAACCTTTGTATCGTTGGTTACAAAAACATCCCCTTCATCAAAATATTCCAGGATATCTTTGAAGGTGCGATGCTCGAATTCCCCTGTTTTACGGTGAACGACCATGAGTCTGGACTCGTCCCTGTTTTCAGTTGGATAAAGCGCAATAAGTTTCTTAGGTACGTCAAATTTGAAATCTGATAATTTCATAGAGAAGCGTTAGATGTATGGCTATAATTTTTTGTTTAGATTTACTCTAAAAAGTGCAAAGATAAGAATATAATATCCAAAATCCCCTAACTTTAAAGATTGATTTAACCAACTATTCCCCACTATGCTTTTTTTGAGACTTTCTTGGGAGAGCCTTCGCTTTGCTCTCAATGCCCTGAAATCCAATCTAACCCGCACAGTTCTGTCATTATTGGGGGTTACAGTCGGGATATTTGCTATCATTGCTGTTTTTACACTCGTCGATTCACTGGAAAACAATATCAAATCTTCTTTTGCATTTCTTGGAACTAATGTTATCCGAGTTGACAAATTCCCTTTCCAGTCAGGCCCTCCGGGAAATTTTCCTTGGTGGAAATATTTCCGAAGACCCAATAATACTGTTGAAGAATATGAATTTCTGAAAAATAGACTGACCACTGCTGAAGGAATTACCATCTCAGCTTCGGCAAGCACAACAGTAACAGCTGGAAGTAATGCCTATCAAGGGGTACAACTTACTGGGGCTTTTGAAGATTATGGAGATGTCTATGATGCTCCCATCGAAGAAGGCAGACTCTTCAACGGAAATGAAATCAAAGCTGCCAGAAATCTGGCGGTAATAGGAAAAAAGATCGCAGATACCTTATTCCCAAATCAATCTCCAATTGGGAAAGAATTCAAAATCAAAGGACTAAAATTTGTGGTTGTGGGTGTATTTGAGGAAGAAGGAAGTGGGGTTTTGGACCTTCCTTCCAAAGATGAAGCTTGTCTTATTCCTTACCCAGCCTTCACCAAACTTTTCAATACCGGGAAAAACGGAATCAATCCAACCATTGCTGCGAAAGGAATGGAAGAGGATGTGGGTTTGGTAGGAATCGAAAATGAAATGATCGGCTTACTTCGTGCAAAAAGAGCCCTCAAACCTACCGAAGATGATTCCTTTTCGCTTAACAAAACCGAATTCCTTCAAAACGCCATTGGATCCGTATTCGATGTAATTTCTACCGCAGGTTGGGTAATCGGTGGATTCTCCATTTTAGTAGGTGGATTTGGAATAGCCAATATCATGTTTGTCTCCGTCCGTGAACGCACCAATATTATTGGTATCCAAAAATCCTTAGGCGCTAAAAATTACTTTATCCTTTTCCAGTTTCTATTCGAAGCAGTTTGCTTGAGTTTGATTGGAGGAGGGACAGGAATTATTCTCGTGTACTTCCTGAGTTTTGTGCAATTAGGAAGTCTGGATTTGGTTTTATCTCCAGGGAATATCATTCTCGGCTTGGGAGTTTCTTCTATAATTGGAGTGGTTTCAGGAATCGTCCCTGCTACACTCGCGGCCAGAATGGATCCGGTAGAAGCTATTAGAACTACTTAAACGCACTTGTTTGACATCAATAAAAAAGGGAAGCCGATCAAATCGGTTTCCCTTTTTTTAATCAATCAAACACAAAAACAAATCAGTCCATATCGCTAGTCGGATCAACAGGAAGCAATCCGGCAGCAGCCTTGATTTTTCCTTCCAACTCTTCCATCAATTCAGGATTATCGAGTAGAAGATTCTTTACTGCATCACGACCCTGTCCAAGTTTTTCTCCATTGTAAGAGAACCAAGAACCAGCTTTTTTAATAATGTCAAATTCTACTCCTAGATCAATCACTTCTCCAACTTTAGAGATACCCTGACCATACATGATATCAAACTCGACTACTTTAAATGGTGGCGCCACTTTGTTTTTCACTACTTTCACTCGAGTACGGTTACCTGTTACATTATCAGCGCTCTCCTTGATTTGTCCTATGCGTCGAATATCCAAGCGCACAGAAGCATAAAATTTCAAGGCATTACCACCAGTAGTAGTTTCAGGGTTCCCAAACATCACTCCGATTTTCTCACGAAGCTGGTTGATGAAAATACAAGCGCACCCGGTTTTATTAATTGCTCCTGTCAATTTTCTTAGGGCTTGAGACATCAGGCGAGCCTGAAGCCCCATTTTGCTTTCGCCCATTTCACCTTCCAATTCCCCTTTAGGAACCAAGGCTGCCACCGAGTCAATTACAATAATATCTATGGCGCCTGACCGGATCAAATGCTCTGCAATTTCCAATGCCTGCTCACCATTGTCCGGCTGAGAGATCAATAGGTTTTCGGTATCAATGCCTAACTTTTCAGCATATACTTTATCAAAGGCATGCTCTGCATCAATGAAGGCGGCCAAGCCACCTGCTTTCTGCGCTTCTGCGATGCAATGCATGGTCAAAGTTGTTTTACCGGAAGATTCTGGACCATAAATCTCAATTACTCTTCCTCTAGGAATCCCCCCTACACCTAAGGCCATATCCAAGCCAAGCGAACCGGTAGAAATCGCAGGGATATCCTGCACCGTATTATCGCTTAGTTTCATAACGGTCCCTTTTCCATAGGCCTTTTCCAATTTATCAATGGTGAGTTGGAGGGCCTTCAATTTTTCTGCATTCGTACTCATGAGTCTATGTTTAAAGAATTCTTACGTTAAAGTTAAATCTTGTAAAGGACATGGTCAAAAGTGCCATTCATCTTGATTTCGAGAGGCAAATTCGTATTTTTCGCCACTAATCGGCATGCTTTTTCGTAATCATGTTAAAAATACCAGCTTTTTGTCAGGTATTGTCAATTAATATGAAACAAAGTATCAAATTCTCTCTCTTTACTCTATTTCTGCTTCTTTCCCAAGTTGTACTGGGACAGCATAACTACCCCTTTACCTATGGAGAAGAGTTGGAATTTGAAGTAAGTTATGGCTGGTTTAACCTAGCTGATGCCACCATGAAAATCGGCAAAAAACCAGAAACTATCAATGAGAAGACTCATTTCAAAATTGATGTTTATGGAAAAACTAAAGGTGCTGCTACGATTTTCGGAAGGGTAAATGATAACTGGGGGAGCATTTGGGAATTAGAATCCAAACTGCCTTCCGTTTCCTATCGACACATTGAAGAAGGAAAATATAGAAAGCACGAGAAGGTATTTTTCGATCAGCAAAAGAAAAAAGCCAAAATGCAGCTTTTTGACAAGGAAAATAAATCTCTTAAAGAGGAAAAGGAATTTTCTTTGCCCGGAAAAGTCCAGGATATCGTTAGCGGATTCTACTATTTGCGCACCCTTGATCTGAGCAATTTGCAGGTTGGTGACACAGTAGAAATCCTGGGATTTTTTGATAAAGAAATATATAACATAAAATTAATCTACGAGGGACAAGAGCGCATCGATACCGAGCTTGGAGAGAAAGATACCTTCATTTTTTCCCCTCAAATCCCAAAAAACAAACTCTTTAGAGGTGACTTCCCGGTTACTGTCTGGGTGACACAAGACCAAAACAAGATCCCCGTGAAAATCAAGGCGAATTTGTTTCTGGGTTCTCTGAATTTGGAATTGAAATCAGCAAGCGGGCTACGCTATTGATTTCACAGTCCTATAACCTTCCGGTAACATTAGCTTCAAACAGCAGCTTTTCTGATTCTTTTTTAGCCTTCAGCTCATTGGAAAAGCTAAAAAAGTTGCGGGCTATCCTCAAATATTACTTAATTTTAACCAAATCAATAAGCACGGAACCCAATGGGCGATAAGCAGAAAATCAAGGTCCTGGTTGTAGATGACGAACCGGACATAGTTGAGATTCTAAAATACAACCTCCAAAAGGAAGGCTATGAAGTAGAAACTGCTGAAGATGGCGTGAAAGCGGTTAAAAAAGCCTCTAAGTTTTTACCTGATGTGATTCTCCTGGACATCATGATGCCCAATCAGGACGGAGTCGAAACCTGTCGTCAAATCCGGGAAATTCCTGAACTGAAAAACACCTTCGTGATCTTCCTGACAGCCCGAATGGAGGAGTATTCCGAAGTAGCTGCTTTTGATGTGGGTGCGGATGATTATATCACCAAACCTATCAAGCCAAGAGCTTTGATGAGCCGAATTGCGGCGCTATTCAGAAGAGAGGCTAAAAAAGAACAAGAGCAGGCGCAGATCAAAATCAGGGATTTAGTAATCGACCGCGGAAGCTACACCATTGAAAAAGCCGGAAAAACCATTACCCTCCCGAAGAAAGAATTTGAACTTTTGTATTTCCTTGCCAAAAACCCTAATATCGTCTATAGTAGAGATGAGCTTCTTCAGAATATTTGGGGAGCGGATGTATTTGTACTTGCTAGAACAGTAGACGTACACATCCGAAAAGTCCGCGAAAAAATCGGAGATGACTACATCACTACAGTAAAAGGTGTAGGTTATAAGTTCGATTTGGGTTAATTCATGCTCACTACTTCCCGAGGGATTGCTGTTGTATTGGCCTTGGCCATTTCGGTCTTGGTGGTAGCTTTTTTATCCTTAGTGGATGAGGCATCGACCTTAGTCATCCTCGTAGCAGCGGGAGTTGCTTTTTCTACCTCCTACCTTTTAATATCCATTACCCTTGAATTTTTGGTGTTTCGAGAAATTGGCAACATCTACCAATTACTGGAAAAGATTCAAAAGAAAGATCTATCAGAAATTCAGGAGAAGAAAACCAAATCTTCCATTTCTCCCTTGCGGAGAATCAATGCAGTAATCAATTCCTATGCACTTGCCCGCCAAAAGGAAATTGAGGCCCTTCAGAAAAACGCTGAGTTTAGACGGGAATTTATCGCCGATATCTCCCATGAATTGAAGACCCCCATTTTTGCAACTCAGGGCTATATTCACACACTTTTAGACGGTGCGATTGATGATAAACATGTCCGGATGAAGTTTCTGAAGCGGGCTGCAAAAAGCCTAGACTCTTTAGACAACTTGGTTCAGGACTTGCTTACACTGAATCAAATGGAAAGTGGTGTGATCAAGTTTGTATTTACGGACTTTGATTTGAAGGAAGTGATCGAAGAAGTGATTGAGGAATTGGAACACAAAGCTTCCAAAAGAAATGTGAAAATCAACTTCAAATTCGATCCTGAAAAGACCTACATCACGCATGCAGATCGTCAAAAAATCTACAGAGTTTGCCAAAACTTAATCTTCAATGCAGTCAAATACAACCATGAAGCTGGTGAGGTAAAGATTTTATTGAAGACACAAAAGAATCATATTCAAGTCGACATTAAAGATGATGGACAAGGCATCCCTCCTGAAGATCTGAAGCGAATCTTTGAGCGATTCTATCGAGTAGAAAAAAGCCGAAACAAAAAAGAGGGAGGCACCGGGCTGGGACTAGCCATTGTCAAGCATATTTTAGAAGGCCATAAAAGTAAGATTTCAGTCAGCTCCACCGTGGGCAAAGGCTCGATTTTTAGTTTTTCATTGCCATTGGTCAAAGCTAATGCTCCTGAGGATACTCATAAAACAAGTGAGGGAAGTTTGAAATAATGTAAGTTAATTTTTTAACTGCCATTTTCCCTCTACCTTTGCACCCTCTTTGAAGAGGCAGGAGAATCCATGAAGAAAGTAGATTTTCAGAAACTCATTCTGTTTGAAAACGAGGATTACCTGGTAATCAACAAGCCGCCTTACCTGTCGAGCTTAGACGATAGGCATGAGGCGCAGAACATCCTGGACCTTGCCAAGGGTTACTCAGCAGATGCCCAGCTGTGTCATCGATTGGACAAGGAAACATCCGGATGTCTGGTGATTGCTAAGAATCCAGAGGCCTACAGGCACTTGGCCATCCAGTTTGAAAACCGGAAAGTAAGCAAAATCTACCACGCTGTAGTCGAGGGAATAAAGGAATATGAGCACTTGCTAGTAGACCGAAACCTCGTTGCATCAGCCAAAGGAGTCGCCAAAGTCAATAAGGAAGGCAAGCCAGCCCAGACTGTATTTAATACACTTAAAACATACCGGGCTCATTCCTTGATTGAATGCAAACCGATCACAGGTCGATTGCATCAAATCCGGGTACACCTAGCTTACCTCAAATCCCCCATTTGTGGGGATGAACTGTACGGTGGAAAACCTTTGTACCTTTCTTCATTGAAGCGCCGCTTCAATCTCAAGAAGGACACGGAAGAGCTGCCGATTATGCAGCGGGTTTCCTTGCATGCTTTTTCGATTGGATTTGAGGGACTGGATGGAAAAGAAATTTTCGTACAAGCCCCTTATCCGAAGGATTTTCAGGTTTTAATTCATCAATTGGAGAAAACCACCTGATTATCAACCCAGGAAATCCATCGAAAATTTGGTATTCGGATGCTAAACCTATGAAATCGAACAGGGCAAAACCTTTAAATTTTACAGTTTATTGGGCCTGTGAGATTCCATGTGACCATTGAAAACAAGTATAACCACATGAAAATTAGGAGGTAGCATTTGAAATATTTTGCATGGAAAATAAAATACTTCTATCTTTGTGTCCCTTTTTGGGGGTCGAAAACATTTAACAAGCTAAAAATTAAACAGTTACACAGTGGATACTTTAAGCTATAAGACCGTATCGGCTAATGACGCAACTGTAGACAAGCAATGGGTGGTAGTGGACGCTCAGGCTGCAGTTTTGGGTCGATTAGCCAGTGAGGTAGCGAAAATCTTAAGGGGGAAAAACAAACCGAATTTCACCCCTCACGTGGATTGTGGTGACAATGTCATTGTAATCAACGCAGACAAAGTTCGATTGACCGGTAAGAAGTGGGACGAGAAAGTTTACGTTCGCCACACCGGATATCCAGGAGGACAGCGAATTTCTACTCCTAGATTGTTGAAGCAAAAGTCTTCTGCCATCTTGGTTGAGAAAGCTGTAAGAGGCATGTTGCCAAAGAACAGACTAGGAAGAAAAATGTACGGAAACTTGTACGTGTATGAAGGAGCTGAGCACCCACATGAAGCGCAGCAGCCTAAAACCATCACGCTCTAATCGTAAAAACTCATGGATGTAATCAATACAATCGGTAGAAGAAAAACCTCAGTAGCCCGAATCTATTTACAGCCGGGTAAAGGAGAGATCACCGTAAACAAGCAGTCTTTGGAGAAATATTTTCCATTTGACCTACACCAAATCGTGGTTAAGCAGCCTTTGACTTTGGTGGGTGAAGACGGAAACTTCGACATCAAGATCAATGTAGATGGCGGTGGAATCAAAGGACAGGCAGAAGCTGCCAGAATGGCGATCGCCAGAGCTTTGTGTGAAGTAAACGAAGAGCACAGAGGTCCATTGAAGAAAGAAGGATTCTTGACTCGTGACCCTCGTATGGTCGAGCGTAAGAAGCCGGGAAGAAGAAAAGCACGAAGAAGATTCCAGTTCTCCAAGCGTTAATCGGAACTTCCTCCCAATTAATAGAAACCAATTTAATTCATGTCAAAAATCGAATACAAAGACTTATTGGATGCTGGTGTTCACTTCGGACACTTGACGAGAAAGTGGGATCCCCGTATGGCTCCATACATCTTCATGGAGAAGAACGGAATCCACATTATCGACCTTAATAAAACGCTTGCCTGCCTCGAAGAAGCATCCGCCGCAGTCAAGCAGATCGTAAGATCAGGCAAAAAAGTAATGTTCGTAGCTACTAAAAAACAGGCTAAAGACCTAGTAGCTGACGAAGCTCGCCGTCTTAACATGCCTTACGTAACCGAAAGATGGTTGGGTGGTATGTTGACCAACTTCGCTACTATCAGAAAATCTTTGAAGAAGATGTCTTCTTTGGATAAGATGATGAAAGAAGATTCTTTCAAGAATATGGCGAAAAAAGAGCGATTGATGATCTCTCGTCAAAAAGAGAAAATGGAAACTGTTCTTGGCGGTATCGCTGACTTGACCAGACTTCCAGCTGCTCTTTTCATCGTTGACATCAAGCGTGAGCACATTGCGATTGCCGAAGCACAAAAGCTTGGTATCCCTGTTTTCGCATTGGTAGATACAAACTCCAACCCAAATGAGGTGGATTTCCCTATCCCTGCCAATGATGATGCTTTCAAATCAGTTAATCTACTCGTAAAAGCATTCGGTGCGGCTATCGAAGAAGGCCTTGCTGAGCGCAAAAAAGAGAAGGAAGAAGCAAAACTTTCTGAAGAGGAAGAGGCTAAAAGAGCCGTTGACGCTGAAACCAAAGAATAATCCCACTACTGATTTTGAAATAATTAAAAAAATTGAACATCTGGTTCCGGCCGATGTTCAATTTTTTGTTTTATCTGATGGGGTCGGATTCCATAATGGATCAGATCCGAAGCTTGCTTAGCAGGCTTTCAAATGAAATAAATATCGTTTAATTCCATAAACAGACCCGAAAATGGCAATTACTGCACAAGACGTAAACAAATTGAGACAAATGACCGGTGCCGGTATGATGGATTGCAAAAAAGCCTTGACTGAAGCTGAAGGCGATTTTGAAAAAGCAATCGACATCTTACGTAAAAAAGGTCAAAAAGTATCTGCTTCCAGAGCTGATCGCGAAACCAAAGAAGGTGTAGTGGTAACTCACGTTAGCGAAGACGGAACTAAAGGAACTATTCTTTCCCTGACTTGCGAAACTGACTTCGTAGCTAAAAACGAAGAGTTCGGTGCTTTCGCAAACACCCTTTTGAACCTAGCGGTAGAAAACGGTGCTGCTTCTAAAGAAGCAATCATGGCATTGCCTATCGAAGGAATCACTGTAGCAGAAAAAATCGTTGAAATGACCGGTAAAATCGGTGAGAAAATCGACGTTTCTCACTTTGAAACCGTTTCTGCTGAGGCTGTTGTTCCTTACATTCACTCTAATGGTAAATTGGGTGTATTGGTAGGTTTGACTAACACTAACGGAGCTGACGTTGAAGAAGCTGGAAAAGACGTTGCAATGCAAATTGCAGCTATGAATCCAGTGGCTGTTGACAAAGACGGAGTAGATGCTTCTACTATCGAGCGTGAAATCGAAGTTGGTAAAGAACAAGCTAGAGCTGAAGGCAAGCCTGAAGAAATGTTGGAAAAAATTGCTTTGGGTAAATTGAACAAGTTCTACAAAGAAAACACCTTGTTGAGCCAGCAATTCGTAAAAGACAACAGCAAAACTATTGCTCAATACTTGGACGGAGTAAGCAAAGGTTTGACTGTTTCAGCTTTCAAGAGAATCTCTATCGGATAATTGATTTCCGACTAATCATAAAAAAACCCTTTCTGTTGATTCAGAAAGGGTTTTTTATTGCCTTTATAATTCTATTACGGTCTCAAAGCAGCCACACCTGGCAACTCTTTTCCTTCCATATATTCCAATAAAGCTCCACCACCGGTAGACACAAAGGAAACTTGATCTCCATAGCCAAACTTGTTGACTGCGGCTGCTGAATCACCTCCACCAATCAAAGAGAAAGCTCCATTTTTAGTAGCCGCCACAACTGCCTCAGCTACTGCTTTGGTTCCTTTGTCGAATGACTCCATTTCAAAAACCCCCATTGGACCATTCCAAAGGATGGTTTTGGACTTCAAAATGGTTTCAGCGAATAATTCACGGGTTTTTGGACCGATATCCAAGCCCATCCAACCGTCAGGAATTTCACCTTTATTTGCCAATCCTTGTTCCGCATCGTTGGCAAAAGCCTTTGAAATCACCGTATCAACAGGAAGAATCAAATTCACTCCTTTTGATTTGGCTTTTTCCATCAACTCCAACACAAAGTCCAACTTATCTGCCTCCAACAAAGAATCACCGATCGTTCCACCTTGAGCTTTAGCGAAAGTATAGGACATCCCTCCACCTATGATCAGGTTGTCCACTTTGTCCAGCAAACGCTCTATGATCAAAATCTTATCAGAGATCTTAGCACCGCCCATGATTGCTGTGTAAGGTCTTTCAGGATTTCCCAAAACCTTGTCAGCATTCTCTAGCTCGGAAAGCATGAGGTATCCACAAACTTTCTCTGTGAAAAACTGAGCAATCACCGCCGTAGAGGCATGAGCTCGATGCGCCGTACCAAAGGCATCATTCACATATATATCTCCTAGGGAAGCCAATTTCTTTGCGAATTCTGCGTCTCCCTTTTCTTCTTCTTTGTAAAAGCGAAGGTTTTCCAAAAGCAAAACCTCTCCCGGCTTCAAGCCAGCGGCTAAGACTTTGGCTTCTTCACCAATGCAATCTGGAGCAAATTTTACCGCTTGGCCCAAGGCTTTTTCTAAGTCTACCACAATGTGTCTCAAAGAAAATTTGTCTTCAGGACCATTTTTTGGTCTTCCCAAGTGGGACATCAAAATAGCCGCCCCGCCATCGCTTAGGATTTTCTTGATGGTTGGCAAAGCAGCTTGTATCCGGGTATCATCCGTTACTTTCAGGTTTTCATCCAAAGGCACGTTGAAATCTACCCGCACGAGAGCTTTCTTCCCCTCGAAACTCAGATTATCGACGTTTTTGATTCTAGGATTCATAAAATAGGATTTAATAGATTATAGAAAATTCGAAAAACACGGTCGAATTTATCAAAGATTACAACAAAAAGCGATTTTCTTGAAGCAGTAAATCTAGGGCGAAAAATTATCCCTTGGCCGCAGCCCTTCTTAAGCGGTCATTTATAGCACGCCCCAATCCATTTTCAGGCATCAATTCGGCTACAATAACCTCCACGCCAGATTGATCCAACTGACGCAAATAATCAAACAAATTCCGGGCAGCCTCAACTAAATCCCCACTGGGACTTAATTGGAATTGAGGTGCAGGACCATCCAAGGTAAACCGCTTATTCAAACTCAATACTCCAAAGGGTCTTCCTCTTTGCAGCATTTCTGGAACCAACTCATCCAAATCACCTAAGATAAATTCTTTGGTAGGCGCATAGTGGCTCTTTAATAAACCTGGAGCCGCAGGATTTGAACTGCTGTGGGATTTAATCTCAACTTCTCCCACAACTTCTGTGATTTGATTTAGATCCAAGCCTCCTAAGCGATAAACGGTTACTTTTCCATCTTCCATTCCCACAATCGTACTTTCCAATCCCACTTCGCAACTTCCACCATCCAAAATGTATGGGATTTTATCACCCAACTGCTTAGCTACATGGCTTGCTTGGGTAGGGCTGATATAGCCAAAAGGATTGGCACTGGGAGCAGCCAAGGGAAAGTCTAATTCTTGAAGTAAACTTCTCGTCAAGGAGTGTCGGGGAACACGAACGGCAACTCGACTCAATCCGGCAGTTACTAGATCAGGAATGATAGCTTTCTTTTCAAGCAAAATCGTCAAAGGTCCCGGCCAAAACTTCTCTCCCAGCTTTCGTAAAGCCTCAGGAATTTCGCATACAAAAGCTCCAATTTTTTCTATGGAATCGGTATGGACGATCAAGGGATCAAAAGAGGGACGGTTTTTGGTTTCAAAAATCTTTGCAACAGCGCCCACATCCAAGGCATTTCCAGCCAAGCCATAAACTGTCTCAGTTGGAATAGCAACCAATTGGCCGGCTTCCAAAAATTCTTTCGCTTTCTCTATGTCCTGACCGATGATAGCCATTTTACTGACAGAAGTCTTTCACCCAGCTTTCAGCTTCTTGGTATCCCAAGGAAAGAGCCATTTGTAAATCGACGCATCCTTCCGACTTTTCATTCAGGGCACTCAATCGAGTCACTCCCAATAAATAATAGGCAGCCCCATTCTTGGGATCCAAATTGACCGCATTGGTCAAAGATTCAAGCGCTCCAATCGGATCATTATTTCCCATTTGGGCTTTTCCCTTATTAAAATAGACCAAAGCTTGATTGGGATTTACCTGAAGAGCCATATCGAAATCCAAAATAGCATCTTCATAATATTCGATTCCTAATAGCGCTAAACCTCGGTTGTAGTAAATATCGGTCTGTTGAGGATCCAAACGATTAGCCATATTATAATCGGACACCGCTTCCTTCAAATTCCCTAATTCAAAGTGGGAATTCCCGCGATTAAACCAAGGCTTATAACTGGCAGAATCTGCTTCGATGGCTTCAGAGAAAACAGAAATTGCCTCCTTATATTTTTCTTGCTGAAACAAGGCAACTCCCTTTGCATTGAGCGCCTGACCTTGAATTGCATTTTTTTCCAAAACCCGATCAAAAATAGAAATAGCATCATCCCATTGTTGGGCGTCCATTTTTTCCAAACCGGCCTTCATCAGCTCTTCTTCGCTGGGTGCACAAGCAACAAGGCTGAAAACAAACAGCCCGAAAATCCAAATTTTCTTCACTTCCTTATTGATTTTGCGCAAAGATAGGGAATCACGCGCTTTTGTTGAGATCAGCCTCCATAATCTCCCGGTAATTACTTGGGATAGAGACAGGTTTCATGTTTTCCATAGAAACAGATACCATGATGGTTTTGCATTTTGCAAAAACTTGCTGATTAGATTCATCCACTAAAACCTGCTCCAGGTCAAATGAAGAATTACCCAATCGACTGCAGCGGACATAAGCTTTGACCTTATCTTCCATGTGGATGGGTTTTACGTAGTCCAACTCGATCCGAGCCACTACGGTACCTACTTCCATAATATTCCAGCCACAAAGTTCATAAAGATATTGCGCCCTAGCATGCTCGAAATAATTGAAATAAATCCCATTATTCACATGCATATAGCCATCAATATCCGAAAAGCGAACCTGAATCGGAACTGAAAATTCAAACCCTTCAAGAGTACTCATAGAATCCTAAAGCCTTAAAGCAAAATTTCTGATTTACTGGTTTTTTCAAGCATCCGGAGAATGGAAGGATTGTACCCAATCATATCTGCCACCGAATCAAAACTAAACCAAGCTAAGGAAATACTCTCGTCACTAATCTGTAGGGGTTCATCCATATCTGCTTCCAAAAGGAAGCGAACATCATAATGATAATGTTCGGGAACATGAGGTCGCTCCGGGATGATATGTTTGTCTAAATCAAAAATTTGCTCTTCTACCAACCGAAGATTTTGCAAACCGCTTTCCTCCATTGCCTCTTTCATCGCAACCTCCATGAGGTTTTCATTTCCATCAGCATGACCACCCAACTGAAGCCAGCGTCCCAACTTCCGATGTAAAGTCAGAAGTGTATGGGTTCGCTTTTTATTCACGATCCAAGATGAAGCTGTAAAGTGCCCAGCCAGTCTTTCTCGCTTGTAGGCAAGCGGATCCTCGGTTAAAGCTGCAAAATCAGCAATAAATTCAGCCTCCTCCTCGTAAGGAGTCCGGTACAATTCCAGTTGTTTTTGAAAGGTGTATCTATCCATGGTTGGTATCGAATAAGCGATCGATCATTTGGTCGAAAGGTTGAGCATCTTCGTAGAGACGGTCCGAATAGACCGTTACCAGAAGCTTCAGGTAACTGGGTTTATTATCAATACTGATTTTCTCAATACTTACATTTCCGAAAAGCTGGGAAATGCGCTGATTTTCGGAAGGTGATTGCAAGGGAGGTTTAAGGTAAAACTTTTCTGTGGTTTTTACTTGATCGTTGATTTCTTCCATTTTTCGATCAAGACTCACCTGCTTATACCCCAAAGCTAAGATGCGTCGTGAAAAAGCCAAGAAAAGCTTGGAAAAAGTTTCCGGTGTAAAAGGCGGCTCATAGGTCACCGCAAATCCATTTGCATAGGGAGATTGGAAAAGGTGAACCTGTGGACTTTCGTTTATTCCGGTCCTTTTCAAATGATAGCTTCGATAAACTTGATCAAACAACTTAGTCGCTTCCTCACCATCCATCCAACTCTCAATTTCCTGTAAATCAGCTTCTTTGAACTCATAATTCTCCTTTACCTTTACAGGGCTTTTGGCTGGATTTTTAAAGATCTTCCCAAAAAGATCGTCAAAGAAGCTATTCATCAGGCTTTAATGTTAGAGTTCCCACAGGAGTTAATTGAATCTCACCTTCATCGATCAGTTCTCGGATTAATTCCACAGCAAATTCCGCATTGGAATAATTCACCTGATTGATCAGTGAGTCTTGTTCTAACTCACCAGCAAGCCGCAAAGTTTCAATTATCCACTTTTTGAGTTTTTCGCCTAAAGCTCCCGGATCCCTTCGATGAGCAATACACCAATCGCAGATTCCACAGGTTTCATCCGTTTTCTCTCCAAAATACTCCTGAATAAACTGGGTTCGGCAGATCAAATTTTGGTGGACATACATGACCATACTTTTAGCCTTTTCTAAGGTCAGGTCCCTTCTTTGACTAATCCGTTTGACATTCAGAGGTAACTTAGCCGCGTCATAGCGAGGGGTCAGAAAGGTGATTTGTGGCTTATCTTTTCGCTTTTCATAGTCCGCGATTTCGAATTGAGCCATCCGTTCCAAAAGCTTGACTAGCTCCGACTCCTTCATTTCCAGAAACTTGGCGATCTTGGATTCCTGGATTTTGATGTATTCTGAAAACAAATTCCCTCCATAGGTCCGAAGTAATATTTTAATAACTGGATCCAATCGAGCTTGGGAAATCTGAAATTCATACAATTGCTGAGGATTCACCAAAAAGTGAAGTCGGGATGGACTGTAATAACTTTCACTCAAACCAATAAATCCCTCCTCTTCCAAAACCTTGAGTGCATAAAAAGTCTCCAAAACACCCAAATTGTATGTTTTTGCAAACTCACCCCAATCAAAATCAAAGCTGCTAAGCATATTACTACCAACAGCTATCTGGAAATAATTGGCGAGGCATTGGTAGACTTTCTTAATAAAATCAATAGGAGGATACACTAAGGCAGCCCGGTCCATTAGCTTTTCCAGATTTTCTTCATTGCACAGCAAAACAACATAAGACTTTTTGCCATCTCTTCCAGCACGTCCAGCTTCCTGGTAGTAACTTTCGATATTCTCTGGCACATCCGAATGAATCACTACCCGCACATCAGGTTTGTCGATTCCCATTCCAAAGGCATTAGTGGAAACCATCACCCGAACTTGATTTTTCATCCAAGCTTCCTGACGCTCCGTTCGGTCTTTAACTGATAAACCCGCATGGTAAAACGTGGCAGAAATCCCTAATTGATGGAGTGCTTTGGCTATTTGTTGAGTTGCTTGCCGATTTCTGACGTACCAAATCGCACTTCCCCCTACTCTATCCAGAATTTCTTTTCCTTTCTCTAATTTATTTTCTACCAAGCGGACATGATAACTCAGATTTTCTCTAGCAAAACTTTGCCTGAATACCTGAGGATTTTTCATCTCCAACTTCTCCACAATATCCTGCAAAACCTGTGGGGTCGCAGAAGCAGTCAAAGCCAACATGGGTACATTTGGATGAAAGGTTCGAATAGCGGCAATTTCCAGATAAGGAGGTCTGAAATCATAGCCCCATTGGGAAATACAGTGGGCCTCGTCTATAGCAATCAAATTGACGGGCATTTGCTTAAATCGCTCAATAAAAATATCAGACTTTAGTCTCTCGGGAGAGACATATAAAAACTTGTAATTCCCGTAGATGCAGTTATCCAAAGCCCGATCAATCTCCCGGTAACTCATCCCAGAATAAATTGCCTGGGCGAGAACCCCTCTAGCCCTAAGTTGATCTACCTGATCTTTCATCAAAGCGATCAAAGGACTGATCACCAAGCAAATCCCATCTAAAGTTAATCCAGGAATCTGATAGCAAAGGGATTTCCCTCCACCTGTTGGCATCAGGGCAAGACTATCCGCACCATCCAAAACCGATTGAATGACTTGCCTTTGGACTGGCCGAAAATCTCCGAATCCAAAAACCTGTTGCAGGATTTGCTTGGCCCTATTTTCCAATTACCAACTCGGTTTTTCTTTGTTCAAAAATGCAGAAATACCCCGAACACAATCCGGGTTAGATCTGGATTTGGCATTCAAGACAGCTGCCTCCTCGAGTTTCTTCTGTCTTTCTTCCTGATGAAGACTTCGAAGAAGCGCCTTAGTTGTAGTCATTGCATGCCCCGAATTATTCTCAATCAGTTTTTGGGTAAATTCTTGGACTTCTTTTTCTAAAAATTCAAGTTCAGTCACAGCGGTAACTATCCCCAATTCTGCTGCCTTTTGAGCGGAAATTAATTCACCTGACAAAAGGAGTTCCTGGGTTTTGGCAGCACCAATTTGCTCCTGCAAAAAGATAGAAACTAAAGCAGGAATAAAGCCAATTTTCACCTCTGTATATCCAAAAAGTGCATCAGGAACTGTGAAAGCAAAATCGCAAACCGTGACTAAACCACATCCTCCTGCCAAAGCATGTCCTTGAACCTGCGCTATAACAGGCTTAGGGAAATTATAAATCCGGTCAAATAAACTCATCAGCCGTCGGCTGTCAACAAGATTTTCTTCAGGAGTAAAGTTTTGCATCTGTTGCAGATAGGCTAAATCAGCTCCTGCACAGAAAGCTTTCCCCTCGGCAGCAATAATTACGACCTTCACCTCTTCGTCTGATTCCAATTCACCCAAAGCCCCCAGCATTCCCTCCACCAATTCAGTGCTCATGGCATTTCTTTTTTCCGGACGATTAAGAGTTATTTTTCCGATTCGGTTTGACTTTTCGAGTCTGATTGGAGATTCCATGTTTAATTCTTTGCTCCTGAAATTAGCAGGAGAATAGGGCAATTCAAAAGGAGATTTCGACTGCAGATTCAGAAAGCGGAAAAACATCCTCCTCTTTAGCGCTCTTCCAGGAAGACTCATTCCAAACTTTCCATTTTAATTCATCCTTTGGGGGAAGGAATAGTGTATCATTGAGCAATCTGATACCTATCTCCGGAAAATATAAACTACCCCGACTTTCCTGCAAAGCAGTAAGAAGCTTAGGTTGATTTCCCCATTCCTTTTTGATACGGTTCGGAGATATCAAAAATTTCATTTCATCAGGTTGGATTCCTTGATTCCATGATTTCAAAGTTCCATTTTCCCAAAAATCTACAGCCCAACCTTTCTGAGAGCGATAGATGACAGCCTGATTTTGATGAAGATCATAAGAATAATACCACCTACCTCCTGTCCAAATCAACAGCAAAAAGACACCTAGGTACAATAATCTTTTTCTTGGAAAAAATTCCCAAGCGACCCAAATCAATAGAAATCCCCAAATTACCCAGATAGTAGTAGGATAGATCGTTATTTCCTGCAGCCGGAAAGGGAGCATTCTAAATCCATCCAAAACCCAAACCTCAAGCTGAATCAAACTTCCTACGACCCATCCCAATGCCTTCCCAAAAACGGGGATCCAACCTAGAAAAAGAAAAGGGATACCAACTTGCATAATCAGAAAGGTCAAGGGAATGATGAGAAGGTTGGCAGGTAAAAACCAAATTGGAAAACTATGGAAATACCAAACCGAAATCGGAAAGGTGACTAATTGTGCTGCTATGGAAACTGATGCTAATTGCCAGAGGTATTCCAAAATTCGACTAGGAGGATACCAAAATCGAAGAATTAAGGGCTGAATAAGTACAATCCCTGAAACCGCCACATAAGAAAGTTGAAAGCCTACATCAAAAATAACAGCTGGATTTAGGGCAATCATCAAGATAGCCGAAAAGGCCAAAATATTAAAAATTGGAGGTTTTCGGTCTCGCATTTCTCCCAAAACGACTAAGCTAAACATCACGGAAGCCCGAACTACAGAAGGAGAGAATCCGGTGATTCCTGCATAAGCCCAAATTATTAAAACAACCACAAGTAAGTATAGCCTTCGAATCGAGGATTTCAGTTTCAAAGGCTTGATTAAGAAGAGCATTACTGCTACCAAAATCCCCACATGCAAACCCGAAACAGCCAAAACATGCATCACCCCGGCATCCGAAAATGCGTCTCGCAGAGACCGATCCAATTGTTCTTTTTGCCCTAGTAACAAAGCCAAAGCAATTGAATGAGAGCCTGCCTGAGGCATATTTTTTCGAATCAAATCCGCGAAGTACTTCCGAACTTGAACAAGCCAAAATTTAGAACCAGCCAATTTAGAAGTCCCGAGAATTTGGATTTTATCCTTAGAAATAAACTGCCGTGAAAAAATCCCCTTCTTAGACAAAAAGTCCCTGAAATCAAATTCAGAGGGGTTTCGGGGAGGAACTAGTAATTCCGGAGGATCGGCAACCCAAACAAACTGACCGGGTTGTAAATCTAATTCACTTTGATGATAAACTAAGACAGCATGTTCTGTTTCCTTCCAGCCTTCTTCAGTTTGAAAAGCCTTTACCAACAAAACATTCTCTTTAGAATTCGGCTTTTTCAAATCAAACCTTTGCACTTCTGCCAAATAGGAGCCTTCAATTGGATTAGGTGCTTCCTGTTGGCTTTTCGAAAACAGTGAAATAGAGATTCCTAAAACGATTAATTGAGCATATCCCAAAATCGAAATCAAACCGAGCCCCATTTTCTTCCAAACTAGGAAAAAATAAAGAAGCCAAATACAGCCTAGCAAAATTGCAAAGTGATTCCAAAAAGGATACAGCTCTATGTATGTACCCAAAAGAATACCGATCAGAAAAAAGATCAGAAAGCGTAAAAATGGATAATCTGAAAAACGCATAGGAAAAACACCTATCAATTTAAAAATAAAAAAGCCATCCTAAAAGGTTAGGATGGCTAAATCTTGTCAAGATTTTTCGTCAGAAGCGGTAGCCCAAGCTAAAACCTCCATTTAGTTCAATCCGTGTGAATCGATTTGCAACTTCGTCACTGAATCCTCTAGCTATACTTACATGAGGGCCAAAGGCAAATTTTGGAGAAAACTCCCATTTGAAACCCGCTCCAACACCGAGCAAAAAGGCATTCATATTGGTAGTAGCAATTCCACCGTCAACTTCCTCTTCAAACTCTCCAAACCGTAATTTAGCCAAGGGGAATATGTAAAATCTTCCATTGGGATTTTCTCCGAAATAAAAATTCATGGAAGCCTGTACCGCATTGGTTTTGTAATTTTTCCCATTCTTTTGAGAATTAAATCCAAAACGATCATTCAGATGAACTTGTAAATCCAAGGAATGATCATCCGATAAATACTTTTCAAAGCCGACTTCCAGTGAACCTAAAGCAATTAAATTCAAGAAGTTGAGCTTTATTTCACTTGAAAACTCACGATCTGAGTTTCCTCCGCTGCTGGAGATGACATTTTGCCCAAAAGAATATCCCATGAGCCCCATCATCAAAAATGTAATTAGGATTTTTTTCATTGTGTTTAAATTAAAAATTGTTCAATTAATGTTTCAATTCCATCTTGTAATGAAGAATATCGCATTCCTCAAATTGCTCACCTATTACCTGAAATCCAAATCTGGAATACAAGGAAACAGCAGGAATTTGAGCATGAAGGTAGCGAGTCTTTCCCTGAGCCTCAGGGTGAACGAGTAAATCCCGAAGTACCGCTAAGACCAAAGCCTGTCCAACGCCTTTTCCTCTTGCCTCTTTCAAAACTGCAAATCGCTCCAATTTTACCCCATAGGATGTAAATCTCCACCTTGCAGTTCCTACAGGCTTGCCATTCAAAGATGCCAAAAAATGAGTCGATGATTCTTCAAACTCATCATATTCCATATCAGGATCTACGTTTTGCTCTTTGACAAATACTTCTGTCCGAATCTTAAAAGCAATATCCATCCCGGCTTTACCGGTCACTTTTTCTACCAGCAGACTCATTTTTAGCTATCTCTTTTTCAGCCTGATTTTTTTCGTATGCCTCAATGATTGCCTTCACCAATTTATGGCGAATCACATCCTTTCCACTCAAATTGACAATCCCAATACCTTTGACATTATTGAGAATTCTTAAAGCCTCACTAAGACCCGACTTCTGTCGTATAGGAAGATCAACCTGAGTCTGATCTCCTGTGATGATTACTTTGGAATTTGGCCCCATTCGAGTCAAAAACATCTTAATCTGTTCAGAAGTGGTATTTTGAGCTTCATCCAGCAAAACAAATGCATCATGAAGGGTTCTTCCCCTCATATAGGCCAAAGGAGCTATTTCGATTACCCGGGTTTCTTGATAATACTTTAGCTTTTCAGGCGGAACCATATCCTGAAGCGCATCATAAATCGGTCGCAAATACGGATCTAATTTTTCCTGCAAATCACCTGGTAAAAAGCCAAGATTTTCTCCTGCTTCCACAGCGGGTCTTGTAATGATGATCCGCTTTACCTCCCTATTTTTCAAAGCCCTCACCGCCAAAGCCACCGCAATGTAGGTTTTACCAGTACCTGCAGGACCTAAGGCAAAAACCAAATCATTTTTCATGGAAGCTTCCACCAACTTTCGCTGATTGGGAGACTTAGGCTTGATCACCAACCCTTTATTACCAAAGACAATTACCGAATCACGATTCGTTTGCTCAAAAGGCACGCCTTCGATGTCCAAATAATCTTTGACTTTATCGGGACTCAGGTGGCCAAAGCGCTCTACATGCTCCAGGAGCAAATTAATGAGATTATTGATCCGCAAAATTTCAGGGGCACTCCCTTGAATCCGGATCTCGTTTCCTCTGGAAATAATTTTGCTTTGGGGAAATGCTTGCGCAAGCTGACGGATATTTTCATTTGCCTGGCCTAAAAATTCCGCAAGCGGCACATTCTCCAGTGTGATTACTTTTTCTACCAAATTTTTTCTTTGATTAAATATTCTTGAAGGGGGATGGATAATGTTCTATTTTTGTTCTAACCCCTCACTAACAAAAGTACATAATTTTAATTGACTTGCTTCTATGGCATTGGTGACATTCCTCTCCGATTTTGGAGATCAGGACTTCTACGTACCAGCAGTAAAGGCCAAAATGCTGGCCATCAATCCCCAGTTGAATATCATCGATCTATCTCATCGAATCGAAACCTATGACTTGGCACATGCGGCCTTTATCCTGCGCTCAACCTTTCGGGATTTTCCCAAAGGAACCGTGCATTTAGTGGCTGTAAATACCACCGGATCGATGACCCAAGGATACATTGGGGTAAAACTTGAAGAGCATATTTTTATAGGACCTAACAATGGGATTTTCAGTCTACTTGCTGATAAAGAACCTGGAATTATGGTTCAATTTGCAGAAATCCATGTCCAAGAAAGTTCTTTTCCTGCCAAGGATATTTTGGCACCAATTGCAGCTAAAGTAGCTTCTGGAGCCGCTATTCATGACTTTGGCGGGCCCTTACAGAATTTCCGCAAACTCATGCCTCGTATCCCCAAGGCTACCAAAGAACAGATCACAGGTCATGTCATGCGAGTAGACCGCTATGGAAACCTCATTACCAATATTTCCAAAGAGCTTTTTGACAAATTGAATCCGGGAAGATTTACCATCGAATTTGGAAGAGAAACCCTTGACCGAATTTTCTCTGGTTATGATCAGGTAGAACCGGGAGATTGCTTTGCCTTCTTCAATAGCTCGGGATATCTGGAAATAGGGATTAACCATGGACATGGTGGCAATTTGTTAGGTCTTCGGTTTGAGTCGGTAGTTATGATTCACTTTAAGTTCTAAGCCATGCTAATTCGAATTGTACGGATGACCTTTCAGGAAGATCAGATTCAAGCCTTCCTAGAAAACTTTGAGTCCAACAAGAAAAAGATCCGATCTTTCCCTGGTTGCCATCATTTGGAACTATGGCAAGATGAAAATCAAAAAAATATTTTTTTGACCTATTCCCATTGGGAAAACGAGGAGGCTTTGAACAAATACCGTGATTCTGAACTATTTAAATCCGTCTGGACCTACACAAAAAGCCTCTTTTCTGAAAGGCCGATTGCTTTCAGTTCAAAAAAATTTGAGGAAGTAGAAATCTAGGGTTGGAGAAAAATAAAATTGTATTCATATTTGCATCCCGTTTGATAAGAAATGGGATTTAATTGACAAGCCCAGGTGGCGGAATTGGTAGACGCGTTGGTCTCAAACACCAATGAGGTAACACTCGTGCCGGTTCGACTCCGGCCCTGGGTACATTAAAAAAGCTCGCAATAATGCGGGCTTTTTTTGTTTTGATTATTTTTAGTTATGAAAGAGTTTTTTGTCTACGCAATTAAAAGTCTTCATAGAAATTACATATATGTTGGGATGACTAATAACCTCGAGAGACGAATTCAAGAACATAACTCAGGTAAAGGTAGGTCAACAAAACCCTATGCTCCCTTTAAGTTGATTTTTTCAGAAAAAGCTTCCTGCCGAGAGGAAGCTAGAAAAAGAGAAAAATATCTTAAAAGTGGTATTGGGAAAGAATTTTTGAAAAAATTGGAGAGTAAGGATTTTAATTAATTCTATATCAAAAAGGAGCCAATTCCTACTAATTTATTACTGTCCAAATTAAGTCTAAATGGTCTCAAACACCAATGAGGTAACACTCGTGACGGCCTGCGTGCCGAAGGCACGTTCGACCCATCCCTCATAGACATACAAATCCGGCTCTACCTGTCGGTAGACAAGCCTGGGTACATTAAAAAAGCTCGCATTTCTGCGAGCTTTTTTTATTTCTAGCTTTTTTCTTTTGAAAGGAACAAACTTCCAAAAACAAGGAATCTTCCCAATTTAAAAAATGATCAATTACCCTGTAAAATAAGCTTCCAATTCACTCATCATTTCGGATTTTTCATGCAGATCTCTGATGATTTTGCCTTTTTCCAAGAGCACGATTCGGTCACAGATTTCGGTCACATGATTGAGGTCATGAGAAGAAATCAAAAAGGTGATTCGAGATTCTTCTTTTTCCTTTAAGATTAATTTTTTCAAACGAATCTGGGAACTCGGGTCCAGGTTTTCGAAAGGCTCATCCAAAAACACCACTTCAGGCTTTCCTAAGAGAGCCGCAGCAATCCCTACTTTTTTCAAATTCCCTTTAGAAAGATCACGGATATACTTTTTCTTCCCTCGTACTTCATCATTGAATAGCTCTGTGAATTTCTCCAAGTGAAGTTCCAAATCCGCTTCAGACATGCCATAAATCTTTCTCAAAGTCTGAAAATATTCATCAGGCGTTAGATAGGACAAAAGCATATGCTCATCCAGATAAGCACCGGTAAACTTTTTCCATTCTTCAGTTTGATTCACTTGATAACCTTCAATCGTCACCTCTCCTTGAGTGGGGCGAACCAGGTCAAGCATTATTCGGAACAAAGTGGTCTTTCCTGCTCCGTTATTTCCCACGAGCCCAAAGCACTCACCTTTGGGGATTTCCAGAGAATCCACATCCAATACAACCGCTTCCTTGTACTGCTTTTTAAGATTTTTTACCGCTATCATAGTTCTTGTCTAAATGAAGATGAAATTTCGTATTTGTTTTCATATACACGATTCACATTGATCGCGCTGAGTTTTTTATAAAATAGAATTCCCAAAAGCCCGAAAATTCCGAGCGCTGCCAATCCCGCAAATTCATTGATTAGCAAGGCAAAAGGCAGATAAAATACATAAGGCAAAAACATCATGGGAATCACCATAAGCCATTGAGCAGCTCCTACTCCTTCGTAATTGAACATGGCTCCCTTGTTCAAGTCCATGGGCTTAGGTTTCCAAAGTGCCAAATAGATGATCACATGAATCAGAATTCCGACATTGAACAGAAAAGTGACTGCATGTATCAGAAGGATTTTCCATCCGAAATACACATAGGGAATGGAAGCCAAAAAGCATATCACTGAAATAGAAATAAACAAAAGGTATTTTCCTCGCACTAATTGCTCAACTCCATCTTTTTTCTGAAGGTAAAAATCAAAATTACCCGAGTTCCAACTGAGAAATAATTGCCCGTATTGAATCATAAAGATTCCTGTGATAAATACTCCTACGAAAATCAACATGAAACCAAGTCTCTCATTTTCCATATAGGCTGGCTGGGTATAAAACACCATCCCGTATAAAAGAAAGAACGCTGATAACATGAGGTAGGTCCGGCTTTTCTTATGGCGAACAATTAATTTCCATTCAACATTGGCCATCTCTCCTGCCAATCCAAATCGAGAAAAGAATCCTATGGATTGTCCTCTTACACGTCCTTCATCATCAGAAGAAAGATCTTCCAAGTATGCATTTGCAACATGATATCTATAGCAAAGCCAATAGCTTCCCAAAAAGACCAAGAATAAAACCGCCAATGGAATCGGAGAGGAAATTGCCAAATCAAAAACAGGTTTGGTTAATTCTCCCAAATTGAACCATCCCATATAGCTCGATCCTCCACCAAGTACCAAAATGGTCATTACAATTAACAAGCCCAAGGTTGAATCTTCAAATCGCTGCTTGAACCATAACATAAACCAGTGCAAAATCCAGCTTGTCAGCACAATAGCTCCAATCCAAGTCCAAGCAGCTAGGCTTCCATATTCTGGAGCGATAGTCTGCATGCTGAATGGTAAGAATAGCAGCAAAGCAATGATATTGATTGGCGAAAGAAATGTCCGAATCAACAACAAATGCATGATTTTACGCTTTCCAATCGGAAGATGGAGTAGGCTCTCCAAGTCGACCACTGGCAAACTCTGAATGAAATATCTGTAGAGGAACTCCGTCAAAAAGAAGAAAATCAGAAAGCTATTCAACAACCCAACGGGATCCTGACCTTCAGCGAAATTTTCGATAATCCTTCCTAAAAATAAGCCAGCCATCAAAACGTAGCTCAGCAAAAGAAGAATGATGAAACCAAGGAAAATATTGGTCATAAGGCTTTTTGCAAAAGCCGTTGAACGCACGGATTTTAGGTACTGAAGCCGGATTAATTCAAAAAACATAGGTAGTTAGTTTGGTGCTTTCCTAATAATTTTGCTTGAAAATAAGGATAAAGCTTACATTTGATCGACTTAATCACCAAAAAAATCGGATAAATGCAGGAATTAAGAGATGAAATAGGATTTTTCCATGCGGTAAAAGAGCGAAGATCAGTAAGAATATTCGACCAAAACTCTCCATTTGATCATGAGCAAGTTCAGAAGTGTCTGGAAGCGGCCATTCTTTCCCCAAATAGCTCTAATCTCCAACTTTATCAATTCATTCGTGTTCCAGAATCCTCTCCCTTAAAAAAGCCATTGGCCGATCTCTGCATGCGACAAAAGGCAGCTACGACGGCACGAGAACTCGTGGTCATCATCACTCGAAGAGATCTTTGGAAATCTCGGGCTGAGGCAAATTATAAATACCTCAGTGAATCAGTTCAAAACCAATCCGAAAAAAAGGTAAAACAGGCCCGAAACTATTACAAAAACCTTATCCCAAAGCTTTTTGGAAAATATCCCGGCTGGACTTTAATTAAGAAAATCATTGCTTGGTGGGTGGGCTTGCGTCGTCCGATGGTTCGTGAAGTGGGAGAAACCGAAGTTCGGATTTCAGTTCATAAAAGTGCTGCCCTAGCTGCTATGACCTTTATGCTAGGCATGAAAGCGGTTGGCTATGATACCTGCCCGATGGAAGGATTTGATTCAAAGCGTGTAAAAAAGCTCCTTAATCTACCTGCAGAGGCTGAAATCTCTATGATTATCGGTTGTGGCAAAGGCCTTCCGGAAGGGATTTACGGCCCTAGGTTCCGGGTTCCTAGCTCCGAGCTGATAGTGGAAAAGTAAAACTGAGGGACTAAAGTATGTGTCAGTCCGAGCGGAGTCGAGGACTATTCGACTCCGCTCAGGGTAACACTTAGCGGTTGCTAACCTCTCTTCATCAAGGATTTAGCCGAGCCAAAATATCCTTTGCTTGATGCCACTGGAGGCGTGGCCCAAATTGACTTACGATTTGAGAGCTTGCCATAGATGCTAATTTTCCACTTGAAGCATAGCTATGGCCATTTGTGATCCCAAATAAGAATGCTCCTGCAAACATATCTCCTGCTCCATTACTATCAATCGCAGTGGTTTTATAAGGTTCGATATCAATGAACGTATCTCCATCAAAGATCATCGCTCCATTTTTTCCTTGTGTAATCACAAAATGTTTCGCCGCTTTCTTCATCTCTTCCCGAGCTTCAGCGAGATTACTTTTACCGGTATACAAAAGTGCTTCTTCCTCATTTGCAAAAAGTAAATCAACACTTGGTCCGATTACATCATCAAAGTTCTCCTTGAAGTATTTGACCATCGCAGGATCAGAAAATGTCATGGCAACCTTAGTGCCGCCTTCCTCAGCAATTTTTTTAGCGTGCATCATGGCCTCCTTCCCATTTGGGGAAGTCACCAAATATCCTTCTATGAATAGATACTGAGAATCTTTGATCGCCGACTCGTGAATATCTTTAATGGAAAAATTTTGAGTGATTCCCAAAAAGGTATTCATAGTCCTTTCGGAATCTTCAGTTACCATTACCAAGCACTTTCCAGTTACTCCATTTTCCAAGCGCTCGGGAACCAAGGCAATATCTACTCCCGAGTCAATCAAATCCTGAAGATAAAAATGTCCCAATTCATCATTGGCTACTCGGAAACAGTAAAAGGATTTTCCTCCGAACTGACTTACCGCCACAATGGTATTGGCTGCCGATCCACCAGCTTGCTTCTTCGCTTCTGCATGATTAATCGCCCTCATCAGGTGATTTTGTCTATCCTCATCCACTAAGGTCATCAAGCCTTTTTCGACCCCATTATCAGCAAAAAACTGATCGGTAACTTTGAATTCAATATCTACTAAGGCATTTCCAATGCCTGTTACGTCGTATTTTTTCATTTTTTAATAGTTGGAAAGTTGTAATGTGTAAAGGTTATAAAGTTAGTTCACTTCATTATTCGAAATTCAGCATTCGATATTCGATATTAAAACTTCAAGCCCTAAAGATATCGATTGAGGTTCTCATAAGCCTCGTAAATCGTACTTTGTAAATCGTCAATCAAATATCGGATGTCTTTCAAACGGCTTTTCCCGATCAAACAAATATCGATAAGTATGATGGGTTTTGTAAATATCTGCTAATAGCTGTTCGCAAACACGCATCATCTTAGGATTGAAATCCCCAATCCAGTTCATTTCGATGGTTTTGTAAGGGAATTTTGGATCATTACTCATCTTATCATAAGAAATGATCATCGCACTTTCTACTCCTTTACCCTGATGCTCGGGTACTACACCAAACACCAAACCCAACATTTTATTGGGTGGTGAAAAAGTTTTGTACCAAAGGAATTTGAGTTTTCCGATCAAATCCATCTTTCCATTGACATGCTTGAAAATTTGATTAATCTCCGGAATATTGATAAAGAAAGAAACTGGCTCACCCTTGAAAAACCCAAAATAAATCAGCCTTGGATCGATGATGGGCTTCATTTTCCCAAACATGATTTGAGCTTCCTTCAAAGTGAGGGATTTGCCTAGATGCCTTGCCCAAGCCTTATTGTAAACGGTCATAAAGTACTCGGGAGCTTTTTCCTTCAACTCCTTTCCTTTGATGTATCGAAATGAATAATCAGGGTTTGCGATTATCTGATTAGCCCTCTTGATCATCTTTTCATCAAAACGCAATTCCTGAACGGGCCGCATGTAGGTAAACTGCTTGAAATAAAGCTTGAAACCGTAATCCTCGAAGAATTTTTGATAGTAAGAAAAATTCCAGGGCATGTTGTAGTTCGGCTCGGAATACCCATCAACAAGCAAGCCCCACCACTTATCACGCTCTCCAAAATTGATAGGGCCATCCATAGCCTCCATTCCTTCACTTTGAAGCCAATCTTTGGCAACATCAAATAGCATGAAAGCAGCTTCCTCATTGTCGATGCATTCAAAAAAACCTACTCCTCCAGTCGGCTGCTTTTCCTTCATTTTTGGATTGATAAAGGCAGCAATACGACCGATGGTTTGGCCTTTATTGTCCTGAAGCAACCATCGTTTGGCCTTGGCTCCCCGACGAAAAAGCTTGTTCGTTTCCGGATGAAAAAGTCCTTCAATATCCTTATCTAGCGGTCGGATCCAGTTTTTCTCGTTTTTGTATAGCCTTACCGCCATCTCAATGAATTCTTTTTGATGGGCGGGTGTGGTAACTTCAATCAGCTTCATTAGGAGAGAATTTTAGTGGGTAAAATTAACCCAAGGTTCTGAAATGGCAATAATTATCGCTTCGGGGCTAAATTTGGATAGTCCGTGATAATTCCATCGACTCCCAAACCCAATAATCTTTCCATCTGCTCTTTGGTGTTAACAGTCCAGGGAACCACCTTCATCCCTTTTTGATGAAGAGACTCCACGATCTCCTTATTCAAGGCTAAGAAATAAGGAGAATAGAATTCAGGAACGAACCCCAATTCATTCAAATCCTCTTGAAACCGGGAGGCATTTTCCACCAACATAGCCAACGGAACTTCTGGATATTTTTCGTGAATATACTTCAACACACGGAAGTCAAATGATTGGATATTTACCCGTTCCCAGCCAATTGATTCAGAGATTAAATTGACTACAAGATCCGAAAATTCTGCTACCCCGGGATGATATTCCCCATCTCCTTCAGGACTACTTTTGATCTCAATATTGTAGTGTGGTGCCGGTAAACCCTTATCTTTTGCATACTTTTCTGCCACCTCAAAGACATCCCGAAGCAAAGGTTTGGTAGTAAAAAATTTAACCTGTTGCGGGAATCCCGGATGAACTTTACTTCCACAGTCATAGGCCAAAACTTCAGCATAAGTCATTTGGTAAATGTTATGCGAATGATCATCTATGGGAATTTCCTGCCTGTCAGGCGTCAAACAAATAACTGGATTCATGAAAGGTTCATGCGAAAGAATCACTTGACCATCCTTAGTAACAGCTAAATCCATTTCCAATGTGCTAACTCCCAAATCCATCGCTTTAATCATAGCTGGGATCGTATTTTCTGGCATCAATCCCCTGCTGCCTCGATGACCTTGGAGATCATAGGAAAACTGAGCAAACACGGAAAGAGGGAAGACCATCAAAAGTCCTAAGAGTATATTTTTCAAAAGCTTCAGTTTAATTATCATAAAAACTTAGTTTCTTAACAGAAAGGACCCATTCATATTATTCTGCGTTCTAAACATACTTTCTTGCGCTGACCGTAAAGCATCCACCGATCCATTAGGATTTGTGTTATATCCCATTGACCTCATATTTCGGTTAGTTGTGGCGCCCCTGGAATTGATGGCAGGGTTACTTGAGTTTGAATAATCGGGGATGTAATCTTGTTGGTCTATAATTTCCCCTTCATAGCTATAGAAGTTCCACAAACCGATCCGATCAGTGCCGACCATTCTCCCAGCTGCTGTAACTCGATCTGATTTTGGAAAATAAAAGTACCAGTCACCCTTTGGTATTCCTTTGGAATATTTCCCTTTAGCTATAATGTGGCCCTCGGAATCATAGAATATTCGCTGCCCGGTTCCTTTTCTCAACTTACCCCCATTTAATTCATTTTCTCCAACTAAAAATGGACCCACAGACACCAATTCACCCGCTTCAAACATTTCAATTTGTGAGGTTTCTTCGGATTCATCAACAAGAATCCATTCCCCTTCTTTCAGCCCGTCTACATAGTTTCCTTTTCTGTAAAAGCCTGAAACAATATCAACCCGCTCCGTCCATTCACCAGAGGGCAATCCTTCCTTAAAGTGTCCCTTAAAATCTAATTCCCCATTCTTGTCATAGGAAATCCATTCACCTTCAGGTTTCCCATTCAAAAAATTCCCTCGGACAGTCAGCTTCCCGTTTTCATCAAATTCTTCCAAAAGTCCATTTGGAATTCCACCTGAGTAAGCTCCCCTTTCCTGCAAATTTCCATTTTCGAAAAACAAGCGGTAATTACCGTCTAATTCTCCATTTTGATAGGGAATCTCCCATCTAGCTTTTCCGTCAGGATAATATCCTAAAGCATTGCCTTGCATCAGGCCTTCCTTGTAATTGACTTCTATCTTGGTGACTCCGTTTTCATAAAATTCTTCCCAAGTTCCTTCTCTTTTCCCTTCCAAATAGGCTCCCTGAGCCTTCAATTCGCCATTTTTATAAAATTCCCGAAAATCACCATTTTGTTTTCCATCCACATAAAACGTGATGGATTTAATCTCTCCTGAAGGGTAATTTTCTTGATATAGACCTTCAGGAAGGTCCGCTTTGAAATTAATTTGAAATACAACTCTTTCAGGAGTGAATTTCTCCTCGAAAACCTTCCGGTTTGCCCTCAGCAAATTGGGCTGAGGATTATCGAGTGGATTATTGGAATAGTAAACCTTCCACAATCCTTCTTTCTTCCCATTTACGATTTCTCCAACACCCAACAGATTGGTGTTCCCGAAATACAAATAGCTTAATTCAGTAGAATCAGGGGCAGAAAAAAGAAAAAATATAGATACAATAAATGACCACATAATGGTTTTTGAAATAGCTAACTAGCTAAAAATAAGACTAGCTTAGAACAACTCCAATTATATTTAAAACTGATTTTTAACTGATTACATCAGCATACAAATCAAACTCCGTCGCTTCAGTCACCTTAGCCTGCACAAAATCTCCAACCCTACAATAGTATTTCGAAGCATCAATCAACACCTCATTGTCCACCTCCACGGAGTCAAATTCCGTTCGGCCGACAAAGTATCCTCCTTCTTTTTTATCGATCAGCACTTTGAAAGTTTTACCGACCTTTTCCTGATTGAGGTCATAGCTGATCTGCTCCTGAACTTCCATTAAATAATTGGCGCGTTCTTGCTTTTCCTCTTGGGAAAGTTTGTCTTCCATCGAGAAAGCATGGGTATTTTCTTCATGGGAATAAGTGAAAACTCCCAAACGCTCAAACTTCATCCGCTCAACAAAGTCCACCATTTCCTGGAATTCCTTTCCTCCCTCTCCTGGGTGTCCGGCGATCAAAGTAGTTCGGATGGCTATTTCAGGAATCATTTCCCGTATTCTATAGATCAATTCCTCCTGCTTTTCTCGGGTAGTTCCACGACGCATGGCCTTTAGAACATCTGTAGAGCCATGCTGCAAAGGAATATCTAAGTAATTACAAATATTGGAACGCTCCTTCATCACTTCAATCACATCCATCGGAAAACCCGTAGGATAAGCATAATGCAAGCGAATCCAGTCGATTCCCTCTACATCAGAAAGTTGTCGAAGCAGCTCTGCCAGATTTCTCTTTTTATACAAATCCAAACCATAATAGGTTGAATCCTGTGCGATCAGTAATAATTCCTTCGTACCATTTGCAGCCTTATGTTGTGCTTCTTTGACCAATTCCTCAATTGGTCGAGAGATATGACCTCCCCGCATCAAAGGAATAGCACAGAAAGAACAAGGACGGTCACATCCTTCAGAGATCTTCATGTAGGCATAATGCGCATTATGAGTGAGCAATCGCTCACCTACCAACTCATGCTTATAGTCGGCTTTGAATTTTTTCAGAATGGCTGGCAAATCCCTTGTCCCAAAAAATGCATCGACCTGGGGAATTTCTTTTTCTAAATCGTCTTTGTAGCGCTGAGAAAGACAACCTGTCACATAAACCTTATCTACCAAGCCCTGCTCCTTTGCGTCTACATACTGAAGGATGGTATCGATGGACTCTTGCTTGGCATTATCGATAAACCCGCAGGTATTGATAATGACAATGTTATTATCATCCGAATTGGATTCATGACTGGCATTGATGCCGTTGCCTTTCAATTGGGTCAAAAGTACTTCGGAATCCACCAGGTTTTTGGAGCAACCCATGGTGATGATATTGACTTTGTCTTTCTTTAATGTTCTCGCTTTCACAGAATTCGCTTCGATTTGGGAGTGCAAAGGTAGTTAAAATTGAGTTGGAAAGTTATTAATGTTGGAAAGTTGAAAGGTGAAGAATCCAACTTTCCAACCTTACCCCTTTTGAAATTTAGTCTTTTTCCAACCTCCAATCCTCTTGTAATTCGGTATCCCATAAAAACAAACTAAATGGAGGGGCCGTGGGAATTTTTTCCCAGCTATAACGAGGATTTTCCAAGCGCTTTTTCAATTCATCTAATTCCCATTCACCTATTCCAATCTTCCAAACTGCCTGCATCATTTTACGAACTTGGTGATAGAGAAAACCAGTTCCAATTACCTCCATCATATAAACCCTTTGACCTAAATCAACCCAGGGAGTATCCTTAGCAGGTTGAATATCGCAATGGAGGATGGTTCTCGAATAATCGGATTTGGTATCTGAAGGTTTGCAAAAAGCATAAAAATCATGGGTACCCTCAAAGAGCTTTGCAGCAAGTCTCATTTTCTCTACATCAACTTTTGAAAATAATGATACCAGAAAGCTCGATGAAAATGGATGAGGATTATCATCATCTGTAAAAAAGTAACGATAGGTCTTCTTTCGGGATGCCTGAATCAAATTAAACTCCAGTCTGCAAAGCCCCTCAAAAGCAATTCGTATTTCTCCACCTAAATAGGAATTGATCAATTGAACCTTTT
Source organism: Algoriphagus kandeliae (assembly GCF_004571135.1). GTDB lineage: Bacteria > Bacteroidota > Bacteroidia > Cytophagales > Cyclobacteriaceae > Algoriphagus > Algoriphagus kandeliae. The sequence continues at coordinate 368,152 of NZ_SPSB01000004.1, forward strand.
CTTTAAGGTTAGATGGCTCTTTAAGGAGGAGTTGAAAAAAGGCCTTTCGGCAACTTACTCCAGAGTCCGTCCGACTTGACCCCAATAACTTGAAGTCTTCATGTCCCAAAACATAGCGGAAAACTCGTTCCAATTTCCCCTGAATGGTAGGCTGACCTTTCTGGATTGCCCATCCTTTATACCGGGCGCCGTAATAGGAAACTGAAAAAAGATAGATATGAGAATTAGTCTGCACGCCCGAATTTACTTAAAAAGAAAGCTTGATTTAAAACTTGCAGACTTAAACCAATGAAGGGACCTTATCCTAATAGGTGTTCGTTTACCCATTCCACTTCTTCTTGTCGAATGGTATGCATTGAATCAGGGAAAGGAATAAGCGTCACCTCTGCACCCATTTTTTTCAACAAATCTGCTGAATCCTGCATTCTGCTTAGCGGAACATGCATGTCTTGTTTGCTTCCAGAAATCAAAATTGGTGTTCCTTGAAAATCGCCTTGATATTTAGCAGGGTTGAGTTTTTCACCAATTAGCCCGCCCGTAAACGCAACAACTCCTCCGAATTTCTTACCATTCCTCGCAGCAAATTCTAAACTCAAACAGGCTCCTTGGGAGAATCCTAAGATTAAAATATCAGATGAAGAAACTCCTCCATTGATCAAATACTCAAATGCTTGTTGAATCTGGGAAAGTGACTCTTCCAATTTCGGCTGATTGCTTTCATCAGGGGCCATAAAGCTGAAAGGATACCAGGTATTATCAGAAGCTTGAGGAGCAACCAAAGCATACTCATCCAAATTCAAATAAGACTGTAAAGAAAGAATGCTTTCAGCAGAGGCACCTCTACCATGGATCAAAATGGCTGCCTTTCGACCATTTTCAGGTTTTTCTCCTGCAATTATCATATTAGACATAGTCTTCCAAATTTACTTGAACTTCAGGAAGTAATTGTTCGATGCGTGGACGAGATGCCTCAGCCCAATCTGGTAACTTTAACAATTCACCGAGATTCTCTTCCTCCTCATCAATAGCAAATCCAGGCTCGTCTGTAGCGATTTCAAAAAGTACTCCTCCTGGCTCCCTGAAATAAATGCTTTTGAAATAATTCCTGTCACGAACTTCAGTCACCCCATAACCATGCTCCATCAAAATACGCTGCATTTCCAATTGGGATTCCTCATTGGCAGTTCGGAATGCGATATGGTGAACAGTACCGGCACTCTGCATTCCACGATTTCCGCTTTTATCAATTCGGATATCAACTATGTCACCTGGCTTTCCTTCGGTTCCATAGCGATAGCGATCACCTTCTTGCCCGATAAAGCGATAATTCATGTGATCCATCAACAGGATTTCTGTCAAATCCTTAGCACGAAGATTTAAAGTTGCTCCGTAAAATCCTTTGATTGAATGTTCAGCTGGAATATGACCTTGAGGCCAACCTTTACGATCATCAAGATCATTGGCAATCAACTCTAAGCCCATCCCGTCATGGTCTTCAAATCGAATCAATTGATCTCCAAAGCGAGTCTGAACATCAGAAACAGGAATACCAAATTTTCGCAAGCGATCGATCCAGTATTGCAAGGAATTCTTAGCTATGGAAAAAGCAGTATAGGTTAATTCACCAGTCCCCTTTACTCCCCGTCTTGCTCCTTTAAAAGGAAAAGTAGTGAAAACCGCACCCGGGCGTCCCAATTCATCTCCGAAATAAAAATGATAAACATCTGGAGCATCAAAATTAATGGTCTTTTTTACCAATCGCAGTCCTAGGACTCCAGTGTAGAAGTCAATGTTTTTTTGAGGATCACCTGCGATGGCAGTGATATGATGGATACCCGTGATTAATGCTTTCATGATGATAGATTTTTAAAGGAAACCTTTGGAGATTACTCCCCAAAGGTTGAAATATTAAATTAAGCCTGCTTTACAAGCTGAATATTCAAGTGCAAACGAACTTGATCACTTACGACTACAGAACCTGCTTCAGTCACTGCGGACCAAGCCAATCCAAACTCTTTTCGGTTGATTTTACCTTCGATTTCAAAACCAGCTTTTGTCTGACCGTATGGATCAGCTACAACACCACCGAAATCTACGTCCAACTCAACTTGCTTTTTGGTGCCTCGCATTTCCAATTCACCTACCAACTTATAGTCTCCAGACTCCTTGCTAACCTTACCTTCAAAAGAAAGTTTTGGATGATTTTCAGCATCGAAGAAATCAGCAGACTTCAAGTGATTATCTCGATCAGTCTGATTAGTGTCAATGCTATCGATGGCAGCAGAGAAAGAAACAGAAGCTCCATCAAAATCGTCTGAGGTGCTCTCGGCAGAACCTTCAAATGATCGGAAGAAACCTGTAACTGTAGAAATCACCAAGTGCTTCACCTTGAATGAAACTTCAGAATGTGTAGGATCGATTGTCCATTTAGTAGTACTCATAGTTGTGTTTGTTTTGTGAATTATAAATTGAATTGTTTTGACATTATATGTATATACACTATTTATTCTAAATTTTTTTACCCCCTCATCTTGTCTAGTAAGTCATTTAGCTGCCTTACTTCTTCCTCAGTCAAATGAATTAACGTTCGGTTTGATTCCTCCACTTTCCCTTCCAATTCTCTAAGGAGGTTTAGTCCCTTCTCGGAGATTACCACGTCCACTTGTCTTCGATCAGTGGGACATTCCTCTCGAATGAGTAAGCCCTTTGTTTTTAACTTTTCCACCAATCTGGATGCATTGGACATTTTATTTAACATCCGATCCTGAATGGAAGAAACAGTTGTAGGTACTCCGTTTTGTCCCCTCAAAATTCGTAGTACATTATATTGTTCTGGAGAGATGTCATAGGGCTTAAATAGGGCGTTTTGCAAAGTCACCAAATAGCTATGTGTAAATAGCAAATTTACCACTGCCTTGTTGTAAGGGTCTTTGAATTCCCTTTGCCTTATTGCATCTTCTATTTTTCCCATTTTTACTTACAAGTGAATTTAATGTATATACATACAAATGTAGGGGAAAGTTTCATCACTTCGAAAAAATCTTAATTTATTTTTAAGAAACTAGACCTAAAACCCCTGGAAAAAAGGATGAATATTGATAAATGGATCATTTATTTTTAATCATGGTAATTTTTAAATAAAATAATCCCGCCCATTAATTTGAGCAATTAATTTTTAAACAATGTGAAATTTTTTGAGTCAAAAAATCAGCCTCCAAATACCCGAAAAAGCATTTTTACTAAAATATGATGAGTTTTTGATGTAAAGTTTTTCCCAGTCTGATGAATTGTTGTAGAACTCATTTTTTTGGCAAATATTAAAGAGACAAAGACATTAGAAAAAAATTTAAATTCTATGAAAAACAATTTTCCCAAAATCATCGCGGTTTTATCGCTTTTAGCTTTGACTTGGGCCTGTGACAACGGGTTTTCAGAGGTGCCGGTGGTTGACACTCCACCCAAAATTACATTGGGGGCAATCACTAGTGGTTTGACAGAAGGTCAGGATTTTAAAATCAATGTCACATTAGACGACGGTGTAGACAATGGTGCGATCAGCTCCCTTTCTACTTTAGATTATGTAATTACCAGTGGAGGTGCTACTGCAGCCTCAGGAACGGAAGCTCTTACTGGAGATAAGCAAACTGTTACCATTACCGTAGCAGGAGGTTTTGAGCCAGGAGACTACAACTTAGACGTTACTGCCAAAGACAGCAACGGTAATGCCGAATCCACGAACCTTTCATTTACAGTTGCATCAGCAAAACCTGCTTTTGACATCACAGGAACTTGGCTAGTAGAACCAGTTGCTGGATCTTTAGCAGTTGGTCCAGGTCCTGGAAACGGAGAATGGTTTTCTATTTCAGCAAGTGATGTCATTACCCGGGCTTGTTTCTACGACGACACATATACTTTTGGAGCAGACGGCTCTTTCGTAATTGATTTAGGCGATGCCACCTGGTTAGAGCCTTGGCAAGGAGTAGATACCGACAGATGTGGAACTCCAGTAGCTCCGTATAATGGAGGTACTTATCAATATACTTACACTAGTACCTCTTTGACCGTAATCGGAGAAGGTGCTTACTTAGGGCTTCCTAAAGTAAATAATGCAGGTGAAGTTTCTCAAGGTGCTGCTATCCCTGATCAAATCACTTATTCCATCATTGATCCAGTAGTAGATGGAAATACAAGACGAATGACTCTTCGAATCGAAGCTGGTTCAGGAGTATGGTGGGATTTTAAATTGATCTCTGGTGAAATCGGCTCTGGAGGAAATGAAACTACTTCTATTGTTGGAAATTGGAAAATGGAGCCTGTTGCTGGTGCATTTAGTGTTGGCCCAACAGAAGGTAGTACAGAATGGTTTTCTTCAAGTGCTGATGACGTAAGTGCCCGTGCTTGCTTCTTTGACGATGTATATACCTTTGCGGAAGATGGAGCTTATTCCTACAACATGGGAGATCAAACTTGGCTAGAGGAATGGCAGGGCGGATCCCCTTCTTGCGGTACTCCAGTTGCACCATTCGATGGTAGCGGAAGTTACACATATACATTTGATGGATCTTCTCTTACCCTTAGTGGAGTAGGTGCACATATTGCTTTACCTAAAGTTGGAAATGCAGGTGAGCTACCAAACGTAGCAGTACCAGAAAGCATCACGTACAAGGTGGTAAGCCTTACTGAACAAGACGGTGTCAAAAAGATGACTCTTCACATTGAGGCAGGAACCGGTGTTTGGTGGACCTTTAAACTGATTTCTGAATAATTTTTTTTTCACCCGGTGGTCTTTTGGCTACCGGGTGTTTTTTTTTCTAAACCCAAAATCAAATGAAATTTTCAACTCGAATTATCTCAATCTTTTTTCTCAGTATAATAGGAGGATTTTTTCTTTCCTGTGATTCCGAGGACAAGGATAACCCTAGTGGCTCGACACCCGATAACCCAACGGCCACCATTCCCATCCCAGATCAAGGTTTTGTTTCTCCTACGACCTATGATGGAATGACTTTAGTCTGGGAAGATGATTTCGAAGGCAACAGCCTAGATATCGCAAATTGGTCACATGAAACCGGAACTGGTAACAACGGCTGGGGAAATAATGAGCTCCAGTATTACCGGTCTCAAAATACTTCTGTAGAGCGCGGACACTTAATCATTACAGCCAAACAAGAATCCTTTGGAGGCAGTCAATACACTTCCTCCCGGATCGTGTCTATGAATAAAAAGCAATTCCGATATGGAAGAGTAGACATTCGAGCGGTGATGCCAAGAGGACAGGGACTTTGGCCAGCACTGTGGATGCTTGGGTCCAATTTCTCAGAGGTAGGCTGGCCTGCCTGTGGAGAAATTGATATCATGGAAATGGTGGGCGGTCAAGGCCGTGAAAACACTGTCCATGGCACAGTGCACTGGCAAAATGATGGTTCCCATGCCGAATTCGGAAGATCTTATAGACTTCCATCAGGGACTTTAGCAGATAAATTTCATGTTTTCTCCATCGTATGGGATGCCACATCTATACGCTGGTATATTGATAATGTAGAATACAATGTCATCGATACCACGCCAGCTCAGTTAGATGAGTTCAGAAGAAGCTTTTTCTTTATTATGAATGTGGCAGTAGGTGGAAATTGGCCGGGTTCTCCCGATAATACAACCGTCTTTCCACAACATATGATTGTGGATTACATCCGAGTCTTTCAATTTGACTAATAAAAAAAGCCCTCTCGGGCTTTTTTTATTGTCTCTCTTTCAACCAATCTAAAATAAGCTGATTTACAATATCTGGTTTTTCTATACAGCTACTGTGTCCTGCCCCCGGAATTCGATGAAGGATAGATCCCGAAATCCCCATTTGAATGAATTTGGCTTTTTCAGGCTTGGTAGCTACATCCTCATCTCCCACCACAATCATTGTCGGGCAAGAAATTGAAGCTAACTCGTCCTCCACTCCATTTCGATAAATCACTCCTTCCACCGGGCCAGTAATCGATTTTTTATTGGACATCAATTCTTTCTTCCAATGCTTCACCTCGACTCGGTTAGACTTATTTGAAAGCCAAGATTCGGCAAACATAATTGGCATCACTTTATTTGCTACAGGAGGAATGATCCCAAACCATTTCACAATTCCATTAAGGGTCTTGTATTTGGGCAAATTCTCCACAGGTTCCGCGTTAGCCGAAGTTTCAAGCAAAATCAAACTCTTGATCAAATCCGGTCTTCGGGAAGCCAATCTCAAACCAACAAATCCCCCCATGGAAAGGCCTATAAAATGAACCTTTCCAAGGTTTAAATTTTCAATCAGGGCTGCTGCATCATCAGCCACGGTATCCATATCAAATGGCTCCTTTACCTCACTTTGACCTTGGCCACGGTGATCGTATGCAATAACATGGTACTTCTTGGATAACTCCTCTATTTGAGCAGCAAACATTTTATGACTCCAAAGCAGCCCGTGAGAAAAAACAACAGTCTCCTTTCCTTCACCTTTTTCAAGGTAAAAAAGCTTTACACCATTGGCTTCAATTTGTGGCATGTCTTCTCTTTTATTGTTGATTTACCAATCTAATCCTGGTTGAGTTAAGCGGGCATTTTCACGGGCCTTATGCTGATCCACGATTTCCTTCACGTCCTCAAGAAGCTTTTTAGCATCGTAAACTACTCCGTCTTTAACAGTGTATTTAACGCCACCTACTCGAATGGGTTGATTATTTTCATCCACTCGAATCGCTCCTGTACCATAAAGAACCTTAAGGTTTTGCAAAGGATTTTCTTCCAAAATCACAAAATCAGCCAATTTCCCAACTTCAACTGTACCAATTTCTTTTTCCATTCCCAAAGCCTCAGCCCCAAACATGGTCGCGGATCGAATCACTTCTAAAGGATGAAAACCTGCCTCTCGAAGCAATTCCAATTCTCGGATATAAGCAAAACCATACAATTGGTAGATGAATCCAGAATCCGAACCTGCAGTTACCCGGCCACCCCGATTTTTATATTCATTAATAAAGGTCATCCAAAGTCGATAATTTTCTTTCCACTGAAGTTCCTCCTCAGTGGTCCAATCGAACCAGTAGGATCCATGAGATTGACGGCTAGGAGAATAAAATCTCCAAAGAGAAGGCAAGGTGTAAGTTTCATGCCATTCTGCCCTACGTGCGCGCATTAAGTCCCGATTCGCTTCATAAATATTAAAGGTCGGATCAAGGGTGAAATCAAGCTCCAGCAGTTCATTCATCACCTTATTCCAATGATCAGAATAAGGAGGAGCAGCCTGCTTCCAAAGCTTACCAGCTTCAGCAAATCGATGCTGTTCATTTTGATAATTGTAATCCAACCTAAAATCCTGAATTGTTCGATCCTGAAATAATGCTTCTGGCAAACCATACCAATGTTCCATGGAAGTCAAGCCAGCCCTTGCAGAGTTCAATACATTCCATCTGGCAACATCCAACTGCTGATGATGCATCGCAGATCGAAGTCCGATTCGCTTATTTTCGGAAATAGCCGCCTGCATCACCTCTGGATTAGCCCCAAAAAACTTAATTCCATCCGCACCTTTTGCCTTATTCTGATTGACCCAGGCTTTTGCCTGATCCGCTGTAACGATAGGCTCTTCCGATCCTTGGCCAAAGGCAGTATAGGCTAAAATCCGTGGAGCAGTAATTTGATTAGCAGCTGATCTTTTCTTTTCATTGAGAACCCAATCCAAGCCATTTCCTGCAGAAGGGTCCCGAATAGTTGTTACTCCATGCGCCATCCAAAGCTTATAGACATACTCAGCTGGGGTTCCCTGACCTGTCCCTCCTATATGTGCATGCATATCAATGAATCCAGGCAATAAATAATGTCCTTCCAGGTCAATTTCTTTGGTATTTTCATCCGCTTCTGGCCTTCTTCCTTCCCGAATAGGTAATCCAGGATATCCCACAACTTGAATTTGAGTAATTCTATTTTTCTCCACTACAATATCTACTGGACCAATTGGAGGTGCTCCAGTCCCATCAATCAAGGTTACTCCTCGCAGGATTAATTTATCATAAGGCCCATCGCCTTCCTCCCTGTCTGGAGCTGGCATAATCTGGGAATAAGCTTGAATAGCAAACATTGCCACAAGCAAGCTGAGTAGAAAATTCTTCTTTAGCATAGGGTTGGTGGATGATATGAGTCAATAAGTTAGGAGAAAAAGACACAGGAAAAAATCCCTTCGGGATGACCGGAAACAAAAAAGTCCGGATAAATACCCGGACTTTGAAATTGATTTGATTTTTTGATCAGAGGTCTTTGAATTGATCCATGATCTCTTCGGAAATACCTGTGAAGGAATATCCTCCGTCATGGAAGAGATTTTGCATGGTCACCATTCTTGTCATATCGGAGAACATCGTTACGATATAATCCGCACAGGCTTCTGCTGATGCATTTCCAAGTGGTGAAAGTTTCTCCGCAAAATTGAAAAATGAATCAAATCCACCAATTCCTGTTCCTGCAGTGGTTTTAGTAGGAGACTGAGAAATGGTATTTACTCGAACTTTTTTCAACTTACCGAATCGGTACCCATATCCTCTTGCAATGCTTTCCAATAAGGCTTTGGCATCTGCCATATCTGTATAGAAAGGATAAACACGCTGCGCTGCAATATAGGAAAGACCAATAATGGAAGCCCATTCATTCATAATATCCATTTTCTCAGCCACATGCATCATCTTGTGGAAAGAAATCGCGGAAACATCGTAGGACTTCATCGCCCAATCATAGTTGAGTTCTCCATAAGATCGTCCCTTCCGAATATTCGGAGACATTCCGATAGAGTGAAGCAGAAAATCGAAATTCCCACCTAGGAATTCTTTTGCTTCTGCATATAGCTTTTCAATATCCTCAACGACTGTAGCGTCAGCAGGAATCACAATCGTGTTACACTCTTCCGCAAGTTCTTTGATAGCCCCCATTCTCATGGCGATAGGCGCATTGGTCAGGACAAAACGCCCTCCTTGTTCCTTTACTTTTAGAGCGGTTTTCCACGCGATGGAGTTTTCATCCAAAGCACCGGTAATGATACCGACTTTACCTTTTAGCAAGTTTTCTGGCATATGACTATTGGGTTGATTTCAAAAATTTGATCAAAAATAGACAAAATTCGGGAGTTCTTCTCTCAATTGGCGAGAAGCTCCTTAGCACTTTCCACTGCCGAACCGGAAGGCTGGGCTCCAGCAATCATTTTTGCCAACTCCTGAACCCGCTCATTTTCATCCAACAACTTAATTTTGGATACGGTTTTCGCAGCTGAATTGTCTTTGTAAACGAAGTAATGCAAATCGCCTTTAGCGGCAACTTGAGGCAAATGGGTAATGCAAATGATTTGGTGATTTTGGGCAATATCCTTCATCATTCGGACCATCTGCAAGGCCACTTCTCCAGAAATCCCCGTGTCAATTTCATCAAAAATAAGGGTAGGCAAGGCCATTTTGTCCGCCATCAAATACTTGATGGCAAAAAGCAAACGTGAAAATTCTCCTCCTGATGCTACTTTCTTCAAAGGCTGTAGCTGAGAACCTTTGTTTGCGGAAAAAAGCATTTCGATTTGATCCAAACCTGAAGTACTTGGCTGAATCGATTGATGCTCAAACTTGATCTTGGCATTTTCCATCCCTAGCCGATGAAGCAAAGATTCCATAGATTTCTCAAAAGAGGAAAAACAGGATTTTCGCTTGGCAGTCAAAGCTTCTCCTGATTTGATCATCAACTTTTCCGCTTGATGGAATTCTTTTTCAGCCTTTTCGAGTGATTCGTCTAGATTTTGAAACTCGAAGACTCGGTCTGCCAAGTCTTTTTCTATAGCGATAAGCTCTTCAACTGTCAGAACTCCATGTTTCTTTTGAAGCTGATAAATCTTACTCAATCGCTCCCGCGTCTCTTCCAACTTCTCAAAATCAACCTCCACGTTGAGATCTTCTTCTTCAAGGGTAGCAACCAAATCTTTCAATTCGATCAAAGTGGAATAGAAGCGCTCTTTGATTTCAGAAAATTTATGAGCCAATCGCTCCAGGTTATGCAATTGCTGCTGGATTTGCCACAATCCCTGCAACACACCGAATTGATCATCCTGAAATAGGCCTACGATCTCATGAATTTTGGATTTGATCTCTTCTGCATTCTCAAGAATCTCCTGATTGGATTCCAATTCCTCCTGCTCACCTGCTACTAAAGAAAGAGCACTGAGTTCTTCCAACTGAAACTGATTGAAATCAGCTTCTTTTTGGAGTTCAATAGCCTTCTTTTTCAGATCTTCCCAATGTTCCTTTGCCTTCCTATAGGCCTTGAATCTTTCTTTGTATTCGGTGAGTTCGGCAGAGGTTCCGGAAAATGCATCTACCAAACCCAATTGATATGAACCTTCTCCAAGTAATAGAGTATCATGCTGCGAATGAACATCCATGAGTCTGGATCCTAGTTCCTTCAAAACCTCCAACAATACAGGAGAATCATTGACAAAGGATCTGGATTTTCCAGAAGGACTTATCTCTCTTCGAATGATACAAGGCTCCTCATAATCCAACTCATGCTCTTCAAAAAAATCCTTCAAACCATATTCCCCGATTTCAAACCAGCCTTCAATGACGCATTTGCGATCCTCATGGAGCAGGACCTTGGTATCTGCCCTTTTTCCTAAAAGTAGACCAACAGCTCCCAACATGATGGACTTCCCTGCACCTGTCTCTCCGGTCACCATATTCAGACCGGAACCCGGCTGCATATGCAGATCATCGATTAAAGCGTAATTGGAAATACTGAGGGTTTTGAGCATGAATTTCGGTTTTCCACAAAGCTAAAAAATCCCCTTTAGCTTTTAAGCAGCTCATTATACTTTCTGGCATTATTGGGATCTACTTCAAGCAATAATTCCACTACTTCTGTCCGTATTTCCATGGGAGCATTTTTAAAAATCTTACTGATTTCATCTCCCTTTGCATCCATGAAAGCAATCGTAAAAATCCCATTTGGTTGTGCCTTATTTGCTTCTGCTACCAATCGGATTGCTTCTAGCATGTTTTGGTAGGCTTTTTCGGAGTCTATCTGCAACAGATCCAAGCCTTGCCGATGATAGAGGTAATAAGCATCTCGAATAGATGAATAAACGGAGGAGGAATAAATATCATTGATTAACCAAAATCGGTTTCTTCGATCGGAATTACTCTGTCCCCAACCTGCTCTACCCGACTGCTGAGCATTATTGACGATATCATTGGCAACTGCAAAAAATGAGTTCCCTCCACGACTTTCAAAGCTATCATAATCCAAACCGATGGCGATATTGGCATAGAAGGCCAGCAGGGAGGAAATATTATTCAGAAATGTAAATCGGTTAAATTCAATAGGCTGTGACTCAATGAATTCAAAATTCCAGTTTCGATCTGCAAAATTCAGAAGCAAAGTTTCATAATTGGTTCCATAAACCGGACGAACTGTTTGAACTTGAACGGTGGCAGAAAAAGAACCAACCGTTGTAGCTTCATTGATGGTAATCAATAAGTTCCCTTTTATTCGTTCTTCTGGCCGAAACTCATTCGAAGTCCAAGAACGCCCATTCAAAAACTGCTCAAAGGAAGTTTTCATTTGGTTGAAAATATCCGTGTTTTGAAGGTTTGACCGCTCGCTATTGATAATGACGGTAAAATTCAACTCCTGCGCTTGGGAGCTAAAACTTAGAAGTAGAAAAAGAATAACGGCGATTTTCCTCATGGAATACAAGTAAAGAAAAAATCAAACGAGAGTCCAACTTGATTCTTTTTTGATTTGATCCAAAATCATTCCCGCAATTTCTTTTTTCGGGGAAATCTCAGATTCCACGACCTGCCCATTCTTTGAAAAAATACTCACGCGATTGGTATCTAAACGAAATCCAGCTCCTTTTTCTTTCATGGAATTCAAAACAATCAGATCAAAGTTTTTTCGATTTAATTTATCGACGGCATGCTCTTTTTCATTTTCAGTTTCCAAAGCAAAACCTACGTGAATCTGATTAGGCTTTTTCTGCTTACCCAATTCCTGAGCTATGTCCACATTCTTTTTCAGGTGAATTTGAAGTGAATCTCCCTGTTTTTTGATTTTTTCAGGTGCCACCTCGGCCGGTGCATAGTCAGCCACAGCAGCAGCAAAAACCATCACATCCATTTTCTCATGGATATCCTGAGCAGCCTCAAACATTTCTTGGGCACTATGAACATCCTTCCAATGGAATTTATCCTTAGATACAGGAATGGAAATTGGTCCAGAAATCACCCAAACTTCCGCCCCTCTTTCTAAAAAAGCTTCCGCCAGGGCATAGCCCATTTTTCCACTGGAATGATTAGATATAAAACGAACAGGATCGATGGCTTCCTGGGTGGGACCAATCGTCAGTCCAATTTTTTTACCCTTAAAATCCTGACCGGATTCGAAAAAGCCTTTGATTTCCTTAACAATACTTTCTGGCTCCATCATTCTTCCCTGACCAGAAAGCCCAGAAGCAAGTTCCCCGCTTTCGGCATCCAAAAGTCGATTTCCAAATGATTGTAAAGTTTGAATATTCTTTCGAACCGAAGGATGCTGATACATATCCAAATCCATGGCAGGAGCAAACCAGACTGGGCAACGTGCTGAAAGGTAGGTGGCGAGTAAAAGATTATCGCAGTGACCATTCGCCATTTTAGCCAAGGTATTGGCAGATAAAGGCGCAAAAAGCATCAGGTCAGCCCAAAGACCCAATTCGACATGATTATTCCAAACTCCGGTTTCATCTTTTTGAAATTGATGTAAAGCAGGCCGCTTGGAAAGAGTAGCCAGTGTCAAAGGGCTTATAAAATCAAGAGCAGAGGCACTTAGGATTACCTGTACCTCTGCTCCTTCTTTAATTAATAATCGTGTCAGGAAAGCGGATTTATAAGCAGCAATGCTACCTGTGATACCTAAAATAATCCGCTTACCTGCAAGCCCCATTATTGTGCTTCCTCTTCTGGGAATCGGTAATAAACTTTACCTTCCAAAAACTCTTCCATTGCCAAGGTAGTTGGCTTTGGCATTCTTTCGTAAAACTTGGAAATTTCGATTTGCTCTTTGTTTTCAAAGACCTCTTCCAAATTATCTACAGTAGAAGCAAACTCAGAAAGCTTGTTGTTCAACTCTTCTTTCAAATTGTTGGAGATTTGCTTGGCACGCTGACCTACGATATGAATAGACTCGTAGATGTTGCCGGTAGGTTCAGAAACCTTGTCCAAATCGCGTGTGATGATGGATGGATTAACTGCCATATAGATTATTGTTTGTTTTCGTTTGTTTGACTAGTAGCTGGATCGGAAAGCTTATTTTTCTCTGCTTCTTCCCGCTCAGCAATATCTTTCTTTAGCTTCAAATGCTCCTCAAGCTCCTCACGCGCTTCAGCTTCATAGCTTTTCACCTCTGCCGTAAACTTGCTGTCGGGATATCTTCTGTAGAAATTTAAAGCATAGGTAAATACATCATTCAGCCGTTCTTCCTTTTTTGAAAAAACACTGTTTACCGCATACCCTGTGCTTACTTCTACCAATTTGTAAGCTAATTCTTCATTGTATTTACTCTCCGGAAAATCTTTGGCAAAATTCTGAAAATTGACGATACAAGCTCTGTAGAAATCCCCAGGGAATAAGCCGTCCTTCAATCGGTAATACATTTGGGACTCCTCGTAAGCTTTTCGTTCGAAACGTGTTTCAAGATCTTCCAACATCTCCAAAGCTCGTTCATAGGAATCTGAACCCGGATATCGGGTCACAAATTGCTGTATGGCAGCAACGGCCTCTTGACTACTTTGCTGGTCCAGATTGAAATCCGGAGAATCCAAATACAAAGAATAAGCATGCATAAATAATGCTTCCTCAGCCAAAGGACTTCGATTGTATGTACGGTAAAAATTATTGAAATACCCGGCAGACTCGATGTATCGCTTCGTCTTAAAATGACAGTAGGCGTAGTTATAATCCGCTAATTCGGCCTTTTCACTTCCTCGGATAATGGGAAGAACTTTATCATAAAGAATGATAGCCTTGTTGTATTCACCTTCTTGGTAATACTTATTTGCTCCTTCATATAGCTCTTCCCAGTTGGTACTTTTTTCCAGCTTGGCAAAAGGACCACAAGAATAAAGAAGGGAGGTGAAGGTAAGTATGATAAGGGAAATTCGACGCATGCTCATTTTCAAGACCGCAAATATACGGGATAATTGTTGGTATTCAAACGAATAGGAAACTGGGAGATTACTTCTTTACAACGAGTTTTTTTGTCACAATATTCTTATTGTCAACAAAAAGGGTGTAAAAATATACACCTGGATGAAAGTCGGAAACATTGATCACCAAGGTGTTTTGATCAGGATCTAATACAAATTCTGCCACCGGATTACCAATGAAGCTATTGATGGTGATTTTCGCATTGGCCTGAGGCTTTTTTAACACATAATCCAACTGCGCAATTCGATTACTTGGATTAGGATAGACATCACTAATTCGAATCGCATCGTAATCAGATTCATCTGCTCTTTCTTCAGGATTGATTACATCATATTTTGCTTCGACTATGAAAGACTCTCGGATATTTTTTTCATTAACAAAAACCAAGTCAAACCCTCCTCTTGTCTCGGTGATTCCCAAGGAAAACTCCAAATACAAATCAGTCACAATTTCTCCTGGCTCCAGGGTTACTTTAATTTTGGCTAAATCACGCTTGGCATCGAAGCAGTTTTCCCCAATACAGATTTTCATATCCTGGGAAGAACCAATATTTCCATTGATATTTTTCAGAAAGTAAGTTTTGGAAGTATTGCCTTCGTTTTGAAGTATGATTGTTTTTCGCTGGGAAGCGCCAATTGCTCCGTCAAACTCCAACGCTTCACTCAATACACGAACCTCCTGTGCTTCCACTACTACAGGGAGAAGCACAATAAATGCCCATGTAAAAAATTTGAGAAAAGTATTCATGTAGAAGTTTTGTCGATAAGCCTACGAATAGATGTTTCTGAATAGAAATATACACAACAAATCTACGTGGTAGGTAATGTCGGGACGAAAAATTCGGGTTAATTGTTGTTAACCTCTTTAAAATTTTTTGAGATTTTATTCGTTAGGGGAATTTTGGTTTTTCTGGAGTGGCACCAAAGTCCTTTTTTTTGCATTTGCCTTCCATTTTTCAAGAGACTTCTGCATCTCCTCATCTGTTGGCATTCGAATTTCCGCGTTCGGAACATCAAATAAATTTTTGGCTCCTGCATCGATCTCTACAATGGATCGCCAAGCAAAAATCTTCTCCATATCGGGCTTTTCCTCCTGCCTCCAAACAAAGCCTTCCAGTTTGCCACCGTCATCTCCAATATCCTGAACAGGTATAAATTTCCCTTCCGGCTTTACCCCATAATTGACCTTGACTAACTGTCCATCTTCAAAGCCCATTCGAATAGTAGCAGACAAGGTTTTATTGACTCCCTGAACCAAGGTATCCCCTTCCAAAGCATAATACAAGGACTCGCCATTTCCATCAATATTCAATCGATCTAACTGCCCTTCTTTAAAATAACCAGTCATGGATCGCCCTTTCATTTGATTGAAATTCAACAAGGTGTCGGACATCACGGCAAAGGCATTGTTTTTCACAAAAAGCTCCCGAATCTGCTCACTCTCAATAAAAAAGGTCATCGAATCAGCTGAAATTTGGCTTTTTTGATTCCAAATTACCGGGTCTTTAAAAAGCTTTATTGTCGAATCAGCATAATTATAGCTGAGTGAATCGGCTATTCCAGACAAATCGGATTTGACCAATTGGATGGATGAAAAGGCCAAAAGATATTTAAGAGAATCTGTCTCATTGTCTTGAGAAATCAAGGTATCAGCCGTCAGATACAAGGTGTCCATCTCGAAGTATCTTCTCACCAATGCATTTCCGTGAACTAAGCTATACCCTCTTTCTTCCCAATACTGACCTTGATCACCAAAGATTTCAACTTCACGCTCCTTGTTCAAAACCCGGACATCATCTTTCCCTTCATAATAGGCTTCATTTTCTCGGTAGATTAGTTCACCTGCCTTCACCCGGCTAGTTTCCGTCTCAACCACCCCATCAAAGAATCGAAAACTTTTTGCTTGGGTATCATAGAAACTTCCTTTTTCCGCATCGAGTGTGTTTCCATCCTTCGACACCAAATTTGTTAAGCCTTTGGTCTCAGCAGTTTTGGGGATGGTGAGGTACACCAAGTAATTGGTCTTCATGGTATAATCCGGGTTGACCAAAACAACATTATCAGTAAAAGTTATTCGCTCCAAATTCACCTCATAACGACCTCGCTCACTGGTCAATACGTTGGTAGAATCAACTACTCTCCCACCGTTGAAATAGGTAGCGATATTTCCTGCTCGATCATAATTAAGATAGTCTGTGTAGACCGTGGTTTCCATATTGGAAAAGACCACATTCGATCGAAGCTTGGCCAGTTTGGTATTTCCATCATATTCGGCATAAGCGCTTCGGGTAGTTACCGAATCTTGCTCATCCTTTATAAAAACCCGGCCGAACAACTCAGCCCGATTTTCCATTCTGAAAAAATGTGCAGAGTCACAGGAAATCAATGTGCTTTGGTTTTTCATTCGGACCGATCCAATCAGTCGCTCAAAACCCTCAGCACCCTTCAAAGAATCAGCCTGGAGAATATCCAAGGTATTTCCCTGAGAATTAGCTCCTCTCGTTTGTCCATAAAGCGTATGAACAGACCAAATGCTCAGAAGGAAGAATAGAAAAAACCGAAGCGTGGATTTCATAAAGAGACTCAAGTGGGCAAAATTAGTAGAAAAAGCTATTTTTGGTTAATGTTAGCAGCTTTTCAGGAGCATATACGCCAAAAGGCACTTTTGGATCCATCGAAGACCTATTTATTGGCTTGCAGTGGTGGAGTGGACAGCATGGTTTTAGGCTTTCTCTTAATGAAGTCTGAAATACCCATTGAACTAGCACATGTCAATTTTGGACTTCGGGGAGAGGATAGCAATCAAGACGAACTTTTTGTCATTCAATGGGCAGAAGAACACGGTATCACCTTTCATCTTCATCATCCAAAAACTCAGGAACATGCAGAGGAAAAAAAGCTCTCTATCCAAATGGCGGCAAGGGAAATCAGATATTCTTGGTTTGAATCCCTGAAACAGGAAAGAAATTTGGAAGGAATTATCCTTGCACATCATCAGGATGATCAATTGGAAACCATCTTTTTGAACCTCCTACGAGGAACTGGCTTGGATGGTATTCAAGGAATGGCGGACAAAAAATCTGGATTAATCAGACCGCTTTTACCTTTTTCGAAAGCTGAAATCGAGGCTTTTGCAAATGAAAACGAGATTGCCTGGAGAGAAGACAAGTCCAATCAAAAGACTGATTACAAGCGAAATAAACTCCGATTAGAAGCCTTGCCTGGATTATATGCAGTATCAGATGATGCCAGACAAAATCTGCTTGGAAGCTTTGCCAGAATGCATGACGCAGGAAAAGCTTTACATGGCTTAGTCCAAGATTGGTTGGGAAAATACCTGAAAACCGACAAGGACACTCAAACTCTCCCATTTCATGCGTTTATCCACCATTCGGGAGCAAATACGCTCATATTCTATTGGCTTCGAGGCTTTGGTTTTAATTCTGATCAATGTGAAGCCATCGTGACATCTGCGAAATCCGGCGAGTCCGGAAAGCAGTTTTTCAGTGCAAGCCATCAATTAAATGTGGATCGGGAAGAATTATTACTAGCTCCTCAGGTTGAAAACTTCCAATCTATTTTTATCCAAGAGCAGGACATCGAAATTACTTTACCTGAGGGAACTTACGAATTGATCAAAAAACCAATCGGAGACAAGCTGGATTCATCCCGTGAAAATGCCATGCTCGATCTAGAAAAATTGAATTTTCCATTTGAAATACGAACATGGCAATTAGGAGACCGATTTATTCCCCTTGGCATGAATCATCCAAAAAAAGTTTCGGACTTTTTGATAGATTTGAAATTACCTCGCATTCACAAAGAGCGGGTTAAAGTACTGATTTCCGATGGGCAAATTGCTTGGGTAATTGGGCACCGTATTGCCGAATGGGCCAAGTGTGATGGATCTACCCGAACAATTCTCCATTTCAAAATGAAAAACTGATGAGAAACCCTTTTACCAAGACTTATACCGAAGCTGAACTGCAGACATTTGACTTTTTAAGATTGATCAAATTTTTTGAAAAGCTTAAAAACAAAGAAATGGAGCGGTTTTTACCCGCTATGCATTTTCGGAAGTATACCAAAGATGAAGTGGTGTTTTTCAGCAAAGATCCCAGTCAAGCGCTTTATCTAATCAAAAAAGGACAAGTTCACCTGACCATAGATGTTAAGGACAATTTTGAAACTATTCTAGAAGTCAATAAGGGTCAAGCCTTTGGAGAAAACGCTTTTCTACAAAACAGCAAAAGAATCTACACCGCAATCATAACCTCGGATGAAGCGGACCTGATTGTCATTCCTCATTTCGCAATTCAGGAAATCTTCGATAGCAACCCCAAAATCAAGGCGAAAATCATGACTGCTTTGGCTGAATTTTACAATGAAAACAACCAACGACTGTTCCGTTCCTACCGGGAATCATTTGGGTTTTTCAGCCTTCGACAGATGTTTGAGTAAAAATTTACACGATTCTTTGCCCGTTTATTTTTCCGCTTAACAAAGTATTCCCTTTCGGGTTTCTAATCCTGTCATTGTTAATTAACTTAGCGTCGCTTTTTACGCAATTATCATTTATAAAATCCATAAAATCATGAGCAAAGTAACCGTAGTTGGGGCTGGAAACGTTGGGGCAACCTGTGCTGACGTTTTGGCCTATCGCGAAATCGCGGAAGAGATTGTTTTGGTAGATATCAAAGAAGGTGTAGCCGAAGGAAAGGCACTGGATATCTGGCAAAAGGCTCCTATCAATCAATATGATTCCCGAACTGTAGGAAGTACAAACGATTATTCAAAGACTGCCAATTCTGATGTAGTGGTGATCACTTCTGGCTTGCCAAGAAAACCTGGAATGACCCGGGATGACTTGATCGAAACCAATGCGGGCATCGTAAAGTCCGTAACTGAAAATGTGATCAAATATTCTCCAAATGCTATCATCATCGTCGTTTCCAACCCACTTGACGTGATGACTTATCAGGCACATTTGACTTCCAAGCTTCCTCGTACCAAAGTAATGGGTATGGCGGGTATTTTGGATACTGCTAGATACAGAGCATTTTTGGCGGAAGAATTGAACGTTTCTGGAAAAGAAATTCAAGCCATCCTAATGGGTGGACATGGAGACACCATGGTACCACTTCCTAGATACACTACTGTGGCAGGTATTCCTGTAACTGAATTGATCGAAAAGGATAAGCTGGATGCTATCATCGAGAGAACCAAGTTTGGCGGTGGCGAGCTTGTGAAGTTGATGGGAACATCTGCTTGGTATGCACCAGGTTCTGCAGCAGCTCAAATGGTGGAAGCTATCTTGAAAAATCAGCGTCGCGTATTCCCGGTTTGTATCAAATTGGATGGAGAATATGGAATCGATGATTGCTACCTAGGCGTACCAGTTATCTTGGGTAAAAACGGTATCGAGAAAGTAATCGAACTCGATTTGAATGAGGAAGAAAAAGCTCTTCTCGAGGTCTCTAGAGGACACGTAAAAGAGGTAATGAGCGTATTGGATAAATTGTCCAATTAATCACCTCCTTTTCATACAGACCCGGGATATGGCTTGACCAAGTCAAATTCCGGGTCTGATTTTTGTATTTAACCATAAAAAAATCCAGCACGGTGAACATCGGAAAAAGCGCACTCATCCTCGCCATCATCTTGGTAACTGCCGCTACAGGATACTGGTTATATTCTAAGTATTCTTCCGAACCCCAACTCCAAAACCGCCAATTAATCAGTGATAATGCGGTTTTTATTTTTGAAACCGAACAAGCTGACCAAAGCTGGAACACCTTAGTCAATCATTCTTTGTGGAAAAAAATCAGCAATTTCCCTGCTTTTGAAGAAATCGCGGAAAATCTCTCACAATTAGACAGCCTCACAGGATATCAAGGGCAAATTTCTAGGCTTCTTAATGGAAATCTTTTAAGCATTTCTTACCATCCCATCGGAACTGAGAACTTCGAATTGCTTTACATTTTGCAACAAGAAAAATCTGAATTTGAGAATCTTCTAGCCTCTCTACGCAACCAAATTCCTGCTGATATAAAAATTACAGACCGAAACTATACAGACATTGAAATATTAGAAGTTGTCAAAGGTACTGATGAACGACTCTACAGTTTTGCCCACTTAGGGGGGCTACTAGTATTTTCAGAGTCTTCTTTTTTGGTGGAGGAAGCAATCCGAATGTATGAGGCTCCACAAAGCATTTCAAGCTCTTGGGAAGATTTTACAATCACCCAAGAAAAAGGTAGCCTGGGAAGGCTTTGGCTTAGCGGAAAAAGCATAGCACATTTGATAAAAGGTACTTCCAAAGACCGAGAAAGCATTCAGATCAAATCACTCGAAAATCTGGATGCCCAGGCTGCTTACGATTTAATTTTAGACTCGAACCAAATTCGACTAGAAGGAGAAATTTCACTCTTCGATCAGGTTACTTTCACTCCTTCTTTGCAAGCCAATTGGAGTGAAATTCAGGAAGGCATTTCCGCGAGAGCATTATCAATTACCCAATACAACTTACCCGGGATTTTTGAGATTCAAGAATTGACAAATCGTGGCTTCACTCCAAAATCAACGATTCAAGGGGAAGTCCAGCGAAATCTTATTGACCAAGGATTTTTGGATGGCTTAAGCGGCGAATTATATTTCCAAGAGTTAGAGCCCAATTCTGATGGAAGCAAAAACCTCATCCTTGTCTCCAGAATTATCAATGATAACGCTCCAATTAGTATTCTGAGAAGCTACTTGGAACAGGAGAATCCTACCTACCCTGATTTTTACCGGAATGCTGAGATATTTTTTGTAGGAACCGAGGAGTTACCGGCATATTTATTCTCTAGCAAATTTCAGGGATTCCCCCAAACCTTCATTACAAAACGGGGCAACCTCTTATTCTTCGCCAATTCTCAATCGGCAATGAAAATGTTGATTGATGATTTGGAAGGTGGGTTCACTTGGGGCTATTCAAGATTTCCTGAAAATCTAAAAACTGTCATTAGTCCAAGTGCTGGTTTTTCTCAAACTTATCGATTGAAAGAAATTTGGAACAGCTGGACCGAACAGGCCAATTCATCTTGGAGCTCTTTCTTTCAGCGGTATCGGCCGTCTTTTACCTCTTTTGATTACCTGACTTTGCGAATCAATCAGGTTGGTAGTCAAAAAAAGAGCAGTATTCTGGTTCCTTTTGATGATTCCGCCCCGGTCCCAGTAGAGGCTCATGCATCGGTAAGCCTTGCTTCCCAAAAGCAAATTGAATTTGAAAACCGGTTGATTTGGGGTCCTCAATCCATTATCAATTATCAAGACGGCACTGAAGACATCATCGTTCAGGATGAAAACCATGTCTTCCACCTCCTAAATTCTGACGGTACTTTGGTTTACAGCGCTCCACTTTCAGGAAAAATTCTAGGAGATGCTTTTCAGGTAGATTATTATAAAAACGACAAACTTCAAGTCTTACTTGCGACTGCTGACAAAGTCTATGGAATCGATCGTTTAGGAAATCCATTAACAGGATACCCTTTCAATTTTGATCAAAAGCTAACCCATCTACAGTTAGTAGATTATGACAATAACCGAGAGTATCGCTATTTCTTGGCTACTGCTGAAGGGGATTTATTCTTGCTGGATAAAACTGGGACTAGACTGGACGGATGGAATCCCAATTCAATCGGAGATCCAAGTTTCCAAAACCCTAACCATTTCCGCGTTCCTGGAAAAGGAGATTACATGGGTACCCTTTCAAAAAGTGGAAAATTACATTTATTCAATCGAAGAGGCGAAGCCCAGGAAGGTTCTCCTTTTGATTTGAGTGGAGAGTTCAATTCAGGTTTATTCTTTGGTAGAATGAACGCTTCCAATCAATATGGATTGACGGGAGTAACTCAAGACGGACAAGTAATTCAAGTTAACTTTGATGGAGAAGTGATCAATCGAAATCAACTCATCAAAGATGATAGGGACAGTGAGTTCTTCTTGATCCCAGATCAACGAAATCAATCCTTCCTGATCATTTCCAAAACTTACAACCAATTGAAAGCATTCAATTCCAAAGAAGAGGAATTGTTCAATCTACGGGTATCCGAGGGGAACTTGATTTACCAATATTTTGATTTTGGTGGAGATCGTCAGATTTTTGTAGTCGTAGATCCAGAGCAAAACTTTGCTTTCCTTTATGATCTTAGTGGAAATCTGCTTACTAATTTACCATTGGATAGTTCTGGCTCGATTCAGATTAGCTATGACCAGCGAAATAATCAATACCTGATTAGAACGATTACCGGAAACCGTTTGGTTTCTTACTTGCTATCAGCTTAAGCAATTTCAGAACTCCTGTTAAAAAGAAAACTATTTCGAAAATGAAGCTTCGAAAAATCATACTCAGCCTATCTTTTTTATTCCTGATTTCTCTTCAGTTACATGCCCAACTGATTCGAGATAATGCAGCCTCCATTTCTGATTCCAATCGAGCTAATCTCAGCACCCCCTATCATACTACGCTGACTTTCTTTCACAATTTGGAGGATAATAATTTCTTTCCTGAAAAAGCTGCCTTCACATTAAACTTAAACGGTATTGATGAGGCAGACGGAACCAGATTAAGTATCAAACTTAAGCAGGTATTTGAAGGTCAGGGAATCATCATTCGAGCCAGTCAAATTCCAAGACTCGCCAATTATCAGGACACGACAGGCCTTATAAATGAGGACATCTACTATTTCGACAAGGATAAATTACCCGGAGTTTTCCTAGAAAAAAGAGGTTCAGAGTGGAAATTCTCTGCTTTCACAGTAAGCCAAATTGATGAGCTACACAAGAAAACCTATCCTTATGGTACAGATAGATTGCTAAACTTACTTCCAAAAATTGGAAATGATCGATACTTAGGACTCTATTCCTGGCAGCTTTTCGGTTTGTTTTTTATTATTCTTTTAGTGTTTGTCAGCCACTTTCTACTGACCTTTTTAGTAGATCGGGTATTGGTCTATTTCTTCCGAAAATTCAATTATCAGCAAATAGGAGAAAACTACCTTCTTCCCGTTGCCAAAGTAGTCAGCTACTTTATCATTGCTCAAATCTTGTCCATCCTTCTTCCGGTTCTACAGCTACCTGTAGAAATTTGGTCGTGGATGGTGGTGATTTTGAGAACCTTGAAGCCACTTTTACTAACCTTGATCTTCTACAAGTTGGTCAATGTGCTGGCCGTGTACTTCGCAAGACTGGCAACCAAAACAGAATCAACCTTAGATGATCAATTAGTTCCACTCCTTCGGAAAACACTCAAGGCATTTGTAATCATCATTGGTACCCTGTTTATCCTGAGAGATGGCTTAAATCTGGACATTATTCCATTCCTGACAGGACTTTCTATTGGTGGTGTGGCAATCGCCTTGGCAGCTCAGGATACCATCAAGAATTTCTTTGGGTCCATTATGATCTTCATCGACAAGCCTTTTCAAGTTGGAGATTGGATTACTTCAGGAGAAATTGATGGAACTGTCGAAGAAGTAGGGTTTCGATCGACTCGAATCCGTACTTTCCGAAATTCTGTCATGTATGTCCCTAACGGAAAAATTGCCGATGCGATTCTTGACAATCACGGCCTTAGAAAGTACCGTCGTTTCTACTCTACCCTTACCGTAACCTATGACACTCCTCCACAGTTGATCGATGAGTTTGTAAAGGGCTTGAAGGAAATCGTCCTTGCACATCCGGATACCCGAAAGGATTACTTCAATATCTATTTCAACAATCTTTCGGCCTACAGTCAGGATGTGATGTTTTACATTTTCTTTGAAGTTCCTACCTGGCCGGAAGAATTGCGAGCCAGACACGAGATCTTAATTCAAATCGTGAAACTTGCCAATTCATTGGGTGTGCGCTTTGCTTTCCCTACACAGACTTTGCACATGGAAAGCTTCCCGGAGAAAAAAGGATTGGTGCCAGTCTATCCTAGCGATAATGCGGATTACCAAAGAAAGTTGAGCGATTTCTTATCCAAAGAGCTTGGGAAAAAGGATTGATTCAGGTCAATCAATCCTTCTTCACCCAAAAACTAGCTTTGTTTCTAACTTCTTCGCCTTGAGGAGATTTTGAAATGACCTCCACTTCGAAGGGAACGAAAAGATTTGGAATGGTTACAGTAAAACTATTCGTTTTTGGCATTTCAGACATTTTATCTGCTGACCAAAAAAGAATAGATCGATAATCGCCTGCATCTTCAGGAATTGCAGTAATCGGCTGTAATAATTCTACTGGAATTTGGATTCCAGGAGTTTGGGTAAAAAAAGCATTACTAGGCAAAGGGAATCCTCCCACATTACTTTGATAGGAAGAAAAACTCATCACACCTTCAAACTCCCGATCATTCAGGTAAAACAAGCGGGAAAGGACTTCCAGCTTTTCAAAATTCTTCGGGTTGAATGAGGCCAACTGATCTGAATCAAAAACCGGCATTCCATCTACCAACATTAAGGGATTACCGGAAAAGACACCCCCATTTTCATTGATGGACCGAAATTCCTTTAAGCCTTTTCGAGTGCGTACAGAAATCATAGGTACATATTCCTTGATCACGGTTTCCACAGACTCAAAGCGGGTATAATCATCCAGCATAAAGGTGCGATCCGCCACAAATCCAGTAACCACGGGAACAGGCTCTTGAGAGTATTTTTCTATGAAAAAGGTCTGCACCCCTCTACTGATCAACAACTCTTGAAGATAAGGTTGGTCCTTAGTACTTATCACTAATTCAGGAAATTCAAATCCCTGCTTAAAGTTTGTCTGAATTGCCGGTGAGCGAAACTCAAAATCCAAAAGGCTTCCATTTTGATCTGCTTGGGCAATCATAAAATCCCAGTGCTTTAAGCCCCCAATATCAAAATAAAGATTCCCCTCTGAATCAGGACGATCCGTGTAAAGCGCAGACTCCCTCCCATGGACTGATAGGAAATAAACCTTCGTGGTATCAACCGTTCGAGGATCCACTTGAGCCGCTACGATATGTCCAAAAAGCTCAGGAAGTAAATTCCCCTCAATCTTTCCATCATAGATTTCCGAAGAGGAAATAAGCCAATCCATATTTAAATATGGATTCTTTACCCGAACAATTACTTCAGAAACATTCGAAAGCGATCCCCAAGAAACAGTTAACCTTTCTCCGGGAAAAAGGCTTTGCTTGGAAAGGTTCAGACTGGAATTAGTTTCTACTTCTGTTTCAAAAACACTTGCTAATTCAGTCCTAACCTGAGGGGGAATACTCGGATTGAAAACGGTCACAAACTGCTGCTGAAGCCCATTTTCCAAATCCAAAATGGGGCTAATTCTAGTATAAACCCGAAGCAAATAATTATCAGAAGGAATATCATCTGGTATTTCCAGAAAATGAAACACCTCTCCTTTTTCCAATAGTAGCTTAGCCAGATGAACCGATTGATTTTCTCGATTCAACAGCTCAGCATACAAAACATGGGAAGAAGTTGGGGAATTTCCCTGAAGTACTTGGGCTTGAATCCAAATCTTTTCCCCAGTAAAATAAATGGTCTTGGGAATGGAATAAGATACCGATTCAGCAAGTACTTCTTGTCCAAGTGAAAGCTTTGGAAAGAGGATCAAGAGCGAAAAGACCGCAAATAACAGTCCCTTAAATATTTTTACCATACTTAATCCTCCCAAAAATCAGGTTTGACATTTGTTCCTCTTCGGGTACAATCCACACAGGAAGCCCGGGCATAGCGATAGCCAATCGGCTCAAATCCATTTTCCAGAAAAACAGGGGTAGTAGGAAGATTTCCCCCAGCTCGGAAATATTGATCGTAATTGGCCACTAAAACTGTATCCGGCTCGGTCACACAACCGAAATAATCTTCCACATCAGGCCGCCAAGGTGCTACCTCTTGATTGTCAATAAACATTCGTTTTTGGCGAACAACACCCAAACTCACCTGCCCGATAACCGGTGCGTCGGGATTTTGATCCTGTCGGATATTTCCCCCAATCAAAGAGGGAAGCGGACTAAAAATGGAACCCAAATCATCTGTGTTTTTCTTCAAAATTTCCCAAAACTCAGAGTCCTCTTTGCTTATCGCTTTTTGAGAAATCAAGATACTATAGCGCACCGAAAGTCGCTCATCTCCTTGATCTATTTGTCGGATAGCCTGACGAAAGACAAACTGATCCTGAAAACGGGAGGAGGTTTCTAGCAATAAATCTGAGTTTCTTCGACTCATATAACAAATATCTATTCGCTCCTCGTTACTACGTGGTACAATTTCTTGGGTCTCGGGAACGTATTTTACCAGGGAAGTAAATGGAGGCCGAAAAGCCCAAGTCTCCTCATAGGTCCAAAGGAAATCATCGGCGTTTTCATCACCCTGAGTAGTCAAAAATATTTCCACTCCATTTTCATTTTCTTCAAAACCTACATCAATAATATCGGGAGTAATCAAAGGTTGAAGTTCCTCGGAAGTGTAGCTCGTGCCATCCCAAAGGAAAATACGCAAGCGATAGCTATCTGATTCTGAAATATCATGCTGAAACTGATAGACTCCATCTCCCAATTCAATAAATGGAAACCGTTCTCCACCCAAACTTTCCAAATAAATATCCGCTCCCAAAACCAGAGAATTAGGCTGGCCTTGCCCCTGAATTGGCTGGGTATAGTTTAAGGTAAGCAGGCTTGGAGTCCCTTCAGAATCCAAATAACCCTCCACTACCAATACATTCAAATCCACTGGGTCGATCTCAGGCTCGAAAGGTTCCCGACAGGAAGCCAATAACCCAATTAATCCTAATCCGAAAAATAAAATATGTCTCATTAAAATTTGAAATTATAGGTAATGAATGGAATAGGTCTTGCAAAAATGGACAACTGATAGCCACGCAACTGTCCATCTACGGGAGCATAATAAACTGAGTAAGGATTGCTTCTGCCGAGCACATTATACACGCCAACGGACCAGGAAGAATGAGCTAATTTTCGTACCTTGTGATTCCCTTCCAAATTCACAGAAAGATCCAATCGGAAATAATCAGGAATTCGGTAAGCATTTCTATCGGAGAAATAAACCCGCTCCGAACTTGCATATTCAAATTTGGCGATAGGCAAAGTCACAGGCCGACCCGTACTGTAATTTCCATTTAAGGTTACGTTTACACGCTTGCTCACCTCATAATTACCCACCAAGGTAGCGTGATGAGGTTGATCAAAATTGCTCGGATAAAACTCCCCATTGTTGATTTTTTCGATACTCGGCTCATCAGAAGTCCGCAACAAAGAGCGTGAATAAGTATAGGCCAAAGATCCAGTCAATTTTCCGGTAGATTTCTTCAGCAATAATTCCAACCCATAGGCCTTACCTTCGGTATTCAAGACGTCTTGCTCAATATTTTCATTCAAAATAATGCTAGCTCCTGAGCGGTAATCCAGGAGATTATTCATATAGCGATAATACACCTCCGCAGAAAATTCCAAGGTATTTAAGGCCATATTTCGGTAATAGCCAACCGATGCCTGCCCTCCATTTTGCGGCTTGATATAGCGATCACTTAGCTTCCAGGAATCCGTCGGGGCAATCGCGGAAGTATTAGACAAAAGATGGATATTTTGCCGCATGGTATTGAAGCCCATCTTCACGGAGGATTGATTATCCAAAGTAAAGCGGGCCGAAACTCTGAATTCAGGTCCGTGGTATGTTTGGACCGACTCTCCTGACTCAAAAGTCTCCTCACCAATTACATTGCTATCCGTAATCGGAGCATTTGGCACATATTGATTTACTGTCAAAGGACCCAAAAGCTGATAAAACATGTACCGCCCGCCAAAGCTGACTGAAAGCTGTTCGCTGAGGGTCCATTCATCACCGAAATAGACAGAAATTTCCCTTGCCTTTTCATCCTCCAAATCCTCAGGAATCACAATGGATTCCGGTCCATAAGGGCTATTGGTTCCCGGATTCAATTCGTATTGAATTCCATGGATTCCAAACTTATAAATATGGTCCTCTCCTTTCCGATATTCGAAATCAGCCCGAAGGTGAAGTTGGCTGACATCAAATTGAAATTGATAAGCATTTAGCAGATTGTCTGCTCCGATGATGCCGAATTGGTAATTATCCGAGCCCATGGTAAACTTCCCTTCTAGCTGCTCATTGAAAAAGTGTCTCCAAGTAGCGGCCAAATTCAAATTCTCATAGGAATAGGTCGTATCCAAATCAAAGGCAAAGTCATCTTTGGAAATATAGGAGGTGATTTCCAGTTGATTCTTATCATTGAACTCATGACGGATATTGGCATTCAGGTCATAAAAAGAAGCACTCGAGCCTTCCAAAGCAGCCTCATCATCAAGCAGGTCTAGTGCCCAATTGGAGTAGGTAGTTCGTCCACCTATAATGAATGTCGTTTTCTCTCCAATCGGCCCTTCCAAACTCAATCGACCCGTCATAATCCCTATACCTCCGCTTCCTCCGATCTTATCCGATCTGCCAAATTTTGGCTCCACCTGAAGCACCGAAGAAAGTCTTCCACCATAATTGACCGGAACAGAACCTTTGTACAATTCCACTCCTGAAACCATATCCGGATTGAATGCAGAAAAGAAACCAAAAACATGGGATGGATTGAAAATGGTGGATTGATTATAGAGAATCAAATTCTGGTCAGCAGCTCCTCCACGCACATTAAAGCCCACACTAGCCTCTCCTACCGTATTCACTCCTGGCATAGTAAGCACTCCTCTCAAGATGTCAACTTCTCCTAAAACAGCGGGCAGTTTTCGTACATCTGCAATGCTTATAGCCTGAACACCCATATCCAGTTTATTGATGTTGTTGAGCGCACCAGAACTCACCACTATTTCATCCAGTGAAAGGAAGCTTTCCTGTACTTCCATATCGAGCACCCCATCTCCAAACAATTCGATTTGACGTTGCTCCTGATAGCCTCCTGGATTCTGGATAAAAAGCGTATGCCTACCCTTGGGTAATTCAAGCTTGTAATTCCCATCCGTGTCAGTGATGGTCTTATTGTAATCCACCTTTTCGAAAATGACGGTTCCAAGCATGGGCTCCCCATTATCGATATTGCTGACTTTTCCGCTAAGGATGGCAGTTTTCCGCGATGGGTCTTCCTTGTCTTTCCCAATTTCGAAGCGCATGTTTTTAGCAAAAGCGCCTAATTCAGTTCCTTTTGTCCCCATGGCATTCACATCACTAGGAGCTTTAGCCTCAAAATAATCTCTGGAAAAATTCACCGTCAGCTTTTCCCCTCGGGTAATAAATACCCGATGATCGGCAGCAATGGAAAATTTGAAATCCGTATCCGAAAAGAGGGTTTCCAGCAGGTCTTTTAACTCGCTGTCATTTGCTTGGATATTCACCGAAAAACCCGATAAATCCTGCTTAGAATAAATGAATCGGAAATCACTTTCGGACTCTATTCTTTCCACAAAGCGCTCAAAGGAGATCCCGGCAAAAAACCCAGAGAATTTCTGAGAAGTTTGTGCAAGTAGCTCCGGAGCTCCCCAACCAAACAGCAACAAAAGAAATATTAAAAATCGGATAAACTTCATAAGGAATCAGATGGGGAATTCGGAGAAAGCTCCAATAAAGCAATTAAGTATTTGCGGCGGTTTTGATTATAGTAGATACCCTTTCTGGTAAGATTTTCCCGAACCGCCTTCTTTTCAACTTGTAGCTGCTTGATGGCATCTTTCTTTTTCTTAATCGGAAAAAACTGCTCATTCTTCACCAGAAAAAAATCCTCATATTCTAAATAGTAGCCTACATAGTCCCCCAATTCACGGGCGGGCTTTTCAACTTTGTAATGTTTTGAAACCAATAAATAAGCACCTTCTGCAATGATTTCATAGAATCCATTTTTATCATACAGATAGTTTTCATTCCCTTTCAACTTCCTGAATTCATTCCCATTTGCCAGTACAAAGCCATTGACTTTAGCAGGATTGATTAGGAGTTTTTGAGAAAAAAGCGGGTGAAAGGTAATCACCTGATCAAAGCGGATATCATAAAGCAGCGGCACATCCGGATAAAATACCCGGTTGATGGTCAAGCCTCCATTTTCGAAGGAACGAGTCTCTAGGTAAGGAAAGCCATCATAATTCCGTGGCGGTTCCGGATATTGAGCCCCGGTGATCAATTCCTGGAAAAAGGGAAGCTCCTCCTGATACTTTTCAAGATTCGCCAAGTTCTCGTTGACGGTCTGGGACCAAGCCGAAACCGCTAGTAGGGCACACAAACCCCAAGAAAAAATAATTTTCCGCATGGATGAAATTACGATAGATTCCAATCGAAGATGTTTATTTTTAAAAATATCTTTAAATGGTTTCCCTTTACGATGGAAGGGAAAAAAATGCTACAAAAATTTCTGAATCCTCATGATCAATCGTAGAAACCTGCTCAAATCACTTGCTTTGGCACCTTTAGCCGGGGTGGCAATGAACGCCGAAGCAAAGCCCACTGTCAAGAGAGAGACTAGCTTTAAATTTTCCCTGAACACCTCCACCATTCGGGGACAAAAACTCAGTCTTCCAGAAATCATTGAACTGACAGCTCGGGCAGGTTATGACGGATTTGAACCTTGGATGATGGAAATCCAAGCCTATCTGGAAAGTGGAAAGAGCTTGGCTTCCCTGAAAAAACTGGCATCTGATGCAGGTTTGGAATTTTTTGACTGCATAGGCTTCCCAACTTGGATGGCTCAGGATGAAGAAAAGAGCAAGGCAGGTTTTGCCCAGATGGAAAAGGAAATGGGAATCTTGGCAGATTTGGGTTGCCCTCGAGTAGCTGCTCCGGCTATCGGAACAGAAGCCCCCTTGGACCTGATGCAGGCAGGTAAAAAGTATAAAAAGCTTTTGGACCTAGGTCGGAAAACCGGAGTCATGCCTCAATTGGAATTTTGGGGAGCTTATCCCTCCTTCCATCACTTAGGGCAAGCCATGATGGTGGCTGCTGTAGCAGATGATCCGGATGCCAAAATTCTCGCAGACGTCTATCACCTATTCAGAGGAGGATCTGGTTTTGAAGGAATGAAATTGCTCGATGGTCAGGCGATTGATATTTTCCATTTGAATGATGTGCCGGGTGACATCCCACGCTTGGAGCAACAGGACAAGGATCGGGTATTCCCAGGAGATGGAGCAGCACCCATGCAGGAACTCGCCGACACGCTCAAGGCAAAAGGGACTCCGGTGATTCTTTCCCTAGAACTCTTTAACCCAACCTACTATGCCATGGATGCAGCAGTGGTCGTAAAAGAAGGTTTGGAGAAGATGAAACGGTTCTTTTAAAACTCCGATAATCAAGAGGTAGTAGGGATGGGTTTTGGCATTCGGACCTGAATAATTCCAGCCGAAAGGATGGTAATCACCCCAATTAGCGCTATGGCATAATGGACGCCAAAAAAATCTGCCGCAATCCCAGATACAATCGCTCCGATGCCATATCCCAAATCACGCCACAATCTAAACACCCCGATACTTTCTGCTCGCTGTTCGGGATGGGTCACCGATGCAATGGTGGAAAGAAATGTCGGATAAACCAATGCAGTACCAACCCCAAGGGCAATGGAAAGCAGTACCAGGCTTGTGGTGATACTGCTTACCGAGAGCAGAAGTATCGCCACTCCTTGCATCAACATTCCCCATACGAGCATGGATTTTTTGGGGAAACAATCCGCCATTTTCCCGGTAAAAAGTTGACTGACACCCCAGACTGTCGGATAGATAGCAGTCAGGAGCCCTGTGTTTTCCGAGTCAAAATCCAGCGAAAAAAGCAAAATGGGAAACAACCCCCACATCATACCATCATTCAGGTTGTTGACCAAGCCCGCTTGTGTGACGGCACTTAAGGTCTTGTTTTTTAAGGTAGTTTCACGAAACACCTGTTTAAGCGAGGAAATGGATGAGGTCTGACTTTCTTTTTTCACAAAAAACCGGGTATCCTGAACCCAAACCACAGATAAACCCAAACCCAACAAGGAGATGAAAATTCCAAGAATAAAGGGGTAGGGCCAAATCCCAAAACGATCGGCCATAAATCCCGTCAGAAAAGCAACGATGCCTACGGCCAAATATCCGGCAAACTCATTGATTCCCATGGCAAAGCCACGGTCCTTCTCTCCGACCAAGTCAATCTTCATCAAAACAGTGCTACTCCATGTGAGACCTTGACTGATTCCCAATAGTACATTTGAAAAGACCACAAAGCCCCAGGTCGGAGCAAAAATCAATAGGAATGGCACCGGAATCGCAATGAACCAACCGATGACCAACAAATTTTTTCTCCCCAATCGATTCGCTAGGCGACCAGTATAGTAATTAGCAACCGCCTTACTTATCCCGAAGGCTGTGATAAAGGAAAGAATGGCAACGTGAGACGAAATCCCAAACTGACTACTGGCAAATTCCGGAAAGATCGATCGCTCCAACCCAATCATCCCTCCGACTAGAGCATTGACAAGGACCAACAATACAAATTGTCGCCAATTTTCTTTTAGGCCGAGTTTGATGATTTTGTTCATGAGATGGAGTGCAAAATTGGGCCATTTCAGTCAATTTTTTGGTGATATGCGTCACGAAAAGGAATGAACCCAATTGGATAGAATGGTCCGAAAATAAAAAAATCGGGAAACAGATCGTCTAATCTTTTCCTAACCAGAAGTTAAATGAATATTTAGTCTAAGCAGGAACCATGGATTTAGCCAAAAATACTTTTTCACAAAGACCCTGAGCGAAGTCAAAATTTTTTTACTTGTAGGTGAAACTTGAGGAAAGGGTGATTGTAAGCATAAAGCATTATCCCCGATGCGAACCCCATGAACTTTAGGAAATTCAAATTTCTTTATCCAAACAAATCCGAACTTAAATAGCGATCGCCTCGGTCGCAAGTAATGCAGACAATAAGTCCTTCTTCCAGTTCTTTGGAAAGTTCGATGGCAGCATGCAACGCACCTCCACTACTCATTCCCGCCAAAATTCCTTCTTCTTTAGCCATTCTTCGTGTCATTTGAGTAGCTTGGTCCTGACTGACATCAATAACCCGATCAACTCGGGAAGCATCAAAAATAGCTGGTAAAAATTCAGGAGACCAGCGTCTGATTCCAGGAATACTGGATCCTTCAGTTGGTTGCGTTCCTACAATTTGAATAGCAGGATTCATCTCTTTCAAAAACATGGAAACGCCCATGATCGTACCTGTAGTCCCCATAGCGGAAACAAAATGGGTGACTTTTCCTTCAGTATCTCTCCAGATTTCGGGACCGGTACTTTTATAATGAGCCAGATAATTATCGCTATTCCCAAACTGATTTAGCATAAAGTACCCTTCCTCATCCCGCATCTTTTCCGCTAAGACCCGTGAATATTCGATGGTTTGAGCAGCTGGAGTTAAAATGACTTTGGCGCCATAGGCTTCCATGGACAATACCCGCTCCCGGGTAGAATTATCCGGCATAATCAAGGTCATATCCAAGCCAAGGACCTTGGAAACCATTGCTAGAGCAATACCTGTATTTCCACTTGTCGCTTCGACAAGCTTATCTCCTTTTTTGATGTCTCCTCGGTCCAATGCGGACTTTAGCATATTGTAAGCTGCACGGTCCTTCACACTTCCCCCGGGGTTTTGTCCTTCCATTTTGCAAAGGATTTTGACATTAGGATTAGTAGGAATATGCACCAACTCTACCAAAGGAGTATTTCCAATCAAATCAACTAGTTGCATCTGGATCATTTTTAAAAACGTACAAATCTGTCACATCCGAATCCGCATGGTACATCTTGGCTTGATAGTAAACCTTGGAACCGGCAGGAATGGATTTGGTCAACCACACATTACCTCCGATTGTACTTCCCTTTCCAATAACCGTCTTCCCTCCCAAAATGGTAGCACCCGCATAGATCACCACCTCATCTTCGATAGTTGGATGTCGCTTCACGTCCGCATCGGCTTTTTCCACGCTCAAGGCACCTAAGGTAACGCCTTGATAGATTTTCACATGATTACCGATTACAGTCGTCTCTCCAATAACCACCCCTGTACCGTGATCAATGCAGAAATGCTGACCAATCCGAGCACCTGGGTGAATATCAATTCCGGTTCGGCTGTGTGCCAATTCAGTAATCATTCTCGGAATCAATTTGATCCCTAATAGATGAAGTTCATTGGCAATCCGATAAGCTGCGATGGCATAAAATCCGGGATAGGATCTGAGAATTTCCGTACGGGATTTTGCAGCAGGGTCACCTGCATACATGGCGTCCACATCTTGATTGACCCAATCATAAACCCTCTCCAAATTGGCAAAAAACTGAGCCGCGAGCTTTCTTCCATCCTGACCATGCAAGTGGGTATTTCGTTCCAAAATCTTAGAGAGCCGCTCTTGAAGCTCATTCAGCTTGGCTTTGAGTTCGCTTTCCTCTTTTATTTTTTGAACCGAATGCTCAGGAAATAAAAGTCCCAAAAGATTTTCGAAAAAATGCTGAACAACCTGAGGGGAAGGGCAATCAGAGCATTCCTGATGTGCTTGGTAGATTTTTTTCAGTAATGAATTCATCGAATAGGTTTGGAGTGTCTTTACATCACAAAACCCACTCGAATGACATAAGGTTCACCGTAAGGAGATCGAAGATTGTCATGAAGGACATTGTACAAAAAGGTGAAATTAGCTCCACCTCTTCCCCCGCCGAAAGGCGCAAAATAACCTCCTCCCAGAAAAAGTCCATTTGCCCAAATCCGCTCAAATCGATCTGTTAGTAAATTGTAATTGTCAAAATTGATGGATTCAAACTCTGCATGGAGGAAAATATTGGGAAGTACATTGTAGCGATTGAAAACTCTCCAACCATAGGTCGAAGAAGAGCCTCCAATATATCGTCTATCATCGAAATATTGGTAGGTAATTCCTAATCCAGCAGAATAGCGATCAGTGATCATTACCCCTGCCAAAGGAGATACATCGATCAACGTAATCGTCCCAAACTGCATCCCGAAATTCCCACCGAAATACAATCTATCCTTAAAAGAAGTGCTATCACTGTAGATGGGACGCTGCGCAAAAGCGATTGAACTGAACAAAAAAAGCCCGAAAAAGAGGGCTTTGAATTTATTTCTTGACGATAACATAGAGATCCTCCGTTTCTTTCTTCATAAAGTACTTTTCACGAGCAAACTTCTCCATGAGTTCCGGATTGTTCATTAATTCTTCCCGTTCCTCCTTGATTTTGGCTTTTCGCTCTAAAAAATATTCCTTCCTGTCTTCGAGTTCATTCAGCTTTCGACTCAGCTTGAATTGATTTACCAAATTATTTGAATCAATAAAAATCATCCATAACAGGAAAAAAGAACCTGCTAGCACATAGAAATTGGTGGTGATTTTGAAAAGCTTTCTCATGATTCTCCGAATGCAGTATTTGCTAAAATAGAAATAAATCGCCCTAATTGGACTTTAATTTTTCGATTTAGTCTATTAAACAAAAATAATGCAAAAAAAGGCAGCCATTTCTGACTGCCTTTTTGAATACGTATTTACTGAGGTGAATTTCACCTGCAAGTTGGGCGATTTACTTCAATCGACCTTTAAATACAGCTGACTCACCCAACTGCTCTTCAATACGAAGCAATTGATTGTATTTAGCCATTCGATCGGAACGAGAGGCTGATCCTGTTTTGATTTGTCCTGTATTCAAAGCCACAGCCAAATCTGCGATTGTTGCATCTTCAGTTTCTCCAGAACGGTGGGACATTACAGCTGTAAATCCTGCCTTGTGAGCCAAATTCACCGCATTGATGGTCTCAGTCAAAGTACCGATTTGGTTTACCTTCACCAAGATGGAGTTAGCAGACTTCTCTTCGATGCCGCGCTTCAAGAATTTCACATTGGTCACAAACAAGTCGTCACCAACCAATTGAACTCTATCTCCAATTTTTGCGGTCAACATATTCCAGCCCATCCAATCATCTTCTGCACAACCATCTTCAATGGAATCGATTGGATATTTTTCAGTAAGCTCTGCCAAGTAAGCAACCTGCTCTTCTCGTGATCTTACTTTTCCAGTAGGTCCTTCAAACTTGGAGTAATCGTATTTTCCATCTTTATAAAACTCGGAAGATGCACAATCCAAGGCGATAGTTACATCATCCCCGGCTTTGTATCCAGCTTTTGCGATCGCATCCAAAATGCAACCCAAAGCCTCTTCAGTACCCCCGGAGAAGTTTGGAGCGAAACCACCCTCATCTCCTACTGCTGTACTTAGATTTTTATCATGAAGGATTTTCTTTAAATGATGGAAAATTTCAGTTCCCATTCGAATCGCCTGAGAGAAGCTATCCGCTCCAACAGGACGAATCATGAATTCCTGGAAAGCAATAGGCGCATCGGAATGGGATCCTCCGTTAATGATATTCATCATAGGTACGGGAAGGGTATTTGCATTTACTCCACCGATGTATCGGTAAAGCGGTTGGCCAGCTTCCATCGCTGCTGCTTTTGCTACAGCCAAGGAAACTCCCAAAATCGCATTAGCGCCCAATCTTCCTTTATTTGGAGTTCCATCCAAATCGATCATGATTTGATCGATCAGGTTTTGCTCGAATACATCAAAGCCAACAAGCTCTGAAGCGATGATATCATTTACATTGGCGACGGCTTTTAATACTCCTTTGCCCAAGTATACATTCTTATCTCCGTCTCGGAGTTCTACAGCTTCATTAGCTCCGGTAGATGCACCACTAGGAACTGCCGCACGGCCAAAAGCTCCATTTTCGGTTACTACATCCACTTCAATGGTAGGGTTACCTCTAGAGTCGAGGATTTGTCTGGCGTGAATTGATTGAATCAACGTCATAGTTTAAAAGGTTTTGAGATTAGTTTTTATTGATTAAGTCGATAAAATCATCGAATAAATATCGGGAATCGTGTGGTCCAGGAGAAGACTCCGGGTGGTATTGCACCGAGAATGCCGGTTTATTTGTCAACTTGATTCCTGCTACAGTATTATCATTCAAATGAACATGCGTGATCTCTACATCAGGATGCTTTTCGGTATCCTCTCGTACGATGTTGAAGCCATGGTTTTGAGAAGTAATTTCACTCTTTCCAGTCACCAAGTTTTTGATAGGATGATTGATCCCTCTGTGACCATGATGCATTTTGAAGGTGGAAATTCCAACAGCCTCCGCAAGCAATTGATGTCCTAAGCAAATCCCAAAGACTGGTTTGTCTGTTTCAAGAATTTCCTTGACAGTATCTACTGCATAATCCATTGCTGCTGGATCACCCGGTCCATTGGAAAGGAAGTAGGCATTCGGAGCCCATGCTTCCATTTCTGCAAGAGAAGTCTTTGCTGGGAAGACCTTACAATAAACTCCACGTGCCGCTAGATTTCTAAGGATATTTTTTTTGATTCCAAAATCTAAGCAAGCTACACGGATTGGTGAATTTTCGTCTCCAAAGAAATAAGGCTCTTGCGTACAAACTTTGGAAGAAAGCTCTAGACCATTCATATCGGGCAGCTTGTCCAACTCTGCTTTCAAGCCTTCCAAATCGCCTTCATATTCAGAACTGATAATTGCATTCATCGCTCCTTGGGAGCGGATATGACGTACGAGTTTTCGCGTATCAATGTCTGCAATCCCAGTGATCTTGTATTTCACTAAGTAATCTTGAAGTGAGCCATCACCATCTAATCGAGAATATGTCTCAGAGAAACTGTTGACCACAATTCCTCCAATTGTAGGATGATCGGATTCCACTTCTTCATGATGTACACCATAATTCCCGATATGGGAAGTGGTGGTTACAATCACTTGGCCGGTATAGGAAGGATCGGTGTAGATTTCCTGATAGCCAGTCATACCGGTGTTAAAACAAATTTCCCCACCATTGGTACCGGGGTTTCCAATCAAAGAACCGTGGAAAACTGTTCCATCGGCGAGTAGTAGAGTTGCTTTCTTTTTTATCATTTTTGGAAGGATTGTCCAAAGTTAAATATTTCTCATAATGAGAAGGAATTCAAGGCAAGAAAACCTTGTGATCGGATGGAATCTTCAAAAAAAAAGGATTGAACGAATGTCCAATCCTTTTGATATGAGTGATACCACAATTTAGTTTTTCTCAGTTTCTTCTGAACTTTCACCAGAAGCCTCAGGAGCTTCGTTAGCAGGCTCATCCGCCGCAGCTTCAGCTTGTGGAGTTTCCACAACTTCTTCTTTAGCCGCAGGAGCAGCATCAGCAGCTTTACCAGAACCTCTTCTAGATCTTCTAGTAGTCTTCTTAGCTGGCTTGCTTTCTTTCAACATCAATTCGTTGAAGTCAACCAACTCGATGATACACATTTCTGCGTTGTCACCCAATCGGAAACCAGTCTTAATAATTCTAGTGTATCCTCCTGGACGAGTTCCAACTTTAGCAATCACCTCACCAAACAATGATTTGATTGCTTCTTTGTTCTTCAAGTAGGAGAATGCTACCCGACGGTTGTGGGTTGTATCTTCTTTAGCTCTGGTGATCAGAGGCTCTACAAATTTCTTAAGTTCCTTAGCCTTTGCAAGCGTGGTGGAGATACGCTTGTGAAGAATCAAGGACGTGGCCATGTTGGAAAGCATTGCTTTCCGGTGGGCTGCCTTTCTTCCAAGGTGGTTGAATTTCTTGCCGTGTCTCATTTTATTTATTCTTCATCAAGTTTATACTTTGAAATATCCATTCCAAAGGTGAGGCCTTTGTCTTGAATCAACTGCTCAAGCTCTGCAAGGGATTTCTTTCCGAAGTTTCGGAATTTCATCATATCAGAGATTTCAAGCTTAGCCAAGTCACCCAAGGTCTTGACATCGGCCGCTTTAAGGCAATTGAATGCTCGAACGGAAAGGTCAAGATCACTCAAGGAAGTCTTGAGTAGTTTTCTCATGTGAAGGAACTCCTCATCAATTGGTTCTGGCTCAGCCACACCGGTAGAGTCAAGTACCATAGTCTGGTCAGAGAACAACATGAAGTGTTGAATCAAAATCTTCGCGGATTCCTGAAGTGCTTTCTCAGGGTGGATAGAACCATCCGTAGTCACTTCCAAGATCAATTTTTCGAAGTCAGTCTTCTGCTCAACTCGTGTGTTCTCAACGCTATACTTCACATTCTTGATTGGAGTGAAGATTGCATCGATCGCGATCTGACCAAACACTTGTTCCTTTGGTTTGGATTCTTCAGCAGGTAGATAACCTCTTCCTTTTTCGACAGTTAATTCGATTTCAAAAGTCTTGGACTCATCGATATGGCAAATCACCAACTCCGGATTCAAGATTTCGAAAGAAGAGGTGAACTTAGCGATGTCCCCTGCAGTGAAGACAGACTGATTTTTAACTTCAACAGTAATCTTTCCATCAAAAGCCTCGTGGACTTTTTTGAAACGCACCTGCTTCAAGTTCAAAATAATGTCGGTCACATCCTCCACTACACCTTCGATGGTAGAAAACTCATGCACCACTCCAGGAATTTTGATGGAAGTGATGGCATAACCCTCCAGCGAAGAAAGCAATATCCTTCTCAGAGCGTTACCGATAGTAACTCCATAGCCTTTTTCTAGTGGTTTAAAGGTGAATAAGCCGTGAAAGTCATCAGCCTTTTCCATCACCACTTTCTCAGGCATTTGAAATGCTAGTATGGACATATATTGTTCGTTGTTTTTTGCTGAAAATAGAAAATATTACTTAGAGTAGAGTTCGACGATCAACTGCTCTTTGATATTCTCAGGAATATCATCACGAGAAGGAATGCTGACGAACTTTCCGGTTAGCGTAGGCTTATCCCACTCCAACCAAGAGTACTTGTGTGCACCTCCGGTACCAGCCAAGCTGTCTGTAATAGCTTCCAAAGACTTGGAACGCTCACGTACAGAAACAACATCACCTGGTCTCAAGGTGAAAGAAGGAATATTCACTACTTCTCCGTTAACCAAGATGTGCTTGTGAGAAACAAGCTGTCTTGCTGCACGACGAGTAGGAGCAATTCCCAATCTATAAACGGTGTTGTCTAATCTCGCTTCTAGAAGCTGAAGAAGGTTTTCACCGGTAATTCCAGTTTTACGGGAAGCAATGTCAAACAATTTCGCGAATTGTCTTTCCAACACACCGTAGATGTATTTAGCTTTTTGCTTTTCAGCAAGCTGAATAGCGTATTCAGACTGCTTCTTTCTACGACCTCTTCCGTGCTGTCCTGGAGGGTAGTTTTTCTTTTGAAGTGCTTTGCTGTGCCCTTCAATAGGCTCGCCAAATTTTCTGGCGATCTTGGATTTAGGACCTGTATATCTAGCCATTCTCTTTCTGTTTTAAAATTAAACTCTTCTACGCTTAGGAGGTCTACAACCGTTGTGAGGAAGTGGAGTCACATCAATGATGGTAGTTACGTCCAGTCCTACGTTTTGTAAAGTTCTGATTGCAGATTCACGACCTGCACCAGGACCTTTTACAAATACCTCGATTTTTCTCAATCCCAAATCGTAGGCTACCTGACCACAGTTTTGTGCAGCCATTTGAGCGGCATAGGGAGTGTTTTTCTTGGAGCCTCTGAAGCCCATTTTACCGGCAGATGCCCAAGAGATCACTTGTCCTGCATTGTTGGTAATAGAGATGATGATGTTGTTGAAAGAGGCTTTGATGTGAGCTTGGCCTACTGCTTCAACTTTTACAACTCGCTTTTTACCTTTTGATTTATCGTTTCTTTTCTGAGCCATAATCTAATTCAGGTTTTATTTAGTTGCCTTCTTCTTGTTAGCAACAGTTTTACGCTTACCCTTTCTTGTTCTGGCGTTGTTCTTGGTCTTTTGACCACGCACAGGAAGTCCTTTTCTGTGTCTCAATCCTCGATAACAACCGATGTCCATCAATCGCTTGATGTTCAATTGAACCTCAGACTTAAGTACACCTTCAGTCCGGTACTCTTCAGCAATGATGTTACGGATCTTAGTAGACTCGTCATCATCCCATTCACCGGCCTTTTTGTCAAAGGAAATTCCGGCTTTATTCAGGATCGCTCTGGCGGAGCTTCGGCCAATTCCGAAGATATAGGTTAGCCCGATTTCGCCACGCTTATGGTCTGGTATATCTACACCTGCAATTCTAGCCATAATCTTAACCTTGTCTTTGTTTAAACTTAGGATTCTTTTTGTTGATGACGTAAAGCTTTCCTTTTCTTCTGATCACCTTACAGTCAGCGCTTCTCTTTTTGATAGATGCCCTTACTTTCATTTTCTTTTATTTATATCTATATACTATTCTTCCTTTGGAAAGGTCATAGGGAGAAAGCTCCAACTTGACCCGATCACCGGGGAGGATTTTGATATAATTCATCCTCATTTTTCCGGAAATGTGCGCAATCAACTGATGCCCATTTTCTAGTTCTACTTTAAACATCGCATTGGATAGGGCTTCGATGATTGTCCCATCCTGCTCGATAGAAGTTTGTTTGGCCATATTAGAATTTATAATTCTCTTCTATGTATTTATGTGAAGTCAATACTTCTGTTCGATCTTCGAAAATCGCCACTGTGTGCTCATAATGTGCCGAAGGTTTACGATCCGCCGTGCGGATCGTCCAGCCATCTCGCTCTTGGACGATATTCCGCGTACCAAGATTAATCATGGGCTCAATCGCAATTACCATCCCTTCCTTTAACAAGGGACCGCTGCCTTTTTTGCCGTAGTTGGGAACTTCAGGAGACTCGTGAAGATTTCTACCTAGACCGTGACCTACCAATTCGCGAACAACCGTATATCCTTTAGCTTCGACGAATTTTTGGATCGCATGCCCTATATCCCCAATCCTATTTCCAAAAACTGCTTTTTCTATTCCCAAATAGAGTGAATCCTTAGTGGCGCGTAATAAATCTAAGACTGGGGATGAAACTTCACCTACGGGATACGTATAAGCGGAATCGCTATGAAAACCTTGGTGAAAGACTCCACAATCTACTGAGATTATATCGCCATCTTTCAATTCATACTCACTGGGAAAACCGTGAACAACAACTTCATTCACGGAAATACAGAGTGAAGCAGGGAAGCCATTATATCCTTTGAAGGAAGGAACAGCTCCATGATCCCTGATAAACTCCTCAGCAATTTTATCTAGATGAGAGGTCTTTACCCCTATCTTAATATTCTTAGCTATTTCCCCATGGGCTTTCGCCAGAATATCAGCACTTTCTTTAATCTTTTGAACCTCCTCTGAGGTCTTATAATGAATCATCTTAAGCTACTTGGTAATTTGAAGCGTTATTCTTCATATTACCACTCTTCATCATTCCTTCATAGTGACGCATTAATAGATAACTTTCGATTTGACGAAGCGTATCCATGATTACACCAACCATGATTAGAAGAGAAGTACCTCCATAGAATTGAGCAAACTCACCACCTACACCAGCAATAATTGCCAAGGCAGGAAGAATCGCAACTACAGCCAATAAGACTGAACCTGGAAGCGTAATTTTAGAGATGATCCCATCAATAAATTCAGCAGTCGGTGCTCCCGGCTTAATTCCAGGAACGAAGCCACCATTTCTCTTCATATCTTCAGCTATCTGCTCTGGATTAACAGTAATCGCAGTGTAGAAGAAAGTAAAGACAATGATTAAAACAGCAAACAACAAGTTATACTGCCAAGAAGTAAAGTCCGAGAATGTGGTTCCGATGTAGTTAGCAATATCACTTTCACCAGCCCAAATCTGTGCAATCAAAGCAGGCACAAACATCAAAGACTGAGCAAAAATGATAGGCATAACACCAGAGGCATTCACTTTGATAGGAATGTATTGACGCTGACCGCCATATACTTTTCCACCAACCACTTGCTTAGCATA
This sequence comes from Algoriphagus kandeliae, assembly GCF_004571135.1. Classification (GTDB taxonomy): domain Bacteria; phylum Bacteroidota; class Bacteroidia; order Cytophagales; family Cyclobacteriaceae; genus Algoriphagus; species Algoriphagus kandeliae. Next base: position 411,255 of record NZ_SPSB01000004.1, read on the forward strand.
TTGAACAGGAATTCTTCTTGTAGCTTCTGTCAAAGCAACAACTCCAACAACTACGAAGAATAGAACACCAGCTTCTATCAATAACAGGAGCAAACCTGAAGATCCTTTTTCCAAAACCTCAGCGATTATCGCACCTGGAAATCTGGAGATGATACCAATCATAATCAACATGGAAATACCGTTGCCGATTCCTTTTTCAGTAATCTTTTCTCCCAACCACATACAGAACATGGTTCCGGCAGATAACAATACCAAAGAACTGAACATGAACAAACCAGTGCTTACCATTACTGCTCCAGTTGGGAGAATAGTAGCGGTCACATATCCAATACCTTGGGCTATGGTAATCAAAATGGTCAAGACACGGGTAATCTGATTGATACGCTTACGACCAGATTCCCCTTCCTTTTGCATTTTTTGGAAATAAGGAACTCCGACAGTCAACAACTGCAACACGATGGAAGCAGAGATATATGGCATGATTCCCAATCCAAAAATGGAGGCATTACTGAATGCTCCACCAAGGAAAGTATCAATCAAGCCAAATATTCCCTCTTGAGGACCACCCAATTTAGAAGGATCTACACCGGGAAGAACCACGAAAGAACCCAATCGGAAAATGATTAGGAATCCTACCGTATTGAGAATCCTTACTCGAAGGTCTTCAATAGAGAAAATATTCTTAACTGTCGAAATAAACTTTTTCATTTAATTAAATTCTGTTAACGGAACCACCCGCTTTTTCAATGGACTCAACAGCGCTTGCAGAGAAGCTATGGGCTGTTACGGAAACCTTAGAAGACAATTCGCCGCCACCAAGAACTTTTACTTTGTCATTCTTAGAAGCGATTCCATGAACCACCATGGTATCGAAATCAATTGTTTCTAATTTGTAATCCGTAGCAAGTTGCTGCAAGGTATCCAAATTTACTGGTTTGAACTCAACTCGATTCAGACTTTTGAAGCCAAACTTAGGAACTCTTCTTTGAAGAGGCATCTGACCACCTTCAAATCCTAGTTTACGCTTGTAGCCGGAACGAGATTTGGCACCTTTATGTCCTCTGGTGGAAGTCCCTCCTCTACCGGAGCCCGGACCGCGACCAATTCGCTTACGGTTCTTGGTAGAACCTTCTGCTGGTTTTAATGTATGCAGTTTCATGATTAAGCTTCCTCTACTTTTACAAGATGATTTACTTTTCGGACCATCCCGGCGATCTGAGGAGTGTTTTCCACTTCCACAGTTCTGTTAATCTTACCAAGTCCAAGAGCAACAATTGTTGCTTTTTGATCTTTAGGTCTTTTGATGGTCGACTTGATTTGTGTGATTTTGATCTTCGCCATGATGATTATCCGTTAAAAACTTTAGACATTTTAACACCACGCTGCTGAGAAACGGCGATTGCGTCACGCAATTGCATTAAGGCATCGATAGTTGCTTTAACCACATTGTGAGGGTTAGAAGAACCTTTTGATTTTGCCAAAACGTCTGTTACACCGGCAGATTCAAGTACAGAACGCATCGCACCTCCAGCAATTACACCGGTACCAGCTGCAGCAGGCTTGATCAACACTAGACCACCGCCAAATTTACCAATCTGCTCGTGAGGAATAGTACCTTTCAAAACAGGAACCTTCACCAAGTTTTTCTTAGCATCCTCAATCCCTTTGGTGATAGCATCAGTTACTTCGTTAGCTTTACCTAATCCGTAACCAACCACACCATTTCCGTCACCTACAACTACGATTGCGGAAAATGAGAATCGACGACCACCTTTTACTACTTTGGCAACACGATTGATCGCTACTACCTTTTCTTTAAGTTCTGTATCTGTAGCCCTGATAGGCTTTTTTCTTAGTTGAGACATAGCTGATTAAAATTTAAGGCCTCCCTCTCTAGCACCTTCTGCCAAAGCTTTCACATTACCATGGTACAAATAACCATTTCGGTCAAATACCACTACTTCAACGCCATTTGCAGTAGCTCTTTCAGCAAGCTTTTTACCTACTTCTTTAGAAAGTTCCACATTCACGTTTTTCTTGGCTCCTAGCTCCTTAGAAGAAGCTGATGCAAGGGTGTGTCCTTTAAGGTCATCCACCAATTGTGCATAAATCCCCGTATTACTTTTGAATACGGATAAACGAGGTCTGGAATCAGTACCGGAAATCTTTTTCCGAATACCCTGCTTGATTCTAAGTCTTCTGGAATTCTTATTAAATGCCATAACCTATTATTTTTTAGCGGCAGTTTTACCAGCCTTACGTCTAATTTGTTCACCAACAAAACGGACACCTTTACCTTTGTAAGGTTCGATCTTACGAAGGGATCTGATTTTAGCAGCTACTTGTCCGATTAACTCCTTGTCAATTGCCTCTAATGTGATAATAGGGTTTTTACCCTTAGCTGTTTCAGTTTTAACAGCTACATCAGCAGGCAATGCAAAGAAAATACTGTGCGAATAACCCAAATTGAGTTCAAGCACTTGTCCCTGGTTAGAAGCTTTGTAACCCACACCAACCAATTCAAGCTCTTTCTTATATCCCTCGGATACACCGATGACCATATTATTGATCAAAGAACGGTACAATCCGTGCATGGATTTATGACGCTTAGAGTCAGTAGGTCGGGAAACGACAACCTCATTTCCTTCAACTTTCACCTGGATATCAGGATTTACCTCCTGAACCAGTGTACCCTTTGGACCTTTAACAGTAACCACTCCGTGAGCAGTCACGTCTACAGTAACACCGCTGGGTATATTTATTGGTTTTTTACCTATTCTTGACATGATAGTAAATTAATATACGTAGCAAAGTACTTCACCCCCAATGCCTTCATTGCGGGCCTCTTTATCAGTCATTACCCCTTTAGAGGTAGAAATGATGGCTACACCTAGTCCGTTAATGACACGAGGAAGCTCATCATGTTTTGCGTATTTACGAAGCCCTGGCTTAGAAACACGAGTCAAGTTGATAATTGCATTTTGCTTGGTTACTGGATTGTATTTCAAGGCAATTTTGATAGTACCTTGAGGTCCATTTTCCTCAAACTTATAGTTCTGGATGTAACCTTTATCATGCAATACTTTCGTGATTTCCTTTTTGATGTTAGAAGCAGGAATTTCTACGATTCGATGAGAAGCCTTGATGGCATTTCTCAATCGGGTTAGATAATCGGCTATTGGATCAGTCATGATATTTTAAGTCTAGCTCCGCCCGTTTTGGGCGTGCAAAGTTACGAATTGATTTTTTAAATAAAAACTACTGTCGTGATTTTACCAGCTGGACTTAGTGATTCCCGGAATCTTACCTGCAGCGGCCATTTCCCGGAAAGTAACACGATTGATACCAAACTTTCTCATGTAGCCTTTTGGACGGCCGGTAAGTTTGCATCGGTTATGAAGTCTTACCGGAGAGGCATTTCTTGGCAACTTATCAAGTGCTTCGTAATCACCGGCTGCTTTCAGCTCAGCTCTTTTCTTGGCATACTTGGCTACCAGGCGCTCTCTTTTTCTCTCACGAGCTTTGATGGACTCTCTAGCCATATTATTGTGGATTATTTTTATTGACGAAAGGCATTCCGAAAGCTTTGAGCAATGCAAAACTTTCTTCATCGGTAGTAGCGGAAGTCACGAAAGTGATATCCATACCGGAGATTCTATTCACTTTTTCGATGGAGATCTCTGGGAAGATAATCTGCTCAGTCACACCTAAAGTATAGTTTCCTCTTCCATCGAAACCTTTATCGGAGATTCCTTTGAAGTCCCGTACACGAGGCAATGCTACAGTCATCAATCTGTCCAGGAACTCATACATTCTGTCACCTCTCAAGGTAACCTTTGCTCCGATAGGCATTCCTTCACGAAGCTTGAAGTTGGACACAGATTTCTTAGCGATAGTAGCTACTGCACGCTGACCACTGATCAAAGAAAGTTCTTCAACCCCCTGGTCTACCAATTTTTTGTCAGCTACCGCAGCACCGATTCCTTTGTTAATTACAATCTTGCTCAACTTAGGAACCTGCATTACAGATTTATACTGGAATTTCTCCTTTAATGCCGGAACGATATCGTTCAGGTATTTTTCTTTCATTCTGGGATTAGCCATTGATCACCTCCCCTGTTTTCTTAGAATATCTAACTAGTTTCCCGTTTTCTCCTTGCTTGCGTCCTGTGCGAGTTGCTTCACCTGTTTTAGGGTCGATCAACATCAAATTACTGATATGTACAGAAGCTTCTTTCTTTTCGATACCACCTTGAGGCTTAGCAGCAGTAGGTTTCACGTGCTTAGTCACGATGTTGATTCCTTCTACAAAAGCTCTCTGCTTTTGGGTGTCGACAGCAAGGATTTTCCCTGTTTTACCTTTATCATCACCAGCGATCACCTTGACGGTGTCTCCGGTTTTCACGTGCAGTTTAGCCTGCTTTTTGATCACTTTTTTCATGATTACAATACTTCAGGGGCCAAAGAAACGATTTTCATATACTGCTTCTCCCGAAGCTCTCTAGCCACAGGGCCGAAGATACGGGTACCTCTTGGTTCGTCATTGTTGTTCAACAACACAGCAGCATTGTCTTCAAAACGGATGTAAGATCCGTCCTTACGTCTTACCTCTTTTTTGGTACGTACGATCACCGCTTTAGAAACGGTACCTTTTTTCATATTGCTGGAGGATAGGGCTGATTTTACAGTCACGACTACTTTGTCGCCGATAGAAGCATAACGCTTCTTCGTTCCACCCAATACGCGGATCACCAATACTTCTTTAGCACCGGAATTGTCCGCAACGCTTAGTCTGGATTCTTGCTGTATCATGATTATTTAGCCCTTTCAATAATTTCAACTAATCTCCAACGCTTGTTCTTACTCAGCGGACGAGTCTCACTGATTTTCACGATGTCACCTGGGTTACATTCGTTCTTCTCGTCATGAGCCATAAATTTGGTTGTCTTGGCAACGAACTTACCGTAGATTCCGTGCTTCACACGTCTTTCTACAGCTACAGTAATGGATTTATCCATTTTGTTGCTAATGACCTTGCCAATTCTTTCTTTACGAAGATTTCTTTCGATCGTAGCCATTTTCTTTTCTGTTAGCTATTATTTGGCGGCCAATGCAGTCTTCAATCTTGCGATTAAGCGCTTGGTCTCCCGGATTCTGTTAGGATTTTCGATAGGAGAAATTGAGTGAGCAAATTGCAACTTGCTCAGATTCGTTTTCTCGGCGCTGATTTTTTCAGCGATTTCACTTGCGGAAAGTGAAGTGATTTCTGAATATTTCATAGTGATGATTATTCTGCGTAATCTCTACGGACAATAAACTTCGTGCTAACTGGCAATTTTTGTTGAGCAAGTCGAAGAGCTTCTTTTGCTGTTTCGATAGAAACTCCGGTTGCTTCAAACAAGATGGTACCAGGCTTGATCACTGCTACCCAGTATTCAGGAGCACCCTTACCTTTACCCATACGCACTTCAGCAGGCTTTTTGGTGATCGGCTTGTCAGGGAAAATTCTGATCCAAACCTGACCTTCACGCTTCATGGCACGGGTCATAGCGATACGGGCTGCCTCAATCTGCCGGGAAGTAATCCATCCAGCTTCTAGAGACTTGATGCCAAAGTTGCCAAAAGCGAGCGTATGCCCCCTTTGAGCGATGCCTTTGACACGGCCCTTCTGCATTTTTCTATATTTAGTTCTTTTTGGCTGTAACATGATTTCTCACTTAACGGTGAAAATTAGCTATTTCTTTTTCTACGTCTTGGACCTCGGTCATTCTTGGCTCCGCCTCTACCCTTAGGCTCATTGGCAGCACCTTGGTTAGGAGAAAGATCTCGCTTACCATAGACTTCACCTTTGAAGATCCACACTTTGATACCGATGATACCATAAACGGTCTGCGCTTCAGAAACAGCATAATCGATGTCTGCTCGAAGGGTATGAAGAGGAATTCTACCTTCTTTGTACATTTCAGATCGTGCCATTTCAGCACCACCCAAACGACCAGAAAGTTTAACCTTAATTCCTTCAGCTCCTACTCGCATAGAAGCAGCAATAGCTTGCTTCATCGCACGACGGAAGGAGATTCTTGCCTGAAGCTGCTGAGCGATAGACTCACCTACCAATTTGGCATCCAATTCAGGTCTTTTGATCTCGAAAATATTGATCTGGATGTCTTTGTTAGTAAGCTTCTTCAGCTCTTCTTTCAATTTGTCAACTTCGGCACCACCTTTACCAATCACTACTCCCGGACGAGCGGTATGGATAGTCAAAGTAATTCTCTTAAGCGTACGCTCAATGATTACTTTAGAGATACCACCCTTAGGGATTCTGGCAAGGACGTACTTTCGGATTTTTTGATCTTCGTATAGTTTCTCAGCGAAGTCCTTCCCACCATACCAGTTGGAGTCCCAGCCTTTGATTATACCAAGTCGCAATCCTATTGGGTTAATCTTTTGTCCCATAGTCTGTTCTTAATTTGCCTGTTCGTTAGTTTCTACTATATCAGCGGTAACGTCCATGTCGTTGAAAGAATCAACTACAAGAGTCACATGATTTGATCTTTTGCGAATTCGGTGACCGCGACCTTGAGGAGCTGGTCTCAATCTCTTGAGAGATCTACCTTCGTTAACCATAATGGTCTTTACATATAGATCCGCTTCTTCAAGTTTAGCGTCAGGATTTTTCGCTTGCCAGTTGGCCACAGCAGATAGGAGAAGCTTTTCCAGACGGATTGCTCCGTGATTTGGAGTGTACTTCAGAATGCTCAAGGCCAATCCCACTCTTTTGCCTCTGACCAAGTCAGCGACTAGACGCATTTTGCGCGGAGAGGTAGGAACGTTATTTAATCTTGCTACTGCTTCCATGATTATCTCTTTCCTTTATCTTTTTTGGCAATGTGGCCTCTGAAATTTCTGGTTGGAGCAAATTCACCTAGTTTGTGACCTACCATATTGTCTGTTACAAATACTGGAATGAATTTATTTCCATTATGCACAGCAAAGGTATGACCAACGAAATCCGGGGAAATCATAGATCGTCGAGACCAAGTCTTGATGACAGATTTCTTTCCTGATTCGTTCATCGCGTCCACTTTCTTCAGAAGGTGATGCTCGATATAAGGACCTTTTTTTAATGAACGTGCCATGTTTATTTAGATCTTTTACTGATGATGAACTTGTTTGAATACTTCTTAGGGCTACGGGTTTTCTTACCTTTCGCAAGAAGTCCTGTACGGGATCTAGGATGACCTCCGGAAGATCGGCCTTCACCACCACCCATTGGGTGATCTACTGGGTTCATAGCCACACCTCTTACTCGAGGTCTTCTTCCTAACCATCTCTTTCTACCGGCTTTACCAAGAACCACATTCATGTGGTCACCATTGGATACTGTACCCACAGTGGCCATACAAGCACCCAATACAAGTCTCATCTCTCCAGATGGAAGCTTGATGGTAACATACTTACCTTCACGAGCAACGATTTGTGCATATCCACCGGCACTTCGTACCATGGCAGCACCTTTGCCCGGCTTCAATTCCACACAGTGTACAATAGTACCCATAGGGATGTTAGCCAAAGGCATTGCGTTACCAACTTCTGGAGCAACTTGCTCACCGGAAATCACTGTTTGCCCTACTTGCAAACCTTCCGGAGCGATAATGTAGGCTTTAGCACCGTCAGCATAGTATAGCAGGGCTAAACGGGCTGTTCTGTTAGGATCGTACTCAATCGCCTTTACGGTAGCTGGAACACCAAACTTATTACGCTTGAAGTCCACAACTCTGAGTCTTCTCTTATGACCACCACCGATGTAGCGGGCAGTCATTTTGCCATCATTATTTCTACCACCTGACTTCTTCAAAGGAGCAAGCAAAGATTTCTCTGGCTTTGATTTGGTGATCTCATCAAAAGCTGGAGCTACTCTGAATCTTGTCCCAGGAGTTACAGGCTTTAATTTTTTAATTGCCATGATTTCGATTCAATTAAATTTCTCCGTAAAAGTCAATTACCTCTCCGTCAGCTACCTGTACGATTGCTTTTTTGAAAGCATTGGTAAATCCTGACACGATACCTGTCTTGGTGTAGCGAGTCTTACGCTTCGCAGCGTAACGCATGGTTCTTACGGATACCACTTTTACACCGTAGGTTTTTTCTACAGCATTTTTGATTTCTGGCTTCTTAGCGGTTTTGTCTACGATGAATCCGTAAACTCCTCGCTCATTCATTGCAGAAATCTTTTCTGTAATCAAAGGCTGCTTTAGAATATCCATTGTCTTATTTCGATAAAATGGTTTCCAACTTACTTACAGAACCTTCACAAAGGACCAAGTGGTCTGCATTAAGAAGGGAGTAAGTATTCACATCATTCACAGTCACAACTTTTGCCTTAGGGATATTTCTGCTGGACAGGTAAACGTTCTTGTTGTCTTCAGGGAGAACCAAAAGCGTCTTCTTATCGGATAGCGCCAATCCATTAAGCAAAGCCAGATACGCTTTAGTTTTTGGAGCATCAAAAGAGATGTTTTCCAAAATTGACAAGCTGTTATCTTTCACCTTGTAAGCAAGGGCAGATTTTCTGGCTAGTTGTTTTACTTTTTTATTGAGTTTGAAAGAGTAATTTCTTGGCTTAGGACCAAAAACTCTACCTCCACCTCTAAATACCGGAGATTTCAAAGACCCTGCACGGGCAGTACCGGTACCTTTTTGCTTTTTGATCTTCTTAGTAGATCCAGCAACTTCATTTCTTTCTTTAGACTTATGTGTTCCCTGTCTTTGATTAGCCAGGTACTGCTTCACATCCAGATAGATGGCGTTGTCATTTGGCTCGATGCCAAAAATCTCATCGGACAACTGCACCTTTCTTCCGGTATCTTCGCCTTTTTGATTTAATACTGCTAATTCCATGGCTTACTTCTCTAGAATTACATAAGAATTTTTGTGACCTGGTACTGAACCGGATACCAAAAGGAGATTTTTCTCAGGATATACTTTCAATACTCTGAGATTCAACACCTTCACACGATTTCCGCCAGTTCTTCCAGCCATTCGCATTCCCTTGAATACTCGGGAAGGCCAGGAACAAGCACCGATTGAACCTGGGTGTCGCTGTCTGTTGTGCTGACCGTGAGTTTGACCACCCACACCACCAAAACCATGACGCTTCACAACCCCCTGGAAGCCTTTACCTTTTGAGGTTCCAATTGCATCGACGAAGTCACCTTCTACGAATACCTCGGAAGCCTTAACCGTAGCTCCTAGATCTACCTGGCCTTCAAATTCGACCCGGAAATCACGGAACTCAACAACCTTCTGCTTTGGCGTAGTACCGGCCTTCTTGAAGTGACCGATCAATGGCTTAGGAGTATTTTTCTCCTTTCGCTCTCCATACGCCAACTGCACTGCGTTGTACCCGTCTGTTTCAACGTTTTTTACTTGCGTCACTACGCAAGGACCAGCTTCTATTAGCGTGCATGCGACATTACGTCCATCGGCACTAAAAATGCTAGTCATTCCTACTTTTTTACCTATTATACCAGACATCTTTTGAAGATAATTTGATAATCCACAAGCGTTTATGCGCTTGGGGCCTTTTTAAGGACTGCAAAGTTACTGAAATAAAATTCTGCAGCAAACCCCAACTCTTATATTTTCAAACATTTACAAAATATTTACCTAGGATTGAGGTTAAAATACCCCTCTATCCAACAGGATCTTTGCAGAATCAGGGCAAAACAAAAGACCTGCAAAAATTTGCAGGTCTTTTTTGTATATAAATTTGGTTTAGTCTGTCAGACTTTGATCTCAACATCCACACCACTTGGAAGCTCGATTTTCATCAAAGCATCTACAGTTTTGGATGAGTTGGAATAAATGTCCACCAAGCGTTTGTAAGTACAAAGCTGGTATTGATCTCTCGCTTTCTTGTTTACGTGTGGAGATTTCAATACAGTGAATTTCTCCTTCTTAGTAGGCAATGGAATTGGACCTACAACGACAGCTCCGGTAGCTTTTACCGCTTTCACGATCTTCTCTGATGACTTGTCCACCAGGGTGTGATCGTATGACTTTAGTTTTATTCTAATTTTCTGATTCATCGCAAATATTGATTAGGCGTTCTGACCTTTTACGTTAGCAATTACGCTCTCAGCAATGTTGTTAGGCACTGGCTCATAGTGAGAGAATGTCAAAGTAGCAGTAGCTCTACCGGAAGAGATGGTTCTCAAATCGGTGATATACCCGAACAACTCAGACAAAGGAACAGAAGCTTTAACTACAGTAGAGGTACCTTTCGTATCCATACCTTTCATCAAACCTCTTCTTCTATTCAAGTCACCGGTGATAGGACCAGTGTATTCGTCAGGAGTCACTACGTCTACAGACATGATAGGCTCAAGCAACTGAGGCTTACACTTCTTAGCTGCTTCTTTGAAACCAATTCTAGCTGCCAATTCAAATGAAAGCGCATCGGAATCGACATCGTGGAAAGATCCGTGGAATAGACGAACCTTCATAGATTCTACCGGATAACCAGCCAAAGGTCCATTCTTCATCGCTTCAGCAAAACCTTTTTGGATAGATGGAATGAATTCTTTTGGAATCACACCACCCACGATCGCGTTTACAAACTCCAATCCAGGCTTCACTTCACCAGTCTCAGGGTCAGCTTCTCTTGGGCCTAATTCGAAGACAATATCTGCAAATTTACCTTTACCACCAGTCTGCTTCTTATAAACCTCTTTGTGTTCAACTGAACCAAACAAAGCTTCCTTATATGCAACCTGAGGAGCACCTTGGTTGATTTCAACTTTAAATTCACGCTTCAATCGGTCGATGATGATATCAAGGTGAAGCTCTCCCATTCCTCTCAAGATGGTCTGACCAGTTTCGTGATCAGTATTTACTTGGAGGGTTGGATCTTCTTCAACCAACTTAGCGATAGCCATACCTAATTTATCTACGTCAGCTTGAGTTTTAGCTTCGATAGCATAACCGATAACTGGCTCAGGGAAAATCATAGATTCCAATACCACTTTACGCTTTTCATCGCAAAGCGTATCACCAGTCTTGATATCCTTAAATCCTACAACCGCACCGATATCACCAGCCATCAATCGCTCAATCTGATTTTGCTTATTGGCGTGCATCTGGAATACTCGGGAGATACGCTCCTTGTTTCCAGAACGGCTATTGAATACATAAGAGCCAGACTCAAGTTTTCCAGAGTAAGCTCTTACAAAACAAAGTCTACCTACAAATGGGTCAGTAGCAATTTTGAAAGCCAAACCTGCAAATGGTTCGTTTTCGTCAGGTGCAATTCGAATTTCTTCTTCTTCGTTATCCAAAGCGTGACCTACGATGTCGTCCTTATCCAATGGAGAAGGCAACAATTCCATCACCAAGTCAAGCATGGTTTGAACACCTTTGTTTTTGAATGAAGATCCGCAGACCATAGGAACAATCTTCATGTCGATTGTTGCTTTACGCAACGCAGTCAAGATCTCCTCTTCGGTAATAGAATCTGGATCGTCGAAGAACTTCTCCATAAGAGACTCATCGTATTCAGCAACAGCTTCCAACAAATGCTCTCTCCATTGAGCAACTTCGTCTTCCAAATCTGCAGGGATATCTACAACCTCATAGGTCATTCCCATATCGTCTTCATTCCAAACGATTCCTCTGTTGTTGATCAAGTCAACTACTCCACGGAATTTGTCTTCAGCACCGATTGGAATTTGCAAAGGAACAGCATAGCTACCCAACATATCTTTCACTTGACGACATACGTCAAGGAAGTTAGCACCAGCACGGTCCATTTTATTAACGAAACCGATACGAGGCACTTTATAATTGTCTGCAAGTCTCCAGTTAGTTTCGGACTGAGGCTCTACCCCATCCACAGCACTGAAAAGGAAAACCAACCCATCCAATACTCGAAGAGAACGGTTTACCTCTACGGTAAAGTCTACGTGTCCAGGAGTATCAATGATGTTGATTTGATATTTGTGATCTCTGTAATTCCAAAAAACGGTAGTAGCAGCAGAAGTAATGGTAATACCTCTTTCCTGCTCTTGTGCCATCCAGTCCATGGTAGCAGCACCATCGTGAACCTCACCGATTTTGTGAGAAACGCCAGAGTAAAAAAGGATTCGCTCAGTAGTAGTAGTTTTACCGGCATCAATGTGAGCAGCGATACCGATGTTTCGGGTGTATCTTAAATCTCTTGCCATCCTAAATTAAAATCTAAAGTGAGAGAATGCTTTGTTGGCTTCTGCCATTCTGTGCGTATCATCTTTTTTCTTCACAGCGGCTCCTTCGCCTTTGGAAGCTGCGATGATTTCACCCGCCAATCTGTCCATCATAGTTTTCTCACCTCTTTTTCGTGCATAGGTGATCATCCATTTGATTCCTAGGGAGATTTTTCTTTCAGGTCTGACTTCCATAGGAACCTGGAATGTAGCACCACCAACTCTACGACTCTTCACCTCAACGGATGGAGAAATATTGTTTAGCGCTTTTTTCCAAACTTCAAGACCATTCTCACCTACTTTTGCCTCCACTTTCTCGATTGCATCGTAGAAAATGTTGTAAGCAATACTCTTCTTCCCGTCGATCATCAGACAGTTTACAAACTTGGTCACCAAAGTATCATTGAACTTTGGATCGGGAAGAATATATCTCTTCTTTGGTTTCGCTTTTCTCATTTTTCTTTCTAATTACAAATTACTTTTTGGCTGCTCCAGCCTTTGGTCTTTTTGCACCGTACTTGGAACGACCTTGCTTTCTGTCTTTCACACCTGCAGTATCTAGTGCACCTCGGATGATGTGATATCTTACACCTGGAAGGTCTTTCACACGACCACCTCGAATCAATACGATTGAGTGCTCCTGCAAATTGTGTCCTTCACCCGGAATGTAAGCGTTCACTTCTTTTCCGTTTGTCAATCTCACCCTTGCCACCTTTCTCATCGCCGAGTTAGGTTTCTTAGGGGTAGTAGTGTACACCCTGGTACAAACCCCTCTTCGCTGTGGACATGCATCCAAAGCTCTTGATTTTGATTTGGTTTCCAGCGTTGTTCTACCTTTTCTTACTAACTGTTGTATAGTAGGCATTAACTGATAATATTTAGTTTTCTGTAAACTGTTGAATTTTGGACTGCAAAGGTAAAGAAAGTAATAAGACTAACAAAATTAAGCAGTTATATTTTTGTTACGCTTCACCCGGAGTTCCGAAGCTAATTGGGAACCTCGGAGACTCATCACTTGGGTTGATTTTACCAAAAGCAGCCTCGTATTTTTCAATATTGTCTTTCAAAGCAGCCAAAAGCCGTCTTGCATGATCTGGTGTCACGATAATCCGGGACTTTACTTTTGCTTTAGGAACTCCTGGCATGAGGCGAATAAAATCAATCACAAACTCAGAATTGGAGTGGGCAATCATCGCCAAATTGCAGTAAGTACCTTCTGCTACCTCTTCCGATAGTTCCACATTAATTTGTTGATCCGGTCTTTTTTGTCCTTTATCTTCATTCATGGTTTTGGGGATTAAAAAAGGCCTGTACGTTTATACAGGCCTATTTTCAGTTTAATTCAAATATATTATAGAATTGCTTCGCTAGACTTTTGAGAAGGAACTTCCATGTTTTCGGATAGCTTCTCGTATTCCTCCTTAGAACCAACGATCATCTTTTGGAATCTTCGCTGTCCTGTACCAGCAGGAATCAAGTGTCCAACAATTACGTTTTCTTTCAAACCTAGCAATTCATCACGCTTACCTCTGATGGAAGCTTCTGAAAGCACCTTGGTAGTTTCCTGGAAGGAAGCTGCAGAGATAAAGCTTTCAGTACCCAAGGACGCCGCCGTAATACCTTGTAGCGTTGGCTTAGATACAGCTGGCTCTGCGTCACGAACCTGAACCAGTTTAAGATCCTTTCGCTTCAAGCTGGAATTTTCATCCCGAAGTCTTCTAGCAGAAATAATCATTCCTGGCTTCAAAGTCGAGGAGTCTCCAGCATCCATCACTACTTTCTTATCAAGAATCATATCGTTCTCTTCGCGGAATGCCCACTTATCAACGGTTTGACCTTGCAAGAAGCTTGTGTCACCTGCATCTAGGATTTCAACTTTCTGCATCATTTGAGATACGATTACCTCAATGTGCTTATCGTTGATTTTTACACCCTGAAGTCGGTAAACTTCCTGAATCTCGTTAACCAAATACTCTTGAACTGCAGTAGGTCCTTTGATTGCCAAGATGTCATTTGGAGTAATTGCTCCATCAGAGAGAGGCTCACCAGCGCGAATGAAGTCGTTTTCCTGAACCAAGATATGCTTGGATAGAGAAACCATATACTTCTTCACAACTCCATCTTTGGACTCAATGATAATCTCACGGTTACCACGCTTGATACCTCCATAAGTTACCACACCGTCGATTTCGGAAACGACTGCAGGGTTGGATGGGTTTCGAGCTTCGAACAATTCCGTTACTCTTGGAAGACCACCGGTGATGTCTCGGGTTTTACCAACAGATCGAGGGATTTTCACCAAAATCTGTCCAGCTTTTACTTTATCTCCCAAGTCAACTGCCAAGTGAGCTCCTACTGGAATATTGTAAGCCTTACTGTCCTCACCATAGTTCACCACGATGGCAGGGTTCTTAGTTCTATCCTTAGTTTCGATGATTACTTTTTCACGGAAACCAGTCTGATCATCGGCTACTTCTTTATAAGTAATACCTTCAACGATAGACTCGAATTCAACAGAACCATCAAATTCAGAAAGAATCACAGCGTTGTATGGATCCCAAGTACAAAGCGAATCACCTTTTGCTACCTTCTGACCATCTTTTACATTCAAGATAGCACCATAAGGAACGTGGTTAGAAACAAGGGCTTTACCATTTTTGGCATCATTGATTCGGATTTCTCCGGATCGACCCATTACCACTGTAACTGGCTCTCCATCTTTATTAGTGGTTTCGAGGAATCTCAATTCCTCATCGAATTCAACCACACCTTCAAACTTAGCATTGATACTTGCATCAACTGCCATGTTAGAAGCCGTACCACCTACGTGGAATGTACGAAGTGTCAACTGAGTACCTGGTTCACCGATAGACTGTGCAGCAATAACACCCACAGCTTCACCAGCATGCACCATTTTACCAGTAGCTAGATTTCGACCGTAACACTTAGAACATACACCCCGACGAGTTTCACAAGTCAATACGGAACGTATTTCAACTTCTTCAATCGCTGATTCATCTACTAAAGCAGCAATCTCATCGTCGATTTCAACTCCTGCAGGAATAATCAATTCGTCTGAAACTGGATCATATACATCGTGTACAGACACACGGCCCAAGATTCTTTCAGAAAGTGGCTCAACGATATCTTCATTGTCCTTCAGAGCCTGAACCACCAGACCTCTTAAAGTACCACAGTCATCCTCAGTCACGATCATGTCTTGTGCTACGTCCACCAATCGACGAGTCAAGTAACCCGCATCGGCAGTTTTCAAAGCTGTATCAGCAAGACCTTTACGTGCACCGTGGGTAGAGATAAAGTACTCGAGTACGTCCAAACCTTCCTTAAAGTTGGAAAGGATTGGGTTTTCGATGATTTCACCTACAGAACCTTGCAGGTTTTTCTGAGGCTTAGCCATCAGACCTCGCATACCTCCCAACTGACGGATTTGCTCTCTAGATCCTCGAGCACCGGAGTGCATCATCATGTAGATTGCATTGAATCCTTGCTTATCATCCTCCATTTGCTTCATAAGGATGTTGGTCAAGTGAGAGTTGGTACGAGTCCAAATATCAATTACCTGATTGTATCGCTCGTTGTCGGTGATCAGACCCATTAGGTAGTTGTTCCAAACAGCATCTACTTCCTCCTTGGCCTTAGCAATCATTGGATCTTTTTCATCCGGAATGATTACATCATTAAGCCCCATGGAAAGACCACCTCGGTAAGCCATCTGGAATCCAAGATGCTTGATGTCATCCAAGAATTGCGCAGTACGAGCAACTCCACAAACTTTCACCACCTTAGCGATGATTTGCTGAAGTTTTTTCTTGGTTAGAAGCTCGTTCACATACCCTACCTCTTCTGGAACGAATTGATTGAAAATCAATCGACCCGCTACGGTGTCAACCAATTCTTCCTTCAATTCACCTTCCGGAGTACGAACAGTCACTTTACACTTAATATGTGCGTGTTGGGAAATCTGTCCCTCGTTGAGAGCAATAATCACTTCCTCCTGTCCATAGAAGGTCATCCCTTCACCTAGAACTGGTTCTTCTGGAGTAGACTTTTTACCTTTTGTTACATAGTAAAGTCCCAATACCATGTCCTGAGAAGGTACCGTGATAGGAGCTCCGTTCGCAGGGTTAAGGATATTGTGAGAAGAAAGCATCAAAGTTGAAGCTTCCAAAATCGCCTCATGACCTAGCGGTACGTGTACAGCCATTTGGTCACCATCAAAGTCAGCGTTAAACGCTGTACATACCAATGGGTGAAGCTGGATAGCTTTTCCTTCGATCAATTTTGGCTGGAATGCCTGGATACCCAATCTGTGAAGAGTTGGGGCACGGTTAAGAAGAACCGGATGTCCTTTCAAAACATTTTCCAAAATATCCCAAACCACAGGATCTTTACGATCCACAATTTTCTTAGCCGACTTAACTGTCTTTACAATACCTCTTTCGATCAGCTTTCTGATGATAAATGGCTTGAAAAGCTCAGCTGCCATATTTTTAGGAAGACCACACTCGTGAAGCTTCAATTCAGGACCTACCACGATCACAGATCGACCGGAGTAATCCACACGCTTACCGAGCAAGTTTTGACGGAATCGACCTTGCTTTCCTTTCAACATATCGGAAAGGGATTTCAAGGCACGGTTACCATCTGATCTTACCGCATTTACTTTTCTTGAGTTATCAAAAAGAGAATCTACCGCTTCCTGAAGCATACGCTTCTCGTTTCTCAAAATCACCTCAGGTGCTTTGATATCGATCAATCGCTTCAAACGATTATTTCGGATGATTACTCTTCGATAAAGGTCATTCAAATCAGATGTTGCAAATCGACCTCCATCCAATGGAACCAATGGTCTCAATTCTGGTGGAATAACCGGAACCATTCGGACGATCATCCACTCTGGACGGTTTTCGATTCGAGTGCGGGCATCACGGAACGCTTCAACAACCTTCAATCGCTTCAAAGCTTCTGCTTTTCGCTGCTGAGAAGTATCAGTTGCTGCTTGGTGACGCAAAGAATAAGAAAGATCATCCAAATCCAATCTAGCAAGAAGCATTTCCAATGCCTCTGCACCCATTTTAGCGATGAACTTGTTAGGATCATCATCATCCAATAGGTGATTTTCTTTTGGAAGCTTATCCATGATATCCAAGTACTCATCTTCAGTCAAGAAGTCTAAGTACTGAATACCATCTTCCTCTTTTACCCCAGCTTGGATAACTACATATCGCTCGTAATAAACGATTTGATCAAGCTTCTTGGTAGGAAGGCCTAATAGGTATCCGATTTTATTTGGAAGTGATTTGAAATACCAAATATGGGCAACAGGAACCACCAATTCGATGTGTCCCATTCGCTCACGACGTACTTTCTTCTCAGTCACTTCTACGCCACAACGGTCGCAGATAATGCCTTTGTATCTGATGCGCTTGTATTTACCACAATGACATTCCCAGTCTTTAACCGGACCAAAAATCCGCTCACAGAACAAGCCCCCCATTTCAGGCTTGTAGGTTCTGTAGTTGATGGTTTCTGGCTGGGTCACTTCACCATTTGAGCTATCCAGGATAGATTCCGGGCTAGCCAAACTGATGGTGACTCTCGAAAAGTCATTGTTGAGTTTTTTGTTTTTTCTGAACGCCATAATTTTTGAAAGATATGTGAAGGGCGGTTTCCCGCCCAAATGAGCCTAATTAGTCTAAGGTAATTTCAAGTGCCAAGCCTCTCAATTCATGAACCAATACATTGAATGATTCAGGAATATTTGGTTTCGGCAAGTTTTCACCCTTGACAATCGCTTCGTAAGCTTTTGCACGGCCAATCACATCATCGGATTTTACCGTCAAAATCTCTTGCAACACGTGGGATGCACCAAATGCCTCAAGCGCCCAAACTTCCATTTCTCCGAAACGCTGACCACCAAATTGAGCTTTACCACCCAATGGCTGCTGCGTAATCAAAGAGTAAGGACCGATTGAACGAGCGTGCATTTTATCATCTACCAAGTGACCTAGCTTCAACATGTAGGCGATACCTACGGTTACTGGCTGATCAAATTTCGCACCTGTCAAACCATCGTATAGATAGGTACGTCCGTAAGGAGGTAGTCCTGCTGCTTCCAATTCTTTTGCCACGTCTTCCATAGAAGCACCGTCAAAGATTGGAGTAGCGTATTTCTTACCCATTTTGTGTCCAGCCCAAGCCAAAACAGTTTCGAAAATCTGTCCGATGTTCATTCGGGAAGGTACACCTAGTGGGTTCAATACGATATCCATTGGCGTACCGTCTTCCAAGAATGGCATATCCTCATCTCGGACGATTCTAGCCACGATACCTTTGTTACCGTGACGACCTGCCATCTTATCACCTACTTTTAGCTTACGTTTCTTGGCGATGTAAACTTTTGCAAGTTTTACAATTCCCGCTGGCAACTCATCCCCTACTTCTAGGGTGAATCGCTCACGCTTGAACTGACCACTGATTTCATTTCGTGCATTGGTGTAGTTCTTTACCAATTTCACGATCATTTCATTGGTATGTGCATCATCAGTCCAATCATCCAAAATAATGTCTGAAATAAGGTTCGCTTCTTCAGGAACATTGTAGTTGGATTCGTCTCTGTATGGGTTCTTCGCAGGGAATAGGTTGTTCTCAATGTTCTTTTGATTGAACTTCATTCCCTTGCTGATGATCTCATCACCAAACTTGTGCTTCACTCCTTGAGAAGTCTTGCCATCAAGCAATTTCACCAACTTATCGATCATTCTTGCTCTGATAGCCAATAGATCTTTGGAGTATTTTGCTTTCAGCTTTTCAACTTCCGCCTTCGCTTTCGCACGGTTGTCTTTATCTTTCTTAGGTCTGGAGAATAGCTTGGTCTCGATCACTACCCCATTCAAAGATGGAGAAGCTTTCAAGGAAGCATCCTTCACATCACCTGCTTTGTCACCAAAGATTGCACGAAGAAGTTTTTCTTCCGGAGTTGGATCAGTTTCTCCTTTTGGAGTGATCTTACCAATGATGATATCTCCTTCTTTTACTTCAGCACCTACGGTAATGATACCATTTTCGTCAAGATGCTTTACAGCTTCTTCGGAAACGTTAGGGATTTCAGAAGTCAATTCTTCTTCACCACGCTTGGTATCTCTAACCTCAAGTTGGAATTCTTCAACGTGGATGGAGGTAAAAATATCCTCACGAACAACTCGCTCAGAGATTACAATCGCATCCTCGAAGTTATATCCTTGCCATGGCATGTAAGCCACTCGAAGGTTTTTACCCAAAGCCAACTCACCATTATTAGTAGAATACCCTTCTACCAATACCTGACCTTTTTCCACTCGATCTCCTTTTAGTACAAGGGGAGTAAGGTTGATAGTGGTGTCTTGGTTCGTTCTTCTAAACTTGATAAGATCATAAGTCTTATACTCGTCAGTGAAATTCACGAGTAGTTCATCATCAGAAAGATCGTACTTGATTCGGATTCTGTTAGCATCCACATAATCAACTACACCATCCGCTTCTGCGATGATCAAAGCTCTTGAATCACGAGCTGCTTTTCCTTCCAAGCCAGTTCCTACAATAGGAGCTTCAGCTTTGATCAAAGGAACTGCTTGACGCTGCATGTTAGATCCCATCAAGGCACGGTTTGCATCATCATGCTCCAAGAATGGAATCAAGGAAGCCGCAACTGATACAATCTGGTTAGGAGCAACGTCCATGTAACTGATTTCAGATGGCTCCAATACCGGGAAGTCACCCTCATATCTAGCCTTTACCCGATCATTTACGAAAGATCCCTTGTCATCCAACGGTGCATTTGCCTGAGCGATATTGTGATTATCTTCTTCTTCAGCAGTCAAGAACACAATATCTTCTGGCTTCATGCCGACCTTACCTTCTTTCACCTTTCTATAAGGTGTTTCCAAGAAGCCCATGGAATTCACTTTTGCATGTACGCAAAGTGAAGAAATCAAACCAATGTTTGGACCTTCTGGAGTTTCAATGGTACAAAGTCGTCCATAGTGTGTATAGTGAACGTCTCGAACTTCGAAACCAGCACGCTCTCTGGAAAGACCACCTGGACCCAAAGCAGAAAGTCTACGCTTGTGCGTCAACTCAGCCAAAGGATTGGTTTGGTCCATGAACTGAGAAAGCTGATTTGTTCCAAAGAAGGAGTTGATCACAGAGGAAAGTGTACGAGCGTTGATCAAGTCTACTGGCTTGAAATCTTCATTGTCACGTACGTTCATTCGTTCACGGATAGTTCTTGCCATACGAGCAAGACCTACTCCGAACTGACTGTAAAGCTGCTCACCTACTGTACGAACTCGTCGATTGGAAAGGTGGTCGATATCATCGACAACAGCTTTAGAGTTGATCAATCCGATCAAATATTTAACGATGGAAATAATGTCTTCCTTCGTCAATACAATTTTATCAGGCTCGATATCGAGACCTAATTTTTTGTTGATTCTATATCGTCCTACTTCTCCCAAGTCATAACGCTTATCTGAGAAGAATAGGGAATGAATCACCTCTCGGGCAGTAGCCTCATCAGGTGCTTCTGTATTTCTAAGTTGACGGTAAATTACCTCAACCGCTTCTTTTTCAGAGTTGGAATTATCCTTCTGTAACGTATTATAGATGATGGAATAATCAGCGATATTCACATCTTCTCTATGAAGAATAATGCTTTTTGAACCGGAATCAAGGATCATTTCAATATCCTCATCGGTCAAAACGGTATCCCGCTCCAACAAAACTTCATTTCGGTCGATAGATACTACCTCACCTGTATCTTCATCCACGAAATCTTCCACCCAAGTTCTCAAAACACGGGCAGCAAGCTTTCTTCCTGCAGCTTTTTTAAGGGCAGTTTTGGTAGCTGGAACTTCCTCAGAAAGTCCAAACAAATCCAAAATATCCTTATCGGAACCATATCCGATAGCTCTAAGCAAAGTGGTTACAGGGAATTTTTTCTTTCGATCGATATAGGCATACATGACATTGTTAATGTCAGTCGCGAATTCGATCCAAGAACCTTTGAAAGGAATAATTCTAGCGGAGTAAAGCTTCGTCCCATTGGTGTGCTTACTTTGTGCGAAGAACACCCCAGGAGATCTGTGCAATTGAGACACGATAACACGCTCGGCCCCATTGATCACAAATGAACCTTTCTCGGTCATGTATGGAAGGTTTCCTAAGAAAACTTCCTGCTCGATGGTTTCAAAATCCTCATTGTCTTCGTCATGACAAAGCAATCGAAGTTTTGCCTTAAGCGGAACGGAGTAGGTCAGACCTCTTTCAATACATTCCCCGACGCTGTATTTGGGTGGATCCACCGCATAGTCGATGAATTCCAAGGTGAAATTTTCCCGGGAATCTGAAATTGGGAAATTCTCTGAGAAAACCTTGAATAATCCGTCGGCTCTTCTCTTTTCTGCAGGCGTATCCAGCTGGAAAAAGTCCTTGAAGGACTGTAGCTGGATATCGAGAAAATCCGGATAGTCTTTGACCACCTTTATGGAGGAGAAACTTTTCCTTTCGGTTTGATTCTTGATAGCCAAGGTAGTGTGTGTTTTGGTGAAATTAAATAACGGAATAAGACAATTGTCGCTTAGAATAATGCAATTTTTACCCTGTGCATAAACAGGAAAAGACCTGACTTGAATAGTCAGGTCTTAGGGCAAAACCTAAACCAGTGGTTTTTGGTTCGCCAAATTATTTGATCTCTACTTCAGCACCAGCTTCTTCAAGAGACTTCTTCAAAGCCTCAGCTTCGTCTTTAGCGACACCTTCTTTCAATGGCTTAGGAGCGGCATCAACCAATTCCTTCGCATCTTTCAATCCAAGACCAGTCAATTCTTTTACAAGCTTAACTACTGCAAGCTTCTGACCACCAGCAGCCTTTAGGATTACGTCAAAAGAAGTTTTCTCTTCTTCTGCAGCACCACCGTCAGCACCACCAGCAGCTGGTCCAGCAGCAACAGCTACAGCAGCTGCAGCAGGCTCGATACCATACTGATCCTTAAGGATGTCTGTCAATTCTTTAACCTCTTTTACAGTCAAGTTTACCAACTGATCTGCAAGTTGTGTAAGATCTGCCATTTTATTTAAAGTTTAATTTTTTACGTTGATAAATGAAGATTTAATTAATTATTGTTCGCCTCTTTCTTCCAAAGCTTTCAAAACTCCACCAAGGTTGTTTTGACCACTTTGAAGTGCAGAGATCAGGTTCATAGCAGGAGACTGAAGTAGACCCAATAGGTCTCCAAGCAACTCTTGCTTAGACTTAAGTTTAGACAGCATTTCAAGGTTTTCCTCTCCGACGAAAATATCGGAATCGATGGATGCACCTTTGAATACCGGACGGGTTTCTTTTTTACCCATCTTTTTTCTGAAATCCAGCAATACTTTTGCCGGCAGGTTACTAGTCTCTTTGGAGAAAATTATTCCAGAGAATCCTTTCAATGATTCATCCAACTGAGAAAAATCTGCGTCTAGATTTTCCAATGCCTTTTTGATTAAGGTGTTTTTGTACACTTTGTACTCCACTCCTCTTTCGTAGCAAGTTCGTCGGAAAGCATTTACCTCAGCTACAGAAAATCCCGCAGCATTCGTAATGTAGAAGAAAGGGTTTTCTCTGAACTTCTCGGTAAGACTGTCGATTACTTCTTTTTTCTCTTCTCTAGTCATGATTATATACCTTGAAAACTACCCTTGTCTACCTTAATGCCCGGAGACATTGTACTGGATAGATGAATACTCTTGAAATAAGTTCCTTTAGATGAAGAAGGCTTCAACTTAGAGATGGTTTGGATTAGCTCATTCACGTTTTCCTGAATTTTTTCAGGGCTGAATGAAACCTTACCAACGCTAGCATGGATAATTCCAAACTTATCAACTTTGAAATCGATCTTACCAGCTTTCACCTCTTTAACAGCTTTGCCTACTTCCAAAGTAACTGTACCTGCTTTAGGGTTTGGCATTAGGCCTCTTGGACCCAATACTCTACCTAGTCTACCTACCTTAGCCATTACGTTTGGCATAGTGATGATGACATCAATGTCAGTCCATCCGCCTTCGATTTTGGCAATGTAGTCGTCCAATCCAACGTAGTCTGCACCCGCTTCTTTGGCTTCTTCTTCTTTGTCAGGAGTACAAAGCACCAATACCTTGGTGTCTTTACCTGTACCATGTGGAAGAGCTACCACACCACGTACCATTTGATCAGCTTTACGAGGATCTACGCCAAGACGTACATCCACATCTACTGAAGCATCAAACTTAACGTTTGTGATTTCTTTCACGAGATTAGAAGCCGCCTCAAGGGAGTACACTTGGCTTGGGTCGTATTTAGAAAGAGCTTCTTTTTGCTTTTTTGTTAACTTAGCCATAGTTGTTTTATTATTCTTCCCAAGGGGCTTTACCAGATACCGTGATACCCATACTACGTGCAGTACCAGCTACCATTCGCATGGCAGACTCCACTTTAAAGGCATTCAAGTCAGGCATCTTTACCTCCGCTATTTCCTTTACCTGATCCCAGGTAACAGATCCTACCTTCTTACGGTTAGGTTCTGCAGATCCGCCTTTGATTTTTGCCGCTTCCAAAAGCAGGTTCGCTGCTGGTGGAGTTTTTACGACGAAATCGAAAGACTTATCCGAGTAGATTGTAATCAATACAGGGCACGTTTGTCCCATTTTGTCTTGGGTACGTGCATTGAATTGCTTACAAAACTCCATGATGTTCAAACCCTTGGAACCAAGAGCTGGACCAACTGGAGGTGACGGATTTGCCTGGCCACCTTTCACTTGCAGTTTTAAATAACCAGTGATTTCCTTAGCCATTGCTTAGTCTTGTTTTTCTACTTGTATAAAGTTTAATTCAACAGGAGTATTTCGACCAAAGATCTTGACCATTACGTTCAATTTCTTCTTGTCATCAAATATCTCCTCAATTGTCCCGGTAAATCCACTAAAGGGTCCGTCCATTACTTTTACGGACTCTCCGACTATAAATGGTGTATCCAGCTTCTCGGCAAACTCATCAATCTCCTCAACCTTTCCTAAGATACGGTTGACTTCTGATTGGCGTAATGGTTCAGGGGTTTTGGAAGCTCCCCCCTGGTTTGATCCAAGAAATCCGATTACTCCCGGAATGCTCGTTATTACGTGATTGGCCTCACCATGTGAAAGATCTGCGTTGACCAAAACGTAACCAGGGAAAAAGTTTCTTTCTCTGACACGCTTTTTGCCATTTCGCATTTCATATACTTTCTCAGATGGGATTAGCACTTCAGGAATATATTCCTCCAACTTCTGTCTGAAAATTTCATTTTCCAGATAAGTCTTAGTCTTTTTTTCCTGTCCTGCTACGACTCTGAGTACGTACCACTTATGATCGGCCATGCTGTAATGTCAATTCAATTAAAACAAATCATAAAACCATGTCATGATGTTTTCGAATCCTAAATCAACTGCTCCGATAAACAAAGCAAAGATCAAAGAAGCTACCAACACCAGCACCGCTGAGTTTTGAAGAAATGAGTACTTAGGCCAAGTGACCTTGTTTTTCATTTCGTCGTAGGATTCGAGGACAAAGTTTTTCAGATTCATATGTATTAGCTTACTAGCACGGGCAGAGAGATTCGAACTCCCATCAACGGTTTTGGAGACCGCTATTCTGCCATTGAACTATGCCCGTGTGTTTGATCGCTCTCCAAACGGGAACGCAAAATTAGATATAAGAGCCTTAAGAAACAAATGCGATCCCAAAAAACTTCGGGATCGCATTGTGTATCAATTATTCAGGATATTAGTCCAAGATTTCAGTAACCTGACCGGCACCTACTGTACGACCACCTTCACGGATCGCAAATCGTAGACCTTTTTCCAAAGCAACTGCGTTCAACAAGTTAACTTCGATAGTCACGTTATCACCTGGCATAACCATTTCTACATTTTCAGGAAGCTTGATCTCTCCAGTTACGTCAGTAGTTCTCAAGTAGAACTGAGGACGATACTTGTTGAAGAATGGAGTGTGGCGTCCACCTTCTTCTTTGGAAAGAACGTAAACTTCAGCTTTGAAGTGAGCGTGAGGAGTAACAGACCCTGGCTTACAGATAATCATACCACGCTTGATCTGAGACTTTTCGATACCTCTCAACAACAAACCTACGTTGTCACCTGCTTCACCTCTGTCTAGGATCTTACGGAACATCTCTACACCAGTAACGGTAGACTTTAATCCCTCAGCTCCCATACCAATGATATCTACAGGGTCACCAGTGTTAACAACACCTCTTTCAATACGTCCGGTAGCTACAGTACCACGACCCGTGATAGAGAAAACGTCTTCAACTGGCATCAAGAAGTCCTTGTCGATCAAACGCTCAGGAAGTGGAATGTAGTTATCAACTGCATCCATCAATTCCATTACAGTTTTTTCCCACTTCTCTTCTCCGTTCAATGCACCAAGTGCAGAACCTTTGATTACAGGAATGTTATCACCATCAAACTCATAGAAAGAAAGCAATTCTCTAACTTCCATTTCTACTAGTTCAAGTAGTTCTTCATCGTCAACCATGTCCACCTTGTTCAAGAATACAACAAGTGCAGGTACACCTACCTGACGAGCAAGAAGGATGTGCTCACGAGTTTGAGGCATTGGTCCGTCAGTAGCAGCTACCACTAGGATAGCACCGTCCATCTGAGCAGCACCAGTAACCATGTTCTTAACGTAGTCAGCGTGTCCAGGACAGTCAACGTGTGCGTAGTGTCTTGCAGCAGTTTGATACTCTACGTGAGAAGTGTTAATGGTAATACCTCTTTCTTTTTCTTCTGGAGCGTTGTCGATAGAAGAGAAATCTCTTAGTTCGGAAAGACCTTGTTTAGCCAATACTGTAGTAATAGCGGCAGTCAATGTAGTTTTTCCATGGTCTACGTGTCCAATCGTACCGATGTTTACGTGCGGCTTGGAACGGTCGAATGTTGCTTTTGCCATGCTTGAAAATCCTCAGTTTAAGTTTAAAGATATGTTTAATTTAATTTGAAGCCGTTAAGAGCCAACGACGGGATTTGAACCCGTGACCCCTTCCTTACCAAGGAAGTACTCTACCCCTGAGCTACGTCGGCTTTTACCCGATGCTTAGAAAAGCATTGAGCGGGAGACGAGGCTCGAACCCGCGACCTGCAGCTTGGAAGGCTGCCGCTCTACCAACTGAGCTACTCCCGCTTTTAATATCTCTGGGATTACTCCCTTATGTTTTCGCCCTGCAAAACTAGAAAAAAATTTTACATTCAGGCAACTATGTGGGGGAAACAGGATTCGAACCTGTGAAGACATAAGTCAACGGATTTACAGTCCGTCCCAGTTGGCCGCTTTGGTATTCCCCCAACTCGATTAACACAGCCATTTTCAACTCATCTCTGTGTTAACGGATGGCAAAATTATGGGCTTTTCACAAAGTTTCAAAGCATCAAAAATAATTTTGAAAAGATTTTCTGAAAATATCCTTCAATTCACTCAATATCAGCCTATTAATTTTCATCTTTTAATGTCTGAAGAAAGTATTCGAAGTAATTTTTTATCTGTTGATTGCTTTCTTGAGCAGCAATTCGAATCATTTCATTCAAAATCTCAGGATCATCGGCAAATCCCAACAGGCCTTGAAAGGCTCCCAATCGAACAAATACTTGAGGGTTTTGCTCCATTTGATTTAGAAGATACTGCTTTGCTTCTTCTACACCCTCCTCTGGGTAATTGATGAAATATTCACTGAAATACCCCAAAAAGTAGTATAATCCCTCTCCACTCAAGTAAGGCAACTTGGATCGAAACCACACTCCTTTTCCTCTTACACCCTCATTTAAATAATATTCTGCCAAAGGGACTAAAATCCGATAATTAGTTTCATCCGCAAATCGATCCATCAATTCTGGATCGATTTCCGTTTCTGTTGCAAGATTCATAGCCATCAGAGCAGAACTTGCCACCAAGTATGAAGAATCATTTGCCATTCGGACAAAAGCAGTGAAGTATTTGTCACCATCCAAAGTTCCCAATAAATCAATTGCTCCTGCGCGTACTGAATTTTCCGGATCCTGCTCGGCTATTTGATACACTCTATCTTCTACACCCAAATCCATTACCCATTGGGGATTGCGCTGAAGGATTTGAAGGGAAAGTTCTCGGACACTCCAAAATGAGTCCTCCAATCCTTCCTTCAAAAGAGGTTTGATTAGATTTTCTTCCTCCCTCATCATAAGTGAATCCAAAGATTCGTAACGAGCAACTCCCAAATGAGATTCCTGAAATTGCCTTACATAAAATTCAGAAGGAATATTTGAGCTGATTTTGGTTAAAAGATTTTTTTCTTCATCAAAATAAAGTTGATCTATTGGAGCTTCGTTTCCTAAAGCAAATTGTTGAAATGCCCCTTCTAATAAGAACTGCTTTTGCTTTCGCTCAACTCCTTCATACCAACTGACCTTGAAGGGAAGTTTGTACAAAGGCGTGTTTTCCAAATCCTGAATTTGTTGGATTGAAATCAACAAATTATCAGGCTGAGAATAATCTACCTCCACTGCTAATTCCGGATGCCCTTTGTCCAAAAACCATTGATTGAAAAACCAATTCAAATCCTCCCCACTGACTTTTTCAAAGGCAAGTCGAAGTTGATGCACTTCTACACTTTGAAGGGCATTAGCCTGGAGATACTGATTTAACCCTTGAAAAAACAACTCATCTCCTAAATACTCGCGAAGCATGTGCAAAATCAACCCACCTTTCGAATAGGAATGCGCATCAAACATATCTCCATCCGCATCCTCATAGAAAAAGCGAATTAAATCCACTTGCTTTGATTCTGCCTCTTGGAAATAGGTCTCTTTCTCCACCAATAACTTCAACTTGGCTTCATCCGCGCCATATTTATACTCATTCCAGAGAAATTCACTGTAATTGGCAAAGGCTTCATTTAACGTCAAATTAGACCAGGATTCAGCTGTGACATAATCCCCAAACCACTGATGGAACAATTCATGTGCGATGATGTAATCCCATTCCGAATCAATAGCTTCTCGTTCTGTCAGTCTCAATTCCTCCATAAAAATCGAAGCTGTGGTATTTTCCATAGCTCCTGACACAAAATCCCGAACCACAATCTGATCATATTTTGGCCAGGGAAATTTTACCTGAAGGAGCTTTTCAAAATATTCGATCATCTCAGGGGTATGCTGGAAAACTTTTGCTGCCCCCGCCCCATATCCTTTCTCTACATAATAATTGATCGGCAATCCTTCATAATCAGCCTCTACCTTATCAAAATCTCCGATAGCTACTGCCGCTAAATAAGGGGCGTGCGGAATATCCATTCTCCAGGTATCCTTTCGCAGACCATTGTCAAGAGCAGTCTGTTTTACCAAAACACCATTACTGATAGTAGTAAGAGTGTCAGCCACCGTCAAATGGATGGTTTGAGTAAATCGTTCGTTTGGCTTATCGATTGTAGGAAACCACTTGCTATTATATTCGGTCTCACCTTGTGTCCATATCATGGTAGGCTTTCCCGGGACTGTATTTAAGGGATCAATAAAATATAAGCCTTTCGTATCTGTAATTGCTAAATTATCCGAACCAGAATTTCGCTCAGGAAAAGCGGTGTACTTCATCCTGATTTTAAAAGTATCCTCCGGACTCAGCTCTTTTGGCAAATAGATAAATACTTGCTTGAAATCATAGCGGTAGTTCAATACTGTCTCTTCCTCTCCATTCAAAAAATAAACCCTTCCCAATTCAAAATCTTTGGCATCCAAAACTAGCTCACTTTGCTTTCTAGAATAAGGCTTGATTTGCAAGGTAGCCTCTCCCCTTACTACTTGCCTTTGATAGTCAAAAGACAAATCCAATTCCGTATCAAGAATATCAAAATATCGGGGGGCAGAAGCACGATAAGCTTTCAATTCATACTCCTTTTGAAGAGCCAGCAAGGCTAATTTAAGTGAGTCATCTGAAGTATCTTCCTCCGGGATTTCTGAAAATACAATTCCGGGATCATCCGATTCAGCATCGATTAATTCCTTAGAGCTTTTACAAGAAAATAAAACGATCAAAAGACCGAATACACCCAAAAGTGTATTCTTTCCCAAAATATTCTTTGGCATCGTGTTCAATTATTGGATATTTGGCAAATCTTATCCGAAATCATCAACTTTCGGGATTGAAAGCTCAAAATAGCAGGAATGTTTTCAGTTATCATTAAGGATAAAAGCTTTTCGGTAGAAAAAACCGAGAAAGGCATCCAAGTCGAGGGAAAAACCTTGAATTGGGATCTAATGCCCATTGATGGCAAGCGATTTCACTTAATCAATGGTCACCAATCCTTAGAAGCGGAATTGGTGAGCTTGGATCGCGAATCAAAAACTCTTCAAATTCGACTCAATAAAAAAGTGGTCTCAGTATCACTAAAAGATCGATTTGATCTTTTGTTGGAAGAAATGGGGATGGAGGATCAAGGTGCTGCAAGTGTACAAGATATCAAAGCCCCTATGCCAGGATTGATTTTGGATCTGAAAGTCAAGCCGGGAGACGAGGTAAAAAAAGGCGATGTAGTGCTCATCTTGGAGGCCATGAAAATGGAAAACATTATCAAATCTCCAGGAGACGGCATCGTATCCGATGTCAAAGTCAGTCTAAAGCAAAGTGTTGAGAAAAACCAGGTACTGATTACCTTCTAGGCAAGGTGGTACTGAAAAGTAAAAAATGATTAACATTATCCGGGATAGAATTTATATTTGTCGAAATTTTTTCTGGTAGCTAGTCGGTTTCATGCTTGAAAACATCTAACAAATGAAATACAAAAGAATCCTCCTAAAACTAAGTGGAGAGGCCTTGATGGGCGAAAAAAATTACGGTATTGATCCAAATCGCCTGCAACAATACACCCAAGAGATACAGAAAGTAAAGGAAATGGGGGTAGAGATTGCCATCGTTATCGGAGGAGGAAATATTTTCAGGGGAGTCCAAGCAGAGAAATCCGGAATTGACCGAGTTCAGGGAGACTACATGGGCATGTTGGCAACTTTGATAAATGCAATGGCCCTTCAAAGTGCTTTGGAACAGGGAGGCTTGTATACCCGGCTTATGTCAGGAATCAAAGTAGAAAGTGTCTGCGAACCATTTATTCGAAGAAGGGCGATTCGCCACCTGGAAAAAGGAAGAATTGTAATTTTCGGAGCCGGAATCGGAAACCCTTATTTCACTACGGATTCTACCGCCAGTCTTCGGGCCATTGAAATTGAAGCGGATGTCGTACTAAAAGGCACACGGGTAGATGGGGTATATACAGCCGACCCGGAAAAAGACAAAACAGCGACGAAATACCATACCATTTCCTTCAACGAAGTGTATGAAAAAAACCTGAATGTCATGGACATGACGGCATTCACACTTTGTCAGGAAAACAATTTGCCTATCATTGTATTTGACATGAATAAAGCCGGTAATTTGAGCAAACTCGTAGAAGGCGAAGAAATCGGCACACTAATCACATCAATCTAAGCAATCTCATGGAAGAAATAGAACTTTACTTAGACGACGCAAAAGAACAAATGCAAAAAGCAGTGGATCATACTGCTGCAGAATTAGTGAAAATTCGAGCTGGAAAAGCGATGCCTAATTTGATGGACGGCATCATGGTACCTTACTATGGCACCCCAACGCCTATTAATCAGGTATCTTCCATCACTACTCCTGATGCCAGAACCCTGGCTATCAAACCTTTCGAGCGAAATTTGATTTCAGAAATCGAAAAAGCCATCATCAACTCAGACTTGGGATTGGCCCCTCAAAATAACGGCGAGATAATCATTTTGACCATTCCGGCCTTGACGGAAGAGCGAAGATTAACTCTCGTGAAGCAGGCGAAGCATGAAAGTGAGAATGGAAAAATATCCGTTCGAACTGTCCGTAAAGACACCAATGACTCCTTGAAAAAACTTCAGAAGGAAGGCGCATCTGAGGACGAAATTAAACGAGCGGAAGAGAAAGTTCAAAAATTGACAGATCAGTACATCGCTAAAATCGAGGAGCTTCTAGCCAAAAAAGAAGCGGAAATCATGAAAGTCTGATCGGACTTTAATTCATTCAGAAAAGGCCACTCAAAAGTGGCCTTTTTTATTGTACCGTGATAAACGTAGCTATACCAAATCTCACCCCTCCACGAAGATAATTTCCATTTTCAAAGCCAGCACCGATTTCCACTCGGAATAGCCTGAAAAGATTATCCAAAGAATAGCCGACTTCGACATAATGCGGGGAATTTTCGGTTTTTAGATAATTCAAGAAAATATTTTCCTGCACACCTGAGAATCGTAGCATCGGCAATTGAGTGAACAGGAACTTTCGGAATTGATAGTGGAAGATTCCCGATACATAGGAACCGCTCGTGCTGTATTTGTAATAATCCATAAATCGATAATTGGAAGCAGGACCAAAATTGGAAAAGATGGTTCGATTGCCTCCAAAGTGCTGAAAGTCCGGAAAATAAACCTGATTTGAATTGAGGAAAACACCCCCCGTGATATTGAAATCTAACTTTCCGCTTATCCCAAAAGTATAATCATGTTCTATCCCTAATCTCAGATGATCAAAATCCGCAGCAAAATCCTTTTGGTTTCTCAAACTTGGGATTGCTTTGATATAATCGGCTCTGATTAATGGCGCTCGGTCAGAAATCGGGTATTTTCTACCATTCCGAATTCCATACCTTATCCCAGGTCGCCATTCAATTCCAAGTTGGAATTTGGCGATTTGATGATCATGGAAAGAGGCATTCCCTGCTTCCACATTTTCGGGCTGATTGGGAGAGTAGACTCTTTCCGGCTTATTGTACCAACTGTAATCGGACTGATTGAAAAGCTGACGGCGGTCTGCAAAGCTGACATTTACCCGATAAGTTAAGGAATAATCGACTCGATGAGCCCAATAAAATCTGGCAAAACTCTGCTCATATAACTTCATGTAATTTTGACGGAAAAGCAGGGAATAAAGCGCATTTACCTGCTCATTGATTGGTTCATCTCCATTGAATTGATAAATGAATCTACCTCCTTCCAATCCGTAGGAATGTCCTGAAGTTGGTTTGGTTACTGACCAGCGGATATTTGTTTTTCCATAAAATCGCTTACTCGAAAAACCATAGCGTAACTCCGGTTCGATATTGAAACTCTTTCGGATGCTATTCACACTATCTGCAAGCTTGATTTCTTTTTGCTTTCGGTAAAACATCCCCAAGCCGACTTTCCATCCCTCAACTGTATTGAAAGAGACTTTGGTTAAATTTTCTCTAAAACCAACCGAAACACCATTTCCAAAGTAATAATTATCCCCAAAGAGAAAATCGAGTGGTTTATACTTTTCTCGGGCCTTTTTTGCGACCGAATCCACATCACTCATTTTTGCAGCTTCCACTACTGCTAGGCTATCATCTCGTCGATACCCTTGTATTTCTTTAGCAGTAAGCGGAACCGGCCGAATGCTATCCCAATAACTCAAATCCCTTTTTTTGGCTAAGCTATCTATGCTATAGTTGCGCTCTGTAACTACTTCCGGTTCCTTTTGCTCCTTGAGCATTTCCTTTTCATATTCATTGAGAAGCTTTCGGTATTCCTTTCGGGTTTTTGGTTCCTCAGAATTTAATTTTTCCAGGGTGCTCATTGCTGTTGGAACTGCCTGATTGGCTTCTTGAGAAGGGACTTCCTCAATTTTTTCATCGATCAAAGTTGGCGTGTGAGCCAAATCAGGATTAAGAGTCACTTGATAATCCCTTGTGGAAGCGAGGTACTTGAATTCCCCTGCAAAGCCAAAAAACTTCCCTGAGAAGCGATAGGTATGAGTTAAAGGCATCCAGACATTGTCAGCTACTGGAGCGTACTGCTGCTTGGCTTCGATTTGAAAGCCCAATAAGGAAGTCTTCAAATCCAAACTATGAATCGCCCATAAATCCTCGATAATATAAATGTATCCATCAAAAACCCGCTCTCCTTTTGATCGTGGAATAACTCGGATTTTACTCACCATCACCTCATTATCAAAAAAACTCCCCTCATATCGAAAACGATAATATTGAAAGGCAGCTCGTGATAAAGGTGAGATGATCTCATTGATTTTTTCCTGATAAAAACTGGTCTGAATATAGGGTGCTGGGGAGGTATTTTGGTTTTCACCATTGGTACGAATCGAGATAACCTCTTCTTCTATTTTGTCCGGCAGGCTAAACTTAATTCTTGAAACTGATTCGGAAGTATAGGCCTCATTCAAGTTCAAGCCCTCCTTCTCAAGCGTCTTTTTCATAAAAAATGGCGCATCAGTCAATTGCCCGGTTCCTTTAAGATACACGGTCATTTCATATTGCTGAAGCTGAAGGCGATGATACTTTGCTTTTGCGATAGCTTTCCGCATAATAGTCAATGCAGGGTCTTCGGCACCGGCTTTTACCTCCACTTGCTCCAGCGTATAAACCTGAGGCTCCAAAACCACGTCAAATGTGGTCCACTCTCCAGGCCTGACTGCAATAGTTTCTATTCGGGACTTATAGCCTAAAAATTGAAAGTATACGTCATACAGTCCTTCCTCCAATTTTATCTCATAATATCCCTCTGCATTGGCAGGAACACCATCTCCGATATTCCGGATAAAAACTGATGCAAATGGTAAAACCTCCCCCTCATTGGAAGTGATCTTTCCCTTAATTCCTTGCGCACTTAGAATAGCCGGCGAGAGAATAAAAAATTGGGAGGAAAAAAGAATAGAAATAAGAAAGCGCATAGTTAATAAAAAACAGCAGTGGGTTTTTGTTGAATGTTTACGGTAGCATTTAGCATTTGTTGGAAAGAACCTTTACATCCAAAAGAATAAGTTATAATTAGTATATACAAATGCTATCTATTAGCCCGATTTGTCTTTAATTTTTTTTAAGATAAAAGATCACTTATTAAAATTTTTTAAGAATGTATCTCAGTTGCAAAATTGGAGATTGAAAGCTTTGATCAAATTTTCAAATTTTTAATAAAAATTCGATTTTTTAATTTTTAATAAAAGGAAAACGTTTTCCATTGATTTTTGAGTAATTAAAATATCATTTTGATGAATATTTACTAAAATAAACTTTATTCTATTAAATCCCCTCAAAGCCCAATGTAATGTGGCCATTTCTTAAATATTGCAAAATCAAAAAATAAACAACACATTAGTTTCGAAATTAAGTACTCATACCTATTTCGCTTTTTACTAACAAAAAACCCTATGAGAAATTATTTACAACAGTTCAAAACATTGGCTCTTGCCTTGACACTCCTGCTAGGAGTATCGATCATGGCCAATGCGCAAAACAGAACCATCACAGGTACAGTCCTGGATGCTTCTTTGGGAGACCCTGTTCCTGGTGCCACCGTATTAATCAAAGGTACCACTAGGGGTGTAGCGACAGATCTGGATGGAAAGTTTACACTTGAAATTCAATCTGGCGATCAAGTTTTAGTAGTTTCCTTTGTTGGCTACCTGACCCAAGAGGTAGAAATTGGAAACCAAAGTACTTTTACCATTAATCTTGAGGAAGATATCCAAAGCTTGGAAGAAGCTGTGGTAATCGGTTATGGTTCTCAGGATAAGAAAGAGATTACATCTGCAGTTGTTGGGGTAAAACCTGAAGACTTCAACCGTGGTAACGTGTCCAACCCGGCACAATTGCTACAAGGTAAGGTAGCAGGTCTTTCCATCACCCGCCCTGGTGGTAACCCTAACAATGGATTTAATATCCGGTTGAGAGGTCTTTCTACCTTTGGTGCCAACTCTTCTCCATTAATCGTATTGGATGGAGTAATTGGTGCTTCTTTGGAAAACGTAGACCCGAATGACATTCAGTCCATCGACGTATTGAAAGATGGTTCTGCTGCTGCGATCTATGGTGCTAGAGGTTCTTCTGGTGTAATTTTGATCACCACTACTCGTTCTGGCAAAAAAGATGGCAATGTAAACGTGACCATCAATTCCTTCGGAACAATGGATCAGGCTACTAACTTGATTCCAGTGCTTTCCGCTGAGGAATTTGTAGCAAGAGGCGGTACAGACTTCGGTAGCAACACCGACTGGAGAGAAGAATTGATCAGCGACGCTTTCTCTTACACTACTAACGCTAGTATCTCTGGTGGATTCCAAAACACTAGCTATATGGCTTCTGTCAACTACCGAAACAATCAAGGAATCGTAGACGGAACCAACAACCAAAGACTAAATACTCGTATCAACCTTTCTCAAGGTGCATTGGACAACAAATTGAGATTCAATGTGAACTTGTCCTTCACGAATGTTGATTCTGAGTCTATTAACGATGCAGCATTTAGATATGCTACTATCTACAACCCAACCGCTCCTGTGTTTGAAAATACTGAAAGTGCTCAAGAGCGATTTGGTGGTTATTTCCAAAGAGACCTTTTTGATTTCTACAACCCTGTAGCATTGGCTAATCAACAACAGTTTATTGGTGAAACCAAAACTGCTTTGACTTCTTACAGAGTAGAATACGACTTCCTTCCAAACTTGACTTGGTCAGCTCAATATTCTCAGGACAGAAGAAACACCATTTCTGGTGGCTTCTGGTCTAGACAAGATTTCCAAGTTGGTTTCGGTGCTAGTGGTTCTGCTGAAAGAACTGCTTTTGATAGAGATCAAAAGATCTTCGAAACTACCTTGCGTTATGAAACAGACCTTTCTGACGGTCTAAATATGACCTTGCTTGGTGGTCTTGGTTTCCAAAAGACCAAGAATGAAGGATTCGGCGCTAGAGTTCGTCAGTACCTATTCGACTTAGGTTGGGACAACTTGGGTGCTGGTGCTATTCGCCTAGGCGCAAACACCAACTTGTATTCTTTTGCAAATGAAGATCAATTGAACTCTGCATTCGGTAGAGCAAACTTCAACTACAACAACTGGTTGTTCCTTTCTGCTTCTGTAAGAGCTGAAACTTATTCCGGATTCGGTGAAAACAATCAAACTGGTGTATTCCCTGCATTCTCTGTAGGTTCTGACTTCACTCAGATCTTCGACATGGGAATCTTCGATCAGTTCAAGCCAAGAGTTTCTTATGGTGTGACTGGTAACCTTCCTCCATCCCCAACCCTTGCTTTGGGTGTATTTGGAAACGGTAACAGAATCGATTTGGACGGTGATCCATTGACTACCAATGACATCTTCGTGGGTATCGTTCAAAACTCAAACCCTAACAAGGATTTGAAATGGGAAACCAAGAAAGAATTTAACGTTGGTATCGACTTTGGACTGTTGGATGGAGTACTTTCTGGTAGCGTTGACTACTACACCAGAAATATCTCTGACCTATTGTTCAACGTACCGGTAGCAACAGGTGCTCCTAACCCATTTGATCCAGGAAGATTTAATACAGCATCTTCTACTTGGGTTAACTTGGCTGACTTGAGAAATGCAGGTTTCGAATTTGCCATTTCTGCAAACAGATTAGGTAAAGGTTCTTTGAAGTGGACTCCTTCCTTCAACTTCACTATTTATCAGAAGACAACTATCGAAAGCTTATCAGCTGGTGAGCTAGGATTTGACGAATTGAGATTCGCAACTCCAGGTTCTCCAGGTCAGAATAACAACCCTATCATCTACAACCGAGTAGGTCAGACTTTGGGTGACTTCTACGGTCCAAGATTGTTGGGTATTTCTGAAGGTGGTGAGTATATCCTTTCCACTACTGATCCAAACGAATTTGAAAGATTGGGTAATGGTCTTCCAAAGGGTGAATTCGGTTTTGCTAACAACTTGGAGTGGGGTCAGTGGAACTTGAGCTTCTTCTTCAGAGGTGCTTGGGGTCATGACTTGTACAACTCTTACAGAGGTTTCTACGAAAATGCTGATGGCGCTTCCAATACTTGGAACTCCGTAATCACTGACAAGACACCTACCAATCCGTTGATCACCTCAACTCCTACTTTCAACAGTTCATATGTTGAGGATGCATCTTTCATTCGATTGGACAACATGGAATTGGGATACAACTTCAAAACCAATTCTCCTAATTTGGGTTCTTTAAGAGTGTACTTTGCTGCGCAAAACCTCTTCACCATCACAAACTATACAGGTATCGATCCTGAAGTTAGAATCAATGACTCTGAGAACGGTGACGGTTTCACAACTTCACTTTCTCCAGGTATCGAGCGTAGAAATACGTATTTCCAAACCAGATCCTTTACTTTGGGTCTAACCGTAAACTTTAAGTAATCAATCAAATAACAGAGATATGTTAAAATCATTTAGAAAAACCTTTCTGTTGATCCCAGTGGTCTTTTTAATGGGATCCTGTTGGGAGTTGGAGCAGGAGGTACTCGATGGAGTGACTCCTGAGGATGTGGCGAATAGTAATAACCCACAGTTGATTGATGTGTTGAAGGCTTCAGCTTATTCTCGAATCGTAGGTAGCTGGGGTGGACACAACAGTATTTGGTCTATCAATGAGGTCTCTTCTGACGAGATGGCAATTCCTCAAAAAGGTGCTGACTGGGAAGATGGTGGCCTTTGGTTGAGAGCTCATAGACACACTTGGACTGCTTCTGATGAAGCATTCAACAACTCGTGGAACTATTGCTACACTGCTGTTGGTGAAATCAACAACTTGATGATTTCCTTCCCAGATGTAGCCGCTTTGAATGCTGAATTAAGAGTATTAAGAGCACTAGTTTACCTTTGGTTGATTGACAACTTCGGAAATGTTCCAATCATTACCGAAACTTCTTCCGGAGGTAACCCAACCAATAACTCTCGTCAGGAAGTATTCGACTTCATTGAAAGTTCTGTATTGGAAAATGTGGACTTGCTTCCTAAAGAAGATACCAAGTCTACCATGAACTACTACTCTGCTCATGCGATCTTGGCGAAATTGTACTTGAATGCTGAAGTATATACAGGTACTCCAAGATGGGCTGATGCAGAAGCTGCAGCTGACGTAGTAATCAACGGTCCATATTCTTTGTCTTCTAACTTCTTCAGCAACTTTGCTACAAGAAATGGAGGATCTACCGAGAATATCTTGACCCTTCCTTATGACGAAAACAATGCAGGTGGTTTCAACTTAGCTCAGATGACTCTTCACTACCTAAGCCAAAACACGTACAACTTGCAAGAGCAGCCTTGGAATGGTTACGCTTCTTTGGAGGAGTTCTACAACACATTTGATGACAATGACGTGAGAAAAAGTGCATTCATCGTAGGTCCTCAGTTTGCTGCAGACGGAACTCGATTGAGAGATATTTCTGCTGAAGCTGACGATCCTGATGGAGAACCATTGACTTTCACTCCTGAAATCAACATGCTTGCTCCAAACGCCTTCCGTCAGGCAGGTGCGCGAGTAGGTAAATTCGAATTTGCATCTGGTGCTGCATCAAGTTTGAGCAATGACTATCCATTGTTCCGATTGGCTGAGATGTACTTAACAAAAGCTGAAGCTGCATTCCGTCAAGGAAAAACTGACGTTGCTTTGACAGCAATCAACATGGTAAGAGAAAGAGCCGGTATGCCTGCTTTCACTACCTTAACTCTTGAAGACATCTATGATGAGAGAGGTAGAGAAATGTTTGCAGAAGCTTCCAGAAGAACCGACCAAATTCGTTTTGGAACTTGGAACGATCCATGGTGGGAAAAAGATCCTTCTGAGCCATTCAGAGCTTTGTTCCCAATTCCGTTGCAGCAAATCAACGCTAACCCTAATTTGACTCAAAACCCAGGTTATTAATCACATAATACCCTGATAGTAAAAGGAAGTGTACTTTTGTGCACTTCCTTTTTTTTAGAACATGCGAAGGCCCCTTCAAATAGCAATCTTTACCCTCCTGATTTTAGGTGCTTGTCAAAAACAAAAGCCTAGCTCAGAAGAACTTTTTGAAAAAATTGAATCAAAAGAATCCGGATTGACCTTCCGGAATGATCTGAATTATACCGAAAAAATCAACCCCTATACCTTTCGAAATTTTTACAATGGAGCCGGAGTGGCTCTTGGAGATATCAATAATGATGGCTTGCTGGATATTTTCCTTGCCGGCAATCAAACCTCCAATAAACTCTTTTTAAACCAAGGAAATCTCAAATTCAAAGACATTACAGACGAAGCTGGCTTGAACTCCGATGAAAGCTGGACTACGGGCGTCAGTATGGCAGATGTAAACGGAGATGGGCTGTTGGATATTTATGTTTGCAAATCAGGCCCTATCGATACCCCCAAACGAAGCAATGAGCTTTTCATCAATCAAGGCAACTTGACGTTTGTCGAAAAAGCATCTGAATATGGATTGGATGAAAAAGCCCTTTCACAGCATGCTGTATTTTTTGATTATGATAAAGACGGAGACTTGGATTTGTATCTCCTTAGCAATTCCCCAAGATCTGTTGGAATATTTGATCTCCGAGAAGGTCAGCGGGAAATTCGAGACCCTAATGGTGGAAATAAGCTTTTTAGAAACGAGGGCAACAGATTCACGGATGTCAGCGAGGAAGCAGGAATTTATGGAAGTGCCATTGGATATGGACTTGGCGTAACAGTAGCTGATTTGAATGAAGATAATTGGCCAGACCTCTACGTTTCAAATGACTTTTTCGAACGAGATTACCTGTACTTGAATAATCAAGATGGAAGCTTTTCTGAAGTCTTGCCGGAATTAATTCCAGAAATCAGCATGGGTTCCATGGGAGCTGATATAGCTGATTTCGACAATGATAATCGCCCTGACATCTTTGTGACAGAAATGCTTCCTGAGGATATGGGGCGTGTAAAAACCAAGACGCCTTTTGAGGAATGGGATAAGTTTCAATCCAATTTTAAAGCGGGTTATCATCGGCAGTTTACCAGAAACACACTCCAAAGAAACCTTGGAAAAGATCCATATACTGGTTTACCTCTTTTCACCGAAATCTCTCGAATGGCGGGAGTTCAAGCCACCGATTGGAGTTGGGGTGCCTTGATTTTTGATGCTGACTTGGATGGTTGGAAAGATATTTTCGTAGCCAATGGAATTGTCAAAGACTTGACCGACTTCGATTTCGTCAATTACTATGCATTCAACCCAGATAAGGTCAATGAATACCGCTCGGATTCGGTCTTAATCACCAAGATGATTGATGCTTTTCCTTCTACTCCCCTACAAAATTATTGGTTCAAAAATGAGAAGAATTGGAAATTCACCAATCTAGCATCTGAATCAGGCCTAATCGAAAAAACCTTCAGCACGGGAGCAGCTTATGGAGACTTGGACAATGATGGGGATTTGGATTTAGTGATCAATAACCTCAACGGAGAAGTTTCTCTCTACAAAAACAAAGCAGTTGAATTTGGAAAAGGGAATTTTATTGGAATTGATTTAGGAAATGCTTTTGGAGCCAAAGTTCAAATCCAAACCAAGGAAACAACACAGATTCAAGAATTTCAGCCTGTCAAAGGATACATGTCCTCAGTTGACCAACGGCTATTTTTCGGTTTGGGTAAATCGGACACAATTCAAGTCCTAAAAATAGAATGGCCAGATGGCAGCGTAAATGAATATAGCCAACTAGCAGCCAATCAAATCCTCAAAATCCAACCCGAAAATCCTTCCTTTCCTACCCCGAAAAATAGCGAGATTTCCACCGCTCTTCGAAAAGTAGAACTACTCGCAAATTTAAAGCATGAAGAAAGTGATTTTGTGGATTTTGACCGGGACAGACTTCGATTTTGGTCGATCAGCAATGAAGGGCCCAAAGTAGCTTTCAGTTCCAGAACTGCCTCCAGAAATCCGATCTTATTCTTCCCAAATGGAAAAGAGTTTCCTTCTAGCTTATATCAGCTTTCAGAGAATCTTGAGTGGAAGGAAATCCAAAAAGAGCTGTTCCAATCTGATAGTCAGTCGGAGGATATTAGCGGGGTATTTTTTGATGCAAATGGAGATGGACTAGATGATTTATTGGTTGTTAGTGGTGGAATCGAGTACCCTGAAAACAGTCTGATTTATTCAGATCGCTTATACTTCCAGCAAGCTAATGGAGATTTCATAAAGTCAGAACAAGTCTTTTCGAAGATACCAACTGCCTTCGCTCTACCCTTTGATTGGGATGAAGATGAAGACTTGGACCTCATCATCGGGCAACGAGCTCATCCATACGGCTATGGAATACCGGTAGGACTTTCTTTTTGGGAAAATGATAGTAAGGGGAATTTCACAGATATTTCTCAGTCATTCAATCCTGAAATGCAAAAATTGGGGATGCTGACAGCAGGAGCCTTGGCTGATTTGAATGCAGATGGAAGCATAGAACTCATCCTAGCCGGAGAATGGATGGG
The DNA here is from genome assembly GCF_004571135.1 of Algoriphagus kandeliae. GTDB lineage: Bacteria > Bacteroidota > Bacteroidia > Cytophagales > Cyclobacteriaceae > Algoriphagus > Algoriphagus kandeliae. The sequence goes on from NZ_SPSB01000004.1 coordinate 452,899, forward strand.
AATTCGAATCTTTTCTTTCCAAAATAATACTTGGGTTGATCAAACAGGTTTTTTTGGAATGCAAAACACTTCTGGACTTTGGTATAGCCTGTTGGTAGATGATGTAAATGGAGACGGGTATCCTGATATCCTTGCAGGAAATATGGGAACCAATACCCGACTGAATTTCAAAAGTGGCTCTACGCTACGCATGTACGTAAATGACTTTGATCAAAATGGCAGCGCTGACCATATCCTTTGTGAATATGATGGAACTCAGTCTATTCCTTGGGTTATGAAAAATAGTCTTGTCAGACAAATCCCTGCCTTGCAAAAATCACTGCTTCGCTATGCAGATTATGAGAATAAAAAATTGGAAGAGTTATTTTCTGCCAACTCCATTGCGAATTCCGTAATTTTGGAAGCTAAAAATCTGGAGACCAGTTTTTGGATCAATCAAAAAGGCACTGGGTTCTCCAAGGTCAACTTACCAGTTGCCGTTCAACAAGCACCTGTCTATGCAGCCGCTAATTTCGAAGACTCTCACGGCAATCACTACATTGCCCTTGGGGGAAATCAAAGTAAGGTCAAACCGGAATTGGGAACTCAACTCGGATCCTACGGTTGGATTCTTCAATTGGAATCAAATCAATCCTGGAAGTTACTGGAACCAGAAAAAAGTGGCTTCGTAGTGAAAGGAGAAATCAGAGATTTAATAACAATAAAACAAGCCAATAACCACTATTTAATTGCCTTTAGAAATGATGACACACCGGTTCTATTTGAGATCCGTCCTTAGCTTCATGATGGTATTAGGCTTACTAGGATGTGAAAGCCAATATCAAAAAGTTGAGCGAAAGGAACTGGCCTCGGGAGAAATTAACAATGAACTTTTCCTCAACCTTGAATTGGGGATGGAAAAGCGGGATTTTTTCGAGACTTGCTGGCAACTCAATAAAGAGGGAATTCTAACCAATGGCCCGACAGAACTTTCGGTAGAATATTCTTTAGAACTTCCATCTGGAAAGTCTGCAAAAATGCGTTTCTACCCGGATTTTGAAAATGATAAAATCTACCTCATGCCTGTGGAATTTGTGTATGATGGATGGGCTCCCTGGAATGAGGAACTCAGTGTAGAAAAGCTTCGGGAAGATGTCATTGCCCAATTTGAAAAATGGTATGGTCCAGGCTTTTTTGAAGTTTCCAATGAAGATAAAAGTCTGATCGCTTTTGTAAAGATTGATGGAAATCGGAGAGTTAGAATATTTAAAAAATCTCTTTCCGTGGTTCGGGCAGAAATTGTAGACCTGAATATTTTGAAAAACCTTGAAAAATCTCCCTCATGAGTAAAAAATGGCCCATAGCATTATGGATCTTATTGATCTTTTCCTGCACGAAGGTCGAGAAAAATGAACCTACTCTTTTTCAGGAATTAGATCCAACCCAATCAGGAATCGACTTCCGGAATGATCTCTCTTTCGATGAGGATTTCAATATTTTCACCTACAGAAATTACTACAACGGAGGTGGAGTAGCTCTAGGAGATATCAATCAAGATGGGCTTTTGGATATTTATTTTACGGCTAACCTTTCCTCCAATAAACTTTACCTGAACAAAGGAAATCTTCAGTTTGAAGATGTCACGGAAAAAGCCGGTGTGGGAGGAAATAGAGCTTGGTCCACTGGAGTAGCAATGGCAGATGTCAACGGAGATGGTTTGCTGGATATTTATGTCTGCAACTCGGGAGATATTGCTGGGGACAACAAGCAAAATGAACTGTTTATCAATCAAGGAGACGGGACCTTTTCAGAAGAGGCAGAAAAGTACGGGCTGGCGGATCAGGGCTTTTCCACCCACGCAGTATTTTTTGATTATGATAAGGATGGGGATTTGGATGTTTACCTTTTGAACAATAGCTACCAAGCTATTGGAAGCTTTAATAAAATGCAAAATGAACGTCCCAAAAGAGACCCTGTAGGTGGGGATAAGCTTTTTAGAAATGACGGGGAGAAATTCACCGATGTGAGTGAAGAAGCAGGAATTTATGGTTCCATAATCGGATTCGGACTAGGCATTACCATTGGGGATGTCAATCAGGATACTTGGCCAGACATTTTTATTTCCAATGATTTCTTTGAGCGTGACTATCTGTATATAAATAATCAGGATGGTACTTTCACCGAATCCTTGGAATCTGCTATGCGATCTATCTCGGCTGCTTCCATGGGAGCAGACATCGCCGATATCAATGGAGATGGGCTTTTGGATATTTTCGTAACCGATATGCTTCCTGAGCCTTTAGAGCGACTCAAGCAGGTGACCACTTTTGAAAACTGGGACAAATTCCAATTCAACAAAAACCACGGCTATCATTATCAATACTCCCGAAACATGCTTCACATCAACAATGGAGATGGGACCTTCAGTGAAATGGGAAGATTAGCCAATGTGGAAGCAACTGATTGGAGCTGGGGAGCCTTGATTTTTGATATGGATAGCGATGGTCAGCGAGACTTATTCGTCGCCAATGGCATCTACCAGGATATCACTGATTTGGACTACCTAAACTTTATCGATGATGAAGAGACAAAAGTCAAAATCATCACTGGAGCAGGTGTGGATTACCATGCTTTAATTGACCCGATTCCTGTAAATCCTGTACCCAATTATGCTTTCCAAAATCAAGGAGATCTTCGGTTTGTAAACAAGGCTCAGGAATGGGGACTCGGAGAAGCCATCCATTCCAATGGAGCTGCTTATGGAGATTTGAATAATGATGGCTACCCGGATTTAGTGGTCAACAATGTGAATCGTGAAGCTCAGCTATTCATCAATCAAACCCACACGCTACTTCCTGAAAATCATTATATCCAATTGAACTTGATTGGAAAAGGGAAAAACACGGAAGCCATAGGAACCCAAATTTTAGCAAAGGCTCAAGACCAGACTTTCTATCTAGAGCAAATGCCAAATCGTGGTTTTCAATCTTCAGTTGATCCCAAAATCACTATTGGCCTAGGGAAAATCACCCAACTGGATGAACTGACAATAACGTGGCCTGATAATACTCAAACCATTTTACAGAATATTCCAGCAGATCAATTGCTAGAGCTTCGATGGGAAGATGCCTCGAATTCAGAGTTAGTTGCTGAAAGTCCAAAAACAAATATCTTCACCAAAGAAGCTTCCGGCAAGCTGAATTTTACTCATCAGGAAAATCCTTTTGTGGACTTTGATAGGGACCGTTTAACCTACCACATGTTTTCAACAGAAGGCCCTGCTTTCGCCAAAGGCGATGTTAACGGCGACGGGTTGGATGATTTGTATTTCGGAGGAGCAAGAGGTTATTCAGGACAGCTATATCTAGGAAAAAATAATGGAGAATTTATCCCTTCAGCTCAAGTAGCTTTCCAACAGGACGCTGCATCGGAGGATACTGACGCGGTGTTTTTTGATGCGAATGGGGATGGCGCTTTGGACCTTTTTGTTGCCTCAGGTGGTAATGAATTCCCCTTGTATTCTCCAGATCTAACAGATAGATTATATCTGAATGACGGAAAAGGGAATTTCACAAAAATTGTCGAAAGTGGATTTACGGCTATTAAAGGAAGTAGTTCTGTCGTACAGGTGGCGGATATCAATGAAGATGGAAATCCCGATCTTTTTGTAGGTGAAAGACTGGTTCCTTTTGTCTATGGAGCACCGGCTGGCAGCCATATCTGGATCAATGACGGAACCGGAAAGTTCGAAGAGCAAACAGCCGAATTCGCTCCCCAACTTCGGGAATTAGGAATGATTACCGATGCCCGATGGGTGGATTGGGATAGTGATGGGAAATCAGATCTTGTACTTGTAGGTGATTGGATGGCACCGACCTTCTTCCGAAATACAGGAGCAGCCTTTGAAAAAATTGAAATGCCTGAAATGGAAAATCTCAAAGGCTGGTATAGAAGCTTGGATGTTGCTGATCTAAATCAGGACAATTTGCTGGATTTGATTTTGGGAAATCAAGGATTAAACACTCGCTTCAAAGCTAGCCCAAATCAGCCGGTACAACTTTACCTCAATGATTTTGATCAAAATGGATCCATCGAACAAGTATTTGTAATTGAAAAAGAGGGAGTAGCAATTCCATATACACTCAAGCATGAGTTGGAAATGCAGATTCCAAGTATTAAGAAGAAATACATCAAGTATTCGAATTACAACAACCAATCCCTAAATCAGATTTTTAATACCGATGTGCTTTCCAAATCCATCATTCTAGAAGCAAATCATCTGGAATCCGGTGCTTTGATCAATTTGGGTCAGGGAAATTTTGAGTGGAAATCTTTCCCAAGAGAAGCTCAAAAATCCTGGGTATTCGCCTCCCAAATTTATGATTTCAACCAAGATGGAATCTTAGATATTCTTTTAGGAGGAAATTTAGCAGGCGTCAAGCCTCAAATCGGAAAATCAGATGCAAGCTTTGGGGAATTATTACTTGGAAAAGGAGATGGTAGCTTTGAGTTTGTTCCCAACCGATCACTTGGACTTCAACTGGAAGGAGATATCCGGCATTTTGACATTCTCCAACCGGGTCGTCTCTTAGTTGTAAAAAATAATGCTGCCTCCGAAATCTGGAATTATGACTGGAAATAGGTTTTCGGAAATCATATGCTTAAGCCTGGGTTTACTGCTTTTATTCTCTTGTAAAAAAGAGGAAAGCAATCCTAAATTATTTGAACTGCTATCCCCTGAGCAAACCGGGGTTACTTTTGAAAATCGTTTGGAGTCCACCGACTCCATGAATATTCTAGAGTATTTGTATTTCTACAATGGAGGTGGTGTTGCAGCAGGTGATATCAATAATGACGGCTTGGTGGACCTGTTTTTTTCGGGTAATCAAGTTCCAAGCAAGCTCTATTTAAATAAAGGAAATCTTCAATTCGAGGACATCAGCGAAAGTGCTGGAATCTCCGAAATGGGCGGATGGTCCAATGGCGTCACTTTTGCAGATGTAAATGGGGATGGATTCCTCGATCTATACGTAAGTCAAGTTTCTGGATATAAAGGAATCGAAGGGAAAAACCGGCTTTGGATCAATCAGGGTAATTTAACCTTCAAAGAAAAAGGTGAAGAATATGGAGTTGATTTTAAAGGCTTTGGAACCCATGCAGCATTTTTAGATTACGACCGAGATGGAGATTTGGACCTTTACCTTCTCAATCATGGGGTCAAATCTCCCGAAGTTTTCACTAAATCAGAAAACCGCTTCATTCCTTATGAAGGAGGCGATAAACTTTTGAAAAATCTTTCTGCTCAAGGGGAAAATAGATTTGAGGATGCCACTCAAGAGTCAGGAATCTATTCCAGTATTTTAGGTTTTGGATTGGGTGTGGCCGTAGAAGATTTCAACCATGACGGTTGGCCCGACATCTATGTATCCAATGATTTCACTGAGAACGATTACCTCTATTTAAATCAACAGGACGGTACCTTCAAGGAATCTCTGGAAGACTGGATAGCCAACACCTCACGCTATTCCATGGGAAATGATGTGGCAGATTTAAATGGAGATGGTTTACCTGAGATTTTTACCACGGATATGCTTCCTGAGGACCCGGAAATCTGGATGAAATCTGTGGGAGAGGATAAGGTTGAAGTTTATCAAATCAAAAAGCAATTCAATTACGCGGACCAATACGTCCGAAATAATCTCCAGCTAAACCAAGGACAACGAGGATTTAGTGAGATTTCCCTTTACTCTGGAGTATACGCATCCGATTGGAGTTGGTCTCCGCTTCTTTGGGATATGGACAATGACGGCTTGGTGGACATTCATATCACTAACGGGATAGTAAAAAGACCAAACGATTTGGATTTTATCCAATATTCTCAGGAAGCCGATCCCCAAATGACCTTAAGCGAACTTCGCAAAAGACAAATCGAAATGCTTCCTAGTGTCAAGCTCCCGAATTATGCATTTCAAAATTCTGGAGACCTTCAGTTCAATTCCGTAGCCGAGGAATGGGGACTCGATCACCCCTCTTATTCCAATGGTAGCACTTTCACGGATTTAGATAATGATGGTGATTTGGAGTTGATCATCAACAATCTAGATCAAATTGCATTCATTTATCAAAACCACAGTGAACAAACCGGAAATCATTTCCTTCGGGTAAACCTTTCTTCATCTGAATTCAACGCGTTCGGAATTGGTGCAGAAGTAACGCTTTTTGCCAGTGGAAACAAGTTCAGACAGCGCCTAAACACATCTCGAGGCTTTCAATCCGGAACTTCCACGACGCTTGTTTTTGGTTTAGGACAAATTGAAAAAATTGATTCTATTCAGGTTCTTTGGCCGGAAGGAGAACGCGAAATTTTCGGACAAAGTCAGACTGACACTACCCTGACACTTTTAAAGGGAACTGGAAAAACCATCGAAGAAAACATTGGAAACCAAAAACCTGATTATTTTCCAGCAATTAATTGGGTTCATGCCGAAAAAACTGAAATCCGGGAATCAGATAGAGAATACCTACTACCTAGAAGTTATGCTTCAGAAGGTCCTGCCATCGCTGTAGGTGATGTAAATGGAGATGGCTTAAAGGATTTATACTTGGGTGGAGCCAAAGGACAATCGGGAGAAATTCACCTTCAACTACCTGATGGGAATTTCCGGAAAGTGGATAATCCTATCTTTGACCAATTGGCTAAAGCGGAGGATGTAAACGCTCTTTTTGCAGATATGAACGGAGATGGTCACTTGGATCTTTATGTAGGAAGCGGGGGAAATGAAGAGCAACAAGGCAATCTATTCCTCTTTGACCGGATATTCTTTGGAGATGGGACGGGCGCATTTCGCTTCTCTCCAAATTCCCTTCCTCCCTTAGGAGAAAATACTTCTGTCATTGCTCCCACAGATGTCAATCAGGATGGTGCTATTGATTTGTTTATCGGGGCTTCCAATGTACCGGGAGATTATGGAGCAGAACCAAAAAGTTATCTTCTAATAAACAACGGAAGGGGTCAATTCCAAGAGCAAACTCAAACCTGGTTTGGAGAAAATATTCCCTTCGGCATGGTGAATGACGCTAGGTGGGCGGACCTAAATGGAGATGGAATTGAAGAGTTGGTGCTTGTTGGAGAATGGCAGGGAGTTCGTGTTTTCACTAAAAACGAAGACAAATACGAGGAAAAAACACTAGCAGGGCTGGAAAATTCTTCCGGTTGGATTCAATCCATTTTGGTACAGGACATTAATAGAGATGGCCTTTTGGATATTCTGACAGGAAATCTTGGCCTAAACTCCAAATTAAAAGCTAGCAAAGAAAAACCTGTCATCCTTTTCCATGCAGACTTTGATCAAAATACAAAAGCCGAACCCTTGATATTTCATTACATGGGTGAAAAATTGGTTCCTTTTGTAACGAGAGATGACCTGATCAAGCAAATTCCTGGAATCAAAAAACTTCACTCCTCCTATCAGGAATATGCCAAAATCCAGAAACCCGAAGATTTATTTTCAAAAGAAGTCCTAGAAAAAGCTGAAGTGAAAAAGGCCGTGGAATTTAGATCTGGAGCCTATTTGCAGAAGCCTGATGGATCTTTTGAATTTGTACCTTTCCCTTGGGAACAGCAGTTAAGTCCAATAGTTTCCATGCTTTGGGATGAGGCAACCAAAATTCTTTATCTCGGAGGGAATTTCTCTGGATATAGAGTCGATCTTGGAAAAAATAATGGACAATCCATTTCAGCATTGAAATGGTCCAATGGAAACTGGGAGCCTGTTCAACTAGAACCTACCCTTTCTTTACAGGCAGAAATTCGGCAAATTGTAGCAATAGAAGAACAAATTCTGGCTGCAATGAATGATGGGCCGGTTTTTTCTGTTAAGGTTTCTAAGGAATGATAAAAATCATTGTCCTCTACAAGAATTTCAACCTACATTTGCCCACTCCGAAAAGGTTATGGGCTTGAGCCCAGCACATTAATTCAGTAAATTACAGTTTCAATAAAAAAGAGTTCTTATGCGCATTCAGCGATTCATTTATATCCTACTATTTCTTGGGGTAGCTGCCTGCCAAAAACCGGTAGATTACAGTCAAGTGATTACCGATGGTCAATACCTCAGCGAAGCACAGGATCGAATTACAGAAGTAATTATTCATGATATTTTTTCTCCTCCAGTAGCAGCAAGGATTTACTCCTATGCTTCTTTAGCTGCCTATGAAGTAGCAGCTGCGACGGACCCTTCTTATGAGTCACTTTTGGGCCAACTCAAAGGTTCGGAAAAAACCAGTTTTCAGGTTCCTCAGGATGTTTATCCACCTCTAGCATCCTTGGCAGCGTATTATCATACCGGGACTGCTTTGATTTTTTCTGAAGACATGGTCAATGCTCATCGAGATGCTGCTTTCGAAAAACTTCGAGAAAAAGGAATTCCAGATGATGTGTTTGATGCTTCGGTAGAATTTGGAAAACAGGTTGGTGATGCTATTTTGGCTTATTCCAAAAAGGATAATTACCATGAAAGCCGTTCATTTCCAAAGTATACTGTAACCAACCTTCCCGGTACTTGGGAACCTACCCCTCCTGCCTATATGGAAGGGATCGAACCTCATTGGAGAACCATCCGAACTTACGTGATTGACTCGGCAGCTCAATTTAAAGTTTCTCCTCCACCTCCTTTCTCCACTGATCCAAGCTCCGAATTTTACAAGCTCGCTTATGGAGTCTACGAAGCTGTCAACAAGGCAAATAAGGAAGAATTAGATATCGCCATGTTCTGGGATTGCAATCCATACAAAATGAATGTGAAAGGACATGTGATGTTTGCGGAGAAAAAAATCACTCCTGGAGGTCACTGGATGAGTATTGCAGCCATTGCTTCCAAAACTGCGAATGCAGACTGGAAAAAAACCGCAGAAGCCTTTGCTCTCACAGGCATTTCACTTCATGATGCTTTTGTAGCCTGTTGGGATGAAAAATATCGCAGTATTTTAATTCGTCCTGAAACCTACATTAATCAATACATCGACGAAGAATGGGTTCCAGTTTTGCAAACTCCTCCATTCCCTGAGCATACTAGTGGACACAGTGTGGCTTCAACAGCTGCGGCTTATACCTTAACCCAACTTTTCGGGGAAGACTTCCATTTTGTAGATAGTTCAGAAGTGAATTATGGATTGCCAATACGAGAATATGATTCCTTTATGGAAGCATCAGCAGAAGCGGCAATTTCCAGATTTTATGGGGGTATTCACTACATGCCTGCCATCGAAGAAGGTGTTTGGCAAGGTAAAAAAGTGGGTGAGCTGATTTGGTCACGAATCACTACAAAACCTCAAAATCTCGCAGAAAACAAGTAATTTAAGCAGCCCGAAAGGGCTGTTTTTTGTTTCACCCAAAACCCAAAATGATTTATGGCCAATCCGATCTGGATCATGACCTCAGCTTTTGACCAGCTGAACCTAGAACAAACTATCGAAAAAGCAACGGAAATTGGAGTGCAAGGCTTGGACCTCTGTGTATTCCGCAAGGACGGAACACGGGATGATTTTGTAGCTACTCATTTGGATTATGAGAATTTTGGACCCGAAGAGGCCTTCCGCCTAATTGATCAATTTAATAGTGCCTCTTTGAGACTTTCCATCGGAGCTTTCGACAATTTAATCGGAGGAGATCCAGAACAACGGATAAAAAACCAAAACCATCTTTTGCGTCTGATTCGAATGGCCTACTTGCTTGGTGGAGATGAAAACGACGTGAAAGTTGGAACCTTTGTTGGTTATAATCACGAATTGGGAAATGAAGAAGGAGGTTTTGAGAAAAACCTGCTGGAATACAAACGGATTTTCGGTCCTATTATCAACTATGCAGAGGATTTAGGAGTGACCATTCTTTATGAAAATTGCCCCATGGAGGGATGGAGAAGTTCGGGATACTTCGGCACCTACAATAATCTACCCGGAGTATTGGCAGCTAGGAAATTAATGTACGAGTTAATCCCATCTCCAAATCACGGAGAAATTTATGACCCGTCTCATGATATTTGGCAGCATACAGATGCAATTGAGGTTATTCGACACACAGACATGAATCGATTGAAGAGAATTCACGTCAAGTCTACCAGAAACAATCCTGATCCATTTTGGGGAAATATGTACCCTATGCATCAAATCCCGGAGGAATGGGCAAAAAAGGCAGGAATCCCGTATAGCACAAACCCTTGGGACCGGCATCACTATGAGGCCACCCTTCCAGGATTTGGCTTGGGTGATTCATTGGACTGGAGAGCTTTTGTAAATATTCTAAAAGAAAGAGGCTTTAAGGGACCTTTTGAAATTGAAAATGAAGCAGTTCTTTCCAAACAAACCGGGAAAATGGGAGCCATTGTTCAGGGTTGCAAAGCTGCGGTTCAAAACCTTGCACCTCTACTTTATGAATTGGGGGATGAAGGCTGGACCTATCCTATTCAAGAATACCAAGCACTTTCTCAAGTCAATCGAAAGGATGTTCCTTTGCGAACGATGGATGAGCTCCTTTAAGAGTTTTCGCCTGCTTCGTAAGCTTTATCTATTTTGAGATCCGGACCTTCAGCAGCTTCTACAGCCAGCTGATCACAGCGCTCATTTTCCGGGTGCCCAGCATGCCCTTTCACCCAAACGAATTTGGGTTTATACTTCATATGCAAGGGAATGTATTGCTGCCAAAGGTCCGGGTTTTTCTTTCCCTTAAACCCTTTTTTTTGCCATCCCCATAGCCAACCTTTTTCGATAGCATCCACCACATATTTGCTGTCAGAGTAGATCGTAACAGGGATGTCCGGAAGCTTGATCTCTTTTAATGCTCGAATTACCGCTAAAAGCTCCATGCGGTTGTTGGTAGTCAATCGGAAGCCTTCAGAAAGTTCCTTGCGATGATGCTTAAACTTCAAGACAATCCCATATCCTCCCGGACCTGGATTTCCTTTGGCTGCACCATCCGTAAAAATTGTAATCATGTGACAAAGAAAAGGAATTTGGACTCTTAGACAATTTCCATGGGAAATGCATTGGTCTTGAAAATTTTCACTGCTATGGAAAGCAGAATAATTCCAAAAATTCGTCTCAACACATCCAAACCAGTTTTACCCAATTTCCGCTCTAGCCAAGAAGTACTTTTTAGCACAGCATAGACTAGGAGTAAATTCAATACGATTCCAATAGCAATATTCAATTGAGAATATTCAGCTTTCAGGGTCAAAATAGTAGTAAGGGTACCTGCTCCTGCAATGAGTGGAAAAGCAATAGGAACGATGGAAGCACTAGTCGAAGCTTCAGGGTCTGGCTTGAAAAGTTCAATTCCTAAAATCATTTCAGCTCCTAGAGCAAAAATGATAAGTGCCCCAGCGATCGCAAAATCATCTACTCCAATCCCGAAAAGACCTAGAATTGATTTTCCTCCAATCAAGAACAAAATCATCAATACACCTGCCGCCAAGGTTGCTTTTCCTGACTGAATATGGCCGGCCTTTTTTCGAAGATTGATGATGATCGGAATGGAACCGAGTATATCTATCACCGAAAAGAGGATCAATGAAACGGAAAGAATTTGCTTGAAGTCAATCATGGTGCAAAGCTACGCCAAATAAAATTTGCTTTGCAATAATTCGCCAAGATGATTTTTACCCTATCAAATTAAATTAGGCTGTGCTTTTATCGATTTAAAATCCTGACTTTAGTATTTAATCAAAAAACCAATTAGTCGGTCGATTTCAGAATCTGTTATTGCCGGAAAATTAGCGATCCGAAAGGAAGTGGGTTTCAATGGACCATAGCCACTTCCCAATTGCATTCCCTCTGCTTCAGCCGCTTTTTTCACTTCGCTAATAAGGCTTTCTGTTCCAGTGACCCCAAGCACGGTCGTACTTCTCGTCTCTGAATTCTCCACCAAAAGCCGAAGACTTTTGCTTTGAATGATGCATTGTTCGAGCTTTTGAATACGATCACGAAGGTTTTCATCGATATGCTGTATCTCTGGAATATCATGCAAAGCCCGCTTCAAGAGATAAATTCCCAACACATTGGGGGTATAATGGGTCTGAAAGGAACGGGCGTTTTCGAGCATAAAATTCAAACTATTATAGCGTCCCTTTTCCCCTTTTCGCTCGGTCTGTTCGATGGCGCGCGGAGACAAAATCAAAATTCCCAATCCGGCAGGCAAGCCAAAACACTTTTGAACCGATGCATACCAAATATCCGCCAATTCAAACTTAAGTTCAATCCCAGCCATACTCGAGGTTGTATCCACCGCAATCAGTTTTTCGGGATATTTCTCACGAATCTGCTCCAGCACTTCCATTGGAACCTGCGTGGCATTGGAAGTTTCATTTTGGGTGATTGCAATCAAATCAAACTCCTCTCCGATTTCTAAATGAGGAACATTTATCACCTCATTTGCCTCGATTTTGATTCCTGATGTATTGGGAATAATGTATTGGGCGAAGTTGATCCATTTTTTTCCAAAGGAGCCTGAGTAAATATGAAAACTTGCTTTTTCAACAATGGACTGCGAAATAATTTCCCAATTCTCGGTAGCCGAAGAGGTGAATAGTAATTGGTAATCCTCTGGCATGTGGAGCTTTTCATGAAACAATCGCTGCACTTCCTGATACATATTCATAAAGGCTGCACTTCGATGATTCGCGCTGAGAATTCCCTCCTGATAGGCATCCTGAAGGTACTGAGGCATCATATCATAGACCTTAGAAGGTCCTGCGGAAAAGGTAAGCATAGGTTTGGAGGTTTAAAGAAAATAGCGAATTCCGAGCTCATAGCCTTTCAGGCCTAGCCCCGAAATCATCCCAACACAAGATTTGGAAATAATGCTTTTATGACGAAACTCTTCCCGCTTGTAAATATTGGAAATATGAATCTCGAGTACTGGGGTATTTACAGCAGCAATAGCATCCGAAATTGCAACAGAAGTATGGGTATAGCCACCTGCATTCAAGAGTATACCATCAAAGTCAAAGCCTACTTCCTGAATTTTATTGATCAGTTCTCCCTCCACATTGCTTTGAAAATAATGGATTTCTACAGAGGGAAATTGACTTTTGAGCTCTTCTAAATATTCTTCAAAAGACCTACTTCCATACACTTCTGGCTCTCGCTTTCCCAAAAGGTTGAGATTGGGGCCGTTGATAATCTGAATTTTCAAAATATTATTCGGTTGAGCGGAAATATTGAATCAAAGTTATAAACAAGAATGAAAAATTTGTTTCCAATTCATGGTTTTAGGGATTTTATTTTTGCCTATCCGGGTTTATGAAATGCATCAATTCAAATTCGTAGCTTTGCAGTATGGGAGAAAGCCAAAAAAGGGATATCAGAAAGCTTAGTCTCAGTGACTTGGAGGAATTTTTTGTGGCTCAGGGAGAAAAAAAATTTCGGGCCAAACAAGTCTATGAATGGCTCTGGAACAAATCCTTGAAAAACTTCGATGAGATGACAAACATCTCATTAACTACTCGGGAATTGCTCAAGCAGCATTTTGAAATCAACCACATTCAGGTTGATTTGATGCAGCATTCCCAGGATGGCACCATCAAAAACGCGGTAAAGCTATTTGATGATAAAATCGTCGAATCGGTTTTAATCCCTACCAATAAAAGAATTACAGCATGCGTATCCTCTCAAGTAGGCTGTAGCCTGGATTGTAATTTTTGTGCAACTGCGCGATTGAAACGCATGCGTAACCTGAATCCTGACGAAATCTATGATCAGGTAGTAGCAATTAAAGAGGAAGCAGAAACTTATTTTCAGCGGCCTCTCACCAATATTGTATTCATGGGAATGGGTGAACCTCTTCTCAATTACAACAATGTATTGTCTGCCATAGACAAAATCACCTCTCCGGAAGGCTTGGGAATGGCTCCAAGAAGAATCACCCTATCCACGGTGGGTATTCCCAAAATGATTCGAAAGCTAGCTGACGATGAGGTGAAGTTCAATTTGGCAATCTCACTCCACTCTGCCATCAATGAGACTCGCTCCCGACTAATGCCTATCAATGATTCCAGTCCTTTGGAGGAGTTGGCGAATGCTTTGAAATATTGGTATCAGAAAACCAAGCGAAAAGTCACCTATGAATATGTGATTTGGGAGGGGATCAATGATGATGAGCGCCATGCAAAAGCGCTAGCGAAATTCTGCAAAATCATTCCATCCAAAGTCAACATCATTCAATACAACCCCATTGATGAGGGGGAGTTTCGGCAAGCAAAACAGGAAGCAGTGGATATGTATGTCCAAATTTTGGAACAGCAGGGAATCATTGCAAAAGTGAGAAAATCAAGAGGTCAGGACATCGATGCAGCCTGTGGTCAGTTGGCAAACAAAAACGAAGTTGCCGAGCTATCCAAAATTTAAGACTTTTTTAGTTTTTTAAATGAATTAAGTTAGTTTATTTACGAAACTTTAAAACAAAACCAACTATCCTATGTCTTTTCGAAAATTTTTAATGGCCTTTTTTGTTTTGGCCTACATTCAGCAACCTCTTTTTAGTCAGGATTTACCGAAGCAAATCCAGGAGTATTTTGACACTTACCAAAAGGAAAGCCCTCCTGAAAAAGTCCATTTACACTTTGACAAGCACACCTACACTTTAGGCGAAGATCTCTGGTTTAGTGCGTATTTGGTGGCAGGAAGTTCTCAAATTCTTTCTCCTTTGAGCAAAACCCTTTATGTAGATCTTTTCGATGGAGATGGTCTTCTTTTGGAGCAACGAATCGTCCGCTTGGAAAATGGAAGAGGTAAAGGGGATTTTTCTATTCCTCTATTTGGGAAGCCTGGTATGTATAGAGTCAAAGCCTACACAGCTTGGATGCGCAATTTTGGTGAAGAATATTTTTTCAGCAGTGAATTTATGGTCATTGATGGGGCGGCTGGGAGTTTTCTCCCCCAATTGAATGTCACCGGCATTTCTTCCCAATCTGGTAAAGTCATTTATCAGACTCAATTTTCAGCAATAAATCAGGCTGGAAATCCTCTAGCTGGTGAAACAATAGAGCTGATAATAAAAGGATCAGGAGAAGAAATTCATAAACAGAATCTACTTCTTAATTCTGATGGACAGGCTTCTTTTTCATTTTCCATTCCTGAAAAGGCTTTCGAAGGTCTTCATGCCGAACTGACCTATTTAGAAAATGGCAACTATCCTGTCAGCAAAAAAATCCGACTTCCATACAGCCTCTCGCTTGCAGATATTCAGTTTTTACCAGAAGGAGGAAATTGGGTTATAGGTAAAAAGGCAAATCTGGCATTTCGTGCTGTAGCTCCTGACGGAGAACCTTTGCAAATCAAAGGTCAGATTCAAGGAGAAGAGATTTCCTTTGAAAGCAATTTTGCAGGATTAGGAAAATTTGAAATCACTCCTTCCAAAAAGAATTATACGGCTGAGCTAGTTGATCCAACCACCGGAGAAAGTAGAAGCATCAACCTTCCGGAACCGCAGGAAACAGGACTTGCCATGCAGGTGGTGGATAATCCAAAAGCGAGTTACCTGACTGTATTCATTCAAGGTAACACTGCTCCTTCCCCACTTTTACTGGTAAGTCAAACTCGGGGAATCATCAATTACATGATTCAAGGCACCTTGACTAATGGCGTATGGGGAGTCCGAATTCCAAAAGAAAATCTGATTGCGGGTGTGAATCAAATTTCCGTTTTAAATGAATCAGGGGTTCCTGTTTTGGAGCGATTGATTTTTGTTCAGCCTTCAGCAAATTTAAGCCTGAATGCAAATCTCGTGGGAAGCATACAACCACGAGAAAAACTTCGCCTTGAACTAGCAAGCAAAATCCAAGAGAATCCAACTTCAGGCACTTTCTCTTTAGCGGTTTTGGATGCCGAGCAGGTCCAGGATGAAAGTGAGATTTACGGCACCATAGCCTCTAATCTTTTATTAAGCTCAGATCTTCCCGGAAGAATCCATAATCCAGGATATTACTTTAGAAATCAAGATCCTGAAACCCTAGCTGCGCTGGACTTGGTCATGCTTACTCACGGCTGGAGAAGGATTACCTGGAATGAAGTCTTGGAAAATAAAATCCTAGAAGTAAACTATTTCATCGAACGGGGGATCAATATCGAAGGACAGGTGACTGATCAAGAAGATACCCGAAGAGGATTATCCGGTGGAAAAATCACGGCTTTGGTAGGTGAAGGAATCGAAATCGTAACTTCTGAATTTGGCCCAAATGGTAGGTTCATCTTCAGAGATTTGGAATATCAGGACTCGGCAAAAGTCACCATTACAGCCGAAGACAATCGCTTGAAGAATTTCATCGATGTGGAAGTGATTCGTCCAGAACCGGTATTTACTGAAATCAAAGGAAAATACCCCAATCAATTGGACTGGCCAAAATCATTAATCGAGAGTTATGAAGCTCGAATCCTGATGAAGCAACTGAATGAGGATCCAGACTTAGTTGACCTCGAGGGAGTAACGGTAGAAGGTCAAACAATTGTAGAAGGAGAAGAAGACGTTCGTAGAATATTTGGAAGCGGAGATGTCACTATCGATCCTGAAAAGATCCCTGCATCTGTAGGTTACACCAATGTTTTCCAATTAATTCAAGGAAGAGTCTCCGGGGTTCAGGTTTTTGTAAATGGCCTCGATGTAAGCGTACAGATTCGCGGTGTGGGGTCCCTTTCATCCGGAACGGAACCGCTTTATTTGCTGGATAATTTTCCAGTAGATGCCGCTACCCTTTTACAAGTCAATCCTCGGGATGTGGCTAGTGTAGATGTCTTTAAAGACCCTGCCAGAGCCGCTATTTTTGGTTCCCAAGGAGCCAATGGAGTTATCGCGGTTTACACCAAAACCGGAGGAGGAAGCTATCAGAGTGTGGGAGGAACCTTAGTGACCACTTATGGAGGTTACTCTATTGCACGGGAATTTTACCAACCCGATTACTTAGAGAAAACTACTGAAAATGCCATCACCGACAAACGGGCAACCATTTACTGGAATCCTTTGGTGGAGATTGATGAATCAGGAAAAATTCAATTTGAATACTTTAATACAGACCAGTCAAAGAGGCATTTAATTATCGTGGAAGGGATGGATCAGGAAGGGCATTTCCTTCGTTTTTCAAGGATTTTCGAATAAGTCATTTGCTTTACTCACCAAAGCCTTCTAATTTCTGCAAACAATTGACAGATGATGAAAAAGGCTTTGGTGATTTCTTTTTTCTTGGTCTCCTTTTCTCTTCCTTCCTTCGCTCAGACACAGGAACAAGGAGATGCACGATTTCATGGTTTCGGAACTTATGGCCTGAGGTGGAAGGAGTTTGGAGTAGGAGGTGGAATTGAATTTTTCTTTGTCGACCATTTCGCCATCATGCCAAGCGTGACCAGCTATTTCCCCAATGTGGGTAATCGAACGAATTTCAGTGCAGACTTCCGGTATTACATTTCCGAAGGTCCATCACAACTCTATTTCCTGATAGGATATAGTCAAAACTGGGAAAATACTCAGCCTGGAAATCCTGGGATCAGGCGCACCAATAAGGGGGCAAATGTAGGCGTGGGTGCCTATATCCGCGTTGTAGAATGGGTGGGACTCAGTACCGAATTCCGATTTCAAAGCACTTCTCCCCAAGAAGCCGGATTTCGGGTAGGATTGGCTTTTCCGCTTTGATTATTTTTTGCTGAATTCAAAAAGTTTTCGCTTCTCTTCCTTGCTCAGGGCATCATAACCCTTATCTGCAATTTTATCTAGGATACGGTCGATTTCCTCTTGTGTCGTTTCATTCGAAGCTTTAGAAGGTGAAGAAGAAACACTTTCAGATCGACCAAAAGAACCAAAGCCTCCACTTTTGCTTTTTGCTTTTCGGTAACTCACCTTTACTTTGGATCGGGAAGGTTTGAAAAGATTTTCAAAGAAAATTCCGACTTTTTGTACAGGAACTCCCCAGTCAATGCCTCGACGCAATTGTGTGATGTAAAGGAAGCCCATCAAAGCTCCTCCCAAGTGTGCAAGTTCCCCTCCTGCATTCGCTCCAGCAGAATTAGCAAAGGATAAAATCACATAAAAAATGGCGATATACTTTATCCGAACCGGTCCAATCAATAAAAGAAAAAAGGTGGTATTGGGAGTCAAGGTTGCCGCTCCGACTACAATGGCAAATACCCCTGCACTAGCTCCCAACATCAGAGATGAATTGACGGAATTGCTGAAATAGGGAGCCAAATTATAGATCAATACATAGAACAAAGCCCCTGCTAGTCCCCCTAGAATGTAGAGATTTACGAGCTTCCGACTTCCTAGATATTGATGGATCAATAGTCCAAACCAATACAGAAAGAGCATATTGAAAAGGATATGAAAAAAACCCTCATGCAAGAACATGTAGGTAAAAATACTCCAAGGTTGAATCAACAAACGATCCAAGGAGGCAGGCATCATAAACCAGGAAATCAGGCTAGCATAGACATCACCAAAGCCTCCGATAGTCATCAAAACCCGAATCACCATAAAGCTTAGCCATACGATTAAATTGATGGCTATCAGCTTGTAAAGGCTATTCCCTTGCTGCCTGAATGCGTTTTTAAGATTATCCCAAAAGCTATTGTACATCCTAGTAGAAGCTATTTCTGTCTTTTTTCCATTTATAAACCAAAGCTGCTCCGATCACCAAACCGCTCAAATGGGCAAAATGAGCAACATTATCCAGTGGGTTATTCACCAATACGTTGTACAGCGTATAAAGGCCGTAAAATAAAACTAAATATTTTGCCTTGACCGGCATAGGCGGGAAAAGCAGGAAAAGTTGAGTGTTTGGGAAAAGCATGGCAAATGCTATCAAAACCCCAAACAATGCTCCTGAAGCCCCAACCATTGGAATATTAGATTGAATTTCTAAAATGGCATGAAGGGTCTGTTTTGCTTGACTCACCTTTCCGGCATCCTCAGGATTTCGGCTGAAATCATCCACGAAATCAAATACACTTCGCTCAAAGAAACCCCGATTATCCAAAACGATTCGGTTAAACACCTCCGGATCAGGATTCGCATCAAAGGCCTCCACCCGACTTTCCAGTTGATTGACTCGATAAATATTATAGCCTGAATACAACACCCCCGAACCAACTCCACAAACCATCCAAAGAGTCAATAATTTCTTAGGTCCCAGAAACTGTTCTAACAAAGGGCCAAATATCAAAAGACCAAACATGTTGCTGAACAAATGCCAGAAATCAGCATGCATAAACATGTATGTCAGGAATTGAAATGGCTTGAAATAAGGGCTACCGATATAGTAGAGCGCAAACCACTGATCGAGTTGAGGCAAGATAAATCCACTCACCAAAAACAAGATGACGTTGATCAACAATAAATTTTGTACGACGGGAGTAAGATTTCTAAACATAATTTTCTATTTCCCAAAGAAGGAGTGGATGCTGCTTAAATCCAATTTTACAAAGGTTTTGTTCCCGGAAAGCCCATAATTAGGGTTTTGACAGGCAAAAAGCTGGCCTACGAGGGTTTCCATCTCTTGATCTTTCAGTTTTTGACCTCTTTTGAGAGAGGACCTTCGTGCCAAAGATCGGGCAAGATTTTCCCGGGTTTCCAAAGAAAGCTCATTTTTGAAGTTTTTAAATTGCTCTATCAAACCTTCAAAAAGCTCCTTTTCATTTCTAACTTGAATATCTGCCGGCACACCCTGAATCACAACGGCTTGATTCCCAAATACAGAAATCATAAATCCCAAACTGTGCAATTCAGGCAACAATCCAGAAACCAATTCAAAATCCCCTTGACTCAATTCCACCACAGGAGGAAAAAGGCTTTGCTGAGAAGGGCCTTGTGCCAATTTCAACTGCCTTAAATATCGTTCATATAGAATTCGTTCATGGGCTGCTTGCTGATCTACGATCAACAAACCAGTAGACATTTGAGCGACGATGTAATTGTTTTCAACCTGAAAGGTCGTCCCTGTATTTTCAAGACTTTCTGAAGAGCCCAAAAGCTTGCTCTCACTCTCAGTATTTGCCCGGGATGGAAAAGTAAGAATTTCAGTTTCCTCTTCATCATTCGAACTCTTCTCTATTTCCACCGTTCGTTGTACTCCTTCAAAGAGTTTTTCCCAGCCACTTGGGTTGGCCTTTTTCAGTTCAGGAGTATTAAACGTTTTATAGCTGTATTCCCGATCTACCGCAATTTTGGTATTGGGATCTTGATCCCATTTATCTTTGAAATTGACATCAATACTAAAATCCAGAGCAGGAACTACATGATGGGCTCCCAAAGCTTGCTTCACTGCCGCCCGTACGACCGCATAGACCGTTCGCTCATCATCAAACTTGATCTCGGTCTTGGTAGGGTGAACATTGATATCGATATGAGAGGGATCTATTTCCAGAAATAACACATAAAAGGGATGCTGATCTGGCTGAATAAGTCCTTCAAAGGCATTGGAAACAGCATGATTCAAATAACTGCTTTTGATAAAGCGATTGTTTACAAAGAAAAACTGTTCTCCACGGGTTTTCTTAGCTGATTCAGGTTTTCCGATATAGCCCTTCACATTCACATGAGGGGTAAGTTCCTCACAGGGCACTAGTTGGGATTGATAATTTTTACCAAAAAGCCCCACAATTCGCTGACTCAATTTCCCTCCATGGAGCTGAAAAATCTCCATATCGTTCTGCATGAGCGTAAAGGAAATCTCCGAGTAAGCTAAAGCCACCCGCTGGAATTCCTCCACAATGTGTCGCATTTCCACAGGATTGGATTTCAGGAAATTCCTGCGGGCAGGTACATTGTAAAAAAGATTTTTCATGGAAACAGAAGTCCCTGGTCCGGTGGCTACAGGCTCCTGATTTCTCACCTCAGAACCTTCAATTTGGATCAAAGTACCCAACTCATCATCCGTGCGACGAGTCTTTAATTCGACTTGAGCAACTGCCGCAATGGATGCCAATGCCTCTCCTCTAAAGCCAAAAGTTCTAATAGAAAAGAGATCTTCACTACTACGGATTTTGCTGGTAGCGTGCCGCTCAAATGCCATTCGGGCATCGGTAGGAGTCATTCCCTTTCCATTATCAATGACTTGGATAAGTTGCTTTCCGGCTTCTTTCACCACTACCTGAATACGAGTAGCTCCAGCATCCACTGCATTTTCCAATAATTCCTTCAATGCAGAGGCAGGACGCTGAACCACTTCCCCAGCCGCAATTTGATTTGCGATGGAGTCAGGCAAAAGCTGAATCAAATCACTCATCGGCTAGCTTTGGATTTGAGTCTGGTGAAAAAATACCCACCTGCAATCAAAACCATGATGTACAGAAGGTATTCGAAAATTACCGGACCGATATAAATATATCCAGCCAATCCACCCACCAAAACCAAAAAAATTATGGTACGCAGCATGGCCGTAGAAGCCAAAACACTTGTTCCCCTTGGGCGAATTCCCTGATGTTGAGAAAAAGATCCGCGTATACCGGTTTCATATCGCTTCAATCGATCCTCTTCACTGATTTCGCCACCCAATTTTCCTTCTGCCTCCAATTCCTTTTTGATTCGGGCAGTCCGCTGCTCTAGCTCCTCTTTGACAGGGTCATAATAGCGGGGCTTGATATCAAATCGGCTGGGGCTAGCTGTACGAAATATGGAGGGAAACTTCATTATTTTAAGACTAATTGGCCTGAATTTAGAATTTGAAAATTGGTTTTAACCGAAAATCAAATTTATAAGATTTTAAACTTCCAAAGTTGGCGAATGTTGGAGGGTCTTTACTATCTTCAATGTCAAGATTCCCTGAAGGAGTTCCAATTGGGTCTTTTTTGAAGAAGTTTAACACTTCAACTGCTACATGCAAGGGTAGGCCATACAAATTTAAAGTTAAAATCAAGTTTAAAAAATCAATTCAGCATGCGGAATTGGCTCTGGAAAATAGCTAGTCTAAGTGTCTTAGCCTTATGTTTCACCACTCCATCGGATGGACTCAACTCCTATCCTATGGATGTGGAGACAGAACCAGAGAACATGGACATGCTCAATTGGGTCGACTCAGTTTTCAATAACTTAAATGAAGACGAGCGCTTGGGGCAGCTTTTTATGGTCGCTGCCTATTCTAACAAAGACCAAAATCATGTCAATGAAATCACCAATCTGATCGAAAAGGAAAATCTGGGAGGCTTGATATTTTTCCAGGGAGGGCCTGTTCGACAGGCTAAGCTTACGAATTTTTATCAATCCAAAGCCAAAACCCCATTACTTCTCGCGATGGATGCAGAATGGGGAATAGGGATGCGCTTTGACTCCATCCCGGATTTCCCAAAAGCCATGACTCTGGGAGCCATTCCCGATACCGATTTGATCTATGAAATGGGTAAAGAAATGGCTCGACAGTTCAAAGAACTGGGAATGCATATCAATTTTGCTCCTGTGGTGGACGTCAACTCCAACCCTGATAATCCGGTCATCGGCTATCGTTCCTTCGGAGAAAATCCACAAGCAGTAGCAGCCCGATCGGTCGCTTATATGAAAGGTCTTCAGGACCATGGAGTCATTGCAAATGCTAAGCATTTCCCAGGACATGGAGACACCGAGTCCGATAGTCATTATTCTCTTCCATTGATTCGGCATCCGGAGCAGCGGATTTGGGAAGTCGATCTCTATCCCTACCAGGAGCTTTTTAAGGAAAACCTGAAGTCAGTCATGGTAGCTCATTTGAATATTCCGAGTTTAGAAGAAACCGGAAATAAGCCAACCAGCCTCAGCAAAAAAGTAGTAACAGATTTGCTCCAGAAGCAGATGAATTTCAAAGGGCTGATTTTCACAGATGCTTTGAATATGCAGGGAGTTACCAAATTCTACAGCCCTGGAGAAGTGGACCTTCAAGCTTTATTGGCTGGGAATGATGTGTTGCTCTACTCTCAAAATGTATCAAAAGCAAAAGCACTCATTAAAGATGCTGTAGCGAATGGAAAAATCGAACAGGGGGAAATCGATAGACGTGTCAAAAAAATCCTTAAGGCCAAATATGAAGTTGGACTCAACAATTACTGGCCAATCGAATTGGAAGGGCTTTATGAGCGAATAGTCACTCCAAAAACAGAAGAAGTTCGAGAAAAACTTTTTGCAGCGGCTTTGACAGTGGCTTCCAATAGAAATGAGCTTCTGCCTTTCCGACAATTAGATACTAAGCGTTTTGCGAGTGTAAGTATAGGAGGCAAAGGAGATGAATTTCAAAAAACCCTTTCAAAATACGCTCCTTTTGAGCATTTCACCATCTCCAAAGCTGCCAGTGAGTCAGAGCATTACAATCTGATGAAAAAACTGGAGGACTTTGATGTGGTGGTAGTGGGAATGATGGGAATCACCAACAATCCCAAGCGGGCATTTGGTGTAGCTCCCGGGGATGTAGCCCTGCTTCGTAAACTTCAAGAACGACAGGACATCGTCACAGTTCTTTTTGGAAATGCCTATGCCACTCGATTTTTCGAAGGTTTAGATCATGTTGTAATAGCCTATGAAGACAATGATTTGACCCAAAACCTTACTCCCCAAATTCTTTTTGGAGGTCGTCCTGCTATGGGAATTTTGCCTGTTTCTACAGGAACCCAATTCACCTTTGGAGTGGGTGGTTTTTTGAGTGGATTGAATAGACTTTCCTACGGGACACCCGAGAGTGTAGGACTTGACAGTAAAACACTGGATAAAATCGATGAAGTGGTCGATAAGGCTATCAAAATCCAAGCGACTCCAGGTGCCAATGTGTTAGTGGTAAAGGATGGAAAGGTTGTTTTTGAGCGATCCTATGGACAATTGGAATATAGAAATAGCCCAAAGGTAAATTCCGAAACGGTCTATGATTTAGCCTCCATCACCAAAGTTTTGGCCACGACACAAGCCGTAATGTTCTTACATAGCCGAGGAGAACTAGACATGAATAAGACATTGGGGGATTACCTACCTGAGTTGCGCGGCACCAACAAAGCCAATTTGGTTTTGAAGGAGGTGATGGCTCATGAAGCCGGACTTAAGGCCTTTATTCCTCACTATGCAAAAACGGTGGAAGGAGGCCAATGGAAATCGGAATTTTATCAACCTTCTTCTGCCCCGGGATTCAGCAGACCTGTTTCCAATGACATGTACGCTAATAATTCCCTCCGCGACAGTATTTGGCAATGGACTGTGGAATCTGAACTTTTACCTAAGCGAGGGGGTAGGAACCGATACGTTTACTCCGATTTGACTATGTATTTTATGCAAGCTGTGGTCGAGCGAATTGTAAACCAACCTTTGGATGAGTTTTTGGATCAAAATTTCTATCAACCTCTTGGGCTTTACACGATGACCTTCAAGCCTTTTGAAAAGATGCCTTTGGATAACATTGCTCCAACTGAAAATGATGTGGCTTTTCGAAAAAGACAGGTTAGAGGCTATGTCCACGATCCTGGCGCTGCCATGTATGGAGGAGTGGCTGGACATGCCGGGCTTTTTGGCAAGGCAAATGACTTGGCAGTCATGATGCAGATGATGCTCAACATGGGTTATTATGGAGATGTGAGCCTTCTGAAACCCGGAACAGTCCGAGAATTCACCAAGCGTCAATCCACTCAAAGCCGAAGAGGATGGGGATGGGACAAACCTGAACCCGAGCCCGACAAAGGTGGCTCAGCTGGAAAATTAGCACCGAAATCTACCTTTGGCCATACTGGATTCACGGGTACTTGTGTATGGGCTGATCCAGAGAACAATTTGATCTATGTCTTCCTTTCCAACCGGGTCTATCCCGAAGCTGAAAACCGAAAGTTGCTTAGTGAAGAAATTCGAACACAAGTTCACGATATTATTTACGAAGCATTAGCTAAAAAATAAATAAGTCCCCAAAAGCCTTTTTGGAGTTTAATTTTTTTTAAGATCCCTACCCATTATAAAATTCAGCTCAAACCACCCATTTTGTTTGAAATTGATTTGAGCCATAGTAGTACCAGTCAGAGAATTTGAGAAAAGAAGGAAGCTCATTCTCAAAACAAGCCTTTTGATTGAAATTTCAACTCCTATTTCCTCAATAAAAGGGAATCAGATTCAAGTGCCTCAATTAAATTCGCTTTCAATACATCGTACCCACCTTCTGATTCCAGTTTTATTTCATACTTCATAAATGGCTCTGAAATAGCAAAAGAATCCAATAAACTTGGGTTCACGATACCAAGAATATCCTGAAGATTCATATTGGTAATCTGCAACTCATTCCCTTCTGGACTGAAGGAGCCCTCATTCGATTTTAAAAAAGGAACCCTCTTCCATTCAATCTTGTAACCATCACCATCCACGATATGTAATTCCTCAGAAACAAATTGAAGAGCCAGCAGAAAAATAATGCCTCCTAGTAGGTTCCATGCCCCATGAAATAACATGGCCCACCAAATGGATTTATTGATGATTATCCAACTGAGTATGAGTCCTAAAGAAAAAGAAATTGCTAAAAAGGGAAGCCAAGATCTAGTTAAGTTTGCTTGTGAAGGCAAATGATGAATGCTAAAATAAAGAGAAGAAACAATCAGAAGTAAGTCCAAAATCCAATCTTGGCTATAGCGTTTATAAATAAAAAAAAGACAATAGAGCATCACCATAAGAAAAAAAACGAGTGTATTCCAACCAGTTATAATCAAACCTAGGGGTGTGAGCAAAAGGAAGAGCGATTGAAGCACCTTATTATTTGTCAAAAAACCCCTAAACCGGATCTCTTCCAAAATTGGTGCAACTAAAACAGGAAGAGTAAAAATGACTAAATAAAAATTTGTGAAACTACCAGGCTGTCTTCGATCTAGCGGTGGCATTACATTAAATGTAATCAGATAAAGTATTGTCAGTGAGAGAAGAATACTTCCACTGACAATTAACCAATTCTTTTTCATTTTAGGAGGTCCGTTAACTAAGCGCTTACCATTCACTAAGATAAAAATAGTTAAATCCTACTATATAAAACAAATCAAAACAAGGCCTGAGCTTTTACCTTAAAAATGACCTCCGGTTTCAGGCTAAATATCTAAGCATTTGACATGTTCGATAAACCTTTGGGGTTTTAGAAACCCCGAAGTTTCTGGTCAATTTTTCCTTGTGCTGTTTCTGGAGAAGCAGGAAAACAGAAATTCGAACTGATATCCATAATGTAATCTACCAATCTATGACCAGAAATTATATAGAGTATCAAAGATTTTCGAGAGAATGAGTTGTTGGTAACATGAATTTCAAAAAGGATTATTTCAGACTAGCAAAGTTGAAAGTGTGAAATACCAATTCATCTTCTTTAAAAGAAGGATTATCCGGATGCATCGGAAATAAATTCAATCCATTTTCATTAATAAAATAATGATGGCTTAAATACATGTTTCTAGGAAGAGTAAACTCCTTAATTAAAGAAAAATCTTTTCCGTCATAGATACTAATGGTGAAATATCTAGGCGTATATCCAAACTTCATAGCGTCTTTGTCATTTGAAATATCTTCCCCAGGCCATCCAAAGCGGAATAAGAGATTATTATATGGATCAAAGACTAAACCTAAATTTGTTGAGCTTTTATACATGAGATTGATATTTTCAGTGGGTGATTGAGACATTCTTGGAGAATTCCAGTACTCGTTGGAAAAATTCTGAATCAGATCTGATTTTAAGGTAAATTCCCTGTAGCTATCCCCATTAAAATCAATTTCAAATAACGTATTACTTTGATCATGTATAAGAAGCAGGGAATTAGAAGTGGCAGCTAAACCAAAATCTATTGAATTATTGAATCTCAAAAGGGATTCTGGAGCTTTAAATTCTAAATAATCAAACTCTTCTTTTTTCTGATTAAACGAGAAAATTGGAGGATAATTCTTTAGTGCCTCTTCATTCAACTCAGAAGGCAAAATGTTTTTTAGGTCGCCCATTAAAAAGAAATACTGACCATTTCCATCTGTTTGTACAGTATTGGAAAACCTAGTCATGGAAACAAATACTCCACCTAGCTTTGAATAGTTGAAATAATCATATTGATTAAGCTTTTCTCCTTCTGAATTTATCAATGCAAATTGATAGGCCATTGTAGGAATATAAATACTGTCATTATTGGCAACAAAGAATCCAAGTGGCATTCCCAGTCCATTTGGCCCCTCCTCCTCTAATTTTATTGATTTCTTTAGAGTTTTCTTAGAAAGATCGAAGATTGAAATAGTTTGACGGTTGGCATTCCACCAATACAAATTTCCATCAAAATACTGCAATGTTCGTGTGTAAGGATCTATTTTAAGGTCAATGGGGATTGAAGTCGTGTCAATAATATAATCCAATGGATTATCAGAAGCTGTTTTAATATCTGAACAAGAAAAGTGTGCAAAAGCTAAAAGAAATAATAACTTTTTTTTCATTGATTAATTAGTTTAAATAAAATCAGGCCTCGTTTGCTCTTACAAACAAGACCTGATTTAGAAATTTAAGGCTTAAAGTCCTGATTCCTCAACTACAGGATAGGTTGTCGAACAATCAGCACCTCCATATGCACAATAACCGTCAGGGGCTGACATTAAACAAAACTGAACCTCTTCAGACCAACTACACAGTTTAACATTATTCTGGGCCATTGAGGTGCTTGCCATAGCACCCAAAAAAAGAATCAAAAGAGAGCTGGCAACAAGTTTTTTAATTAACTTTTTCATTTTTCAAAGATTTAAAATTAAACGATTTATTAAAAAGTTCTCAGCGCCGAAAACTTGAACTAAAAATAATACCCCCCCCCATGAAAAAGTCAAAAGCTTACTAAGATTTTTTTCAAAAGAGCCTCTAGTTGCTAGTTAAAGTCATTTCAGGATTCGGTTTGATCGTTTATTCGATTTCCGACTTCCTGGCTTTTGGCCCAATTGCTGAACATTTGCCAACTGCATAAACCTTTGGGGTTTTAGAAACCCCGAAGGTTTTTGTCAATTTTTCCTTGTGCTGGTTCTGGAGAAGAAGAACAGCAGGGAATATTCTGCATTCGGAAAGGCAGGAAAACAAAAATCACTTTGACAATTCCTTTATCCGAATTAGGTCACCCTTAATGAAATTCTCATCATCCTGATTTTTACTATTATAACTAATCCAAAGCCCTTCGGAAGTCACAAATGAAAATCCCACATTATAAGTATCCTTCTTTGGCAGATAAAAATCCGAAATCAAATTAAGCTTGGAATCCAAAATCGAAACCAAAATTTTATTGTAATTGACATAATGAAAATCAGCTTCGGTGGAGTTTGGCCGTGGAGAACTACTTAGTCGATAAAAAACGTTTCTGTAAGAGTCATAGAAAATTTTATAATAAAAAGGGTTTTCCGCCATGAATGACTGTTTTTCAGAAGTATTCATAGGACCGAATGGAATATCATCTGCTTTGACCTTCTTCCAAGGTGGATTTGCCTCTACAGAACTGATACTGGAACTATGAAAATCATATCGGAAAACCTCTGGACTGCCCGAAAAAATATATGCGAAGCCCTTTCTATCGAGAGTCGCTGAAGTCAAAAAAAGTTTACTCAAATCAAGCCTTTTACCTAGATAATTGGCTGGATAGTGAATAGGGATAGATTTCGATTTCCCTGTCTCTAGTGAATACGAGGCAAATATCCTTTTCTTTTCTGGTTGGTTAAAACTCATAAAATAAAGGAATATTTCTTGCGCGTCAGAATTGTATAAAAGTTGGGACGCAAATCGAAGGGAAGGACTATTATCATATACCTTCTCTCTTTCACCAGTCTCAAAGCTACTCTCAAAATCACCATACCTTCTCTTCAATTGCCCTTTACTATTGATCAATACAATGGCTTGATTATTCTCTGCCAAAAAAATAGAATCTTCATTGTGGTAATAAAAGCTAGTGATCTCATTGACAGCATTTGGTCCATTAAATTCAAATGGAATGGAAGAAACCACCGAATCCAAACGCGTATCGATAATATCAAGTGCATGATTATAAACATTAAATACAAGCAATGAATCATTTCTTACCTGATTGAAAAAATAAAATTGGCCTAGTGAGTTACCGGTATGGAAATACTTCGAAACCACCTCCGGTGAGAAAGAAATCGGAACAGTTTTCTCCTTTGAACAGGAAAATAGTCCAAGAAACAGGAGAGCAACAGAAGCAAGTTCTAGCCTCAGGAAAAGGTCTAATTTTTTCATAAATCCTAAAATTCCATCTCAGCGGAATCACTGAGACGGAATAATTTTAGATTAAAATTTAACAGGCTCCAATCGGTTTTTTCTTTGATTTCCCACATGAAAGAGAGCTTTCAACCGAATCACAATATTTACCCTGATTATAAGGGCAGTCAAAATAATACCACTTGGTCTTTTCTCCTCCTATGTCATCCGGGTTTGTGGCTTCCTCCTCCTCAGGTGGATTAGTAGTTTGAGCTGGGGCAGGAGCATACAAAAATCCCATTAATCCAAAGCTCATTGCAATAAAAGCAATTCTTACTTTTTTCATTTTTTCAAAGATTTAAAATTAAACGATTTATTAAAAAGTTCTCAGTGCCGAAAACTTGAACTAAGAATAATACCCCCTCCTATGAAAAAGTCAAGTTTTAACTATAAATTTTTATCATTTTATCCTAAATAACCATAACCACTAGTTAAAATCATCTTTAAAAGCGAGCTAAGAATACAATTCAAATCGGATTTTTCATTTCAATCCCAGTGAAATTCAATCCTTAATGTTAATGGAACCGCCAAACTCTACTTCACCAAAATCAATTCTTCCTGAGGTTCAATAAGGTATTCAGCTCCATTTTCGGTTACTACCGCCATCTCTTCAACTGAAATAGTCTTCGTCGTTCCATCCGGACGCTTCCAAGCATGAAATCCATCAAAGGCAAAAACCATCCCCTGTTTCAGTTCCTTTTGAGCTGCAGGCCGGATGCTTGGAGCCTGTGAACCACCGAGGTTGGGTCCCACATCATGTGCCACGTAACCCACAGGATGTCCCGTACTCCACATGACATATTCCGAACCGGCAGCTTCCATCAATACTCGCTGAGCTCGGTCCACATCCACTCCTTTCACTCCAGGTTTCATTGCCGCTAGGGCTGCTCTAGAACCTGCCTTTCCATGCTCCCAATATTGCTGAATATCATCCGGAGCTTGAGTTTCTCCTTCTTTTAAAACATAGGCAAAGCGCTGAATATCGCTTACCCAGATATCATAAAGCTTAACTCCAAAATCAATCTGAATAACATCCCCTGGCATAATGACTTTGTCTGTCGCATGAGAATGACCTCGATCAGGACCTGAATTTACATTGGGATTTTGGTCAGGATGCCAAGCATCGGTTACTCCATATTCTGCCATCTTCGCCTTTAAAAATTTGGCCACATCTGCATCTGTGGTTTTCCCGGGCTCTATCATGGCATAGGCTTCATATTGAAAATCAGATGCCATTTGAGCTGCCTGACGCATGATTTCCACTTCAGCAGGCAACTTGATCGAAAGCCATTCATAGACCAATTCGGTAGAAGAAACCAACTTTGCGGCATCCTCACCTAACAGGCCCTCCAATTCCTCTCTCTGAGAAAAGGAAAGTCCATCCGCCATAGAATTCGAAGTGGATGAATTAACTGCGATTTGCTTGAAGTTTTTGCTTTTGATAAAATCAGCCGCTTCAGCCAAAGCTGAATTTCCGCGAGGAACTTTCACTACTTCATCATGAATGTCCAATTCGTCTAAGGCTGTCGCTTCGCCCTCGGGTGAAAAAACCAGAGAATGAAATCCAGACTCATCAGTGTAAAATAAAAATGCTGCCGTGCCTCCTGCGTTTTCTCCTCCTACATGTACTGCGATCGGGTCATTGTTATTTTCCCTACAGACCGTAATCCAACAATCCACTTGAGCAGCTTCCATTGCTTTTGGAAGAAGTTGGGAAATACGTTGTTTTCGAATTTCCGGCCAGGGATTTTCGGACCAATCCGGCTTTTCCGAAACGACTTCTTGAGTAGGAGTCCCGCTACATGCCGCTACAATTAGGATGCTTAGAAGTTGAAATAATTTGAAGCTGATTTTCATAGATTTTCGATTTAGACGCTTAAAATACCAAACTACTTCCAACTGCAAAAAACTTTCTTGAAAGACAGCCTTCTTCTTTTTCAAGCTGTAATTCAAGCAAATAGAAAGAACTAGAATTTCTAATAATCCTCGAAAAATCGATTAATTCCCCTTATTTTGAACAAAACTTGACCTTATGCGTGTTTAATTCGCGGAAAGTCTACAGGTACTCAAAAAACTATGAGAATTGGAATCGTTTGTTACCCCACCTTTGGAGGTAGCGGGGTAGTTGCCACCGAATTAGGTAAGGGCTTGGCCAAAGTGGGGCATGAAATCCACTTTATCACCTATCGGCAACCTACCCGTCTGGATTTTTTCAGTGAAAATCTCTACTACCACGAAGTAGACATCAAGAGCTATCCGCTTTTTGAGCATGCTCCTTATGAACTGGCTTTGGCGAGTAAGATGGTTTCGGTAGTGAAATACGAGCATTTAGACCTTCTTCACGTCCATTATGCGATTCCTCATGCTTCCGCAGCTTACATGGCAAAAAAGATCCTTGCCGAGGAAAACATCCATATTCCAATCGTGACTACACTGCACGGAACGGATATTACTTTGGTGGGAAAAGATCCAAGCTACGAGCCAGTGGTTACTTTCAGCATCAATCATTCTGATGGAGTGACTGCAGTTTCTCAAGATTTGAAAAATGAGACTTACAAGTATTTTGGAGTGAAGCGGGACATTGAGGTCATTCCAAACTTCATCGACTTAGATCGCTTTAAAAAACAAAAGAAGGAGCACTTCAAATTGGCAATTTGTCCTCATGGAGAAAAGCTTTTGGTCCACACTTCCAACTTCCGAAAAGTGAAACGAGTGGAAGATGTAGTCCGTGTTTTTTATGAAGTTCGAAAACAAATCCCTGCCAAACTTCTTTTAGTAGGTGATGGACCTGAAAGGGACAGAATGGAGCGACTTTGCCGGGAATTGGGCACCTGTGATGATGTTCGGTTCTTAGGAAAATTAGATGCTGTTGAAGAGGTACTTTCGGTATCAGATTTGTTTATTATGCCATCTGAAAAGGAAAGTTTCGGACTAGCCGCTTTGGAAGCAATGGCTTGTGAAGTTCCAATTTTGACTTCCAATGCGGGGGGTATTCCTGAATTGAATGTCAATGGAAAAACCGGTTTTGTCTGTGAGGTAGGAGATATTGATGATATGAAAGAAAAGGCTTTAACCATCTTGGCTGATGAAAACCTTCCGACTTTCAAAGCCAACGCTTTGGCGAGAGCAAAGGAGTTTGATATCTCCAATATTTTGCCTCTTTATGAGAAATATTATCAGGAAACGATAGAAAAATCCTTAGAAAAAGTTCAATAAATTGATTTTCACTTAAAATGTGACAAAAATCAATGGCAATAAGAACTTGGAATCTTTAATTTCGCGTTCGATTTTAAAATCTACTTGTAGTTCACAATCTGAAAGGAAAAATGAAAAAAATAGGAAGATTGGACCGCCCGGATAATTTTGGTTCTGCCAAAATGTTTGAAAATCCGATTTTGGAGCGTATTTCCAGAACACATATTCTGGTGCCGATCACGATGTTTTTTGTGTTTGCTGGCGTATCCCTTTATTATGGTATTACCACTACTACGATCTCTTGGCCAATGGCAATTGCCTTGTTTTTGATTGGATACATTGCTTTTACGTTCGTGGAATATATGATGCACAAGCATTTTTTCCATATGGAACCTGACACTCCGATCAAGGATAAGCTTCAATATACCGTTCACGGAGTTCATCACGATTATCCAAAAGATAAGGATCGCCTGGCAATGCCTCCATTTGTGAGCGCTGCCTATGCCGCAATTTTCTACTTGGTATTCAAGTTGATCATGGGAAATTTCGCATTCTATTTCCTACCTGGCTTCTTGGTTGGATATGCAAGTTATTTGGGAGTGCATTACATCGTTCATGCCTACAATCCTCCTAAGAACTTTCTGAAAATATTGTGGGTGAATCATGCCATTCATCATTACAAAGATCCGGACTCTGCCTTCGGGGTAAGTACGCCACTTTGGGATTTTATCCTAGGAACACTACCTAAAAAAGATTAAAATCAAACCTCCCCATCGGGAGGTTTTTTATTTTTGACTCAATGACAAAAATTTCCATCATAGGACTAGGTTGGGTTGGATTACCCTTGGCAAAAAAACTAATTGAAAAGGGCTATTCTGTTTTGGGAAGCACCACTTCTTCAGAAAAAGCTGAGAAACTGCAAAAAGAAGGAGTTCCAGCCGTTCATTTTTCACTTAATCCTTATCCTACAGGAACTGCTTTTCAACAGCTTTTTCAAGCAGATGTATTGGTCCTAAATATTCCACCAAAAAGCAGAACTGATGGTGGAGAAAATTATTTGGAGCAGTTGAAGTTTTTAAAGGACCTAATTTCCAATTCCTCGATTCAAAAAGTCCTTTATGTGAGTTCGACTGGTGTCTATCCCAATCAAACCCAAGAGCAGGAATACCTAGAAGATGAAATCCTTACTTCAGAATCTGCCGGGAATGTAGCCTTATGGAAAGCGGAACAATATTTAAAGGAAAAACTCACACAGAAGCTAACCATCCTTCGCTTTGGTGGACTCTTGGGAGATGATCGGATTCCAGGGAAATATTTTGCAGGAAAAAATCAGGTCGTAGGCCATACACGAGTCAATTACATTCATCGAGAAGATGCTGTTCGCATGATGATTCATATACTGAAACATGAACTTTGGAACGAAACCTTCAACGGTGTGGCACCCCTTCATCCTACTAGAAGGGAGATTTATGAAAAAAATGCTTTAGAACTCGAAATTCCTCTTCCAGAAAGCTTTGCGATTCCAAAGGAAGAAGAAAATCGTATCATTTCTTCCAAAAAAATAATGGGAACTGGATTTAACTATCTATATCCTGACCCGTTGAAATTTCCGTATGAACTAGGTCAATAATGAAATAAGTATGAACTGGGAGGCATTTGGAGAAAGATGGATTCGGGTTGCAGAGATTACTACTTCCCGGTATTTTTTGATTGCAGGAGGTGCTTTTTTGGTCTTCTACTTTTTTCTTAAAAATCCGCTGATTCACCGGAGGATGCAGTCTAAATTCCCACAATCAAAACACTATTATCGAGACATACTGTATTCTTTGCTGACTATTCTGATTTTCGCCACCATGGCGGCCTTAGTTTTTGTCGTATTGAGGCCTTATACCCAACTTTATGAACCTGCCAATGCATACGGAATGTTTTATTACTTCCTGACTTTTCCGATGATGTTTTTTGTTCATGATTTTTACTTTTATTCCATTCACAGGCTTATGCATGTTCCTAAATTTTTTAGACTGATTCATCGAGTTCATCACCTATCTACCAATCCTTCTCCTTGGACGGCTTATGCATTTCATCCGCTTGAAGCTGTTTTGGAAGCAGGAATCATTCCATTGATAGCTTTTAGCTTCCCTGTCCATCCAGCCGCCTTAGGCCTATTTTTATTATTTCAGTTTTTTTACAATGTCTATGGACATCTGGGTTTCGAACTCTTCCCGAAAAACTTTCAGCGAACTTGGGTCGGTAAATGGGTCAATACAGGTACCGCTCACAACCAACACCACGAGCACTTCCATGGAAACTATGGCTTATATACTTTGATTTGGGATAGAATCTTCGGAACCCTTAGAGACGATTATGAAACCAAATTTGATGAGGTAACTCTACCAAAAACTAATTCCAAACAGTAAAACAGGGAATGAGTGAAATTTTGTAAAATTACCTTAATGAAAAATTTCCCTAAACTCTTTCCTGCTTTTCTCTTGCTTTGGAGCTGTCAATCCGAAATCCAAAAAACAGACTACACCGACTAGTCCTACTACGGAGGACCGGCTGATGGAACTCGCTATTCCTCCCTTCAACAAATCAATCGGGACAATGTAGCCAATCTGGAAGTAGCTTGGACTTATCAAACAGGCGATGCCACTGAGCGCTCACAAATTCAATGTCAGCCCATCGTTAAAAACGGAATTTTGTACGGCACTACGCCACGTCTCCATGTTTTCGCTTTGGATGCAGTCACAGCAGAAGAAATCTGGCGTTTGGATCCATTTGAGATTTTAGGAGGAGAAAACTCCTGGGCAGGCACCAACCGAGGGGTGAGCTATTGGGAAAAAGGAAAAGATAAGCGCATCCTATTTGGAGCTGGAAATTGGCTTATGGCAGTGGATGCCTTGACAGGTGAACCTATTCGCAATTTTGGTGACAATGGAAAAATAGATCTCCGCAAAGGTTTGGATACCGATCGGGAAGATTTTTTAATCGTAGCCAATGCACCAGGAAAGGTATTCGAAGATTTGATTATCATGGGAATGCGTCTTTCTGAAGGATTGGATGCAGCTCCCGGACATATTCGTGCATACCATATTCCAACTGGAAAATTGGAATGGATTTTTCATACCATTCCCCATGAAGGTGAGGAAGGATATGACACTTGGGACCCACAATACATACGACAAATCGGAGGTGCAAATAATTGGGCAGGAATGGCCGTTGACTATGAAAGAGGAATTGTATTTGTCCCGACTGGCTCGGCTACCTATGACTTTTGGGGAGGCTATAGACAGGGTGACAATCTTTATGCAAATTCCCTTATTGCCCTCGATGCAAAAACGGGTAAAAAACTATGGCATTTTCAAGGCGTTCACCATGATATTTGGGATCGGGATTTCCCATCTCCGCCTACTCTCATTCGTGTAGAGAGAGACGGTCAATGGATTGATGCGGTGGCACAAACCTCCAAGCAAGGCTACACCTTTGTTTTCAACCGAGAAACAGGGGAAGCACTTTGGCCAATCGTAGAGCAGCAAGTACCACAAAGCATCATGCCGGGTGAAAATACAAGCGCTACCCAACCTATCCCTTCCCTACCTGAACCGTTCATGAGGATGGTTTTTGAAGAAAAGGATATTTTGAATCTCAGACCCGAATGGGAAGCTGATATTCGAACTCAATTACAAAATGCCCAATACGGCGATATGTGGCTCCCTCCACATCCTGATTATCCCATTGTTTTGTTCCCAGGAATGGACGGTGGAGCCGAATGGGGAGGTTCTGCCTTTGATCCCGAAAGCCAAACCCTCTATGTAAACGCCAATCAAATTCCTTGGCTGATTGAGATGACTGCCAATGCAGAATTTGAAGATTTAGGGCAAACGGTTTACACAAATTATTGTGGAAACTGTCATGGTTTGGAGCAAAAAGGAAACCCACCGGCCATCCCTGCTTTGACTGGGCTCCAAGAAAAATACAGCCCTGACTCTTTGGATTTTCTTTTGAAAAAAGGACGTGGAGCTATGCCGGCTTTTGATTATTTGAGTAATGAACAACGGGAAGTTTTGGTGGAATTTTTACTCGGAAAAAACGAGAAGGGAGATAAGAAAGAACTTGAATCCCAGAACGCCCCATTAGCCCCTCGATACTACATGACCGGCTATCAGAAACTCCTGACAAAGGAAGGACTTTATGGTTCCAATCCACCTTGGGGAGTCTTGACTGCCCTTGATATGAAAACGGGACTCAAAAAATGGCAGGTTCCTTTAGGAGAAATCGATTCATTGACACAGATGGGCATCCCTAAAACGGGTACCGAAAACTACGGTGGTCCAGCTGTCACGGCAGGTGGTTTGTTGTTTATTGCGGCTACCAAGGATGAAAAAATCAGAGCCTTTGATAAAGAAACTGGAGAAATTCTTTGGGAAGCAAAACTGCCTGCTGCAGGACATGCAACTCCGGCTGTCTATGAGCAAAACGGGAAACAATTTTTGGTCATTGCATGTGGTGGCGGAAAAGGCACCAAAAGTGGGGATAGCTATGTGGCATTTGCCCTTCCAGATGAGCTAATCAAGAATTAGAGTTTTTGTCCAGAGATTTTATCTGTAAACGGATTAACTCCAATTGTTCGTTGGCTCTAGACTTGACATTTTCTAACAAAAGACTGGAAGTATTTATTTCCTTTGAGCGTGTGATTTCTACCTGTACTAATTGCTCCAGTTCTTTCAGTCTCCTCTCCTGCTTTTTCTTTTGTTGGGCATATTCACGGAAAAGGAAAAAATGCAAAAAGCCAAAACCCACCAGCACTAACAAAGCCAAGGAAAATAAAATTACATCTTGAATGCTGGCAAAGTACATAGTTGGGATTTGGCTATTTCAGGCTTCTCAAAACTAAGTCTGAATAACCATCCCTGAAATACGACAAAGTACCTATTTAATCAGGAAAAAGTGCCTGAGGAAAGTTGGAGTATAACTTCTGTTCCAACTCCTATTTGGGCTTTAATTTCCAATTTGCCCCCGATTTCATCTGCTCTTTTCTGCATATTGGACAAGCCATTTCCAAGTTGGACTTTTTCCTTGTCAAAGCCTTTTCCATCATCTTTTATTTGAAAAGTAAGACTTCCGGAGTCTTTTGTGATCAAGACCTGAATCACTTTTGCCTCTCCATATTTCAAAGCGTTTTGGATAGCTTCCTGCACAATTCGCAAAACTTGTATACTCGTAGCAGATGGCATTTTCGCAGATAAATCCACATCCGAATCCTGAATAAATTCCAGTTTTACCTGCGTTGAATCTTGGCCTTGCTGAATAAAATTATGGACTCGACCGATGAGGTTTTCGAAAGAAACCGAGCCGCTGTTCATCGCCCAAATGGTATCCCTAAGTTCCCGAATAGTTTGTTTGGTGAAATTGGCAATTGACTCATATCGAGGAGTCAAGGTTTCCTTAATCGGGTCAAAATATTTGAGATTTTCTATGGAAGAAATGATGAAAGTCAACTGTGCTCCGATATTATCATGCAAATCCCTCGAAATCAGCAGGCGCTGTTCCTGCAATTTGTTTTGGGTTTCAATCTGTGCCAAAGCAGCCTTCAATTCCCCCTCCTGTTTCAATTGCTTATTCTTGAGCTTTTGTTGACTGTATAAAAGGTAACCTACAATTGCCAAAATCAAGGCTAAGCCCAGCGAACCGAAGAGCTGCAAATTTTTATTCCTGATCTCCAGTTGCTGTTCAGCAATTTGAAGATCCTTTAGTTCCGTTTGATACTTGGTTTCCAGTTCCGTGGTTCGTTCACGGGATTCCTTCTCTAGTTTATTCCGGAAAGTCTCCTGATACAAATTGGCGTAATATCGAGAACTGTCGGGTTTTCCGATGGAGGCATAAAGCGGTATCAATTCGAAGTAGGAGAATAAAACATCTTCTTCTGAACCTTGTTCCTTGAATTTCTCCGCAGCTTCGAGTAAAAGTGGCTTTGCTTCTGCATATTTCTTTTGTGCATTGTATGCTATACCTAGTGCTAATTCCAGCCCTGCTTTCTCAAATTCGGCATTAATGGATTGAGCAACAATTAGCCCTTTTTTGGCCACGGATTCCAATTTTTCTATGTCACCAATCTCCTGTAGAAAAAATGAATAAATCCGATAAGAAATTGCCTGATTCAAGGGATCATCCAATTCCAAAGCGAGAGAAATTGCATCTTGAAAATATTGGTCGGCCTGCTCATAGTCTCCCAAATATTTATAGCAACTCCCCAAATTATTGTAAGTACCGACCAAGTTTCGATAATCCCCCAATTCTTTCCGAAGCTCAGCCACTTCCTGATACATCTGAATGGCTTTATCATAATCGGGGAGATTTTGATAAATGACCCCCAGATTATTTTTTACTGCAGCGGCATTCAATAGCGCGCCTTCCTTCTCAAAAATGGGTAGAGCCTTTAGGAAAAAGTAAATAGCAGAATCAGATTCATATTTCCGCTGGAAAATATATCCCAAGGCATTATAAACCTTTGCCAAACCCAAAGAATCCTGACTTTCCTCCCGGATTTCCCTTGCCAACAGATAAAGCTTCATGGCTTCGTCCAACTCACCTTTTTGCAAAAATCCACTTCCCAAGTCCGTGTAGGATTGAGCTAGAATTTTGGTATCCTTGCTTTCTTTGGCTTTTTCTACTGCAAGCTCACCAAAATAGATTGCAGAATCCAAATTAAAGACAGCATACTGCCAACCCAATTCCCCGTACATATTCGCCAATTGATCCGCAGGCAAATCCTCCTGAATTCGTAGGCGAAGACTATCAATGATTTGGCGGGGACTTTGGGCATGAAGTGAATGCTGGAAAAAAATCAGAAATAGCAAAAAGGACAAAAGTCTGAAATTCATACAGTTTGGAACTAAATAAAGAAAACCTTTTAAAACGAATAATATTAATTCATCTGCTAAAACCCAAATTGAAAAATTTGGGAAATGGAAAGTGCGTAAAAAATGATTAACTTTTTTAAGCGATTTCCCCAATCTTCTATGGAAATACCGCATTTGTGGAAGCCAAACCAAATCTTAATCTTAGGGTTTGATTTAAAGAAAATAAACCCAAATAATCCATGTTGAATTTTACCTTGAACGAAAATCAGCGCATGATCGCTGATATGATCCGTGATTTTGGAGCGAAGGAAATCACTCCTTTTCGCAAAGATTGGGATGATAAACAGCATTTTCCCATAGAACTTTTTAAAAAACTAGGACAATTGGGGCTGATGGGAGTTTTGGTTCCCCATGAATACGGAGGTGCTGGATTTGGATACTTTGAGTATGTTACCGCAATCGCTGAATTAGCCAAATTGGATCCTGCAATCGGATTGTCCATGGCAGCTCACAATTCCCTTTGCACCAACCATATTTTAATGTTTGGCTCCGAGGAGCAAAAACAAAAATACCTTCCCAAACTAGCTACTTGTGAGTGGCTCGGGGCTTGGGGATTGACAGAGCCGAATACCGGTTCGGATGCTGGGAATATGCGAACTGTTGCAAAAAAGGACGGCGATTATTACATCATCAACGGAGCCAAGAACTTCATTACCCATGGTTTCTCGGGAGATGTTGCTGTCGTCATTGCACGTACAGGAGAAATTGGGGATTCACATGGTATGACTGCTTTTGTGGTTGAAAAGGGAACTCCCGGTTTCCGAGGAGGCAGAAAAGAAGACAAATTAGGAATGCGTGCATCCGAAACTGCAGAGATGATATTTGAAGATTGCAAAGTCCATGAAAGTCAGGTCTTGGGAGAGGTTGGCGAAGGATTTATCCAATCCATGAAAGTCTTGGATGGAGGTAGAATTTCCATTGCAGCGCTTTCTTTGGGAATCGCCGAGGGAGCCTTGGAGGCCTCTATTCAATACTCTAAGGAGCGACAGCAATTCAATCAGCCCATCAGCAAGTTTCAGGGGATTTCCTTCAAACTCGCCGATATGGCTACTCAAGTTGAAGCAGCAAGCTTATTGACTTTTAAAGCAGCTGACCTCAAAAACCGAGGAGAAAAAGTAACCTTGGAAGGAGCTCAGGCAAAATATTATTCTTCCGAAGTAGCTGTTTCTGTTTCGAATGAAGCCGTACAGATTTTTGGAGGGTACGGCTTTACCAAAGACTATCCAGTGGAAAAATACTACCGAGACGCCAAACTCTGCACTATCGGTGAGGGCACTTCTGAGATCCAAAAACTGGTGATTTCGAGAGAGGTTTTGAGGAAGTAAAACTTCAAAAACCACCTTTAAATTTTTGTCAGTCCGAGTTTTGATAATTTTGTCAGTCCGGGCGGAGTCGAGGACCCTTGGACTCCGCTCGGACTGACAATCGCAATTGCTAAATTTCTTTCCGGTTCCTGGGGTGAAAATCGGTCAATACCTGACGAAGGTAATCCCGATCCAAATGGGTGTAAATCTCGGTGGTAGTGATGCTTTCGTGACCCAGCATTTCCTGTACTGCACGAAGATCAGCACCTCCTTCAATTAGATGGGTGGCAAAGGAATGCCGAAAAGTGTGAGGACTTACATTTTTTTCAATTCCAACCCTTGCTACCGAATCTTTGATGATCATAAAAACCATCACACGACTCAATTTTTTCCCACGACGATTCAGGAAAACATACTCCTCATGACCCCGGGCGATTTCCTGATGATTTCGAACTTCCTTTAGGTAGATATTCAAGTACTTCAGCGCATCTTTTCCTACCGGAACTAACCGTTCTTTATTTCCTTTCCCAACAATGCGAAGGAATCCTATATCTTCGAAAATTTGGCTCTTCTTTAGATTGATCAGTTCCGAAACCCGCAAACCACTGCTGTAAAGCAGTTCGAGCATGGCCCGATTACGATGTCCCTGTGCATCACCTAAAGGAATACCTTCCAAGATTTGATTGATTTCATGAAAACTCAAGGTATCCGGAAGTTTTCGCCCAAGACGAGGTGCTTCCAAAAGCTGAGCTGGGTCTTTGGATATTAGCTCTTCATAAACCAAAAACTTGTAAAAGGCTTTGATTCCAGAGATTATACGTGCTTGGGTAAATTCAGATATTTCCAATTTTCCCAACATCCCTACAAATTCCCGAAGTTGCTTAGTTTCTACCTCAGCAGGTCCTAAGGAGGGATATTCATTCTCTAAAAAATGGGATAGTTTTTCTACATCCGAACAGTAGGCCTGAATGGAATTTTCACTAAGCGAACGCTCAATTTTTAGGTAATGGCGAAACTGTTTGATGAAATTTTCCCAGGATTTGGACATGGAGTAATTTTTATAGAATGGTTCAAAAATGGGGCCATGATATAAATAAGATAGCTACGCAGATAATTTGAAGATAGGGTAGCAATTGCTACCCAGATAGACCAAAATGATCAAACCATCCCATATCTTGCGAAGCATATCTTTCCGACCGAAGGGAGGTATATCTGCATTGCTATCTTTAATTGTTCCAAAATAATTAAGCAGCCTCGAATCTTATTCCCTCCACTTAAAACTCCTCTTATCAATCGCCCGCATCGTGCAAAGTACTCCGTCGAGATGATCGTATTCATGTTGGATTAATTCAGAAATAGCTCCCTCCACATTCCAAGATTGAGCTTCCCAGTTTTCATCTACATAATCCAGTGTCAAGCTTTGGTATCGCTCCACTTTTATAAACAGGTTGGGAAAAGACATGCAATCATCCCAGAGTTCGAATTTCTCCTCACTCAGGTTTTTAAGCACAGGATTTAAAATGATGTAAGGCCGGTCCAGATTGAGGTAGAACATACGCTTCATAATCCCCAATTGAGGGGCAGCAATTCCTCGACCGAAGCCATAGACTCGACGGATATCCTCCATGGCCTCATGAAGCTGCTGAGTCCATTCGGGGACTTGGGA
This sequence comes from Algoriphagus kandeliae, assembly GCF_004571135.1. GTDB lineage: Bacteria > Bacteroidota > Bacteroidia > Cytophagales > Cyclobacteriaceae > Algoriphagus > Algoriphagus kandeliae. Next base: position 495,167 of record NZ_SPSB01000004.1, read on the forward strand.
CAATTCAGACTGAAGTACCGGCTCGCATACTTGATACAATCTGGGATCGCCGAGTTTGAGAATATCATGGATGGTTTTCATGGTTTGAAGATAGGCTTTGCCAAAAAAATGTAAAAGGTTAAATAAAAATACGATAGAAATATCGTGGAAATACACCTCGCTGCGCTCTTTGAAATAATAATGGATCAAGTTTCAAAATTCAAGTTGATTATTCATTTCATTTAACAATTCCCCCGCGTATTTCTTTTGAATCTCAACTATAAATTAGGGGATATTTCAACCATATTTCTATCCTATTTTCCCTTACTTTTGCCCCATGAATTACCTTTCGGTTGAGAATCTCAGCAAGGCTTTCGGGGAGCGTAAGCTTTTTTCAAATATCTCCTTCGGCATCTCTCAAGGCCAAAAAATCGCCTTGGTTGGTATCAATGGTGCCGGTAAGTCCACTTTGATGAAAATCATCATGGGTTTGGAAATCCCGGATTCAGGAGAAGTCGCTATCAACCAATCGGTAAAAATTGCCTATGTGCATCAAAATCCGGTTTTCGAAGCTCAACTCACCATTTACCAAGCAATTTTCGACCAAAGCAATTCGGAAATCCTCCAGGTGATCGAAGCTTATCATCGGGCACTTTTAGAATCTGAGAGAGGGAATGCTTCCCCGGAAAAACTCAGTAAGCTCTACGAAAAAATGGATTCCCTCCAGGCTTGGGACTTTGAATATCAGGTCAAAGAAGTACTAGGGAAACTAGGCCTCCACGATACCGATTTGCCAGTTGGGAACCTTTCCGGAGGCCAACGAAAAAGAGTAGCTTTAGCTAAAGCGATTTTGGAAAAACCGGATTTGCTATTACTTGATGAACCTACCAACCACCTCGATCTGGAAACTATCGAATGGCTGGAAGATTACCTCTCAAAGGCCAATCTCTCCTTATTCATGGTCACACACGATCGGTACTTTTTGGATAAGGTCACCAATGAAATCTTGGAACTCGACAATGGCAAAATCTATCGCTACCAAGGTAATTACAGCTATTTCCTCGAAAAAAAGGCAGAGCGCCGTGAAATCGAGGATCTAGAAATTGAAAAAGCCAAAAGTCTCTATAAAAAGGAATTGGAATGGATTCGGCGCCAACCCAAGGCCCGAGGAACCAAAGCCAAGTATCGAGTCGATGCTTTTGAAGAAACCAAGGAAAAAGCCTTCACGCAGCGGGAAGAACGGGACATCGAACTTTCCTTATCCACTCAGCGTCTAGGGAACAAAATTCTTGAATTGGAACATCTTCATAAGTCCTACGGAGAAAAGACATTGATCAAGGATTTTTCCTATGTGTTTAAAAAGAAAGACCGAATCGGGATTGTTGGGCCTAATGGGGCTGGAAAAACCACCTTTCTCCAAATGATTACCGGTTTGATTAATCCAGATTCAGGAAAAATCACAGTGGGTCAGACTACGGCTTTTGGTTATTATCGGCAAGAAGAAGATCGATTTGATGAGGAAAAACGTCTTATTGACGTAGTAAAGGAGGTGGCAGAAGTTGTTGTCCTGGACAAAGGACAAACGATCACCGTGAGTCAGTTTTTAAACCGCTTTGGATTTCCACCCAAGCAGCAATTTACCCCTATCGGGAAATTGAGTGGTGGGGAGCGACGCAGACTCCAGCTCCTCATGGTCTTGATCAAAAATCCCAACTTTCTGATTTTGGACGAGCCAACCAATGATTTGGATTTGATGACTTTGAATGTATTGGAGGAGTTCTTGGATGATTTCCCTGGCTGCTTGGTCATCGTATCCCACGACCGATACTTTATGGATCGATTGGTTGATCATTTGTTTGTATTTGAAGGAGAAGGAGAGATCCGAGATTTTCCTGGAAACTATACGGATCTTCGTGAATGGGAAAAAGAAAATAGTACTAAGAATCAAGTCCCTAGTATCAAGAAAGTAGAGGAAAAAACGACGAACAAAGAAAGCGTAGAAAATCCCGGTGCTCTAGCAAAGAAAAAAGCGAGTTACAAGCAAAAGCAAGAGTTCAAAAAAATCACAGAAACTATCGGGAATCTGGAAGAAGAAAAAGCTCAACTAACCGAAAAGATTTCATCGGGGATAGATGATCATCAGGAATTACTGGAATTGTCCAACCGAATCGCAGAAATCGATGGAGAATTGGAAGAGCTTGAAATGGCTTGGTTGGAGTTGAGCGAATTGGAGGGAATAGAAGATTAAATCGAGAAATACAGTGGAAATACACCCCGATAAATCGGGCGAAATACAATTCATGAAATAAGCCTCCCTTCGGAAGTCGAAATAGGATATCACTTCAACAAAAGGCTCGGCTCGAATCAACCATATTTCACCGACCAGCGGGAGGTGTATTTCAACTGTATTTCCATTGTATTTCATAAATTACCCTTCAAAAAATCCTGCCTCAAGTCTTCCGGGAACTTCTCAATCGCATAGCGTAAAGCTGTTCGTGGCATGGTTTGATAATGCTTTTTCAGAAACTCCTTTTCTGTTTCAAAATCCTGATTTCCGATCTCCCTTAGCATCCATCCTACTGCTTTATGCATCAGATCATGGGGATGATCTTTTAATTTCTCCGCCAAAGCCAAGGCATCCGAAAATTCACCCTTTTTTATCCAATGGTAACTACTGATCATCGCAATCCGCTGTCTCCATAAATGTCCCGAATCGGCTAATTCATAAAACAAGTTTTTCTCTTTTTTGAAATAAAATTCACCCAAAATCTGATGACAGGAAGTATCTGTCAAATCCCAATTATTGATAAAGTCTAGATGCTCCAAATAAAAGTCAACCAGCTCCTTTTTCCCAGCTTCCATTTTAGTCTTTTCATAACGATACACCAAAGCCAAAAGACCCGTCAGTCGAACTTCATGGAAGGGACTTTGAACCAATTCAGCTAATTCTTCCAAACTGATTTCCTTGAAAAACCGCTTGGCAATCTTCCGCTGATCGGGAACTTTCACACCAAAAAACTGATCTCCTTCCCCATATCCTCCGGGAAACGCTTTAAAAAACTTAGGGAAGAAGGCCGCCTTTTCGGGGATGGATTTATCCTTTAGCGCCTCAATAATCTGCTCGGTCAGTTCACTCATGACTAAAAGTAAAAAAGGCTGGTCATTCCAGCAGCTTTTTTCTCGAATGAAAAACAAAGAAAAATGCGCCTAATTTCTCAAGCGCATTTCAAAGGATTATAATTGAAATTTTACCTAATCAGGAAACAAAAAGGTCCAAAGCTGTTTGAATCAGTTGATCCACAGTTTTAGCAGCATTTTCATCAAATTCTTTTTTGGGCCTATTGGCAATGATGGCATTCAAGCTCAGCATCTCATGGCCAAGAAGTTTCCCGAGGCCATAATATCCGGCTGTTTCCATTTCAAAATTGGTGACTCGCTTTCCCCCTTCAAGATTGATGGCCGCGATTCGCTCCACCATTTGATTAAATCTAGGACGAAGTCTCACCTCTCTTCCCTGCGGAGCATAGAACCCGGGACAGGTGAGGGTAATCCCTTTCGTAAATCGCTGATCTACTTTATCCAACAACATGGAAGAAGCGGAAGCCTGATAAGGCTGAAAACCTAAACCCAACTCCTTTTGGATCGCAGCTCCTATATACTGACTTTCTGGGAGTTCTGGATAAAACTGCATCAAGGTATCCAGCCCAACTCCAATCTCAGAAGCAAGCAAGGTCCCAACAGGAATATCTGCCTGCATGCTTCCAGAGGTACCCAATCGGATGATTTGGAGGGACGTTTTTTCATCTTTTTCCTCACGAGTATGCAAGTCCACATTCACCAAAGCATCCAACTCGGTCATGAGTATTTCGATATTATCCGTACCCATACCTGTACTCATCACAGTCAGTCTTTTGCCATTGAGCCAGCCTGTATGTGTGATAAATTCCCGCTTGTGGATTTTGACATCAATCTTGTCAAAATAGCGGGAAACTTGCTCTACCCGATCAGGATCCCCAACCGTAAAAACAAGTGAAGCCAGGTCCTCTGGCTTCAAATGCAAATGGTAAATACTTCCATCAGAATTGATGATCAGTTCAGATGCAGGAATCCTGTGCTTCTCCATGCAATTTTAGTATTTGATCTTTATTCGGTTTGCGGAAAAGTCCCTTGTAAGGATTATATCCATTCGTATTTTTTTGATAGTACCCTGTCCCGTCATAAGGTCTTTTCTCCGGATGCTCCTTACATTCTGTAGAGCAGGCTCCTTCCATTTCCCAACCGCAGTTTTCACAAATCGGTACGTGGATGTTACAAGATGGATTGGCACAGTTGACCATACGATCAGAAGGAGTTCCGCAAACATGACACTTGGAAATGATGGTTGGGTTCACCTTGTTCACATCAACGGCAATTCGATTATCGAACACATAGCATTTGCCTTCGAAATCCTCTCCTCCAGCTTCCATTCCGTATTTGATGATACCTCCGTGAAGCTGATAGACATCCTGGAATCCCTGCTCCAACAAATAGGCAGAAGCTTTTTCACACTTGATCCCACCGGTACAATAAGTCAAAACCTTTTTGCCTTTGAGGTGCTCCAATTCCTTCACCTTTTCAGGAAAATCACGGAAGTTATCTATATCTAAGGTGATGGCATTTTTAAAACGACCCAACTCATGCTCATAGTTGGAGCGAACATCCAAAATCACCACATCTTCCTGATCCTTCATTTTCTTGAATTCTTCAGGCTCCAGATGCTTACCTGTACGCACGTTTGGATCTAAATGTCTCAATGAAGAGTGGACAATCTCCGGCTTGTATCGCACATGGATTTTGGTGAAAGCATGTCCTTCATGCTCATCAATTTTAAATTCTGTTTTTGCAAAACGTGGATCGCCATGAACGTATGCCATGTACTTTTCACAATCTTCTTTGAGACCTGACACAGTCCCATTCAGACCTTCATCAGAAATGATGATTCGACCCCGGATGTTGTTTTCCACACAGAATAAGTGATGCTGCTCTCTGTACTCTTCAGGGTTTTCGATTTTTGCATAGCAATAGTACAGGAGGATTTGGTAATCTTTCTTTTGTTCCATAACGCTAGCCCTGTTTCAGCAGGGTGTTAAAGGATTTTTGATTGATGATTTACGATTTACGATTTACGATTTACGATTTACGATTTAAAGGAATACGAAAGTTGTATGCCCAGTTGTTTCATTTTCTAAACTTTTGCCGCTGGGTTCCCAAATACGGTTTCATTTGCTCCAACGGATGAAATAACGACCGATCCGGCTCCTACACGGGCATTTTTTCCAATGGTCACGCCAGAAACGATGGTTACCCCAGAACCGATAAATGCTCCCTCTTCGATGGTTACTTCGGAATTAATAATGGACCCTGCACCGATCTGCACAAAATCTCCAATCTTAGCTTTGTGATCCACAATTGCCCCTGTATGAAGAATACAGTGCTGACCGATAGTAGCTCCGCTTCCTAAAACCACCTTTGCATTGATGAAATTTCCATGACCCAAAACCGCATCACTGGAAATAAAAGCAGTGCTGTGGATTGCATTAATAGGCTGAACTTTTCTTCGCTCATTGAGCAACTCTACCAGAAACTTGCGGTACTTGTTGTCATCAACAGCAACAAAAGCTTCCGCTTTTTTTCCGATCAGCTTAAGGAATCCATCATCCTCCGGGTGCCCTAACACAGGCACCGTGTTGATTTCAGTTCCATGAAGACTTTCATCCTCATCCAGGAATCCGTAAACCACGATCCCATTACTATTGAAAATTTCCAAAGCTGGATGAGCAATTCCTTTCGCTCCGAAAATTATGACTGGATTGTCCATAGGTTATTTCAAATTCGGACTGCAAAAGTACAGCAAATCAAGAGCATCCCCAAAAATCATTTGTTTTCAGACTTAAGCAAGCTTTGGGCGATCTTACATTGAAGGCATTTTTTTGGAATACAATAGCTCCGATACAAGCCAATCATTCCCTGAGAATCGAAGGCATTTTCGGCCTTCCAACCGGCCTCTCCAAATTTTCGAATGATGAAATTACTCTCCGCAGGGATTTCTTGTAAGAGATCAAAACAACGCTCTTTCCACTCGGGATTTTCAAAATATCGTCCATAAGCAAACCACAGCGGCATAACAAAATTGATGATCAATAATTGTAAAACTGTGCCCGAAATTCCTCTGGAAGCCGATTTTTCGGAAGGCTTGCCAAAAGAATAATGGAATTGCCAATAATCTGAGGGCTTTACCTGAAGTAATTTTTTGAAAGAGGAAAAGTCTCTTGAATCCTGCATCACTGCTTGAAAAAGGTTTGGAGCCTGAGCTAAAATCGCTGCCAGTTGGGCGATGCGAAGCGTAGGAAAATTACTAGGACGAACTCCCTTGAAATTCCAATGTTGACGCTTTAGACCCTGATCCCAAGCAAATTTTTTCTGATAAAAATCATGCTCTCGAATCAAGTGTTGGACATAGGGCTCATCAGTCTCGCTAGGTAATAAACCGGCCTGACCAAAAAGCATAGCCTCCAATGCAGAAATTTGGCTTCGGTGCTTTTGGAGAATTTTGTATGGAATCAAACTTGCCAAATCCTGCATAGGCTGGCTGTTGGTTTTAAATCCAAAACTGTGAAATAACCATCGATAAGCGGTTTCTTCCCAATCTCCATTTGTTTCTTCGAGAATTTGGAGAAGCAGGCCTGACTTTTCCTGTAGACGCTCGACAAGTGCTTTTTCCAAGGCTGAAAACCGAATGATTTCCGGAACTTTTGCCAAAGCATGAGCACAGGGTAAATCCTGATTGTAATCCAACAAACGCTCATAATTTCGCCAGATATCCAAGAATATTCTACCTTCCAGTTCCAAGGTTGGGATTGGAGTTCCGTCTTTTCTAAATACCTCCTTATCCTCTTTCCAAACCACATGAAGAATCACGGAATTATAAGCAGGATCTCCTTCATGTGCATGCTGTTTCCATTCGGAAGCAAACCGATGGACCTCCACATGACCATGGAAATTGACTCCATCCAGCATAATCGAAGCCTCTCTAAAATCCGGACCTTCCCCATGATTGTGAATTCCAGCATTTAGGATTTGGAGTGATTGTCCTTTGGAAGTTTGTAAACCCTTTCGATCAAAATATTGGTACTTCCAGACAAGCTGTAAAAAGTCTTCCCTAAAATTCATAAGCAATTACTAAAAGCTTATGGAATTTAAGAGATTAATTTCTGATTTTCAACTAATCTTACTGGATTTGAAAATTAAAGGTACTTATCCAATAAATCCTTCATTTCCAATTGAAGCTTTTCAGCTTCTTTTCGGGCAGCTTTCCCAAAGTCCTTTCCATTAGAAGCATAGATAATTCCCCGGCTGGAATTGACCAAAAGTCCACAGGAAGAATTCATTCCGTATTTAGCTACTTCGGATAGGCTTCCACCTTGGGCTCCCACCCCGGGAACCAAGAAAAAATGCTCAGGAGCCGCCTTTCGCACCTTTCCAATCAGCTCACCACGGGTAGCGCCTACCACATACATTAGATTATCGGGCGTTCCCCAAGCCTGACTCTTTTCCAAAACAGACTGATAGAGCGCTTTACCATTTTGATCTTGAATTAATTGAAAATCCAAAGAGCCCTTATTGGAAGTGAGAGCCAAAAGAATTACCCATTTATTTTCAAATTCCAGAAAGGGAGTTACCGAATCTTCCCCCATGTAAGGCGCCACGGTTATGGAATCAAAATCCATCGATTCGAAAAACGCTTTTGCATAAAGTTTTGAGGTATTTCCAATATCTCCGCGCTTAGCATCGGCAATGGTAAAAATATCTTTAGGGATCAGTTCCTCGACTTTTGCTAAGGTCTCCCATCCTCTTGCTCCCAAAGCCTCAAAAAAGGCAATATTAGGTTTGTATGCCACCGCAAAATCAGCCGTTTCCTCAATGATCTGCTTGCAAAAGGAAAAAACCGGATCTTTCTCTTTCAGCAAATGAGATGGAATCTTGTTTAAATCAGGATCCAGCCCAACGCATAGAAAGGATGATTTTTGCTGGATTTGGGCGAACAATTCGGATCGGGTCATGGTGGATTTGGAGGATTTTGACAAAAGTAAGGAATCCGAGCGAGTTCGAAAACCCCCGAAAAATACCCACTTTTGGGTATTGATTTTTAAAAAAACAGTTTTTCTTGAACTAATTTTTGAATAATAATAATAATACTAATAATATGTTGTGTTGTCTTTAGTTGTCAGGAAGGTCCTGATGATGAAAGATAACCTTGGCCAGGGTGTTACATTTAAACTGAAACATCATGAAAAAAAGTAATTTTAATTTTCGGTCTTGCATTGGTAGGCTCAATCCCCATTTCCAATGGACAATCTTGTAACATAACTCCCATTGCTGGGAAAACTTACGTTGCAGGGTTTTGTATAGAATTAATAAATCAATGTATTCAGCTACCTGCACCTCCACCAGGCGAGGAAGGACTTCCTGGAGACTGCATTGTTGAAGTAGAAACACCATCTCTAGGTGGATAATTAATTGTATTTGTTCCTCCCTGTTCATGGGAGGAACTTACCTATTAATCATTATGAAATTCAAATCACTTATCCTCTTTCTTAATTTCGTATTAGCTGCTTTTATTTTTTCGTGTCAAACAGATAAATCCAACGAAAGCAAGGTTGCCGAGTCAGCAGAATTACAAATACAGCTTGAAAAGACGATTTCATTGGATATTTCCGGCGGGTTCCCTAAGCTGCAAGGAAACCCGATTTTTTTGTCCGACGAGAATGGGTCCTACTTCTATATTCAGACCAATGATGGAATAGGCACCTTTGATCTTAGCAAGGGAGGATTACCTGTTGCCAATCTTAAATTAGAGGAAATAGAAGATTTCAGGGGAGATAGAACTACTGGTCAAAACAGCTTTATTCCTTACGAGAAAAACAGCTTTCTCTATTTTGACAAAAAGGCAAGGGAAATTTCAATTTTCGAAGAGGGAAAATTTACCAAGAGCCAAAAGCTAGCTCGAATTTCAATGGAAAGTCCAAATCCCCTTATAGGTGTTCTCCGCTTTGCTTTGAAAACAGACAAAATCGTAGCCGCACTCAATATGCTCGAGCTATATGGAAAGCCTCCTTTCGAGTATTTTAAATCGGAAAACACGACTGGTATCTATTCAGAAAATCTCGATGAATTCAAATCAGCTCTTCCTTTACCCGAAGAATATTTGGGAAAGAAAGTCAATGCTTATGATTTATTGATTTCTATGGACTTTGACGAAAGAGCAGGTGAATACATCCTAAATTTTCCAATTTTAGATGATTTAATCATTACAAAAGATTTTGAGAATTACCGGAGACTAAATGCTGCACCAAAAGAGGACTTCGTGAGCTTAACCAATCGATCTGGGATAAACTTTGGAGAATGGAAAAAGGAATACTATACAGAAAACAGTTTTTTTACAGTCTATTATGATCCTTTTCGAGATCTTTATATTCGGCATTATCGGGAAGGGTTATCAGAGGAAGACTATGAATCTTTGGCTCAAAACTCTTACAAGATGTTTGACCCAAAGAATAAAAACTTTCTTTTATTTATCGACAAGAACGGTCAGCATCTCCATACCATGGATGTTTCCGAGTTTAATCATTTGTACATCCATTTTGGAAAGGAAGGCATGTACATCTTAAATGATACTAAATTGGAAAATGAAGATTCGCTTACCTTTAGCCTTTTTACTATTGAAAGAAATTAAAGAAAAACTCCCGCTCTTCTTCATTCCAGTCTTTGTTTCTTTGTCGGCTTCATGCTATTCCCAAGATATTTCTGGGTCTTGGAGATGGTTTGAAAAAGAAGACCAGTCTTTTTCCATCAATTTAGAAAACGCGACATCAGAGTTTCGCGATTTCGATTATATCGGCACACATTGTGGAGTTGCCTTTAATGGCGATCGCATGGATTGTACTGATGAATCTTATTCTATATTCTTAAGAAAGATTGACCAAAATATCTTTGACGGAAGAATTACAAGTGCCTATTCCTTAACCGATTTTGAAATTCGACTAACCTATTTGGAAGAAGACAAAAAGATACTTTGGGAAGTGACCAAGGATGGCAAAGGACTTTTTTATTTTCCGAAAAAAGTTGTACTTAATTAATACCGTTTTCTTTCAAATCTACTTTTACAAAAGCCCCCATCAAAGAAACCCCGGCCGTAATCAGAAAAAAGATCAAACTGAAAGCAACTGCTGCTGTTTCCTCTATCCCAGCATACTGATGGGCATAGACAAAGACCAATTCACGGGCTCCTACTCCTCCGATTGTCAGCGGTAGTACTGCCACAATGGATGAAAGTAAAAAGACCAATTGATAAGCCAGAATATTCTCATCGATCCCCAAAGCCATTAAAATAAACCAAGCACAAATCAACTGCGCGATTTGTCCAGCAAAAGACCATAGATTTGCTGACCAAAAGGAGGGAAGAAAATCCTTGAATACTAGCCTCTGAATGATCCAAAATCCTGGAATCGTCAAAATCAATCCAGCAATCATCAAGCCATTCCAAAGTCTGCTTTCCAAAAATTCCAAATCAAGATCCACCAGCAAAAACAATCCAAATAATAAAAAAACTATCGCTACCAATCCCCCCAAGCGATCGAGCAAAGCGGCTTGAAGCAATTTTTTAACCGGAGTCTTGAATTCTTTATTGAGCAAATAGACCTTATAACCATCCCCTCCGATTCCTCCGGGTAGAAACAAATTGTAAAACATACCTACCAGATATAGACGGAAGTTGAGCTTTTCGGAAAGGATTAGGCCGATATTTTTGAAATATTGATTGAGACGAACAGCCGTAGCCACTTTGCTTAAGATAAAAAGTAGAACAGCAGGAACGAGCCAAAACCAATGGATGGTTTTTACTAAATCAAAAAGTTGTGCGGTATCAATTTTTCGAAAAACCAGATACAAGGCCAGGCCTGTTAACACAAGCTTGAAAAAAGTTTTGAACTGATTCTTGAATCGGGTCAATGGTATGTGTGTAGTTTGAGGTTAATGGTTATTGGTTACTTAGTTGTAAACGCTAATCTGAGTGGTCCAGACAAAGAAATTGAATGATGAATGATGAATGATGAATGATGAATGATGAATGATGAATGATGAATTAAAAATAATTCCTATTTCTTTCCTTCAAAAACAGACCTCACGGTGTAGGTCTTTTTATGCTGGGATTCGAAATAGGTTCTTACAATCATCTCAGCAATAATACCAGTAGTAATAAGTTGAATTCCACCCAAAATCAGAATAAAACCCAAAATCATAATGGGTCTTCCCCAGATATCTTCTCCAAGTAGTTTCAAGACCAAGAGATAAAAACTAATCACGGATCCGGCCAAAAATGACAATAGACCTATCCCCCCAAAAAGGTGAATCGGGCGTTGAAGATACTTTTGGAAAAATAGCATCAGAATTAAATCTGACATAACCTTGAAGGTTCGACTCAAGCCGTACTTCGAGGTTCCATGAATCCTTGGATGATGCTTCACATCCACCTCTGTCATTCGAGCTCCCTGCTCCTTCGCTAATACAGGAATAAATCGATGCAATTCTCCGTACAAGCCCATATTTTGAGCGATTTCAGCCCTATACACTCGAAGCGTACAACCATAATCACTTAGGTATACTTTGGTGGAATTTCGAATAATCCAATTGGCGATTTTGGAAGGGATTTTTCGAAGAACAAAGCCATCCTTTCGCTTGGCACGTACACCTGCCACCACATCCCAATCTTCATCGATTGCTTTCTGAAGCATACCCGGAATGTCTGAAGGATCGTTTTGCAAATCCCCATCCATAGTCACGATGTACTTCCCCTTCGCCAAATCAATTCCCGCTGCCAAGGCCGTGGTTTGTCCATAATTCCTGTTAAAAATGATCAACTTGGTTCGCTCATTGGCGTACTTCTTCACCTCTGAAACTGTCCCATCCGTCGATCCATCCTCAACCAAAATCACCTCATAATCCAAATCAGCCAAAGCTTCATAGGTTTGGTCAAGAAGGGGTAGGATGTTTTTTTCTTCATTGTAAACGGTGATGACTACCGATAAAAGTGGCTGGCTCATAGGATAAAATTTGGTCAAAATTACTCCAAATAAATTCTAAGGACAAAAACCGTCCTTATACACAAGTCCTACAACATAAAATTTGGCAGGCAGTTCCCAAATCAGATTATCTTTGTGCATGATTTTTTCCAAGTCCACCGAGCTTAAAATCAACCCTTGGATTCTCATGGGGGTATTCTGCGTATTAGTAGGTCCCTTTGCGTTGAATTTCCACATGAACTATCCCGATGAAATGTACTATCGGGATGCAGCAGTAGAAATGCTTCGAAATGGAGACTATCTGACCACTTATCTAGGTAGCGGTGAACTTCGATTTAAAAAACCCATTTTGACCTATTGGGCGGTTTTGGCTGGATTCAAACTCTTTGGTGTGAACGCTTTTGCCTCCCGTATTTTTTTCCTATTAGCTGGAGCAGCCACAATTGGCCTTACCTTTAAGCTTGCCAAAATCCTATTAAAAGAAGAAAAAATAGCATTCGTTTCGGCTTTGATCATGGCCGCGAATCCGGTTTTGATTCTCTCTTCCGGAAGATCTATCCCGGATATTTTACTAGTGTGTAGCATGACCCTCAGTGCGCTGGGCTTTGCTTCTTATTTAAAAAATGAGGACAGAATTCCGAAATGGACACCTTGGGCTTTATTTGGTGGTTTGGCTTTGGCTTTTGAAGTCAAAGGGCTGCCTGCCGCTGCTTTGGGAGGAATCGGAATCATTTACCTGATAGTTAATCCTTGGAAAAAAATCCCGCTAAAATCCCTTTTTCATCTTCCTTCGATTTTAGTGAGTTTGGTTGTTGCCCTCTTTTGGTTTGTAGCCATGTGGATTATTCATGGACCTACTTACCTAGAAAGCTTTTTGGGAGATCAGGTAGGCGAACGGGTAGCTTCAAGAGGGATTTTGATAGTAAAACATGGTTTGCAGGCACTTGGACTTATGCTTGCCATGTTTATCCCTTGGATTTTCTTTGCATTCCCAAAGTTGAAAACAAACATCCTCAAGGCTTGGAAAGAGAACCCACAATTTTCGGGATTTACCTTGCTATGGGCTTTGGCTATTCTGGGAATGGGATCTTTAACCATCAAATTCTATGAACGCTATCTGTTACCGGTTGCACCGGTTTTGGCGGTTTATTTGGGATGGATTTTAGTCAAAGGAGAATTTGAAATTCGAAAATTAGGACTGAAAGTAGCTGCTATTTTCTTCTATCTCTTAAATGTCATTCTCCTAGTAGCTGGATTTTATTTGGCATTAAAAGGGCATTTCATTTGGATCCGAATGGCATTGATTGTAACTGTTTTGGTTTATGTGGGAAAATTGATTTGGCGTGGAGAAAAGCTCCCAAAAGCCATAACCTATTCCTATATATTGATATTCCTGAGCTATACGCTCTTTACCTCCTTGATTTCTTTTCCACACCCCGGAAAGCAAATCCAATTGGAACTTCAAGAAATGTATGATCTTGCGCCTTCAAAAATCGGTTTTCGGGGAAATAATCATGTAGCCTCCAAAATTCGAATGTCGGTCTATCCTACAACCCGATTGATCAATTTGGATAAAATCAACTGGCGAAATCAATTATCCGAATATGACTACCTGATTTTGGAAGATGAGTTTTATGACTCCATTAGCTCGGAGAATTTTATCATTCAAAAGCAGACAGTGAATTGGAGTTCTAAAGCAACCCCAGAACTTATTAAAACATTTGGCACTCCGCAATACGACAGCGTCTTGAATGCTTCTGGTAAAAAATTCTATTTACTCCGTCGTAAATTGGATCAATAGGCATCTGAATTTATAGGCTCATATTTTTGGAGATTTCTCCAAAATTGAATTTTCGCAGATCGTAGGTACTCATCACGAAAATAAACAGGGAAATCTTCCTCGTATATCAGTTCCTGAAAGGTGGTGACGGTACCAGGAGAATCCTCATGAAAACTTACAAAAACCCCCGTTTCTTCTAGACCAGCATGGAAACCCACACTTTCCCAAAGGTCAAATTGATTTCTTCTTCCCCCTCTAGCTATTTGAAATGTTTGTGGATGAGCAGGAAGATAAAATGCGAGTTCAGAAGAAACATGATAGCTCTCAGAAAAGTAAAATGAATCCTGAATTCCCAAACTATCTTCCAAAAAGGCAACCCGGTCTGCAAGTTGGTTATAGCCAGTCAATCGCTTAAAAACAGCAATTTCCAGTTTCTCTAATCCTACTAGTTTTTTCCAACCATTAATCTCAGGGATCATCAAAAGAACTGACAAGAAAATTCCTAAACCTATCCCCCAGGTTCTGATTTTGCTCCAGATTACTGAATCCTTCTCAACGACATAAGCCAATACAATAGCCAAAGTAGGGTAGCTAAAGGCAGGCCAATTCACCTGAACAACTGTAAACAAACTAATAAATGCGAAAGTCAAAAATGAAACAGCTGCTGGGAGAATTAAGAATAACTGTTTCGAATCAAATTTCCGGACCTTACAAGCAAATAGAATCCATAAGGGGAGTAAAAAAAGGGAAGCTATTAACAATTGTCCTCCCAAAAATTCCAAAAAACTTAAAAGCATCTCCCCTAAATCTCTACCTGGAACCGATCCATTGACCCCTCCCAAAGTTGCTAAGTGCCTAAATGTTTGAAAACCATTTTCAGAATTCCAGACCAAACTTGGAAGCAAACCAATCAGTGAAATCACTGCGAATAAAAGAAACTCTTTTCCATAGTTTTTTATTCTTCCAGCCAAAAAAAGGAACAAACCCAAAGATGGGAGTACTAACACCATAATTGGCTTGGAAGCCATTCCTAATAGAGCTGCAATACCCGCAAAAACCCACCATTTCAATTTTTCTTCTTTTAAAGCTTTGGCCACTAGAACCCAGGTCAAGATCCAGAAAAAAGTAAGCTCTGAATCTGTCATGTGAAAGGTGGAAAAAAGAATAAAGAAGGGCATAGAACTGAGAATCAAACTCGCCCAGAATGCAATCCTTTTTGAGTGAAAGAGAAAATCAGTGAGGTAAAAAACCAACCAAGCTGTCCCTATCCCAAGCAATGCTGCGTTGATTCGTACTGCTAGCTCGTTGACCCCCAAAATGGAAGTACTAATGAAATTAAAAACTGCAATTAATGGTGGTTTGGAATAATAGTGCCATGCTAGGTTTTGAGACCAAAGCCAATATTGTGCTTCCTCAGTAAATAAATTGATTTCAGGTCGAAGTGTAAAAGCTATCTTCAGGGCTATTAGTAGACCCTGTACCAACCAAAAAAGCAAAATATAATTTTTAAAAATTTTCATCTTGGAATCTTAAGCAAAAAATAAGCCCTTGGTAATCCAAGGGCTTAAAAATGTGTTTAGGTTTTATTGCTTAGCCAAGAGGACTTTTTCCTTATACTTCTTGATTTGTCTACGAAGTCCCTCTACCGCTTCATCGGCAGCAGCTTCAAAAGAGTCACTTTGATTTTTTGCAAAAAACTGCTTTCCAGGAACGTTCAACTTGATTTCAACAATTTTATTTTCATTCTTCTCATGCTTGTCCAATCTCATAAAAACTTCGCCGTCAATAATACGGTCAAAATAGGTGTCCAATTTGTCGGCTTTTTTCTGGATAAAATCAATCAACTTCTGATCTGC
The DNA here is from genome assembly GCF_004571135.1 of Algoriphagus kandeliae. Lineage (GTDB taxonomy): Bacteria > Bacteroidota > Bacteroidia > Cytophagales > Cyclobacteriaceae > Algoriphagus > Algoriphagus kandeliae. The sequence continues at coordinate 510,898 of NZ_SPSB01000004.1, forward strand.
GTCGAAGTGGATAGAGTGCATTTGCAGTTTCATAGCTTTTAGCGTTTAGTGGTTGAACAATTTATTTATTTACGCTTTAGGATGTGCCTGTTCAAACACAGCCTTCAGTTTTTCCATAGAATTGTGAGTGTAAATTTGTGTAGCTGCCAGATTAGCATGTCCCAACAAGTCTTTAACAGCATTCAGGTCAGCACCCTTATTGAGCAGATGGGTAGCAAAGGTATGTCTGAGCACATGGGGACTACGCTTGCTAGTCTGAGCAAAAAGATCCAAATATTTCCTGACTGTACGATATACCATCATTGGATAGCTTTGCTTCCCTGAATTCGTTACGATAAAGTACGGATTTTGACCTGAATTCGGAAACCTTTCCTCAAATACTTTTTTGTATGAAATTATATTTTGAATCAGCCCTTTTGAAAGGGGAATTACCCGTTCTTTCTTTCGTTTTCCGAGCACTCTGACCTGCTCAAAATGAAAATCCACATCGGACCATCTAAGCCCAGTTAGCTCCGAAAGACGAACTCCTGTCAAGTACAAAAACTCCATTATCATCCGGTCCCGTTGTCCTTCAAATCCCTTTTCATAGACATCCTCTTCTAAAACGTCCTGAATGCTCTTTTCCTGTACAAACTCAGGGAGTCTTTTCGGATTTTTTAGAGATTTTAACTTATAGGTAGGGTCTTTTTGGATAGTTCCCTGCCGTAAAAGGAATTTATAATAAGACCTTAGGGTAGCCAATTTTCGGTTGACTGAGGTGGTGCTAAGTCCCTGCTCCACCAAGTCAATAATCCATGCACGGATTTCAGCATGCCCTGTAGAATAAAGCTCATTCTGTTCAAATGACAAGTCCAAAAACTCCTCAAACTGTCTCAAATCCCGTTCATAGGCTTCTACCGTATGGGGACTGCTACGTTTTTCAAATTGGAGGTAATTGATAAAGGACTCAATCATGGGACTTAATTCTTACCTTAAGTTAGACGAAAAATCAGAAATCCCTACATAACATAAGTCACAGAAAAAAATCTAAGATCCTATTTGAAAAAGGGCAATAAAAAAACAGCGAGCTTGGGACCCGCTGTTTTGATTCTATTCGAAAACGACTTGATTACTTTTCAGCCTCAGACTGAAGGCGTTGCTTGTAAGCCGCTTTGATAACTTGATCTCTTCTCTTAACAGAAGGCTTGGTGAATGCTTGACGAGCACGGAGTTCACGAACCGCACCGGTTTTGTCAAACTTCTTTTTGAAACGCTTTAGCGCTTTTTCGATGGATTCGTTCTCTTTTACGTTTACTATGATCATATGTTTACACCTCCTTTCGGGTGGCAAAGGTAGAATAAATAATTGGAAATCTGAAAGATTGGAAGATTATAAAATTTGAATCAAGCAAAACTAAAAATGACCGGATTCATATAAGCTGATTTTTTAGCCCTATTTCAAGCGAAAATCACACAAAAAAAGTCCAACCCGTTCGAGTTGGACTTTCATTTATTACATATTGGTAATTGAATTAGCCTACTACTTTTTCAGCCAACACAACAATCATGTTGTTCTTTACTTCTACCACACCGCCATCTACTATCATAGATTGCTTTCCTTCTTTTGTGGTAAAGGAAACCGTCCCTTTTGCCAAAGCAGAAACAATCGGAGCGTGATTATTCAACACCTGAAATGCACCAGAAGCACCTGGAAAAGAAGCTTCTGACACTTCTCCCTGAAATACTTTTTTATCCGGTGTAACGATTTCTAATTGCATGTTTTTCTAGTTATTGAGTAAATAGTTATTGAGTTAAAAGTGAGATTGCCACACTTAATACCCAGTAACTAATTTTCTTACTTCACTTCAGCAAGCATCTTCTCACCCTTAGCGATCGCATCTTCGATGCTACCAACCAAGTTGAAAGCTGCTTCAGGAAGGTGATCCAATTCACCATCCATGATCATATTGAAGCCTTTGATAGTATCTTTAATGTCTACCAACACTCCTTTAAGACCTGTAAATTGCTCTGCTACGTGGAATGGCTGAGACAAGAATCGCTGAACACGACGAGCTCTGTGAACGACTTGCTTATCTTCTTCAGAAAGTTCTTCCATACCCAAGATTGCAATGATATCCTGCAATTCTTTGTATCGCTGAAGAATCTCTTTCACTCGCTGTGCACATCCATAATGCTCTTCTCCCAAAATATCTGGAGAAAGAATTCGAGATGTAGAATCCAAAGGATCTACCGCAGGGTAAATACCCAATTCGGCAATCTTTCGAGACAATACGGTAGTAGCATCCAAGTGGGCGAAAGTAGTCGCCGGAGCCGGGTCTGTCAAGTCATCCGCAGGTACGTAAACCGCCTGCACGGAAGTGATGGATCCGTTCTTAGTAGAAGTGATTCGCTCCTGCATGGCCCCCATTTCAGTTGCCAAAGTAGGCTGATAACCTACCGCTGATGGCATACGTCCCAAAAGTGCGGACACTTCAGAACCTGCCTGAGTGAATCGGAAAATGTTATCGATAAAGAATAGGATATCCTTACCAGCACCTTCTCCATCACCATCTCGGTAATATTCTGCCAAAGTCAAACCAGTCAAAGCCACTCGCGCACGAGCACCTGGAGGTTCGTTCATCTGACCAAATACGAAGGTTGCTTTAGAATCCTCCAATTTCTTCATATCAACTTTGGAAAGATCCCATCCACCTTGCTCTTCCAAGGTATGTACGAAGTCTTCACCGTAAGTCACGATACCAGACTCGATCATTTCACGAAGCAAGTCATTTCCTTCACGGGTTCTTTCACCTACACCAGCAAACACAGACAAACCAGAGTAAGCCTTCGCGATGTTGTTGATCAATTCCTGGATCAATACGGTTTTACCTACACCGGCACCACCGAAAAGACCAATCTTACCACCTTTTGCATAAGGCTCGATCAAGTCGATTACTTTGATACCTGTATATAATACCTCAGTAGAGGTTGAAAGATCTTCAAACTTAGGAGCAGATCTGTGGATTGGAAGACGCTTTCCTGCAGGAACCTGAGGAAGGCCGTCAATTGCTTCACCTACCACATTGAAAAGACGACCTTTGATCGCATCACCGGTAGGAACAGAGATAGGTTGACCCATATCTTTTACGTCCATGCCACGAACCATCCCTTCAGATGAGTCCATCGCAATTGTTCTTACCCGGTCTTCACCAAGGTGTTGCTGAACCTCCAAAACGACTGTTTGGCCGTTTTCTTTGGTCACTTCCAATGCGTCAAGGATGTTTGGCAGCTTACCGCCTTCGAAGGAAACGTCCACTACGGGTCCGATTACCTGCGTTATCTTTCCAATATTTGCCATTTGATTGAATGAAATGTAAAAAGGATGTGCTTTTTGAATTCGTGCGCAAAATTAATCAATAAAGCCTAATACCAAAGGATATTTGGAAAATTAATCCATTCAATTTCAAAGACCTGTTGGCTTTCGCGCTTTGTTCCTCGCTTTAAAATTTCCTTTCTTTTCAAATTCCTTTTCCAGAAAAGATTTTGGGGAGGTTTTTATATTATGTATTCAAAAATTCATCACTCCAAAACCCTTCTTGCAAATAAAAAAGCCTTATCCCAATAGCGATTACTCAGGTAATCTTCTGTCACGCCCAGGGATGTTGATGCATGGATAAAACGAATATCCCCTTTCTTTACCTCAGTGACTATTCCCGCATGGGTCACCCGATTCCGCCGTTTACTTGTAGCAAAAAATAGCATGTCTCCTGGCTTTAGTTCACGAAGAGAAACTTTCTTCCCCTGCTTTGCCTGATCGGCTGACATACGAGGAAGGTTTATCCCAACCGCATAATAAGAATGAAAGATTAAAGCAGAGCAATCAATTCCTGCACGACCGGTACCTCCATATTTATAAGGTGTCCCATAATAAGATTTGGCAGTTTGAATGACCGTAAAAACGGGATCCTCCTTTGATAGTTTAGATGACTTGCAGGAGAAAAAAACCAATCCTGAAATGAGCAAAAACCAAGCAAAAAGCTTTTTAGAATACTTTTGAGATAAGTAGGTATTTTGCTTGCTCATACAATCAATTTTAATAACTAACCGTTTCTGATGCAACTAAATTGCTCCAAAAAACATTTATAATCCATCAGTCGTCTGACTGTCTTTTGGTTACGTGACATGCGTCACCGAAACTGACTTTTGTCAGGTTTTAACTTTGTGCTATCAAATTCGAAAAACCATATAGAAAATGAATATCCAACAATTTTATGACGAAGGCTTGGCACATGCCAGCTATGCAATCTTAAGTGAAGGAAAAGTAGCCTTGGTTGACCCAGGAAGAAATCCTCGACAGTATTATGATTTTGCAGAAGCAAACAATGCACAAATCGTTGCAGTCATTGAAACTCACCCACACGCGGATTTCGTGAGTTCTCACTTGGAATTCCATCAAAATGAAGGAGCAAGTATTTATGTTTCCAAACTAGTAGGCGCAGAATATCCTCACACTGGATTCGACGAGGGAGATTCTTTCCAAATGGGAAAAGTTTCTTTCCATTCATTGCATACACCAGGTCACTCCCCGGATTCTATCAGCATTTTGTTGAAAGATGAAAATGGAAAAGACTATGCGCTATTCTCCGGTGACACCTTATTTATTGGTGATGTGGGTCGTCCTGATTTGCGTGAAAAAGCTGGAAACATGAAGGCTCAACGTGAAGAATTGGCGAAAATGATGTACCACACTGTACAGGATAAATTGAAGCCTTTGGCAGACGATGTAATTGTTTACCCGGCTCACGGTGCAGGTTCACTTTGTGGCAAAAACCTAAGCGATGCCCGCCAGTCTACTATTGGTGAGCAGCGTGCTACCAACTGGGCATTTGGAGATGTAGATGAGCAAACATTTGTAAACTCTCTTTTGGAAGGACAGCCATACATTCCAAAATACTTCGGATATGATGTGGATATGAATAAAAAAGGTGCTCCTGCCTACCAGCGTTCCATCTCTCGAGTAAGCATTTGGCCAGAAGGGTCTAACATTCCTGCAGGTGCTTTGGTAATTGATACCCGTGAGCAGGACAAATTCCGCGCAGGTCATATCCCGGGCGCTATCAACATCATGAATGGTGGAAAATTTGAAACCTGGTTGGGATCTATCGTAGGTCCAGAAGAGCATTTCTTCCTAGTGGCTGACTCTGCCGCAGAACTTGAAATTCTAATCTTCAAAGCTGCAAAAATTGGCTATGAGCAATTGATCAAAGGTGCTGTGGTCAACCCTGCTGGAATGACCGAAACTGAAAGCACTTTCGATGTAGAAGCATTCAAAGCTAATCCAGATACCTTTACAATTGTAGATATCCGAAGTGCAGATGAGCACAAAAACACTCCAATCTTTGAAGAAAGCATCAATATTCCTTTGCACGAATTACGCGAGCGAGCTGGAGAAATTCCAGCTGACAAACCTGTAGTAGTTCACTGTGCAGGTGGATATCGATCAGCAGCCGGTTCTAGTATCGTATCTGGTACTTTAAAAGGAGCCGAGGTGCTTGATTTCAGCGAAGCAATCAAAGATTTCCAAGAAGTTGTTCACTAAGCGAATGGCGAAAGTTGATTAATCACCTAAAGTCCCTGAAGAATTTCAGGGACTTTTTTTATTTCATATTGGTTAAAAAAATTAGAATCGCCCCAAGCATTTTCACTAATTTGGAGGCTTAAAAGGAATCGAAAAAGATGAGTAGGGAAGAGTTTAGAAATATGCCTTTACACCAAAAGATCAAAACCCTTTACCTGGAAGGGACTTTCGTGGTGGCTATTCGCTACTATCGGCATAAGATCAATCTTTACCTATTGGAAAATGAATACATCGAGGTCTTTTATAATCACAAGGAAGACAAAATTGATAAAATAGATTTTTTGCCCCGAGATCATAGCCGAATGAAGTTCTACTTGGATCAGATCAAATTGGCATAATTGCTCACAAAGTCGCAACGCCGCAAAGTGTTTTCAACAAAAAAACCGCAGAATTTACGTCCTGCGGTTTTTTTAAAATTTATTCTTTACAGCTTTCGTTTCAAGAAATCAGTCATTTGCGTGTACAAATGCCAAGTGGTATTTCCTCCGTAAATCCCATGGTTTCGATTTGGATAATAGAAAGTCTCAAACTGTTTATCCGCCGCAATTAATGCATTGACCAGGTCGACTGTATTTTGAAAGTGCACATTGTCGTCTCCTGTTCCATGGATCAACAAGAAATTTCCTTTCAGTTTATTCACATGGGTAATCGGACTATTGTCATCATACCCAGCTGGATTTAATTGAGGAGTTTGTAGATAACGCTCCGTATAGATCGTGTCATAATACCTCCACGTAGTCACCGGTGCAACTGCAATGGCTGTTTTAAACACATCATTACCAATCATCAACGCTAGGGAAGACATATAACCACCATAAGACCAGCCCCAGATTCCGATTCGGTTGGCATCTACATAAGGTTGCTTCGCAAAGTATTTAGCGCCTTCGATTTGGTCAATGGTTTCCAGTTTTCCAAGATTGGCATAAGTGGCATGCTTGAAATCACGTCCACGTGCTCCTGTCCCTCTATTGTCCACACAGGCAACGATATACCCTTCTGCTACCAAAGCTTGATGCCAGAAATCTCGGGTTCCTCCCCAGGAATTCCGTACGTTTTGAGAACCTGGTCCTCCGTAGACATACATCAAAACCGGATATTTCTTGTTTGGATCAAAATCAGCAGGCTTGATCACATAGCCGTTCAATTCTGTTCCATCAACTGTTGGGAAAGAGAAAAACTCCTTTTTCCCTAAAGCAAAACTTTTCAATCGATCCTGCAACTCAGCATTATCTTCCAAAACTTTAATATCCTTTCCAGAAGCTTCCTTCAAAGTTACTACGACCGGTGAATCCGCTGTCGAATAGTAATCAATAAAAAAGCGATGGTCAGGACTCATGTTAATGGTATGGGAGCCTTTGGATGGAGTTAGTTCCTTTTTGTTTTTTCCAGATAGATCTATCACATAAAAATTTCGCTCCAAAGGAGATGCCTCTGTGGAAACAAAGTAAACCTTCTTAGCTTTTTCATCTACTCCTACTAATTCGGATACTTCCCAGGGACCGGAAGTCACCTGTCGAATCAAGCTCCCATCCATTGCATGATGATAAATATGCTTATAACCGTCTTGTTCGGAAGTGCGAATAAAGCTCTTTCCATCACTCAGGTATTGCAGATTATCATTGAAATCCAAGTCTACATAGGTATCTGCTTTTTCAGACAAAATCAGCTTGCTTTCACCTGTAGTGGCATTTGCATGGAAAAGATCCAATTGATTTTGGAGCCGATTAAGACGGATGAATGCCAATTGATTAGGATCCTGAGTCCAGTAAATTCTAGGCAAATAAATATCTGTTTCTGAGCCTGCATCCATTTTTGATGTTTGGCCGGAAGCCAAATCGTAAACACGAATACTTACTTCGGAATTTTTCTCACCAGCTTTTGGGTATTTAAAGCGGTAATCTTCTGGATATAATTTGCCCCAAAGCTGCATGTTGAATTCAGGGACCTCTGTCTCATCGAACCGAATAAAAGCGATTTTCTTTCCGTCAGGAGACCATTTAAAAGCCTGTGCCATAGAAAATTCCTCCTCATATACCCAATCAGCAGATCCATTGATGATTTTATTCCATTCTCCATCAGTAGTAATTTGAGTAAGCTTATTCGTGGCCAATTCGACCATATAGAGGTTGTTTTCCTTTACAAATGCGACCTTATCATTATCTGGAGAAAGGGTAGCATAGGAAATTTTCTCACCATTCATCAGCTGTTGTTTTTCTCCAGTGACTAAATCAACCACGTAAAAAACACCCTTACTAGATCGGCGATAAATGGACTCCACATCTGTTGCAATCAGTGCTTTGGATTCATCCGCATTGAAAGAATAAGAAGTAAAGTTGATACCCAAAACTCTTCCGTCTAGCAACACTTCCTCTTCTTCTCCTGTCGCCAAATTAATTTTAACTACGGCGGGAAAACCAGCTCTATTTACCAGGGAACTGTAGTATTGTCCGTCTTTCATCCAGTTGATTCCGTAGACAGACTTTTGGGAAAAAGTGCCTTTTTTGAAGACATCTTCAAGCGTCACTTTTTTTAAGGCTTGAGCCTGAAGTCCTGATGTAGCCAAGACAAAGATCAAAAGAAGCAAACCGCCTTTTTTCAAGCTTTCAATCATATTCAAAGTATTTTTTGGGTGTATAGATCGGTAGTAGTCGGCGAATATAATAAATTCAGACTGTATCACCCTCCAAGGGCTCTGAGCCCCTTGGAGGGTTTTTTAGTTGAGTGAAGTTGATTATTTTAATGAATAAAATCTGAGAGAATGCCTCGTCCATTGACAAAGTTTGAGTCCGGTAAGTATTATCATGTTTGGACTCATGCAATTGGTAAAGAGAATCTATTTAGAGAAAAGGAGAATTATTATTTCTTCTTAAAAAAATACGAAATACATATTTCTCCAATTGCTAAGACTTTTGCCTATTGCTTAATGCCAAATCATTTTCATTTTATGATTCAAATTCGAGAAGAATCTTTGAAAGAACCTAGCCAGTCATTTGCAAACTTATTAAACTCATATGCCCAAGCATTTAATAAGATGTATAACAGAAAGGATAATTTATTCAACTCAAACATAAAACGGAGAGAAATCAAAGAAGACGCCTATTTCAGTAGGTGCATTACCTATATCCATCAAAACCCTACTCATCATGGATTTATCAAAGGTTTTGAAAAATGGGAATTCAGCTCTTGGAATGCATTTATGTCTTCAAAACCGACAAAAATTGAAAAAAATGCAGTCTTGGAATGGTTTGGAGGTCTAACTGGATTTGAAAAGGACCATCAGAAATTCTTTGGTTCTGAGGAGGAATTAATATTCGGAATATAAACTTCAACTCTCCGAGGGATTTTGAAACCCTCGGAGAGTAATTAAAGCTTGGAGCATCGATAGATTTTAACATACTTTGTTGAAGAAATTTTTCCCCACAATGAAGAAAAAAATTGCCTTGGTTACTGGAGGATTCACAGGTGAATCTGTCATTTCCCTGAAAAGTGCCGCAGTCGTAGAAAAAACCATAGACCGAGATCTTTATGACGTCTATAAAATCCTGATTTATCCAGGCAATTGGTATTTTGAATCAGTTTCAGGGGAAAATATCCCGGTTGACCTAAATGATTTCAGTATCCAAATCGCTGAGAAAAAAATCACTTTTGATGGAGTTTTTAATATTCTTCATGGTTCACCAGGTGAGGACGGAAAACTTGCTGGATACTTCGACATGCTTGGCATCCCTTACACCACTTGCGATCAATTGACTTCAGCTATCACCATGAACAAAGGCTACACCAAGGCAATCGTGGCTGATATCCCTGAATTGAATATCGCGAAGTCAATCCAGCTTTTTGAAAACTCTGGGCAAAATAGAAAGCGGATTGAATCCGAATTAAAACTTCCACTCTTCATCAAACCCAACAATGGTGGAAGCTCCATCGGGATGAGCAAAGTCAAAACTTGGGAAGAATTGCCAGAAGCCTTGGAGAAAGCTTTCGCTGAGGACAAGCAAGTGTTGGTAGAAGAATTTGTCTCCGGTAGGGAGTTTTCCATTGGTGTTTTCCGAGGGAAGGGTGAAATCACGGTTCTACCTGCTACTGAAATCGTAAGCAGTAAGGAATTTTTTGACTTCGAGGCAAAATACACGGCAGGAGTGACTGAAGAAATCACTCCGGGTCGAATGAATGAGGAAGAAGTGGCTCGTGTAGCAAGAATTGTCGAAAAGGTCTATGAAAAGTTAAACTGTAAGGGTGCCGTTCGGATTGATTATTTCTTAGAGCATGAAACAGGCAAGTTTTTCTTTATCGAAATCAATACCGTTCCAGGTCAAACCGAAACAAGCCTTATTTCCCAGCAAGTTCGGGCAATAGGAATGGATGTGAAAGACTTCTATACCCAATTGATTGAGGAGATGTTTGAAGGATAAGTATTCTCTTAGAATATCTTCTCGCAAAGACGCAGCGGCGCAAAGAATTCTAAAAATAGAATTCCTAGAAGTAAGTTTTATTTGGCCATCTAGCCATTTATCTCCAAAAAAAGAAAGCCCATTTTGTGAAGTTAAGCCGAAGCTATCTTGCCGGAGGCATATCTCCACGAGCAAAGCGAGTGCTATCTTGTGAGGCATGACCGAACATAAGTTACTGGATATTTCACGAGCATTGCGAATGCTATTTCAATCGCATTTCGCCGAAGGCATATTTCGCTCGACTAAGGAGAGCATATTTCCCTAATATTTCCTTCCCCAATGAATTGGAATCTGTAACTTTGTCCTTTGGTAACCAATCCCAAAAACCACATGAACGAGCGCTATATGAAGCGCGGTGTCTCCGCCTCCAAAGAAGACGTGCATCAGGCCATCGCAAATCTTGACAAAGGCCTTTTCCCAAAAGCATTTTGTAAAATCGTTGAAGACACACTCGGAAATGACCCTGACTTCTGCAACATCATGCATGCGGATGGAGCGGGTACCAAATCCTCACTCGCTTATCTTTATTGGAAAGAGACTGGGGATTTAAGCGTTTGGAAAGGGATTGCTCAAGACGCCATCATCATGAATATTGATGATCTTCTTTGCGTTGGAGCTGTCAATAATATTTTGGTTTCCTCCACCATAGGAAGAAATAAAAACCTCATACCAGGCGAAGTAATCTCAGCCATTATTCAAGGCACAGAAGAAGTGTTGCAAATGCTTCGGGATAATGGAGTGAATGCTATCCTTACCGGAGGAGAAACTGCCGATGTGGGAGATTTGGTGCGCACGGTGATTGTAGATAGCACGGTAACTTGCCGAATGCCTCGAGCGGAAGTAATCTCCAATGACAAAATCCAAGCAGGTGATGTGATTGTAGGCTTATCCTCTTTCGGAAAGGCCAATTACGAGACCGAATATAATGGAGGAATGGGAAGCAATGGACTAACTTCAGCCCGACATGATGTTTTCCACAAAATCCTAAAGACAAAATATCCGGAATCTTTTGATCCGGCAGTGCCTAATGACTTGGTTTATACCGGAAAATACAACTTGACTGATCCTGCTCCAGGAGCTCCAGTGGATATGGGTAAATTGGTACTGTCTCCTACTCGGACCTACGCCCCTATCATGGTAGATGTATTGAATTACCTACGTCCTCATATTCATGGGTTGGTTCACTGCTCAGGAGGTGCACAAACCAAGGTTTTGCATTTCGTAGACAATCTCCATATCATCAAGGATGATTTGTTTGAAACGCCGCCACTTTTCCGAATTATTCAGGAAGAAAGTGGAACGGATTGGAAAGAAATGTACAAGGTATTCAATATGGGTCACCGAATGGAAATTTACCTCGATGAGCGCTATGCAGAAGAAATCATTGATATCGCTGAATCCTATGGTGTTGAGGGAAAAATCATTGGTCGGGTAGAACCAATGGAAGGGAAAAAGGTGACTATTCAAAGTCCTTACGGAACATTCGAGTATTAATTCATGGCTGGAAAAACTGCATTGAAAAAATTTGGAAAGGTCCTACTAGGGATCTTTCTTTTTTTTGTGTTTTTGGCAGTTGTGACTATCACTCGGGTAGACCGAAGCCCAATAGAAGAGCAGGATTTTTATCAGGAAACATTCCAAAATCTGGAAAACTTACCTTTCCAAAAAAGCCAAGGAGAACATTGGTTGGCAGGCTGGGGAAAAGCAAATATGACTCCTTCTCAAGCAGTAGATTTGGTAGGCTATGCTCCTCGGGGTCCTTATGAATTTGTGCAAGACAGCAGTTTCGTCAAAACGATACTCCTGAGTAATGGAAAAAGCCAAATCGCATGGCTAAGCTATGAGTTGCTGATTGTCCATCCATTTTTAGCAGAAAAAGTAGAAGAAGCCATTCATTCCACTTTCCCGGAAATCAACCAAATAATTTTCACAGCCACTCATACCCATTCCGGCATGGGAGGTTACATGCCAGGCCCATTAGGAAACTTGGCTTTTGGGGGATATCAGGATGAAATCGTGCAACTCATAGCCGATCAAACACTCCTAGCATTAGGCCAGGCAAAGTCTAACATGGATACTGTGGCTATCAATTTCCGAAAAGCCGATGCCGGAGAATTGATTGCCAATCGCTTTGTAAAAGACGGACCCACCGATCCCTTTGTCCGCCAATTGATTTTTACCAAAAAGTCTGGCCAAAAAGCCACACTACTTACCTACTCAGCCCATGCTACCTGTCTAAGTTCAAAATTCATGGGGCTTTCGGGTGATTATCCTTTTTACCTGATGCAGACTATGGAAAACAAAGGTTTTGATTTTGCTCTTTTTGCTTCCGGCACGGTCGGTTCCCACAAACCAATTCCTAACGGGAATCAACCAGAAGACATTTTGCGCTATGCACAGGAATTGGATTCCATCAATCAGCTAAAAATGAGTCGTTATGCAACGATCAAAAATGCAGGTTTGGAATGGGTTCGACTGGATTTAAAACTAAGAGAACCACATTTGCGAATTTCTGATAACTGGCGAATCCGGCCTTGGCTGTTTGATGAACTAGTTGGAGACACAAATCCCCATTTGGATATTTTGAAATTAGGGAACACTCTTTTCATTGCTTCCAGTGGGGAAATTTCGGGAGTCTTTTATGAAAAATGGGAAAAGCAGGTTAATGCTGCCGGGCTTAATCTTATCATCACCACCTTCAATGGAGGCTATATCGGTTACATTACGCCTGACAGTTTATATGACGAGCATTTTCACGAAGTGCGGGAAATGAATTGGTATGGACCGGGAAATGGACAATATTTTGATGATTTGATCAGTCGAATTATTGAGAAGGCCGCTCTTTAGAGACTTCCCAAATCTGACTTCGAATCCAGCCATTTCTCCATTTTTTTTCTTCAACTAGTTCAAAGCCAAAATCTCTGAACCATTGCTCATAATTAGGCAGGTTACTACGAGGATGGCTTGCTGTGAACTTGAAAAACCATATCATGAGCTTAGTAATGATTTTTTGACAGAAATTTTTGGTTTGAAAAAATTCTGACAAAATCAATTTCCCCTCGGGTTTAAGTTGCTTCTTTATTTTCCCAAGAAGCTCCCTAATATCTGAATCACTCATGGTATCCAGGACAAAAGGCAGCAATACCCAATCGAAAGTAGTCGTGGAGGAAAAGGAACCCAAATGAAAACTCAATTTACTATCCTGAAGGTTCGTCTTTGCTTTTTCTAACATTGCATTGGAAAGCTCCCAATATTCTCCCCTCCAAGTCTTGGCAAAATCCACATAATCCAATCCATCTCCTCCTCCTATTATGAGAATATTTCCTTTCAAGTCCGCTGAGAGGAACTGTCGATTTGCATTAGAAAGTTGATCTCCAAAAATCAATCGTGAAAGCGGTCTATACCATGATGTTACCCATCGAAATTGGTCTTTCATTAACTTCTCTATTTCAAAAAGATCAACAATACCGGTAGGAAAAAGGCCCATTCCATCCCAATTCGTTTCTTTTCTGAATCTACCCCATCCATATTAAATACATACCAATGGCATAAAGTCATCAAAAAAAGAATCGCTACGAAAAGTTTATAAAAGGAAGGAATTATAACTAAAACCAAAATTAACAGGATCAATAACCCATACATCAAATACTTAATCCATAGAATTAGACTTACTGTATTCAGCTCCTGCGAAACCGAAAAAAAACCAGCCAATTGATCTTCTTCTTGATCTAAAAATGAGAGAATTAACAAGTTGAGGTTTGCCAGAAGCAAATACAACAGGAAAAACAATCCATGCCAAGCAGACCAGTCCAGAGAATTTGATCTTAAAAAGGGGAGCCAAGAAATCCCGATCACATAAAACAGTGCAATAGAGAATTCCTTCATCCACCCTTTACCAAACTTTAGCACCAAAAAGCGAATCCCTCCAATTAATCCACCTAACAAAAAGGTCCATTGCAGTTCGAGCCCCCAACCAAACCACCAAAACCCTCCTACCAATCCCAAAAGACCCAAAATCCCAATAACAATCAAAACCGGAACACGAGCTTGATGATGAAATTGCCTTCTGCCCGAAAGTTTTTCCCCAACCTTCTGTGCATCTAAGAGGTGATCCAAATTGTAAATACACCACACTGCCATCCCCAGAAGAACATAAGGTTGCCAGGGTAAGGCTACATGAAATAATTTGGAGAAAAAAAGCATGCCGGCAACAGCCCCCAAAACCACATCTATTGAGAGCCAGGAAATCCAGCGAATGATTTTCCCCAAAATTTGCATCTGGTAAAATTAGATGCCTCTGAGCGAGAAACAAGGGTTTTTTCCTTAACAAAAATTCCTAATTTCGGAAAACAACAAACCCAAAAACCCATGAAAACCTTTTCTCTCAGCCTATTTGCTTTTTTCCTTAGCTTTTTTGCTTTTTCACAGGAACCAATCAAAATCGCCTGTGTAGGAAATAGCATTACTCAAGGTCCAGGCAGGGAAAATCCAGATAGTTATCCCCTTCAACTGCAAGCCATACTCGGCGATACTTATTTGGTAAAAAACTTTGGAGTGGGTGGTAGAACGCTTCTTCGAAAAGGTGACTATCCGTATTGGAATGAACCGCAATTTCAAGAAGTGAAGGATTTTGCCCCTGATATTTTGGTGATCATGCTGGGAACCAATGATTCCAAACCCCAGAATTGGGCTCATAAAGCCGATTTTCGCCAAGATTATTTGGATATGATCGCTGAATTTAAAGCACACATGCCAGCTGATGGAAAGGTCTATGTGGTGATGCCTGTTCCAGTGACACAAGATAATTTTGGAATTACGGCTAATGTCATGAACAATGAACAGCGAATGATGATTATGGACATCGTACATTCCAGCGGTTCTGAAATGATTGACCTTTATACACCACTCATGGATCGCGCTGATTTACTACCCGATGGAGTTCATCCCAATACAGAAGGGCTTGGAATTATGGCTGCTACTGTAGCACGTGCTATCAGGCTGTAAATCGATCTAAAAAAATCAGCCTAAACAACTCTAGACTCCGAATACAAGTCATAAGCGGCAACGAGCATTTGGTTTTCCGGAGATTGACCGAATCGGGGATAGCTTTGGATTTGACTTCGTTCTTCGACATAAACAGGTCTATATTTCCTTTCTATCTCATCCCAAATCACCAGCAAATAAGCATAGGGAATCCGGCTTTCACGGCCATTTTCCAGCCATTCTTCAAAAAGATCTTCAGAAAGTGATTGAGGGTATTCAGGGCTGTCGAACATGTGTATCTATTTAGATTGGAAAATTAGATGCTCGGGAAGAAATTAAAAAGTTTGAAAGGCTTTAAAGTTCTATGAATTTGGAACATTCAAAAATTGTTAAAACAAAAAATCCGATCATTTCTGATCGGCTTCGCGGTAGCGGGAACAGCCCCGATTGTTATCGCGGGTCGAACCTGTGAATTCAATTGATAGAAATAAAAAAAGGACACCATCTCTAGTGTCCTTCGTAGTAGCGGGAACAGGACTCGAACCTGTGACCTTCGGGTTATGAGCCCGACGAGCTACCAACTGCTCCATCCCGCGATATGTCTTTGCTAAAATGAATCCGACGATCTACCTCCCGATAGCTATCGTTGATGCTTCATCCCGCGATATATTTTTAAAACTTTATTGTCTTATTTTTAGTTCCAACCGCCCTTGTGGCGAATTGTGGTACAAAGGTAAGGACAAACTCTCAAAAATCAAGTACCTTTGTCAAAAATTTAAGAAAAATGACTCCAAAATCTCATCAGGCTGGATTTGTGAATATCATTGGAAAACCCAACGTGGGCAAGTCCACTCTGATGAATATTTTGGTGGGAGAACCTATCTCCATCATTTCTCCTAAATCCCAAACCACCCGCCATCGAATTCTAGGTCTGACCAATTCAGATAATTATCAGATAGTTTTTTCCGATACGCCGGGAATGCTCAAGCCTCAGTATGAACTACATAAAAGCATGATGTCTTTTGTGAATCTTTCTTTGGAGGATGCAGATATAATTCTTTTTGTGACGGATTTATTTGAAACAGATGCAGAAATTGAAGCAATCATCGAGCGGATCAATAATTCCGGTGTTCCTGTTCTGTTGGTGATCAATAAAATCGATTTGGCCAAAGAAGGACAATTAGATCAGGTTACTGACTATTGGACATCAAGATTGAAGGCAGATACCCTGATTCCAATTTCCGCTTTGGAGAATTTCAATACGGAACGCATCCTTCAGGAGATTTTAGACCGACTTCCCGAACATCCACCTTTTTATGATAAGGAGGAACTAACGGACCGGCCGGAGCGGTTCTTTGCTTCCGAGATTATCCGGGAGAAGATCTTTAAAAACTATAAAAAAGAAATCCCTTATAGCACGGAAGTAGTTATTGAGGATTTTCATGAAAGCCCTGACATCATCCGCATGCGAGCCAATATTTTCGTAGAGCGAAACAGTCAAAAGGGCATCATAATCGGCGAAAAAGGAAAAATGCTCAAGAAAGTCGGAATAGAAGCCCGGCAAGATTTAGAAACCTTTTTCGGAAAAAAAGTCCATCTAGAAACCTACGTAAAAGTGGAACCGGACTGGCGTAAAAACAAAAACAAACTTAGAAAATTCGGATACGACCCCTCTTAATATGGCAAATATTGTAGCAATTGTAGGAAGACCCAATGTGGGCAAATCCACTCTTTTCAACCGGTTGGTTGAAGAACGGAAAGCCATCGAGGACAACTTGAGTGGTGTCACCCGGGACCGCCATTATGGGCATGCCCAGTGGAATGGAAAATTTTTCTCTGTGATCGATACAGGGGGGTATGTGACTGGTTCGGATGATGTATTCGAGGCTGAAATCCGAAAGCAGGTGAAATTGGCCGTGGAAGAGGCCGATGTCATCTTATTTGTTACCGATTGTCACGATGGATTAACGGATTTGGATAAGGAGTTTGCCAATGAGCTTCGGACCACCCAAAAGCCTATTTATATCGTAGCCAACAAAGCTGATAGTGCGGACAAAGCTTTGATGGCGAGTGAATTTTATGCTTTAGGAATCAGCGATTATGAAATTTACCCAATCGCTGCTACGAGTGGAAGCGGTACAGGGGAATTACTGGATCAAGTTGTTACTCATTTTGAAGAATCAGGAGAAGAGGATCCGGATGCAGGTATTCCAAAAATCTCCATCTTGGGGAGACCAAATGTAGGGAAATCTTCTTTCCTAAATGCACTGTTAGGCAAAGAGCGATCCATCGTGACAGATGAGGCAGGAACCACTCGAGATGCGATTCACACACGTTATAAGCTTTTCGGGCAGGATTTTATCATTACGGATACAGCAGGGATTCGAAAGAAAGCCAAAGTCAAGGAAGACATCGAGTTTTATTCAGTGATGCGCTCTCTTCGAACCTTGGAAGAGTCCGACGTAGTCATCATCATGGTGGATGCATCGAGAGGATTGGAATCTCAGGACATCAATTTGATCAGCTTGGCGATTAAAAACAACAAAGGAGTCATGATCATGGTCAATAAGTGGGACTTGATTGAAAAGGACCATAAGACCATGAATAAATTCAAGGATCAGATGTTGGAAAAGTTGGGAGAACATAAGTGGATCCCAATCATTTTTACTTCGGTAACAGAAAAACAACGAATCTTTCAGGCTATTGAGTTAGCGGTGAAGGTTTATGAAAATAAAAACCGTCGAATTCCAACATCAAAATTGAATGATGTCATGTTGCCGGAAATTGAAAACTATCCTCCTCCTGCTTGGAAAGGAAAGTACATCAAGATCAAATACGTGACTCAATTACCGACCAAAAACCCGGTTTTTGCATTCTTTTGCAATCTCCCCCAATACATCAAAAATCCTTACACTAGATTCCTTGAAAACAGGCTTCGGGAGAACTTTGATTTTGAAGGAGTACCGGTAAAAATCGTCTATAAAAACAAATAAAATTTATTTAAGCGGACTATTGCATTATTGAGAAAAGTTCTGATACCTTTGCGCCGAATTAAGAAAAACACAAAAAATGAAAAAGGTATTTGCAATTTTCGCAATCGCTGGCTTGATGGCTACTGCATCTTGCGGCAACAAAGAAGTTAAGGAAGAAACTGTTGAAACTGAAGTAGTAGAAACTGTTGAGGAAACTACTGAAGAGACTGTTGAAGCTACTGAAGAGACTATGGAGCAGGTAGAAGAGACAGTTGAAGAAACTGTTGAAACTGCTACTGAAGAAGTAAAGTAATTTCTTCCAAACAAGATTAAAGAGCTCCGGAATTTCTGGAGCTCTTTTTTTATTTTAGGGGGATGGATTCAGCCCAAAAACTTCATCAAATTCTCCAGCAATATTTACCGCCAAAAAGCATTGATTATTGCCTGGAGCTTTGGAAAAAGAATCCCTTCAATTTTTCAGTTACCCGATCCCGGAAAAGTAAATTCGGTGATTTTCGATGGAAGAAAGATCACCCACTACAAACCATCACCATCAATGGGGATCTGAATCCCTATCAGTTTTTGATTACCTTCATTCACGAAGTCGCTCACTTGCATGCTTTTGTTAGCCATGGGTTAAAAATCTCTCCTCATGGAAATGAATGGAAACGAACCTTTCAAGAACTCATGCATCCCCTTTTGAGAAAGGAAGTATTCCCAATGGACATTTTGATCCCCCTATCGCGACACATGCGCAATCCCAAAGCCACATCGGTTGGGGATTTATTTTTGACCAAAGAACTCAGTAAATACAATACCCATCTTCCAGAAAAAACGGGAGTATTCTTGGCAGACATACAGCCTGAGCGAGTCTTTGAACTAAATGGAAGAAAATTCCGGAAAAAAGAAACCCGAAGAACCCGGGTTTTATGCGAGGAAATAAGTACGGGAAAACGCTATCTCATTTCCCAAATGGCTCAAGTAAAATTGGAAATTTAAATTGAGGAAGGCCAGGTAAAAAAAGAACTACAAACTGCTAACTAAAAAACCGCCCACTGAAACACTACTCCCTCTCTTCTCCGATCTGATTGTCTGGCTGGGAAAAATCCTTGGGCTGAGGTAAATCCTGAATGGAATTGATCCCGAAATATTCCATGAATTTTTCTGAAGTTCCATAAATCAAAGGTCTTCCTATTTGGTCGGACTTTCCTTTTATCTCTATCAACTCCTTTTCCAAAAGTTTCTGAACAGAATAATCAGAATTTACGCCACGAATTTGCTCGATTTCTCCCTTCGTGACAGGCTGTTTGTAAGCAATAATTGAAAGCGTTTCAAGCTGAGCTGTGGAAAGTCGCTTTTGGCTTTGATGCTTCAGAAGAATGGCTATACTAGTCTGATAAGCCGGCTTAGTCAAAAACTGATAACCCCCGGCAATTTTTTCCAAACTGAATGAAAAATCCTCATGCAGGTACTTTTCGACCAATTGTTCAATAGCCTCTTCGATGTGTTCCTTGGGAACTTCTGACTCAAACATCTCCGAGAGGCACTTCTGAATTTCTACAAGTCCCAAAGGACTGGGACTGCAGAAAATCAGTGCTTCAATATGTTTGGGCAAAAAGTCCAAGCTTATTTCTTCGCTAACTTAGCTTCGATAGAATGCATGGTATGCGGCACTGCACGAAGACGCTCTTTTGAAATTAACTTCCCAGTATCTACGCATACACCATAAGTTCCGTTTTTGATTCGGATAAGTGCATTCTCCAGGTTGATGATAAACTTCTGCTGACGAGCCGCCAACTGGCTTAGACTTTCTCGCTCCAAGGTGTCTGCACCATCTTCCAGTAGCTTTGAAGTAGAAGCAGTATTATCTGTTCCACTATCATTTTTTTTGCTGAGTGTTTCCTTCAACATATTGAGCTCTTCTCGGGCTACTGTAAGTTTATTCAAAATGATCTCCTCAAATTCCTTCAACTCCTCTTGAGTGTAGGTAGTTTTTTCTTCTTGGCTCATGGTAATCAGATTAGATGATAATACTGTGACGTACTGGGTTTTTTAAAGTTCTCTAAAATACATGGGCCATCGCAATTACAAAAATTTAATTTTCAATTCACCTCAAAAAAATCACATCAAAAATGGCAGAAACGCCATATTTTCAGCTATTTCATGTCCGAAAACTCCAAATAAAACCATGAAAAAAAGTTTAATTTTCACCAGTATCATTTCTCTTTTCTTTTGGTCATGCAGCCAGTATACTGAAAATCAGCAGGTTGAGAATGAAGCAACTGAAAAGGTTGATTTTGCATTGGCAATTCACGGAGGAGCAGGAACTATTCGGAAAGAAAATATGACTCCTGAGCAGGACGCAGCTTACCGAGCCAAACTAAAAGAAGCATTGAATGCAGGCTATTCAGTCTTGGAATCCGGAGGAACTGCCATTGATGCAGTTGTCACTGCCGTAAAAGTGATGGAGGATAGCCCTCTGTTTAATGCCGGAAAAGGTGCTGTTTTCACCAATGAAGGCAAAAATGAATTGGATGCAGCAATTATGAATGGAATAGACCGTAATGCAGGTGCAGTTGCAGGTTTGACCACTGTCAAAAACCCTATCACTGCAGCGAGGGCAGTCATGGAAAATTCACCACATGTCTTTATGACCGGTGCAGGTGCGGAGCAATTTGCCACCGAACAAAATCTGGAATTGGTATCACCTGATTATTTCTATACCGATTTCCGATTCGAGCAATTAGAAAAAATTAGAGAGACAGAGAAAACCCAACTCGATCATAGTTCCTTGCTAGAAATGGAATTACAGGATCCGCTTTTTAAGGACAGAAAATTTGGAACTGTGGGAGCGGTAGCTCTGGATAAAAACGGGAATATTGCCGCTGCAACCTCCACCGGAGGGATGACAAATAAGCGCTATGGACGAGTGGGTGATGTACCTATTATCGGTGCAGGCACTTATGCTGACAATGAAACTTGTGCAGTTTCTGCTACAGGACATGGCGAATATTTCATCCGAAATGTAGTAGGACATGAAATCGCCTCTTTGATCCGCTATGGAAATAAAAGCCTAACAGAAGCAGCTGATGAAGTGGTGATGAATCAATTGGTAGAAATGGGCGGTTCCGGAGGAATCATTTCCATCGATCGTTTTGGTAATATCGCTATGCCTTTCAATTCAGAAGGCATGTACAGAGGCTATCGAAAAGCAGGTGAGGATGCTAAAACCTTTATCTATAAGGATGAAAACTAGCCCTCTGTAGTTCACCTTTTCGGTTAATAAGAATCAAAAAAGCCGCATAGTTTAAAAATTATGCGGCTTTTTCCAATAGGTAATTCTGAAAAATCAGGCCACTGCTTTCTCTTGATTTAGAAGTTTTTCTAGGCGCTTTTTCAAGACCACTTCATCAATATCAATTCGGTATCTCATTTTTAAATACTGAGCCACCTCAGCAAGTCCCTTGGATTCTTCAATGAATAATTGTTTGAGGGCTCTATTGATTATTCCAGCTTCCATGGTTTTTTGGGTGTTAATTACTCTAAGATACTGATTTTTAGTGTCTCATGTTTTGAAAAGGAAGAAAAATTTTAGATTCTTTCAGCTATTACAATGGTTTTTTTGATCGTCTGTATTCTACCTTCCAAGTCAAAAAGCTCAACCAAAAGTATATAATACCCTGGACGTAATCTCTTTCCCTGTGAATCAACTCCTGTCCAGGTGTAAAGACCTTCCCTACCCAAAATCTCATTTTGAGCAAGTACTTGGATCAACCTTCCGGCAATATCATAAATTCTAAATGTCCCGACCCATCCAGCCTGATCGACTTGGTATCGAATCGTTGTAAAGGTATTTCCATTACTCCCTTCAGGATCAAATATTTCGGGATCAATCTGAATCAATTCCCCACTAAATTCATCTGGAATTTGCTGGGAATTCTCTCTTCCTGGAGTAGCATATTCCTCCGTTCCAGATGCCGAATGCCAATTCCCCGAAAAGTCAGCAGGAGAATCAACGGATACTCGCTCAAGCGAAACACCCTTAGGATTTCTCAACAATGGATGATGCAAGTCTTCACTGTAAGTAAACTCCTCCACCTTTTGATCAAACACATCCAATAAGACAACTGTCCCTCCTGAAATGGGAAAACTTGGAAGAGAACTTATTTGATGAAAAAGTCCCTGGGAAGATTTAGGATAATCCAGTTTCAATCGAGCTGGATCCGTCGTAATCGCTAAAAATGATCGAGGAGGCATGACTAAAGAAGCATCCGAGAGTTTTCGGTTTTGATTTACTGCACCCTGATCATCCAAATTAGCCAAAGACCAAGCACCAACCTCTAGATATAAATCCGTGGCATTTACCAACTCGACAAATTTTGGGCTGCCACTTATGGGATTGAATAAAAGCTCATTCAAAAATACCTCTCCCTTTTCAGCAATTTTGGGTCGAACAATTTCAAAAACCTGAGGAGAAATATTATTTCCACTACAATCAGAAATAGATGATAATCGCAGCTCAATGGATTGATTTTCAGGAAACTCATCCTTGATTTTGATAAAAAGTGAATTAGCCTTTATCCAGACCGAATCCAATTCGAGGAAAGGATTAAATTCCAGAAAATCCGCTTCGAATCTAGTTTGAATAGTTTCAGAAAACTCCACCACCAATTGACGCTCATCCAGGAAAAAATATCCTGAAATTTGAGGAGCCTCTTCATCCGGGCTTAAATCCAAAACTGAATTTTCCATTCCAGGAGTACCTCTTTTCGGATTTATGGAAGGTTTTAAGAATGTAGCTTGATTGCAAAGTAAATTCGGATTCACAACCTCCAAACTATATCCTCCACCACTAAACTCACTACCTCCCCAACTTGCTGTGGAATACGAAATTTGGTCAATCAACTCCCCTTCTGAATTCATCAGACTTACTTCATCACCTGAATTCAATAAGGTTGGCCAATTATCAACAGCTAAAATATTCCCATATTCTAGTAACAGATCTGCGCCACTTTCTGGAGCTAAAATCAAAAACTCTCCAGAGCTCAGCCAATAGTCGGGCAATTCTGTCTGCGTACGAGAATTTGCCAAAATCAATCCGCCCAATCTAAAGTCCTTTTCTCCTTGATGATATAGCTCTAGATATTCTACGTTGGGAAGATCATTTTCATCCCGAGGCGCAGGCATTAATTCATTTATGACTAAGTCCTTGAAGGCTATATCCGTAGGGTCCTGAAAAACAAAATTGAAGGTTGTTTCCATTAAAAAATTGCCTGCTAGATCAGGGATTTGACGGATAGCTAGTTGATAATTTCGCCCTTCTTCTAAACCTTGAGGAAAACTTAAAATCACAAGAGAATCTTGCTTCAAGGAAGCCTCTGAGGGTTCAAAACCTTCCAAATCATAATTAAGTTGGATTTGGGAAAAGATAGGGTCAAGGGGTTCTGAGAAACTCAGTTCAAGTTGATTTTTACTATATCCCCGAACCGAAATAACTTCCGGTGATTGTCGATCTTCTTCCCAATCACCAAATTCAAAATCATCCATGAACCAACGGGCGCAGGAACCAGAACCCGGGCCATATCGAATCGAAATTCGTAGAAAGACTTCCTCTTCAAACTTTAAATCCTGAGGAAATTCTATCTGAAATAAGCGAAAATCCTGGTCTTCATTGGCAAATTCGTCATCTGAAGCCAATGGAATTTCCTCCGAAAAATCTCCATCCAACTTATTGGAAAAACTATAGGAAACAACGGCAGGTCTATTCCCCGCCCCATTACGAGCCGATCTCGCCCAAAATCGAATCCTTGTTTCGGAATATTCTGCAGGATTCAAACGAATGGTTAACTCACCATCAAATGTTGAAATTGGCTGGACAGCCAAAGCCTTGGATCTATTTATACCCGACCCATTTGTTTGCCAAATCCGGGAAGAAGTAGCTCGAACTTCATTCCCATACCATCCCGACAAAAATGGACTTGGGTAGGATTGAATTTCAAAAGAAGATTCAAAATCCTGCTTGGCAGTTTGAGTCCAAGCCACCTTGGCAAGTGAAACACAAAATAGAAAAACAATAAAATTGAAAAGCTTCATACATCCTAAAAAAAGTATTGACTAAAAATATAAAACAATTTTTAAATGAAAAAGAAGGATTTTTTTAAGTATTCCCCTGAAAATGAGCGAAGACTCTTACTTTTGCAATCCAAATAAAACCTATCAAACCAAGGACATGAAACTTGCTGTTGTAGGAGCTACTGGACTTGTAGGCTCCGAAATCCTCGAAGTGCTTGATGAGCACCACTTTCCTTATGATGAATTACTATTGGTTGCTTCAGAGCGATCAGTAGGAAAACAGATAGAATTTAAAAGCAAAACCTTTACGGTAATTGGCCTGGAAGAGGCCGTAGCCGCAAAACCTCACATCGCAATTTTCTCAGCTGGCGGTGGAACTTCCCTGGAGTGGGCTCCGAAATTTGCAGCAGTCGGTACAACTGTAGTGGACAACTCCTCAGCCTGGCGAATGGACCCAACCAAAAAATTGGTTGTCCCAGAAATCAACGCCAAAGAACTCAGTGCAGGGGACAAGATTATTGCTAATCCCAACTGCTCTACCATTCAAATGGTATTGGCTTTGGAACCTTTGCGTCAGCGATATGGAATCAAACGAATTGTAGTCTCTACCTATCAGTCTGTGACGGGTACCGGAAAAGCCGCTGTAGATCAAATGATGGCAGAGCGAGCTGGAGAAGAGCCTGAAATGGTTTATCCATACAAAATTGACATGAATGTTCTTCCGCATATCGATGTATTCCAACCTAATGGATATACCAAGGAAGAAATGAAAATGATCAACGAAACCAAAAAGATTTTTGGGGATGATAGCATTGCTGTGACTGCAACTACGGTACGAATCCCTACCATCGGAGGTCATTCAGAATCTGTCAATGTGGAATTCAAGCAGGATTTTGACATGGATGAGGTTCGCAAGCTTCTTTCCGAAACTCCTGGAGTGGTTGTTCAGGATGACCCGGCTAATTTATTATACCCAATGCCAATCACAGCACATAAGCGTGATGAGGTATTCGTAGGACGTCTTAGAAGGGATGAGTCCCAACCAAACACCCTCAATATGTGGATTGTGGCGGATAATCTTCGAAAAGGTGCCGCAACCAATGCGGTACAGATTGCAGAATATCTGATTGCCGAAGGCTTGGTTTAATGGATTTCAGCGAATTTCATAGCGCTGAATTCCAACAATTTGTGCAGGACCATCTTCAAGATGATCCTGTACAAATTCGATTAAAATATCATGGCAAAGTAAATTTTGACCTTCAGGCTGCAGTTCAACAAATTGCTGCGAGAAAAAGCCTGAAAAAGAAATTGCCCGAATGGACCTCCAATCCATCTATTTTTTTTCCGGGTACTATTCCACTCGAACAAAGCAGTTCAGAACTCACCGCCGGATTTAAAGCTCAGAGTTTATCAGGGAATAATATGCTGGACCTAACTGGAGGGTTGGGAATAGATTCATATTATCTGAGTATAGGATTTAAAAAAGCAGTTTATTGTGAGCGACAGGACGAACTTTTCGAGATATCCCGTCATAATTTGGAACAACTGGCACCTGAGAAATTCGATTTTTTTCACGGAGATGGGCTTGAATTCCTAGAGCAAAGCGAAGAATCATTTGATTTGATTTATGCTGACCCTGCTCGACGGGGAAAAGGCAATCAGAAATTGTACAAACTGGAGGATTGTGAACCAAATCTGGTAGAAGCTTGGAAACTTCTCAAATCCAAAGCGTCTAAAATTTTGCTCAAATACTCCCCCATGTTGGATGTTTCTCAGGTTTGGAAAACCTTACCTGAAATTCAGAAAATCACTATCCTCTCAGTGAAAAATGAAGTGAAGGAACTGCTCCTTCATTGGTCTAAAGCAGACGAAAGCTCAGCCAAAAAAATTGAGGTTTATGATTTGGAATCAGGATATCCTCCTTTCCTATTTTATCAGGATGAAGAAGAGCAGGCAGTTTCTGATTTTGGAGAACCGGAGAAATATCTCATTGAACCGATCAGCGGAATTTTAAAGGCGGGTGCATTTAAGCTTTTTGGTCAGCACTTTGAATTGAAAAAATTGGAAAGCAATAGCCATCTCTATACCTCCTCAAATCAACCTCAAAATATACCTGGAAGAGTTTTTGAAATCATCGAAGAAGTTTCCCCTAGGAAAAAAGATATCCAGAAAATAATCCCCAGTGGAAAGGCAAATGTTGTCACCAGAAATTATTCCATGGGAGCTGAAGAACTCCGCAAGAAATTAGGCCTTAAAGACGGTGGAGAAGAATACCTAATTGGGACCAAAACCTTAAAGGGTTATCAGGTATTCCGATGTAAAAGAGTCATAGAATAAAAAAAGTGAAGGATTACTCCTTCACTTCTTCAAAGTCGACATATTCGCCACCTTCAATATCCTTTTGGCGTTTTTTCTGATGGTCTTTGGGGATATAATCCACATTTACATCATCTTTTGACCTAGATTGGGCTTGTTGTGCTCTTCTTTGCTCTCTCTCCATTTCCTGCACTTGAGCAGCAAATTTCGCTAATTTACTTCTCAAAAAGTACCGGATCAGCTGACCGAGCAACCACCCAACTCCCAAGACTATTATTAGAAACTTTACCAAAACGTAGAATTTTTCTTTTGAAATTATCTACTCAAATAAAGGTTACGCTCTGAGTAGATTTTAAGGAAATAATCGTCCATGAGATCATCGATAAAGTAAATCGCCTCTCCAGTGGACTTCATTTCAGGACCCAATTCCTTATTCACATTCGGGAATTTATGGAATGAGAAAACGGGTTCCTTGATAGCATAACCTTTTTTCACAGGATTGAATTCAAAATCAGTTACCTTTTTCTCACCTAGCATCACCTTCGTAGCATAATTCACATAAGGCTCCTGATAAGCTTTGCAGATAAATGGAACGGTTCGGGAAGCTCTTGGGTTCGCCTCGATCACATAAACCTTATCATTTTTGATCGCAAACTGAATATTGATCAGACCCTTTGTTTTCAACGCCAATGCAATCCGCTCAGTGTAGGTTTCAATCTGTCGAATCACCAAATCTCCCAAGTTGTATGGAGGAAGAACCGCATAGGAATCTCCGGAGTGGATACCGGCAGGCTCGATATGCTGCATGATTCCGATGATGTAAACATTTTCACCATCACAAATCGCATCTGCCTCTGCTTCTATCGCACCTTCCAAGAAATGGTCCAAAAGAATCTCGTTGTTTGGTATGTCTTTCAAGACATTGACTACATGCTCCTCGAGTTCTTTCTCATTGATCACAATTTTCATCCCTTGACCACCCAATACATAACTTGGACGAACCAACAAAGGGAAACCGATCTTTTTGCAAAGCTCCAATGCTTCATCGGTATTATGAATCGTACCAAACTCAGGATAAGGCACATTATTATCCTTCAATAGCGTTGAAAACAAACCTCTATCTTCTGCCAAATCCAATGCGTCGAAGCTCGTTCCGATGATTTTGATACCGTATTTATCAAGCTTCTCTGCTAGTTTCAAGGCAGTCTGACCACCTAACTGAACGATTACACCCTCAGGCTTTTCATGAAGGATGATTTCATAAATATGCTCCCAGAATACTGGTTCGAAGTATAATTTATCAGCTACATCAAAATCTGTAGAAACAGTCTCTGGGTTACAGTTGATCATGATAGTCTCATAGCCACATTCCTTTGCAGCCAAGACTCCATGTACGCAGGAGTAGTCAAATTCAATGCCCTGACCAACTCGGTTAGGTCCGGAGCCCAGAACAACCACTTTCTTTTTATCGGTCCGGATAGATTCATTTTCTTCTCCAAAAGAAGAATAATAGTAAGGTGTCTGAGCCTCAAATTCCGCAGCACAGGTATCTACAAGTTTGTAAACTCGCTTGATACCCATTTCCATGTAGCGCTTGTTGAATACTTCGCTTTCTAGGCAACCCAAAAGATGCGCAATCTGGCGGTCGGCATAGCCCTTCTTCTTAGCCAAATCCATCACCTCGTGAGGAATGGTGTCGATGGTATATTTTTCGATCTCAGCTTCAAGATGAATTAATTCCTCAATCTGCTTCAGGAACCATTTGTCGATTTTGGTCAACTCTTGAATAGTTCGGAAAGAAATTCCAAGCTTAAAAGCATCATATACATGGAAAAGTCGATTCCAGCTCGGATTTGCCAATGAATAAAGGATCTTTTCTTGATCCCGAAGTTCTTTGCCATCAGCTCCTAAGCCATTTCTCTTAATTTCTAGGGATTGACAGGCTTTCTGAAGTGCTTCCTGGAAGTTTCTTCCAATTCCCATTACCTCTCCAACTGCCTTCATGGAAAGTCCCAAACGACGGTCAGAACCTTTAAATTTGTCGAAGTTCCATCTTGGGATTTTTACGATAACATAATCAATAGATGGTTCAAAAAATGCCGAAGTAGTACCCGTAATAGAGTTGGAAAGTTCATCCAAATTATAGCCAATCGCTAGCTTGGCTGCTACTTTGGCGATTGGGTATCCGGTAGCTTTGGAAGCCAAGGCCGAGGAACGGGAAACCCGAGGATTGATTTCGATACCGATGATTTCTTGATTGTCCGGACTTACCGCAAACTGCACATTACATCCTCCTGCGAAATTACCGATAGAGTTCATCATGGTAATCGCATAGTTTCGCATGCGCTGATATACTGTATCAGGAAGTGTCATCGCTGGAGCCACTGTGATGGAATCTCCCGTATGTACACCCATTGGGTCAAAATTTTCAATGGAACAGATGACAATCATGTTCCCGATATTATCCCGCATTACCTCCAACTCATACTCTTTCCATCCGAGAATACTTTGCTCGATCAATACCTCATGAACAGGAGATGCTTGCAATCCGGCTGAAAGTGCTTTTTCAAAATCTTCCTTGGTTTCTACGAATGCACCTCCGGCGCCACCCAAGGTATAAGAAGCTCGAATAATCAACGGAAAACCAATTTCCTGTGCGATTTCTTTTCCTTGAAGGAAAGAAGTAGCCGTTGCACCCTTACAAACCCCTACCCCGATCTTTTCCATCAATTCCTTGAATTTCTCCCGGTTTTCGGCAGTATCGATAGCATCAATATCTACACCGATCATCCGTACATTGTGATGCTTCCAAATTCCGGCATTTTCACAATCAATGGCTAGGTTTAATGCAGTTTGACCACCCATGGTCGGCAGTACAGCATCGATATCCGGGTGGTCAGTTAAAATTTTTCTGATTGATTTCTTTTCCAGAGGCAGCAAGTAAACATTATCTGCAGTGACTGGGTCAGTCATGATCGTCGCCGGGTTGGAATTGATCAATGTGACGGTAATTCCTTCTTCCCTGAGTGATCGAGCTGCTTGCGAACCGGAATAATCAAATTCACAAGCTTGACCAATGACGATGGGACCTGAACCGATAATGAGAACGTGCTTGATGCTACTGTCTTTAGGCATTTGAAAGGTGAGTTGAGAGGAAAATTTTACTTAAGTCCAAATTGGGGCAAAATTAGAAAAATATTCGGAAGGCTCATGGGAAAGAATGATGAAAGTACCCGATCTTCCAAAATAAATCCCCTCCCATAAGTTATTTAAACCTTAGGTAGGAGATCGTGATAACTACCAAGGCTAAGGTTATTCCCAAAATCAGAAGTAAAACCTTTTGTCTCATTTGGCTTTTACCTGGCTGATCGGGTCTAATTCGGCCCTCCTTTTTATACTTTTCTTCCAAGGCAATTCCGATCGGAAGTCCAATGGCCATTCCCGAACCTACGAAAGCAAAATTCCCGATAGCTAAAGAAAAGGCGATTCCAAATGGCAAACCCAAAAGCGTTCCCAAAATGATAAAATAGCCCTTTGGATAGGTCTTCTGTTCTTTATTCATGGTGCAGGTAATTAATCACGATAAAGTGAGATTGAATTGTTCGTTTTGGGTAGGATTATCCTCTTCACCCAAGGCCTTCAAAAAACGTAGATGTTCTATAAAGATCTTTCCCAAGGAATAATTTCGGTATGGTAAATTGAATTCTAGAGCTGTCTCTTGAATGATCCGAGTGAGTTGATAATAGTGGATATGGTTAATCCCAGGGTATAAGTGGTGTATTACATGCGTATTTAATCCCCCGGTGACCCAATTAACCAAATAACTATTGGCAGCGAAATCCACTGTCGCCTCTAATTGGTGCTCGCCCCAACCATAATGAACTTTTCCATTCCAATCAGGCAAGCGATAAGTAGATTCCCCAGTTACATGTACCGGAACAAGTATAAAGCCAATAAAAAGCCCTATACCCATATGCATAATGAGGTGATATCCGAGGATTTCTAACCAGGTAAGATTTAAAACGAACTTAGGGATTAAGATCATGTATCCAATGAAAAAAAGCTTTGTGGCCACCAAGATCCAAATTTCTTTCCTAGGATGTCGATCGATGGTTTTATTTCCAAACTGGTGCTGAAGCAAGAGCTTAAAATCTTTGAAATAGACAATATTTATACTTAAAAGCGCATACAAAAAAGGAGCATAAAGGTGCTGAAATCTATGAAACCCCCTGCGCTTTGCGTTTGGATTTAGGCGCAATAATTTACTTTGGTCAATATCATCGTCTTTTCCTGGAATATTTGTAAAAGTATGATGGGCTATATTATGCTTCAACCCCCAAAAATAGCTTGAAATACCACCTAAATTCCAGACATAGGAAAGTAGACGATTGATCCATGGCCTTTTTGAAATTGCCTGATGTGAGGCATCATGGGCAACAGTAAAAAGTAAAATAGTCATAGAAACTCCAAAAAGCAGAAATAAAATCGCCAAAGCCCACCCACCGAAAACTTTGCTCAGGATAGCAGCATATAAGGAAATCGTAACCACTACATAGAAAAGAATTTTAGCCAAATAAAGTCCATTTGATTTTTTGGAACGCTTGTTTTCAATAAAATAAGCATCGATTCGATGGGAAAGAATTTTGAAAAACCCATTATTTGGAGAATGATCAAAGGCTACTCTTTCCATGATTTTGTGAAAATCTTCTTTCCTAAAATACCCTTTTTTTAATTCTCCAAAAAGTTCAAATCTAAGCTAATCAGAAAACAGCTTTCTTTGGAGCTAAACAAGATTCCAAGGTATTATGTAACATGGGTTACAGCAGTTTCCAATGCATATAGCTACCTTTACACCAGCAAAATGAAACTATTATGCCTACTGTAAAACTAACAACCCAGAAATTCAAAGACGAAGTATTTGATTATACCACCGAAAGAGAATGGAAATTCAAAGGCGATAAACCAGCCATTATAGACTTTTATGCCGATTGGTGTGGTCCATGCAAGATGGTAGCTCCTATCTTGGAGGAGTTAGCAAATGAAAATCCAGAAATTGTCATCTACAAAGTGGATACCGAGGTGGAACAGGAATTAGCAGCAGTCTTTCAAATTCGAAGCATTCCAAGCATCCTATTTATCCCGATGGATAAGCAGCCTATGATGCAAGCAGGCGCATTGCCTAAGCATATCTTGGAAGAAGTAATTCAAAAAGAATTATTAAGTTCTGCATCCTAATAATCAACACCCGTTTATAACAAAAAAACCGGAGCCCTGAGGTTCCGGTTTTTTCTATTTTTAGCACTTTGTAAAAGAGCAAAGAAATCAAGTTTAGTCCTTTTCTGAGTCCAATCTATACAGCATTTCCAATAGAGGAACGCCAAAATTCCTGGATTTGATTTGGCTGACCTTTCGAAATCCAAATCGCTCATAGAGGCTTACAGCAGGATCCAATCCAGATGTCGTATATAAAAAAGCTCCTTTGTAGCCTTTTTCCCGGTAAAAATCCATCCACTCCTCCATCAGCTTTTTCCCCAAACCCATTCCTCGATAGGGTTTCTCCAAGATAAAATATCGAAGCTGAGCCTGAATATCCTGTCTATGCATCAGTAGTAAAAAGCCGATCATTTTACCTTCTTTTTCCACAACCCAAACCCGATCCCGTTTGGGATTGTACTGCCTGTAAAACTCCAAAAGGCTATCCATTACATAGGCCTCAAACCCCATCCCAAATCCATGCTCCTCAAAGTAAATTCTCCCATGTAATGCGGCGACTTGCCCAAGATCCCCAGGCTTTAAGTCATTTCTAACTGTGATGTTTGGATCGGAGAACATTTTCTGCTGATTTTTAAAAAGTTACACTTAAAATACTAACAAAAAGCAGAAAGAAAAAATAGGAACAATTGTAAAAATCAAGTTCCTAATTCAGCTGATTTCTAAGTAATATCGGGAAATCGCTTACTATCACCGCAGCTTGACGATCCTCCTGAAAAGATTGGTAACTTTTCCCTTTGTCAATTTGGGCCTGCTCATCTATTGCACCCATCACATCCGTCACAATAGGAATGGATTGATCGCGAACCAATTGATACAACTCAATCGGAGCTTCTTTGGAAACATAGGCCAAAAAGTCCCGATCTGAAAAAAGCCCCTGATAATAATTCAAATCCTGAGCTCCATTGACTAAAACTGAAATCAAAAAATCACCGGGAATCTGACGTGCCTCACTCGCTCGGTCTCGCGCAAAAGTCAAAACCAAACACCGGTCGGACAAACCAAAATCCCGAACCATTCCCATCACCTCTTGAAGAATGGGCTCTTTGATATCCAGCATCAAATAGATCTGATTTTCTTGGGCAAATTCCAGCAATTGAGAAAATTTAGGAAGGAACTCACCCGACCCAGTTAACTTGATTTGCTGAAGTTCTTCTGTTGATTTATTCTCTAAAGGACCTTTTCCATTGGTCGTTCGGTCCAAAGTGGCATCATGAAGTAGGTAAAGTTCCCCATTACCACCTTTCCTGACATCAATTTCAAAAAAGTCGATCCCCCTTTCATAAGCCATTTTGATCCCCAAAAGTGAATTCTCCAAAGTCTCTCCATCAATTACTCCCCGATGGGAAACGATAGATACAGAATTCTCCGAAAGCTTTTGAGAAAGACTTTGACCTGAGGAAATGGAGGAAATCAGTAGGGCTAAGGCAAGAAAAAAGAAAGACCTAAAAAGAAAGAAATCTTCTTTTTTTGGATTAGTCCTCTGCATAGTTAAATCCGTCTACCTGCTCACGAACCCAATCCCTGTATTTGCCTTTTCGATACTCTTGCCATTGATCTTTGTACTTAGACTCGTCGATCAAAAACTTGAAGGCTGTAAGAGATTTGGGTTTTGTAAGGGCATTGACCAGGTCCTCGGCGAGATTACGCTCCTTAACTTGGCGATCAATAAAATCCTGCATGATTTGATGTTCCTGCGAGATTTCCATTTTGGTAAACTCCGCGTAATTATCCGGATTGGCATCAATTTCATCCAAAATATCTTCTTCTTCCGGAGTCAAATCATAATTAAAATAGTCCTCATCATCAGGCATTTGATGGATTTTTCTCTTGTCTATTTGGAAAAAACACACCATCCCTTTAAGGAGTTGGGAAGAGATTCGGTCTATCTCTTGGTCAGTAAGCGAAAGCATTGATAGTTAGAAAATTTCAGGAAAATTAATCAAAGTCCAATTTTGTACAAATTGTTTTTTTCAACACAAATCAAAAGCCAAAAATCGAATAGTTTATGCATTCTCAATAATTTTTCTCAAAAGGTCGAAATTCAACTCATGACCTCCTCTAAATTCCAGTCGCTCAAGGGGATTCCCCAATTTCTTAATCAGCTCTTCCTGTCTTTCCAGACTCTCTGCTGTAATCAAGTTGTCTTCACTACCCAAAACCATATAAATCTTGGTTTTTTCAAATTTTTCGCGAGCCACATCCAGCACCATATCCTCTGCAAATCCCCCTGCCCAAAGAACCAAGGTTGATATTTTCTTACCCCACTGACTTGCCCACCGAGTGGCAGTGGCCGCTCCCTGGGAAAAACCGAGGATATGAATCCGAGGTTTGGAATCAAATTTTTCCAAATACTTCCCAACCAAGGCATCTAGATAGCGATGGTTATTGGCGATTGCCAACTCCCGCTCATATCGCGTCATCCAATTTGCTCCAACTCGTCCTTTAAAGTCCTGCAGGTAAAAATAATTGGTCCCTTCAGGAGCCAGGAATAGTCGATGAGAATTAGCCAAGGGCATGAATTTTCGAAGAAAAAACTCTGCAAGTTGCCCATATCCATGGAAAACGATCCAAAGGTCTTCAGGATCTAATTCCGGTTCATGCGAAACAAAATAGCTCGCTTCAAAAGAAAAATGCTGAGTGCTTCGAATCATTTGGAATTCAAATCGTCAAACTTCAAAGGTAAAAGTTTTGCTATACCAGGAATGGAATAAACTCGACCATCCGGCCGTAAAATGAGCAGTTTTATTGGTTTATTAAAGCGATTTTCCACCTCATTGATTACCTGCCTGCAAATCCCACAGGGAGATACAAATGCCCATTGCTCCTCTTCCTTTTTTCTTGCTACCAAAGCCAAACAATTTGGAGCTGTTTCAGGAAAATTTGCACCAGCATAGCTTAACACCAGGTGTTCTGCACAAACGCCTGCTGGGAAACTCACATTTTCCTGATTGCTACTTTTCAGGACCGTCCCATCCTCTAACAAAACAGCTGCTCCCACTTGAAAATTGGAATATGGAGCATAGGCTTTTTTGCTTATTTCTTTTGCGGCAAGTATCAAGTTTTGCTCTGCAGTGCTTAAATCCTGGTAATCAAGAACTTCAAATTCTTGATGGGTAGATGTTTTTGTCATGTAAATTGAATATGGGAAAAATAAGACGAAAAACCTGTGCAAATGTTTTTCAATTTCCTTTCAAAGACTTTTTTCCTCCGGCTTTTATTCTCCAATTTTAAGAACCCAAACCCTTTCACTATGAATCGAATTTTAATTCTAGGAGGCGGAAAATCCTCTACTTTTTTGATTGATCACCTCGCAGATCAAGCATCTTCCAAAAATCGTCATGTTGTCCTTGCAGATTTGGATGTTGAACTGGCAAAAAGAAAGCTGAAAGGAAAAGCAAATACCGAAGCAAAGGCCTTAGACATTGGAGATGAAAATGCCCGTCGACAATTAATCAAAGAAGCAGATGTGGTAATCAGTATGCTTCCAGCAAGGATGCATCCGCAAGTAGCAATTGATTGTGTGGAACTTGGAAAACATTTCTTCTCAGCTTCTTACGAAAGTAAGGAGATGCGGCAGATGGAAACGCAAATCCGTGAAAAAGGACTCTTTTTCCTCAATGAATGCGGGTTGGATCCGGGAATCGATCACATGTCTGCCAAGAAAATAATCGATCAGGTAAAAGCAAATCAGGGGGAAATTCTTTCCTTCAAATCCTACGCAGGAGGTTTACTTTCTCCTGAATGCGAAGACAATCCTTGGAAATATAAATTTACCTGGAACCCAAGAAATGTGGTTTTGGCAGGACAAGGAATGTCACGATATATCGAACAGTCCAAACTCAAATACATCCCCTATCATCAACTTTTTAAACGAGCAGTAAAAGTCAGCTTTGATGAATTAGGTGATTTTGAAGGCTATCCCAATCGGGATTCTTTGGCCTACAGAAAGCTTTATGGCCTTGAAAATATTCCAACCATGCTTCGTGGAACACTTCGAAGAACAGGTTTCACCAAAGCATGGGATGTGCTTGTGGAACTTGGTCTTACCGATGACAGCATCGAATTAAACCCTCCTTCAACTAGCACTAAGCGGGATTTCTTGAATAGCTTTTTGCCTTTTGATCCAGAGCGATCGGTGGAAGAAAAATTGAGCAGCTACATCCCGGATATGGATTTCCCAACCTTCGAAAAGATTCAATGGCTGGGATTGTTTTCCCATGATCCTCTTCCAATTTATCAAGGTTCTCCAGCACAAATTCTACAGGCAATTTTAGAGAAAGAATGGACCTTGAAAGCGGATGACCGAGATATGATCGTCATGCAGCATCAGTTTGAAATCAAGGAAAATAACTCTACCCGAAAATTAATCTCCAGCTTGGTAGTAAAAGGGGAAAATTCAGATCATACTGCCATGGCTAAAACCGTTGGACTTCCTTTGGCAATCGCAGTAGATTTATTTCTGGAAGGAGAAATCAAACTGACTGGACTTCATCTTCCAATTATCCCAGAAATCTACCTGCCAATTCTCGATCGGCTGGCAGATTATGGAATTCATTTCGAAGAAAAATTCATAGAGAACTAAAACCAGAAAATCAAGGATTCCAATCTGCAGGAGGATCCAATTGAGCACCTTCTACTTCACGGCAATCATCCGGAATAATACTTTTCGGCTGGGCAAAAGTAAGTTGGGATTTGTTCACATAAATCCTTCTTACCGTCTCTGCACCTGCGATAAAATAGCCTAAAACCACTTCTTCAGGATTTTCCAGATTGATCATATTTCCACGGATATTTGCCGGAGGAGGATCAAATACAGAGCCGCTGATTTCTGTCTGTTGCTTCACCAATCGAAGGAATCGATAAGCTTCTTGGGAAATACTGATTTGTCGTAAATCTACACGGTAAGTATTCACAAATCGCAATCCATCATCCTCTACAAACCCAGCTACCAGAC
Organism: Algoriphagus kandeliae; assembly: GCF_004571135.1. Taxonomy (GTDB): domain Bacteria; phylum Bacteroidota; class Bacteroidia; order Cytophagales; family Cyclobacteriaceae; genus Algoriphagus; species Algoriphagus kandeliae. The sequence continues at coordinate 547,537 of NZ_SPSB01000004.1, forward strand.
GGGTATTTAGCCCATTGAAATTATCATCATTGGCAATAAATATCCCACTGTTGTTTAACTGTTCAGAACGAAAACATGTGATGCAACAGTCCTTTGGCTGAGGGTCACGGCTTGGATTTGTATCAGAGGGTCTAGGAGTAAATAGGTCCGGCCGGGTTTCCAACACGTAAATCGAAGGTCCATTTTTCCATAAATAAAAATTATTCTCATCCCCCGGATCTTGGATATCTACGATTAATTGAATTCCTGATCGCACATTCTCCTCTCCTTCAACTGGAATAGTAATCGTCTCAATCCCTACTGAATTGATTTCAGGAACAGCCTCTACTTTCTCAGGAAAAGAAGAATACACTTTTCCATCTGTGGTTTGAATTTGGAGTGTGTAAGTTCTTCCTGGCTGAGTGGCAAAATCTGCAGGAGTCAAATAACTCCCTCGATCTTCCAAATTTTCCTCCAAAAAGACTACTTCCCCCAAATCATCTCTAACCACTACTGTCGCTCCACGAACAGGTCTGATCAAACCCTCAAAAACTGACCCGTACGTGTCACTTCGAGTCAATCGAACCTCTTGTCTTCCTGGCACAGAAGTCAGCACAGCCTCGACAGTCAATAGTTGCTCGCCTGTTTCTAACCCCACTTCATAGGGATCAATGCAGGCCATCGGCAATAAAAGCAGAATATATATGAGTCTTTTGAACATCTTAGGCATCAGAACTTGATTGAATAACTCAAACTAGGAAGTGGCACTCCGAGTACAGCCAAACGAAGGGCTTGTGGCGGGGCACCTGCTTCATCTACAAAAAAGAGAGAGAAAGGATTTTTTCGACCATAAACATTCAATACAGAAAAGGTCCAATCTCCATCCTCAAAGAATCGACCTTGACCTTTCAATTTGAAATTGACAGCGAGGTCCAAACGATGGAAATCCGGCAGTCGCTGTTCATTTCTTCGATTGAAATAAGCCAGGTTATTTCCTGCGTAATCAAACTTTGCCTCAGGGAATGTAACAGGTCTTCCCGTACTATATCCAAAAGTTGTAGAAATGGATGTATTGGTGCTGACTTTATAATTTCCAATCAAAGTCACATCATGAGGCTTGTCAAAATTTGAGGCAAACCAATCTCCATCATTGATAATCTCCTCTTCAAAGGCAGTAATTACTTGTCGGAGACTTCGGGAATAAGTGTATGAAACCCAACCCGTCAAACGACCCAAGTTCTTCTTCACATACAATTCCACCCCATAAGCTCTTCCCTGAGCAGGCACGAGTTCCGTTTCTACATGATTTTGAAGAATCAGATTCGCTCCATCCTTGTACTCCACTACATTTTGAATATCCTTGTAATACACCTCGATGGAAGTTTCGAATATATTCCCCTTGAAATTGTTGTAGAATCCAAGGGAATACTGATCCACAATCTGAGGCTTCAAAAATTCATCACTGAGCTTCCATATATCAGTGGGTGCAATGGTGGCAGTATTTGAAATTAGATGGATAAACTGATACATTTTATTATAACCTGCCTTTATGGAGCTGTATTTAGAAAGAGAGTATCGAATGGAAGCTCTTGGCCCAAATCCATCATAGGAAATGATTTTTTCTCCATCTCCGTAGGTAGTTTCTCCTATGGCGCTACCATCTGAAATAGGTTGATTTTCGGCATATTGGCGAACCGTCCTAGGGCCGAAATATTGGAAGAGGTCATAGCGAACTCCATAGGACATCCCGAATTTTTCACCCAATTCAAATTCATGCTGGAAATGTGCTCCCATTTCTCTACCATATTCATCCTGTACCTTTTGAGGCAAAATTCCGGATTCCTGTTGATTGTTAGGAACTAATTCTCCTGGCTGCACTGTCAAATCCTTGAAATCCCCTCCAATGGTGATGGTATTGGTTGGAGATAATGAATAGGTAGCAAAAACCTTGGCACCATAGTCTACAATTCCGGAATTGAGGTCAAAATCATTAATTCCGGATCGATTGAAAATGCTGTAATCATATTGGGTCAGGTAACCCAAAGCCTGCACGCCTACTTTCTCTCCAAAACGCCCTTTCCAAGAGAAAGAATGAGAATTGTTTTTCCAAGAGATCGTAGTATCTGAAGCAAAGGCAAAATCATCATAGGAGGTATAGTAACTATAGGTAAATTCCTGTTCTTCTGAAATTGGAGCAGATATCACCAAGTTTCCATCGTAAAAATTGGCCTGGGAATTCTTAAGGTCTGGATTGCTGAGAGAATTCAAAAACCAATTAATGTAAGAACCACGGAATCCCCCTCGGATAGAAACTTTATCCTTTACCAAGGGTCCATTGATTCCAATTTTCCCCGAATAATTACTCAACATCAAGTCACCTCCCCAACTATCTATACTTCCTGCCTTAGGCAAAATATCCAAAATCGAGGAGCCTCTTCCTCCAAACTTCGGTGGGATTACTGACTTGTAAAGGGTAACGTCATTTACAATATCGGCATTGAAAGAGGTAAATAAACCAAAAAGGTGGGTTGGATTATAGATAGGAGCACCTGCAAATTGAATCAGGTTTTGATCAGCACCGCCTCCCCGAACATTTAATCCTGCGGCAGCCTCCCCAACTTGAGAAACACCGGGAAGAGTGGCCATAGATCGAATGATATCCACTTCACCTAAAAATGGAGGAAGTTCTCGAATGGTATTCATGCTCATGGTAATGGCTCCCATGTCAGTGGAACGGATGTTTTTCTCCGGATCTCGTCCAAAAATGACTACATCCTCCAATTCAAAATCTTCTTGAATCATCCGGATGGAAATCCGGCCATCACCCACCGCTACGATCGGATAAGTAATGCTTTCATAGCCCACATATCTGAATTCTAGGGTGTATTCAGCCCGATCCAAAATGAATTCGAACTCGCCATTATTATCAGTAATTTTTGTCTGATCAATCTCGGGTATACTAACGGTAGCACCAATCAAGGCATCCCCCGTAATCTCATCGATGATCCGACCCGTGATTCGGATATTTTTTAACTGACCAATATCTCGACCAATTACCGAACGCTTCGGCTGGTCCTGAGCTGCCAAACCTTGCAGGATTATGAATGCCAAAAATGTAAAAAGCAGTTTTTTCATACTATCCATATTAAATCCCCTCCGGGTCAAAGCGGTAGAAATCCATTGAAAATGCGCCCGGAACATTTATATCGGGAACCCGCATAATATAGAGGTACGGTCCACTTACAAAATGTGCTACTAATACACTTTGAGGCAGTCCAGGCATTGGATTTTTCTTTCTCCAAGTGAAGCTGTTTAAGTCCAGCTCCCAAATTTCATCCGTACGTTCAAACAATCCGATGAAAGCCTTTTCTCCCATAACCCGTGCCATTCCTCGACCAATTCCAAGTGCTCCTGGGTAAGTGCTGATGGTGGACCATTCATTGTTGGATGGGTCAAAAGACCACAAAGTCCCATCACCTCCATTTATTAAATAGCCCTTGTCTCCATAGGAAAAAGCGGCATCAGATCTAGAAAAGGATACTGGAGCAGGAGGAAGAATTTCCCAAGTGTTACTTGTTTTATCAAACTTGAAAAAGAAATCCACGATTTGGGCATTTCTTCCCAAAACATATAAATCCCCATTAATCTCAAATGCGATAGCATTTCTACTTAAGAATGGTAAATCTGGTAATCGCTTAAAGCCTCCATTTTCCATTGCCCAAAAGCTTCCATCATAAACGAAAGGATTGGAACCTAATTGAGAAACTCCGCCACCCAAATAATGGTCTGTGAAAAAAGCAAATGAACGATTTGTACCAGGGAAAGAAGCAGCAGACCAAGTATTGGATATTACGTCAAACTTTTGAAAGCCTGAGATTAAAACCTGTCTTCTCTCTGAACCCAAACCTATATAAAGGTTATTAGGGTCATTTTGGAAAAAGACGTTATCATACATTCTAACCTCCCCAGGATATCTAGCGACAATTTCATAGCCTCCTCGCTGGTATTCGAATGGTTCAGCAGAACTTACTTCTCTATCCTGAAACAAAACCCGAATAGGAACGGAAGGATTATCAGCTGGAGGAGGGACACGTACTAACAAACGGCTTTGCAGGGTGTTTTCTAAAACTTCTGCCTCTTGATCTCCAAAAAACACTCGAGTCCCCTCTCCAAAATTCCTACCTTCAATAATCAACTCTTCTCCAGGAGCACCAAAACTAGGCGAAAAAGACTTGAATGCAGGCTCTAGGGTTGAAAGTGAAATTACATTTCCAAACTCCACTTCACCTCCCAAATTCAAAAATGCTTTTGCAAAATAATTAGTCCCTAACCTCAAGCCGGAAATTTCCCCGATGAATCTTCCAGGTCCACTTTTCTCTCCCAAAGAAATGATTTGTGGATTTGAAAACGCTTCATCCTCTGCCAAATAAAATCCATGATCTTGGACCTGAATATCTTGGTCACTGATCACCCGACCAAGAAGTCGAACTTGATCTCCACTGGCAAAAAGAACTTCTTCTGTGGTCACAAATGTCACCCCAAGATCCTCTTCTGTGCACGAAGCAAACCAAAAGAGCATTAAAAGAATGCCCAAAGACCTAAATTTCAACATGTGTGGTAGTTTTTTAAAAACTCAAAATTATAGAAATCACTTCCCCTTGCAACGAGTTATCCCAAATCTTCTATCCTTTTTAGTGAAAAAGGACAAAGATTCCCTCAGTAACCCAATAAAAAGCCAGAAATAAGCTTTCGGTAGGTATCTGAAAAACCTCCTTTTTCTTCTTTCAAACAAATCGACTCCTCCGTTATATCCTGTTTTCCCCGCTTGAATGCATTGATTTTCCGATGCGGATTCTTTCCGGGTCGATCTTGAATCAAAATAGATTTGAAAGGGAAAATTTGAAGTGATTCAAAAAACTGATTTAATTTTTCCATTTCATGAATGGGCAAAATCACCCAAAATTCCCCCTCGATTGCTAATAATCGATCGACAACTCTACCTAATTCTGAAAAAGATAAGTCATCGGTATGAAGCGCTCGTTGCCGCTGCTGATCTTGAGGAAGCAAATGATCAGTGAAATAAGGAGGATTACTAACGATCAGATCAAAAAGTTTTTCCGACAGGAACTCCTGAATCTTCCCTTCCAGTAATTTCAACCTTTCCGAAAATGGACTTGAAGCAAAATTTCCAAAAGCTTGATCAGCTGCATCCTGATCTAACTCAACTGCTATGAATTGTGCATTCTTATAGCGCTGAGCTAGCATCAGAGCTATTACACCTGTCCCAGTTCCAATATCCAAAATGGTTTTTGGATTTGAATGATTAGCCAAAGATCCCAAAAGGACAGCATCTGTAGACACCTTCATCCCGCAGCGATCCTGCTCGATTCGAAACTGCTGAAACTGAAACCAGGAATTTCCCATTAAATTCTTGCCCTTCTACCTAACCAATTTTTGAATCGGGGACGATCTTCCATCACATTCAAATCATCTTCTGAAATCCTCTTGACGCTTTCTATGGTATAGAATGCTTTTTCATCAAGGGACTTTACCTTATCGATAAAAGTCTGCAAGGTATCACGCTTCATGACAGTGAAGAGCAAATTGACTTTCCCATATCGTCCCTCAGCTCCCACACTGGTAAATCTGTAGTCTTTTTCCTTCATATATTCCACCAATTCAGGAAGAGGCTTGGGTGTAATCACACGAACCAACACGCGCCCCAAAGCCAATTTTTCATCAAAACGCATTCCTACGTAAGTCCCCATCCCAAAACCAGCCGCATAGGCTATGTAGGAAATTGGGTTATTGATATTCTGAAAAATCTGTCCGATTGCAAGCAACCAAATGAGGGCTTCGAAAAAACCTAAAATGGGAGCTATGTTCTTTTTCCCATTCATCATAAACATAATCCGAAGGGTGTTGATCGATACATCCCCAACTCGGGCTACAAAAATGAGGGCAGGCATGATGAAATAGGTAAATACCTGCTCAGAAAAACCCATTTCGGTGAAAAACTCTTGCATAGCTTTGGAATTTGAGCCCAAAATTAGCCGATTAAATCCAGCTTAGACTCAAAAAATGAATCAGATTTTTTGATCCTTCCCGGCACCCCAGCCAAAAATCAAAAACTGAATCGTCATAACAAGTAAAAACCAATTCAAAAAATCCCAATTCCCAACCAAATCCAAGGAAACTCCAAAAAGCAAAGGCCCTAAAGCAGCCAAAATATAGCCTGCAGATTGCACCATGCCCGAAAGCCTAGATGTAGTCTGATCTTCGATCGTTCGTAGGGAGATTAAGGTATAAGCAATACTCAAACTAGCTCCTGACCCGATTCCAATAATGGTCATCGAAGTAAAAATAATCCATGGCTCATTCCAAAAAAGGAGACTATACCCTAGCAAGTATCCAATTGAAACACCCAGAATTACCCCTTGTTGCTGACGTAATTTCATTAGCAGACCCGGGGCGAAAAAAGTCCCAATCAAGGAAATCAACTGCATGTAAGATAAAGCTAAACCAGCCCGCACAGGAGTCATCCCCTTTGATATGAGCATATCAGGCAACCAGGTCACCATCGTGAAATACATCACGGATTGGGCTCCCATGAAAAGGGTGACCTGCCAAGCCAATTTTGACTTCCATACATTTTTACCAGTTATTTCAATCCCCGATTTTGGTAAGGGTTTGGCTTTGGCCTGAGGAAACCAAACAGCTAGAGCAATTAGCATCAACAGCACCCAGGAAGCCAGCGAACCTCTCCATCCCCAGCCTGAATCCACTGCCAAAGGAACACTAACTCCTGATGCTATAGCCGCAAAAAGAGACATACCAGTAGAAAGAATTGCGGTCAATAATCCAAGCTTTTCAGGAAGATGTGCCTTGAAAAAAGGAATCATCAGGACATTGGCGATCACGATCCCTATTCCCGTAAGAGCTGTACCGAAAAATAACAATTCTACTCCTCCTAAAACCCGCAAAACCACGCCGATGGCCAGGATGGATATTCCTAAAAAAATGGATCGTCCGTTTCCTATTCGCTTACCTATTCCCGGTGAAAAGAGCGAGAATAAGGCAAAAGTAAATAGGGTAAGCGTAGTCAATGAACCAGCCAAACCATTTGAAATCCCCAAATCCTCCCGAATAAATGGAATCAAAGGCCCAACAGAGGCGATTGAGGTTCGGAGGTTGATGGAAATGAGGACAATCCCGAAAATCAGAAGAGTCCGACTCGTTGCTTTTGACAAGGTGATGGGTTTAAAACAGCTACGAATTTCGAGAAAATTCGGGAATTCTAAGTACGACTATTGGTTTCAGACCGCTAATCAGGCGCGGCTTTCCACCAAGTCCTTGATGCATTCTACCCAAGTGTCAGATGAATTGAGGCTTGGCACCAAATCCCATTGTTCTCCTCCCAACTCTTCAAATTCTTCCTTGTATTCTTCCCCAACCTCCACAGTGGTTTCAAGACAATCAGCAACAAAAGCTGGTGAAAATACCAACACCTTTTTGATACCTTTTCCTGCCAATTCCTTAATTACATCCTCTGTATAAGGTTTTACCCAGGGATCATTTCCCAAGCGGGATTGAAAACAAGTTGTAACCTTATCCTCAGGAAGATTCAGACGCTGAGCAACTAGACGAGTGGTTTGGAAGCACTGGGCCCGATAACAGAATTGATTTTTGGCGCTGTATTTATTGCAACAAGCGCCGAGTTGGCAATAATTATCAACTGATCCTTTTCGGATTTGTCGCTCCGGAAGACCATGATAGGAAAACACAAAATGTTCGTATTCCCCCTTTTCCATCATTTCTCTTCCCAATTCTTCCCAGGCTTGCAAGAATAGTGGATGCTCGACGAAATTACTAATGAAAGAAATCTCAGGAATGATTTGCCATCCTCTTACAATCTCCATCACTTTATCGATTACCGATCCATTTGTAGCCGAAGCATATTGGGGGAAAAGAGGCACGACAATGATTTTCTTAACCTTTTCAGCCATCAATTCGGCAAGCCCTTTTTCGATACTTGGATTTTGATAACGCATGGCTATTTTCACCAAGAACTTTTCAGAATCTAGCTTTTGAATCAACTTGTCGCGAAGATCTTCTGTATGAAAAAGCAAAGGCGAGCCTCTATCAGTCCAAAGTTTTCGGTATTCCTTAGCTGACTTTGGTGCCCGAAAAGGAGCAATGATCAAATTGACCAACATCCATCGCGGAATAAATGGAAAGTCAATCACTCGTCCATCCATTAAAAATTCGCGAAGGTATTTTCGGACATCCGAAGTTTGAGTGCTGTCAGGTGTTCCCAAATTGACGAGTAAAACGCCAATTTTCTGAGCCTTTGCCATATCGTTTGCTAAGTGGGTGAATTTTTATAACCCAAAATTACACCTGAAAGTTAATTCTACCCAATTGAACAAATTGATGAAGGATTGAGAAAAGCTTTTAATATTTAAAATTCCCAGCCCAGCGCATCAATGGACCCGAAGCGATACTGGAAATCAAAGCCAAAATCACCAAGCCTATAAATAGGGAATCCGATACGAGCCCGTACTCCAAAGCAATCAATCCCAAAATTATATCCATGCTGCCCCTAGTACTCAAACCAAAGCCAGCAATGATAGACTGCTTCCTTCCGACACCAGCAAATCTTCCTCCCAAATAGGCTCCATAATACTTGGTCAACAAACCGACAATCACCACTACTCCCGTCACACCGAGGTCAAAACTTTCAATAAAGTTCACCTTCAATCCAATGGACACAAAGAAGATCGGAGCAAATATATTATTGATGAATTGGTGTAAAATTTCCTTGGCTTTCTCTGTCAAATATTCCGAATCACCTAATGCTACCCCAATTATAAATGCCCCAAAAATGGCATGGATTCCAATGAATTCAGTAAAAGAAGCTGCCAAAAAACATAGGGCCAAAGACAAAGAAAGCAAGCCCCCTGGCCAGGCCAATTTTTTATTAATCCAAGGCAGCGTTTTATTGATCAAGCCCTTCCCCACTGTCAGCATTACTAGGGTAAATAGCAAGGTCAATCCTATCGTAGGCCAAACTCCCAGGCCTCCACTGCTAGTCTCAGATAGTGACAAAATCACGGAGAAAACAATCCAACCCAAAACATCTACAATCATAGCTGCCGCGATGATCAAGAGACCTGTAGGGGTTTTAAACAAGTTTAAATCCATCAATACCCGTGCAACCACCGCCAAGGCTGTAATACTGATAGCCAAGCCAAAAAAGGTAGAAGCCACCATTCGGTCATTGATATTTACACCCAAAAATTCCGGGAAGGCATAGGCCACCACAAAGCCAGCAATAATCGGTAATACCATGGAGGCGACTGCGATTTTAAGTGCATTCTTCCCTTGATTCCATACGATTTGTAGTTCCACTTCCAGTCCCGCAATGAAAAGGAGTAAGACCACTGAAATCTGTACAAAGCCATCGAGTGCTATGTTCGTATTCCCCCCTCCTCCGAAGAGATAAGTATGGAATTCTGGCATAATTGTTCCCAAAATAGTTGGTCCTAAAACAATCCCTGCAAGGATTTCGCCTACCACTGCAGGTTGTTTGATTTTCCTGGCCAACTCTGCAAAAACCCTTGCTATGATAAGCATAGCAGCAAGCTGTAAGAGGAGATTAATAACCTCCTTATGGTTTAAAGTTTCCATGGAGGTTTATTTTTTAACGATTAAAAGATTACAAGGTAAGGTACTGAGAAGCTCTTCCAAATCATGAGGAAAGAGTCTGTCAAAGAAGTTTAATTTCCGGTTATCCCCTACTACGAGGAGATTAGCATCTGTTTTTTCGCAGAATCGAGCCAATTCCACAGCCCATTTTCCACCTGTGACTTTAATATTTATTTTCAATTTTCCCGGATCGAGGGTATCTAGGATTTTTTGGACATAATCGATTTCATTTTGGACCAATTGTCGTCGCGTCTGAGCAATCTCCTCCTCCGAGTCCTCACTTGCAGTCCCCATTTGTAAACCGTACAACTTGATCTCATTGAGAATGGAAACCATATCTGCCTTTACAATTTTGGAAAACTCTAATCCCCTTTCAATCACATAAGGAGTAATTTCCAATTGGGTTCCGTTGATCACCACTCGAGAAAAATCAGAAGTTTCTACCTTAGGTTCGATGAGCGTCAAAACAGAACAAGGAGCCTTACGGATAATTTTTCTGCCCACTGTACCCATGTAATATTTGAAAAGCCCTTCTTGCTTCAAAGCTCCAGCAACCAATAAATCGACATTCTCCTCTTCACAGGCTTTGACAATCATTTTCACAGGTTTGCCCTCTTTCCAAACCACCTTGATTCGTAGTTTGTCACAGCCATGCCGAGCCAGCATTTCATTTAGCTTTGCCTCCAATTCGGGGGTTTTAGTACCCACATGAATCAGCAATAATTCCGTATCAAAAAGAATAACGAGACGTTTGACTTCTGCAATCAAGGCCTCAATTCTCGGAGAAAAAGCAATGGCCAGGGCAATTTTTTTATACATGAGAAACAGGGATTTTTTTCAAATAATGAAAATTTCTCTTTCGCTCCAACATAAATCTTTGGATTCCACTCATCCAAATTAGCTCCCATTCACGCTTTTTTTAGAGGGGAAAAATAAGTCTTGGCGGGGAAGTGGAGATATTTTGATAAAATTAGACATCGATATAGACTAATTATCTAGCGAAAATCTAATCCAAACCTTATGAAAAAATTCTTTTTCGGCTGCTTGTTGGCTGGAAGTGTTTTGATTTCTGGTGCTTCTATGGCCCAGAATGATTACCCTACACTTTCCCAACTCGAACAGCGACTTCAAAAAATCGGGGCTAGCTCAAATGCCAGCCTCGAAAGACTAGCCCAAACTCCCGGAGGAAATCCGATTTGGGCTCTAAAAATTGGATCCGGCAACCAAGACGAAAAGCCTGCAATCGCAGTTGTCGGAGGTGTAGAAGGATACCATGTCCTCAGTGTCGAATTAGCAACTCAATTTGCTGAGAAGCTAATCAATGAACATTCGGAGGTCTTGGAAAAAACCACTTTTTACATCTTTCCAAATATGTCTCCGGATGCTTATGCTCAGTACCATGCTAGCTTGAAATATGAGCGACGTGGAAATGGAGCATCTGTAGATCATGATCGGGACGGAACTCCAGGCGACAATGGATACAGCGACCTGAACGGTGATGGCTATATCACCTGGATGCGAGTAGAAGACCCAATGGGAGATTATGTTGTTTCCAAGGAAGACGAGCGAGTTTTGGTAAAAGCTGATCGAAGCAAAGGAGAAGCAGGAAGCTACCAAGTTTTCAAAGAAAGCAAGGACGAGGATCAGGATGGCAACTTCGCCGAAGACTTGAAGGAAGGTATTGCTTTCAATAAATCTTTGACTTACAAATTCCCTGTTTTCGAACCTTTGGCTGGAGATATTGCTGTGTCGCAACCTGAAAGTCGCGCGCTTTTGGATTACCTTTTTGATCAGTGGAACATCTTCGCTTTTGTGACTTTCTCCCCAGCCAATAACCTCTCTTCCCCTTTGAAATACAATGCGCAGAATGCCAGAAAGCGAGTGGTGACTTCCATTCTCCAAAAGGACGAAGCCATCAATGCCATGGTTTCTGACCTATACAAAAGCACGGTATCTCAAAAGGCTTTTCAGCAAAACAACCAAGGCACTGATGGAGATTTCTTCCAGTGGGCCTACTTCCATTTTGCCCGATTAAGTTTCAGTACACCGGGCTATTGGGTGCCTGAATTCAAAGGCAAATCCAATGCTGAAGCCAATTATTTGGCATGGGCAGATTCTTTGGGATGGAATGATGTCTTTGTTCCTTGGACAGAGATTTCCCATCCTGATTTCCCAGGTAAAAAAGTAGAAGTTGGAGGAGTTAAACCATTTGTGATGGCTAATCCTCCTTATGAAAAAGTAGGCGAAATCGCGGAAGAGCATACGGACTTCATTCTAAAGCTAGCTGAGATGCAGCCAAATTTGGAGGTTCAAAACCTAAAAATTGAATCCATCGGAAATGGTTTGACCCGAATTTCCTTGGATTTGTTCAATAATGCACCACTTCCCACTCATTCCGAAATGGGTGAACGTTCCCGTTGGTTACGGAAAATCCGAGTAGATCTGAATGCTGGGGAAGATCGCCTGATTTCAGGTGAAAAAATCCAATTGATCGACTCCATTGGAGCTTATGAGAAAGTGAGTTTGAGCTGGATCATCCGCGGAAAAGGGGATGTAAACCTGAAAGCCGGTGCAGCTCATGCAGGATTTATCAATGCAACGTTCAAACTCTAAAGCCATGAAGACTATGAAAATCAAAAAATATTTCCTTGCCCTGGCTTTGAGCGCGGCTGGTTTGGCAAGCGTGGACGTGAATGCGCAGGAGAAGTTCTTCAAAGCAGTTGGCTCACCACACATGCCTAAGGTAGAGGTAGCATGGAATCGCTACTATACCTATGAAGGTTTGGTCGATGTGATGCAAAAAATCGCCAAGGCTCATCCTGATTTAGCAAAAATCCAATCAATCGGTAAATCTTATGAAGGCCGGGATATCATGACCTTGACGATTACTGATTTTTCCGCAGGAAAAGATACAGACAAACCGGCCATGTGGATCGATGGCAATATTCACTCTAATGAAATTCAGGGAGCTGAATTTGCTTTGTATACAGCCTGGTATCTGACCGAGATGCATGGGGATACGGAATTTATCCAGGAATTGCTCCGGGATAAAACCTTTTATATCACTCCTACAATCAATCCAGACGCTCGAAATGACTTCTTTTTGAAGCCAAATACCCAAAATACACCTCGATCTGGTGTTATGGTATTGGATAATGACGGAGATGGATTAGCTGGTGAAGATGAAATGGACGATCTGAATGGAGATGGTCACATTACCCAAATGATCCGAAAAAGCCCAACAGGACGATACATCAAAGATCCGCTGGATCCTCGTCGCTTAATACCTGTAGGACCTGATCAAGTGGGCGACTATGAAATGCTTGGTCAAGAAGGAACCGATCTTGATGGGGACGGACGTATCAATGATGACGATGTCGGCTACTACGATCCTAACCGGGATTGGGGCTGGAACTGGCAACCGGATTACATTCAGCGAGGAGCGCTTCGCTATCCTTTTACTCTTCCAGAAAACCGCTCAGTGATGGAGTTTGTGATGAAGCACCCCAATATCGCTGGGGCTCAGAGTTACCACAACTATGGAGGGATGATCCTTCGTGGACCAGGTGCTGAAGAGGATGTGAATACCTACAACCGCGAGGATATCCGAATCTACGACGCCATTGCCAAAAAAGGCGAAGAAATGATGCCTGGATATCGTTACCTCACTGTTTACAAGGATTTGTATTCCGTGTTTGGAGGAGAATTGGATTGGTTCTATGGCAATCGTGGGATTTTCACCTATTCCAATGAGCTGATGATTTCCTATCTCTACTTCCATCAAAATGCCGGTAGAGGCAATCAGGAGGAGCAACTCAAAGTCGATCAGTTGCTGACTTTTGGAGATGCCTTTGTGGACTGGGCAAGCTACAATCACCCACAATATGGTGAGATTGAGATTGGAGGTTTTAAAAAGACCTTTGGACGTGCCCATCCAGGTTTCTTGATGGAGCAGGATGCGCACCGCAACTCAGCATTTACTATTTACCATGCTTACCACACACCAAAGCTATCCGTGATGGATGTTAAAGAAGAAGATCTGGGCGGTGGATTGAAAGCAATTACAGCTACCATCTTCAATGAGCGAATGATGCCTACCCACTCCTCTCAGGATTTGAAATACAATATTGAGCGGCCTGACTATGTTTCCATTGATGGAGCTAAGGTAGTCGCAGGTTTTGTCGTGGAAAATGAAGATTTCAAGCGCTACCAAGAGCAAAAGCTTAGACCAGAACGAATCGCTGTGGATAATATCCCTGGTATGAGTGCAGTGAAGGTAAGGTGGATTGTATCTTCTGCTTCCAACTATAGCATCACCGTCGATTCTGCCAAAGGAGGAAAGGCAAGTTGGAGTAAATAAGCTTTTCGCTTAAATAGATTATCAAGAGGCTGCCTATATTCATTTGTCACATTGAGCGGAGTCGAAATGCAGCAGAATCCGTTGTAGTAAGACTTCGCCTTCGCTCAGTCTGACAATGATTAGCATTTAAGGCAGCCTCTTTTTTAGCTTATAAATCAAGTTATTTCCTTCCAACGCATGCGAAAACTCAGCCTAATTCTCTTTCTCTTTGCCTTCTCTCATTTTCTTTTTGCTCAGGAAAAGCCTTTGATTTTAATCACCTACTACTCCCAGTCTGGAAATACCGAGCAAATGGCGAAAGCCATAGGAGAAGGCGCGCAATCTGTAGAAGGGGTAGATGTTAAGCTTTTACCGATAGATCAAGTCCTGCAGGATGACTTACTCGCCGCTTCCGCTATCATTCTGGGTTCCCCTGTTTACAATGCTAATATCGCCCCGGCAGTGCAGGAGTTTATCAATTCCTGGCCTTTCGAGGGAAGACCCTTGAAAGATAAAATTGGTGCGGTGTTCAGTACAGGAGGAGGCATATCTATCGGAGAGGAGCTTGTGATGCTGAATTTGATGCATAGTATGCTGATTCATGGGATGATTCTGGTTGGTGGAGATACGGTAGAATCTGCTTTTGGTGCCTCGGCCATCACCGGAGAGGGGCCTTTTGATTTGCAGGAAGAATTGGATCCGATTTTTCTGAAAAAAGGCGAAGCTTTGGGAAAGAGAGTAGCGGAGACGGTGCTGCGTTTTCGTTGAGTTTTTAATGGAAAAATAATTCTGCTTTAGCTTTTTTCAGGAGTCTTAACTAAGGGCTCTATGCCTTCTAGGAAAATCTTTTCAAGATATGCTTTCTGAAAAAAGCATTATCTAAAAATAGTATTTAGATAAAGCATTTTATAAATTTGCTTTCTATAAAAAGCAATTATGAAGAATCTTATCGAAAAGTCAGAGCGGAAAATTCATCTTATAAAAGGGAAGCCTAAGCGATATCTGTATAATAAAATTGATTGGGAGCAACGATTAATTCTTGTTTTGGGCTATCGAGGAGTAGGAAAGACGACGCTTCTCCTTCAGTACCTATCTGAGGCGAAAACCAAGGGTATTTATCTTAGCTTAGATGATTTCTATTTTGAAACAAATCGACTAATAAAGACTATCGATATACTTTATCAAGAGGGGTTTCGGTTGTTTTTACTAGATGAGGTACACCGATACTTTTATTGGTCAAAGGATTTAAAGCAGCTATATGATGACTATCCTGACATTCAATTAATAGCCACTGGATCTTCTATTTTAGACTTATCAAAGGGAAATGCCGACCTTTCTCGAAGAGCTTCCGTTTACCATCTACATGGTCTTTCCTTCAGAGAGTTTCTTCTTTTTGAGAAAAAACTGCCCATCCAACCGCTTTCTTTGGAGGATATTATCCAAAAACATCAAGTAATCGGTCCAGATATTTTGGATTCGGTCCATTTTCCAAAGGATTTTGAGAACTACTTAAAATATGGCTACTTCCCTTTTTTTGCTGAGGCAAAGCGTACGTATTATCAAAAACTAGAAGAGACGATTAATCTCGTCATTGAAACAGATGTAGCACCGTTTGAGGATTTGCAGCACTCCACCGTGAGAACTATGAAAAAGCTGCTTTATGTCATCAGTGAGTCGGTACCTTTTACCCCAAATATCAACAAGTTGTCCGAACGGCTGGAGATTCCTAGGAATACCATTTTACGACTTTTGGATTATATGGATCAGGCACAGATCCTCAGTTTGTTGAGGTCAAGCACTAAAGGAGTAAGTTACTTGCAAAAACCGGAAAAAATCTTCCTCAATAACACCAATTTTATTTACCTGTTTTCACCAAATCAGCCCAATCTAGGCAATATCAGAGAGACATTTTTCTTAAATCAAACAAGCCCGGTGCATCTTGTCACTTCGTCAAAATATGGTGATTTTATGGTAGACGAATCTTTTGTGTTTGAGGTGGGAGGTGCTTCAAAAAGCGAGGAACAGATTAGAGGAGTACCGAATGCTTATTTAGCTTTGGATATCCAAGGAGGGAATGGAAAAAGAATTCCCCTTTGGTTATTTGGTTTTTTGTATTGAAATAGAACTTAAAAGACAAAAAAATAACCCCGCCTCAGACCCAGAGCGGGGTTTTTAATAGCTAGTTGGTTCACTTTTCTTAAAGGGCAGAAAGATACTTGTCAAATCCCCCTTCTGTAGTCACTCGAAAACTGATAGAAGCTGATGGTTTTTCGATGTTGTAGATCTTGTGAAGACCTTGTGCATCCGCTACCTTCTCACTGTGGATCAACTTATCACCATCGTAAATAGAAACTGTAAACGCCTTCGCACTCAAGTTGCTTACTAGAAGTCGGTACTTGTTGTCTTCCAATAAAGACACGCGAGAGTAAACGGATGGCTTTTCGTCTACAAAGTTTTGAAAAGTTGTAGTTCGCAATACACCAGAATTATCCAACACTTCAACAGAATAAGTTCCTTTTGGAAGTGCATTCAAATCATAGCGCTTTGCGAAAGCTTCCGACTTGTTGATCCGATCTCTTAAAACCAAACGGTTTTCCTCATCCAAAATTTTAACGATCACGGTGCTGCTTGGCGCTTCAGTCATTGCAACTGTTACTTTGGCAGCATCAGAGTGAATAATCTCTACAGATTTCTCTGCTCCTGTGGCAAAGGCTCCTGTTGCCATCCCGGCAACAAAAAGCATAGACAATAATTTTTTCATACTAATAATTGGTTTAATAGGTTCTTTTTTAATGTGTAACCCGGAATGGCGAATCCATTCGAGGTGGTATTTTGGGCTACAGGGTCCATCGGGTCTGATGGGTTTGTCTTCAAATGACAATACAAAGGTAGCAAACGGCACTAAAAATGAAAATGTTTCAAAATTTTTATTAATTTTTTATGAATTCAATAATGATTAAGCGATTTAATTAAAAATAATATAATTAATTCCCGCAATCGATAGCGGAAACCCAAACAATCTGAAAAATCTAGCTTTATTGAAATTTAATTTTGTGATTTTTTTAAATACAAAATCATGTCATTACATCAATTAATAAAAATAGTTTTTCGCAATCGATTGTATCGGATGAAAAAAAAATTTTAAAAAACTCAAATCAATATCTAAAAAGGTAGATTTTCTTACAAAATCCTGCATTTAGAAAAGCAAGAAAACGGAAATATGCGGGCGAATTGAATCAAAAAAAGCCACCAACTTTCGCTGATAGCTTTTCTTTACTTCTTTAAGATACTACTTAATTCTTGCCCTTCTTCATTGCTTCAGCTACGAGCTCCTGAGCAAAGGATCCTTTGAGTTCAACGACCATCAGGTCTCCTTCATCTCCTCCTACCAGGACCACCAAGTCTGAAATAGTTTTCCCTCCCTTGGAATAGACGACAATCTCCCCTTCATCGGCCATTTCCATCATTAACTCATACCGTTCCTTTTCCAAACCTTTTTTGAGTGCTTTGAATTCCGCTCCGCTTCGGTCGGCATTGTCAGGAAGCGTAAAAAAATTGAGCTTCTCGATGGATTTGGCTACGGTAGCCATATCATCTTCATCAATGTCAATTTTAAAACCCTCGGCGAAATTCAGGAAGTTACCTCCCAACTCCATATGGAAGAAGTCCTCCTCGCCTCTGTATTTTTCATAAAGGGCTTTAACAGATTTACTTTGTGCCTGTGCGGAAAATATGATTCCCAGAAAGGCGATTGCAAAAAACAGCTTTTTCATAATAATAAGTAGTTTAATAAATAATAGTGGTTTAGTTTATTGTGGCATATTTCCTTTACCATATTCCTCCATTCCAGGGATATTGGTCTTTTCTGCAAGCATATTCAGATCTTCATAGGTGAAATTCCCTAGCATAGAGAGCAAGGTGAATTCTCCCTTATCACCTGCAAGCATTAGTAGCTCTTTGACGAGTCCATTTTCTTCCCGAACCAAAAACTTGATACTGGAATCCTTATCCTGAACATCCATCAATTCTTCATATTTCTGCTTAGTCAGAGAACCATAGGCTTCATTGTACATTTTCATTCCATCTACTTCATCAGAAGAAAGAATTCGGATGCCTTTGATTTTTTGGATTAAAGCTCCCAGTTCCTGAGAGTCGGCTTCCTCGGCATTATTTTTCAGGAAACCTCCGGCCATTTGCATCATTTTGGGTGAAATGTACACCCTACTGAAGCGGTCATCTTCCATGTAATTGGAAAAGAAACGCTGAATCGCATCATCCTGGGCGAGCACTTGAAATACCGCCATCAAAACAAATACTGGAATTAATACTAACTTTTTCATGTTCTTATTTTTCTTGATTTTCGAATAGAGAATTGGTCGTATTGAGGTATCGCAATTCATTCATTTTTTCTAATTGGCTTTGCCCTTCGGAAAACTTATCCTGTATAAGAGATAAAGCTGCTGCTACTTCCCGATAAGCTTCTTCCTCCTGTTGACGCTCATAGGCTTGCCAGCCTGCATAGGAGCCCACCAAAATCAAAACAGAGGCAGCCCAGCCAAGCCATGAAAAACCAGCTTTCTTTTTCCACCTTGGAATTTCAAGTCTTTCAGGCTCTTCCGAAGCAAAATCCTGGATGGAAAGAAACCATTCTTTTTCTGACTCATGCCCATCGGCTTGAGCAATCAGATCTCGCAACTCAGCTTCCTCCTCCAAGGTGGAATCTGCGTTCCAGTATTTTTCGAGTAATTCTTCAATTCGCTTGTTCATGACTTGGTTTCTTGTTTGGCAAATTCTTCTCGCAGCTTTTTTCGGGCCCGATGAAGATTGACTTTCACTTGCTCCATCGGGATTTCAAGATATTCTGCCACCTCTTCATAGGTTAGCCCTTCCATTTCCCGAAGCTGAAAGATCTGTCTTTGCTTTTCGGGCAGGCGATTAACTAGCTGAAGAATCCTGGGAATTTTGGTTTCACTTCGCTCAGGTTCCGGATCCATAAGCCTAGCCTCTCCATTTTCATCCAAGGACACAATCTTTCCAGTTTTCCGAAAGTGCATCAAAGCCTCATTTTTCAAACTTCTAATGAGCCATCCTGTCAAATTGGGATGCTGCTGCAGTTCATCTTCTTTCCGAAAGGACTTTTCGAACACATTTTGAAGAATATCTTCAGCCAACGCCCGGTCTTTCACCCAGAGATAAGCCATCCGGAATAGCTTCCCTCGCAAAGGCCAAATATTTCCTTCGAAAAATGAATTCATTTGTGTAGGTGATGCGGGTCTTTTTCAAATGTTACACTTTTCACAAAATATTTTTCAAAAATCCCAAGATTAAGCTAGGCCCTGCTAACACTCAGCCCTTATTGGAGTTTAGAATTTACTAGTAAGGCTGATTTTAGATTCATTTTAAATTAGAAATAAAAAATAGTATGCATGCAGACTATTTCTTACTTTGCATGCATGATTGATTGGGCATCAACTATCACGATTCTGACGCGAGAAGGCATAAAAAAAGCCCCGAATTGCTTCGGGGCTGGTGGTGATGAGTGGACTCGAACCACCGACTCACGGATTTTCAGTCCGATGCTCTACCAACTGAGCTACATCACCTTTTCTTAAAGTGATGCAAAGGTAGGTATTTGTGATTTTGATACAAATCATTCAGATAAAAAAAATTAAAAAGAGTATTCACAATTTATTAATTGCATCAAAATGAGCTTTTTACCTCAAGTAGCATTTTTGATTATTTTAGCGGTAGCTGCTTTCATTTTAACCAAACGAGTGCGTTTTCTGAAAAGAAACATACTCTTGGGTAAGGCAGAAACCCGAAACGATCAGCCTGAAGCCCGTTGGAAAACCATGCTCTTGGTAGCTTTTGGCCAACAAAAAATGTTTAAACGCTTCATTCCGGCCTTCCTCCACTTGTTGATTTATGTCGGCTTCGTGGTGATCAATTTGGAAGTATTGGAATTTATTTTGGATGGGATTTTAGGAACCCACCGCTTGTTTGCACCAATTCTAGGTTCAGTTTATACAGCAGCAATCAATATTTTTGAATTCCTCGCCATGGCGGTACTTTTCTCCTGTGTCGTGTTTCTGATTCGAAGAAATATCACCAAAGTTCCCCGCTTCACTAAGCCTGAGATGAAAGGCTGGCCAGCCCTCGACGCCAACTTGATTCTAGTTATTGAAATCATTTTGATGATGGCTATTCTCACCATGAATGCCACGGATCAAATCTTAGTAGCTCGAGGAGATGAGCATTACATTGCACTTGGCACCCTTTTCTTCAGCAGTCTGCTTCAACCTCTTTTTGAGGGAATGAGTGACGGAGCTTTAGTCTTTATTGAGCGATTTACTTGGTGGTTTCATATTGCTGGTATTTTAGCTTTCGCAGTATACGTCACATACTCCAAGCACCTCCATATTTTCCTGGCTTTCCCAAATACTTGGTATTCCAATTTGAAGCCTAAAGGAGAAATGCAAAACATGCCGGAAGTGACGAATGAAGTCAATATGATGCTGGGAATTCCAACTGATGCTCCTGCAGATCCTCCTGCAGAAATCGGAAGATTCGGTGCCAAAGACATCAATGATCTTTCTTGGGTCAATATTCTAAATGCCTACTCTTGTACTGAGTGCGGTCGATGTACTTCCGAGTGTCCGGCTAACCTGACAGGCAAAAAACTTTCCCCCCGAAAAATCATGATGGATGTGCGGGACCGTGCAGAGGAAGTTGGAAAAAGCATAGACGCCGGTGGACCAGGTTTGGAAGATGGAAAATCTCTCCTTGGCGATTACATTTCAAAAGAGGAATTAAACGCTTGTACTTCCTGCAATGCCTGCGTGGAAGCCTGCCCAGTTAATATCGATCCATTGTCGATCATCCTAGAAATGCGCCGCTATGTAGCGATGGAAGAATCTGGAACACCTGCACAATGGAATGCCATGTTCCAAAATATGGAGACTAGTTTCTCTCCTTGGAAATTCAGTCCCCAAGATCGATTCAACTGGGCCGATTCAGTCAAAGAAGAGGAGATTCCAGATTGAATAATTAGTAAACCTAAGTGATTGAATTGTCGAGATTAAGCATTGCTGTAAAGTTCCTCTCGTAAATCCAATTTCAAAAATCGTAAATCCGAAAATATGTCTACATACAAAGTACCAACCATGGCCGAAATGGCCGCTAAAGGTGAAAATCCGGAAGTTCTTTTTTGGGTCGGTTGTGCCGGCTCCTTTGATGACCGATACAAGGCAGTTACCCAGGCTTTCGTCAAAATATTGAATAAAGTAGGTGTATCATTCGCTGTACTTGGCCCTGAAGAGACTTGTACCGGTGATCCTGCACGAAGAGCTGGAAATGAGTTCCTTTTCCAAATGCAGGCTGTCGCCAACATCCAAGTTTTGAATGGATATGGAGTCAAAAAAGTAGTGACCGCATGCCCTCATTGTTTCAACACCATCAAAAATGAGTATCCTGCCTTGGGGGGAAATTATGAAGTGATTCATCACTCTCAATTTTTGCAGCAATTAATTAACGAAGGAAAAGTGGTGCTTCAGGGAGGCGGTGAGTTTAAAGGAAAAAAGATCACCTTCCATGATTCTTGCTACCTCGGCCGTGCAAACAATGTGTACGAAGCTCCGAGGGAAGTCATCAAGGCGCTGGACGTGGAATTGGTAGAAATGAAGCGATGCCGTACCAAAGGCCTTTGCTGTGGTGCAGGTGGAGCTCAGATGTTTAAAGAACCGGAACCGGGTAAAAAAGATATCAATATTGAGCGTACCGAAGAAGCATTAGCCACTGGAGCTCAAGCGATTGCCGTAGGTTGTCCTTTTTGCCTAACTATGATGACTGACGGTGTAAAAAACAAAGAGCGGGAAAATGATGTCAAGGTCTATGATCTCGCTGAAATGATCGCCAAAGACATGGGGATTTAAGTGAAAGTAAATTTGAATCAATTCCACCCTTTTTGCCGTTAGGTAGAAAGGGTTTTTCTTTGTCAAAATATCCAAATTATGTACGTAGCCTTTGATAAGATTTCTGACCAAAGCCGAATCTGGCTTTATCAAGCAGATCGAAAACTCAGTGACAGGGAACTGGAACTGGTCCGACAGGAATTAAAATCCTTTTGCGAAGGATGGAATGTACACGGAAATGGGATTCTGACTTCTTTCGAGATTTTAGAAGATCAAGTGATCGTTTTGGCTGCAGATGAATCTCAGTCCGCAACAAGTGGCTGCTCAATCGATAGCTCGGTAAGAGCTTTGCAAAGGCTTGAAAATTTACTCCAAATCAACCTGACTGATCGCGGAAAAGTAGCTTTCAAAGAGTCAGGTCAAATTCGAATCGCGCCTGCTTTGGGAATTCGTAGCAAAGTTCAGGAAGGAAGCATTGTTTCGGACACCCCGGTTATGAACCCACTCATCCAAACCAAAGCCGATTTGAATTCTTTGTGGATTCCTGCAGCAAAAAGCTGGTTGAACAAATACTTTCCAAATTAATTAGTAATATTCAGACAAGATCATCAAAACTGCGTCAGATGAAACACTACTTTTTGGGTCTATTCATATTTATGTTGATTCTTGGTGGCTGCAAAAGCCTTCAAGAAAAAGGAACTGACCAATACCTCTCGGGACAATACCAATATGCTATCAATACTTTTTCTCAAATTCTAGAGGAGGATCCTGAAAACGAAGAGGCAAATCAAATCATCGCAGAAAGCTATCGCCTTTCTAACCGAATTGAAAATTCTGCTGACTATTACCAAAAACTGATTGATATCGAGCCGAGTTTTGAGCGATATTTCTTTCTAGGACAAAGTCTCAAAGCCCAGCAAAAAAATGAGGAGGCAAAGGAAGCCTTCGAAAATGCAAAAAGTTACACGCAAGATGAAGCTTTGCTCGCCAGGACACAGCGGGAAATCGAATCAATTAATCTTGCAGCCGGTATTGAAAACTACTGGCCTTATCATGAACTCGTTAATTACCGGGAACTTAATACTCCGGGTGGAGATTATGCTCCGATAGTTAGTGAGAATTTCTTGTACTTCACTTCAGCTAGACAAGCTTCTGGGATTTATCCAGCGACGGGGACTCCCTATACCAAGCTATTCAGAGCGAGGGCCGAGGGGCTAAGAGTCGATGTCGGAGGAATACAGGCTTTACCTGAATTTCCAAATGAAGAAGGGTTGAATCAAGCTGCTATAGCCATCAGCCCTGATGGGAACACCATTATTTATGCCCGTGGAAATTCAACTTCGCCTAAAGACCTACCCGAAACAGCTTTATTCGCTTCATATTTTCGAGGAGGCGGATTTACATTGCCAATTTGGCTTCCGGTAAATGAAGATGAAAATTGGTGGAATTCCACACCAGCTTTCAGTCCTGACGGGGAAGTTCTCTATTTCGCATCCAATCGTCCAGGAGGATATGGAGGAATTGATATTTACAAAGCGACTAAGTTGGCGAATGGAGACTTCGGGAATGCTGTCAACTTAGGACCAACTATCAACACTCCAGGCAATGAACTTTTCCCTCGCCCTACTCCCGATGGAAAATTCTTTTTTGCTTCTGATGGACATCCAGGCTATGGTAAACTCGACCTTTTTGTAGCCGAATCAGATGAATCAGGAAAACAAGTCGTCAAAAATTTGGGTGAAAATATCAATAGCCCAGCGGATGATTTCGGTATCTTTTTCACCAATTATCCCAAAGAAGGATTCCTTTCTTCCAATCGTGAAGGAGGAATTGGAGACGACGATATTTATTATTTCGAAGACAAAACTCCGAAGCCAAAAATCGTCAACGTATTGCTGAATGTATTTACAAAGCAGCGCGTAGCAGGAGAACCTGATCAGGTCCTTGACCAAGCTCGTGTTGTCTTGTATGATGGCAATAACAAACAAATAGGCGGCGACTTCTCCAATTCAAATGGTCGCGTCCGATTTACCTTAGAACCTCAGGCCGATTATACCATTATCGCATCAAAAGGAGGGTATTTCTCCAAGTCTGTTCCTTATTCCACTCGCGGAAAAACTCCTGACCCTGCAACTTTGATCCAAGATGTTACCAATGTAAGCTTGGATACAACCATTGTTTTGGATCAGTTGATTCTAGAAAAATCCATCGTTCTAGAAAATATTTACTACGACTTGGATAAGGCTGATATTCGACCAGATGCGGCAAGGGAACTGGATAAATTGGTACAAATTCTTAAGGACAATCCAAATATTCGAATCGAGCTGAGCTCGCATACCGATGCCAGATCTTCGGATGAATACAACTTGGACTTGTCACAGCGAAGAGCCGAATCAGCGGTAAATTATATGGTTTCTCAAGGAATCGATCCAAGTCGATTGGTTGCCAAAGGCTATGGAGAAACCCAGTTGATCATCAAAAATGCTCAAACGGAAGAAGAGCATCAAGTCAATCGACGTACGGAGTTTAAGGTGATTGAGATTAAGGAATGATAGAAGAGGGAAGATGGGAGTAGGAAGAGGGAAGTTCGGTGAAACACTGTAGAAATACGGTTGAAATATAGCTCGCAAGCGAGCTGAA
The DNA here is from genome assembly GCF_004571135.1 of Algoriphagus kandeliae. GTDB lineage: Bacteria > Bacteroidota > Bacteroidia > Cytophagales > Cyclobacteriaceae > Algoriphagus > Algoriphagus kandeliae. Next base: position 572,113 of record NZ_SPSB01000004.1, read on the forward strand.
ATAAGGTCTAGCAGATAATCTCGCGCAAAGACTCTGCAAAGTGGTGAAGAGAGAGTGCTGAAGTGCCAGTCCGCCGTGGCGGACACGATTTTTAATAGCCCTGGGTTTCAACCCAGGGAAAAAGAACAAAAACCGAATTCCAGCGCTGGCCCATGATCTTTGTTTTGGAAACGGAAATATAGTGCCAGCAAGACGAAGACGAATTTCAAAAAATGGACTATCCCGCAAGCGAGCTGAAATACTTTGAAATAGTTCCCCAATGAAATAAGCACTAGAATTCCCTAGAATATCTCACGACCGAAGGGAGGGTATCTCGGCGAAGCCATATCTTACGAAGCGAAGCGTAGCATATTTCACCGAAAGAAGTGAGGCGTATAACTTCACGAATACCTCTTCCAAATTTCAGCCTTTTGTTTTTGTCTTTCCCAAAGGGCCTTTGCTAAATCCTCTGCTACTTGATCAGGCGCAGATTCATGGAGAATTTCTTTCAATCGTTGTTCCGAAAGGTCAATCCTATAACAGATTTGAAGCAGTTTTTCCAAATCTCTATCCAATAACTCTCCCACAGCTTTAGCAATGATTTTCACGGCCTGCTCCTCGTCAAATTGAGGAGAAAGTTCCGGTAGCTCGAATTGTTTTTGAGCCAAAGTATAAGCGGTAATGAGTAGATCGGAATTATTCATACAATCAAAAAAGCCCGGTTTTTCCGGGCCTTAAAATCTTATTCAGCTTCCTTTTCCTCGGTGGCATCATCAGAGGCCTGCAAAACCTCAGGCATTTGCTCATGAATGATTTTATACCAGGAAATCAATTTTTTGATATCGGATACGTAAACTCGAGATTCATCCACTTCAGGAAGGATATGCTTCATAAATGCTCGAAGCTCAGCTTCATCTGGATTGGCATCCAATCCCAAATCTCCCTGAAATTCCGCTTCGATTTTTTGCATAACACTCTCCAAAGGCTCTGCTCCTTCCTCGTTCAAGGTGTAAATAGAAATATCAGCAAGGATGGAAACACGATGTGAAATTCCGGCTACAAGTTTGGCTTTTTTGGCATCCAAACTCTCTAGAATCACCCCTGTGCGGGTAGGTTTTAATACTTTGAATAATCCTGGTTTCCCAGAAACGGTAGCAATGTCTTTAAAATTCATGGGTTTAGATTTTCAGCTTGCAAATATAGAATTTGTGCTCATTCGAGCGCACCACTTTCGTATTCTTTGACCAATTCGTCAATAAAGTCCAATAAGGACTCCTTTCCAAAACCTGTTTCTGAACTCGTGACAAAATAGTCAGGAGCTTCCTCAAAAATCTCTTCCGTTTTCTTTAGGAATTTCTGGACGTTTTGATTGGTCTTGGTTTTTGACTGCTTATCAGCTTTGGTGAAAATTAAAGCGGCCGGGACACCATTTACCCCACACCAAAGCAAAAACTCTAAATCGATTTTCTGAGGCTCGAGTCTACTGTCGATCAAAACGAAAACTCCACAAAGATTACTTCGCTTCGTCAGGTAAGTTTTGATCATATTTCCCCACCCCTCCTTCACTTTGACATTGACTTTCGCAAAACCATACCCTGGCAAATCCACCAAAAACCATTGATCATTAATCATGAAATGATTGATCAATTGAGTCTTACCGGGCTTTTGGGAAGTTTTTGCCAAGTCCTTTTTGCCTGTAATCATATTGATCAAGGAACTCTTGCCGACATTTGATCGACCGATGAAGGCAATCTCTGCCCGCTCCGGCTTCGGACATTTTGAAGGATCGGAATTGGAAACGACGAATTCGGCCTTTTTGATCATGGGATTGGAATTTGGGACAAAATTAGGGTTTAATTCCATAGACACCACCCTCCTTCTTCCTTAACATTTTTCGCTTACTCGGGTTTCTTGAGTAATATTGCGCACCAATTAGAATTTAACTGATGTCTGTAGTCCCTTATAAAGATAAAGAAGACCCTAAAAAAGCACAGGTAGCCGAGATGTTTAACAACATCAGCCCGAAGTATGACCTACTCAATCACGTGCTGAGTTTGGGAATAGATATTATTTGGAGAAAAAAAGCCATCAAAATGCTCCAAAAAGATCAGCCAAAGTTGATTTTAGACATTGCTACTGGAACGGGGGATTTTGCGATTGAGGCATTGGCTTTGAATCCAGATAAAATCATCGGAGTGGACATTTCAGAAGGAATGCTGGAAGAAGGCCGAAAGAAAATGAAGAAGCGAAAACTGGATCATATCATTGATATGCAGATGGGTGATTCAGAAGGTTTGCTCTTTGAGGATAATAAGTTCGATGCAGTCATCGTTTCATTTGGAGTCAGAAACTTCGAAAATCTGGAAAAAGGACTGGCAGACATGTACCGGGTCTTAAAGCCTGGAGGGAAAACAGTCATTTTGGAATTCAGTAAACCAAAGGCCTTTCCAATGAAACAGGCCTATTCGTTCTATTCCAATACGATATTGCCTCAAATTGGAAAAATTGTATCCAAGGACAATTCTGCTTATACTTATCTTCCAGAATCTGTCCAGGCATTTCCTGATGGGGAAGATTTTCTGGCTGTATTGAAAAAAGTTGGATTTCACAGCACTGTATGCAAACCGCTCACTTTTGGAATAAGCTCAATTTACGTAGGGGAAAAATAGGCATCCTTGCCTTCCTCCTCTTTTTAGTTGCAAATTCAGCTAATTCACAAGGCCTTTTTGGATTAACCAGTACCTCAGGTTCTGATGATAAATTCATCTCTTACGGGTTTTTCCTTGCGGCGCATAATAATTCCTATCGACTGAAATACACGGATCAATTCGTTCAGGCAAGTGATCCTGCGTCCCCTAATGTTCGTGCAATTTTCCCTCGATTCAATCCGGGATTTTCATTGGGATTCATTGGAATGATGCGTCTTCACGATCAAGTGCAGATACTATTTACGCCGAAAATCGGCTTCTATGAATTTCGAACAGAAGTAGAATATTTTCCTACCAACTTCACACCTCAGCCCGGCAATACTGCAGAAGAACCGGTCACTCCCGTAGCTGATGTCAATACCATCATCAATGAGGCTACGATGATTGAATTGCCTTTGCTATTCAAATACCGCTCTCAGCGATTCAATAATACCCGGATGTATTTCATCGGAGGGGCAAGTTATCAATTCCGTACGAAAAGTCAAGATGAGGCCAATTTGGAGGACTTGGTGACTACGGGACAAGATTATGCCATCGAACTGGGAATGGGATTTGAGATCTATTTCCGCTTCTTCAAGTTTGCCCCTGAAATCCGTTTCTCACACGGACTCAACAATATCTACCAGGCAGAAAATACCATCCCAGATATTCGGGATGCGATTTCAAGCATTAAAAGAAAGTCTGTCACCCTCTATTTGAACTTCCAGTAAGCTTTTACTTTTTGGATATTTTTCTTTTCAGTTAACTTGTGACTATGGAAAGAAAAATCGCATTAATCACCGGAGCAAGTTCTGGAATCGGAAAAGCCTGTGCACTGATTTTGGCTAAGAACGGATATGATTTAATCGTAACCGGAAGAAGAAAAGAACGATTGGAGGAATTGAAAAAAGAAGTTCCTGAGGGAATCGAAGTTCTACCTTTGATTTTTGATGTAAGGGATAAGGAAGCAGTTTTTCAGATTCTAGGAAACCTCCCCGATCGCTGGAAAAATATCGATGTATTGATCAACAATGCTGGGAATGCCCATGGACTTGACCCTATCCAAACAGGTGATACCCAGGATTGGGATGCCATGATGGATATCAATGTGAAAGGACTTTTATACGTTTCAAAAGCTATCATCCCAGGAATGACTGAGCGAAAATCTGGCACTATCATCAATATTGGATCCATTGCAGGAAAAGAAGTCTATCCAAACGGAAACGTGTATTGTGGCTCCAAGCATGCTGTGGACGCTATTACCAAAGGAATGCGCATTGATTTAAACCCTTTCGGGATAAAAGTAATCGGTATTCATCCGGGATTAGTCGAAACCGAGTTTTCGTTGGTTCGATTTAAAGGAGATTCAGAGCGTGCCGAAAAAGTCTACCAAGGATATCAACCTTTGTTGGCTCAGGATATTGCCGAAATCGTGGAGTTTTGTGTCAATCGACCAGCCCATGTAGTCTTGGCAGATATTGTGGTACTTCCAACTGCTCAGGCTTCTGCAACATTGGTGAACAAGAATGCATAATCTTCGGATGAGATATTTGAACCTTATCCTTCTTTCGATTATTTGGAGTTGTTCTGCACCAAAAAGCGATCAGGAAGTATTCTCCGAACAACAAAAAGAAAATCTAGCTCCCCTATCGGAAGCTCCTCAGGAATCAATTCCAGCATTGGAACAAACCTTAATCGATCAGGGATTGGTCAATTTGGAAGAAGTCATTCCTGGAATTCGGGTTGAGTTGAAGTATTCCACTACCGACAATTTTTTTGGACAGGATGTGTATGGAGATTTGACTCATGCCTACCTCCAGCCTGAAGTTGCCCAGCAATTAAAATCGGCTCAGGAAAGTTTGCGGGAAGAATATCCAAACCTTACACTTTTGGTTTATGATGGGGTCAGGCCGCTTTCAGTCCAGCAGATTCTTTGGGATAATTTGGACAAGCCGGACAGCATTAAGCCATTGTACGTAGCCGATCCAAAAAAAGGAAGTTTGCACAATTATGGGGTAGCAGTAGACTTGACCATTTATGATACCCAAGCGGACTCAACTTTGGATATGGGAACGGGTTATGATTTCTTTGGCTATGCTGCCTATCCAGATCGGGAAGTCCAAATGCTGGAAGAAGGAGTCCTTACTGAATTCCAAATCAAAAACCGTGAAATCCTCCGGAAAGTCATGACTCAGGCTGGTTTTACTGGAATAGGGTCAGAATGGTGGCATTTCAATGCCTATTCGAGAAAGGGAGCAGGAGAAAAATTTAAAATAATTCAATAATGTGGAGAACAATTTTTAAAAATCTAACTCGTCGTCAATTAATTTTGGTTCGACTTTTATTGATGAGCAACAGTGCAGTTTTGCTAGGAGCATATTTTAAAATTAATGGGAACCCAAATGGAGAAATGCTTCTCATCATTGGAATCCTACTTAATTTTATTGGTGTATTCGGACTGACCAATAAATGGTCCAAAGGCGGCCCTCTTTAAATCCCTTTCAACAAAAGGATAATGATAACACCAAACTCAATCGATGAGATACTCATCCAATTTCGGTTACTCAAGAATTAATTATCTCAGAAAAGTTTTAATTGGATTGCCTACTTTTGCCTATAGCGAAAAAACCAATTTCCCGTGTACAAAACCCTACTCAAGCCACTTCTTTTTACCCAATCCCCAGAAACCGCACACCACTTCACCTTTAGCCTGACCAAATTCGCCTTCAATTTTCCTTTGATTGGAGGAATCATTCGAATGGCTTTTCGATATGAAGACAAGCGATTGGAGCGGGAAGTTTTTGGTTTAAAATTCAAAAATCCAGTTGGTTTGGCTGCAGGTTTTGACAAAGATGCCAAGCTGATTGACGAAATGGCAATGCTGGGTTTTGGATTTATTGAAATCGGGACCTTAACTCCCAAACCTCAAGAAGGGAATCCCAAACCTCGACTTTTTCGCCTTCCCCAGGATGAAGCCTTGATCAACAGAATGGGCTTTAATAATGGCGGCGTCTTGGAAGCTGTAGAACGGCTAAAAAAACGGAAATCTGATGTAATCGTTGGTGGAAATATTGGTAAAAACAAAGTCACACCAAATGAAAAAGCCATCGATGATTACCTTTTTTGCTTAGAGGCGCTGCACCCCTATGTGGACTATTTTGTGGTGAATGTAAGTTCGCCAAACACTCCAAACCTTCGGGATTTGCAAGAGAAAGAACCCCTCAAGGCCTTACTGACAGCCGTAAAAGCCGCGAATGACGCAAAGCAAAACCCCAAACCTATCCTACTCAAAATCGCACCTGATTTGACAGATGGACAGCTGGATGACATTGTTGAGATCGTTCAAGAAACTGGCATAGCAGGTGTAATTGCTACTAATACTACTATTGACCGGAGCCAACTTCAAACGAACAAAAACAAGGTGGAAGCCATCGGTGCAGGTGGAGTAAGTGGAAAAGTTTTGAAAAGCCGAAGTACAGATGTAATACGCTACCTCCACCAAAAATCTCAAGGTTCCTTCCCTATCATTGGTGTAGGGGGAATTTTTAGCCCGGAAGATGCGATTGAAAAACTTGAGGCAGGAGCTTCCTTGATTCAGGTCTATTCAGGCATGATTTATGAAGGACCAAGTCTAATCAAACGCATCAAAAAGGGCTTGGTAACTTATTTCTCGAGCTAATTTTCCGAAACCGAGCCGAAACCTTATCTTCAAATTTGGAATTGAACCGCATCTATGCCCAGCAATTCACCTAAACAAAATACTTTTAGAAAAAAGGGAGAAAAATCCGCCAAGCCTAAATCCAAAGGCTCTGGAATCAAACTTTCTTTTGGGGGATTAAAAAATTCCAAAATCGTCCTTACCCTAGGAATCATTATGATGTCCTTAGGAATTTTCCTGTTTTTTGCCTTTATCAGCTATTTATTAAGCGGACCGGCAGACCAGAGTTTGGTCATGAATCCAACGAGTGAAGAAAGCAGGGAAATAGCCCGGGAATCTCAAAACTGGTTGGGCTTACTAGGAGCCAAGGCAAGTCATCTGCTCATTTATCGATGGTTTGGTGTTGCAGCCTTTCTCTTCCCCCCTTTCTTATTCATTTTGGGATTTCGATGGGCATTTAAAGTATCACTGATTTCCCTTACCCGATACACAAGTTTTGCGCTTTTCTTTACCTTTTGGCTTGGCCTTCTCACCGGTTACATTGTCATTTTGGTGAAAGGCTATTCCTATTGGAGCTTCCTCTCAGGGGGATTTGGATATGAATTAGCAAAGCTTTCTGCAGACTATTTGAGCTGGGGAACTTTCATTTTACTGGCTGGTTCGCTGTTGGTTTTCGTGGTCTTCTTTTTTGACATTGACAAATTGGAATGGTTCAGTGCCAAGGCTTCAGAAGCTGAACTGGATTCATTAGAAGAAGAAAAAATCTCCGAGGATGAATTGGCTATCAAGCCAAACTCTAAAAATGAGGACCCTTTTGGATTGGAAGAAGAGGAAGATGAAGCCTTGGATGATGGTTCTTCTTGGACAGTAAAAAATTCTGGGCAACCGGAGGCTGAAGAAAATGATGCCGAAATGGATGATTTGTTTGAGGTCAAGCAGGTAGACCTTCTTGCAGAAAACACCGAAAAGCCAACTCCAAAACCAGTAGAAGAAAAACAGTTCTCAGTAACCAAAGCTGAAAACCAGGAAAAAACGGCCGAAGAAGTCGAAAACTTGGATCCTTACGATCCTACTTTGGACCTTCCTCGCTACCAATATCCTACCCTAGATCTCCTGAATGAATATGATCTTCAAAAGGTTACTGTCACCCGGCAGGAACTCGAAGAGAATAAAAACAAGATCGTAGAGACATTAGAGAATTTCAAAATCGGAATTCAGGAGATTAAAGCGACCATCGGTCCAACTGTGACGCTTTATGAAATCGTTCCTGAACCGGGGGTGAAGATATCCAAAATCAAAAACCTAGAAGATGACATCGCTTTAAGTTTGGCAGCTTTGGGAATTCGAATCATTGCTCCGATCCCTGGGAAAGGCACCATCGGTATTGAAGTTCCAAACAAAAACCGGGAACTAGTTCCAGCTCGAGCAGTCATCGGCACTGAGAAATTCATGCGTTCCGATAAAGACCTTCCTGTAGCTCTTGGTAAAACCATTTCAAATGAAGTTTTCGTGGTGGATCTGGCCAAAATGCCACACTTACTGATGGCAGGTGCAACAGGTCAAGGAAAGTCTGTGGGATTGAATATGATTTTGGCTTCTTTGATATACAAGAAGCATCCGGCTCAATTAAAATTCGTCCTGGTGGACCCAAAAAAGGTAGAATTGACACTTTTCAATAAAATTGAGCGACACTTCCTTGCAAAACTTCCAGGTTCTGAAGAAGCGATTATTACAGATACAAAAAAGGTTATTTATACGCTAAACTCACTTTGTATCGAGATGGATAACCGCTACAATTTGCTTAAAGATGCGGGCGCCAGAAACCTGAAGGAATACAATGCGAAGTTTATAGCCCGAAAACTCAATCCTGAGAAAGGACATCGTTTTATGCCTTACATCGTCCTTGTAATCGATGAGTTGGCGGACTTGATGATGACGGCTGGAAAAGAGATTGAAGGTCCGATCGCCCGATTGGCTCAACTAGCGCGAGCTATTGGCATTCACTTGGTTGTTGCGACCCAGCGTCCTTCAGTAAACGTTATTACAGGTATCATCAAAGCTAATTTCCCTGCCAGACTTTCCTTCCGGGTAACTTCCAAAATCGACTCCCGAACCATTCTCGATACAGGAGGTGCTGATCAATTGATTGGTATGGGAGATATGCTTTTATCTCAAGGTTCGGAAGTAATCCGCTTACAATGCGCATTCCTAGATACACCTGAAGTAGAGGCCATTTGCGATTGGATTGGGGAACAAAAAGGCTATCCGGATGCTTATCTCCTACCTGAATATGAGGGAGAAGATAGTGACAATTCCATCGGGGATATTGATTTATCAGATCGGGACCCTTTGTTTGATGAAGCAGCAAAATTGATAGTGCTACATCAGCAGGGCAGTACATCTTTGATTCAGCGTAAACTTAAACTTGGCTACAACCGCGCAGGACGAATTATTGATCAATTGGAAGCTGCAGGAATTGTAGGACCATTTGAAGGCTCTAAAGCCAGAGAAGTTCTGATCCAAGATGAATCTAGTTTGGAACAGTTATTGAATAGTTTGTAGTCGCTGTTTTTTGATTAATACGGCTACAAATTCATGAGAAAAATCGCCCTAGTTTTCTGCATCCTATTTATTGGTCTTTTTAGTGCTCAGGTTGAGGCTCAACAAGACCCCAAAGCCAAAGTCATCTTGGATGCAATGAGCCAAAAGTTCCAATCGATGAACGGCTTTACGGCTCAATTTGACTTTACTTTTCAGGACGCCACCGGAAGTAGTGACCGAGAGAGCGGGGAAATAGCCGTCAAAGGAGAACAATACCGACTCAAGCTTCCAGAGCAGGAAATCTACAATGATGGCAAGACCGTTTGGACTTTTATTCAGGCAGATGGATACAAAGAAGTAACGATCAATGACGTCTCTCAAATGGAAGGTGAACTCACACCATCCAACATTTACAGGATGTATGAATCAGGCTATAATTACACTCTTTTGCCTGCTAAGCAATTTCAAGGAAAGTCTGTGGATGTGGTGGAATTAATTGCAGCAAATGGAAATGCTCCTTTCGAACGGGTCAAATTGATGATCGACAAAAGCAGCAAGGATCTTTTAGGCTGGGAAATGTACGATGGGCAAGGCGGCATGTATGCCTACACCTTTAAAAACCTTCAGCCTAACGCTAATTTACCGGCGACTTATTTTGCCTTTGATACCAAAAAATATCCTGGGATTGAAATCATTGATTTAAGATAAAAGCGCTTCCAATCAGAAGCGCTTTTCTTTTGAAATCAATCTTATTACTCTCCCTTTGCGGCTTCTTTTACTTTTTCCACCAGCTCTTCGAGTTTGCTTTTGGTAGATTTTACAGATGGAAAAAATGGTTCTACCGCATCGATAACGGCGGGGGCCATAGGTTCCACATAACCAATCAATTCAGATTCACGCTCCCACTTTTTAGGCAAATCCAAATCAAATTCCTTGGTGAACCACAAAAAGAGACTGAGGAAGAATCCAATTTTTAAAACTCCGAAAAACAATCCTGCGACTTGATCAAAGGAACCTAAAATGGTCAGATCCATAAATTTTTTCAGAACCCAACCAACGCTGTTGATAAGGAGCACACTAATTATGAAAATAATCAAGAAGCCAATGACTGGATAAGATAGATTGACGGTCTCTACATTCTCCTCCAACCATTGCGCGGCAGGCTCCATAAAATAAAAGCCTAAAACCAAGGCAACCACGAAGCCAACGATACCTAGAATTCCCAAAAGAAACCCTTTTCTATAGCCTTCATAAGCTCCTAAGGCTAGAAGGAGAACAATGACAATATCCAGAAAGGATTTAATTTCCAATGTTTATGAATTTAGAAGTGCTTTTACCTGATCAGCAATAGCCTTGCCATCTGCCTTTCCTGCCAGTTCTTTACTAGCCATTCCCATCACTTTTCCCATATCTTTCATACCGCTTGCTCCAGTTTTGGAGATGATTTCAGCGATCGCAGCTTTTAATTCATCTGGAGATAAAGCTTTTGGAAGAAATTCCTGAATCACCTTCAGCTCAGCCATTTCTACTTCATGCAAATCAAAACGTCCTTGCTGCTCATAGATATCTGCAGAATCTTTTCGCTGTTTTGCAGCCTTTGTAAGTAATTTCATCTCGTCATCAGCAGACAAATCACCTTTTGAGCCACCCTTAGTTTCCTCCAACAGAATCAAGGACTTGACGGCACGTAGGGCTGTTAGCCGGGTTTTATCTTTTGCCAGCATGGCTGACTTAATTTCATTTTCTATCTTTTGTTTTAAACTCATCGCTACTCAGTTTATGTTATAACTTTGTTCTATCGACAAAAATACCCTTTTCAGGCTTTTTATGACCAAGCTTAGTGTAAATATCAATAAGATCGCCACCCTTCGCAATGCAAGGGGCGGCAATAACCCAAATGTTGTTCAGGTTGCTAAGGATGCCGAACGTTTCGGAGCGGAGGGAATCACAGTGCACCCTCGGCCTGATGAAAGACATATCCGATATCAGGATGTATTGGATTTGGCAGAAGTAGTTACTACGGAATTCAATATTGAAGGCTATCCAGACAAGCGATACATGGAATTGGTTAAGCTGGTAAAACCTGCCCAAGCTACGCTTGTACCTGATCCGCCAGATGCCTTGACATCCAATACAGGCTGGGATACCATCACCCATCAAAGTATGCTTCAAGATATTGTGGCAGAGTTGAAAGAATCTGGTTGTCGAGTTTCAATTTTCATCAACCCAGAGTCCAAATATTTTGAGCCTGCAAAAGAAACCGGAACAGATCGAGTGGAGCTTTACACCGAGCCTTACGCTGTTCTATTTCCAAAGGACCGTGAAAAGGCTGTTCAGCCCTATGTGGAAGTTGCAAATATCGCCCGTGAACTCGGATTGGGGCTTAATGCTGGCCATGATTTGGACTTGAATAATCTTGCCTTCCTAAAGCATAAAATTCCATTCTTGGATGAAGTTTCCATTGGCCATGCCCTCATCTGCGATGCATTATACTATGGATTGGAAAACACAATTCAGATGTATAGGAGGAGGTTGGAGATTTGATTTTTGGTCAACGGACAACGGTCTACAGTCCACAGAATGTATTTGATCACCTCAGAAATAGGTACTTTAACCAACTATTTTAATGTTATGGCTTTTAAGTTCGAAGATTTGCGAGTATGGAAATTATCGATTGAACTTTCTGCTGAAGTAAATTCTTTGGTCAAATCTTTCCCTTCAGAAGAAAAATTTGTTTTGGCTACACAAATTCAACGAGCTGCAGATTCTGTTGCTTTAAATATTGCCGAAGGGTCCACAGGACAATCCACACCAGAATTCAAAAAGTTTCTTGGATATTCTGTTCGGTCCGCAATTGAGGTGGTAAGTTGCCTTTATTTAGGCAAAAAGAGAAGCATCATTGGAGATGAAGATTTCTCAAAACTATATTACGCTTATGAGGATTTAATCAAAAAAATTCAAGCCTTAAAGAATTCAATTTAGACACAAAACTCAAATTTTCACTTATTGGCTGTCGTCTGTTGACAGTGGACTATTGACTAAAACACTATGAAATTAAACTTTAAAAAATCCGGCACTGGTGAACCGCTAATCATTCTACATGGGCTTTTTGGCTCGGCAGATAATTGGTTTTCCATTGCTAAGGAATTGGAAAATGATTTTACGCTATACCTTGTTGACCAACGGAATCATGGAGATTCCCCTCATTCGGATGAATGGAATTACGAGGTAATGGTGGAGGATTTGAGAGAGCTAATGGATGAAGAAGGGCTAAGTGAAGCTTACTTGATGGGACATTCCATGGGTGGAAAAACTGCCATGAACTTTGCAGTAACTTATCCCGATCGGGTTGAAAAATTAATCGTTGCAGACATTGCACCTCGGTATTACCCTGTTCACCATCAGACGATTTTAGAGGGATTAAATTCCATTAATCTTTCAGAAACCTATTCCAGAAAGGACGCCGATGACCAACTGGCAAAGTATATTCCTTATCCCGGAATTAGGCAGTTTCTTTTAAAGAGTCTAGGAAGGGACAGAAATGGTTTTTATTGGAAGATCAATCTACCTGTCATCACTGAAAATATCGAAGAGGTAGGCAAGGCTTTAGAGGAAGACACTGTTTATTCAGGTCCTACCCTATTCCTAGCCGGTGCCAATTCCAATTATATTCAGCAAAGTGACCTACCTGATATTTTAGCCCATTTCCCGAATTATGAGATTGAATTCATTGAGGGAGCCGGTCACTGGCTTCATGCTGAAAAGCCAGAAGCAGTTGTTCGGGAAATTCGTAGATTTCTAATATAAAACTGGATATTGATGAAAGAAGCCATGCTTGAGATGTTGGTTCAGATGGAGCTGACCAGTTCAAATCTTCAAGAAGTTCAAAACGAACACTGGAATTGGAAACTTAATAAAGACTCCAATTCCATTGGATTTATTCTCTTGCATATGGGTGAAATTGTCAATCTTTTTGGGACTTTTTTTGAAATCCCTACTGATGTCCAAAACACCACCTTAGGCTTTGGAGACAATGGGCAAGGAAAGGACATTCAAGCCAGCCAAGCTCTAATAAAGAAGGGATTCTCCAATTTAAAGAAGCTCATCGAAAGCTCTGAGGAGGAGTTCTGGAAAGGAATTATTCACACTCCCTTCTTTGGTGAGGTAAGCCGATTCCGCTTGTTCTCCCATATCCTATTTCACCACTTTCACCATTCAGGCCAGATTTCTGCCATACTGAAAAAGGGCAGAAAATTTGACTAAATCTGCCAATAAACCCTCAAAAATGCCCCAAGGAAAGCTTTTCTTAATTCCCAATGTTCTTGCTGAGAATACTGCCGATGCAGTCATTAGCCCTCAGGTCCGGGAAGTCATCCAACATACCAAAGTATACTTGGTTGAGAACCCAAGAAATGCTCGTCGCTATATTTCCAGCCTAAAACTTGGAGTCAATTTGGAAGAAATTCACATGGAGGTTTTGGACAAAAACACTCCACCTGAATCCATCAATCGTTTGCTTCAACCACTTTTTAAAGGTGCTGATGTTGGAATTATTTCAGAGGCAGGTTGCCCGGGAATAGCTGACCCAGGAGCATTAGCGGTTGCCCACGCACATACTCGAGGAATTCAAGTCGTACCCCTTTCAGGCCCCAGTTCCATGTTTTTAGCCTTGATGGGATCTGGTTTTTCGGGACAGTCATTTGCTTTTCATGGGTATTTGCCTATTGATAAAAAAGAAAGAGCTCAAGCCTTAAAAAAGTTGGAAGCAGAATCTCTTCGGGAAAAAAGAGCACAGATTTTTATGGAAACACCTTTCCGGAACAATCAGCTTTTGGAGGATTTGCTTAGAATGCTTTCTCCCCAAACCAAACTTTGCATTGCAAAAAACCTTACCGCTTCGGAAGAATTGATCCAAACCAAAACTATTCAGGACTGGAAAAAATCACCCATCGACCTTCACAAAGTCCCTACTGTATTTATCCTTCAAAGCTTTTGACCATGTTCACTGTTGACGCTCACCTAGACCTAAGTATGAATGCCCTGGAATGGAATCGGGACCTCACAAGGCCGGTGTCAGAAATCAATGCTCGGGAAGTAGGTCTTGATGATAAACCGGATCGAGGTAATGCGGTCGTTTCACTTCCCGAACTCCGAAAAGGGAACATTGGGCTCGTGGTCGCTACACAAATCGCCCGTTATATAGCTCCTGACAATCCTTTGCCAGGATGGCATTCTCCCGAACAGGCTTGGGCTCAGACTCAAGGTCAATTGGCTTGGTATCAAGCCATGGTTGAAAAAGGTGAGATGACTCAAATCCGTAATAAAGTTGAGCTGGAAAACCATGTTTCACTTTGGCATGATGGAAAAGATTCTAGCCAAAAACCCATTGGTTTTATCCTTTCATTGGAAGGAGCAGATTCCATTGTGAATTTAGATTACCTCGAAAAAGCCTACGAATCAGGATTGAGAGCTTTAGGCCCCGCTCATTACGGCCCGGGAAGGTATGCCTTTGGAACAGATGCATCAGCACCTTTGAGTCAAGAAGGCAAAGACCTGCTCCGAAAAATGGCTGAATTGGGAATAATCCTGGATGCCACGCATTTGTGTGACTTAGCATTTTGGGATGCTTTGGAAATTTTTCAAGGTCCAGTATGGGCAAGTCATAACAACTGCCGAACCCTAGTCGATCACAATCGCCAATTTTCCGACGATATGATCAAAGCTTTGATCGAGCGCGGAGCAGTGATCGGTGGAGCTTTTGATGCTTGGATGCTGAGTCCGGGATGGATTCGCGGAAAAAGTACCCCCAAGGAACGGAATGTTACCATCTCAACCGTATTGGATCATTTAGATCATATCTGCCAATTGGCTGGAAATGCCAATCATATCGGAATTGGTTCTGATTTGGATGGAGCCTTCGGAAAAGAACAATGTCCTTGGGATTTGGAAACCATCGCAGACTTGCAGAAAATCCCAGATTTACTCCAAAAAAGAGGTTATTCAGAAAAGGACATCCAACAAGTAATGAGCGGTAATTGGTTGAACTTTTTGAGGAAAAATTGGTCTTAACCAAGAGAATTTTGTTCAAATCTGTACTCGCTTAAGTTGCATAAATAATTCTAATTGAATTATTTGCAGTCAAAATCGCCAACCCTTAAAATTTATGATAAAAAAGTACCTATTGTCTTGGGCAATATTGAGTTTTATTGCTTTTTCAACAGCACAAGCCCAAAAATTAACAATTTCAGCCAATCATTCTGATGCCAAATTCATCCTGCTGAATGATTACGATGATTCAGAAAAGCAGGAATTAGGCATAGGGACTATCGAATACAAGCTCGAAAAGGATTCCCGAAATCGGATCAAAATCACCAAGCCAGGCTTCCAGCCTGTCATCAAGGAATACAACCGAGATCTAAAGTGGGATAAGGATCAGCGTGTTTCGTTGGACGCTCGAAGAGTAGAGATTTCTGCTGAACCTTATGATGCTGATATCTACGTAGATGGTAGAAACATCGGGAAAAAGGCTATTTACCTTGTGATCGAAAAAGATCGGTTTCACACTGTGGAAGTGAAAAAACCAGGCTTTGCTCCCATCACCAAGACTTATTACAACTCCCCTGATCGTGAAACCCCGCCCATCAAAGACTACTTTGAGTTGAAGGACAGACAAGTTCGACTAGAAGTTCTTCCTGCGGATGGCGTAGTAACGGCCAATGGGGTTTCTCTTGGAAAAGGAAATCAAGATATCAATATTTCGCTCGGAGAATGCGTGACCGTGACTGTGAATAAGGATGGCTATGTAGAATACACCAAAGTATTTTGTAATAAGCCGGAAACTGATCCGGAGCCTCCGACTAGAGAGCAAGCATTACTTTCTGATCGTTTAGTGAAAATCACTACCAACCCTACTGATGCCATTATTGAAATCGGTGGAAGAACGGTTGGAACCGGAAGCTATGATCTAAAAGTGCCTTCCAACGGAAGCGTGGAAGTGAGGGTATTGAAAGACGGATACGTACGATACATCAAAAACTACTACAACCAAGCCAATATGCAGGAACCTCCTGTAACTGACTACATCGAAATGACTGTAGATGAGGCTTACACTTCTTCTGTTTCTTCAGACTTGGCTAATGTTCGTATCACGGTTCCAGTCAATTCACAATACTCATCTGAAGAAGCTTGGAGAATTCTTTCCTCTATCATTACTCGATACTTTGACATCCTTGAGACAGTAGATTTCAATACTGGATATTTGACCACTTCTTGGCAAGTTGAAAATTTCCAGTCAAGTGTAATTCGGACTCGTGTAATTGTCAGCAGCGGTGGCAATTCTGACCAATTAGCTTATGCTGTAAAATTGGTGAGCCAGGAAGCTTACCTTGATGGTAGAAACCAAGTGACAGTAAAAGACGATGAGAAGTTTGAAGATTGGTCCCGAATTCTGAAAAAATATGAAGGGCTAATTCAAGAAATTCAAGCTAGACTACAATAAAGCAAACGGCCCCGAAAATCGGGGCCATTTTATTTTTATAAACTCCACGTATTCCCCACTTCTGATAGAGGAATACATCCTAAATAATCTCCAGGGATAGGATCATAACTTAGGATATTTTTTCCGACTTCTTCCGAACTAAAGTAAGCCCAAAGTACCATGGATTTTAACCCCCTGTAAAAACCAACGGGTTCCTGTGGTCCCACAGCAGTACCCCAAACTTTAGGTGCATATTTCGGTGAATTCGATTCATGATCCTTAAAGCAAGTAGATTTATCTTCATCTGAAAGCTCGGCAAAGACATTTCCATACTTTTCCTTACAGTCGGTATTGAATTTCTCAATTTCTGAAACCACATATTTCTGACCGGCCTCATCATAGGTTTTGGCATACATCAAGTCGATAAAGACATCGGCCTTTACATCCAAGCCTCCGGGTGTTTCAGTTTTTGGTAATAGAAAATCTACAAAAGCGGTCATAAATTTCGCTTGATCCTCATTTAAAAAAATGGGAGTCCAAGTCAGTCTATCCTGCTTAGCACAGGCTTGCAATAAGCTCAACAAAGTGGGAGCTCCAGTGGCTGCTCCAAGTGCCAAAGCTGATTTTTTGAGTGCGTCTCGTCTATTCATGGCTTAGAGGTTCATTTTTTTAAGTTCAGACACTGCATGATTGGCTGCTCGAGCAGTCAAGGCCATATAGGTCAAGGAAGGATTGACACAGGAGGAGGAAGTCATGCAAGCTCCATCTGTCACAAAAACATTTTTGCATGCATGAACCTGATTCGTAGCATTCAAGACAGAGGTCTTAGGATCACGCCCCATTCTTGCTGTTCCCATTTCATGGATTCCGTACCCCATCTCGTGCTCATTATCAAAGTCATGGATATCCTTCAATCCTGCTCGCTCTAGCATCTCCTTGGCATCAATCCGGATTTGTTTGTTCAAAGCCAACTCATTGGGCCCCCATTCTGCATCAATGGAAAGGGTCGGTTGCTCCCATTTATCCAAGACATCTTTATTGAGATAAACTTTGTTTTCATGAGACGGAAGGCATTCTGCAAATCCAGTGATGAAAAACTCCCAAGGTCCAGGTTTCATTAATCCATCCTTGAATTCTCCTCCAAAATCCTCTTGGTTGCTTCCAGCTCCCCATCCATGTCGGTATCCTCCACCTTGGAAACCCCAACCTCGAACAAATTTGTCACTTTGAGGCCCGTCTTTCAAATTCACATAGCGGGGAATATAAATTCCATTAGGGCGCCGGCCTTTGTAATATTTATCCTCAAAACCTTCAACTGTCCCCATAGCACCAATTCTATAGGTATGATCCATTAAGTTGTGCCCCAATTCACCAGAGTCATTCCCTAAACCATTTGGAAAACGATTGGAAGTAGAGTTCAATAGGATTTGAGTAGTACTAAGCGTTGAGGCATTCACAAATACAATCCTCGCTTTGTAAACAATATCCTCACCTGTTTCAGCATCTATAATCCGTACGCCTGAAGCTTTTCCTTTTCCCTCATCATAGACAATGGATTGAACAATGGAAAAAGGTCGAATGGTCAAATTTCCGGTTGCATTTGCTGCTGGAAGAGTGACTGCATTCGAACTGAAATAGGCTCCATAAGGGCAGCCTCTATCGCATCTATTTCGGAACTGACACTTGCCTCTCCCATTCAAAGGTTCAGTCAAGTGAGCCACACGGCCTATTATTAAATTTCTTCCTGGAAAATCTTTTTCGATCCGTTCTTTCACATGCTTTTCAACACAGTTTAACTCCATAGGAGGCAAAAAATGGGAGTCCGGTAATTGTGGTAAACCTATTGCCTCTCCACTGATTCCGGCGAATTTCTCTACATGGGTATACCAAGGTTCCAAATCCTTGTATCGAATTGGCCAATCCACTCCATGACCATCCTTAGCGTTGGCTTCGAAATCCAAATCAGACCAACGGTAAGTTTGCTTTCCCCAAAGCAAGGATCGGCCACCCATTTGATGAGCCCGAACCCACATAAAAGGCTTCACCTCGGTGTAGGGATTTTCGAGATCATTGGCATGAAAGTGCTCATTGAATGCTCCGATAAATCCCGATCGACCGCCTTTGGGGTGTCGAGCAGCTTGCTCCGGAGTGAGCCCTCCTCGAAGTTCATGGTCCCAAGGGTCCAAATTCATGGTAGGGTAATCCACCACATGCTCCACGATTCTACCTCGCTCTAGCACCAGCGTTTTGAGTCCTGCTTCGCAAAGTTCTTTTGCAGCCCAGCCTCCACTGATGCCTGACCCGATGACGATCGCATCATAAGTAAGGCTTTTATCTGCATCAATATTAAAATTGGCCATTTACAATAGGTTTATTGGAAAGAATAATAATAGCCAATTTTCCTATAAAAACCCTGTTTAGATCATGAAAAGCAAAACAGTAAAAAGTATAGTTTTCTTTTCATGTTTATTACTCCTTAATACTTCTTGCCCTCATCCCCATTTTCCCCTATTTTTCCTAGATGAAAAAACTCGCCCTAATCTTGATTCTGGCCTTTGGGCCCTTTCTAAGTTTTGCACAGCAAAAACTCAATAAAGAGGAGCTGCAACTTGTCGAATTAATTGATAAAAATTACCAAGAGACAGTCGCTCTTTTGGAGGAGGTTCTCAATATTAATTCCGGTTCCTTGAACAAGGAGGGAGTCCGGGAAGTAGGTCGTGTTTTTGAAAGAGAATTTCAGAAAATAGGCTTTGAAACCGAATGGGTAGAAGTTCCTGCCGAAGTCAATCGAGCAGGCCATTTTGTAGCAACCCGAAAAGGAACAAAGGGCAAGAAACTCTTGCTAATCGGGCACTTAGATACCGTATTCGAAAAGGATATGCCATTCACTCCTTTTACCTGGCTCAATGACAGCACAGCAACCGGACAAGGGGCCAATGATATGAAAGGTGGAGATGTGCTGGTTTTTGCCAGTCTAAAAGCATTGCATGAATTGGGTTTATTGGATGACCGAAGCATTACCGTGTATTTTATGGGTGATGAGGAAAGTTCGGGTGACAATGAGCTTTCGAGAAAAGATTTTATTGAGCGGGCCAAATCCCATGATATTGCTTTGGGATATGAAACCGCACAGGGCTTTAATTCAGTGACTGTTGCCAGAAGAGGTTCTAGTGGCTGGACCTTGAAAACATCAGGACGTCAAAGTCATTCCAGTGGAGTTTTCCGTGAAGGAGTAGGCTATGGAGCCATCTATGAAGCTGCAAGAATTTTGACAGAATTTCGGGAAGAGCTTGCAGGCGAGCAATACCTGACTTTTAACCCAGGACAGATTATAGGAGGGTCAGATATTTCGTATGATGAAAAAACAGGAAAAGGAGAAGCTTTAGGTAAGACAAATATCGTAGCTCGTGAAGCTTATGTGACTGGAGACTTGCGGTTTTTAGGAGAGGAACAAAAAGAAAGAACGCGAGCCAAAATGCAAGAAATTGTCGATCGCAACCTTAATCAAACTGATGCGGAAATCACCTTCCGAGATGGAATTCCTTCCATGAGTCCTCGAGCAGAAAATTATGAATTGGCTGCTGTCCTTAATCAGGTCAGTTTAGATATGGGATTGGGAGAAGTGAAACCGGGTGATCCGGGAAGTCGAGGAGCTGCAGATATCGCTTATGTAGCGGATATACTTCCAGGCTTGGATGGCTTAGGAGCTTCAGGCCGTGGAGCTCATGCTCCAGGTGAAACTATCAACATGAAACAATTCCCAGACCTAATAAAGCGGAATACACTTTTGCTCTACCGATTGACTCGATAACCCGATGCAAAAATTTTTAATCCAGGCGATGATAACGGCGGCGATTCTTTCCTGCCAACCTCCAAAACCTCAAGAAAGCGAACCTATGAAACCTCAAAAAATCGTTGTCTATCAGGTTTTTACCAGACTTTTTGGCAATACCAATACCACCAACAAACCTTGGGGAACTAAGGAAGA
Organism: Algoriphagus kandeliae; assembly: GCF_004571135.1. Classification (GTDB taxonomy): domain Bacteria; phylum Bacteroidota; class Bacteroidia; order Cytophagales; family Cyclobacteriaceae; genus Algoriphagus; species Algoriphagus kandeliae. The sequence continues at coordinate 592,443 of NZ_SPSB01000004.1, forward strand.
AAATGGAGTTGGGAAGTTCAATGACTTCACAGATACCGCCATGGAAGAAATCAAAAAACTCGGGGTATCACATATCTGGTACACCGGCGTGCCACATCATGGTGTGATTGGAGATTTTCCCGAGATCGGTGTGAGCTCCGATGATCCGGATGTGATCAAAGGACGGGCAGGTTCGCCTTATGCCGTGCGAGATTATTACCAAGTCAATCCTGACTTGGCCGTGGATGTGACCAAACGAATGGAGGAATTCGAAGCTTTGATCGAACGTACACACAAGCATGGGATGAAGGTGATCATCGATATTGTCCCTAATCATGTTTCCCGGCATTATGAAGGGAAAAACAATCCTGCTGGAGTGAGGGATTTCGGCGCGGATGATGATACTTCGGTGGAATATGCCCGAGACAACAACTTTTATTACATCCCGGGGGAAGCCTTTCAGGTACCCGAACCTAAAAATGGCTATCAGCCTTTGGGTGGAGAAAAGCACCCCTTGGCTGATGGGAAATTTGATGAAAACCCAGCCAAATGGACAGGCAATGGTTCCAGAAAAGCCCAGCCCGACTTCTACGATTGGTTCGAGACAGTAAAAATCAATTATGGGGTCAGACCTAACGGAACAAAAGATTTTGATGAGTTACCCGTCGGAGCTGATTCCTTGGATTGGAAAGCACATTATGACTTTTGGCAGGGAAAAGACGTGCCGGATTCCTGGAAAAAATTCAAGGACATCACTCAGTTTTGGCTAACCAAAAATGTGGATGGGTTCCGATTTGATATGGCGGAAATGGTTCCTGTAGAGTTTTGGTCCTACCTGAATTCCCATATCAAAATGACTAATCCGGAGGCTTTTCTTTTAGCAGAAGTATATAATCCCAGTCTTTACCGGGACTACATCCACAAAGGAAAAATGGACTACCTCTATGACAAGGTGGAGCTCTATGACACCCTGAAGCATATCATGCAGGGTCATGGATCCACCGATAATCTGGTACCAATACTGGAAGGCCTGAAAGATATCGAGCACCACATGCTTCATTTCCTGGAAAACCATGACGAGCAGCGCATTGCCAGTCCTGAGTTTGCCGGGAATCCATGGAAAGCTATGCCTGCAATGGTCGTGTCGGCTACTGTTTCCACCTCTCCAACCATGATCTATTTCGGTCAAGAAGTAGGCGAACCGGGAGCAGAAATGGCAGGATTTGGACAGCCTAGCCGAACGTCTATTTTCGATTACATTGGAGTTCCGCAGCATCAGAAATGGATGAATGGGGGGAAATTTGACGGAGGGCAACTTTCAGACAATGAAAAAGCCCTGCGAAACTACTATTCCGAAGTGCTCAACTTCACCCGAAACAGCTCTGCTTTAATGGGTGAATACCTAGAATTGCATTCCTACAATAGAAAGCAAAATCAAGCATACACGGACAAGACCTTCGCTTTTGCGCGATGGGATGAAAGCCAGAAGCTGATTGTTGTGACCAACTTCGATGAATTTCAATCAGTGAAAACGACGCTTAAACTTTCTCCGGAACTGCTCAAAGAATGGAGTCTTGAAAAAGGTGAGCGAGAGATCAAAGAGCTGATGTTTGGGAAGAAAAGGACCCAATTGAGAGTGGCTGATGCTGGGGCTGAAATTGATTTGGTTTTGGGTCCTTGGGAATCTGCAGTTTTTGAAGTGAAATAAGTCAAGTTGTTTACATGCCCCGAAAAAAGGCTTCCAACTCCTGGATTTGGGTAATTTTTCTAATCCTTCTTACGCTGATTGGAGGAACTGTATTTCTAATCAAATACAGCAAAAGGATCAAGCGGGAGCTATCTGACTATACCCGAAAAACTCCTGCTTGGACTGAAACACAAAAGTTTGATCAGGTATTTAATCAATTTCCAGATGGAATTTTGGGTATTGACATTTCTCAATATCAAGGAAAAATTGACTTCAATAAGCTGACCCTTCAACTCCAAAATCGTCCTGTCCAGTTTTTAGTCTTTCGTGCTACCATGGGGAGCGATGGACTGGACAGGAGATTTCATGAAAACTGGGAAGCAGCCAAAAATTTGCCTGTGGTCCGAGGGGTTTACCACTATTACCGCCCCAATGAAAATAGCACCCGCCAAGCTGAAAATTTTATCCGAACTGTCAAATTAGAATCAGGAAATCTCATCCCTGTGTTGGATATTGAAAAGCACAGCACCATTCAATCCAGGGACCGATTGCGTCAAGGCATCAAAAACTGGCTGAATCTTGTAGAAGCTCATTATGGAGTAAAACCAATGATTTATACTGGAGATAGATTTTTTTGGGAGGTTCTTCACAATCAGGGATTTGATGAATATCCTATTTGGGTTGCGAATTATAATCGGGTTTTAGAACCAGAGACCAAAAATTGGGTAATCTGGCAGTTTTCAGAAAGGGGAAGTCTAGAAGGTATTGGAGAAAGAATAGATTTGAATATCCTACGTGGGGGAAGATTCCAGCTTCATAAATTGAAAATGCCTTAAATGCTGTATTTAAATCTTTCAAGTTTGCTTTGCTATTGCTCTTCCTATTTACATAGCAATAATGCTTTTCCGAAAGCGGGATTATTCTAATTACCTACTTGAGAGTCTAGATTCATAAGCCCCAGGACAACTAGACCAAAAACTTTTTTCAATTTATTCCAGCTTCACAGCCACTTCCGCCGCCTCATACCCTATCCGATGAGTATTGACATACAGCGAATCTCCTGCCGTCCCCTCAAAAGGCCCGGTGTAATCTTCCATGCATCCGCACTTGATTTTCTCCAGCCGATCAGGGCTGAAGGTGTAGGGCAAGTAAGAGTGATCATTCCTTCGGAGAAACTCACCGCAGCTTCCGCAGTGACCGGTGGATTTTCCCCTACATTCCACCAGTTTCGGACCATTTCCATTTCATTGAGCGCTTCTCTGTCATCGTATTGCGTGATTCAATCTTCTTGGGCATGGCTTAGTTAAAGTATTTTTACTTTTCAAGAGTCAATTAATGTGTTTGACATTTTTTTTATATTTTTTCCTAAATACTCTTTAAATGAAAAATCTTTTTCTTCTGGTTTTATTCTTTGGCTTTATGCTTCAATCTTCCTTTTCCCAGGAAAATCCACCTCAAAGATTTTCATTATCTGTAAGTGCAGGCCCTGCCATTCCAGTGGGTGTATTTGGAGGAAAAAATATGGAAAATGCTGCGGTTTATTTTCCAGATTCCAGCATACCCAATCTTGCGAGTATTTCAAAGGCTAGCAATGGATTTGCAGATGTTGGCTATTCTATTCACGGAACTCTTAATTATCATTTCGCCAGTCACTTTTATGTATTTCTGAGATCAGGTGTTACAAACAATCCGATCTCTGTTACCGAAATGGAAGATTTCGTCAATGATCTTTACGGATTGGATTTTCGCTTTTCTCATGAAAATAACAACATGCTATCAATCACTCCTGGGCTAGGATATTTCTTGAAAAAAGGAAGTTGGGAATATCGAACGGGAATATTTCTAGGCTACGGACAGATCAATTACCCTTATTACGAGATGGTTAGGGTAGTTGGTAATGAAACTCTTACATGGGCTCATGTCGGCTCTAGACCCAATTCATCCTCTATTACAGCGGGAGGAAATCTGCAAGTATCCAGGGCTATAGGGAAATTTCAATTAGGCTTGGAAGCCAGTTATCAACGGGCTGATTTTGACTACTCTATATTTCCCCGTACGAGTCCCGGAGGTAGTCAATCTGTAACCTACGAGGATACAATTAAAGCCCGAACCTTGAATTTTGGACTTTTCTTATTGTATCCTTTGCTTGGGTATGAAAAATAGCCCTCATGAACATGTTTCACTGAAAAAAGAACTGATTATTTTTCTGTAGTTCATGTTTCGCCTAATTTTTTCAATCCCTATTCCCCAATTTTATAGAAACCTCCACCGCCTCATACCCTATCCGATGGGTATTCACATACAGGGAATCTCCTGCTGTCGCCTCAAAAGGCCCGGTGTAAATCTTCCATGCATCCGCACTTGATTTTCTCCAGCCGATCAGGGCTGAAGGTGAAGGGCAAGTAAGGGTGACATTTCCTTCGGAGAAACTCACCGCAGCTTCCGCAGTGACCGGAGGATTTTCCGCTCCATTCCACATCGCTTTGACCATTTCCATCTCATTAAGGGCTCCCTTGTCACCAAACTTGGCTATCCAATCCTCATGTGCTTTGCGCAGCTCTGCAAGCTTTTCAGCGTATTTTGGATTGCCTGCCAGATTGTTAAACTCCCAAGGATCGCTTTGGGTATCGTACAGTTCTTCCTCAGGCTTGCTTTGGGCAAACCAACGGGCTTGATTTTCATTGAGCTTTCCTTGCTTATTCAATTCTAAAAGGTGCCCCATCAAGGGATTCTGAAGGCGATATTGAATATTCTGGTAATTGGGCTTTTCAGGCATGTAGTTTCGGATGTATTTGTATCGACCATCGGACACTGCCCTGACCCGATCGTACTCGCTGTCCATCCGGTCACGGGCTGCATAAATGTATTTTCTTGGTTCGGATTTTTGCTTACCCAAGAAAGCCTGTCCCTGCATGGATTCAGGGATCGGTACACCAGCCAGAGAAAGTAGCGTTGGTCCAAAATCCACAAAACTCACCAATTCATCCGTCTTAGTACCACCTTCCAGCCAAGGGGCTTTAACCAGTAAAGGCACCTTCAATCCCCTATCGTAGAGTTCACGCTTGAAATAGGGCATCCCATCCCCATGGTCGGAATAGAAGAAAATAATGGTATTCTCATACAAGCCATCTTCCTTCAATTGGGCAATCACCTCTCCGACTTGGGCATCCATCCGCATCACATTGGTGATAAAACGGGCAATCGTTCTTCGGGTCAGGGAATCATTTGGATAAACCGGAGGCACAGTCACCTCTTTTGGATCCACCAGCAAGCTATCTTGACCTTCCCGAGCCCAAACCTGGGATTCATGGGTGGTAGTAAAATTGAAAATCGAAAAGAAAGGTTGGTCGGGATCTTTTCTATTTCTCCAATGGGCATTTCTACTGCTTTCATCCCACATAAAAACCGGACTCTCAAACTGATAATCTTCCTTTACATTATTACTCACATAATAGCCCGCCATTCTCAAATGAATGGGATAGGGAATCATCCCTTCCGGCAAGACCACATTGTAACTTTTAAAACCAGGAGGGTAAGCATCCAAGGCATTGGCTGACATTCCGGTGGTTCGCATATGATGAGCCCCGATGGAGGTCTGATAAGTTCCGGTGATCAAAGCTGCTCGACTAGGAGCGCAGACTCCTGCCGTGGAAAAGGCATTTTGGTATTGCAGGGATTCCGCTGCCAACGCATTCAAATTAGGCGTCTTTCCTCCTGTACCTCCATAGCTTTCCAGATGTTCGGGAGACATATCTTCGACGACGATCCAGACAATATTGGGCCGCTCGGGATAAACAATTTCTTGGATTTGGGGCTCCTTATTTTGACAAGAGAAAATCACAAAGAGAATCAAAAAAGTGAAAGCTAGATTTTTCATAGGGCATTGAATTTATCCTATAAGTTAGGATTTTCTATAAGAGAAGCTTACCAATATCAAAAAATATGGAATGAGGACTTTGATCAAAGGCTCTCCTTTTTTGACTGAAATTCTTAAATTCCATTTCAAACCCAAAAAACCTAGATCATGTCTAAATCCAACCACTTGAACCGCCGGGATTTTCTGGCCTCCGCTGCTACTTTTGCCGCCTCATTCACCATTGTCCCTTCAAATGTAATCGCGGGATTAGGCAAAATCCCTCCATCCGATCAATTGACAGTTGCCAATATCGGTTGCGGTACCCAAGGCCTCCGCGAAATGAGCGGACTTCTCAACAACCCCAAAGTCCGTGTAGTTGCAGTCTGCGATGTAAATAAATTCTCAACAGATTACATCGACTGGTCTCCTTATGGAATTCGAAATGATATTCGAAGAACCATCGGAGACGATTCCTGGTGGGAAGGCAAACCCGGAATTCCTGGAGGCAGGGATATTGGCAAAGAATATGTTGAAAAATTCTATGCCAAAAACAGTCCTTCAGGTGGCTACAAAGGCTGTGCGAGCTACGAAGACTATCGAGAACTTTTCGCCAAAGAAAGTGGAATCGACGTAGTCAAAATCATGACGCCAGATCATACCCATGCGCCAATCGCTTTGGCGGCCATGGATTCTAAAATGCATGTGGTAACCCACAAACCCATTGCAAATCGATTGGTTGAAGGGAGAAAAGTCATCCAAAAAGCCAAAGATTCTGGCTTGGTTACTCATCTTTTAGCTTGGTCGGATCGGCCCGAATACCGGCAGATCAAAGCTTGGATTGATGCGGGATTGATAGGGGAATTGAAAGAAATCCACAATTGGTCTTATCGACCTGTTTGGCAGCAGTGGACCAAAAGACCTGCGGAATCTCAGCCTATCCCAGATGGATTGAATTGGGAACTTTGGCTCGGCCCGGTTCCGGATATGCCCTATCATAAAAACTACACGCATAATGTTTTCCGAGGCTGGTATGAATTCGGAGGAGGCAGCGTGGCTGATATGGGACATTACAGTTTGTTCCCACTCTTTGAAACCTTGGGCATCCATCGAAGTCCTATTTCTGCAAAAGCCTTTGGAACCACGACCCGAGAGGAAGTTAATCAGGTCTATCAGTGGGTAAAAAATGACGTGGCCTTCCCCGCCAGTTGTATGATCAAATGGAAATTCCCTGAGCAGGAAAAATTACCAGCTTTTGACCTTTTCTGGTATGATGGGGGCATGAAACCTTTTGCTCCTGAAGAACTGGAAATGGATGGAAAGGATACTCCTGAAGAGGGATTGATGATTGTGGGAACCAAAGGGAAAATTTTAGGTGGTTTCCGAGGTGAAAACCCTGTGCTTTTACCGGAAAGTAAGATGATGGCAGGCCGAGATTCTGAACGGATCAATTCCCGAGAAGTAGATCGCAAAACCGATCAATGGGTGGATGCTATGCTGGAGAATCGACAAACACCTGGCAGCTTTACTCGAGCCCAATGCATTACCGATACGATTAATCTCGGCGCTATTGCTTTGCGTGCTGGTAAAAAAGTCCACTTTGATGCCAATCTTGTGAAGATCACAAACGATGAAGAAGCGAATCAGTTGCTTACAAGGGAGTATCGAAGCGGATGGGAGATCTAAATCGGTAGCTACGTCATTGCGAGGGAATAAACCTAAAAACCCTTAAGCAGCCCAGTTTTCTTTAATGCCCGAAGCAATCTCATAATTTGCTCTTCTCTTCCTTGAGACTGCTTCGTTCCGCTCGCAGTGACGGTCCTTACGTCATTGCGAGGGCCGCAACCGAAAGCTAAAAGCTATTCTTTTCCTAGATGGCCCGAAGCAATCTCAGAGGTCAATCGTCTATTCCTTATTCCAATTTCATTGGGCTATTAATTATATTTGATTTAACAAAATTTTAATTGATGGAAAAGGGTGGAGCAGTATATATCAAGACTAATTCCAACCATACCGTTTTATATACTGGCGTCACAAGTGATTTACTAAGACGTGTACACGAGCATAAAACAGGTCTAAATAAAAATTCTTTTACTTCTAAATATAAAATTACAAAGCTCGTTTTCTATGAATCCTTTCATTCCGTTGAAGAAGCCATAAATCGTGAAAAACAAATCAAAGGGGGAAATCGAAAAAAGAAAGAAAGCTTAATTAATATCATAAATCCCGAATGGAAAGATTTGTGGGATGAAATTAGAGAATGGTAATTTAGTGAGGCTGCTTCGTCGTTCCTCCTCGCAGTGACGATCCACACGTCATTGCGAGGGCAAAAACCTAAATACCCTGAAGCTTCCCTGCTTCTTTTGATGCCCGAAGCAATCTCACAAATTGTACTTCCCTTTTTTGATACTGCCTGCCATCCGGGAGGCGGGCTTCGCTTCGCTCGCAGTGACGGTCAACATCACTGTGACGATCCATACGTCATTGCGAGGGCCAGAAAAAAACCAAAAGTTATTCTTTTTCCTAAATGGCCCGAAGAATTCTTTTTTAACAACCATTTCCCCTTTGAGACTGCTTCGTCGTTCCTCCCTACCTTGCCGGTAGACAGGCTCGCAGTGACGGTTACTTATGATTAACACCCAAAAACAATCTCCCTCAAATTCATTAACTTAGGTTACTCTTTTAAATCAATAATCATTAACCCATAATCTAACCACCTATGACGAACAGAAGAAACTTTCTAAAAACCTCCGGCCTTGCCGCCGCTGCGCTTGGGCTGGGAATTCCAGAATTTGCCTTATCCAAAACCAAAGCAGACCCAATTTTTAAAATCTCTTTGGCACAATGGTCTGTCAATCCCCTACTCTTTGGTGGTAAAATGGACAATCTGGACTTTGCTATCGAAGCCAAAAAACACAATTTCGAGGCAGTTGAATACGTCAATCAGTTTTTCATGGATAAAGCCCAAGACAAGGCTTATCTCCAAGAAATGAAAACCCGTGCAGAGGGGGAAGGCGTCACCAACGTACTAATTATGGTGGATCGGGAAGGTCAGTTGGGCGCGGCCACGCCGGAAGAGCGCCGACAAACAGTAGAAAATCACAAGAAATGGGTGGAAGCCGCTAAATTTCTAGGATGTCACTCTATAAGGATCAATGCCTACACCGCCGTTCCATTCAGTCAAGATCCATCCGCTGAACAGGAAGCCATCGATGTATGTAGCTCGACTCTACGAAGAATCTGCGAATTTGCAGATGATTTTGACATCAACGTGATCATTGAAAACCATGGTGGATTTTCTTCCAATGGAAAATGGCTAGCCGAACTCATCAAACAAACTGCTCATCCCCGCGCAGGTACGCTACCTGATTTCGGCAACTTCGTCATGAAGCGAGACGGAGATGAGATACTAAGCTATGACTCCTACCGTGGCGTAGACGAACTGATGCCCTATGCTAAAGGAGTGAGCCTGAAACCGAGGGTATGGGATGACCAAGGCCGTGAATTTGGCCTGGACTACGAGCGCATGATGAAACTCGTCCTAGCACATAACTATCACGGCTATGTAGGCATCGAGCATGGAGAGCGGGGCCGAGAATGGGAAACCATCGAAGAAGTCCGAGTCAATCTGGATCAGGTACGACGGACTTTGGAAAATGCATAAAGTCTAAAGCTCCCAAATTGGGAGCTTTACTTTTTTTAAGGATAGAGGTAAATGCTATCTTTAAATAGTTTAAAAAAAATTCTGATGAAAAGATTTTTACTACCCCTCACCCTCATACTGATTTTTAGCAGTTCTGCATTATCCCAAAAGAAGGGAGATGTTTTCCAAACTTTGGATACCGAACTCGAAAAAGCACGAGTAGCCCTAAATACTCCCGGTTTTGCGGTCGCTATCGTCCAAAAGGATAAAATCGTCTATGCCAAAGGATTTGGCTATAAGGATGTGGAAAATCAGGTTCCGGTGACAGAAAACACGCTTTTTGCCATCGGCTCTTCCTCCAAGGCCTTTACTTCCGCAGTCTTAGGGGTGCTGCGCAAAGAGGAGAAAATCGACTTCGATGAGCGGCCAGGGAAATATATCCCCGAACTCCGCTTTGCCAAGCCTTGGATGAATGAACAAATCATTGTAAAAGACCTGATGGCACACCGGACGGGATTGCCGAGGCATGACTTTTCTTGGTTTATGTTTCCCTCCGAGTCTAAGACTGAACTGATCAAACGCATCGAATTTCAGGAACCTTTCACCGGATTGCGACAGCAGTGGTACTACAACAACTGGATGTTTTTCCTCCAGGGAGAAATCGGAGCGCGACTTACCGGCAAAAGTTGGGAGCAAAATGTACAAGAACTCTTTTTTGACAAATTGGGCATGACCCGAAGCAATTTCCGCATTCCCGACATGGAAAAGGATGCTGATAAATCTTTTGGCTACTCTGTTGATTTGGAAGGCAAGACCAAAAAAATGGACTACTACAACATCGCAGCCATGGGTCCGGCAGGAGCGATCAATTCTAGTGTATCTGAGATGTCCAACTGGCTGATCACTTGGATCAATGGAGGAAAATTCAAAGGTGAGCAAATCATCCCCGAAGACTATGTAAAAGAAGCCATGAGTGCGCATATGGTCGTGTCGGCTGGCACCCCTTCCAAAGAACATCCCGATGTACAGTTTTCCAACTATGGCTATGGCTGGTTTTTGGCTTCCTATAGGGGACACTATCGGGTGGAGCATGGAGGAAATATCGACGGCTTTTCGGCTTCAGCATCATTTTTCCCAACAGACAGTTTGGGAATCATGATTTTGACCAATCAAAACGGTTCACCGCTACCTGGGGTGGCAAGAAATATAATCTCAGATTATATGCTTGAACTAGACCCGGCAGACTGGCTAGGCGAGACAGTCAAGAGACTGGAAGAAGCAAAAGAAGCACAAGCCAAAGCCAAAGCAGCTGCCGACTCTACCGCAAAAGTTAGCCTGACCAAGCCTTCCCACATTCTGATGGACTACTCTGGCACTTACGAACATCCCGGCTATGGTAAAATGGAGATTGACCTGAAGAATGATACGCTCTTTGTGCAGACGGGCCTATTGGGTGGATTCTTGGAACACAAAGATTACGATACCTTCAATATGTATCTGATTTATCAGGGCGAACCCAATCGAGACAATCCCTTTATTTTTCAGTTTGTCAGCAATATGACAGGAGATATTTCCGGACTAAAAGCCGCCTTGGAGCCTGCCCTCGACCCGATCGAATTCAAGCGGACTCCTAAGGAAAATGAGCTTTCAATGGATGACTTGAAAAAGTATGAGGGAGCGTATATGCTGATGGGAGTGCAGGAAGTGAAGATTTACATTAAGGAGGAAAAGCTCTATGCCTTTGTGCCCGGTCAGCCTGAGTACGAACTGGTCAATATCGGGGAACATGAATTTAACCTAAAGGTGCTGGAGGGATTTAAAGTGAAGTTTGAGGAAAAAGACGGGGAAATCATCGCGGTAAGCTTTATCCAGCCGAATGGGACTTTCAGAGGGGAGAGGAAGCAGTAAACCCAACCTTTGAGGTGTCATTTCGAAAGAGGAACGATTGAGAAATCTCCTCGAAGGTTTATGTTGCTAATTCAAATCCATCGAGGTTTTAGAAACCTCAAAGGATATTCCCACAACCTTTGAGGTCTTTTACAGACCTCGAAGGTTTGATTTTGGAATCAAGGCTAAAACTTCGGTATTCCCACAAAATACAAATCGAATCCACCCAATCCACCGGGACGGTTGGAGGAGAAGATCATCAATTGATTTTCAAACCCCATAGCGTTCGAGACCACAGGTCTGTATTCATCGAATTCGGAATTGATCTTGGGGCCGAAGTTTTCCGGCTCGGTCCAGCCACCTCCACTGCGAAACGAGTAATACAAATCGTAGCCTCCATATCCTCCAGGACGGTCAGAGGAAAAGACCAGCAAGTCCCCGTAGACAAAAGGCATGTGGTCATTGGAGGTGGTATTCATCCCGATTTTTTGGATATCCTTTTCTTCGGCACTTTGGAGGTATTCCAACACCGATCCGCTTGCTGGCAAATCCACCTCATAGATATCAAAAGTCCCATCCCGATCCGAGCTAAAAAGCATTTTTTCAGGTCGGCCTTGGCTTTCTACTCCAGCACCTTTCAAATAATCGGCTCCATAAAAGGAGGGGTACATTACACTCGATCCATTTTCCATTAGTCTCAAAGAAGCCTCAGCACCTTCGATTTCCTGTGAGTTAGCTTCTCGGGGTTCGGAAAGAATGGAATAAACACCCTCGGCATCGTCCCGGCTAAAGAGCAAAATATCTCCAGCTTCCGAATCAAAGAAGGTATATGGCCCTTTTTCATTGAAATTCGTTTCCGTTTTTCTGACCCAATCTCTCAACCAGGTATCAAAAAGGGTATTACCTCGATCTACTCTTAAGAATCCCTCTGACTTATCCCAATAAAAAACCAAGTTGGATTCTACTAAATTAAAATGATTGGGTTGAGAATTAATTCGATTGGATGAAAAAACAAGTTTAAACCCATGATTAATTGTGGGTACATCCGAATTAACATCGTCAAATGGAGAATTGATTACTGACAAATTGGTCGCCTCTTCCGGGAAAATGCCGACAGGGTATTTGTTTTGGTTACAGGAGAGAAGACCAACAAAGAAAACAAATAGAATTATTGACTTTTTCATCTTAATCCGGTTATCATTTTTAAACCATTATTATAATTTGCTCCTGATGATCCGTAGGTCGGAAAAATTAGAAATTAATAACTAAAAGATAAGGAAATTATTTTTACAACTACCTGAAAACCTAGAAAATTAATCATTTTTTACGCAAATTTTTCTTGGATAAAGCATATTCAGAACTGAGAAAAAATAAATCCTTCGAGGTTTTAGAAACCTCAAAGGATTGCTGCCTGATTGCCTTGCAGGATTTTTAATCGATAATCCCTCACCAATCCCAGCCCCAAAATCCCCAAACAGCCCGAAACAAAAGCAGGGATCAGCCCGATCATTTCTGGGAAGAATATTGACAGCATCCACGAACCAAAAGGGATTAGCCCTGCAAAAATCCCAAACCAATTGGTCTTGTAATACCAGGCATAGGGAAAGAAATGGGCTCCGGTGATGATGGCATAACCCAAGGCAAAGTATTCAGGCTTATTTCCCAAAAGGATAAAGAGAAAAGGGAAATAAAAGAGTTGAGCCAGGTTGAAAATCAAACCCACTTTATTTAGGGGATTCCCTTCCACATTCCAAACCGTTTTCATGATTTTTCCAAAAATCCAAGCCAGTGGCAACATCAGTCCGGAGATAGAAAAAGTGAGAATACTTTGATTGTACAAGCTCAACTCAAGATTCCAGATCACCGCAATCCCTGCCCAAATCAAGGCTGCAGCAAAAATAAAGTTGATGCCATTTTTACAACGTATACTAAGTTCGGTTCTCCATGCATCGAGCAATTCTAATTGGTGCGCGTTCATGGTAGTTGTAGTCGTTTTCATTTTTTGTGTTTTTGATTTAGAGCTGACTTCCCACAAATTGTTACAGCATTCTTTCAATTTTTCTCTACTCCAAAAAAATATTCCCGATTTTGTAACAATACCCAAAAAGCAAACTCTAATAAGTAGTCATCGAAAAAAGCCTTGAGCAGCAGCGAAGAAGAAAAACTATTCAAAAACCGATTTGAGGAAACCAAGGATGCGGTCTTCCGGCTCTGCTTGGGCTACTTCAGGCAGGACAGTGCCTTGGCTGAGGACGCCCTGCAGGAAACCTTCGTCAAAGCCTGGATTCACAGAAAGCAATTCCGGGAAGATGCGAATTGGCAAACCTGGATTTACCGAATTGCCGTGAATACCTGCTTGCTTCAGTTGAAAAAAGAAAAGAAAGAAGCCCAGAAGTCGGCGGAATTGGCGATCCAACCTCAGTCTGAATACGATCCTGAAAAGGAGGATCAAATCCAACGCATGTATGCCTGCATTGATCGGCTCAGTCCTCAAAATCGAATGCTTATTTTGATGGTTTTGGAGGGAATTCCTTACGCAACTATTGAAGAAACGCTAGGCCTGAGTCCGGAAAATCTTCGCGTCAAAATTCATCGAATCAAAAAACAACTTTATCCCTGCATCAGCCATGGAACCTCTTGAACTCCTACAGTCGATTTACAATTCGCAAGTGAAAAAGTCACCCATCTTGCAGGCAGACCAAGTACTGAGTTTGGCCAAGTCAGCTCTCAAAAAGCTGAAAAAAGACCAATATTGGACCATAGGAATCTTATCGACCACGTTGTTTTTCTTAGCGTTCTTCTTTTATGAAATTGGCCAATTTGGAGATTGGATATTGATCACAGGACTTTCACTGATGCTTGGATCCCTTGGAGTTCGGGTATTCTTGGAGTTGTTAAGCCGCCTTCAACTACGGCATCTCCAACCTCATCAGGCTACGGCTGTTTTTGTGGAAAAAGTCCATCGATATTATCAAAACCGCAAGCGAATTCAGTTTGTGTGGACACCCATTATTTATCTGACCTATGGAGTCGGGCTAAGCTTCTTTTTGATTTCCATTCAACCCCACCTTTCTTCCATTTTCTTCGTGTATTGCCTTGTTACCGGGATAGGTTTCTGGTTTGGATTTATTTGGGTGATTCGAAAAAGCTATCGCAAAGAGCGGGATTTAATCGAGCAACTTTCAAAAATCGGGGAAGAATAGGATTGAAGCAGGTATTCAGAAAAAACCTTCCTATATTAAAGCTAGCGGCTACTCCCTGAGTTGATGACTACTACCAAACAAAGTTTAAACGAGATCGCCCGCCGAATGATGAGCGGGGTTGTCCAAATCCATGTCGAAGGCTATCTGGAAGAAGACATACAGTCCGTTTTAAATCCATCCATCAAAATCCCTGGTATCTGGTCCGGTTCGGGCTTTTTCGTAAAACACAAAAATCTCGAAGGCTACATCGTGACCAATGCCCATGTGGTGAGAAATGCCGTGAAAATCGAAATCAGCTCCATGTTGACAAGTGAGGAGAGGTTCGAAACAGAAGTTGTTGGAATGGTGAAACAACTCGAGCCTGACGTAGCCCTTATCAAACTGACAAAAGAGGAGCTTGCTCGATTCAAAAAAATGGCTATCCAACCCATTGAATACCTAACCCTTCAAAAAGGGGCAAATCCTCCCCGTGGAGAAGCGATTAAAGCAATTGGATATCCTTTAGGCATGATAGAACCCAATATGACGGGTGGGGAAATCACGAATTTTATTTCCGGTTCGGAATTTACCACCGAACGATTTGTAACCAATGCTGCCATCAATCCCGGCAATTCCGGAGGACCAAGCATCAACAAAAATGGCGAAGTGGTGGGACTCAACACAGCCGTAATTGTAGATGCCGAAAATATTGGATTTATCACTCCAGCAAGTTTTATCAAAATTATCATCAAAAACCTGCTCTTATTGAATGAACCCCATTTCGCTGGGCTTGGGGGGAAATTGCAGAAGAACGCAGAAAACTTTAACCCTTTTTTGAAGCAGAGCCGTGCAAAAGGTGTGATAGTTTCCAAAGTCTTAAAAAAAGGCTTTTTAGAAGCTGCTAAAATTCAGCCTCGTGATGTTATTCTTTCCATCAATCAGGTGGAATTTGATCGACATGGAATTGTGATTGGGAAGGAGGGGCTTTATCGACACAAGAATATTTTTGATGTCATGAAGCTCGTACCCATAGGAGAGGAAGTGGAGATCGGCTATTTGAGGGAAGGAAAAGTTCAACGCACCAAAGCCAAGGCCATGCCTAATCCTGAATTGGGAATTATCTCAAATCCGATTTTAAGCGAGAGGAAATATTTGGAAGTCTTTGGGATGGTTATTCAACCGTTGAGTTTTGAGATTATTCAAGCCATTCAAGAAGTGGACCCCTATGCACAGATCGAAATGCTGAAAATTCTAGACGAGGAAAAGCCCATGCTTGTGGTCACCCATATTCACCAAGGAACTCAAGCAGATGAAATGGAATGGCCGCTGGGAGAATTGATCATAAAAGCCAACGAAGAGGAAGTTCATACTCTAGACGATCTCCAAAAAATACTGGATAAGAACAAAGGCAAAAATGTGCTTTTGGAGTGCATGAGTGGAGTAATCGGGTATTTTCAGGTGGAGTCTGAATCTAAAGCTGCGGATAGTAAAGATTGATTTCTGATGATTTGGTGGCTTTTCCGATAGCAGAACCTACTCCCTAATAGAAAAACCCAGCTCCGATAGTTATCGGAGGAGAATTAGGAAAACAAACATCAAATGCTATGACTAATAACCATTTGACAATGACTTTTAACTATCTATTTATACCCAGTAAATATAATCCCTTCCCCTTGGAGCATCAACCTAACAATCCTCTTCACGGCCTTCGCCTCGACACCATCTTGGAGCAATTGGTCGCTCATTATGGCTGGGAAGAACTAGGAGAGCGGATTACTATCCGGTGCTTCACCCATGATCCGTCAATCAAGTCCTGCCTAAAATTTCTCAGAAAAACCCCTTGGGCCAGAGAGCGGGTAGAAGGCTTGTATCTAAAGATGCTACAGGATACAAAGTAACCTTTGACTAACCCTCCAAGGGTTTAAAATCCCTTAGAGGGTTATTACTCAATCAACAAAAAAGCCCGAATCAATGATCCGGGCTTTGGTGGTTTATGGTTGTGTAAGATTATACATAGTTATTCAACATCACCGGCATCACGAGCATCAAGATATCTTCATTTTCATCCTGCTCTGCTGGCAAAATCAAGCCTGCTCTATTCGGTGCTGAGAACTTCAAGCTCACTTCCTTGGAATTCAAGTTACCAAGCATTTCTACCAAAAACTTAGCATTGAACCCGATCTCTATATCCTCTCCATCATGCTCGCAAGACAATCTTTCATTTGCTTCATTGGAGAAATCCAAATCCTCTGCAGAGATCATCAATTCAGACCCGGTCAATTTTAATCGTACCTGATGCGTCGTCTTGTTAGCATAGATCGCAATACGACGAAGTGAACTCAACAAGTCCTGACGATCGATGGTCATGATGTTTGGATTGTCAGCAGGGATTACGTTTTCATAATCCGGGAATCGCTCGTCGATCAAACGACAGATCATTTTGATTTGACCAAACTTGAAATAAGCATTGGACTGATTGAACTCCACAGTCACAGAAATATTCTCTGAAGGAAGAGTAGACTTCAGCAGGTTCAAGGCTTTTCTTGGGATAATCAAGCTAGCTGGGCTGGAAGAAGCTACATCCACTCTTCGGTAACGAACCAACCGATGACCATCCGTAGCAACGAAAGTTGTATTGGTATCACTCAAGTTGATGTAAACCCCGGTCATCGCTGGGCGAAGTTCATCAGAACTTGTTGCAAAAATGGTATTGGAAATCGCACTTGAAAGCACCTCTGTAGACATGTCCACCGTCGTTGGATTGTTGACAGTAGGGATTTTGGGGAAGTCCGTTGCATTCTCTCCCGCCAAGCGATAGCGACCATTGTCAGAGCTGATTTCCACGGCATAGGTATCATGATCTATGCTAAAAGTCACCGGCTGCTCAGGCAAGTTTTTCAAGGTATCGATTAAAATCCGAGCTGGTACCGCAATATTTCCATCTTCTTTGGCCTCAACGTGGATTTCAGTAATCATGGAAGTTTGGAGATCCGAAGCCGTGATTGTCAACATCGAATCCTTAATTTCAAATAGAAAATTCTCAAGAATAGGTACTACCGGATTGGTAGTGACGACACCGTTGATTGCCGAAAGCTGCTTCAAAAGCGCAGAAGAAGAAACAATAAATTTCATATGCTTATAAGTTTTATACAAGGTCATGTAAAATCTCGCATGGTTGACAGCAATCCTTCCTTGTGACTTTCTTCAACATGCTCGATTTCATACCATAGGGCTTATTTAAAGATTACTTTATGGAATGGGGGTAAATTTATAAATAAAATCGATTTAACAGGGGACGAAAAGCCTCCATCACCAAATAAATTCCTGTTTTTTGAGTTCTTTTCCAAGGAGATTTTCTAGGAATATTTTTTCTTTCTCCAGAAAGAAACTCCAGTTCCCAAAAGCAAAAGCAAAGCGACCGGCAATCCTACATTCAGAATCTGCCAAAAACTCTTTTGCTCTACAATTTTCACGCGGTTAAGGGGACGAATTTGAAAAGTCCGAGTCCTACTAGCAATGATTCCATCAGGGTTCTGTAGATACTGAACCAGATTTCTTAGAAAAATACGATTCGCAAAAACCATTTGATTAAAAGGATCTTCACCCAGATTTAAAGGTGCTCCGGATTGGAAATCTACCTGACTTTGGAAGACCTCCCCATCTCCGATGACCACTACTTTCCCTTCTCCACTTTCTTTGAAATCGGCCTGGTCAAAACCCTCTGGCAAAAATCTGTTTTTGTAAAGGGATGTAAATTCCCCTTCCAACAAATAAGCTAAGGGAAGATTGCGTAAAGGGAAATCAGCCACATTCGGTTCCATTTCCATATCCCGAAAGGCTACCCGAGCGGGGGCTGGTAAAATCCTTGTAAAATCTGAGGAAAAAAGAAGCGGGGTTTTCTGGATCCCTTGTGCCATCACTGTATCCAAACTACTTACAAACCGGAAATTGACCACATCCAAACCTTTGGTAATTGGATGATCCTGCATTCGGGAGGCCTGTACGTAAAAAGGCCAAGGCAACGGAACCAATTGCTCCTGATTTCCGAAATTACCTCCCATAACTGGAAAATACCCAAAATTCAAATCCTGAATCAGATCTTTATTGACCCGAATTCCATATTTGAACAAGAGATTTTCAAGCCCATTTTCAAAAGGAAATGCCAAGGTTCCTTCCCCACCGGCCTGCGTCACATCCACCAAAACCCCATCGGTCAAAACCACCAATTTCCCTCCATGCATCACATACTGATCAAGAAGGTAGACTTCTCGCTCTGTAAAACTTTCTTGTGGGCCTTGAATAAAAATCAATTCAAAATTGACCAAATCTTCAACTGTTCTAGCCTGCTCCAAGGGGACTTTGAACAGCTCAAAATCACCATCAAGTGCTTCTACCAAACCATAGCCATCATCCTCTTTCATCTCCCCATGCCCCATAACCATGGCAATCGCTCCGGAGCCTGGATTGCTTAATTTTCGGATGGCATTACTCAGTTCAAATTCCAAATTTTCAATGGACTGATTTAGGATCTCCTCCTGCCCCATTCCCATTTCCCCTTTCAGAATGAGTGCCCCGGTTTCAAATTCCTCATTGTAAACAAGAATTCCCGGAAAAATCAATTTGGTTTGCTGCCCACCAGTTTGATTGACCATCAAACTCGTTGGATTGATCCCATAATCGTTTAATTGAAGAATAAATTCTTCCTGATCTTCCTCCGGCAAACTGAGAGGATCCAGATAGGAG
Source organism: Algoriphagus kandeliae (assembly GCF_004571135.1). Lineage (GTDB taxonomy): Bacteria > Bacteroidota > Bacteroidia > Cytophagales > Cyclobacteriaceae > Algoriphagus > Algoriphagus kandeliae. The sequence continues at coordinate 611,417 of NZ_SPSB01000004.1, forward strand.
AAACTGATTTTTTGATTAGAAAAAGCATCAAAGGTTCGGACGGTTTCTTCAATAGATCGTTGCAGTCTTCGCATTCCAGCAGGCAAGTCATCTCCTACGAGTAAAATTTCAACATGAATAGGTTCTTGAACCTCCTCCAAGACTTCCTCTGTGGCCGGATGAAGCGAATAGCGTCTATCCTCGGTCAAATCGATTCGAAAACGCAAAAAAGCTCCAAAGGCCAAAAAGATGAGCAAGACAACAAGCAAAACCCCAATATTTCGGACGATATGTTGTTTTTTTCTGCTCATTTATTCCGCAAGACCAATACAGCTCCTCCTAAAAACAACCAAATCATCCCCAAATAGAAAAAGATATCTGAGGAGTCAATCACGCCCCTGCTCAGATTGATGTAATGAAAACTCAAACTCAACTCTTCAATCCAATAGGCCCAAGTTCCCAAACCCAAATCTGAAGCTGCCGAAAATCCAAAATAAAGCACAAAGCAGAAGAATACGCCCAATACAAAGGCTACTACCTGTTGGGAGGTCAAAGCAGAGGAAAAAATTCCAACGGCTCCAAATACCGCTCCTAAGAGCAATAAGCCTATCCAACTTCCAAAAAAGCCAGCCTGATCTAAATTCCCTACCGGATCACCCAATTCATACACGCTGTAGAAATACAAAAGGGTAGGCAAAACTGCGATGAAAACTAGAATGAGAAGTGCGAGATACTTGGCAAAGACAATTTGCACCAAATTCAATGGAGAAGTTCGGAGCAATTCCCAGGTATGATTTCGCCTTTCTTCTGCAATAGCTCTCATGGAAAGAGCCGGAATCAAGAAGGTGAAAACAAAGGGGGTGTAGGTAAAAAGTGGCTCCAAATCAGCGTAACCATAATCCAAGACACTGCTTTGGGGAAACACCCAGACGATCAATCCGATTGCTACCAAAAACAAGGCTAGGATCAGATAGCCTAACAGGCTACCCAAAAAAGCATTGATTTCTTTGATGATCAGACTTTTCATTTGGTGTATTGTCTAAAAAGTTCCTCTAGACTTTTCTTTTCCTGACTTAGGGAAATCAGGTTCAATTCTTTTTCCTGAATAATTCCCAAAATAGCCTTTCGGGCTTCCGTGATATTTTCCGCTTTAATAATTACTTGCATTTCACCCTTCGGACCGAAGGAGGCGCTTGGAAAAGCTTCAAACCAAGAAAGTTCCAAAGGTTCTTCCGTTTCGACGATCAATTGATCTCCGCTTCCTTGCTGCTGGAAATTAGCCAAGGAGTCCGCAGCCTTAATTTGACCTTTGGAAATCAAAACAACATCCTGACAAATCGCCTCCACCTCTTGCATAATATGGGTGGAAAGAATCAAGGTTTTATCCTTAGCGATTTCACGTATCAAGCCACGAATATCCGCCAATTGATTCGGGTCCAAACCTGTCGTAGGCTCATCCAAAATCAAAACTTTGGGGTCATGAATCAATGCCTTGGCAAGTCCAACCCGCTGTTGATATCCTTTGGAAAGTTGACCGATTTTTTTGTGCTGTTCTGTCGTTAGGCCTGTTTTTTCAAGCATTTCCTCCATACGGCTTTTCAGCATTTTTCCTGAAAGTCCATACAAGCCTCCCGCAAAGGATAAAAACTCCTTCACAAACATGTCAGCATAAAGCGGATTTTTCTCAGGAAGGTAGCCGATTAGAGGGCTTACCTGTTTAGGATGAGCCAGGGCATCAATGCCATGGATTTGTACTTCTCCGGAATCTGCCTGCAAATAGCCCGTGATGATTTTCATAGTCGTAGATTTTCCCGCTCCATTGGGACCTAAAAACCCTAAAATACGACCGGGCTTTGCAGAAAAAGTCACCCCATCCAGCGCTTTTTGAGAACCAAAATTTTTACACAGTTGAGAGACTTCTAAAGACATAGGCTACAAAAGACCGACCGGGAGTTCACCCGCATGGCAAGGGTAAAAACCCGGTCGAAAGGTCTAAGGCAAAAATAGGGAATGAGCGGGGAATGGCAAGGATTCGGGGGGCAGATTTCAGTAGGCAGATTTCAGTGGGCAGTGGGCAGTGGGCAGTGGGCAAAGTTTATCAGTTGGAGTATGCCAGTTGATAAAAATTAAAATTTGATTTTAAATAATTCCAAAAGCCTGAATGTTCTAGTATTTTAGTTAAAACGTACTCTTGTAATTATCAAAATGGATTTTCAGGATCTTTTGGCCTATCAGAAAGGTTTTAAACTCGCTATGAAAATTTTTGAAGTCACAAAATCTTTTCGTTCAGAAGAAAAGTTCGCTTTGATCGATCAAATTAGAAGATCTAGTCGATCAGTTTGTGTGAATATAGGAGAGGGGTATCGAAAAAGGAGATACCCCTCTCACTTCATTTCAAAGTTATCGGATGCAGATATGGAAAATTCTGAAACTCAGATTTGGCTCAAATTTGCTCTGGAATGTGGATATATTTCTGAAGATCTCTATAATGAACTCGATCAAAATGCAAAAGAGGTCGGTAAACTAATTGGATTCATGATTTCAAATCCAGGCAAATTCAGTTCACCTCGAAATAAAAAATAGAAACACGATAATCCACCGCAAACTGCAAACTGCCAACCGCATACTGACTACTGCATACTGACTACTGTCTACTGAATACTGCAAACTGAATACTGCAAACTGCCTACTGACAAACCTACTTCTTCCCTCTAGGCCTCAATGGTCTACACTCCACATCAGCCACGAAATAGTTTGGATGGGTTTCAAGAGTTTGTACAATAGTCGTCGCCACATCCTCCGGTCTCATCATATTTTCATTGGCTTCAATACCCGGAATTTCATCAAAGAAATGTGTTTGTACCGAACCCGGGTAAATCGTGGAAACCTTGATTCCATAATCCCGAAGTTCCATATACAAAGAATGGGAGATTCCTCTTACCGCATGCTTGGTTCCTACGTACCCAGCAAACTGATTCACTCCATTCAACCCCGCAATCGAAGCCACATTGATGATATGTCCCTCATCAGCAGCTTTCATAGTCGGAATCAGGCGTTTGGTTGTGTAAAAAATCCCATGAACATTGGTGTCAAACATGGCTTTCCAATCTTCTGAAGAAAAAGTCTCGGTTGGACCAGCAACACCAAAACCTGCATTATTAATTAAGATTCTGATATCATCTCCAAGCTTGGCTTTTGTGGCTTGAAAAGCTTCTTCGACCGATTCTTCTTTTGCTACATCACAGGTGAAAAAGTGAAAATTGGAATGCGTTAGTTCTGGTTTATTTCTCCCCCAACCAGCGACAATCGCACCCTTTTCCAAAAGAATTTTGACTACTTCCAATCCAATTCCTTTACTGACTCCTGTTACAACTGCTACTTTATCTTTTATTTCCATGATTATTACTTTTTGTTTTAAAAAACAGATTTAGCCCTTTTGGTTCGAATAATTCTCAAATTTCAAAAAAGTCAGATTATTCTATCACGAAATGGATAAATTGCCTTTCCATCACCAACCAAATTTTAGTATGAAGAAGCTTATACTCCCCTTATTTCTGATTAGCACTATGGCTTTTGGGCAAACAAACCTTCGCCCACAAATCGATCAAAAAGCCAGTGAAATTGAATCCAAAGTAATCGAATGGCGAAGGGATATTCACCAAAATCCTGAATTGGGAAATCAGGAATTCCGAACCGCCAAAAAAATAGCAGATCACCTGCGAAGTTTAGGCATAGAAGTAAAGGAAAATATGGCCGTAACAGGTGTGGTAGGTTATCTCAAAGGAGGCAAACCCGGACCTACCGTAGCCCTGCGAGCCGATATGGATGCTTTGCCAGTTACGGAGCGTGGAGATTTGCCCTTCAAATCTACTGTGACGACCGTTTACAATGGTCAGGAAACAGGCGTCATGCATGCCTGTGGACATGATACTCACGTCGCCATCTTAATGGGTGTGGCTGAAATTCTAGCTAGTATGAAGGATCAATTGGAAGGCAATGTCAAATTCATTTTCCAACCTGCCGAAGAGGGTATCAATGAAGAAGGTGTGACCACTTGGGGCGCCAAGCAACTCGTGGAAGAGGGAGTCATGGAAGACGTAGATGCCATTTTCGGGCTACATATTTCTGCTCAGACTGAAGTGGGAACCATTGGCTACAGACCTGGACCTGCACAAGCTGCTGTAGATAATTTGGAAATTATTGTTCACGGAACGCAGGCACATGGGGCTTCCCCTTGGTCAGGAGTAGATCCTATTGTCACCGCTTCTCAGATTGTGACTGGCTTACAAACCATTTTATCCAGAAGTGTGAATATTACCCAAAATCCAGCTGTAGTGACAATTGGGGCTATTCATGGTGGAATTCGACACAACATTATCCCAGAAAAAGTGGAAATGATAGGAACTATCCGAACTTTTGGAGACGAGCAACAGGCATTAGTACATAAGCGAATCACAGAAATCGCAACGAACATCGCTGAAAGTGCCGGAGCTAGAGCTGAGGTAAATATCCAAAAACTCTATCCATCCACAGTCAATGACCTTGAGCTCACTGCCAAAATGGTCCCAACTTTGGAAGCAGCTGCAGGAAAGGATCATGTTCGGGTCAATCCGCCAGTGACTGGAGCTGAGGATTTCAGTTTTTACCAACGTGAAAAACCAGGTTTATTTATTGGCTTAGGCGGGATGAAAAAAGGTGGAGACCCAACAAAAACTCCTTCTCACCACACTCCTGATTTCTACATCGATGAAAGTGGCTTTATCCTCGGCCTTCGAGTGATGAGCTATTTCGTCGTAGATTATATGGGAATGAAGTAATATCAAACAAAAAAAGGAGACTGTATAGGTCTCCTTTTTCATTTAAACCATAATCAACTTTTATTTTTTAAACTTTGCACCTTTTTTCAGGGTGATGATGATAACTCCATTTTTCCCTTTCTCACCATACACCTCAGTGGCAGATTTATCTTTCAGGACAGAGATACTTTCAATATCGCCAGGATTTAAATCAAGGGCTTGGGAAGACTTCTTTTCTACAGTCCCAGCATCGGATTTAATGATATAAAGCGGTTGATCATCTGAGGCGGTTCCAGAAACCACTACCCCAACTTTTGATTCCGGAGATACGGCAGAATAGCCGGTAGCTGGTTGTCCTATTCGGACACTTTCATTGGATTTCAAACCAGAAATCCCAATCACGCTTGAAGTACCCGTTGGACCTACACGTCTTAGACCATAAACCTGACTTTGACTAAGCATCTCAATCTGATTTTCAGTCAGCTCATTTTTAATAGCGACTAGTGTACTCAGTTGCTTTTTCTTGAGTTGGTTTTCCAGCTCCAAAACCTTATCAAGCTGCCTATTTACAGCCACTTGGTCGATTTTAGGCTCTTGAAGCATTTTTTCCAGTTTGGAATTTGCTTCATCCAAGTCCCATTTTAGGGTTGAAAACTCACCTGCATTCTCAGCATGGATTTTTTTGATTTTGGATGCTTGGGCATCAGTCAGATTGATCTTCTCCCGGGCCTCCATAATTTGGTCGGCTGAGTACAGGTTTTTTTTGAAGATATCCTGAGCTGAAACAAAATGACTGATCAGGAAAAGGGCGATTACAAATAGGTTTTTCATGGTAGCGTTGGATTAGAATTCAGTTAAAAGGGAAGAGGTGCTTGATTCCCATATATCGATATAGGCTTTTTCTTCAATCAAAATTTCTTGCTCATGATTCTCGTTTTCCTGAAGGGAAATGATAATCACATCAGCAGGTGCTTCGGGAACTTCAGGACGCTGAAATAGCAAAAAAGCTCCCAAAATAAAGCTTGCTGCGATGCCCGTTGGAATCCACCAAGGAAAGCTTTTTACTTTGGTTTCGGGAAATTCAGGAATGGAAAGACTCTCATCCTGTCTTATCAAATCCTTGAAAAACCCTTTTATCAAATCGTCTTCATTTTCCATTTTCTGCTTCGGTTTGAGAAGTTTCAATCAGTTCTTTCAGTTTCTTTTTTCCCCGCTCATAGTGTGTCCGAGCGGTACCCAATCCAATTTGGAGGATTTCAGCTGCTTCAGCGATAGTCATCTGATGATAAAAAACCATCAAAAGCACTTCCCTTTGCATGGGCGACAATCTCATCAATAGCTTTTGATAGTCCATTTCGACTTCCTCGTTCTCCTCTTCTACTAAATCAAAAGAATCATCAATTGGTAGCCATTTTCCATTTTTTCGAAGTTCATCAATGGCCGTGAATCGAATTATAGAGAACAACCATAATTTGACTTTTTCGGGATATCGAAGCTTGGCCTTACCCTCCAGGATTTTCAAATAACTCTGCTGAAGCACATCTTTGGCCAATTCGTCCTCAAAACCACAGCATTGCCGGGACCAGAGAAAGGCCTCTCGATGATAGTTCTTCAGAATATTTTCCAGCTCACTGTGCTTCATATTCAATTAGTAATCGGAGAAATGACAAAAAATAGGACAGCGAGTCTGAAAATTTTTAAAAAACTCGCTAGGGTTCCTTTCGCTCCCGAACTCGAAATAGATACGAAAGCCCAAGTTCCAAGGTGGTCGAATTCATATCAAAAATCCGGTCCTGACTTTCAGGATTGGTAAAATCATAGGAAAAACGCACCTCTGCTGCTAAAGCGCTTTTTCCAAAAACCTTTGAAATCCCTGCTCCGGCATTGATCCCATACATGAATTTCTTTGGATTATCTCCTTCCCCTCCATACGTAGGAATTTCCGGGATTGAAAGATTTTCAAATTCCCGCTGAACATCTCTAGCGCCTAACAAATACCCCACATGGGGACCGATTTTCACCTGAAATCTCCCTGATCTTCCGGCATAAAAGGAAGCCAAAAAAGGGATTTTCAAGTAATCGAATTCCGTTCGGTTTTCGAGTGGATCATCAGCATCATTTAGTTGGCGAAAACCCAAAGTGATCAATTGCAGGTTCAACTCCACTCCAGCATTTTTTGCATTGAAATGCTCCACCACCAAGGAAAAAGTCGGTTTTGCTATACTTTCCGTGCTTTGGTTACGAATATTGGCTGCAGGACGATAGCTGAAGGAAGAACTAGCATATCCTCCGCGAATTCCCACACTCGTCTGTGAGAATGCCTCCATTCCAAGTAGAACAAATAAAAAAATCAAAGCAGATATTCTCATAAATGCATCACTGATTAGCCTGATTGATGGTAAAGGTGCCTGAAATTGGTTTTCCATCCAAACTCAATCCTCGAATCTCCACTCGCATCGGACCAGCCTGATCATTCGTGAAAAAGCTAATTTCTACCTCACCAGAAGCATCCCTCACTAAATTTCCATTCCAGTATAAGGTCTTTCTCAAATCCTGACTCGGTGCTTCAGATATAGTGTCATAGGAAAACTCAAAAAAGTTTCTTGGTACCTCATAGCCCTCTATTACAAATTCCGAAATAGTTGAGGGAATTGCCATTTGCTGCTGTGAACTCATGCCATCTTTTAAGTACACCGCTATAACTCCATTCCTACCCTGATCACCTAACATGGAAACCGTTCGGGAAACGATTTCAACCCGGTCAATATCATTGGGGTTGATATTTCGAAGATTATCTGCTGCCGTGGCATCGGGTCCAGAAACCAAAATCGCCCCATTCACCATCACCACAGGCTCCATGGATCCAAAAACAGAAGTAGCTCCTCCACGAAGTCGGATTTGTTGCTTACCGCTTGCACCGGCTATTGTCACACGCATTCCCGGTACATTTCCAGCCAGGCTATTCACCAAATCCACAGCACTCCCGGTAGCCATGATTTTTTCACTCGTAACCACAAAATCCGGATTTCCATAGATCGCACCACTAGAAGAAGGAGCCTTTTCTTCCACCTCTACTTCTTCCAACTCCACAAACTCTTCGGAAGGTTTTTCCAGAATAGGTTTCTCCCCACTTTCAATTATTTTCGGCCAATTCACACTCGGAAATGAAGCAATAGGTGCTGGAAGTGACTCTAAATATTCTACCTCAGGCAGCGGTCGACCTTTGGAATCTACTCCTTGAATAGCCAAACGCATAGGCCCATAAAATTCCATTTCCTCCATGGCAAACTCCCCATTTCGATTTGCCTCCAACTCAACGATTCCTTCAAATCCGTTGACGAAAACAGTGACGTTTCCAGCAGTTCCCCTACCCTTTTGATCTTTCAAAAGAAACTGTTCATTCAGGCTTTTTTCTATCGCGTAGGAAAACCTATCCAAACCGACCGATTCGGGAATTTTTTCAAGAGCCAACAAATTCACGCTCTCTGCCCCTTCCAAAACAGGTTGGACCTGTGTCAAGTCATAAACGGTGACTGAAAGTCGTGCAGAAAGTGGCTTTCCTGATAATTCTTGAGTGTTGATTTTCAAGTTGACTTTTTCCCGCTTCCCATAGTGAGGCTTATCTGTTCTTACTTTTACATTTTCGGAAACTCCATCTGAGGGATTAACCTTTCCTACTTCTTGACCTGGTGCTATTACCAAAATCGGCTTAGTAAAATAGTGATCAGGACCATAATTCCGATTCCAATTGGTATAGGCCCTTAGGTAAAAATGGTTACCCGAAAGTGAATCTGGAATGAAGAAACTGCCTCCAGCTGCACCTTCGAAGATTTTGTATTTCTTTTTGAAAATGAAGTCCCGATCCTCGGATAGCAGCTCCACATGCAAAACCTCACTCAGATCATTCTTGAGGTAAGGATTTCCATAATTGATAAAGGCCTGAAAAAAGACCTCCTCGCCCTCTTGATAATAAGGTCTATCGGTATGAATGTAAATTCGCTCCTGGTAATTGGCCGCGGTTTTTTCCAAATTTTGAAGCTGAATAGCCCGCTCAGCGTCATAGTCCAAAGGGAGCATGGAAGCGACTCTTCTTCGGTCCATATCCCCTGAAAAAACCACATCTTGAGGATTAAGGATCATCCCATTTTCCCTGACCCGAACTCTTCCTCCATTCACCTCCAACCAAGAAACCGGATATGGAGCATCTCGATAGGTATTCTGTTGACTATAGCCCTTCTGATAATGTATCTCAATTCTTCCCTTCAAATAAATCCAATACTCGCCCGGCTTGTCTGCAGGGGCTACCAATTGCTCAGGCTTGTAAGGAATCACGGATTTCCCCAATTCATTGGCGAAAATATCCGATCGCATATTTCGGGAATCTGCTCCGCCCGGTTTGTCTCCATAGAGAAAAAACCCTTCTTTTTCATGGGTTCCTGCTATCATCGCCCTAAACATATTTTGAGGAGATTTCCGATAAACCTCCATGCGATTCTTCTCCCATTCTTGCTCCTGATCAGAAGACCCTGCCTCCATTTCCTCAAACCGAGCCGCACCAGAGATCCTGTAATTCACCGGATTATCAAAAAACTCCGTTAAATCGAAGGTGATTTTATAGCCGAGGTAATTGTTGACCAATTCAATTGGCAACTGAGAACTTGCCAAAAAAGTATTCCTCTCCTCAGAAGGAGGAAAATCGATGACCCATGGATTTTCGATCTCCGTTCTCGCTGCCACCAAATCATTCCCTAGGAACAAGTTTTCAAACTTCCGAAGATCTCTCTCCCAAGCTTTATCTCGCTTCGCTTTAATTTCTACATCACTTAATTCGGTCTCCAGTGGCTTGAGCGATAGGTTCAAGGTGAGTGTGCCACCGGGATTTAAAGTTACCTGCTTGGTGACCGCCTCATATCCCATAAAGGAGAAGCCAATTTCAGTAGCACCAGGCTGCAAATCCTGAAGCGTATAGGCACCATCCAAATCCGTGGTCGTGGAAATGGTGGTATTGTTAATGAAAACATTACAAAAAGGAAGGGTTTCTCCTGTTTCAGCATCCTTTACCACACCGGTTACGGTACTGGTTTGGGAAAAAGCAGTCAAAACCAAAAAGAAGCCTAGGAAATGAGTTAGTAAAAGTTTTTTCAAGGGAAAGCGATGGTTTAGTAGCTGGTGAAATTACAGAATTGATCTGTAATTATTCCCAATAACAAACGGAGCTGGTCTTAGGAGGTTGAAGATTTTCAAAATTTCAACCAATCGAAGTAAAGAAGGACCCACGCATTATTCTATCTAAACAAAAAAGCTCCAAAAGGAGCTTTATTTTTCTTCATCAGAACCGTTCTGGATTTCATCCAAATCATCCCGATCCTTTAGTTTTTTGTCTTCCACATTCTTATTTAAAAACTCATTGATCTTATCGATCGAAAAGGTAGAAGAAATTTCCCCAAACGAATCGATTTCCATTTTAAATCCTTTCAGATCCCCATGGACTTTGGGTTCTTCGTTTTTCTTTTTTTTCTTTTTGCTCATACTATTCAACTTATTGAGCAAGTGGCAAGGTTTCTAAGGCGAATCGAATTCGCTGAGCCACTTCCTTAGGACCTAAGATAGCAAATATCTCCATCAAATCCGGACCGGCACCCGCTCCGGTAACAGAAAGCCTAACCGCCTGCATTACCTTCCCAAGTTTGATCCCCTCTGCTTCTGCTGTTGACTCAAGCAAGGATTTCGCAGAACTTGCATCAAATTCTCCTTCGAAAGAATCTACCTTTTCCTGATAAGCAGAAAGCACTTTTACGGCATCTTCATTCCATTTTTTCGCTGCTACTTGCTCATCAAACTCAGTTGGAGCTACCACAACAAATCGACTTTCCTGCCACATTTCTGCAGGGAAGGAAACTCGACCTTTTGTTAAAGCTGCGATAGCTTCGGCAGTTTTACCAGAAACTTGGAAACCTTCCTTCTCGGCACTTACCTGAACATAAGGTGCCAATTCCGCATCGGTTTTTGCCCGAAGATATTGCTCGTTGTACCATTTGGCTTTAGCAATGTCAAACTTGGTCCCTGCCTTTCCGATTCGCTCAATTGAGAAAGCTTCAATCAATTCCTCCTTTGTAAATAATTCCCGATCATCTCCAGGGTTCCAGCCCAAAAATGCCAAGAAGTTCAACAATGCTTCTGGAAGGTAACCTTGCTCTCTAAAGCCAGTTGCAGTCTCTCCAGTGGTTTCATTTTTCCAATCAATCGGAAAAACAGGAAACCCAAGACGGTCTCCATCACGCTTGGAAAGTTTCCCATTTCCATCTGGCTTCAGAAGCAAAGGCAAATGGGCGAATTCCGGCATGGTATCTTCCCATCCAAAATAGCGATACAACAATACATGCAAAGGAGCCGAAGGCAACCATTCCTCACCTCTGATCACATGGGTAATTCCCATCAAATGATCATCGACAATATTTGCCAAATGGTAAGTAGGCATACCATCTGATTTCATCAAAACCTTATCATCAAGCGTCGAAGAATGAACCATGACCCAACCGCGAATTTGATCATACAATCTTACTTCCTCCTTTCTAGGGATTTTGACACGAATCACATACGGTTCTCCGGATGCAAGTCTCGCTTTCACCTCATCTTCAGGTAAAGTGAGGGAATTTTTCATTTGGGTTCGCGTAATGCTATTGTATTGAGGCTGAACAACCCGAGCAGCAGTCAATCGCTCCCGCATAGCTTCCAATTCCTCAGCAGTGTCAAAAGCATAATAAGCAAGCCCCTTTTCCACCAAACTCAAGGCATATTTCATGTAGTCAGGCTTTCGCTCTGACTGTCGGTAAGGACCCACTGAACCTGGATTCCATGGACTTTCATCCGGTGTAATTCCCAACCAATCCAAGGAATCCTTGATGTAGATCTCAGCACCCGGAACATAGCGCGCCTGATCCGTATCTTCTATTCGAAGGATAAATTTCCCGTTATGTTTTCTTGCAAAAAGGTAATTGTATAAGGCAGTACGGACTCCTCCAATATGTAAAGGTCCTGTTGGGGAAGGGGCAAAACGTACGCGAACTTCTCTGCTCATGGATTTAGAATATGCTTAGCTTGAAACAGGCAAAACTGCCTATAGTTTAGAATCAAGCTGCAAAGATAGGAATTTGTCAGGGAAAGGCTCGATTCAAATCAGCGGCAATAAATACTTTAAAAAAAATTTGAGGGATAGCCTTGGTTGATTCTAAATATCCCGATCAATCCAAACCATGATTCCCAATAGGAGCAAAAACTTAATTCCCGCGATTATACAAAATAATGTTACTACCTGATGAGGCTGATAGGAAGACAAGAACCAAGAAAATTCGGGCTCAATTTTAATATTCCAGTCCTGAAAAAGTCCTCGATTCCCCAAATAGGCCAATAGGAATAATAAGACGGAAAATGTAGCAAAAAGCAGCTGGGCTAATTTGACTACTACTTTTCCGAGCTTTTGTCCAGGATCAAGGATTTGAGTTTCTTTCATGAGCATTTAATATGCTTTCATGAATTTAAACAAATGAAAAAAGGAACCCAAAATTGAGTTCCTTTTATGTTGAATCGGATGAAGCTTAGTGCTTCACCTGGATTTTTTCTTTGATTCGGGCAGCCTTTCCTTGACGTCCTCTCAAGTAGAACAATCTAGCTCTACGTACTTTACCTTGTCTCAATACTTCGATTTTCTCGATAGCTGGAGAAAGGATAGGGAAGATACGCTCTACACCGATTCCATTAGAAATCTTACGTACAGTGAAGGTCTCTCCGTTAGAGTTAGGGTTTTTTCGCTGAATTACAGTTCCTTGAAACTGCTGTACCCGCTCCTTGTTACCTTCTTTGATTCGTACGTGTACGTTGATGGTATCTCCGGCTTTGAAAGAAGGGAATTTAGCTCTTGCTTCGTTGTATTCCGCTTCTACAATTTTCATTAGTTCGCTCATAGCTTCTATATTTTATGCTTTCGCTGTTTGGCCAACACGTGGCTTGTTGAATTACTTTTTTCTCTTTTTCAAATCGCTTTCACCCAAACCTGACTTAGCCCACAAATCGGGTCTACGTTCACGGGTCCGGCGAACCGAGGCTTCAAATCTCCATTCATTGATCTTTGCTTCATGACCTGAAAGCAATACCTCCGGTACATTCATCCCCTGCCATTCAGCAGGACGAGTATAAACAGGCGGTGCCAACAGGTGATCCTGAAAAGAATCTGTCAAAGCTGAGGTTTCATCGTTGAGTACTCCGGGAATCAATCGGATCACCGCATCTGCCACCACAGCGGCCGCAAGTTCTCCTCCAGATAACACAAAATCCCCAATGCTAATCTCCTTGGTAATGTAACGCTCCCGAATCCGCTCATCTACTCCTTTATAATGTCCACAAAGGATCAATAGGTTTTTCTGAAGCGAAAGCGAGTTTGCCATGGGCTGATCGAAGGTCTCTCCATCAGGGGTCATGTAGATGATTTCATCATAATCCCGCTGACTTTGGAGGTTTTCGATACATTTCGCAATGGGCTCTACCATCATCACCATGCCGGCTCCGCCACCAAAAGCATAATCATCGACTTGCTTCTGTTTTCCTATGGCGAAATCACGCAAATTGTAAACCCTCACTGTAGCCAAACCCTTCTCTTCTGCCCTTTTCAGGATAGAATGTGAAAAAGGTCCTTCCAGCAGTCCTGGTACCACACTGATGATATCGATGTGCATGTCTCAGTCTTCCAGATAAATGTCAAGCAATCCTTCCGGTAATCGGCAGAAAACTTTTTTTGCTGCCTTGTCTACCTTGAGAATGATCTCATCCTGAATCGGAATAAGAACTTCCTTATTTTGGTAGCTCACTCCCAGAAGGTCTTGGGTTTCCAAGTCGTAGATGGTTTCCACAGGACCTAAGACCCCGTTTTTCTCATCTTCTACTTCAAACCCGATCAACTCGTGGTAGTAGTATTGGTCTTCACCCAACTCAGGTAAAGCAGTCAGTGGGAGATATATTCCCGATCCAACTAAAGGTTCTACCTGTTCAATGGTATCAAAGTCCTCAAATTTGGCCAAAGCCTTATTCCCGGCTTGAAGAACAAAGTGCTCCAAAAAGAATGGAACCAAGCGTCCTTTTTGTTCGAGAAAGATGTGCTCCAGATCTTCATAATCTTCTGGATAGTCCACATCGAGAACCACCATTACTTCACCACGAAGTCCATGAACTTTGGCCACATAGCCTAATTGAAAGCACTGCTCCTTGTTCATGGGGAGATTTTATATTAAGCTTCTGTAGCTTCTTCGCCTTCTGCGGAAGCTTCAGGAGCAGCATCTTCAGCGGCTTCTTCAGCAGGAGCTTCGGCTGCAGCAGCTGCTGCTTTTGCCTCTTCTTCTCTTGCTTTGATCGCATCAAGACGAGCCTGATTCTTAGCGGCTTCAGCTTCAAGAGCTTTTTGACGAGCTTCTTCTTTCGCTTTACCGATAGAGTCTACCTTGCTTTGGATCTTAGCTTCTTTCTCAGCTACCCAAGCTTCAAACTTCGCGTCCGCTTGTTCTTGCGTGATCGCACCTTTCACCACTCCGATTTGGAGGTGTTTTTTAAGCATTACCCCTCTGTAAGACAGCATAGCCTTAACCGTATCGGTAGGCTGGGCTCCGTTCAACAACCACTGTAGAGCGCGCTCATTGTTGATGTTGATCGATGCAGGGTTCGTGTTCGGATTGTAAGTTCCGATTTTCTCGATGAAGCGTCCATCCCGTGGAGCTCTCGCATCAGCGACAACCACGTCGTAAATGGCCATTTTCTTTCTGCCTCGACGTGCTAATCTGATTTTTACTGACATAGTTTATAATTGTTTGTTTAATGGATGGAACCCGTCCATCCTAAATTTGGAGTGCAAAGATAGGGTAAAACTCTGAATCCCCATAAGTTGACTCCAGAATATTTGCGGGTTTTTTGGCATTTCTAGTATCTTGCAGGTCCCTTTGGCCCCGTAGTTCAATGGATAGAATAGAAGTTTCCTAAACTTTAGATACAGGTTCGATTCCTGTCGGGGCTACTTATTTCTTTCCACTATGAAAAAGCTTGAGATTTTTTGAAACTCTCCAAAATCAAAAAACTGATCAAGAATGAAAAAAATTCTTTTGCTCTGCACCATTTCAATTTTACTTTCTAATTGTACTGAAAAGCAGAAAGAAGATATCTCTTCCAACCTAAAACCAATCGCTACTCTTTCGGAATACCTACTTGAAAGTGGCTACACCAAAGTGCAAATGGAAAAAGAAAAATCCGGTCACTTACATCTAAAAGGAAAGATTAATGGTGTAGATGCAAACTTTATTTTAGATACAGGGGCAGGTCTGACTATTATCGAAACCAAACGGAAAAATAAATTCAACATGGAATCAAGAGCAGCCCAAAGCACAGGAACCGGGGCCGGAGGAGCAAACCTAAGAATGGAAGATTCCGGAAATAACACAATAGAGTTAGGCAGTGTCAAAATTGAAAATCAAAAATTGACGCTGATGAATCTTAATCACGTAAATAATGCCTTTATAAGCCTGGGCATAAAAGAAACGGATGGTATCATCGGTGCTGATATTTTATCAGATAATGAAGCGATCATCGACTACAACAATCTGATTCTATATTTAAAAAAGGCTGAGAAAACAGCCAATTAAACACCACCAAAATCACAAAACATTACCTCGGGCAATTTGTCAATCAAATGATTTTCAAAGAATTCCCGGAAGGGACATGGAATACCGGCAGACCCGGAAACTGAGATTCCAACCAACTCTTCAAAAATTCAGACCCTCCTTCTTCACTTGCGGAATGCCCGATGACGATCAAACTCAACTTTTTCCCTTGCGAATTAGCAGCACGCACATACTCAGGAGTCTCCCATTCATTGGATTCCCCACATATCAGCACATCCGGATTATACTTCATGATTCCTTCAATCTGAGCTCTTCCTCCTGCTGCTCCAGGAATTAACAGGACTTTTTCACAAGGCTGATCCAAATCCCCTACATAGCGCATCGCGGGTACATCCAATTTACTTTTAATGTGCTGGATTAGGGATGCGAGATTAGTTTGAGGGATATTTAAAACCGGACTGTTTGCTTGATAATAGGCCATCCAGTCCAAATCTTTCACGACTCCTAGCCGAACTCCATCATCCGCCAACCTGTGGATGTAATCATGATTTCTCCATAAAGCAATCCCATTTTCTTCCATCAAATCATACTTTGCTTGGAATACTTTGTCCTTTTCCAACCAGTCAGTTTCATCCAAATGATTGAAAAAAGTGGGCTCATGGGGGATAATAAAGTTTGCCTTCAATGCTATCGCTCGCTGAATTACCTCCATGGTAGCAAACATGGTAGTCACCACACCAGTCACTATCTGATCTCGAGAACCTACTTTTAAAGTATCCACCGTTTGCGGAAAAGGAGCTCCAGAAACCTGTGCGATAAAGGCATCCATGATTCCCCCAACTGTAATTTCTCTTTGTTCGGGCTGAGCAAATGACCAAATAGGATTGATAGTCAAACCTGCTCCCAAGAGCAGACCTGATTGGGTTAGAAAGCTTCTTCTGGATTTTTTCATGGTCTGGATATTTTTAAGAATTTACCAAAATTTTTGAACAAAATGCTAATTGTTAACAAGCGGCATTTTAGCTTTAATTAGTCACTTAATTAACTTTTGGTAAATTACCTTTAGTAACTTACTCTTGGTAAACTTCAAAAGATTAATCCAATGGCTAGCCGCTATAAAACTCCTCTAAACCCATTTGCAACATCCGGATATTATGGTCCGCACTATTTCTGCAATAGAGAAAAAGAGAGTGATCAAATCCTTCGAATTCTAAAGAATGGATAATCCTGCTTAATAATGGTGAAAGGTGATTTGGTAGATGCATAATCCGGGTTAAACTTCTTCCTCTCACCGATTTTACATTCAGGACAACAAAAAACCACCCCAAAATCGGGGTGGTTGGTAAGTTTTGAGCGATTGTCAAACTACTCCACTTCCACATCAGAAATCCAAATAAAGCGGTTACCTGCTCCGTCCCGATGATCGGTTGCTAATTTAATCGGACCGAAATCCTGAAGATTTTCCCAAGTCCATGTTCTTCCCTCCGGAGCATTTTGTCTCCTGTATGTCCACTCAAGTATGTGGTGGTTTTCATCCAAATACAAATCATAGGCATCTCCTGGCGTGTAACCATCCCCCGAGCCATAAACCACCGTTAGTTTGGTAGAATTCTGCTGATGAAGAGGCGTAGGTACATTTTCAGTCACCTCATATTCATATCCTGTATCCCAAGCCAGTTGAAAGGGCATCATGCACCAATACTTATCATTGACAAAACCCTTATCTGCATCGGGAAGAGATTCCTTAGGTAAATCCTGACTGTAGGTAAAAGTGGTATCAGGACCCGTGTAGGTTACCATTCTATTTTTGATATCCCAAGACCAATTTCTTGAAAAAACATTTACCGAGTCCCGCTGAACATTCCATGTGTAGGATATGGACTTCAGCTCATCAAAATTCTCGAATCCGTAGGCTTTTGCAACCTGAAATGGAAGGGTATCGGGCATCTTTGGAGAACAGGCTAAAGTCGCCAGAATCGCCAAAACAAAGAGGTAGGACTTATTCATAATTTAAAGGGTTAGATGAGGGTAACTTATTCATTTTTAGGATTGTTTAGAACCCATTTCTCTAATTTTTTTCTTTCTAAAGCTTGATAGATTGGTTGGATCAAAAATAAAAAACGATCCAAATTCATCATCCAAGGAAACAAGCTAGAAGGGAAAATACGTTTTTTTCTTTGGATAATTCCCTTCAATATTTTTTCTGCCGCTTTTTGGGGCTTTTGAAGGGGAAATGCCTTGGGAATAGATTTTCCTGCTGCATCAAAAAACTTCGTATCCGTAGCAATTGGAAATACCAAAGTCAACCAATCCCCACCTGATTCTTTCCATATAGTACGGGCCCATTGAAGTAGGGCTGACTTGCTAGCTGCATAAATGCTGTAACCCGGCACTGTCCAATAGGAAATAGCCGAAGCCACAATCACATGTCTTCCAAAATTTTCTTTCAGCTGTTGACGTAATTCCATCCCCAATTGTATGGGGCTAAAAACATTAAGTTGGAAAAGTTGATCCATTTCCCTCCAGTTTTGCTGCTCGGCTTTTCCATATTCCGCCTTTCCTGCATTAGCAATGCTCACATCGACTCGAACCCAATGAGTCCGAACCCAATCCAAAATCTTTTCATTCCCCTCCTTTTGACTTAAATCTACCTTTAGAATCTGAATACCCGGGAATTCCATTTCCAATTCATCTAAACCTTCTTCTGAGAAATCCACCGCCAAAATATGGGCTTTTTGCCCATACAGTAGCCTTACCAGCTCCTTTCCAATTCCTGAGGCTGCACCTGTGACGATGATATTTTTTTGGCTAAAAGCTCCCTTCATGAATGATGGGTTTTGGAAAATGAATTTGAAAAGGGCGGATATGAACTGCTAAAAGTGGTTTGATTTGATCCACTTGAGGAAAAAATTTCGGGTTGACTTCTTGAATCTTCACCCTCGCCAACTTGGCCTTCCCTTTTCCGGAAGGCTTCGTGTAAAATCCTTTCCCCTCCCAATGTTGGTAGAGATCAATAGGAAGAAGTTTGGTACTTGCAGGAAATGGAAATCCAAAAGGTTTGATCTCACAGGAGAAAAGGGGCTCTTTTCGAGATTTTACCTGAATTTTGATTTTCTCATCCTCCTCTATCCAATCAAAGTCCATAGTTTCCTTCGGAATACCCCAATTAGCTCGACCATTTTGAGTGCTTTGCTCCGAATCCACAAAAATCCGAGTAATGGACTGCTTCCCCTGAGGTTTGAATTTTCCGGGGATTAACAATAATTCCCGATAAGGTCCGACTGGACTTTGGGTATAATTGACCAACATGAGATATCCTAAACCACCTGTAAACTTCCCTTTCAGATATTCGGGTAGTTGACCCTGCTCTTCCACCCAGATTTTGGGAAATTTATATACCAAAATCACCCCTTCACCTTTTAAATCCCAAGGTGCAGGGGCTTTTTGAAAAAGCTCTTTCGACAGGGGTTTTGTCATACCTCGTCAGTAATTAGGAATAAGGTGAAGGACTTACAGAAGTCCAACCTCCATCAATCACCAAGGTCTGACCTGTGATATGCCTTGCTGCATCGGATAGTAAAAAGGCTGCTGCTTCTGCAATGTCAGTTGTAGACGCTGGCCTACCCAAAGGAGTCAGCTGAGACCAGATTTTGGCATACTCCGGATCGGTTGTTGTTCGCTCCGTGAGTGTTGCTCCCGGAGCAATGGCATTGATCCGAATTCCATGTGGGGCAAGCTCAAGAACTAGATTCTTGGCAAGCATCTCGATCGCCGCCTTACTCATGGCATAGGCTGTGAGATTCTCATGGCTTTGATGAGCCGTAACAGATGAGGTCAACAGGATCGACCCTCCCTCTTCTTGTCTTTTCATAACTCGGGCAACTGCCTGTACCAAAAAGAAGGTCCCTGCTTGATTGACTCGCATCACTTCCATGAAATCATCCCGATTGTATTCCAAAAAATTTCCAAAAAGGGTAATTCCTGCATTGGCTACTACCTGATCTATTTTTCCAAAATGATGCAAAGCCAATTCAACCATTTCTTGAATTACCGAGTCAGAAGCTGCATCCCCCGAGCATCCGATTACGCTACCTTTTCCCATTCTGGAAAGATTGGCTATCGCATCTTCAACTAAACTCTTTTCGGAGTCATTTATCACGACCTGAGATCCATTTTCAAGCATCTTACGGGCAATCTCCAGACCAATTCCCTGACCTGCCCCGGTGATAATTACTGTCTTTGGATTTTTCATTTTTGTACTTGTTTTACCCTGCAAGGGATCAAAACTCTTGCAGGGTTTATTCTAAAATTAATGGGAGTCCCTTTTCACCTCCGATCCGGAACTTCCCTGAAGAAAATCAAAATCAACTCCTTCATGGGCTTGGTTTACCCGATCCAAGAATAGGTTGACATAGCCACGATCATAAGGCAATTCAGTTGGCTTAAACTCCGCCATTCTTCGTTCCAATTCGCTTTCAGGAATGAGTAAGTTCAGACTACGATTAGGAACATCCAATTCGATCAAATCTCCATTTTGCACCAAAGCCAAAGGCCCTCCAATGGCAGATTCCGGCGAAACATGGAGCACAACCGTCCCATACCCCGTTCCACTCATTCGACCATCCGAAATGCGAACCATATCTTTAATTCCTTTTTCCAAAAGCTTAGCCGGCAAACCCATATTTCCTACCTCAGGCATTCCCGGATAGCCTTTTGGACCCACATTTTTGAGTACCAAAACAGAGGCTTCATCCACCTCTAAATCCGGATTATCAATACGCGCTTTGTAATCATCAATATCTTCAAAAACCACAGCCTTTCCCGTGTGCTTTAACAAATGCGGACTGGCTGCAGATGGTTTGAGCACCGCCCCATTCGGGCATAGATTACCCTTAAGTACAGCAATTCCTGAATCCGGCTTAATGGGTTTCTCTAAAGTTCCGATCAAATCCCGATCATAACACTCCGCTTTTTCAATGTTTTGCCCGATGGTTTTTCCATTGATAGTCATGCAATCTGTATGGAGCTTGGATTGAATCTCCCGCATCACTGCCGGCAAACCGCCAGCATAAAATAAATCTTCCACCCAGTGCTCTCCCGAAGGTTGGACGTTGGCTATCAGTGGGATTTGGGATGAAAAATGATCAAAATCCGTCAAATCCAACTCTACTCCAATCCGTTTTGCAATGGCTGTCAAATGCAGAATAAAATTGGTAGACCCTCCCAAAGCAGCATTGACCATAATGGCATTTTCAAAGGCTTTTCGGGTCAAAATCTTGCTCATACGCATATCTTCTTTCACCAGCTCTACGATTCGCATACCGGCCATATGAGCCAAAACTTTCCTTCTGGAATCAGCAGCCGGAATCGTTGCATTATCAGGCATAGCTAAGCCTAAAGCCTCCACCATGGCCGCCATTGTAGAAGCTGTTCCCATCGGTGCACAATGACCTCTGGAACGGGACATGGCCGCTTCAGCTTCAATAAATTCTTCTTGGGAGAGCTTTCCTAATTTGTACTCTTCTGCAAATCGCCAAACATCGGATGTTCCGATTTTTTTACCCTTAAATCTTCCCACCAACATAGGACCTCCTGAAACAACCAAAGTGGGTAAATCAACTGAAGCAGCACCCATTACTAAGGAGGGAGTTGTCTTATCGCAGCCACACATCAAAATAACCCCATCCATGGGATTGGCACGGATGCTTTCCTCCACATCCATGGAAGCCAGATTTCGAAAAAGCATGGCTGTTGGCTTGATGGAGCACTCACCCAAAGACATGACCGGAAACTCCAATGGAAATCCACCGGCTTCCCAAATTCCATGTTTGATGGATTCAGCTAATTCCCGAAAATGGGCATTACAGGGAGTGAATTCAGACCAGGTATTACATATTCCGATGACTGGCTTTTCGCCTTCAAAAAGATGATGAGGAAGACCTTGATTTTTCATCCAGGAGCGATAAATAAAGCCGTCTTTTCCTGTACGGCCATACCACTCCTGACTACGGAGTTTTTTCTTGGACATGGTTTTTTTGGGTTTGAGAATTTTTTCTAGAAGTTAGGAAAAAAAGAAGATTTAATCGAGTAAAAAACCTATTCTCCTTGATTTCTCAGCTTATCAAGCCATACTATCCAAAACTTCTTCAAGCGCATTCACATCAATAGTGAAATCCGCTAGTATTGTATTCTTCTCAGTTCCTTCGTTTAAGGTGTAATAATAAGATAGCCCAAGTGCATTGGCTAAATTGAAATAGCAATTTGTCTTGTCATCATGATAATTCCGAAGCTCCAGCACCTGACTTCCCGAAGGCAAAAAAATCATATTGGTTAGAGCCGCTCCATGCAAAGAAACCAGCAATTGTGTTTCTCCCATGAGCTCCACTTGCTCTTGAACCGAGAGATTTTCGGCGTGAAAAATTTCAAATCCCCTTTTTCGAAGTATTAGCTCAACTTCTGTTTCATTAAGTACACGCCGCTTGGCTGCCATGCTGCGACTGATGTAGATTTTCCGCTGAGGATTTTGGGAAACTTTGGAAAGTCTTTCCCTAGTCTCTAAGGTGTATTTGGGATTGAAATGGGGAAATTCCGCTGTACGGGAAGTCAAAACCAGTCGATTAACCTTGAGGTTTTCAGAGGATGAATAGTAGACCGGAATAACACCGATCATTTCAAGGCTTTGGTGCACAAACGAAAGTTTTTGATAGGATTCATGCAAAATCACCCGATCTGTGATCCCTTTTTCCAAACCTTGCCAAATGCGTGGAAGACAATCCGTCATCCAGTGAAAATAATTAGCACTCCACTCATCCTTAATCCAAATACCCTCCTCAATCGTTCGCCATTTACGAAGTGCACAATTCAAAACTCGCTTCCCCAAAGGGAAAGGTCCCAATCCAAAAACATGGGTATGGGAATCAAAAAAGCGTAATTCCTTCCAGGAAAAAACCGTGTCTTGGAGGATAAAGGCATCTTCCAAAACCCATGAAGGCTTCATGCTAAATGAGGATTCGAGCCAATTTTGGAACAGGGGTTGATCTTCCTCTCTGATATTCTGAGGAAGCTTTCGATTTACTCGGATTTCCTGTTCCAATTCAGAGGGGCTCAGCGGCATAGGTATTGAATTTACAAACGCTCTATATCTGCCCCTAGTGCATTCAGACGCTGATCAATCATTTGATAGCCTCGGTCAATTTGCTCGATATTATCGATGATGGAGGTCCCATTTGCAGACAATGCCGCAATCAACAGTGCTACCCCTGCCCGAATATCCGGAGAGGTCATTCGGATACCACGCAAAGGATACTTTCTGTCCAAGCCAATCACGGTGGCACGGTGAGGATCACAAAGGATAATTTGTGCTCCCATATCGATCAACTTATCCACGAAGAATAAGCGTGACTCAAACATTTTCTGATGCACTAAAACCGTCCCTTTTGCTTGAGTAGCTGTCACTAATACAATTGACAATAAATCAGGAGTAAAGCCAGGCCAAATCTGATCTGCAATCGTCAAAATCGAACCATCGATAAAGGTTTCAATTTCATAGTGATCTTGCGCAGGAATAAAAATATCATCACCTCGAAACTCCATCTTAATCCCCATTCGCTTAAAGGTATCAGGAATGATCCCAAGCTTTGGAATTTGGCAGTTTTTGATAGTGATTTCTGATTGAGTCATGGCTGCCAAGCCAATGAATGAGCCGATCTCAATCATATCAGGAAGCATGGTATGAGTCGTCCCACCTAAGCGCTCCACTCCTTCTATGTGAAGCAAGTTAGACCCGACACCGGTGATTTTGGCACCCATACGGTTGAGCATGTCGCAAAGCTGCTGTAAATAAGGTTCGCAGGCCGCGTTATAGATGGTAGTCTTGCCTTCGGCCATTACGGCTGCCATCACGATGTTTGCCGTACCAGTGACAGAAGCCTCATCCAGTAGCATATAGGTACCCTTCAGATGCTTTCCGTCTATATGGAAAATCTCTCGCTCGGCATCGTAGTGAAATTTGGCTCCTAGTTTTTGGAAACCGGTAAAGTGGGTATCCATCCTACGTCGGCCGATCTTATCTCCACCCGGCTTGGATAGCTTTCCTGTACCAAAGCGGGTCAAAAGTGGACCCAAAATCATCACGGAACCTCGGAGTGCAGAAGCTTTTTTCAAGAAGTCTTCCGTTTCCAAATATTCAAGATTGATCTCATCTGCTTGAAATGAGTAGGATTCAGGACCCAGCTTGGTCACTTTCACCCCCATATCGCTCAGGAGCTCAATAAGTTTGTTGACGTCCCGGATATTGGGGATTTTATGGATAGTTACTTTTTCGTCTGTTAAAAGTACTGCGCAAAGAATTTGAAGCGCTTCATTTTTTGCTCCTTGGGGAATAATCTCACCCTTGAGCTGATTCCCACCACGGACCCGAAAAGATGCCATTTAGTTTCGCCGTTTTTTGTTATGTCCATTTCTGCGACGGCCTCCGCCTCGCTTGTTTTTACCACTGTGCTCTTCATGGGTTGGCACTTTGAAGTCCCTTCTGGTATTGGATTCGAAAAGGGCGTTTTCTTTTACTTTTTCCAAATCAATATGCAGCTTCCCACCGGAGAGCGTTTTGATATCGTCAATGATGATGCCATCATCGAAATTATCCCGATTCCAAGTGGAATGGAAGCTTCGCATCAGCTGTCCAATGTAAATGATCGCTGTTTCCTGCTCCTCATCATCTTCGATTTCGATCGCTTTCTCGATCAATTTTTCGATGTTTCGACCATAATGCTTGAAGCGAACCTCTCCTCTTGGATAGCCGATTGGCAAAGGCTTTTTCCCGAGTAACTCTTTTTCAGGCATTGGAAAAGGACTATCCACATCCAATTTGAAATCAGACATGATGTAGATATCATCCCAAATTTTCTGATCATTCTCCTGCTTCATAGCAGGATTCAACTGCTTGATGATATCAATAATGGTGTAAGCGCTGGCAGTGCGTTTTTCCCGGTCTTCAATGCTGCAGACATAGTCCACCAAGCCTTGAATGTTTTTTCCGTATTCTTTCAAAATAGTCTTGTTTTCTGATTTTAGCTGCTCTATCGCCCTCTTGGGCTGCCGGTCAAAAGGTAACAAAAAATCACCAAAGGCAGAAGGGCATTCTCTTAGTCTATAATTCTGAGCTTTGCAAAGCTAAGTAATAAAGTCTTCTCCCCAAAATGCTCAAATTGGATGGTGGCCTTACGATTAAGTCCATCCACTTCGATCTTCAAAACCTTCCCATATCCGAATTTTGGATGTTCAACTAGTTGACTTTCCTGCAGGTTATTGGTATTGCTAGGCTTGAAATCAGGACTCGGCGTATGCACCTTCATCTGAGTAGGCATACGGGTCTCGGGTTTTTTCTTGATACCGATGAATCCCGTACTTCCCGGTAAGCCTTCTCTTCGGAATGCTCCCGGCATTTCCCGAGTAGCCATTTTCTTATTTACCTTTATACAGGCCGGATCGATTTCTTCCAAAAAGCGGCTCGGTTCACAATTGAGCAAGCGACCAAATCGATAGCGACTGAGCGCATAGGTTAAATACAACTTATCCATTGCGCGGGTAGTAGCCACATAGAATAAGCGACGCTCCTCTTCCAAATCTTCCCGACTCTGCATCATCATTTGTGAAGGAAATAAATCCTCCTCCATTCCCACTACAAAGACCTGCTTGAACTCCAAGCCTTTGGCGGAGTGAATGGTCATCAAGGTGATGGCATCGGTGGTGTCCTTATCCCGATCATTGTCGGTAAGCAGGGCGATTTCCTGCAAGAAGGCTCCCAAACTCTTGTCTTCATTTTCAGGATTGTCCACATACTCCTTCATGGCATTGAGAAGTTCCTGCACGTTTTCATAGCGGTTTAGTCCTTCAATTGTCTTATCCTCATATAGTTCCCGAAGCAAACCGCTTTGTTTGGCTATGGAACTTGCCGCTTCGTAAGCATCCTTTCGCTGAACTTCGATCTGAAAAGCTTTGATCATGGTTGCAAAATCATCCACAGCCGAGCCGGCACGGCCTCCCAAAAATGGAAATGGATTTTGAACAACTTCCCAAAGTGGCACATCATGGTCGTAAGCAGCCACCAAGATTTTTTCTACAGATGTATTCCCAATTCCCCGCTTAGGATAATTGATGATTCGCTTGAAAGCCTCCTCATCCATAGGATTGACTGTGAAGCGCAGGTAAGCCATCAAATCCTTGATTTCCTTGCGCTGATAGAAAGAAAGCCCACCCACAATCTTGTAGGTTAGGTTCATTTTACGAAGCGCTTCTTCTATCGCTCGGGACTGGGAGTTGGTTCGATATAGAACTGCAAAATCAGAGTTTTGAAGTTTCTTATTATTCTTTTCCTCGAAAATGGTGGTAGCTACTATTCGGCCCTCCTCATTATCTGAAGCTGCTTTGATTAATTCGATCAGATCTCCATTGGGGTTCGAGGTCCAAACGGTCTTTTTGAGCTGTGCTTTATTTTTGTCAATAATGGAATTGGCAGCCTCCACAATGGTCTTAGTGGAACGGTAATTCTGCTCCAATTTCACAACAAAAAGATCCGGATAGTCTTTTTCAAAATTCAAGATATTCTGGATATCCGCTCCGCGGAAAGCATATATACTCTGGGCATCATCCCCTACTACACAGATGTTTTGATGAACAGCTGCCAGTTTTTTGGTGATAAGGTATTGGGAAAGGTTAGTGTCCTGAAACTCATCCACCATCACATATTTGAAGCGCTGCTGATATTTGTTGAGCACATCGATATGATCTCTGAAAAGCACATTCGTATTAAATAAGAGATCATCAAAATCCATAGCACCAGCCTTGAAAAGTCGCTCTTGGTAGCGTTGATAAATCTCCCCCATTCTAGGTTTCATGGCTGCCTCATCATCTGCCTTGACAAAGGGATCTGCCTGATAGGCTTGCCAGGAGATGAGGCGGTTTTTTGCACCTGAAATCCTGGAAAGAACCACTCCCGGTTTATACACTTTGTCATCCAATCGCATTTCCTTAACTATGGTCCGAATAAGGGATTTGGAATCATCCGTATCGTAAATCGTGAAATTGGATGGATAGCCAATCTTATCGGACTCAACACGTAGGATTTTTGCAAAAATGGAGTGGAAAGTTCCCATCCAGGTATTCCGAGCTTCTAGACCTACCAATCGTTCGATCCGCTGCTTCATTTCATTGGCAGCCTTGTTGGTAAAAGTCAGGGAAAGAATTTGAAATGGGTCAATCCCCCGAGCATAGATCAGGTGGGCAATCCGGTAAGTTAAAACCCGGGTTTTGCCTGAGCCGGCACCGGCAATAATCATCACCGGCCCTTCAGTATGTTCGACTGCTTCCCGCTGCGGGGGGTTGAGTTCCTCTAGGTAATCCATTATTTTGAGTAGCTAGTAGCTAGAGTTTAATAACAAATGGTAATATGTATTAAGTACCAAGTACAAAGTATCAAGTATCAAGTATCAAGTAGCCAGAAACAAGAAATCAGAGACAAGAAGCTAGATTCTGATATTTTACTTAAGATTGAACTTTGGACAATTTTTCAATTTTAAAATTTTCCAATTCATCCTAATTCATATCTTCCACCGCTTATGGCTCCAAAGATACATGTCCGGCTGCTCACGGATATTTTCTTCCAGCATTTCACAAAAACGATCCGTAATGGAATGTGGTTCCGCCGCATCATAAGGAGGACTTGCCAAAGGCACATACTCATAGCGATAGTATCCCCGCTTGACTTTGGTCATTTTCCCATAATGCACATGGAGGTTCATTTTTTTTGAGAGAAATTCAGCTCCTTCGAAAAAGACCGCCGGGCGATTCATGAAATCCCGCTGATAGCGATTCTCCGACGATGGCGGACGCTGATCTGAGCCAAGCAAGACAATGCGTGGATCCCTACCCAAGGTAAGCATGCCTCGTCGAAACTCCTTTTTCTCTGTTACATATCCGCCAAACCGTGTCCGGATTTTTTTGATCAACTCATTGAAAAAGGGATTATTCACTTTTAGATAAACTGTTTCGACCGGAACCTCCGTGTATAAATTGGTTCCGACTACTCCCCATTCCCAGTTGAAAATATGCCCTGCCATCATGATGGAACTGACCCCTTGATGGACCGGAGCATCCAAATCAGGCTGATTGACTATGACAAACCTGCGGCGGAATTCCTCCTCCGAAATTGTCAGTAATTTTATGGTTTCAGCAAATGTGTCAGTAAAATTCCTGTAAAATCGGTTTCGGACCTTTTTTCGCTCTTTATCTGTAAGTTCCGGAAAGGCATATCGAAGATTTTCATCGATGACCTTTTTTCGATACCGAATCACAAAACGGGCCACCAGATACAGGATGTCCGTGAATAGGTACAGGACCGAAAGAGGAAGTCGGGATAGCAATCGAAAGAAAAGCATGGCTTATCGAGGGATGTCAGAAAATTTGGCCTTTTCGAAGCAACAAAATAAAGGAAAAGAGGGGATAAGTTCCCGATTCCTAGTTATAAATTAAGCAGATTATTACTTTTGAGACTTATGTCGGAAAGTCAGCGCAGAAAATATACGCAGGAAGAGAAAAACCGCATTTTTGACGGGGAGTTTATGCCACACATAGACTCCATGTACAATTTTGCCTACCGGCTCACCTTTGATGAGGACGATGCCAAAGACCTGGTGCAGGATACGTATCTCAAGGCCTACCGATTTATCAATTCCTTTGAGCAGGGAACCAACGCCAAAGCCTGGCTGTTTCGCATCCTGAAAAACAGCTTTATCAACGAATATCGGAAGAAAAGCAAGCAGCCTGCGAAGGTCGATTATCAGGAAGTTGAAACTTATTACAACTCTGATGATGTTGACTTTCAAGGAACTACTGATTTACGGGCTGATTCGGTCAAGGATATGCTCGGGGATGAGATCTCCAATGCTTTGAATGCCTTGGCGGTAGATTTCCGAACAGTGATCATTTTGGCAGACCTGGAGGGCTTTACTTACGAAGAGATGGCCAAAATTTTGGATATCCCGATCGGAACGGTTCGATCGAGATTGCATCGGGCGCGGAACCTGTTAAAAGAAAAATTGCGAGGATATGCCCAATCCATGGGCTACAAGACAGACGAGGAGGAATAAAACGAATACCAAATGGAAAACAACGGACAAGGATCTTCCGAGGAGCGAAAGCTTCAGTGCAGTGATGTCAGCAAATGCTTTCAGCTGCTGGAAAGTATTCTAGATGGAGAAATGGGTGAGGAAGGCAAGGAAATCCTCAAAGAAAAGCTGGACAAATGCCAGCCCTGCTTTGAGCATTTTCATCTTGAACAAGCCATCCGGGAAGTACTGAAAACCAAATGTACCAAACAACCTGTACCCCATCAATTAGCCGACTCTATCCGGCAAATGATCCAAGAAAGCAAATAAGATGACGCAAGGCAAAGCCATCATTTTCTCCGCGCCTTCCGGATCGGGAAAGACCTCCCTGGTCAAATACCTGATCGAACGAATCCCAAATCTGGGGTTTTCTATTTCAGCCTGTACACGGGACCGAAGAGGAAGACATGAGGTGCACGGTAAGGATTATTACTTTTTGTCCCAAGAGGAATTTAAGCGAAAAATCGACGAGGATGCTTTCATTGAATGGGAAGAGGTCTATGAAGGAAACTTTTATGGCACGCTGAAAGAAGAAATACA
The DNA here is from genome assembly GCF_004571135.1 of Algoriphagus kandeliae. Classification (GTDB taxonomy): domain Bacteria; phylum Bacteroidota; class Bacteroidia; order Cytophagales; family Cyclobacteriaceae; genus Algoriphagus; species Algoriphagus kandeliae. The sequence continues at coordinate 640,550 of NZ_SPSB01000004.1, forward strand.
GCGCATCTGGGATTCAGGTAAAGCGGTCATTTTTGATGTAGATGTCAAGGGTGGATTGGCGCTGAAAAAATATTTCGGAGATCATGCACTGGCGATTTTTGTGAAGGTTCCTTCTTTGGAAGTCCTCAAATCCCGGCTCAATGACCGGGGAACCGAATCTGATGAATCCCTATCCAGAAGATTGTACAAGGCAGAATTTGAGATGAAATTTGAGCCGCAGTTTGATGTGACTATAATCAATGATGATTTTACCAAGTCCTCAGCAGAAGCAGAAAAACTTGTTCGGGAATTTTTAGCCTCCTAAACGGTGAATATCGGACTCTTCTTCGGCAGCTTCAATCCTATTCACATCGGTCATATGATTATTGCCGAGACGATTTATGATCGGACAGATTTGGATGAAGTATGGTTTGTGGTCAGTCCTCAGAATCCTCTGAAGAAAAGAAAATCCCTCATCCATGAGTTTGATCGACTGCGCATGGTGGAGCTGGCAATCGAAGATAATTTCCACTTTCGGGCCAGTGATGTGGAATTTCACATGCCCCGCCCGAGCTATACCATCGATACGCTGACTTATCTCAGTGAGCAGTATCCACAGCATCAGTTCCGTATTTTTTTGGGGTCGGATAATCTCAGTCAATTTAAAAAGTGGAAAAATTACGAGCAGATTCTAGCGCACTATCAGGTCTATGTCTATCCGCGACCTGGGGAAAAAAGGGAGTTTGATCATCCTGCCGTACAGTGGGTAGATGCCCCTTTGTTGGATATTTCGGCAACTTTTATCCGTGAATCCGTACAAAAAGGCTATTCCGTCAAATACCTGCTCCCCCAAAAAGTAGAGGAGTATATCCAGGATAAGAAGCTGTATTTGTAGGCTTTTATTCATACAAGCCAACCATTTAGAAAAAAAATACCGTTGCTGGAAAAATCGATCAAATCTCCCACTATGTTTTTCTTTCATGAAAACTAGTGTATTAGATTAGTTCCAACTTCGGAGTCGAAGTCGTTTTTGGCCAAGAACTTTTTAGTAAAATTTAATTCTTTAAAAAATGAAAAAAGTAATCTTTGGAATGGCCTTTTTGGGCTCAATGATGTTAACCGGAATTTCAGTTAATGCTCAGGAGGAGGAAGAGGAAGGCACTCAATCATGTTATCAACGAATGGTGATTTGCAACGGTGGTTACACAGTATACCATTCTGATAACCAATTTACAAGTGAACGCTGTCGAGTCTTTGAGATTGGTTGCAACAATTGCGAATAAATATCCATTAATTAAAAGCTACCCTCCTGTAGAGGGTGGCTATTTCTCATGTCTTTATGAAAATTAACCCTATATTTTATTTCTTAATTTTCTTCTTTGGTTTTGCTTGTAACCCACCTTTTCCTGATGATTATCCCCAAATTTCCTTAAATGATGTCTCCTTAATAGGTAAAGAAAACCTAACAATCAAAAAAATTATCCCTTTAGAAACCACAAGTGAAAATCTCATGGGAATTGATATTCGGGTTAGATTTAACGAGAAGACTTTTTATTTGATGGATGAGGGTAATAAGGATGGGATTCATCAATTCAATCGAAATGGCGACTACCTGGGAATCATCGCCCCTGTGGGTGATGGCCCCGATCATCTTCCTAAAATGGATGATTTTTTTATCAATTCTGACGGTGATGTAGAGGTGCTTTCAGGTATAGGTGATCAAGCTAGCATCTATCGGATTTCTCAATCAGGGGAAATAACAACGGTATTTAAAACCAGCTATTTGGCAAGCTCATTTACCAAATTACCCTCGGGAGAATATCTTCTTTACGGAAGTTACAACCTACCCTTTACGAAATTCCGACTGGTCAAAACAGATCCAAGTGGAACGATAATTTCTTCCTATTTAGAAAATACCCATCAAAATAAGCTTTTGCCGATGACCGAGCGAAATTTTTTTCAAAACCAAAATAACCTGCATCTAATCGAATCCTTTCAGCCTTATGTTTATCGGTTTGAAAATGATTCGATAAAGCGCATTGCTCAGATGGATTTTGGAAGCTATGCCATCCCCGACTTCTTTTGGGAGGAAGATATTATGGAGAGCTTTGGAAAAATGAGTGAGACAGGCTTTGCCAATCTACATGGGGTATTTGTAGATGAGCAATTGATGCTACTCAGCGTCCATGTACAAAAGCCTGAAGGCATTTTTAAGGAATTGGTATTTATTGATAAATCAACTGATAAAACACAAAAATTATCTACCAATCTGAATGATGATATGCTTTATCATTATCCCATTGGAATTGAAAATGGAGAGGTGCTTTTTTTGACCTATCGATCTGTGATTTTGGACGCTCTTCCCAAAAGTTCGTTGGATAAAATCCAAAAAGATCTGCCTGAACGAGAATTTGACTATCCTGTTATCCTAAAGACTAAAATTCAATTCGATGAATAGGTTATTTATCTACTTTGCTTTGATTTTTCTGGCATATGCTTGCCAAAGTAAACCAGAGCAAATGATTTTTCCTGAAAACGTGGAAATCATTCATCAGGGTAATCCCCCTTGTCCAACTTGCGAATCGAAGATTGTCGCTTATCTAAGTCTTTCAGAAAGATCGCTATATCCCTTTACAGACAACATAGTGAATTGGAAAGAGTTTGCAGATTCTTATCCGGATTTATCTGTCATTATTTTTTTGGGAGGCAAGGCGAAAGATGAAAACAACAGCAAAGAAAAAGTGATTTCCTTTTTCAGAAAACGAGATTTCCCGTATCCTGTTTATTTGGATCCCGAAGATACTTTTTTCAAAATGAATCATCTAGAAAATGTGCCTTTTGACAATAAATCAAATCTATTTTTTCTCGTTCAGGGAAACCAGATATTAGATTTTTATGAATTTGGAATTCCCAACCTTCGCGAATCCCAACTCGAACAGCATTTCAGGATGAAGCCTTCAGAGATTAGTCCTTAGACTTTATTTCTGACCATTCGAAAAAAAAGTATGCCTTTCAAGAAACAATAAAACTATCCATAAACTAGGAAGTTCTTTTATGAAAACTAGTATATTAGATTAGTTCCAACTTCGGAGTCGAAGTCGTTTTTGGCCGAAAACTTTTAAAAAAAGCCGCCGTTCGTGTCTCACGCACGGCAAAAAAAATGAAAAAATTATTATTTGGATTAGCCTTCTTGGCTGCTTTATGCATATCATACAGTGGCTCCATAGCAAATGCTCAAGTTTTAGAAGGAGAGGAGGAATGTGAAGACTCAATAGAAATCGATGGTGAAACCATAACGGTTACCGTTTGTGGTCGAAAGACGAACCTTTGGGGACTGATTGATGGTATTGATTGTAATGCTGAGGCTACTACTTCTTGTTCTTTCACGAATTGACAACAAGACTGATTGCGGGTTAGATCGACCCGCATTTCTATTTTAAAAAAGTATGATAAAACGATTTTATTACATTCTAGCAATCTTTTCTCTGAATTTAATCTATTCATGCAATCAAAACTCTTCGGAGGAGGGGGATATCCATCCGATAAAAATTCAGCCAGTAGCCTCTGTTGAAAATCTATCCATAAAATCTGCTCGGATAGTAAGGTTTACGGAAAATACTTTTGCACCTGTTGGAAGTGTGTATAAGATCCTAGCTATTCAAAATCGGGTTATTTTGGTTGATAGAATTATAGGAAATGCAGTGATTATTTTTGATGACACAGGAAAGTATTTAAATCACATCCATAGAATCGGTGAAGGGCCTGGAGAATATAAGAACTTGGAAAATATATACTATGATGAAAAGGAGAATGTACTAATCCTGATTCCAATGGATTATCGGAAAAAATATTTCTTCGATCTTGACGGTAATTTTATCAAAGAGGAGAAGTATAATGAAAATATTAGGTATATAGACCTATTACCATCAGGTAGTTCGGAGATTCTGATTAATAATGGTTCCCTGAATGCAGAGGATGGATTCAAAGTTTATGAAAATCAAGAATTGGTTTTATCAGCCATACCTTTTGTTGATTATTTAGACATGACCCCATTATATGGTAGGAATGTTATTTCTAAAATTGATAGAGATAATTATAATTTTACTGTTGGGAATAGAGACACCATTTTTCGATATAATTCTAATAGCCACGAAATTTCAGTTGACTATATTTTTGATTTAGAAGCTCCGATTTCAAAAATCGATTATGGCAACCATCCCCATCCGTTAGAATATTTTGTTGAAAGCCAAATGTATATTGGTGTTTTTGATATTTTCCAAAATGAAAAATTCCTTTCATTCACAACATTTAAATATCCTGGAATTAAGGGCAGACTTCTATCAAAATCAACTAATAGAATTTATGATACTGAGGAGCTAATCCACAATAAAATCGGTAACATCGGCTTTGATGGAATTCTTGGTTTAAGTGAGAATGGAGAGTTTATTGCAGTGCTCAAGCCCAACCAGAATGGGGGTTGGGATTTTTCGAAGAACAAAAACCTAGAGGCTGCCTTCGATGAAATGGGGGCTTTAGGTCCTGAGGAGTTTTTACTGCTTTTCTTTAAGATTGATGAAATAGGCTAGCTTATATTTATAAATTATGCGATTATTAGAAATGATATCAGGTTCAATATTTTCTCCTCTTATATAAATGAGCATTTAAAAATGATGCCTACTGCAAGCGAGGAGTAGATATTTTTTGCCGACCTTCTCTATTCAGATATCTCGGCGACCTTTATCCGGAAGGCGATACAGCAAAAGCGATCTGTGCGCTATCTTCTGCCTGATGCGGTGGTGGATTATATTCGAAAAAAAAAGCTCTACATCTAGCTGATTCTTAGCCGTCTGCAAAAAAAAAGACCTTTCTTGTAAAAGCCCAATCTTTTTTAAAGGCTTAGGTTTGATTTATAAAACTAGACCATTAGATTAGTTTCAGCTTCGAAGTCGGAGCCGTTTTTGATCAAGAACTTTTTAGTAAACTTTAATTCTTTAAAAAATGAAAAAAGTAATCTTTGGAATAGCCTTTTTGGGTTTAATGATGCTAACCGGGATTTCGGTAAATGCACAAGAGGAAGAGGAACCTTGTCCACCAGGATTCGAGACTACGCAGTGGGGAGGGGTGTGCTGTGAATCGATAGCAACGTGTCGGCATCCTTATGCCGGATTGGTAGCAGAGTCAACTTGGATCCAATGTGTTGAAACATGTACATGGTAATGATAAATTAAGCAGGAGCAATACTCTCCTGCTTATTTAATCTGTATAATTTATATGACAAGGAATTTAGTATTCAATCTATTTTTGACTCTCTTATTTTTGAATTGTACTTCAAGAGAGATTTCTGACAATATTCTATATTTCTCAGAAAAAGATCTTCCAACAGTTAAAAAACTTGAGGGAGAAAAGTATGAAATTCAAGAAATCGTAAATCCTCGCAGCGTGTTTTTAAAGGAGGACTTTATCATTGTTATAGAGCGGAAAAATGTCAGGGACAGTAAATTTCATTTGATAGACTTAAAAACCGGCGAATACCTTCGGTCAAAGGGAGTGGACGGTATGGGACCAGGCGAGGTCACTGTGATCACTCAAATTGAAGATACTGGAGAACCAGGAAAAGTTTGGGCATACGATCCAGAAATACGAAAATTTTCTAAATATAATATTAACGATTCCTCTAGATTAGCTGAGGAGGAATTTAAATCTCCCGAAACTTCTTTTTTCTTGACTACTATAGCTTGGACAAAGAATGAAACACTTTTTGGAAGCACTGTAGATGGTTGGTCTAAATACTTACATTTGACAAAAAAAGGAGACACCTTAGCCTTGTTAGGCAATTGGGCTGACATGATTAAGAATAAAGACTTGCCTAATGGATACTTGGCCGAAGAACTGGATGCAAATTTAATTAGTAATTTATTCCAAGGAATCATCAAAAGCAATTCATCTAAATCACACTTGGTTGAAGTAGGCACTTTTGTAGATTATATTGATATTATTGATATAGAAGAAAAGAATATCCTTACCATCTATGGTCCATCTAAAGATATCCAAGACTTTACTATTGGCTATTCTATGAGCTACCAAATGCCAGATTTTGGAACGAATTCTACGCTTCGATATTTGGATGTATATCCGGGTAAAAAATCATTTTTCGCTTTGTTTTCAGGAAAATCTTTTCGTGAACTTAGTAACCCAGATAATCTAAATCGAATTTTTGAATTTGACTACAAAGGCAATATCCTAAACCACTATCAATTAGATTTTCCCATCTTAGGAATCGCAGTGGACGAAGAAAACAAAGTAATCTACGGAGTCACAGTTGACCGGGAACCCAATCTTGTTCGGTTTGATTACTAAGACGTTCACCTGTTTTAGGATTAGGGGAAAGGAATTTTGCTTCCCTTCCTCTTTTTTGCTTATTTGCCTTTGACCTAACAGCCGCACTTTTTTTAAACCTAAGCTTCAACTCCATGAGCAAACACCTCTACGAATCCGGCTTGATCGGCAACTGTGCCTATATCGCCCATATCGAAAAAGACAGTAATATCTCTTGGCTCTGCATGCCTAGATTCGATTCAGACTTTATTTTTGGCGGGATGCTAGACCGAGAGAAGGGAGGCAAATTCACGATTCTTCCCGATTCCGGAGAGTTCACTTCCAGCCAATCCTATGTAGAAAACACGAATATTCTGGAAACGGTCATTTCCAATGGTTCCTACAGCTATAAGGTCACGGATTTTGCCCCGCGGTTCAAAAACTACGATCGCTACTACAAGCCTTTGATGCTAATCCGTAAAGTAGAGCCTCTTTCCGGAAGTCCAAAGATCAAAATCACTTGTCAGCCGGTCACCAATAAGGGTCAGTTAGCACTTACCCCAAGTCAAGGTAGTAATCACATTCGCTACATGGGGATAGAGCAGGAATTGCGCCTGACTACCAATGCACCCTTGGCATATATCTGCGAGGGAAAGCCTTTTGTACTGCAGCGACCGGTGTATTTGGTACTAACTTATGGTAGGCCTTTGGAAGCTCCTATCGAGACAACCTCGGAACGCTTTTTACAATCGACGACGGACTATTGGCGATCATGGGTCAAGTCTACCAGCATTCCTAACTTTTCTCAACGACTTGTTTTGCGCTCGGCCCTTATTCTGAAAATCCACCAATTTGAAGATACAGGAGCCATCATCGCAGCCTCCACCACTTCCCTTCCTGAGTCTCCGGGCAGTACCCGAAATTGGGACTACCGCTACTGCTGGATCAGGGATACCTACTACACGCTGACCTGTTTCAATAGTCTGGGTCACTTTGAAGAGTTGGAGAAGTATTTCGACTTTATCCAAAACCTACCCACCGGGCCGGATGGACGCTATCAGCCACTTTATTCCATCACGGGAGATTGGCTTTTGACGGAGGAGATATCCGATTTAGACGGATACTTGGGAAATAAGCCTGTTCGATTTGGCAATCAGGCCTACACCCATATTCAAAATGACTTGTATGGTCAGGTCTTGGTTTCACTTTTGCCTTTGTACTCTGATCAGCGTTTCACGGAGTCCGAGCGGAGTCATTCTGAGCCTTTGATCATGAATTTGCTGGATAAAATTGAGGCTACGATGAACGAAAAAGATGCGGGTTTGTGGGAGTTTCGAAATCTCGCGCAGGAGCATTGCTATACTTTCCTTTTTCATTGGGCGGGTGCCAATGCGGCCGCAAAAATCGGGATTCGGCTGAAGAATGAGGCCATGTACCAAAAGGCCATCTTGCTACGGGATGAAGCAGCTAAAAAAATCGAAGCCTGTTATCTCCCTGAGCGTAAAGCTTATTCCCAGGCTATCGGTTCCCAACATATGGATGCCTCCACGCTACAATTGATTACCATGGGTTATTTTGGGGATGATTTGGAGCGGGCAAACAATCATTTGAAGGCTTTGGAAGAAGATCTGCTTGCGAAGGACTTTTTGTTTTATCGATACAAACACATGGACGATTTCGGAGTGCCGGAGACTACCTTCTTGATTTGTGCTTTCTGGTATATCGAGGCTTTGGCTTGCGTGAACCGATTGGACGAGGCAATTGAAGGCTTTGAAACCTTGGTCAAATACTGCAATCACCTGAATCTATTCTCTGAGGACGTTGATCAGGCCACAGGCAGTCAATGGGGTAATTTTCCACAGGCCTACTCCCATGTAGGATTGATGAATGCTGCCTTCCGTATCGGTAAAAAACTGGACATCCCGAATTTCCTGTAGAGGCATAAGGCTCCAAGCCACGGTAAAGGTATTTCTCCCGCAAAGCAAAGAAGTGGCAAAGAATATCTCGCCACAGGCATATCTCACTGAGCGCAGCGATGTGTATCTTTGGAGGCGAAGCCGACAACCTATTGAATCAACTTCCCCAACAAATTCCTCACCTGTCTAAAGGACTTGATGTTGTAATTGGCTTGGGTATAGGCGTAGCCGACACGGATGGTATAAGCGTTTTTTGGCATGGCCTTGAAGGTATCCTCATCTGTCCAATCATCTCCTATCGCCAAAATAAAGTCAAATTCCTGCCCCTTCATTAAAGCTGTGGCTGCTCGGCCTTTGTTGATATCGGGACGCTTGATTTCAAGAACCATGTTTCCTTCCAATACCTGAAGATTATGACCTCTAGCCATGTATTTCAAATGACTGAAAAGTTCACGCATACGAAGATCTCCTAAGCCGCTTTCTACTTTTCGATAATGCCAAACGAGGGAATGATGTTTTTCCTCGATAAAAGCACCCGGAGTTCGCAAGACGTAGTATTCCATCACATTTCGGATATCTTCTTTCCAGCTATCATCCACATCGGCATAGAGTTCCCATTCTGCCCGATTGGACTTACGCTTCACCCAAACGCCATGCTCGGCAATCATATCGATCTGGAAACCTTTGAACCATGTTCCCAAGGTATCCTTATCCCGTCCAGAGATCAAAACCACCTCCGCTTTTTGGCTCAACCCTTTGATGATGGCTTTCAATTCAGCATCCGGTTTGGCATCCTGAGGATTTGCAACAAAGCCTGTGAGTGTGCCATCGTAATCCAAAAATAGAATTGGTCGCTCTGCTTTTTTGAAGGCCTTATCAATCTCATTGATGACTTTGGTATCCACGTCTTTGGAGGTGAGTTCGGCTTGCTTTTCCTTCACATGCTCGATGCGGTCCATAAATACCTTTACCCATTGGAAGATATCGTACTTTTTGACGGTGGACTGCAAGGATGTAATCCGGTCTTTCTGTTCGGCAGGTTTCATGGTCAAGGCCTGATAAATCGCATCCACAACCCCTTGTTGATCATTGGGATTTACGAGGATGGCATCCTGTAATTCCTTGGAAGCACCGGCCATTTCCGAAAGGATCAATACCCCATTCTGATTGGTCCGACTCGCCACATATTCCTTACATACCAGATTCATCCCATCCCGAAGTGGAGTCACCAAGGCAATGTCAGCCAAATTGTAGAAAGCACTAAGTTCCTCGAAAGGAAAACTTCGATAGAAATAGTGCACAGGCACCCAATTAAGGGTGGAATAATCCGAATTAATTCTTCCGACAAGCAGGTCAATTTCTTCCTTAAGCTCTTTGTAGGATTGTACCTTATCCCGACTAGGTACCACTATCATGATCATGGAAACCTTACCATGTAGTTCTTTGTGCTCGGCCAGCAACTGGTTAAAAGCATGAAGGCGCTGCGGTATTCCTTTGGAATAATCGAGGCGGTCGATGGTGAGAATCAGTTTCTGATCCAGAATCTGATTTCTGAATTCCCTTACGATATTCTGGGTCTTCTTACTTTTCGCCTGTTTGGCAAATTTGTCATAGTCAATTCCCATCGGAAAAGAATCCACATTGATTATGCGATTCTCAGCCTGTATATAGCCACTTTCACTGGATAGGCCTGTAATTCGTCCTACAGCACTGAGGAAGTGGCGCATATCATCGTAAGTATGGAAACCGATCAAATCCGCACCACAAACTCCCTCTAGCAATTGCTTTCTCCAAGGGATCATTCGGATTATTTCATAAGAAGGAAATGGGATATGCTGGAAAAAGGCAATGGTAGCATCTGGCAACACTTCCCGAAGCATCTGGGGAAGTAAAAGCAATTGATAATCATGAACCCAAATGGTATCATCAGGATCAGCTTTTTTCAAGATGGCATCACAAAACTTTTGATTTACCCGCACATAAGCTTCCCAATGCTCCGGATTATAGACCATGTATTGGGTGAAGTAGTGGAAGGCAGGCCAAAGTGTCTCATTGCTAAAGCCTTCATAAAACTGCTCCACATCTTCCTTGGAGAGGAAAACCGGGGCCATTTTGAGGTCGTGGAGTTCCAGGATGATTTCCGCTCGCTGCTCAGGATCTTCGACGGTATTTCCAGGCCAACCGATCCAAATATTTTCTCCGGATTTATAGATGGAACCCAGTCCGGTAGCCAATCCTCCGGCTGATGGTTTGAACTCAAAGCGTCCGTTGCGATGACGAAGAGAAATAGGAAGTCGGTTGGATACAATAATGGTTTTTGCCATGATAGGTTTTAGATTAAAAACATGAAAAGGGAATGCTCCCTCTACAAAAAGGTGATATGCTTAAAGATAGGAAAAATGAGCGGAAATGGCAGAATGGTTAGGAAATTCACCCTACATAAGTCATCATACATTCATTATTTTTGAATGATTATTCCTGTATCAACTCCCTAATTTACCTCATAGCTAATATTCTGCCGGATGCTGATAGAGTGCTGTTCGATTCCAAAAATTTTCTCGTAGACCATGTCGTCTTCTCAGGATGGGTAGGAGGTAAAATTGATTGTTTCGGAATTGCTGGAATTGATCATCCAGCGGTTTTTGTTTGGCGAGTTGAATTTCCAGCTGTTTTTCTCCAGAATAAGCGGGGTAGTCAAAGTCCCCCCAAAATTCTTTATTGTATCGCGGTTTACCGACGATAAAAATCCATCCATTATAAAGATCAGGATGATGGGATATGGTCCGGTCGGGAATTGTACCTACGATGGGAGCATAATATTTTTCCGAAAGTTCCTCATTTGATAACACTTTCATATCAAACTGCATCGCATACAGCTCTGCAAACTCTTTGACCTCGCGTATTGTAGGGTTTTCCTCAGTTTCATATCCGAAGTCTGTATATCTTGAAGTATAATTTGCATAAGTAAAAAAATACTTTCCCTCCTGATCTCTCCTAAATTTGACAACTCCCTCTCTGCTTTTTTGTGAATAAGTTTGACCAACATTCATATTTACTCTTTTTTCAGATGGGAAATTTTGCAATAACTCCATCATATGAACCCCATAGTCTTCTTGGTCAATATAAAATACAGCCTCTTCAAGTAAACCATAATGACTGTAGCCCCATTGGTTTGCTTTATTTTTCACACCCCCATTCTTTGCTTTGATTGCTAACACATAAACTTCTCGATCACCTATTTTTCGGCCTCCAAGCAGTTCATAATCAAACCAATTTATTTTGAAGTCCCATAATCGATAGATTAGACTCGGAAAGATTAAATCCCCAACAGCACTTCTTGGTCTCCCAGTCATAGTTGTAAGGATACCATATTCTGACTTCTGAATTTGATCAAAAGCCATAAAATTATAAACATCTCCGCTAGTGCTTGGCTTATTGGAGTGCCTTTGCTGGTAGCCCTCAGAATGCAAGTATCCTTTAGCTCGAGCAAGTCCTTGAATACTGTCATTGACCCAAATCAATTCCCGATAAAACACCTCTACTTCATGGGGTTTTCCATATTGAGTATTCTTCAGGTTTGCTTGCGCCCGTTCTATGATTTTTTTGGGATCAAAATCCAATACGATGGCTTGGTTCAACTCATAATCACTAGGATCTAAAGTTATACTAATAGGCGAATCTTTAAGCTCAGCTACCACTAGTCTTAGGGATTCATAACCAATATGGGAAAAAACCACTTCCATTTGATCCTGGGCATTTTCAGGAAGTTTAAAATTAAATTCACCGCCTAAGTTGCTCACTGTCCCTTTGGCAAGGTCAACGATGATAATATTTACAAAGGGAATAGGATCACCTGTGGATGAATCAGTTACCTGACCTTTAACCAAAGACTGTGACTTTGTTGATAGTGAAAAAAAACATAAGAAAATCCAAAGCAGATATCTTAAATTCATATTAGTTGATTCGCATTAGATAAAACCCTTGTTTTTCATTTTTTTCATCAAAGTATCCATCAGCTAAATAGGCGCCTTCCACTTGTGCATTCGAGTTGCTAATTGGAGCAAGAGCAAACCCAAAAAAGCAAAATAGTAGAATTGGAATTTTCTTTTTCACCATTTTTAAAGTTTAAGTGAAAGAATATTCATTGATAAACTATGAAAAACGTCTTCACAAATCAAAAATAGAAAGAACGAAATCAAAATAAACTATCTATTAAATATTTACGGATTAGTTTATTTGAAATAAACTGAATAACCCTGTAAATCAACTCCTTAAAAAGGATAATCAAATTTTTAATCAAAATAAAAAGCCTCCTGAAATTCTGGAGGCTTGATTAGTTACAGATTAAAAGCTGATTTGATTTTGTCTACATAATCCAGCTTTTCCCAAGTGAAGAGCTCCACATCCAAACTGATCTCATCACGGTAAGGTGAACAGAATCGCTTGGTAACGATTTGCGGTTCTCTACCCATGTGTCCATAAGCTGCAGTTTCCTCATAGATAGGATTTCGAAGCTTTAAGCGCTGCTCAATCGCATAAGGGCGCATATCGAATAATTTACCAATCTTGGTGGCGATCTCTCCATCTGTCATCCCAACTTTGGAAGTGCCGTAGGTATTGACATAGATTCCCATTGGAGCAGCTACTCCAATTGCATAGGAAACCTGTACCAGCATTTCATCTGCTACTCCGGCAGCTACCATATTTTTGGCAATATGTCTTGTGGCATAAGCAGCTGAGCGGTCCACTTTTGATGGATCTTTTCCAGAGAAAGCTCCTCCTCCGTGTGCCCCTTTTCCACCGTAAGTATCCACGATGATCTTTCGGCCGGTCAACCCAGTATCTCCATGAGGACCACCGATCACGAATTTACCGGTAGGGTTGATGTGATATTTGATATCAGAAGTGAAAAGCTGTTGGATATCCGGCGTAAGTCCTGCTTTTACACGGGGGATCAAAATGGAAATCAAATCCGATTTGATTTTTGCCAACATGGCTTCCTCTGTATCAAAGTCATCATGCTGAGTAGAGATCACAATGGCGTCGATTCGCTGCGGCACATTATCATCACTATATTCGATGGTCACCTGAGCCTTGGAGTCAGGACGTAGGTAAGTAATATCCTTATTTTCCCTGCGAAGAGCGGCTAGTTCTCGCAAGATTCGATGGGAAAGATCCAATGCCAAAGGCATGTAATTTTCTGTCTCATTGGTGGCATAACCAAACATCATTCCTTGGTCACCCGCACCTTGCTCTTCTGGGTTTTCTCGCTCTACCCCTTGGTTGATATCGGCAGACTGTTCATGAATCGCAGACAAAACTCCACAGGAATTGCCTTCAAACATGTACTCACTTTTGGTATAGCCGATGCGGTTGATCACATCACGTGCAATCTTCTGCACATCGAGGTAAATATCCGATTTGACTTCACCTGCCAAAATCACCTGTCCGGTGGTCACGAGCGTTTCGCAAGCCACTTTGGAACTTGGATCGAAAGCCAAAAAATTATCAATTAATGCGTCGGAAATTTGGTCAGCGATTTTGTCTGGATGACCTTCTGACACAGACTCTGAAGTAAATAAATAGGGCATAAATTAAATGATTGATGCATTCGTAGATGGAGCGCAAAAATACAGGAACTGAGGGAAATAAAAAACCGGAATTTGAACAGTAGAAAGAGAATCAGAAGCTTGGTATTAGCAAATTTCTCTCCTTTTACAATTATTCAATAAAGCCAATACTCACAGTATCAAAGCTTGCTTCATCGATCAATATAAATGCTCCATTGGATTTGTTTGTTTGATAAGAGTCAAAGTGAATAGGTTTACTCAACCTAAAATGGACCTTACCAATATCATTTAGATTCAATTTTTCAGTCTTTTCCTCACCGGAAAAATCTGCGAAAATCTTTGCTTCAATTTGGTCAACTTTTGCCAAAACACGATTCACTCCATGCTGCAAAATATACTTTTGACCTACTTGTAATTCCTTGGAGTTTACCTGACAAATCGTAGCAGAAATCACCTTCTCACTTTTTGGCTCTTCGCCTACTTTCACAATCATATCACCACGGCTACAGTCTACTTCATCGGCCAAGGTAATAACCACGGATGAACCAAGAGCAGCCGCTTCCAATTCCTTTTCGAAAAAATGAATGCTTTTTATGGTAGATTCAGTACCGGATGGAAGAATTGCTACCCTATCTCCAACCTGCAATTTGTCCCCATACAACTTCCCCGAAAACCCTCTAAAATCATGATGAACCTCAGTTTTAGGGCGAATTACATATTGTACAGGAAATCGAGCTACCGTGCTCTCCTGCAAATCCCGGGGTTCCAAAACCTCCAAATGATCCAATAAAGTATTTCCAAGGTACCAGGACATTTGCTCGGAATTTCGGGCAATATTTTCCCCAAGCAAAGCTGAAACAGGAATAAAGGAAATCTGATCCTCCTCGAAAGAACTTTTAGCAACTAACACATTAAAATCTTCTTTTATTTTCAGAAAAACATCTTCCTGATAATGCACCAAATCCATTTTATTAATCGCAACTACTACATGTGACATTCGCAATAAGTTGGCAATGAAAAAGTGCCTATAGGTCTGCTCAACCACACCTTTCCTAGCATCAATTAGGATGATAGCTACTTGGGAAGTAGAAGCTCCTGTCACCATATTTCGGGTATATTCCACATGACCTGGAGTATCAGCTACAATGAAGTTAGTCTTATCTGTATTGAAATAAATGTGTGCTACGTCGATGGTAATCCCTTGCTCCCGCTCGGCCACCAAACCATCAGTAGCAAGGGAAAAATCAAGGTAGTCATAGCCTCTTTGTCTACTACTCCGCTCGATTGCTTCAATTTTATCGGCAGTCAGGGAATTCGTATCATAGAGCAGACGCCCTATCAAGGTACTTTTACCATCATCCACAGAACCTGCGGTAGCGATTTTGATGAGTTTTCGGTTTTGTATGTCCATTTTTATTGAGTTTCCTAGGGTTAGCTTGATTCACCTTTATTTTTTTGCTTTAGCCGAAATTCGATTAAAACCATAAAAAGATACGCTTCGAGAGATATTGAAAGATATTTTGCCATCGGAAAAAAGATAAGATTGGAATCTATCTTGCCGATTGATCGGCATCTCTTTTTCTATCTGCGCAGCTATCTTTTTTATCAAAGAGTTCCAAGTCAAAAATACACTTGGTACTTACTACTTTGTACTTTGTACTTTAGAAGTATCCTACCTTCTTCCTCGTCTCCATCGCGGCCTCAGATCGCTTATCGTCAATCCGGGCTCCTCGCTCGGAGATGGTGGATTCTCGGATTTCAGCCACGACATCATCCAAAGTAGTTGCTTCTGAAAGGACTGCAGCAGTACAAGTCATATCTCCCACCGTGCGGAAGCGAACCCATCTTTCAACAACCTCTTCATGAATTTCACGGAATACATGTTCATTTGCTGTCCAAATCAAGCCGTCCCGAAAAAACACCTCCCGCTTGTGTGCGAAATAAATACTAGGAATAGAGATATTTTCAGTCTTGATATACTCCCAAACATCCAGTTCAGTCCAGTTAGAAATAGGGAATACACGAACATTTTGGCCTAGATGAATTTTCCCATTAAGCATGTCAAAAAGCTCAGGACGTTGATTTTTTTCATCCCATTGCCCAAAGTCATCTCGTACAGAAAAGACACGCTCCTTGGCTCGGGCTTTTTCCTCATCTCTTCTCGCTCCTCCTATACAGGCATCGAACTTGAACTCCTCTATAGCATCCAAGAGGGTGGTTGTTTGAAGACTATTTCGACTGGCATAGCGGCCTTTCTCTTCGCGAACTTTTCCCTGATCTATAGAATCCTGAACCTTCCGAACGATTAACTCCAATCCTAATTCTTGGACCAATTGGTCTCTAAATTCGATAGTCTCGGGAAAGTTATGCCCGGTATCCACATGTAAGAGCGGAAAGGGAATTTTTGCAGGAAAAAAGGCTTTCTGAGCCAATCTGACCAAGGTAATGGAGTCCTTTCCTCCTGAAAATAAAAGAACAGGACGCTCAAACTGCGCCGCTACTTCACGAATAATGTGAATAGACTCAGCTTCTTTGGGATTGGGTATAAATAGGTTCATAGGAAATACGATTTACGAAGTACGATTTACGTGTTTGAGCGTCATTGCGAGGGCCCAAACAATCATTTCATTTATTATTTTTTTAACTGGCCCGAAGCAATCTACATTACAATTCCTCTCCTAGGAGACTGCTTCGCCCTTCGGGACTCGCAGTGGCGATTCACCGGGCATGCAACCCACACTCCTTTTTTGAATCTTCCCACCACCATCGGCCAGATCGAGGGTTTTCTCCAGGGAAAATGGCTCGGGTACAAGGAGCGCATCCGATACTGATAAATCCCTTATCGTGAAGCGGATTGTAAGGAATCTGATGTTCCTCGATGTAAGCCAGCATCTGATCAAAGTTCCAGTCCAGTAAAGGATTGTATTTTAGGATCTGATTGGATTCATCCCACTCAATAATTTTCATGGCACTTCGATTCGAACTTTGCTCCGCACGAAGACCGGTAATCCAAACCTCATTTCCCGCCAATGCTCTTTTCAAAGGTTCCACTTTGCGGACAAAGCAGCAGGATTTTCGATTTTCAACAGACTCATAAAAACCATTAATCCCTTGGTCTGAAACCAATTTTTCAACCGACTCCCGTTCGGGATAATATACATTGATGCGAGTTTTGTATTTGCTTTCAGTCCTAGCCAAGAGCTCCAATGTTTCAGGAAATAATCTTCCTGTATCAAGGGAGAATATTTGAATGGGCAAGTTTTGAGAGGCAATCATTTGCGTAATCACTTGATCCTCCTGACCTAAAGAGGTAGAAAAAACCACTTTATCGGGAAAAAGATCCGAGATCAAGGATAATCCTTCCATAGGATTCAGATATCGAAACTTTGCTTCAAGTTCATGCATATTTTTTCTCAGACTCATGTTCTTTGGCTTTAGTTGCGGATTCCCAAACCCGCTCATGTAGGTAGTACAATAAGATTTTAGAAATGACTTCCACCGAGCCGATAGACAAGGCCATAGTTAATTGTCCAGTAATCAAAAAGGATATGATGATGGTGTCGAGCGTACCGACAATTCTCCAAGAAATAGACTTGAGTAAACTTTTCAGATTACTGTCAGAGCCTCTCTTAGAGACAAACCAATTTTTAATAGGCTGATCTAAAATCATAAAACTATGAACAGGTATAAACCCCAAAAGTATATAAACCCTATCTTTTTTATAGAGTTTATAGGAAAAAAATTTTATTCTCCTAGCAAAATATCCGCTAAAGTCTTGTTTTCCAGTATTTTAAGCGTCTCGTCTCGAACCTGGACCATGACCTTATTAATCCCACAAGTGGCTTCATCTTTGCATTCGGAGCAAGGTTCATAGTAGTTGAGACTAACACAAGGAAGTAAGGCAATAGGCCCATCGAGTAGTCGGATGACTTTGGAAAGTGGAATCTCCTTGGGTTCCTTGATCAGGTAGTAGCCCCCGCCTTTTCCTTTTTTGCTACCGAGGATCCCGGCCTTTTTAAGTTCCAGCAGGATGTTCTCCAAAAATTTATGAGAGATGCCATATTCCTCAGCAATGTCATGGATCAAAACTGTTCCTTCATCCTTGTGTTTACCCAGATAGGTCAAAGCATGAAGGGCGTACTTGGTCTTTTTGGAAAGCATGTCCAAAAATAAAAGAAATGAATCAATACCCTAGTATGGATGTAGGGAATAAAAAAATCCCCGACAAATTGACGGGGATAAGTTTTAAAAACCCTCCAAGGGATTTGAAACCCTTGGAGGGTTATTTTGTGGATAAATAGGTTTTTCAACCATAAAAACCATTCTTTTGAGTTTGTTGCAAAAGTTAGGTGCCTGTTAAGCCCAAATAACTCTACCACCCAAAGCTAGCCAAACGTTTATATATTTGACTTAAAACTTTCATTTGGACCAAAAACCAATAGTGAAACGGCAACCAATATTTTTTTGCTATACCTTTTATTCGATTCCTCCTTTCAAGAATAAGGACCTAAATCTATGCAAGAAGCACATTACTTAATTTTCAATTTCAAAACCAAGATTGCATCCTCCTCATTTTCATTTAGGTTCTTAAAATCAACATTGTTAGAAACTAAATTAAATTCAAACGTCTCATTTTCCTGAATTATCCGGAAAAACTTATACTTCTGAATATACATGAAAAAATACTCATCATTGGCAAATATCGGCCCCTCTAAATGTTTCAGGTAGTCAGCTTTCCTACTTAGAAAAGTCTTATTTGTTTTTTTATTGTAGTAACCTAGCCTCGGATCAACAGGAGAAGTAGGGGTGCCGGATTGAGCCAAATTAATACTAAAAATTAAATAGTCTTTATTCTCTTCATAATATTTCCTTAAGAAGGTAAGTCTTCCTGTCGCCAAAGATTGAAAATATCCATTTAAATCATGTCTATTTTCTTCTGGCCATAACTCATTGTTTCTTTCGAATCTATATTTTTTATAGGGTAATAAATCATTTGAAAAAGAATAGATTATAGACGAAGCCGGTTCATTAAAAAGAATACCACTATTACTTTTGGTTAAGTGGCCCGAAATATTAAGTAATCCCATTGGAAACATATCATTCGGGAAAGGAAAATGAGTAGAAAGGGAATCACCAGTAAAACTATAAATCCCAAAATTCCTATTGATGGTATTAAAATATGTCAAAGACAAAAATAATTTATTATCAAAGATCGCGAGTTGATCAATCTGCTCACCAATCTTAGTAGCTTCTACAAAATTACCGTTTTGATCATACCTTGATATTTTCATTTGACTGTAACTAGCTAAACCAATATGGCCAGTTTTGGAATCAATTGAAAAGTCTACTATCTCTGGAATTTCATCAGGGCCTTCTCCTATTCTTCCAATTTGTGTTATGTAATTTCCTTTCAGATCAAACTTGGCTAGATTGTTAAATGATGGATCTAGAGCAAACAAATGGTCATCGAAAATTTCAAATCTTCTCAGGCTACCTAAATAGCTACCTTCTGGGAGTTGCAACTCAATAATTTCATCAACAGAAAATAGATCGAAAAAGTCTGATTCTTCAAGGTTTTTATTGTCAGATAAATCTATAATCGTGGGACTGTCATCAAATTCATTTGACTCGAAAACTTCACTTTTACACCCCATCCAACATATAATCGTAATCAATATAAAGTACTTTCTCATTATCATTCCATGTATAAATTAGAGGACACCTACTGGTGCCCTCTTTATAAGTTAATTAAATTGTTTCACCTTCTTCTGGGCATCTTACAGGATTGCAGCCTGCCAAATAATGATCGAGGCCACTGCATTAAAAAACCTTCTAGCTCTAGAAAAGCTTTAGCAAAAGAATGATAAAACAAATCACTGCTAAACCCGACAAAGTCGTAAATAACACTTCTACTTTAAGCTTTTCATTGTCTGCTTGTCTTACTGCGTCAACTAATTTCTTTACCCTAATGAAGAGCAAATATCCAATCAATGGAATAAAGAAGAATAAGACTTTCATTCTAAGAAACAGCTGCTAAACAAGTGCTAAAAGAAACAACAGCTATGGCTACTCCAATCGGTCCAAGGGCTCTTTTAGCGACCACCCCAAATGCTTTTTTAATAGCTTTCTTCGACCACTTTGAGGCATTTGAACTTCCTAAGGCCCACAATATATCTGCACCAATTGCTGCCATTCCACAGTTAAAAACATCCTGACTTGTAATAGCTAAGGCTGGAGTGATCAAAATATCACTAAAATGGAAAGAGGTGAAATTTGATCTTTCTACATTGGCCATGGTCGAAACTAAGGGTATCAAATCCAATTCTGCCCCCCCTTCGTGTGATATCATTTCGTCTATTTCTAATTCCGAGAAACCTTTTCTTTTCAAATAATTCTTGGCCTCATGAACGGCGGGTGCCATTACATTTAAGAGCTCATTTGTATTAAATTCAACTAATAGGCCATTCGAAGGCGCTCCCTGAAGATTATATATCGGTTCTAGGTTGTAATTTTCCAAAGTAGCAACTAGTGAATTAAGATTATCTACCGTACTAAGGATATGATTACGATCAGCTTGAGATAATTCGCCACCTCCATCAACAGGAGCAAGAATCAATTGCTGAGTTTGGTCATTGGAAAGACGATAATTCAAACCATTTTCGGAAATATCTTTAAACTTTAGTTTAAAATTTCCAATACTGTTTGTTAAAACCTTGAACTTTCCTGAATAATCGGTGAAGGTTGGATCACTCTCATCAGTACATGATGGAGCCATTAAGATAAACGCAGCCACTCCCATCTTTAAAATTAAAAAAAAGACAAAACCTCTGATAAATTGAACGAGACTCTAGCTAAGAAATTTAAATAATCCATTTTTCATAGTTCTTAGAATTTAAAATTAAAGGATTGAATAAAAAGCCCTTTGCGCATTGAACTTGAACTAAAATTATCCCCCCCCAATTTTAAAACGCAAGCATTCTACTAATTTTTATTTATCAACTAATTACAACTTATTGATTATCAACTATAAAAATTTTAATTAGTTAAATATTCAAATTTTCAATAGCATGAAATGCATTTTATTATCAAACCCTAAGTTTTGAGGTATCAATAAATCCCTTAAAGGGATGAATAAAAAATCCCCGAAGATTGACGGGGATTAGTTTTAAAAACCCTCCGAGGGATTCAAACCCTCAGAGAGAGATAACTTTGCCTAAACCTTCGGGTCCCGATTGCTATCGGGATTAGAAACCCCAAAGGTTAAATCATCTCAACGCTTCTTTTTACAAAGGCGGTCAAATCTTTACCTGTCAGCAAGCCTTGAGAAAGTTTGGCCAAGTCAAAAGCTTGCTTAGCCAATATAAGCCGGGCTTCTTCTCCCTCTGCTTTCAGAATCTTGTCAACCAAAGGATGGTTTCCGTTGATCGCAACCTTGTAGCTATCCGGCATATTGCCATAGAAACTCATCGGCCCGCCTCCGGTCTGTGCCATATCCTTCATTCTGCGCATCCACTCTTCCATGGTGATGGTTACCGGCATTTCCTCCGGACTCAATCCCTCCACTTCCACAGAATAGGATTTGTTGTCGATCGCTTTTTCGAAGAGTTCTTTCACCTGCTTGCTTTGCTCTTCAGTCAGCAAATTGGCATAAGAATCTTCTTTTTGAATCAACTTCTCTACTACATCTGCATCGACACGCTTGAGTTGGGTTTTGTCAAGCTTGGTTTCGATATGCTGGATAAAATGGCTGTCAATCGGAGAATCCATCACCAAGACATCATAACCTTTAGCATTGGCAGAAGCGATAAAGCTATCCTGCTTGTCCACATCAGTGGCATACAAGAAGATGGTCTGATCATCTTTGTTGGTCTGAATAGCTTTCACTTTTTCCGTGTATTCATCCAAAGTGAAATACTCGTCATTGGTATTTTTCAGTAAGGTAAATTCCTTACCTTTTTCGTAGAATTTATCTTCGGAGATCATTCCGTATTTCACGAAAAGACCGATGTCATTCCACTTAGCCTCATAAGCTTTTCGATCTTTCTTAAATAGTTCGGAAAGTTTGTCAGCTACCTTTTTGGTAATGTAGTTGTTGATCTTCTTCACATTTCCATCCGCCTGCAAGAAGCTTCGGGATACGTTCAACGGAATATCCGGAGAATCAATCACCCCATGAAGCAGCATGAGGAATTCGGGAACGATATCCTTCACCTCATCAGTAATGAATACCTGACGGCTAAAAAGCTTGATCTTATTGCGCTGCAATTCAAATTCATTCTTCACCTTAGGGAAATAAAGCACCCCTGTCAGGTTGAATGGATAGTCTACATTCAAGTGAATCCAGAAAAGCGGATCCTCACTCATTGGATAGAGTTCCTTATAGAAAGCTAGGTAATCTTCATCCTTCAGGTCGCTTGGTGACTTCGTCCAAATCGGAGAAGTGGTATTGATGATATTATCCACTTCCACGGACTTCCACTTTTTGTTTCCGTCCTTATCTACTCCATCTTCTACGGATTCGCTCTTGGTGCCAAACTTGATAGGCACTGGCAAAAACTTGCAGTATTTGTCCAGAATCCCCTGAAGCTTCCACTTATCGAGAAACTCCTCAGAATCCTCATTGATGTACAAAATCACATCAGTTCCGCGATCCTTGCGCTTTCCTTTTTTGATTTCGAATTCGGTGCTTCCATCACAGGTCCAAATAGCTGGCTCAGCTCCATCCTGATAGGAAAGGGTGTGGATTTCCACTTTTTTGGCCACCATAAAGGCAGAGTAGAAACCTAAACCAAACTTCCCAATGATTTCATTGGCATCTTTGGCATCTTTGAATTTCTCTACGAATTCGGTAGCTCCAGAGAAAGCAATCTGATTGATGTACTTTTTGATCTCCTCGGCAGTCATTCCGAGCCCTTTGTCAGAGATGGTGATGGTTTTCTTTTTCTCATCAAAGGAAACCTCCACAGTGATATCACCCAATTCGCCGGTGTACTGACCTAATGTCGCGAGTCGCTTGATTTTCTGAGTAGCATCGACGGCATTGGAAACCAATTCACGAAGAAAAATCTCGTGATCAGAATACAAGAATTTTTTAATGATCGGGAAAATATTCTCGGTATGAATCGAGATGGTACCTTTTTCCTGCATGGTATAAATCAGTTTAAGTGAATACAATTATTGACACAAGGGAATTATCAATGCCTGTTCCAATCGAGAAAAAGTGACAAGTTGGCAGAATGAGTTATTGGAGAATACACTCCCTTTGGTCGGGAAATAGGCCTTCGGCGAAATACATTGAAATATACTTCGCTGCGCTCAGTGAGATACGCCTTCGGCGAGATAAGCTCTCCTTCGTCGAGCGAGATATGGCTTCGCTAAAAATATGCTTCGCGAAATACAATGGAAATAGACTTCGCTGCGCTCAGTGAAATACGACTGCGGCGAGATAAATTAACATACAGCTTCGCTGAGATCCGTCTGCGGCCATATCGGCTCTCCACTGTCGAGCGAGATAGATCTAAAAATAAACGTGTACTCTTGGAAAAACCATAATTTTAAGGGATATAACAGCTTCAACTATGAAGAATGCCTAGAAAAATATTATTTGTCCACTTAACCTTTTGATAATCAAAAATTCGCCATTTGATAACTTTGAAGAAATCAACTACACTATTTTTGGTGTGATCGACATTTTTTTGTTACCTTATACTTGCCAAACAACCTTATTTTCAGACTCTTTCCCGTTCTGGAATTTTCCATTTTTGAAGACAGGAAGGCAAGGATCTAATTTTCAATTTTAAACCTTTAGTAATGCACTCGAAGGAAAATGTTTTTCGTCTTTACCCAAATCTTGGCTATTGGCTAATGTTATTTATCCCGCTTACCATTGCGGGATTCTTTGTCACTTACCTAAGCAAGATTACTTTTCCCCATCCGGGAATAGTCCATATTCATTTTCTATTAATGGCACTTTGGTTGGGATTGATTATTGCCCAACCCCTTCTGATACGGTATAAAAAAGTAAAACTCCATCGAAGCTTAGGTAAACTCAGCTACCTCATCGTTCCAATGGTCATCATCTCTACCTGGCTGATGATGCGGCATTCCTACCAAACGCAACTTTTTGCTTTTCCGCAACAGGTTGATGCTGGCATAGCAAGTGTAAGCTTGGAAGAAGCGCAGGGACAAATTGCAGCCTTTCTTTCTATTGCATTCATTTACCTGATTTGGTTGACGGTCTTTTATTCATTAGCCATCATCAATCGAAAAAAACCAAGCCTTCATGCCCGTTGGATGATAGCTGCATCTCTAACTTTCCTTGGTCCAACCGTTGACCGAATTCTGCTCTTCCTATTTGACATTTACTATCTGGCACCGGGAGTTCCTGTTGAGGTTCTCGCCTTTGTTTTGATTGATTTAGCACTGATTATCCTAATTTGGAAAGACCTTCGAAATCATCGAAATATCCTTCCATTTGGCACTGCCTTGGTACTTTATGTGCTTTTACAGCTTTTCCATTTGACGCTAAATGAGACAGTCATTTGGGAAAAAGTAGTCCGATTCTTACTAGCCTGATTTAATCCTTATGACACAAAAACCCCTAATTCTCGCCTTGCTTCTTCTAGCTTTTCCTTTCATTGGCTTTTCTCAAACGGTGGAGGGCATAAAAGGAAGAGCCTTTGATTTCCTTGAAACCTTGGAAGAATCTCAGCGAGATCAAGTGATCATATCAATGGAAGATTCAGAGAGAGTTACCTGGACCAATCTTCCTGTTGGTTTGGCTCCAAGATCAGGCCTTCGCTATGGTGATCTCGGAGACAAAAGTAAAATCGCCTTTCATAAATTATTGAGTGAATTACTCAGTTCCCAAGGATACCTGAAAGCATTTGCCATTATGCAGGTAGACGATATACTCCATGAGCTTTTTGAGCTGAAATATCAGCGGGGAGAAATCAACGAGAACAGTATCCAAATGATCCGCGGACTGAACTGGGACTATGGAAACTATTATGTTTTGCTAGCCGGGAACCCTGAATCCGACAGGAATTGGGGAGTCAAATTTGAGGGGCACCACCTTTCCTTAAACCTGACAGTTTCTGGTGATGAATTTAGCATGACACCTCTATTCTTGGGATCGGATCCAGCTGTGGTAGAAGAAACACAATATGCGGGACTTCGACCTTTAAGTAAGGAAGAAGATTATGGATTTTGGTTTGTCAACTCGCTGAATGATGAGCAAAAATCCATAGCAACTTTGGAAGGAAAGGTCCCTGGAGATATTATCACAAGTCCAGACCGACCTCAATGGCTGGAGGAGTTCCAAGGCATTAAAGGAAGTGATCTCTCAGAGGCACAGCAGCAAATCTTGCATTATCTAATCGAGGAATATATTGGAAATCTCAACCACCCCAAAGCAAATGAATACCTCGCTATGCTTCATGCCAAAGGCATGGATGAGGTCTATTTTGCTTGGATTGGAAGCTATGAACCGATGAAACCACATTATTACGTGATTCACAGTCCAGACTTCCTGATTGAATATGACAATGTAGGCTTCCTGGATAATGCGAATCACATTCATTCCATTTGGAGGGAAAATGGAAATGATTTTGGAGAGGATATCCTCAAAAATCACCGAATGGCACATCATCATTAAAAAATTGCTTTCAAAAGCTAAAACCCATTAATTGAACATGAAAAATTCCCTGATCATCTTGATATTTTTCTTAGGGATTTGGCAAAATACCCTGGGACAGGAACGTCCTCAAATTGAAATCCAAACCAGCATGGGGAATCTGACCGTGGAGCTTTACCATGAGACCCCTCAACACCGAGATAATTTCCTTAAACTGGTCCAAGATGAAATTTATGACAGCCTACTTTTTCATCGGGTCATTCAAGAATTTATGATTCAGGGAGGGGATACAGAAAGCAAAAATGCAGCAGCAGGAGAAGCTTTGGGGAGTTCCGCCCTTCCTTATCAAGTTCCCGCCGAATTCCATCCGGATCTTTTCCATAAAAAGGGAGCTTTGGCAGCTGCCCGAACCAATAATCCGCAGCGGGCTTCCAGCAGTACTCAGTTTTATTTGGTTCAGGGAAAAATCCAAAACGACAGCCTTCTGGCTCACAATGAAGGTCGCATTAATACCTTCATTCAACGACATTACGCAGTAAATAACCCAAATAATAAGGCCTTGCTTGACTCCCTAAACCAAGCACGCGAGCTAAAGGACACCTTGCTTGTTCGTGCTTTATCCGAAAAATGGGAAACTAGACTAGCAAATCAGGAATTTGAAAAATATACCATTCCAGATTCCCATAGAAAGATCTATCAAGAAATAGGAGGCACTCCGCATTTGGATCAAAACTACACGGTTTTCGGGCAGGTGATTTCAGGCGTGGAAGTCATTGATGCAATTGCAGCAGTGGAAACAGATCAACGGGATCGTCCTCTGGAAAATGTCTATATCCTAAAAATGAAATGGTTGAACCCAGCTAATCCCTAAAAAAAATGAAGAAAGTATTCCCCATAGTAATCCTGACGGCTTTTCTGATTTCCTGTAAAAAGGAAATAAAAACGGAAACGGCTAGCAGCTCATTGCCTAACATCGTTTTCATTTTCACCGATGATTTGGGTTATGGGGACTTGGGATGCTTTGGGGCCACTGACATATTGACTCCCAATATTGATCGAATGGCCGAGGAGGGGATTAAATTCACCAATTTCCTTTCGGCTTCACCTGTTTGTAGTCCCTCCAGAGCAGGATTACTTACCGGAAGAATGCCTCAGCGCATGGGAATCAATCAGGTATTTTTTCCTGAAAGTTTTACCGGGATGGATCCTGAAGAAATCACTTTTGCGGAAGTCCTGAAAGGAAAAGGCTACCAAACTGCCATCGTCGGAAAGTGGCATCTTGGACATCGAGAGAAGTTTTTGCCGCTTAACCAGGGTTTTGACAGCTATTACGGGATTCCATATAGCAATGACATGGAATCCGTAGTCTACATGAAAGACAATGAGGTGGACTCCATCCAAGTCAATCAGCGCTATACCACTCAAACCTACACCCATAAATCTCTGGAATTTATAGATCAGGCAGCTGGCAGCCCATTTTTGCTCTACTTGGCGCATAACATGCCCCATGTACCCATCTATGCCTCGCCTGCTTTTGAAGGCACTTCCCAGCGAGGCTTGTATGGCGATGTCATCCAAGAAATCGACTGGAGCATAGGTCAAATTCTCAAGAAGTTGGAAGAAAAAGACCTACTAGAAAATACCCTGATTGTCTTTTCTTCAGACAACGGCCCTTGGTTGGTGATGGAAGATCATGGTGGTTCGGCAGGACCGCTTCGAGAAGGAAAGCAATTCACTTTTGAAGGAGGAGTTCGGGTGCCGACAGTGGCTATGTGGAAGGGAAAAATTGATCCAGGTCAAGTTTATGAAGACTTGGCTACCCAAATGGATTGGTTTCCGACTTTTAGCAAACTGGTAGGTGCAGAAATCCCACAAGATCGTGCCATTGACGGTAAAGATCTCAGTGCTGTTTTATTCGAAAATGGATATCGAGAAGGAGATGATTTTATTTATTACATGGGAGCTGATCAGCGAGCCTATCAGCAAGATGGCTGGAAAATCAAAAGACCATTTAGAGGATTTCAGGGTGCTCCTTGGATGAGAGGTGTACCAGCACATGACACTCTCCTTTTCAACCTTCGCTTAGATCCGGGTGAGACCAACAATTTGGCCAAGGAGAATCCCGAAAAGTTAGCTCAAATGATGCGAGCCATGGATTTGGCAGTACAGCAACTTGGGCCTCTACCGCCCAGCTTGGTAGTAAGAGGAGCTCAGGACAATAGTCATTATGAGTATCTGAATCAAAAAAGACAGAAAGAATGATCCGATGTGCCATCATATTATTTTTTTTCATGGCTTCCTTCCAGGCATTCAGCCAAAGCAAGTGGATGCAGGAAATTGATAGCCTTTGCAACCTATCTTTTGAAGCTTACGGAGATTACGAGTTTGAAAAAGCGATCTCATTTGCAGATCAGGCAATATTAATCAGCCAAAAGAGGAACTATGAGGAGGGGCTATTGAAAAGTAATTTTTATAAAACTATAGCCGAGGAGGAGCTGAACCCTTCAAGTTTTGACCCGAATGGGATGGAACAAATGATCCCTCAACTTCAGCAAGCAGGCTTTGATTCCGAAGAGGCAAGAGCCTATACATTTCTGGCAGGTATTTACTCATTTTTTGGAGATATCGAGCGATCTATTGAAAACCATCTACTAGCACTTTCTATCTATGAAAGACTAAACGATGCCTTAGGAATAGCCAGTGTTCACAACAATCTGAGTTTGGTTTATTATGACCAACATGATTATGTGGAAGCGTTTAGACATGCCCGGATTTCCATGGATATAGAAAAGAAAGAAGGCGATCCACGGCGCATTCATTCAAGCTTAAATAATCTCGCCATCATTTTCGAGCATACAGGACCTGTGGACTCCGCCATTTATTATCACCAAATGGCGCTCGACATGGCTTATCAAATCAAAAACCCTTACTCAATAGGACTTTCATTGAGCAATTTGGGAAACAATTACGCCAACAAAGGAGAATTGGATTTGGCAGAAAAAACCCTTTTGGAAGCACTCAGAATTCGGGATTCCTTGGGTTATTCCCGTGGATTGGCTTACACCCATAATCGGCTTGCAAGTTTGTATTTGCAAAAAAGTAATTATTCTAAATCCAAGTTCCACGCTGAAAAATCCCTGGAAAACGCCCAAAAAGCTTCAGAAGTGAAGGTAATCCGGATGGCCTATGAGCGGTTGACAGAAGTAGCCGAAAAAACCGGAGATGTACGGTCAGAACTCACCTATCTCAAAAAAGCTGCCCAACTCAAAGACAGCATCTTGAATGAATCCAATACCAAGGAAATCACGAAAATGATGGCGAATTATGAATTTGAAAAACAGCAACTTTTAGATAGTATTCAAAATGCCCAACAGATGCGGGAGCAAAGCCTGGTCTTTGATGAGAGACTAAAAGTGGAGCGAAATCAACGCATCATTTTTATGATTAGTGGAGTATTATTTTTGGTTTTGGCAGTAGGCTGGTGGAGACGATATAAATTCATCAAAAAAGCGAGTCATATCATCCGAAAAGAAAAGGATCGGTCTGATAAACTCCTTTTGAATATTCTACCTACCAAAGTCGCTGAAGAGCTCAAAGAAACCGGAAAATCGGAAGCTAGAGACTTTGAAGAAGTGACGGTCATTTTTACTGACTTTGCTGACTTTACCAAAAAAGCCCAGCACCTTTCGGCCAAAGAATTAGTCCATGAGCTCAATATCTGTTTCAAAGCCTTTGACTTGATTATAGAGGAGTTTGGTCTTGAAAAAATCAAAACGATCGGAGATGCCTATTTAGCTGCCGGGGGACTCAACAACCATTCCTGTGTCATGGATGTCATAAACGCTGCCTTGAAAATCAAAGACTTTATCAATCAGCGAAATTTTGACCCTTCCATCCCATCAAAGGTAAAATTTGATATGCGAATTGGGATCAATACAGGTCCAGTAGTAGCTGGAATTGTAGGGATTAAAAAATTCCAATATGACATTTGGGGAGACACCGTAAATACGGCTCAGCGTATGGAAGCAGCCTGCGGATTGAACAAAATCAATATTTCCAAAAGCACATACTCCCGAATCAAGGACAATCCTAATTTATGCTTTGAATTCCGCGGATTGGTCCCTGTGAAAGGCAAAGGGCCTCTCTCCATGTGGTATGTGGAATCCAGGAAAAATCAAATTCAAAAATTTGAGGCAGTTCATCATGATCGGATTTTTTGATGTTTCCAAGTCTTAGAAAATGGAAATTGTACAATGTCAAGATAATTCCTTAACTTTTTGAATATCATTTATTTCACTTTTCAATGAAATCAGCCCTTTTATCCTTTTGGATTCTCACATTAGCTTTTTTATCCTGTACTACTAAGACCCCAGAAAAAACATCTTCCCAAAAACCTAACATCCTCTTAATTGTAGCGGATGATCTGGGCTATGCGGATTTGGGATCTTTTGGTGGAGATATTGAAACTCCTAATTTGGATCAATTGGCAAAAGAAGGAATCCGCTTTAATCAATACCATACTGCTCCCTATTGCGCCGTTACTCGGGCCATGATGCTGTCCGGTAATTACAATCATGTCGCAGGTATGGGATCTCAGGATTTGGTCACTGGAATTCCGGGTTATGAAGGACATTTGAGCGAGCGGATTATTCCAATACCAGAATTACTTCAGCAAGCCGGATATCACACCTATACCGTAGGTAAATGGCATTTAGGGCTACGGCCTGAGGACAACCCACACCAAAAAGGGTTCGAATACTCATTTGTCACCCTAGAAGGAGGTGCTAATCATTACAGCAGCAGAGGTGTTTTCCCAGATGCTCCTGAATCCCCATACACCGAAAACGGCCAAAAAGCCAGCTGGCCAGAGGATGCTTACTCTACTGATTTTTATACAGACAAGTTAATTTCCTATATCGAGTCCAATCGAGAAGATAAGCAACCGTTTTTTGCTTTTGCCGCCTACACTTCACCCCATTGGCCACTTCAGGTGGATGAAAAGTTTTGGAAAAAATACCAAGGACGGTACGATGAAGGCTATGAAGTTCTACAAAAAAAAAGGCTGGAATCCCTCAAAAAAGCTGGAATCATCCCGCCCAATGCCTCACTTCCGGCCTTACACCCAATTGTCACTCCCTGGGATTCACTTTCTCAGGAAGAGCAACAAAAAGAAGCCCGGAAAATGGAGCTCTATGCTGGAATGGTTGACAACCTTGATTACAATATAGGCCGATTAGTAAGCTATCTAAAGGAAAATGGATTGTATGAAAATACACTGATCGTCTTCGTTTCTGACAATGGAGCGGCAGCTGAAGACTTTTATTACAGTTCCTATTTCGGTCCTTTTCTTCAAGAAAATTATACAGATTCCTATGAAGAAATGGGTAAGGAAAATTCCTTCATTTCCTATGGACCACAATGGGCCGAAGCAGGAACTTCTCCCTATCGCTACTTCAAAGGATATACTACCGAAGGAGGTATGATTGCACCCATGATCATTTCAGGTTCATCCGTACTTCAAACCAATTCAATTGTAGATCAATTCGTGACAGTGATGGATTTGGCTCCTACTTTTTATCAACTCGCAGATTTGGAATATCCTTCCGAATGGAAAGGAAAAGAAGTAAAGCCCCTGGCCGGAAAATCCCTCTTACCTATTCTTCAAGAAGGGCAAAATGTAATCCACGATTCTACCTATGTATTTGCTTTGGAGCATAGAGGTCGAATCATGCTTCGAAAAGGCAAGTGGAAATTACTCAATATCACTACTCCCTATTCAGAAGAAAACTTTGAATTGTACGACTTGTCCGCTTCACTGAACGAGCAAAATAATGTGAAAGAATGCTATCCAGAGAAATACGAAGAATTGCTTCAGGAATGGAATACCTATTCAAAATCAGTTGGTGTCAGAACCCCAACTCCTCGACCAGGCGAGGGCTTAAATGATTAATCTATGGCAGAAAAACAAACAACTGAGCTGAAGCGTGAAGTGGGAATGGGTGGTGTCATTACCAATGTGCTTAGCATTTCCATTGGTAGTGGGATATTCCTTTTACCAGCTTTGGTTTATGGGATTTTGGGCCATGCCAGTATTCTGGCCTACATCTTCTGCGGATTTATTTTTATGTGTCTCGGACTATGTTTTGGAGAATTGGGCAACCGAGTGCCAGATACCGGAGGTTTATATGTTTACATCAATCGTGCCTTTGGCCCCATGGCCGGATTTATTGCCAATATTCTGTATTGGTTGGGGGTAGGAGTTTTAGCATGCGGCGCTTTGATGAACGCACTTGCTGATATTGCAGGTTCATACTTTCCTATTTTCAAAGAAACCGGGATGAGGGTTGCCTTCTTCGCTGCCATCAGCGCTTTCAGCTGTTTTTTGAATTTTAAGGGAATAAAAGACAGCATGGTCTTTATCAAAATCCTCACTTGGACCAAGGTACTATCTCTGATGGCTTTGGTTAGTATTGCACTTACCCAAATAGATTTTGCCAATATCAGTTGGGAAGGATTCCCTGAATTCGGGCAAGTTGGAGAGGCTTCCATTTTGCTCATTTTTGCCTTTTTGGGAGGGGAACTGGCTCTAGCCAATGGTGGAGAAATGAAAGATCCTACCCGAACAGGTCCTATGGGTTTTATCATAGGAATCGTAATGGTGATTCTTGGATTTTGTACCATCCACCTGGCTGCCCAAGGGGTTTTGGGAGATTTGATGCTTACTAATCAGGAAGCTCCTTTAGCTGAATTAGCCAAGGTGATTTTTGGGGAAACGGGATTTCTTTTGGTATTGATTCTCTCTTTCATTGCTGTTTGGAGTACTTTAAGTTCCATTATTACACTTCTTCCTAGAATCCTGTATGCAGGCGCAAAAGACGGATTGCTTCATCCGGTTCTTTCCAAAGTACATCCTTCCCACGGTACTCCCTATGTGGCTATTTTATTCTTGGGTGTTTTAGAATTTGCTTTCGCTGCATCCGGCAGCTTCCGGTATTTGTTGGTATTGGTCACAGGGGCCTCCTTGGTTATCTACTTTGGGGCTGTCCTGGCCTATCTCAAATTTCGCTGGAAAAATAAATCTGATGTGCCCAACTACTTTCGAGTACCCTTCGGGAATACCATTGGAATCATCACCCTGATCGCTTTAGCCTGGGTATTTTTTCAACTAAGCAATAATGAATTATTAGCAATAGGCCTTTTCATAGTGCTATTGGCCGTCATCTATATACTAAGAACACAGATTAAAAAAAGATCCAATGAACCTATCATTAACTAATAATACCATGAAAAAAGTACTGGTTTTCCTTTTTCTTTCTTTCGGGCTGTATTCGCTGACCATCGCCCAGCAAAAAACAAATCTCGAATTGACAGATCTCTTCGATCTCGAATATGTCACTAGCCCGAGCATCTCTCCAGATGGAAGCAAAATCGTCTATGTCCGCAACTTCAAGGACATCATGACCGATCAAGACTATTCCAATTTATGGATCGTCAATATGGATGGAACACAAAATCGCCCCATTACTCAAGGTAATCAACGGGACTATGCACCCGTTTGGTCGCACGATGGAAGTAAGTTGGCTTTCCTTTCCAATCAACAAGACGACAAGGTGAAGCTCTTCGTCCACTACTTCGACACCAATAGCTCTGTAGCGCTCACCAACTCAGCAACTCCTCCTAGTGCTGTGTCCTGGTCCTATGATAATCAGCATTTGGCTTTCACTCAATTCGTCCCTGCTAAGGCAAATTCCTTACTAAAAATCCCCTCCAAACCACAAAGTGCGGAATGGAATGCTCCACCGATCTTTATTGATGAAATGGTCTACCGAAGAGATGGCGGAGGCTATGTAAGCCCAGGTTATAGACAGATTTTTACCATAGGCCTTTCTGGTGGTACCGCGAGACAACGAACTTTTGATGATCAGAATCACGGATCTCCTATCTGGTCTGCTGATGGGCAAAGCCTCTTTTTCTCGGCCAATCTTCATGAAAATTCAGAACTGGAGCCAGCAAACTCCGAAATCTACCAACTTGATTTAGCGAGTGGAAAGATCACCGCCTTGACTTCCCG
Source organism: Algoriphagus kandeliae (assembly GCF_004571135.1). Taxonomy (GTDB): domain Bacteria; phylum Bacteroidota; class Bacteroidia; order Cytophagales; family Cyclobacteriaceae; genus Algoriphagus; species Algoriphagus kandeliae. Next base: position 674,036 of record NZ_SPSB01000004.1, read on the forward strand.
TTTTGGTCCTGATTCGGGTCCAACTCTATCACCAGATGGAAAAATGATTGCTTACACTGGATTTGACGATAGCTTCCAAGGGTACCAAGTCACGCATCTTTATGTAATGAACACGGATGGAACGGGTATTAAAAACTTAACTGAATCGCTCGATCGAGATGCTGGAAATCCCCAATGGGATGCGAATGGCCAAGGAATCTATTTTCAATACGATGAATTTGGGGACACCAAAGTAGCCCATGTTTCCCTGAATGGAAAAATCCGAACCCTGGTAGAAGGTCTAGGCGGATTGGATTTGGGGAGACCCTATAATTCAGGCACCTACTCTGTGTCTACCAATAATAGAATTGCCTACACCTTAGGAGGGCCTGAGCATCCAGCTGATTTGGCAGTCTGGAATGGTGGAAATACCTCCCGACTTACTGCTTTGAATGATGATGTTTTCTCCTACCGAAAAATTGGAAAAACAGAAGAAATCTGGTGGGAATCCAGCTTTGATGGCCGAAAAATCCAAGGTTGGATTGTAACCCCTCCTGACTTTGATCCCAACAAAAAGTATCCATTCATTTTAGAGATCCACGGTGGTCCTTTTGCCATGTATGGGTCTTCCTTCGCCTATGAAATTCAAGCTTATGCCGCAGCAGGCTATGTGGTGCTTTATACCAATCCAAGAGGAAGTACCGGCTACGGCCAGGAATTTGGCAACTTGATTCATCATGACTACCCCAATCATGATTATGAAGACCTGATGTCAGGTGTAGACGCAGTCATTGAAAAAGGCTACATCGACACCGAAAACCTATTCGTGACAGGAGGATCTGGTGGGGGAGTTTTGACTGCTTGGATTGTGGGTAAAACAGATCGATTCAAAGCTGCGGTAGTAGCCAAGCCCGTGATCAATTGGACCAGCTTTGTACTGCATGCAGACAATCCTGTCTTTTTTACCAAATACTGGTTTGGGGCAAAGCCTTGGGAGGATATTGAAAATTACTGGAGAAGATCTCCTCTTTCATTGGTAGGTAATGTAACTACGCCAACCATGCTGTTGACAGGAGAGCGTGATTTCCGAACTCCTATTTCAGAATCCGAACAATACTATGCAGCTCTCAAGCTTCAGGGAGTGGAATCGGCTATGGTTCGCATTCCCAATGCATCTCATGGCCTGGTGAACCGACCCAGTATGCTGATGAGTAAAAGTGCCGCGATTTTAAGCTGGTTTAATCATTATCGAGATCAAAAATGAAGGGATTAAGCTGCCTTTTTCTATGCCTTTTATTCCATTTCAGCTTTGCGCAGGAATCTGAGAAATCTCAGATTCTTGCACAAAGAGAAGCTTCCAATCAAGCCTTACGCGCTTTTGATGAGGAATTAAACGCAACTTTTCTAACAGATGATGTACTAATCACCACAGGTGCCGGGACTTTGCTCTCGGGAAAAGAAGCATTGATGGATTATGTACAGGAGGTATCAGGACCCAGAATGTATTGGATTCGAACTCCCGATGAAGTCATTGTCAATCCAGAAACTCAATTGGCTTGGGAAACAGGAACCTGGAAAGGGTATTTCGAAGATTCGGAAGAACCGGTAGTGGGAGGAAAATATTCAGCCCAATGGACCAAGAAATCGGGGACTTGGCTGATTCATTCCCAACTGTTTGTCACCTTACCAAAATGATTAGATGAAAAAGAAAAAAACTCCTTGGTGGGGAAATTTGAAGGACTTTTTCCTTCTCTTTTTAGCAGTATTCTGTGGGTTTCTCGCTGAGAATTACCGGGAATCTTTAAGCAACAAAACGATAGAAAAGGAATACATCCTTTCCTTGGTAGAAGACCTAAAATCCGACACCGCAAGCCTAAACACCTACATTACTTTTAAAAAGAACAAATCCCACCTAATGGACTCCTTGGCAAACATGATAGTCTCCGAGGAAAAACATTTGTTGGGAAACGAAATCTATTTCTTAGCCAGACAGGTCTTTAATGATAGTCCATTTGTATACTCAGATGGTACCATTCAGCAATTAAAAAATGCCGGAAACCTCCGCCTGATCAAAAAAAGACTTGTCGTCGAGGATTTACTCAAGTATGAAAAGAAAGTAATTGTGCTCCATGAGTGGGACGAAAACGACACCCGAACCAAATCCACATTCCGGGAAATGGGTGGCAAGGTTTTCAACTCCCAAGCATTGAATGCTACGATGGATGAAGGGTTGAACTTTGTAGTTCCTACAACTAATCCACAACTGGTCACGGATGATTTTCAAACCCTAAATGAACTCGCTTTTCAGATTCATTATTTATCAAAAATGTGCCTTGGAAATAGTGTGCGCGCAGCATCCCTAAGGAAAGATGCTGAAGATTTATTGGAATTGATTCACAAAGAATATGAACTCCCTTAATTAAAGCTTTTTCTTTACTCGGAAAGCCTATGATCTCCTTCTTCAGAAAAATCCGCCAAAAACTTCTTTCCCAGAACCGAGTGACCCGGTACCTGACCTATGCTGTAGGAGAGATCATCTTGGTCAGCATAGGAATCCTAATTGCCTTACAGGTGAACAATTGGAATGAGGAACGAAAGACCAAGGTTTTTGAAAAAGAGATTCTATCCCTCATTAGCGAAAATCTTACCCGGGATTCAGTATTGATTACCCAAGAATACCAAAAAGCAGTTTTGGCAAATCAAATCACGGATTCTATTCTGAATCGGGTAAATCAGGGAGTCTTTGATGAAACACTCAATATTTGGATGGCAAAAGTGATCCGATTTGAGCGCTTCAAATCTCAAACCAGTGGGTTCGAGGTATTGAAATCCAAAGGAATGGACATGCTCTCTGATAAAACTCTTCAGGTTGATTTGATCAATTATTATGATGAAATCCTTTTCAAGGTCTATCAGTCACTTTCTGACGTGGAAGGCTCCTTCAATGAAGACTGGATTCCCTTGGCAAAGAGGGAGTTTAATGACTTTGACTATGATGATCGAATGGAGCCAAGAGACTTGAAGACTTTTATGGAAAACCAACAGCACATCGTGCTATTCAAGATGTTTCAGGACAACCGGGAAGGATCTATCAATAGAATGTATGCCGCCTTACAAGAAATTTCCTCTCTTAAATCTCAAATTAAAGCCCATCTTCAATGATTTCTTTTTTCAGAAAAATCCGCCAGAAACTACTTGCTCAGAATCGGATCACTCGCTACCTCGCCTATACTGTTGGGGATGCTTTTTCAGAAACAGCCTGTGGTTTAATTACCTAAGTCTTCATTCAGACGAAGCAGGATAAAAGGATTTTTAATCCTAAAAAATACTTGCACCCAGAAAGGAATTCTGAAAATTATCGAAGAAAAAAACTCCCCCTCTTCCGAATGGAAAAGGAGGAGTGGTCACCCGTTTAGCTTAAAAAATTCAGTCAATGAGCTTGTTCTTAATTTGTTGAGATGCGGTAAATCACATTCTTACCGCCACCGGAAACATAAATATCTCCCGATTGGCCGACAGCCACCCCATCAAACCAATAAGATGGAGTCACAAGATTATCTAAATTAATGGGAGCAGCACTCAGTTTGAGTCCATCAGCTACAGTGGTTACTACTCCTGTTACCAAGTCAACGCGCGATAATCGAGAAGCCTCAGATTCCACAACTAACAATCCTCCTTCTTTATCCCAAGCCAATCCTTCAGGGCCTTTAAATCCAGTTGCTAGTGTTACTGGGATGTTGTCTGGTCCTAGCTGCCAGATGGTTCCGGTAGCGAAATCGGCCGCCCATAAAGTTTCTCCATCAGTTGCCAATCCGCTTGGTACAATTAGAGTCCCTCCCGGAAATATAGGTGACTGGTCACTTGCACGGACCACGTTACCGACGAGCAAAGCGGACACAGCAATATCATCTTTGAATCGGATAGCATCGACAGGAACACTAGGTATCTCAAAAATCTGAAGTACCTTATCAGTCTGTGGATTCCAAACCTGAACCACACCGGCAAACCAGGAAGAAACGATCAGATTCTCCCCGTCTGCCGAAAGGGTGAAAGGAGTCGTCAGATTATCCGGGTTTCCGAGCAAATCGCCTTTATACATCATTTCCTCCTTACCGTTGAGCCCATTGAATTGTCTCAATCGAAACAAGTCCGCAACAAACAAAGCATCTTGCTTATTCGCCCTCGGCAAAACAGCCAAGCCCATGGGCCCGATCATTCCTCCTCCACTTACCGTGCGAGGCTGTCCACTAGGTAGAATTTCTACTATTGAACCAAAATCCGCATTTGAAATAAATAGGGAGCCCTCGGAGTCGAAGGCTAGGTTATCAAGACCAGTTTGAATTTTGACAAGGAGTGTTTTTTCTCCGGTCTCGGTATTTACTTTAAACACCTCTCCTGTAGATTGATCCAATACATGCAGAACTCCTTTGGAATCAAACTTCGCTGCTACGGGTACAGTAAAGCCTTCTGACACGATTTCGGCAGTTCCATCTTCAAAGGGTTTGGTGGAAGGAGGAGTCCCTGGCCCTCCTACGTTCACCCGGATCACTTTCCCACCTGCAAATTGAGGTCCGTACAATTTTCCATCAGGACCAAAATCAAATGCATTTAAAAATGCAAGAGGGAAAAAAAAGTTTTCCTCGGCAGCAACGATGATGGGTCTTGGTGGATCATTGAAGTCGGGATCCAGCTCGTACAATCCGTCACCCAGAAAGCAAAGCCCTACAAACAATCGACCATCCTCTGAGAACGTAATTGGGTTAACCCCAGGTGCCACAAACTGCTCGGTCACTACTCCATCCGGAGTCCTTCGCTTTACAAATCCAGTAAAAATATCTGTCCAATACAAAGACCCATCCGGTCCAAATGCCAAATCATCCGGTGTAGTCACCCCTTCATTTGGTCCAAGTCGATTCAAGATTTTACCGTTCTGACTATTCATCACGATAATTTCCTGCGAATTCACTGTTCCGATGTAAAGGTTGCCATCAGGTCCAAAGTTGATACCATTGGCACCCTTTAAGGGTGAGCCAGTGGCAATCTCTTTAACAAGTGTCTGGGTACTCTTTTTTTTCGCGTTCAAGTTGGAAAGTTGCTCCAGTTCATAACATGCAGTCATACTAACCAAAACCGCTAATAGGCTAAAAATGGAAAATCGGTTACTTTTCATAATTTTTTGGGGTTTTAATGGATAAAATGTTTAAAAAAGCTTTTTGAAGAATTAGCCCCTTCGGGGACTTTAAAGCTCATCTTTATGGAAAAACATATTCGACTAAAAGCCTAAAAGGTAGTCCCAGATCAATGAGTTATTTACTTTTGAAAAGTATGTAGAAATAAAAAAATCGGCCTTAGCTATTGTTTCAAATGTATTAGACATGGTTTCAAATCAAAAAAAATGTAGATAATACAGACTTGAGGAAAAACGGGAGGCTTGCATCCTTTAAATCAAATGCTTCGATCTAGTGAATTCAAAGCAGTGTTAGCCTTTTCTATAAAAGCTAGGTGCCTGCCCAAACTCTTTGATAAATTCCTGTGTAAAATGGCTGGGATTGCTGTATCCGACTGCATAGCCGATTTCAGAAATGTTTAAACTAGAATTTTCTAAAAGTCTCATGGCCTCCTGCATACGAATGGTTCGGATCACCTGAGAGGTTGATTTATTAGTCAAGGCCTTCAGTTTGCGATGAAGCTGGGTCCGGCTGACCCCTAGCATTTTGCAAATCTCCGAGATGCCAAATTCTTCATTTCCTATTTCACTTTCTACGAGATCTCGGATTTTTTTAAGGAAGGTGTCCTCTTTCAATTCAGATGATGTCTTTGGCTCGGGTAGGGTCTTCAGACCTTCATATCTGGAAATGAGTTTTTGTCGGACCTCTATCAATTTACGAAGCCTAATCTCCAATTCATTTTTATTAAAAGGTTTGGTCAGGTAAGCATCGGCTCCTGTTTCCAACCCGGCCAATCGGGAGTCCATGTCTGCCTTAGCGGTAAGTAGGATGATAGGGATATGACTGGTTCGTTCATCGTCTTTTAACCTTTCCACTACTTCATAGCCATCCTTTTCTGGCATCATTACATCAGAGACGATAATATCCGGGATTATTTCAATAGCCAAGTGAATTCCCTGAAGACCATTTCTTGCTTTTTGAATACGATAGTTTCCCCTGAGGCAAAGTTCCAAATAGCCTAAAACATCCTCATTGTCTTCGATAAGCAATGCGAGTGGAAGGCTTTCATCGTAATTTTCTTCCACCCCAATAGCGGAGGCTTTTAGTGTATCCTTGACAAAAGGCTTTAAGTTTTGGGTCAATTCCACCGCAGAACCTTTGGGAGCATGGTTTCGGATGGGTAGCCTGAGGGTAAATTCTGAACCTTTTCCAAGCTGACTGCTGACCTCAATAGTTCCTGCCATGAGTTCGACGAGTTCTTTGGTAAGTGCCAATCCAATTCCACTACCTTCCTCAGTTCTGGTGGCGGAATCATCCACCTGAAAAAATCGGTCAAAAATCCTCGATAAATGTTCAGAGTGTATTCCTTTACCTGTATCGATAACATTCAATTCAAGCATATCTTCTCCTTCTTTAGCCTTGATTTTTTCCACCTTGAGGTAGATGTTTCCACCGGATGGAGTGAATTTGATCGCATTGCCTAAGAGGTTAGAAAAAATGGTTTGAATTTTTTCCGGATCAAAGTCCATATGCAAGGTCTTTAAGTCTGTAAAAAAGTGTAAGCGGATATCCTTGGAGTCTGAATATGAGTGAAAGGATTCTGTCAAATAGTGTAAATACTCCAAAATATCATCATGGATCATTTTTGCAGTTAAAACCCCAGACTGAAGTTTGGACAAATCCAGCATCTGGTTGACCAGCCTTAATAATTGGACACCATTCCGCTTGATCATAGGCAATCCATCCCTTAAATTTTCCACCGTCGGGTGACTCAATATATAGTCTGAAATCCCTGTGATTACAGTTAAGGGGGTCCGGAATTCATGAGTCAAATTGGTGTAGATTCTGGTTTTAAACTGATCCAATTCCTTTAGCTGGATCACTTCAGCCTGGGCCAGTTTTCTTCTCAACAAAAAGCTATAAATAACGAAAAGGAGCAAAAAGAACACTAAGCCATACCCCAGCCATGCCCACCATTGGGTAAACCATGGAGGTAAAATCTCAACTGAAATAGATTTAAGCCCTACGACCCCAAATCGATTGGTTGCCTGGATATGGAAGACGTACTCACCCGGAGGCAAAGAATAATACTCTGCTTGGTGGGTATTGCCATTCTTCCAATTTTGATCATAATTTTCGAGTTGGTAACGAAGATTTTTATCTGGTTCCAAAGTCACAAAATCAATACTGGCAAACTGGAAAGAAAAGGTATTCTGATTATGGGCGAGTTGAATTTCAGAAGTTTCCAAAAGACTTTTGGGTAAAATCTTTGGATCTGTTCTCGCAGAGATTTCTCGCTCTCCCAAAAGAAATGAGGTTAAGTATGGAATGGGAGCGACGGAATATTGACTTACTAGTTTGTCTGGATGAAATGAAAAATAACCCTCATCATTACCAACAAAAATCTCCTTTTGTGTAGAGATGAATGGCTCAAAAGAAAAATAGCCTGCTTGACTGGGTTCTTTCCAGCTATTTCCAAACAAAGCCGCATTATTCGTTTCGGGATTGAGGCGGATAAATCCAATATCTGTAAATAACCAAAGGAAGCCAGAGTCATCTTCTACCAGCCCGGTAATCCTGAGTAAATCGGTAATCAGCCCCGTATTGTCATAGTAAGGATTAAATCGATCTTCTTCCGGATCATATAAAAAAAATCCTGAACGATAAGATCCGGCCCAAATTCTTCCTTTCTCGTCCTCATAAATTCCCAGTATTGAAATCTCGGAGCCATCTAAGTATCTTTTAAATTTCCCTGAATCATCTTGAAGTAAGTTGATTCCATTTCTCGTGCCAATCCAAATCTGACCTTTTGAATCTTGGGCCAGACTGATGACATTGCCCGAGCTTAGGCTGGTCGAATCAGTTGGATCATGCCTATAGTCCCTGAAAGTCCTACTTTTCGATTCAAAAAAATTAAGTCCCCCACCTGTGGCTATCCATGCGTTTCCTCCTCTGATTGGCAGTATGGCATTGGCAATGGGTGAGATTAAGCCTTCCTTACTTGCATCTTTCCTTCCATAGTTTTGATAAGTGTTTGTAGCTCTATCGAAAAAAAATAAGCCTCTCGAACTCGTACCTATCCAAACATTCCCCTCCTGATCAAATTTCAGTGCCCGTAAAATGTCATTGCCAATGGTCCTCTGTACGAAACTAAAAAAACTATCCTCTGATGTTTCCAATTCATGACCAAAAACACCCTGCGAGGTGCCAACCCAGATACCTTTTTCCTGATCTTCACCAAAAAAGACCGCTCTTGGTCCAGTTTTAAAATATTCAAAATTCTCTTGTAACGTAGAGACCCTATAGAGCACTTGATTCTCATTTTCAGGTAGCCAGGAAGAAATCCAAATCAAATTATCATCTGTTTTGAGTGAGGTCCAGTAGCCATTATTATCGTGGTATTGGGACTCCTCACCAGTTGAACCAAAAAACGCCATTTTCTTGGATTTGGGGTCATACCGGTTTATACCCCCCGCATAAGTTCCAATCCAAATACCACCTTCGGCATCTTCGTTGATGAAAGTGATGTGATCAACTGCAAAAGAAGCTCTGTCATTAATTGGCGGACGGGAAAGAGCATTGGGATTGCCAGGAATATTAATAAGCCTTTGAAACTTTCCTATTTCCCGGTCCATCAGGTGAAGTCCATCTCCATCCGAACCTATATAAAAATTGCCCTTACTATCTTCAAATATTGCTTTTACACGATTTCCAATAAGGGAATTAGGATCTGCAGGATCATGTTTGAAATGGGTTATCACACCGGTGTTTTTTACTACGCGGTATAGACCAGAGGAAGGAGAATCTGTGCGATCGAAGGCATTACCAGCACCTATCCAAATTACTCCTGAACTGTCTTCATAAATGCTCCGGATAAATGCCTTTTGAAGCATTCGACCATTAGGACTGTCAACCTTGATTTGGACGAAATTCCCAGTCTCTCTATCCAATGTATCTACTCCTACGTCTGTACCGATCCATAAGGTCCCTGAGCGATCCACCAATAAGGAATATATTCTGTTACTTCGAAGACTGTTGGGATTTTCTGGTTCCTTCCTATAATGAGTGAAAGATTCGGACTTAGGATCAAATCGATCTAAACCATCGACGATGCTTCCAATCCAAATCTCCCCTCCTTTTCCAGCTGCGATACATTCGAGTTGATCTAAGTGTAGTGCGCTACTGTCATTGGGATTGGGCCTATAATATTTTTTGTTAGTCCCATCAAAGCGAATTAAACCATCAGAGGTCTTGGCGAGCCAGATAAAGCCATTTTCGTCCTGACACATCCCTGAAATAATACTGAAGGAGGGATCAAAAATAAAAGGCACTGGAGTGATTTTAACCTCCTGACCAGTCGTAAGTAAAGACTTTAAGAAAAAAATAATTAGAAAAAAAAACCTAGCGCTTCTCATCTATTTAAAACAATTAGCAATCAACAACTTAGCCCTATTATTTTTAATAAAAAAAAGAATAGTGAAAATAAAAAAACCGCGCTGGTATTTTGGAAGAAACACCATATCAAAATCAGAAACCCTAAATCTAGAAGGCTCCAAAAATCCAGCATCAAGATATATCCCTTTTTTCCCTTAACTTACTTAAAGCTATGCAACTAGTTGCCTCTGAATTAACTTCTTACCCACTTATGATTCAATTTTTCCGGGAAACCCGTCAGAAACTCCTCGAAGAAAATCCAGTGACTCATTTGCTCGCCGTTATTCAAAGATTAATCGGCTGGTTTAAACTGAAAATTTTTAGTGTTTCACTTATCTCTCAATTGCTGAACTAAAATGATATCATTTTTTAGAAAAATCCGCCAAAAACTTGTTCAAGACTTGCCTACCGGTAAAGTAGGGAACCGAGTGACCCGGTACCTGACCTACGCTGTGGGCGAAATTATCTTGGTAATGGCAGGTATTCTGATCGCCTTGCAGGTCAACAATTGGAATGAGGAACGAAAGCGTCAGGAGGAATTTGCTGTCACCATCGAGCAGATCTACAATGTCTTGGATGTGGAAATCCAGGAGCTACTTTTCTTGGAGTATCATTTCATGCAGCAAAATCTATACATAGACACCTTGTATAATCGTCCGGAACTTTTGGCTCCCTCGCATATCCCAGGGATACTGAATTATGAGGAAGCGGAACCAAGTCCCTTCCAAACCAGCACGGGCTTCTTTCTCCAAAATCTGAAAGTAAAACCCGGAAACCCAGATGAGATATTACTCGCTAGAGATTTGACAGAGTATGCCTCGATGGCCAATTTGGAATTCAATCGATCTGAAAAGCTCCTCAAAGAGCTGCTTTTGAAGGAAACCATCCCCACACCAGATTTGACCTTTGGAATTGCTTTAAATCAAAGATTTTTAGAAATGCCAGGTGTCTTTACTGAAGATCAGATTTTGAGAAGCCAGGAAATGATCAACGACCCAGAGGTTAGGGCTGCTTTGATCAAAGCAGCGGTCCTTCATGATAGCTATACAGCTGATGCTTTTCACGTGCGCGAACTAGGAGAAACTCTGAAAACCCAAATCAAAAGGCAATTTCCCCATGTCAAGTTGCTATACAAAAACCTGGGCTTAGTGGGCGAGGGCTCCCCTCACCAAGATTGGGGTACAGATGTCCCATTTGAAAGAAAATCAGAGGACCCCAATATTTGGGAGGCTGAAATAGAATTACCCGGAGGCCAGATTAAATTCCGGGAAAATCAGACTTGGAACCGCAACTGGGGAGGGAATACATTCCCAAAAGGATATATGTATTGGCAAGGCCCAAATCTAGAGGTGCCTGCTGGGAAGTACCGAATTGTTTTAAATATGACTGATAAAACTTACGAGTTTATTCCTTTAACGCCATGATCTCTTTCTTCCGCAAAATCCGTCAAAAATTCTTGGAGCAAAATCGAATCACTCGATACCTGCTTTATGCTATTGGTGAAATCATCTTGGTAGTCATAGGTATTCTGATTGCGCTACAGGTCAACAATTGGAATGAAGAAAGAAAAATCACCAAGCGAACTTCAACTTACCTAAGATCTTTAGTTGACGAAATAGAGACCAATGAGGAAAAACTGTCTTATAACCTGAATTATCTCGATAAAAATATCGAAGGAACTATCCAAACCATGCGGCTCCTAAAGCCCACATATGAAGATTCTCTGAGTGATGAAGCGATTGTCAAAGCTTTAAATTCCCATATTAATCCATTGTATTTATCCATACTTGAACGGTTGGTATATAATGATTTAGTTTCTGCTGGTATATTAGAACATATTGAAGATCAGCAATTCAAAAAAGAAATACTTAACCTAGGTGAGTCCTTAGATTATTATGATTTTTACCTGGAAAGGGCGAGTAATACCTGGATAAATTATTTGATGCCCTATCAAATTGAAAACTTCTTAGTCATTAATAGTATGGACTCCATCAGGGGAATTGCAATGCCTGAAATTGAGATTTCTATCAATAGAAGTGCTTATGTCAATAATCAGTATTTTGATAATCAATTAAGAAGCAAGCTGATATTTTATAGAAATCTAGCAGGCCATATCGATCAAATGAATCAAGAAATGTCTTCCCTTAAGCAAGAAATCATCTCAAGAATCAATTAAATGCTCAGATTTTTCAGACATATCCGCCAAAAAATGCTCCAGCAACATCGCCTAACCCGATACCTTGCTTATGCTGTCGGCGAAATTGTGCTGGTCGTAATAGGTATTTTGATCGCATTGAGTATCAATAACTGGAACGATCAAAAAAAAGCACGAGATTTTGAAGTTAAAATGCTTGGTGAACTTCAAAGCACCCTAAAAGCTGATCTTAATTACATTGAAAATCACTTATTAGGTAATCGAAATCAAGCAGAATTAGACGCAATTGACTATTTCAGCGACTTACTTAAAAAAGTGAATAGAGACACTGACTCCTTAAGATACCATTGGTCAAGGTTAGCCTATGGGCAAAATTTTAGGATGAATTTAGGTCCTTATGAGAGTCTTAAATCTATGGGAGTCGAAAAGATCAGCAATGATTCACTGAGGTATCAGATCGTTCGCTTTTATGACTTTATTTTTCCTAGAAATAGAGATTTAATTCAAACAGCTCAAGATAGAGTTGAACGTGATGATGACCGCTTAGCCCAATTAATGGATGATATGACCTATGAACTGGTAGATGACGAGGTAATCATTGATCGCCCAAACCCAGACCCATCCATCATATATGATCCTTTGTTTCTAGAAGTATTAAGAAATGCGGAAAGGAGGACCTCTTGGACAATCCAGCACACCAATGCGGTAATTGAGGAACTCAATTTTTTACTGAGAAAAATAAATGACGAATTAAATAAGTAGATGCTCAACTTCCTCCGAAAACTCAGACGAAAAAATATGAATACCAAGTACTTTAAATATGCTTTGGGTGAGATTGTTTTGGTGGTTATTGGTATACTGATAGCATTAAGCATTAATAACTGGAATGAGGAAAGAAAATCGAGTCTGCTCGAATTAAAACTTCTCAAAGAGGTTGAAGTGAGCATGAAAGAAGATAGTCTCCTACTGAACAATGCCATTGCAAGAATGCAAAGACAGTCCAGAATTGCAGAGGGGATCAGGGCACATTTCTCTCAACGAAAAGCGTATCACGACACACTGGATACCAGTTTTGGAAGAGTATCTTTCCTTTTTAACACCCAATTCAGTTATGCAGCTTATGAAAGCCTAACCTTAGCAGGACTGAATTTAATTCGTAACGATAGCTTGAGACTTCAATTACCTGACTATTATCACTTCTTAAAAAACATTGAAGAAGTAGGTCAGGAATTTGATTTACCTGTTTATTTCAGAACAACAATTTACCCTAAGTATTTTAACTCCTTTAGTTGGGGCGAAGATGGAGCACATCCAGCTGATTATGATAGACTTTTGAATAGCTCAGACTTTATGGTGGCACTCGATTACGTTCGTAATGACAGTAGATTCTATACTAATAATTACAAGGAAATTTATTCGATGAATCAAAAGCTTTTGAAAATGATCCGAACAGAACTCAAGTCAAGAGAATAATATGTTGAATTTTTTAAGAAAACTTAGAAGGAATAACCTGAATGCCAAATACTTCAAGTATGCTATCGGTGAAATTTTTCTTGTTGTAATTGGAATATTGATTGCGCTGCAAGTCAATAATTGGAACCAAGAACGTTTGAACAAAAAGAAGGCTAAAAGCTATCATGAGCGTATCATTGAAGATCTGGATATTTTCATAAACGAAACTGGAGAGCAAATCAATCGATCAGCATGGGCCAGAAAATTGATTTTGCAGACCATTGGTATGCTAGAAGCCAAAGAGCTCCCCGAAGACAAAATCCGAATTTTTGAAAGAACACTTCATCTGTACTATCAAGTACCCTATCGAAACCCCTCAATTTCGACCATTACAGAAATGAGAAGTAATGGTGAGCTTGAGTTAATGGACAATCTTGATTTAAGAAAAAAGCTCATACAATTCGAGCAAGAAATCTTATCAGCTGATGAAATCTTTGTCTTAATGGGGCATCACGCCGCAGAACAGGTTTTTTATATAGATCAATATATTCGTTCCTTTCCAGACACAAGTTTAGTATCCACTGACTATCTGGAAATACGAATAAAGGCAAATTTTAAAGAGATGGCTGATGACCCGAAGTTGTTGAATTATCTCTCAAAATTTTCAGTGCAATGGTCTCACCATATGATGTTTACCCGAGACTTAAATGAATCTGCCGTTAAGCTACGAGATGAATTGGTAGATGAACTAGAAAAGCTCAATTAATGATCTCATTCTTTCGCAAAATCCGTCAAAAACTCCTTCAACACCTGCCTGCCGGCAAGGCAGGGAACCGGATAACCCGATATTTAGCCTATGCTATCGGGGAGATCTTCTTAGTGGTGATCGGGATTTTGATTGCCCTTCAGGTGAATAACTGGAATGAGAATAACAAAACAAGATCTAAGGAACAGATCTTAGTTGCTAGTCTTAAAGAAGAAGCAACACTAGCCAGTGAGCTTGCAGATACTTTTATAGAGGCAGAGGAAACCAACATATCTGTACTTGAACTCATGCTAAAAAAGTGGCCAGATCTGACTTTTGATCTTATCAAGGGCGAATTCAGACCGTTTCAGGAGAGCAACTTTTCACCCATCTTCAATATGTCAGGCTATTCTCAATTCTTTGATCCGAGGATGGATGTGTACAATGCCGCAGTAAGTGATGGGTCTTTATCTATCATACAGGATAAGAGGTTGACGCGCCGGTTAGATGCATTGTATAACTATTCCGTGCCACGTATTAATGAGCTGATGAATGAAGAATATCTGCTTGGTCAATCAATTAATGAACACATAGCCGTAAGATACCAGCATGTTTTTTTGGACAATACTTTGAAAGATTCTCTCAAGGTACGGCCTAACTTATGGTCAGAAGATACCTACGAGGTCCTTTTCAAAGAGTTCAGAGAAGATGGAGTGCTTAAATACAAATTAGCACATCGGCTTGAACTAAAGCGATCCAGATTACTACTCATTTTGCAGGCAAAAGACTTTATAGCCACAATAAATTCCGATTGATATGCTGCGTTTCCTCCGCACCATCCGAAAAAAACTGGTTGAGCAGGATAAAGTTCGTTCCTATATCCTCTATGCCATTGGTGAAATCGCTTTAGTGATGATCGGGATATTACTGGCCCTTCAGGTCAACAACTGGAATGAGGAGAGGAAACAAAAAAAACAAAAGGCTATCCTCCTAGAAAGTCTAAAAACTGAATTTGAAGAAAATCAGAATAGGCTGAATATTTTGCTGGATTTTATAGCCAACAGAGAGAAATATGCAAGAACTCTATTAGCCATGCTTGAGCAACTCCCCTCTCAAGTGGACAGTGTAGAAACAGTCTTCGCTCTGGAAAGAGCTGGTTTTGTTCATTATTTTAACCCAACCCTTCCTACCTATGAGGAAATGAAATCCTCTGGAACTTTAAGCCTGATCGAGAACAAAGATCTGAAAAGGCGGATGGCTGACTACCAAACATTTCTCGAATACAGTTACAGAATAGAAGATGGAAACAAAGAACCCATCCAACAATACTCTGAGCGCATCTTGAAATATATGGATCCCGATTTTGGGGATGTGAACATCACGGATAATGAATCAAGAAAATATGCTTCTGTCAAATTTGATCTTGAAGCCATGTCAAATGATCCTGAAATTCAGTATCTTCTGAAAATTATTATCCAAAAAAGTGTTCTTGAAGCCGGTTATAAAGACCGAATATTTAGACCCCGGCTTAATTACATCCTTGAGCTGATCGAGGAGGAAAAGAAAATTTCATTAAATGACTAAAGAAAAACTCCAAATCCGATTTTTAAAAAATAGTCTAGTATCTGGCTTGTTCCTTCTTTTTTTTATAGGCTTTGTTTTTACTTCTAAGGCTCAAAATTACATTTTCAATAACCTTACTCCCGAAAATGGGCTCCCCACCACCTCTGTAACAGACATCGCCCAAGACTCATTTGGATTTATTTGGTTAGGAACTTGGGATGGCGTTTACCGCTTTGACGGTAAGAACTTTGAAAGATTCTTTTATTCAGGACGCTATGTAGAGGCAGATCAATTTGGAGGAGTTTGGGTTTCCATTGAGGATGGGGATATAGGATATATTGATCCGGAAACTGAAGAAATTAACTTATTCCAAGACGTGGATGAGAATATCAGGTTCCTAGATATCAGGATTCTTGAAAACAAAAATGTCCTTGTGGGTACAAGTATTGGGATCAAGCGTTTTGATCCTATTTCCAATACTTTCAAACTGGAGGGAGGACAAAAAGAAGGGGGTATTCGAGAAATGAATGTGGGAAATGACGGACGGTTAAATTTCCTATTAAATATTGAAGGAGAACTTTTTTTAGGCACTCGATCCCCCGAAGGAGAATACAGTTATGAAGATTTACCCTTGGACAAAAACAGCCCTGATAGACAGAAATATTCTCAAAACTATCCAACGATTGTATTCCCTTATGGTGAAACAGGAACGGTTATTTTAAATCCCAATGGTTTTGCAAAAAGGTCAAATCCTGGAGAAGAATGGGAGTTTTTCAAAGTCAGTCAGCCTGAAATTTTAAAAGAAAAAGGTTTTGAAAATGATAATTCTTACAAGCTTCAAGATCATTATCTGTGGCTCAACCAAATAAATTCCATTAGTAAGATAGATCTCGAGACTGGAGAGATGGAAACTATATCCTCTGAAATCAATAATTCCAGAGGACTCTTACCCATGGAGAGTAATCATGGTTGTAATTTATTCATAGATCGCCAAGGGGTTTTGTGGGCTACAAGGTTTTCCTACGGAATCAGTTTGCTCAATTTATACCAATCAGACTTTGGCTTGCTCCGAGATGAAAACGGTAAAGTAATCGCAGATATTTTATCAGCCTATGAATTGTGGGACGGGACCTTTTGGGTAGGAGCTAGAACCTCTATGGAAAAGGGATTAATTCATTTTTCTAAAGACGGAAAAACCATTTTAGAGCGCATAGGGTCTGGAGATTCAAATTCTCCGATTGGCAAGACTATCTCAAAAGAATTAAGCCACCCATACGCTTGGGAAATTTTTGTCTCATCTGATGGAACCCTCTGGGTGGGTACAGGTTCCCCAGGCCAAAGCAGTGGAGGTCTTAATCGTATATCACCTGGGTCTGATCGGATTATTCGCTACAAACATGACCCGTCTGATCCAAATTCACTCTCCTCTGACTGGATTTTTAACATTATGGAAGACCCCCAAGGAAAACTTTGGATCAGTCATTCGAGCGGCATTGATGTTTTTGATCCAGAAACAGAACAATTCTCCCTTATCGATCCAGGATCGAAATATGAAAGACTGCGAGGAAATTTCATTGATCCTAATGGAAAGCTAGTAGGTACCACAGAAGATTCAATCGAAAAACTATTCACAATCGACACCAAAACAAAACAATTTAAAATTCATGAATTATTCAGTGAAAAAACAATAACCTACTTTCAATCAAGGCCTGTAGTTGATAATCAAAATAGAGTTTGGATTGCTCTTTCGGATGGTTTTGGATATACCGATTTGACCTATGAAAAATTCATCCACTGGGTAGATTTCAAAGAGACTGAATTCCCTGATATAGAGATCCGAGCTATCAGTTATGATGATCAGGGAAATATTTACTTGGCAACATCTGATGGCATACTTCAATACTTCCCCGAATCAGGCAATTTCCGAAAGTTTGGCTATGAACGCGGACTTCAATCCTTACGCTTTGAGAGGTTGAACCATCGAGGTGCCTCTGGAAAAATTTACTTTGCGGGAACAAGTGGTGCAAATATTTTTCATCCAGATCAAATCAAAACCAATCCCTATTCACCCCAAATACTCTTCAAGGAAATTCGACTTGATGGAGAAAACTATCAATCCTATTTAGACTCAGCGGAAAAACAGCCCAATCACATGCTTTCCTCTCTCCTAATTCCACCAGGGATCACTACGCTGAGTATGGAGTTTGCTTCTATTCATTTTGGAGGAAATGGACAAAATCCTTCCCAATACAGACTGCTTGGATTTGATGAAACCTGGCAAGATGCAGGCACTAATGGAAGGTTGACTTACACCAATCTACCAGCGGGAGACTACGTTCTTGAAGTAAAATCCGTGAATCTAGATGGTGTGTGGAATGAAGAGCCAACCATTCTGAAGATTAGGGTATTGCCTCCTTGGTACCAAACTTGGTGGGCTTATTCCATCTATGCTGCAGTATTTATTTTACTAGCCGTATTCTTTGTCCAAGAGGAAAGGCGAAGGGCTGCCAAAAAAGAAAGGGACAAGGCAAGAGACCGGGAACTTGCTCAAGCCAAGGAAATCGAAAAGGCTTATGCCGATCTAAAAGCTACTCAGGCCCAACTCATCCAATCTGAAAAAATGGCGTCTCTTGGAGAACTCACAGCCGGTATTGCCCATGAGATTCAAAACCCCTTGAACTTTGTCAACAATTTTTCCGAAGTCAGCGGAGAACTCTTAGAGGAACTTCAGGAGGAAATTGAAAAGGGAGACCTATCCGAAATAAAAGCTATTTCCGAAGATCTCAAGGAAAACCTCTCGAAAATCAACCACCACGGAAAGCGTGCAGGATCCATTGTCAAAGGAATGCTGGAACACAGTAGAAAATCAGATGGGAAAAAGGAGCTAACTGACCTGAATAACCTAGCTGATGAATGCCTTCGCTTAAGTTTCCACGGTCTTCGTGCCAAAGACAAAAGCTTCCAAGCAGAATTTGAAACAATTTTTGACTCCAAGCTCCCAATGGTGGAAGTGATATCTCAAGACCTTGGTAGGGTTTTGCTGAATTTGATCAACAATGCTTTTTATGCCTGTGATGACAGAAGGCGAAAGATCGAAAAAGAAGCGGGAAGTGCTGAGTCCTTTAAACCAAAAGTCATAGTCTCTACCAAAATTGAAACTAATGGGATAGAAATTTCTGTAAAAGACAATGGAAACGGAATCCCTGATTCAATCAAAGACAAGATTTTCCAGCCTTTCTTCACGACCAAACCAACCGGTATCGGGACCGGATTGGGATTGAGCTTAAGTTATGACATCGTGAAAGCACATGGAGGGGAACTGAAAGTAGATAGTAAAGAGGGAGAGGGAACTACTTTTTCTATTCATCTCAAAACCAATTCAGCATGATCTCCTTTTTTCGTAAAATCCGTCAAAAACTTCTTTCCCAAAAACGGATCACTAGATACCTTATTTATGCCTTAGGAGAGATCTTGTTGGTAGTGATCGGGATTTTAATCGCTCTGAGCATTAATAATTGGAATGAGGACAGAAAAAACAAAATTAAAGAAAGAGAATTATTGAATGAGCTTACCAAAGATCTCAGAGAGGATTTGGTTATGCTTGAATTTCAATTATCTCAATCTGACAGCATTTTAAAATATTTAAATGTATTGAAAAACCCACCTCCACCAGGTAAGGCATTTGATGATGCACTTGCTTCTGCAGACAAGGGCACATTGGCTAATTATAGATATTCTGCAATGAGGAGTATTGAATCTATCGGAATTGATATCATTCAAAGTAAAGATTTACTAGAGTCAATCAACAATTATTATAGATGGTGGGATTTTGGTAATGAAATTTACCGAATAGATTTTGATGAGTTTTGGAAATCCGAATGGCTACCTTTCTTTAGAAAATACACAGACAGAGGTGTCTCTGGGGGAAATTTTTCGAGAACTTTTTCTCCAAAAGATTACGAAGGGATGATCAATGATCCCGATTATCAAAATATCCTGATGGGAAAAATCTATATCTTTCAAGATTTCAAACTACGGTTTGAGAGTACTCGGATGCGAGGAGAAAATCTGATTGAAGAGATAAATGAATATCTAAGTACTGAGATGCATTAAGTAAAAATGAAATGATCAGCCTTTTCCGCAAAATTCGCCAGAAACTTCTACAACAGAACCGGGTCACTCGCTACTTGGTCTATGCTATTGGAGAAATTTTTCTTGTAGTAATAGGAATCCTAATAGCCCTTCAGGTGAATAACTGGAATGAAAACCGGAAACAGAAAATAGAGAAGAAAAAGCTCACAGCCTCTTTAGCGGAGGAAATAAAAACGAACCTCGCAGAATTTAAATCACATCGTGCCTATCTGGAGAAATGCGAAAAAGAATTGAGGAAGATTATGGCAGTATCTGCAAATCTAGAAAAGAGTCTTTCGATAGATTCTGTTAGAAGCTTATCTTCAAGTATGTTGCCTGTTTTGAAGTTATCCATTGGTAGGTCAAGGTTGAATGCAGCTAAAGCCTCTGAAAGTTTTGGTTTATTGTCAGAGAAACAAAGTAGGTCCATTACCAATTATGACACCTACGTAGAAGATTATCAGGGGGCTTCTGAAGCTCTAAACATAGTTTTCACTGAGGAAAGGAATGAATTTTTAATACGATTTTCAAAATTGGATGAGTTCTTTCAAAGATCAGGAAATCAGCAGCCTTTGCCTAAACACCCCTATTTCGATGTCAATGATTCTGAGTTTATCAGTTTTCTTCAAGAACCGTCTACTTATTCCTATCTCCATAGGACCTTCCTTGGAGTATTCACTGAAATACTTTGGCTCAAAGCATTAGAAGATTTAAGTACTGAAGCCCTACTTAGCTTAGAGACAGAGGCGGCACCTTGATCCATATAAATACAAAACTATGATCTCATTTTTTAGGAAAATCCGGCAAAAACTCCTGACTTTATTTTCCTCTTCCCTCCTACAAAATTCTAGTATTTTACATTCTCCCTCTCAATTTTTCCAATTGAACTTTTTCAAGTTATGACCTGTCAGCTTTTTAGCATTTTTTTCAAAATCTCAAGAAAATCAAGGAGATAAATAAGATTATTTCAATTTGGATTTTGTATTTTATGAATGCCAAACTATTTCATTGAAGACTAACTAATTAGATCCAGCTCTTTCCTTTTTATCAGTCGACATCTTCTAGTACAGATTTCTTCTTGTTTTCATTTGGAAAAGCGACTACCAAGCTTGTGGATTCCTTGAGGGGGCTCCTTGTTTTTACATTAATTCTTTTCAAAACGACTGCATTTATGCAAAAATCTATTTTCAATCCCACTAGATCAATCATTTTTCTATTCATTTTCACGCTGCTTCCCTCGCTGTTTGTAAAGGCTCAAGAAATCAACCTTGAAACGATCTCTATTTCCAATGGCTTGGCTTCACCGGTAGTAATGAATGTGATGCAAGACCAGTATGGACTGCTTTGGTTCAGTACAGGAAATGGAGTACAGCGCTACGATGGATACAATTGGAAAACCTATCGGAACATCATTGGAAATCCAAACAGCCCACAACACAACTCCACATTTGACATCGAAGAAGATGCTGAAGGAAACCTCTGGATCGCCAATGAGCTGGGCCTCACCTATTTCAACCGAGCAAAAAACACATTCAAAAATTACAGTATTGAGGAGATGTTTCAGGTTGCAGGTGTTGGACGGACCATTACGGTGCTACCGGACTCACAGGGACGAGTGTGGGCAACCACCATTGCTTTTGAAATCATCCAGCTGGATACCGAGTCGGATAGTTTGAAAATTGCACCTTATGCCAATATTAATGGCAAGCCA
The DNA here is from genome assembly GCF_004571135.1 of Algoriphagus kandeliae. Lineage (GTDB taxonomy): Bacteria > Bacteroidota > Bacteroidia > Cytophagales > Cyclobacteriaceae > Algoriphagus > Algoriphagus kandeliae. Next base: position 695,374 of record NZ_SPSB01000004.1, read on the forward strand.
GCTGTCCATTCGGGAATATCCATCGTGGTATATGAGGATAGAGATGGAGGGATCTGGGGAGGGTCTGCCAACCATGGATTGATGTATCTGCCCAAAGGGGCCAGCGAATTTAGTCCGGTAAAATTTGATATTGAACACACACTAAACAGTGTAGAAAATACCATTACCAAACTCTATCATGATCGGGATGGAATATTATGGATTACCAGCCGGCAGGGTATTTACAAGTATGATGTAGAAAAGAATAAGCTTCGTCAAATAGTCAATTATCCAAGCGGCAATGAGGATATAGCAACCTATAAAAATTCGATTGTTGAGGACTCCGAAGGGAACATTTGGGTATTAAACAACTATCGCGGAATCTTAAAATTTGAGGGAAATAGCGATCGCTATTCAGAAGTATTTATTCCCGGAAATCGGAAAATGGCCAATGGTTATTACACGAATCGCCTAACCGAGTTTATGATAGACCGGAGTGGGATATTTTGGATTGGATCGAGAACTGAGGGACTCTTTAAATATGACCCTGTCAATCAACCCTTCAAGTATTACAGCCATGATGCAAATAATCCAGCATCCCTTAGCCCAGGGGGTACATTTGGATTATTCGCATCGACGATCAGTCCTGGGAAAATTTTTGTGGGAACACGGGGTGAAGGAATCAATATTTTCAATGAAGCCAATGAAACAGTACAACGGGTAAATTTTGCCTCGTCCAATGACATGTTTGGAGGATCAGCTCGGTCTATCTATGAACAAAAAGATGGGACGATCTGGATCGGCACTTGGGGAGATGGACTGATCAAAATGGATCCAAATACACTAAAGGAGCTTAAACGCTATAAGCGTAATTCGGATGGCAAAGGGAATAGCCTTCCCAATGATCAAATCAGAGTAATCCGGGAGGATAAAAAAGGAAACCTTTGGGTAGGAACCAACGGAGGCTTGGCAGTTTTCAATCCTGCCGTTGAGACCTTCGACCCAATCGTCAGTCAATACAGCCAAACCTATTCTGAAGAAATTTTAGCAAAAGTAAAAAGCTGGCTTGAAACCGACCAAGAGATCGCGATCATCGAACAGGTAGGTCCATTTGAAGAATTGACCCAGGGTTTTGAAATAACCGAACGTGGCACCTACTTTCTAGTCTCGGTTGGGGAAGGGGATCCAGCAAGTATGGCAGATTATGGTTGGCTTGAAAACTCCTTGGGTGAAACAATCATCGGGATGAAAACCATTGAAGATTCATTTTGGGCTGGAGGAGGCCTGAAAAACCGACTTCAAATTGCTCAAATCGAATTAAATCCTGGGTCTTACTCCCTTCGCTATACCTCTGATGACAGTCACCACTTTGGAGATTGGAATGAACCGGAACCCGAGTTTCTACCCCTTTATGGAATAGCTATTTTCCAGCAAGAAGATCAGACAAAAACTCAATCGCTAATTGTAAATGTCAATGAGCAAAAAGCTGAAATCGTCATTCAGGATGGCAATATCTCCGACATAGAAATCGGTGAAAAATACATCTGGGTTGCCAGTACCAATGCGGGAGTTACCCGAATTGACCCAGAGACCAATGCTGTGAAATATTATACCAGCGACCCAATGGACCCTTCCACGCTAAGCGATAGGCAGGTTTTTGATGTATTGGAGCATGAAGGTCAGCTATGGATGGCCACCTATGGAGGGATCAATATTTTGGATATCGAAAGCGATGAAATATCCTACTACACCGAACAGGACGGGCTACCTACAAACTTCATCGAAACGGTATTACCTGGGGACAATGGGGAAATGTGGTTTTCCAGCCAAAACGGACTGATTCAAATGATGCAAAATGAAGCTTTGGACAAAGTCACATTTATCAATTACAATGAGGATGATGGAATTGGTGGGGAATCTTTCCTTTCATTAGCAGCGGTAAAAACTCCCGATGGTAACTTTTATTTTGGAGGGGATCATGGACTCACCACTTTTTCTTCTGTAGCATCCAATAAGGTTCCACCCTCGGTGATCATTTCCAACTTTTTACTCTCCAATCGCTCTGTCTATGACATGGGCGAAAACTCCCCGCTAGAAAATGATCTCTTGTCCACCGAAGCAATCACTCTCCGACATGATCAAAATGATCTCAGTTTTGAATTTGCCGCCCTCCACTACGCCAATCCTTCCAAAAACCAATACGCTCATATGCTTGAAGGATTGGATCAGGATTGGATTTATGACAATAGAAATTTTGCCTCCTACACCAATCTTGAGCCGGGAACCTATACCTTCAAAGTTATCGCATCCAATGCCTATGGCGTCTGGAATGATGTAGGCAAATTTCTGACTATCAATATACTTCCTCCTTGGTGGAAAACCTGGTGGGCCTATTCTCTCTATGGTCTTTTCTTAGGACTCGTAGGTTTAGTGGCTTACTCTGGACTGAAGCGAAGAATCCGAATGAAGGAGCGCGCCCAAAGTCTAGAAAGAGAAGTGGCGCAGGCAAAAGAAATCGAAAAAGCCTATACCGAGCTCAAAGCCACCCAGTCCCAATTAATCCAAGCCGAGAAAATGGCCTCCCTCGGTGAACTCACTGCTGGTATCGCCCATGAAATCCAAAACCCACTGAATTTTGTGAACAACTTTTCTGAAGTCAGCGAGGAGCTGATCGATGAAATGAATGATGAACTGGAAAACGGAGACCTTGATGAAGCAAAAGAAATTGGAAAAAACATCAAGGAAAACCTTTCCAAAATCAAACATCACGGAAAGCGAGCAGATGCTATAGTCAAAGGGATGCTTGAACATAGCCGAGGGAGTTCTTCGGATAAAAAGCCTACCAATCTTAACGCTTTAGCTGATGAGTTTTTACGCCTGAGCTACCATGGACTAAGAGCAAAAGACAATACTTTCTACTCGGATTTTGAGACTAATTTGGATCCCAATCTCCCAAAAGTAAATGTAGTAACCCAAGACATCGGGAGAGTCTTTTTGAACCTAATAAATAACGCCTTCTACGCCTGTGGAGAACGAAGCAAAAGTATTGCAGGGTTTAAGCCCAAAGTTACTGTTGAATCAAGATTGCTAGCCTCGGGTGGTGTGGAAATCAGCGTTAGAGATAACGGAGGAGGAATTCCTAAAAAGATTATTGATAAAATTTTCCAACCCTTCTTTACAACCAAGCCTACGGGCTCAGGCACTGGCCTAGGTCTCTCTTTGAGCTATGATATAATCAAGGCACACGGCGGTGACCTACGAGTCAAAAGCAAAGAAGACGAGGGTACTGAAATGATTATCTTTTTACCCCTAGCGGAGTGATTATCATGACAAAGGCAAAAATAAAATATAAAGAAGCCCAAAAAGTATATGAACGATTTTGGGATAGCTATCTTCAATTCGACGAAGATGCTTTTGCGGCTACTTTAGATGATCATTTTGAGATGATCGGAACTTCTGAGACCGAAATCTGTCACTCCAAGGCTGAAGGAATTGCATTTTTGAAAGCCCAAAAAGATGAACTAGGTGGAAAAGCCGAAATGAGAAATCGGCAAATCAATCCCATTTGGATTGACCCTCACGTGCTGATCAATGAGACTTGTGACATTTATGTAAACACCGATGAGAAATGGAATTTTTATGCTAGCATACGGATCTCTACCATACTCCGAGAAACTCCAGCAGGCTGGAAAGTAGCTCAGCAGCATGGTTCATTTCCGGATATGCGGGTGGACGAGGGACAGACTCTTGCAATCAAAAAAATCAGCAAAGAAAACCAGGAACTCCGGGAAGCTGTCAAGCGCCGAACCGTTGAGCTGGAGACCAAAAATCGTGAACTGGAAATAGAGGCTTCTCTGGAACGTGTCCGGACCGTAGCCATGGGGATGAAAAAACCCGAAGATATGCTGGATGTCTGTCGGATTCTTGCGGATCAATTGCAGGGCTTTGGGATTGAAAATATCCGGAACGTGCAAACAGCGATTATCAATGAGGAAAAAGGCCATTACCTCTGCTATCAGTACTTTCCTCCATATCAAGAAACTACCGTCGAACTTACAGAATACCTCAAAAGCCCCGTAGAATATGAAATGGTCCAACAAATGCTGGCTTCCAAAGACGGGCATTTCATTGGTAGTATTCAGGAAGAAAAACTCAAAGAATTTGCAGCACATCGAAAAGAGGAAAATCATTTTTCTGACCCCATTTTGGATCAGACCTCCGAACTGAGCTATTGCTTTCTGTCTATCGGTGAAGGTGGATTGGGGCTTTCCCTCTATAATGAATTAAAGCAGGAAGTACTGGACTTATTCAAACGATTCCACCAGGTATTTTCCTTAGCGTATAGACGCTTTCTAGATATTCAGCAAGCGGAAGCACAAGCTAGAGAAGCTCAAATCGAAGCCTCATTGGAAAGGGTTAGGGCGCATGCTATGGGGTTACGCCAAAGTGATGAATTGGAAGATATCATCGCTGTGATTTTTGAGGAATTGCAAAAACTTGGATTAGCCGCATGGGAATGCAGCATCTTTTTCAGAAATGGAAATTCTCGCGAATTCACCGTATGGGGAAAAGACAGTACAGGGGATTCAATTTTGAATCAATACCAGTTTCCTTTCCTGGATCATCCTATTTTGAATGCGGTATTGAGGGATTTTGAAAGGCAAGTTCCCTATCGGGAGATTCTACTGGAAGGAGAGGAGATCAAATCCTATGGAGATCTGATTTTTTCAGAAACTGTATTTAAGGATGCCTCCCAAGAGTACAAGGATTCTTTTTATTCCCTCCAGAAGTTGTACGCAGGGCAGGCAATGTTCAAAAATGGATTTTTGGAGGCCGTAGGGACAGAACCATTGCCAGGAGATTTTCCAGAAGTGCTTAAGCGCTTTGCTCAAGTGATTGATTTGGCATACACCAGATTCTTAGACCTTCAAAAAGTAGAAGCTCAAGCTAGAGAAGCCCAAATTGAAGCTGCTTTGGAACGAGTTCGGGCCCGAACCATGGCCATGCACCGAAGTGATGAATTAGCTGAAGCATCCATCCTTTTGGAAGAGGAAATCAGAAAATTAGGGATTGAAAATTGGGGCTGTGCATTTCATATTTATGATGAGGAAACCACAAACGGTAAACCATGGGATTTGGAATGGTTTACTTCTTCGGCGGGATTCCTTCCTTTCTACAAAACACCTCGGGAAAATATTTTCCTCAAATACTATGAGGAAAGTAAAAAAGGTAATCCACTTTATGTACAGGAGTTTGGACCTGAGGTCATCAAGCAGCATTATGATTATCTCAAGACTTTGCCAGTTTTAGGGGAATCCCTAACAGATCTTCATCAGTCCGGAGTACCTCTTCCGGATAGACAAATAGATCATGTGGCATTTTTCAAGCATGGTCATTTACTCTTTATCACCTACAAACCTGTACCGGAAGCGCATGACATCTTTATTCGCTTTGCCAAGGTCTTTGACCAAACCTATACGAGATTCTTAGATCTAAAAAAAGCTGAAAAACAGGCACGAGAGGCACAAATTGAAGCCTCCTTGGAGCGAATCAGAGCCCGCACGATGGCTATGCAGTCCAGTGAGGAGCTATTCCCGACTTCTTCTTTTATTTTAAAAGAATTGAGAAGCTTAGGGCAGGATGATGTCGAAGGTCTTTTTGGTGTCAGTCTGGTATATGAAGAAAAGGGCCAACTCATTTCTTACATATCGGACTCAGGTGGACCTGTAATGAGGGATCAAATGGTATTGCCTTTAGAACACCATCCATTGATTCGAGAATTGTATCAAACTTGGAAAAAAGCAAGAGAAAGCAAACCTGCACCCCAATTCCTTAGTAGAACGCTTCCTCAGAAACCCTTCCGCGAATGGATCAATCAACTGATTTCATATAAAAATGGAGAACATCCAGATGCATTTATTCCTGTTGATGTAATAGATCTGTCCAAAAACTATTTCAATCTGCCCCAATTTACTTTTGAAGATGCTTTCTTCAAGCAAGGGATTTTATGGTATCAAAGCGTAAACCCCATTTCGGATGAATTTAGGGATATTCTAGTTCGCTTTGCTAAGGTATTCGAACAGACTTATACCCGCTTTTTAGATTTACAAACAGCTGAAGCACAGGCGAGAGAAGGAGAAATCCAGTTGGCTTTGGAGCGCGTTCGAGCACGAACCATGGCAATGCGAGATAGCAAAGAATTGGCAGAAGTCGTGTCTGAACTGTTCCAACAAATGGAACCATTAGGCTTCGCCAAATTTGGGTGTGCATTGTTATTGATCGATGAGGAGAATGAAAAGGCGATTTATTGGTTAACAACTCACACGAATAGTATTCTCCCAGAACCATATAGCCTAAGATATTCAGACCATAAGATCTCTCAGAGAATTTTTGAGAATTATAAAAACCAAGAAAAAAAATTCACTCTTGAACTACGCGATGAGGAAAAGCGAGAATATGATAATTGGATGTTTTCCAATACCGAATTAGGAGGATTACCAGAGAATATTAAGGAAGAGGTTTTATCCAAAAATTATGTCATGTTTTCCTTCGCATCCATGAAATATGGTTTGCTATATGCGATGGATCACGAGCCTATTTCTGAGGAATTACAAAGCATTGTTGTACGATTTGCAAAAGTATTCGAGCAGACATACACCCGCTTCCTAGATCTGCAAAAAGCTGAAGAGCGTGCCCGTGAATCCGAAATTGAGGCGGGTCTTGAGCGGGTGAGAGCCCGTTCCATGGCCATGTATAAAAGTAATGAACTCCTCGAGCTTTCGGTCATGCTCTTTCAAGAACTCGACAAACTAGGTGTAAGAGGATTCTTCAATTGCGGTTTTGTAGAAGTGGACGAGGAAGGCCAGAAACAATCGGGCTGGACTACCATGACCGATGGAAGCCTGGGGGAGGGTTATTTTTTGCCGCTTCATGGAGATAGCGTGTTGGACGCACGATACCGCGCTTGGAAGAAAGGTGAACCCGCCTTTTGTCAGAAAGTGAGCGGACTGGAGTTGGAAGCGCACTTGGCCTTTACCTTACCTACGCTGGAATCAGCACGTGTTCAGGAGATGGCTTCCACCTTCCCCGACCCTACCTATTTCTACTGCTTCAATTTCAGCCAAGGATACCTGTCCATTATTTCTGGGGAAACCTTGGATCCTGAAGCGGAATCTATCCTATTACGATTTACCCGGGCCTTTGAGCAGGCATATATCCGTTTCATGGACCTTAAAAAAGCCGAAGCTCAAGCAAAAGAAGCAGAAATTGAAGCCTCCTTGGAGCGAATCAGAGCCCGTACGATGGCTATGCAGTCCAGCGAGGAGCTACTCCCTACCTCTACATTTATCTTAAAGGAATTGAGAAGTTTAGGTGAAGGTGACGATCAAGGGCTTTTAGGAGTAAGTCTGATAGATGAAGAAAAAAATCAATTCATCTCATACATATCAGATTCGGGTGGCCCGGTAATGAGGGAGCAAATGGCTTTGCCATTAGACCATCACCCATTTATTCAAGAATTGCATCAAGCTTGGAAAAAAGCAAAAGAAAGCAAATCTGCGCCTCAATTCTTGAGTAGAACTCTTCTTAAGGATAAATTCGATGAGTGGGTCAATCAATTGGTTGCATATAATAAGGGGGGACATCCTGATGCATTTGTTCCAGATGCAGTATTAGAATTGACCCAATTAAATCTTCCTCAGTGGACTTTTGAAGATGCTTTCTACAAACAGGGGATTTTATTTTATCAGAACATAAACCCTATTTCAGATGAATTTCGGGACATTCTCGTTCGCTTTGCTAAGGTATTCGAACAGACCTACACCCGCTTTTTGGACCTTCAAAAAGCTGAAGCACAAGCCCGAGAAGCTCGGATCAATTTAGCCGTTGAGCGGGTTCGTTCCCATGCGATGGCCATGCAGACTACCTCCGATTTACTGGATGTGGTAGTAACCCTTCGCACGGAATTTATCAATCTTGGCCATGAAGCTCAATACTTCTGGCATATGCTCTGGAAGCCAGATAAATATGAGAAAGCCATGACCTCTGGGGATGGCACTCGGATAGGTTTTGTGATGGAGCTTCCACGATCTATTCACGCTGAAATTCCACTTATTGACGAATGGGAAAAGGGAACCTCCCCTACCGTAATCTATCCCATGGATGTAGATGCAGCCATCGATTATGTCCATAAAATGGTCTCTTTGGGGGACTTTAAGCGCATCGATCCCCAAGCTCCTACCGATGAGGATATTCGCCATATCGGAGGTCTTACTTTTATCATGGCAAGAACTACCCATGGTGAAATTGGGTATAGCCTACCCGGACCTGTGACTGATCCTCCTCAGGAGGCGCTCGATATTCTTGTTCGTTTTGCAGGTGCCTTTGACTTGGCACATCGCCGTTTCTTAGATCTACAACTTTCCGAAGCACAGGCTAGAGAAACACAGATTGAGCTTTCACTAGAACGAATCCGAGGCCAGGTAACTTCCATGCAGGAGTCCTCTGATCTCTTTGATATTGTGGTGGCTATGCGAAAAGAATTTGTCTCCCTGGGATATCAGGCTGACTACTTTTGGCATATGCGGTGGACAGCTGAGCAGTATGAAATGTCCATGACTTCCGAAGAGGGAGATCGCATTGGGATGGTCATCAACGTTCCCAAATTTGTCCATGATGCTATTCCTAGTTTGGCAAAATGGGAAAAGAGTAAAAAGCCGGCATTCGTATTGGCGCTGGATGGAGAAGAAGCTTGGGATTACATAGACAAAATGAACACCTATGGCCACTATGAACAGGCCGATCCTCATGCACCAAGCAAAGAGGATATCCTCCAATTAGGCGGACTTACCTTCATAATTGCCCGAACTTCTCATGGAGAAATCGGATTCAGTATAGCCGGAAAAGTTCCTGAGCCTCCACAAGAATCCATTGATACATTGATTCGTTTTGCCGGTGTTTTTGATTTGGCTTACAAACGATTTGAGGACTTGAAAAAGGCTGAAAAAGACTTGGTAGAAATCAGGGAAGCCAAGCAAAAAGCAGAAGAAGCGCTATCCGATTTGAAAGCTGCCCAAGCCCAATTGATTCAATCCGAAAAGATGGCTTCTCTTGGAGAACTAACAGCCGGAATCGCCCATGAAATTCAGAACCCACTCAACTTTGTCAACAATTTCTCAGAACTGAGTGCTGAGCTTTTGGATGAATTGAAAGAAGAACTGGAAGCTGGAGATGTAGAAGAAGTAGAAGCCATTCTATCCGATCTGAAAGACAATCTGACCAAAATCAACCATCACGGAAAACGTGCCGGATCCATTGTGAAAGGCATGCTGGAACATAGCCGAAAATCTGATGGGAAGAAGGAATCGGTAGATATCAACGCTTTGGCGGATGAATGCTTAAAACTGGGCTTTCATGGAATGCGAGCCAAAGACAAAAGCTTTTCGGCCGATTTCAAAGCGGATCTTCACCCCGACCTCCCTGCTGTCAGCATCATTAATCAGGATATCGGTAGAGTCCTGCTCAACCTGGTCAACAATGCATTTTATGCAGTGCATGATTATCGGAAATCCAATGAGGTATCGGATTACAAACCGATGGTCAAATTAGAAACAGGACTGGGTGAGAATTTTATAGAAATCAAGATCTCAGATAATGCCAAAGGCATTCCTGGACATATTCTAGATAAAATATTCCAACCATTTTTTACCACAAAGCCCACAGGTGAAGGGACAGGCCTAGGCTTGTCACTTAGCTATGATATCATCAAGGCCCATGGAGGCGAATTGACCGCACAAAACCTAGCCGAAGGTGGGGCCCAGTTTAAAATCACTTTACCAATTGTCTAAGAATTCGATGGAAAAGAAGAAGCAGCAATTATTAGAAAAAACCTATCGGCAATTCATGAAAACAGGCATTGAAGGGGATAATCCTAGCCTGATGAAAAAATTGGTCGATGATAAAATAATGGGTTTTGGAACTGCCATCGATGAAAAAGTTATAGGCAGTGAGGGATTGATCAAGCTGATTGAAATCCAAAAGAAGCAAGCCGAAGGACTGGATATGTCCTGGAGACAGGAGCCTATGGATCGCTTTATTTCTGATGATGAAAATACCGCAGTCTTTGCCGACGATGTCTTTTTGACGATCAAAACTGAACCTGAAGATGTGGAGATGTACATGCGGTTCACCACGGTCTTGAATTATAGAAATACCGAATGGAAAGTAATCCATTGGCATGGCTCCAAGCCTGAAGAAGTAGAAAGCGAAAAAGATACTTGGGGCATAGAGAACTGGAAGCAAAAGGCGGAAGAACTGGAACAGCTGGTAGAAGAAAAGACAGCAGATCTGGTAGCCAAAAACCGGGAGTTGGAAATTGAAGCTGCTTTGGAACGAGTTCGGGCCAGAACCATGGCCATGCATGATTCCATTGAACTTGAAGAAGTAGCGGTATTGATGTATGGGGAGTTTTTGAATTTGGGTTTCGAATCTGTCCAACAATGTGGCTATGCGATCATAAATGAAGATATGGCGCTTCAGAATATGTGGCTAACCCAATTTGATGGTAATCGTATGAGTCAGTTTTCCCTACCTCTTAAAAGCGATGCTTTATTAACTGAGCGCTACAAGGCATGGAAATCTGATCTTCCAAATTTTTACCAGAAAACAAGCAAATCTGATTTTCTGAAACATTTGCAAAAGGTTAAATCAGGGATAGATCCGGAGCAAGTCGATATAGCACGCAAAAACATGCCGGATCCTATTCATTTTTATAATGCTCACTTCACTCATGGGTATCTGCATATCGTCGCCAATGCCCAACTTGGCACGGATCAAGAATCAATTCTTATTCGCTTCGCAAAAGTCTTTGAACAGACCTACACTCGCTTCCTCGATCTTCAAAAAGCAGAAGCCCAGGCGAGAGAAGCCCAGATCGAAGCAGCACTTGAGCGAGTGAGGGCTAGGGCCTTGGCGATGCACTCTTCAAAAGAATTGGAAGAGGTAGCCTTAGAACTAAGAATTCAAATGGGCAAATTAGGTCAAAAAGACCTTGAAGTCTGTGCTATTCATTTATATGAAGAGGATGAAGACTATTTCGAATCTTGGGGAGCTGTTCGTGCACCTGGCATGGAGGAAAAGCTTTTTCAGGGAATGGCTAAGTTCCCAAAATCTGGGATAAAGATCGTAGAGGAGATGATGGCCCATTATTATGCTGGAGACAAGGATTATGTCTTAGTAAATGATGGGGAGAAGGGCCAGGAGTGGTTACTAGCTATGAAAAAATATTCTCCTCAGGCCTATGCTATGCTTTCCAAAAAGATTGAATCCACCCAACCTGAAGAAATAATAGCCTATTGGTCTATCTCAGATTTCAAGGGAGGAGCCCTTGTAATGCTAACCTATACCAAGCCTGATGAGACCTCTCTAAACCTTCTTCGACGAGCTGCAAATGTCTTTCAACTCGCCTATCGCCGATACTTGGATCTCCAAAAAGCTGAAGATCAGGCAAGGGAAGCCCAGATTGAAGCGGCTTTGGAGAAAGTACGTTCCCGATCCCTGGCTATGCACAGGAGTGAGGAATTCCCTGAAGTAATTCAGGTAGTTTTTGAGCAGTTCCGCCAACTCAATTTCAACATTGATTCTGCTCAGATTGATTTGTCTTTTAGAGATACGGATGACTTTAATCTTTGGACCGCAGTCCCAGGCAGGCCTTATCCTGTTCTTCAGCACATTCCATATAGGAATAATGCCGTGTTCAATTCTATAAAAAATGCCAAGAAGGCCGGTCTTAATTTCATTTCCGACCAATTCAGCAAAGAGGAAAAGAATGATTTTTTTGAATTATTCTTTCTTCATTACCCTGAAGTACCGGAAGAAAGAAAGCGATTCATTATTTCAAGCCCGGGATTTTCACGTTCTGCTGTTTTATTGAGTGATGTCATGCTGGGAATTCAGAATTATTCAGGGATTCCCTTCACGGATTCAGAGAATGAGATTTTGAAGCGATTTGCCAAAGTCTTCGAACAGACCTACACCCGCTTCCTCGACCTTCAGAAGGCAGAGGCCCAAGCCCGGGAAGCTCAGATTGAAGCAGGCCTTGAGAGAGTAAGGGCTAGAACAATGGCCATGCACAAAAGTGAGGAGCTAGGGGAAGTATCGATGACGCTTTATTCGGAGCTTCAGGCGCTTGGAATAACACAATTTATTACCTGCGGATTCTGTATTTATTACGAAAAAGAACGGAATCACAAGGCTTGGATAACACAAAGTGACGGGAGTTTACTAGAGGGTTTTGATCTCCCTATAGATGCCGATCAGGTCTTCAAGGAGCGATATGAAGCATGGAAAAGGAAAGAGCCTTTATTCATCCAAGAAATAACTGGTAAAATCAGAATTAATCATATAAGTCTTGCCATTGATGAATCAGATTCACAATTGGCAAATGATATGGCTGCCAATTTTCCAGATCCAGTACTCTTTTATAATGCAAATTTTAAACAAGGGTATTTAAACTTAATTTCTGGTGAACCCCTTGGAGCTGATAGTCATGATATTCTGATCCGCTTTTCTAAAGTTTTCGAACAAACCTATACTCGATTCTTAGATCTTCAAAAAGCTGAGGAACAAGCGAAAGAAGCAGAAATCCAGTTGGCTCTGGAAAGAGTAAGAGCCAAGACCATGGCAATGAATACCCAGTCTGACCTATTGGGTGTGATAAAACTATTCGGTGAACAATTAAATGCTGTAAATCTAAGATTCGACAACGTAACTTTTATTGAAGGGTCCATCACAAAAAATAGAGACTGGGACTTATGGAGCTATGTTTCCTTGGAAGAAGGCTTAGCCCATAAAATTCATATTCCTTATACCCAATCTTCTTACTTCATAAAAACAGCAAAGGCTGTAGAAGAATATGAAAAAACAGGCCAGCCCATACATGTGAAAACTTTCACAGATAAGGAAAAAAATGAGTTCCTGGATCACTACTGGAAGCATGCCCCTAAAATGCCCCAAGAAGTGGTTAATTCAGTTTACAGCTCACCCGGCTCAACAATAGTTGACGCATTTATGGGAGAGATTACAGTTTCCTTGGTAAGGTGGAATTTAGAGCTTTTGAAAGAAGAGGAACTTGCGATTTTCGAGCGATTTTCAAAGGAATTTAGGCAGACCTACATCAGGTTTCTTGATATCAAAAAAGCAGAAGCTCAAGCCAGAGAGGCCAAAATTGAGGCGTCATTGGAACGAGTGAGATCCAGAACTATGGGGATGCACAAAAGCGAGGAACTCTCAGAAACTGCATCTGTCGTATTTCAACAATTCAATGAGCTGGGTTACGAAACAGAAAGAATAAACATCGCCATTATAAATGAGGATGAAAGAGTTATAGAATTTTGGTCTACCGAACAGGGAGGCAAAGCAATAGGTCAAATATTTAAAGGGTCCATTGATGAACCAACCTCCATAAAGAAATTTTATGAGGGATGGAAAAATAAGCAAGAATCAATTCAGGTAGATCTTCAGGGTAAGGAATTAAAAGATTGGATCACCTATGTGGTCGAAGAGATGAAGATCCCTACTAAGGAACATTTAATCTCAGATCGCCGATTTCATACAGGAGCTTATTTTTCTAAGGGCTTGATAATCATTACCAATCCTGATCCTATACCTTGTGAATCCTTAGACATATTAAAACGCTTCGCAAAAGTATTTGAGCAAACTTACACCCGATTCCTCGACCTACAAAAGGCTGAAGACCAAGCGCGAGAGGCAGAGATTCAACTGGCCCTTGAGCGTGTCCGAGCCCGTACCATGGCCATGCAAAAGTCAGAAGAACTTGCAGATGCTGCCTTTGTACTTTTCGAACAGCTTAGAGCTTTGGGGGGCAATCTCTGGGGTACTGGATTTGGATTGTGTCAAGAGAATGTTGAAAAGGATGAATTTTGGTTTGCTAATGAAAATGGGGTCTTCCCGCCTGTTTCTATTCCGAACACCTCTGATCCTGCACACAAGCAAATGTACTTGGGGTGGCAGGAAAAAACCGATTTTCTATCCATTGAAAAGTCAGGAGCATCGCTCAAAAGCCATTACGATTACATGCTGTCCCTTCCGGAGGTCAAGCCGTTTTTCCAAAAGATCTTGGACGAAGGACTTTCCTTTCCTGAAAAGCAGCAGTGGAATGCCGCCTATTTTTCCAAAGGGTATTTATTGATCATCACGCTGGAACCCTATCCCGAACCGGAAATTTTCAAGCGCTTTGCCAAAGTATTTGAGCAAACCTACACTCGCTTCCTAGACTTACAAAAAGCAGAAGCACAAGCGAGAGAGGCAGAGATCCAACTTGCTTTGGAACGGGTACGTGCCCGATCTATGGCTATGCAGAGTTCGGATGAGTTGCATGATGTGCTAAGCGTTCTCTTCCGGCAATTTGATCATTTGGGAATACATCCAGTAAATGTCTTTTTAAGTCTTTTTGATCGGGAAAACAGGACACTTACCTATCGAGCTTCGGGCAAATCAGGAACAAGAACTCCAGGAAAGCAAGTAGTCCATGTAGATAGCATGGAACCGCTAAGAGCTTTGTATGAAAAATTTATTCATGATAATTCGGATAATGTTGAGGTGATTTTTTACTCCAAAGAGGTACTTCCACAGCTCTTTGGAATCTTCTCGGAAACCTTTGAAAGCATGCCGGAAGAAGACCGAATGGGACCAGAAGATTTTCCAGAAGGAGGCTATTCCATGGCAGGTTATACGCCCTTCGGTTATTTGGGCTATGACCATCAAAGACAAGCAAGCGAAGAGGAAAAGGAAATTCTTTCCAGATTTTGCCTGGAATTCACGCGGGTTTATCAACGCTTCTTAGACATTCAAAAGGCTGAAGAACAAGTCAGAGAGGCCCAGATTGAAGCAGCACTTGAAAGGGTACGTGCACGTACCATGGCAATGCATAAAAGTAACGAGCTTTCTGAAGTTGCTGCTGTCTTATTCGAACAATTAAAAATACTTGGTGCAAACCTATGGACTGCAGGCTTTGCTATTTGTCGAAAAGATGAAAAACTAGTTGAAAAATGGATGGGGAGCCCAATTTCCGGACAGTTTTTTGAACAGTTATTCATCCCCTATGATGCAGATCATGGAGAGCAAAGCATGTATGATACTTGGTTAAACCAAGTCGAACTTTACTCTTATGTCCAGGAAGGTAAAGAACTGAAGGATATTTATGACCACCTGATGACTATCCCCAGCTTCAGGGCAAATTTTCAGAAAGTAATCGATTCGGGTCGTCCCCTTCCTGTGTGGCAGAAAAACCATGTAACCTCTTATAAATATGGATATCTCCTGATTATCACAGAGGAAGAGTTTAAAGAAGAATATATTTTCCCACGCTTCGCAAAAGTCTTTGAGCAAGCCTATACAAGATTCCTCGATTTACAAAAAGCCGAAACACAGACCCGGGAAGCCAAGATTGAAGCTGCGTTGGAGCGGGTACGAGCAAGAGCAATGGCCATGCACCATCCTAATGAATTGTCTGAAGTTTTGGCATTGATGTTTGATCAATTAAGCAATTTGGAAGTCGATGCACATTGGACTCACTTGACGCTGATCAACTTAGAGAACAACACATTTGTCTATCGAATGACGAGTAAGGATGGTAAGCCCGTGCATGCCGAACAGGTGGTACAACTCGATGCGATGGATACTTGGTCTCATACTGTGGAAACTTTTAAATCCCAAAATCCTGAAACAGTTACTCATATCCACTTTTTGCCAGAAGTGCTTCCCAAAGTTTGGGAATTGTTTAACGGAATTTTCTCATCCTTACCAAAGGGATCTAAAATCAACCCAGAAGACTTTCCGAATGGCATCCATACCACTGAGGCAAATTGCAAATTTGGATACTTGGGAATCAACCAATCCCGTGAAGCCACGGCAGAGGAGAAAAAAATACTAGCTAGGTTTGCTAGTGAGTTCGGCCGCCTATACCAGCGCTATCTGGATATTGAAAAAGCCCAAAAACAAGCCCGTGAGGCGCAAATAGAGGCTTCCCTTGAGCGTGTGAGAGCGAGAGCAATGGCCATGCACCAAACCGATGAGTTGACCGATGTACTCTGCGTGCTATTTGACCAGTTTGATATACTTGGAATCAATCCAGTACTGACACATTTGACCCTTTTTGATGAGGCAAATGAAACTTTCAGTTTAAGGATAACAACTTCTGCTGAAAACAGAGTAGTAGCAGATCAGCTGATCGATATCCATGCCATTGATGCATGGAAACAAGCCTTCGAGCAATGGAAAATCTGCGAACCCAATTCCGTGAATACCATTGATTATGCTCCTGAGGACCTTCCTTATTTATGGGAATTACTATCAGAAGTAATGGAAGCCTTACCGGACGAAAACAAAATAAGTCCATCAGATTTCCCAAATGGCTTATATACCACCCAAGGTCATTTCCGATTTGGATACCTAGGTTACAACCACACCCAGAAAGCTACCGAAGAAGAAAAGAGCATAGTCAGCCGCTTTGCACGGGAATTCGGACGAACCTATCAGCGCTTTTTGGATTTACAAAAAGCCGAAGCACAGGCCCGGGAAGCCAAAATTGAAGCTTCCCTAGAAAAAATTCGAGCAAGAACCATGGGTATGCAGAGTAGTTCCGAACTTCCTGAAGTAGCCAATTTGCTTTTTTTGGAAATCCAAGCATTGGGGATCCCTGCATGGAGCTGTGGGTATAATATTCTGGCGGAGGATAGAAAGACAGCTACCTGTTGTATGAGTAGTGAAGGGACCCTTCAAACCCCATTTCAACTTCGCCTTTATGGTGAAGCTTCTTTCGAGGAGATGGGTGAATTCATTCGGAGTGACAATACGATGTTAGTTCAGGAGCTCGGAGGTAAAGCCTTGGAGGAGCACTATGCCTACATGAAATCCTTCCCGGACCTGAAGCCTACTTTTGACGAAATTGAAAGGCTTGGGCTTTCGCTGCCCACCTATCAGATCAATCACTTATGTAAATTCAACCAAGGATTTATTCTTTTCATTACCTATGAAAAGGTACCCGAATCACAGGATATTTTCAAGCGGTTTACAAATGTATTTGACCAAACATACACCCGCTTTCTGGATCTCGAAAAAGCAGAAGCCCAAGCTCGGGAAGCCCAAATTGAAGCAGCATTGGAGCGGGTGCGATCTCGTACCATGGGCATGCAAAAAGCCGAGGAATTAGGGGATGTTGCCATCGTTTTATTCCATGAGTTAAATGTCTTGGTAGATAATCTTTGGACTTGTGGTTTTGTCCTTTGTGAGAAGGACCGAAAAGAAGATGAATGGTGGTTGAGTGCGGATAATGGATTAATCGATCCATTTTTCCTTCCGAATGTGGGTGACTATGCCCACGAAACTCTTTATGAAGGTTGGAAGAAGGGCGACTCCTACCGCACAGTCACTCTTGAAAATGAACAGCTTCATCAGCACTACGATTGGTTGATGAAAATCCCAATCGCTGAGAAAATTTTTGAAGAGATGGAATCCTCAGGTATTCCTAGGCCTAACTGGCAGCGCCTACATGCCGCCTATTTTAAGACTGGATACCTTGTCATCATTACGGAGGTTCCTTGTGAGGAAGAAGATATTTTCAAGCGATTTGCTCAGGTTTTTGATTTGACCTACACGCGATTCTTAGACCTTAAAAAAGCAGAAAATCAGGCTCGGGAAGCTCAAATTGAAGCAGCTTTGGAAAAAGTCCGTTCCCGCTCATTGGCCATGCAAGATCCTGAGGAATTGACCGAGGTGGCGCAACTGTTACGAGAAGAAATGGGGAATCTGGGTGTTGAGGAATTGGAAACAAGCTCCATTTACATTCATGATGAAAATACCGGCCAAACCCAATGCTGGTTTACCATAAAAAATAACCAAGACCCAGAAAAAGCTATTTCGGATCAGATGACTCTTGATCTGCAAGACACTTGGGTAGGTCGTCAAATGCTAAAATTCAATCAATCCAAGGAGAACAAAACGTCCATCTTGATGAAGGGTGATCAGCGGGTTGAATGGATCCGATACTGCGAAAGCAAGTCTGAGCTTCTTGGCAAAGCTGAGTTCTATGGAGACAACATTCCTGAACGAACCTATCACCTTTATAAATTTTCAAATGGATTCTTGGGTTCAGCCTCTCCAGGTCCTATCTCGGAGGAAAGTTGGGATTTAATGCGAAGGGCAACAGCGGTATTTTCTTTCGCCTTTACCCGATTCCTTGATCTTCAGGGAGCTCAAGCCAGTGCAAAAGCTGCTTTGCGCCAAGCCTCTCTCGATCGAGTTCGGGCCGATATTTCTTCCATGCGAAAGGCAGAAGATTTGGATAAAATCACTCCGCTTTTATTTAAGGAGCTCAATATTTTGGGAATTCCTTTTATCCGGTGTGGTGTATTTATCATCCATGAGAAAAATGAAATCGTAGAGGCATACCTTTCTTCCTCGGAGGGTGAATCCTTAGGTGCTTTGCGCCTCCCATTCAATGCCAGCGATCTTACCTATCAAACAGTAAAAGCCTGGCGAAAAGAGGAAGTTTACAGACAGCATTGGGATAAGGAAGATTTTGTCCAATGGATCCAACAAATCATGGAAAAGGATCTTATTCAGGACGAAAAAACCTATCAAGGAGCTGCGGCGCCACCTGAATCCCTTTTCCTTCACTTCATTCCTTTTTTACAGGGGATGATCTATGTCGGCTCTACCGTCTCCCTCACCGAAGACGAAATTGACTTGGTAAAATCACTTTCAGAAGCTTTTGCCATTGCTTATTCGAGGTATGAGGATTTTGTGAAACTGGAACAGGCTAAAGCAGAGATTGAGTCGGCGATGAGTGAACTCAAGGCCACTCAAACCCAACTCGTACAGCAGGAAAAACTCGCCTCACTCGGTCAGCTCACTGCAGGAATCGCACATGAGATCAAAAACCCGCTGAATTTCGTCAACAACTTCTCCGAGTTGAATAAGGAATTGATTGAGGAGGTCTTTGAAGAATTAGAAAATATGCCTACCTCCGATACCAAGGAAGAAATAATCTCTATTCTGGAGGATATAAAAAGTAACCTTTCCAAGGTTCATGAGCACGGTTCCCGGGCAAATGGCATTGTTACCTCCATGCTTCAGCATTCCAGAGGAGGAACCGGCAAGAAGGAACCTACCAACCTCAATTCGACCATCAAAGAGTATGTAAACCTCGCCTTTCATGGAATGCGGGCTGGTAAGGATCCGATCAACGTAGCCATTGAAATGGATTTGGATGAGTCTATCTGTGAAATCCCACTAGTGACGGAGGACTTCAGCCGCGTGATTGTAAACCTCTGTAATAATGCCTTTGATGCCATGCGAGAAAAAAGCAGGCAACAATCACTGGAGAAGGAAGCATACCAGCCTAAACTCTCAATCTGCACAAAATCAGGAAAAGACCATATCAGCATCAGTATAGAAGACAACGGTCCGGGAATACCTAACGAGATAAAAGATAAAGTTTTGCAGCCCTTTTTTACTACGAAAAAAGGTACACAGGGAACGGGCTTGGGACTGAGTATCACCAATGATATTGTAAAAGCTCATGGAGGAGAATTAGCCATAGAAACCGCCCTCGACAAAGGGACAAATTTCATCATCAAACTCAGCACATGAAAGCAAAATCTATTTTCGGAAAAACGCCAGAAGAGGTTCAAAATGCGTTAGAAGCATCTTTAGCTGATGGGTTTAACCCTACCATCGCTGTTGTTTTCATTTCTGTAAAGCAGGATAGAAAAGCGGTGTGTGAAATTCTTTCCCATCAGGATATAGACATTTTTGGTGCTACTTCTTGTGGTGAGTTTGTAAATGGCCATCAAAGCACAGGTGAGATCGCTATTCTCTTGATGGATTTGGTAAAGGAAGCTTATTCAATTGTTCTGGAGGAAATCGGAACGCTGGGTATAAAGGAAGTGGCAAAAAAAGTGGCAAATTCCGCCCTTACCCAATTTCAAAATCCCTCAATGATAGTCTGTAGTACGGGTGTAACCCCTGCTAAGGAATTGTTTGAAGGAGCATCCTTAGTGGATGAACTCTCCGAGGCCTTAGGTCGGGACAAAATCTTTTTTGGAGGTATGGCCGGGGATGATTTTACCATAAATGAAACGACAGTATTCACCCAAACCCGGGAAACAAATCACGGCCTTGTTGCCTTGGTCCTGGACTCAGATAGAGTCGCTTTTAGCGGAATGGCAATCACTGGCTGGAAAAAATTGGGAATCTCCAGAGTAGTCACCCAATGCAAAGGAAAAATCCTCTATTCGATTGATAATAAGCCTGCGGTAGATATGTACCTGAAGTACTTGGGCAAAGGAGAAAAAACCGGAGAAAAGGATTTTGATGTTTTAAACGAGCTTTCATTCGAATTCCCATTCATTACGAATCGGGAAAATAGTGATGAAATATTGATCAAGTCACCCATGGGTATTGATTTCGAAGAAAATGCACTCGTCATGGATATGGAAATGAAAGAGGGGGAGACATTTTGGTTTTCCGAGCCACCGAGTTTTGACATCGTGGAAGAAATCATCAATGAAGCGAAAGATGTGAAAACCACTGCAGATGGAGATGCGGATGCCTTACTCATATTCTCCTGTGCGGGTAGAGAACCGGCGCTAGGCCCGCTTGTAACTATGGAAAACGAGGGATTGGCCGAAGTATGGAATAGCCCTATGGCTGGCTTTTTTACTTATGGAGAATTTGGAAGAGCCAAAAATGGACAACAGCATGTTCATTCGACAGCATGTTGCTGGGTAGCATTGAAAGAAAAATAATTGCACCGATTTACACTGAAAAAATGAACGCAAAATCAATACAAGGAAAATCTCCTGAAGAAATTAAAAAAGTTCTCTCTGAAAGTATGGCTGATGGATTCAAGCCAACACTTGCCATTATCATTTTGACCAATATTGAAGATGCTGAACCATTACGAGAAATCTTTGGAGCATCGGGTATTGAGATTTTTGGTTTAACAGTGCCTCAAAAGTTTTCCGAACATGGAATCGCAGAGGATGACATCGTCATCATGCTTTTAGATATGAAGCCGGAGAATTTCAAAATTGAAATCAACGATTACCAAGGTTCGTCTGCATACGAGGTCGGATACCAAACCGGTTCAGTCGGTAGCAACTATTTTAAAAACCCTGTTTTCATCATTTCACCTGTGGATTTTCAAGTTTCAGGAGATGAGCTTATCCGAGGTTTGACTGATGCAGCAGGCTATGACTCGGTAGTCGCTGGAGGCATTGCAGGCAATCCGGTAGATTTTTCAGGAATAGTTTTTACCAATTCTGCTTCAAGCAAAAGTGGATTACTTGCTCTAATTCTTGATCAGGACCATATCTCGATTTGCGGACTAGCTGTATCAGGTTGGAAACCAGTAGGTACAAGCAAAAAAATCACAAAAACCGAGGGAACATGGGTTTATACTATTGATGATGAACCTGCCATGAAGGTCATTCAGCGATTTTTAGGAAATGAAATAGTCCTATCCAATACCGAAGCAAGTGGACTATTGCCTTCCGACCTAGGCTATCCTTTACAATTTGAAAGGGAATCAGGAAATGTAATCATGAAGCCGGCACTTTTTTTAAACCCTTCTGATCAGTCAATCATGATAGGAGGACATGTAAAAGAAGGGGATAAATTCCGTTTTTCCCTACCGCCGGATTTTGATGTGATTGACAAAGTCATTGAAAGCACAAGAACTTACAAAGAGGAGAAAATGCCAGATTCCGATGTTTTACTTGTGTTTTCCTGCGTCGGAAGATTAGGGTCATTTGGACCATTGATCACTACAGAAATTGAAGGATTGGCCTCCACCTGGGGCAAGCCCATGATAGGCTATTTTTCACTGGGCGAATTTGGAAAGTTGGATGAAGGTCGCTGTGAATTTCATGGGACAACAGTCAGCTGGATAGCATTAAAAGAGAAATAATCCCCCTAAAACCATTTAAAAAATGAAAGCAAAATCAATCAAGGGAAAAACAACAGCGGAAATAAAATCGGCACTCAATGAAAGTATGGCCGAGAGTTTCCTTCCTACCCTAGCTATTGTCTTCCTATCTGTTGCTCAAGACCGAAAGGCAATTTGCAATATATTGGATGAAGCGGGTATAAGCATTTTTGGCTCTACTACCAATGGGGAATTTATCGATGAGGAAACTGAAAATGGTTCAGTAGCCATCTTATTACTAGACATCAAAAAAGAATATTTCCGAATTCATACAGCAGAATTTCAAAACAACAATTACCGGGAAACTTCCAAATCCATCGCAACTAAAGCCAAAGATGACTTTGAAAAAGTTGCCTTTTTATTGGCAGTAAGCAATGCAGCTACGGATGGAGAAGAAGTGTTGCTGGGGCTTCAGGAAATTGCAGGGGAAGATGTTAATGCTTTTGGTGGAGCTGCAGGTGATGATTTAGCTTTTGACAAAACATGGGTCTTTTCAAATGGATGGGAAAACGAGCATGGAATGGTTTGTTTGGTCCTAGATGAAGAAAAAGTATCCGTTAGTGGTATTGCTACTTGTGGATGGAAAGCGATGGGAACTGAAAAAACAGTGACCAAAAGCGAAGGGAACCATGTGTTCACGATAGACAATGAACCGGCACTGGATATTACTACAAAATATGGGGGGCTTGAAAATATCACCCCTGAAAACAAAGATGTATTACTTGAGCTTGCGGCCAATTTCCCCTTGCAATTACAACGTGAGAAAGGTGACCCGGTAATGCGCCCCGGCCTGGTGGTAGATTGGTCTGACCATTCCTTTTATACCAGTGGAACGGTTCCGCAGGGATCAAAAATCCGCTTTTCGCTACCTCCTGACTGGGATGTAATGGAAAAAGTGGTGAAAGGAGTACAAAAACTCAAAGACATGGAAATGCAAGAGGCAGATGCCTTGGTAATATTCAGCTGTGCTGGCAGAGTTTTATCATTTGGTCCCATGATGAATGCTGAAATAGAAGGAATTAGGAAAGTCTGGAATGTACCGATGACTGGTATGTTTTCCTATGCAGAATTAGGCAGAATGGCTGGAGGAAATCTTGAAATGCATAACCTGACTACCTGCACTATAGCGCTTAAAGAAAAATAAATGAACGTTCATCTTCAAAATATCCTGGATAACCTTCAGCAGATTGAACAACTTTCTGATGAACAAAAAGCTGCTATTACCAAGGCAGTAAAGGATGCGGATAAGGAAATTACCATTTTGGAATTCAAACTGGATAGAACAGAAAAAGTGAAACGGACCACATCCGTATTGCTTGAAGAAACTATCGAGGAGCTGGAATTAAAAAGAAAAGACATTGAAGAGGCCAATTCAGCACTTCAAAAATCTCTAGAAGATCTAAAAGCTGCACAAGATCAATTAGTACAACAGGAAAAGCTCGCCTCATTGGGTCAATTGACTGCAGGTATTGCACATGAGATCAAAAACCCCCTGAATTTTGTCAACAACTTCTCCGAACTGAATAAGGAGTTGATTGATGAGGTTTTCGAGGAATTGGAAAATATGCCTCCATCCGACTCAAAAGAAGAAATAATCTCAATTCTGGAAGATGTAAAAAGCAACCTTTCCAAGGTTCTTGAGCATGGTTCGCGAGCAGATCGGATCGTAAAGTCCATGCTTCAACACAGTCGATCCGGAGATAATCAAAAGAGCGCACAGGAAGTCAATCCACTTATCAGAGAATTTGTCAACCTCTCCTATCATGGCATGCGAGCTGGCAAAAATCCTATCCAAGTGAATTTACAATTGGACTTAATGGAGGATGTTGGGGAGGCAGATTTGATCGTGGAAGACTTTTCTCGGGTAATTCTCAATATCTGCAACAATGCTTTTGACTCCATGAGAGAAAAGCTAAACAGCCAATCTCAAAATGAAGACAACGACTACGAACCCACACTTAGAGCCCATTCTAGTCTAAAGAATGGAAAAATCTTAATTGAAATCAAGGACAACGGAACGGGAATCCCAGATACGATTCGGGAAAAAATCCTTCAACCATTCTTCACGACCAAAAAAGGCACAGAAGGAACAGGATTGGGGCTTTCCATCACACATGACATTATCAAGGCCCATGGTGGAGAACTCCAAATAGAAAGCAAAGAAGGCGAAGGAGCCCTATTTAAAATACTAATACCACAAAAATCTAACGAGTCATGAACAAACACATGCATTCATTCAGACTACATGTATTTTTACTTTTTTCTATTGGATTGGCAGTAGCCTGTCAATCAGACACTACTGTACTAACTCCTGAGAACCCATCTAATTTTCAAATTCCATCGCCTGAACCATTTGAAATTCCTGAAGGGAAAACTATTGAATGGAAGAACATCCCGGAGGACTTCCTTTCTGATGGAAAAACGATGCGATTTGATTTGGAAAGACTGCCTTCAAAGCCTTTTTCATTGGAGGAAGAAGTACCACTCAAGCAACCAATCACTGAAATACCCTTTAATTGGGACGCATTAAAAGAAGTACCTCTGAATCTAAAATTAGAATCGGATTCAATCCATCATTTCATCCTCCCCCTACCTGACCCAATTATCTCAGAAGTAGGGATCCCTCAAAAACCAGAAGGAATCAAGGCTGGAATTCTGGAATTGTCCAGTAGTCAGGGATTACCGGGAAATTCTGTCATAGCTCAAGTCATTGCGCCGGATGGAACACATTGGCTAAGTACTGAGCAGGGCTTAGTAAAGTATACAGGTACCGAGTTTCACTTGTTTGACATCCTCACAAGGGATTATTCAGCTGGAGCTCCCAATTTAATCCCGGAACTTGATATAGACCCATCGGGAAAAATAATCATCTCGACTACAGGGTCTGGGATTGTAGTTTTAGACCCGGAAACCGAATTACTGGAATATTTTGAGCTTCCTTATGGATTTACAAGAGGAGGTATAGATCAGGACGGGAACTACTGGGGAGGTATGATTGGAGATATTCCCAAGTTTATCGACCTTAAAAATGTAAAGGTCTTCTCCCTTGTTTTTGATGCTAATGAATTACCCTTATTCAGTGCCCTGAGCGTAGATTCAAAAAACAACCTATGGATAAGTTACAACGATGGGATAGCAATAATTAGTCCCGACCGTGAAAAGGTAAAATTCATAGGAAATAACGAAGGCCTAATTGGGGATTTTTCAGGAACAGTCGTAGCGCCTGATGGGTCAGTTTGGCTAGAGTCATTCCAAAATGGGATCTATAATATTTCCTTGGAAAAAGGCATTATTTCCCGGATTGGGGAGGAACATGGGTATTCAAATGATGCAATCAATATAAATGTTGATCGAAAAGGAAGAGTTTGGCTGGCACACACCAATGGATTTTCAATTTTTAATCCAGAAAAATCTACCATAAAAACCATACAGACCAACCTAAGGATATATGGTTCGGGTCCTCCGGCAGTTAGCACAATCGATGAAGAGGATGGAATCTATTGGCTTGGAACCTTTACAAATGGACTCATCATATATGATCAATTGGGAATGGATTCTAGGCACCTCTCTTCTAATGATGGACTTATCGACAATAATGTCTGGGGAATAGAAGAAGATGGTAATGGACGTGTTTTGCTAACCAGCTACAGCGGCCTCAACATCTATGACCCTTCTACAAAAACCATCAAATACCTAGAAATCCCAAGCCAGTTTGGCTCAAATAATCATCGGGGAATTTCGAAAATCTCCGAAGACATCTTTTTCCTTGGCTCTCTAGGAGGGTTTAGTTTCCTGAATTTGGAAGAAAATACAATCACTTCTTATCAAGGAAATTCCGAAACACCTCTAGTTTTTTGGCGGGCAAAATTGCTCAAAGACGGTAAAATTTGGATAGCTAGTAATAATGGTTTGATCCTTTTTGACCAAGAAAATGGTGCGATCAAAAAAATAGATGAGACGGCTGGTTTAGCCTCAAATTTCGTTTGGGGACTTGAACAAGATCCCCATGGCAAAGTCTGGGTAGTCACTGATTCTGGAATAAACATGATCGATCCCGAAAAGAACACGATCACTTATTTGGGATCAGAACAGGGACTGTCTTCGATTGACCAATCTGCAATTTTTAAGACTAGCGAAAATGAAATAATTATCGGTGGAAGTGGAGGAATCTCAATCATCAACGAAAAGCAAAATCAGATTACGAGTATTTCTAGCAAGCATGGCTTGATTCCAGATAGGGTTTTCGACATAGTTGAATCCAATAATAGACTTGAACTGGGAACTTCAGATGGAATCGTAGTTATCGAAAAACCAAGTGAAGATGATCCCAATCAACCTTGGCGATTCATGAATTATGGAAGAGCAGAAGGCTCTCCTTTTACCGATTACAATCAAATGACTGCTAAGGTAACCAAAGAAGGAAAAGTATGGTGGGGAGCATCTCCAATTGTCACAGTCAACCTTCAAGATCCTGAATTAGACGCAAATGCTCCGGCCAATGTGGAATTAACAGGGATTCGAATCATGGATCAAACAGCGAACTTTTTTATAAAAGCTGAGCAAGGAAGAGTTCTTTCGTCCACAGACAGCCTTACTTCCGGTTTAGAAAATGTACAGGGGTATCTGAAAAAAAATACTATCAAATGGGACGGTTTGGATCCTAAAACTAAGGTTCCTCTTGGCTTGTCTCTACCCCATGACCAAAACTCCCTCACCTTTACTTTTTCCAATCCATCTATCCGAGGCCGAGATGAAATCGTCTATAAATATGTCTTGGAAGGTGCTGACGAGGAATGGTCTGAAGTCACCGACAAGCCCTTTTCAAAAACCTATTTCAACCTTTTCCCCGGGGATTACACCTTCAAGGTGATCAGCAAAGGATTCAATGGAGTCTGGAGTGAACCTGCCACTTATTCATTTACAATCAACCTCCCTTGGTGGTTAAAATGGTGGGCATTCCTGGTTTATGCTACACTTCTTGCCTTATTGATTTATACAGTTGTACAAATCAGATCTTATTATCTGCAGAAGGAAAATCGACTCCTTGAAGAGCGAGTAAATCAACGAACCGCAGAATTGAATCAATCGCTCGAAAATCTAAAAGCGACCCAAGAGCAGCTCATTCAATCTGAAAAAATGGCTTCTCTCGGAGAACTTACTGCGGGAATCGCTCATGAAATAAAGAACCCGCTCAATTTCGTCAACAATTTCTCCGAAGTCAGTGAAGAACTTTTAGATGAAATGAATGAGGAAATTGAAAGTGGCAACTTGGATGAGGTTAAATCCATTGCTGTCGACCTCAAAGAAAATTTATCAAAAATCAAACACCATGGAAAACGGGCAGACTCCATTGTAAAAGGAATGCTCGAGCACAGCCGATCCAACTCAGGCGAAAAAACTCCAACTGATTTGAATGCCCTTGCGGATGAATACCTGAGATTGAGTTACCATGGATTACGTGCTAAGGATAAAAGCTTTCAGTCTGATTTCCGAACAGACTTTGAATCCAAACTACCAAAGGTAAATGTAGTGGCTCAGGATATTGGTCGTGTATTATTGAACCTGATCAATAATGCTTTTTATGCGGTGGATGAAAAAGCCAAATCTATCCCGCAATCCCCTGAAGGAGCAGAGGGATATCAACCGGAGGTAGCAGTCAGTACCAAAAGGAATCAAAACGAAATCGAAATTTCAGTTACAGATAACGGGAACGGCATCCCTGACTCCGTCAAAGACAAAATTTTCCAACCTTTCTTCACCACCAAACCTGCTGGTTCTGGGACAGGCCTAGGTCTGAGTTTGAGCTATGATATCATCAAAGCGCATGGTGGAACTTTTGATGTCCAATCAGAAGTGGGAAAAGGAACTCAATTCACCATCAAACTCCCTTTAAAATCAATCTAACTATGAAAGAGGACATGCAATCTTTTGGCCTACGGGTATTTTTACTTTTTTCACTGGCATTGGCTGTGGCATGTCAATCTGATGAAAACGTTCCTATTCCTGAAAATCCTTCCAATTTTCAGATACCCACTCCTGTTCCTTTTGAAATTCCGGAAGGAAAAACCATTGAATGGAAAACGATCCAAAAAGATAGCGTTCCGAAGGGAAGAAAAATGAGCTTTAATTGGGATAGACTGCCTTCCAAGCCTTTTTCTCTTGAGGAAGAAGAACCACTTAAAAAGCCATTGGATGAGATTAGTTTTGATTGGGAAGAATTGGAAGAAGCACCACTCACGCTAGAGATTGAATTTGATTCTTTACAAAGCGTAAAATTTCCTTTACCTGCGCCTATTGTAAGCCTAGTCGGAACACCTCTTAAGGCAGAAGGAAGCGCTGCTGGTATATTAAATTTATCAAATGGGCAGGGGCTTCCGGGAAATACGATTTATGCCCAAACAATCGCCCCAGATGGATCACATTGGATAGGGACAGAGCAAGGTTTAGTTAAATTCGCTGGAAATGAATTTCACCTTTATGAAATTGTCACAACCGAATTCGCCTCAGGCGTTATAAATATAATTTCAGACTTAGATTTTGATCAGGAAGGCCGGTTGATTGTTTCGACTTTCGAACGGGGTTTCTTGATTGTTGATCTCGAAAATGAGATAGTAGAAAAATTCAAACTGCCTTATGGTTTCACCCGCGGAACTATAGACCGAGATGGTAATTATTGGGGAGGAAGAATTTCAGGACTTTTAAAATTCGTTGACCTTAAAAACAGGACTCTTTCAAGAATCAATTTAGAGTCAAAAAACCTCAATATTATTAATGGATTTGGCAGTTTTGTCGATTCAAAAAACAACCTTTGGCTAGGTTTAAATTCAGGAATTGCTATCGCAAACCCTGACCGAACAAAGGTAAAATTTCTAGGTAGAGATGAGGGAATCAGTGTTCCAAACATTTATGATTTTAGAGAAGGATCTGATGGTTCTGTTTGGTTGGCTTCATATTCCCTAGGAGCAGTCAATGTTTCTTTGGAAAATCAGGTTATTTCCCGAATGGGGGAAGAGCAAGGTTTTACAGGAAATTTAATTGACATCACCCTAGATCAAGAAGGCAATATTTGGATGGGATCTGATGAGTCATTTTCCATCTATAATCCAACCAAAGGAACTTTAAAAACCATCAAAACCAACTTCCATTTAAGAGGGGCAGGCCCCCCGGCTGTCAGTTTAATTGATGAAAAGGATGGAATGTATTGGGCTGGAACATTTACCAATGGCCTGATTCTATACGATCCTTTAGGAATGGATTCCAGACACCTCAATACAGAAAATGGCCTAGTGAGCAATGAAGTTTGGGGCATTGAGGAAGATCAAAATCACCGAGTTTGGTTAGCCTCCTATGGCGGACTCAACATTTACGATCCCTCCACCAAGACGCTTAAGTATCTTGAAATTCCAAGAGAAATCGGCCCTAATGACCATCGTGGAGTATCCAAACTTTCTGAGGATATTTTATTTATCGGTTCCCTCGGAGGTTTTAGCCTTTTAAATCTAAAAGAGAACACGATTACTTCTTATCAGGGAAATTCGGAAACAGCCAGGTTTTTTTGGCGCGCAAGATTACGAAAAGATGGTACCCTTTGGCTTGCCACTAATGATGGACTGATTGTTTTTGATCAAAATGAAGGGACCATGAAAAAAGTGGATGGATTCACGGGCTTAGCAGGGAGCACTGTATGGGGAATAGAAGAAGACCACTTGAATAAAATCTGGGTTGTCACTAATTCCGGCATCAATTTCATCGACCCTGAAAAAAATACAGTCAGTTTCCTTGGCATTTACGAAGGCCTATCTACAGTAGATCAATCTGTCATTTTTAGAGATTCTGAAGATCAAATGATCATTGGTGGGGGTCGGGGAATCTCCATAATCAACAAAGAGCGAAACCAAATCACCAATGTGAATAGTGATCATGGGCTGGAACCCGAATCCCTTTATGACTTGGTAGTTTCAAAAGGCAGAATTCAGCTAGGAACTTCGGATGGAATAGTCATCATCGAACAACCATCTGAGGATAATCCAAATCAGCCTTGGAGGTTTTTGAATTATGGACGAGCTGAAGGCTCTCCTTTTACTGACTATAATCAGATGACTGCCAAGGTGACAAGAAGTGGAAAGGTTTGGTGGGCTGCATCTCCTATCCTAACTGTCAATCTTCAGGATCCCAAGCTGAATACAGATGCTCCTGCAATAGTGGAATTGACTGGGATCCGCATCATGGATCAAACAGCTAATCTTTTCAAAAACTCTCAACAAGGTAGAGATATTTCAGTTTTTGATAGCCTTACTGCTGATATTGGTAATGCCTCCAATTACCTCAATGAGAACAAGATCACCTGGGACAGTTTGGATCCTAAAACCAAAGTTCCTCTTGGCCTAGTACTCCCCTATAATCAAAACTCTCTCACCTTTACGTTTTCTAACCCTACTATCCGAAGCAGGGATGAAATTGCATACAGGTATGTCTTGGAGGGCTCCGACAAGGATTGGTCAGACATCACCAAAAACCCCATTTCAAAAACCTACTTCAACTTATTACCAGGGGATTATACTTTCAAAGTAATCAGCAAAGGCTTTAATGGGGTATGGAGTGAGCCTGCATCCTTTTCTTTCACAATCAATCCGCCATGGTGGTTTACCTGGTGGGCTTTCTTGATATACGCCGCCTTGCTTGGTTTGGTGATTTATACTGTCGTTCAAATCAGATCCTACTACCTCAAAAAAGAAAACCGATTACTGGAAGAGCGGGTCAATCACCGCACGGCTCAATTGAATCAGTCGCTAGAAAACTTGAAGTCCACCCAGCAGCAATTAATCCAATCCGAGAAAATGGCTTCACTGGGAGAGCTAACCGCCGGGATTGCTCATGAGATTCAAAACCCACTGAATTTCGTGAATAACTTCTCAGAAATCAGCAATGAGTTGATTGAAGAAATGAAGGAAGAGTTGGCAGCAGGAAATGCAAATGTGGCTATTGAGATTGCGGATGATTTGAAGGAAAACCTTTCCAAAATCAACCATCATGGGAAACGGGCCGGAACTATCGTGAAGGGGATGTTGGCACACAGCCGTTCCAACTCGGGAGAGAGAACCTTGACCGATTTGAATGCCCTTGCCGATGAATACATCCGATTGAGTTACCATGGACTTCGAGCTAAGGACAAGTCATTCAATTCTAATTTCAAACTTGAGTTAGACCCTGATCTCCCTAAAGCAAAGGTCGCGGCCCAAGACATAGGTCGAGTACTACTTAACCTTATTAATAATGCCTTCTACGTGGTAGATGAAAAAGCCAAGTCAGGAATTGAAGGTTACAAACCCGAAGTAATCGTCAGTACCAAAAAGACTGAAAGAGGTATTGAAATCTCTGTAAAGGATAACGGAAACGGAATCCCCGACTCC
Source organism: Algoriphagus kandeliae (assembly GCF_004571135.1). Classification (GTDB taxonomy): domain Bacteria; phylum Bacteroidota; class Bacteroidia; order Cytophagales; family Cyclobacteriaceae; genus Algoriphagus; species Algoriphagus kandeliae. Next base: position 726,769 of record NZ_SPSB01000004.1, read on the forward strand.
ATCAAAGAAAAAATCTTCCAACCCTTCTTCACGACCAAGCCTACCGGTTCGGGTACAGGCTTAGGTCTGAGTTTGAGCTATGATATAGTGAAGGCGCATGGGGGAGAAATAAAGATAAGAAGCATAGAAGGAGAAGGAAGCCAATTTATTATTAATCTACCAATTCATTGATTTTAAGTAAATTATGAAAAGGAAATTTCCCACAACTAAATAGAAAAACATGAAGAGATTTTTTTCAACTTTCAAAATAGCCGTAATCAGCCTATTGTTCGCGGCAATGCAATTTGGACTCAGTCAAAATTCCATCGGACAGATTAATGGCTCCAAGGGAGTTCCCAAGTATACCAATTACATCATTGGCGATAATACTCCCGCAGGTCAACAAGTATGGAATGTAGGCCAGGATAATGAGGGCTTCATTTACACGGGTACTTCCACTGGTCTTCAAAAATTTGATGGGGTCAACTGGGAATTATTACCTTCTCCCGTCCAAGACTTTTTAACAAATGTTCGCTCCACTTATTTGGCTTCGGATGGGACCTATTATTACGGATCAATCAGTGATTTTGGAGTGGTTGAAACAGATTCTACTGGAGCAACCAAAGAAGTTTCTATCGCGCATCTAATCCCAGAGGAAATTGCTTTCAATGATATCTGGACCATAGTAGAGGCTCAAGGTGAAATTTATTTTCAAGCGAGAGAAGCTATTTTCATCTATTCACCAAATGAGCCTGATCCCAACAAAAAAATCAAAATCTGGAAACCCGATACTGCATTTATGTATGGTTGGGAATTTGAGGATAACTACTTAGCCCATCAAGCTGAGATGGGTCTATTTAGGAATAATAATGGAACCTTAGAATTTATTGAAGGAAGTGAAATATTTAACAACGATAGGGTTCAGGTTCTTTTACCGTATAAAAATGCCGGGGAATTTCTAGTTGGGGCGTTTGCAGGGGGGCTTTACCTATATGATGGACAAAGCTTTTTACCCTTCATAACTGAAATTGATTACTTGCTTCAAGAGAGAAGCTTATACAGAGGCCTAGCATTACCCAACAATACCTACGCATTATCCGTGCTTGGCCATGGATTTTTTATTTTGGATCAGGAAGGAAAAGCCCTGAACCAATTCACCACCAAGAATTCTATTCCTGATCAAAGTGTATATGCTTTTCACCTAGATAACACCCAAAACCTTTGGGTCGGCACTAATGCAGGACTTTGTAAAATTGAGCTCTTTTCCCCTTTAACACAGTTTAATTCTGATGAATATGAGGTAGGAAATATCCTTTCTTTAAATGCCTACGGAGATGATTTGTATATGGGAGGCTCTACCTCAATTTTATACATTGACAGTGAAGATGGGGAGATAAAAAAAGTACAAAACCTTCCCAATACGCAAGTTTTCGCCATGGCTGAAGATGGGAATCAATTGGTTTCTACAGGACCGGGACTTTATGAAATTCGAGGTAATAGTGCACGTTTGATCCCGGAAACACAGCCTTTTCAAACGGTAACCCTACAGATATCTAAACAACATCCAGGTTACATTTTCACGGGTGGGACCTTTGGATTGCATGTTTTCAAAAGAGAACAAAAGGCTAATGGTGATTACCAATACGAATCAATAGGTCCGATAACTGATGTAGGAAGATCAATATATTCCATTCAGGAAGATGCTGATGGCGAAATCTGGGCAGGAACTCAGGCCGGCTACCTTTACAGAGTACAAATTCCAAAGACCGCTTCGGGTAATTTGAAAATAGAAGATGCTGTTACTACAACATTTTCTGACGAAACCTCTGTAGAAGGGGTCTCAGGTGTCGTTACAGCAATCGATGGGAAAATTTATACCTCAGGAGTAGAAGGTTACTTTTTCTTTGATAAAGAAAGTGATTCATTCAAAAGAGATGAAGTCTTTAGCTTTTCAGATAAAAAAGCAGATCTAAATCTTGATACTTATGGGATAGGACTCGGCACCATGGGAAATGTTTTTCTCTCGTTTGGAGGTGAAAACCGTTTAGCCATACCACAGGAGGATGGTAGCTATGTTATAAGAGAATATCCCTTAAACCTAATTACAGCAAACATTACCGGTGGTACTTATACAGAGAAAGATGGCACTTTTTGGTTTGCTACCGACGAAGGGCTTCTAAGAGTAGATGCCACCAAAGAGTATAAGACAGACCATCCCCTTCCTTTGTATTTCAATAGAGTAGAATCATCCGAAGGGAACCTGGTTCTTCCCAAATACTTTGGAGATCAAGTTCCAAGTTTGGTTTACAAGGGAAATAATATACTATTCAACTATATCGCTCCCTTCTTCATCAAAGAAAATCAAATTCAATATCGGACTTTTTTAGATGGGCTCGATGAAGAATGGTCAGATTGGGATAGTAGAACCTCAAGAGAGTTTAGCAATCTTCCTTATGGTAGCTATATATTCAGAGTGAAAGCTAGAAATGCTTTTAATTTAGAATCTGAGGAAATAGCCTATTCTTTCGAAATTCTCCCTCCATGGTATGCCACTTGGTGGGCGTTTGTCCTATACTTCATCTTATTTGGACTAATCGTGTATGGTTTGGTGAAATTCCAAACAGGAAGGATTTTGGCTAGGGAAAAAGAGAAGAATAGGGAAAAAGAACTAGCTCAAGCTCGTGAAATAGAAAAAGCTTACGAAGGACTGAAGGCGACTCAAGCCCAACTTATTCAATCTGAGAAAATGGCCTCTTTAGGTGAGCTCACAGCTGGAATCGCCCATGAAATACAGAACCCATTAAATTTTGTGAAGAATTTTTCGGAACTCAATCAGGAATTAATTGAGGAGTTGCGTGAAGAAATTGAAAAGGGAAATCTTGATCAGGTAAAAGAGTTAGTTGCCAATATCCAAGAAAACGAAGTCAAGATCGTTCAGCATTGTAAGCGGGCAGATTCTATCGTAAAGGGAATGCTGCAGCATAGCCGATCCAGCTCCGGAGAAAAACATGCAACCAATCTTAACGTACTGGCGGAAGAGTACCTTAAGCTTTCTTATCACGGACTCAGAGCCAAGGACAAATCTTTTTCAGCCGATTTCAAAGCAGCATTGGACCCTGATCTTCCAAAAGTTCAAGTAGTCAGGCAGGATATCGGAAGGGTCTTGTTGAACCTAATCAACAACGCATTCTATGCCGTAAATGAAAAAGCCAAGTCAGGAATTGAAGGTTACAAACCTGAAGTAAACGTCAGTACCAAAAAGACTGAAAGAGGTATTGAAATCTCTGTAAAGGATAACGGAAACGGAATTCCAGAATCCATCAAAGAAAAAATCTTCCAACCCTTCTTCACCACTAAACCGACCGGTTCTGGAACTGGCTTAGGGCTGAGCTTAAGCTATGATATTGTGAAGGCACATGGAGGGGAGTTGAAAGTCGAATCACAACCCGGAAGCACAGTTTTTACGATTACAATACACAGTTAGAATTATGCTAAAATTTTTTAGGAAAATCCGACAATCCCTACTAGGGAAAGCAAGTATCAGAAAATATCTGATTTACGCGATAGGGGAAATCCTGCTGGTGGTGATCGGGATTCTTATTGCCCTTCAGGTGAATACCTGGAATGAAGAAAGAAAGCGCGAAAAAGAAGAGAATCAATATTTGAATTCTTTGCTAAACGATTTTGAAACAGCCGAGTCGTCATTTCAACTAATTCTTGGAGCTGTACAGGAACAACTTAACCACAATGAGCAATTGCTTGTGCTTCTAGCAGAACCAGAGGGAAGTACCCCGACTGATAGCTTGGTTGGAATGCTCCGGAAATCATTTATAGATGTTCCTTTTGGTATTCAGGTAACTGCTTACAACGACCTTGTCAATTCTGGCAAGCTCTCCATTCTTCAAAGCGAAGAACTACGAAGAGCACTTTCCAATTTTGAAATAGTAAATGCTTTAGCAAATAGCTACTCAGAAAAGGCAGCCGATCAATGGGCAGGACAGGTGACAGAATTTTTCGTAAATCGATTTAATGTAAGTACTATTTATGGGGAAGATTCAGATGTGATTTGGGAGTATCCTGGGATACCCCATTCGTCGGGTTATGAAAAGACTCCTATTAACAAACGTTTCTCCTCAGATAAAGAAGCCGTATGGAGCCGTGAACTTGCAAATAGAATTGCGATCAAGAATGTATTGCTTGAAGATGCAGCCCGTTCAGCAAAAGATGTTCTTATTTTAATAGATGAAATCAAACTACTCATTAGTTCTTCTCTCAGGAATAATAAATAATTGGACAATCTAAAAAGATTAGTAGTAGTACCCTTTTTGCCATCAGTTCATTCGGTTCAATAATATTCCTTTCTGATAGAATATATACCTCAACTGTACTGTTTCCTTAAATTATCTTCAAATGACATAAAGATAATTTGTTGGTATAGCTTCGTACACTGCGTATATTAAGCCTAAAAAACAATGGGACTATTCTGGAACCTCATCCAACAAAGTCAAATCTCTGAGCACAATTCTCGAGCAGCTTCTTTGGAAGCGCGAGTAGCTCAATTAGAACATGAATTGCGGAAGACTCAGGAATTACTGATCAAAACCCTTCAAATACTGGAGGAACATAGCGGAAAGGATCTCGATGGAGATGGGAAAATTGGAGGAATCAACTAAGTATGAAATTTCTCAATAAAACCTTTTTGGTAACAGGCGCCACAAGCGGAATGGGAAAAGCCATTGCTCAGGCCTTCGCTAGAGAAGGGGCTAATCTGATTTTGAGCGGAAGAAATGAAAAAGCCGGTGCCGATTTAGTAAATGAAATCGGCTCCAATGCTTTCTTCTTGAAAGGAGATGTAAGCAATCAAAGCTACAATCAGGAATTGGTGGATCTAACTATCAAAAAATTCGGGCAATTAGATGGAATCTCCGCAAATGCCGGAATATTAGGGCTCGGTTCTATTACTTCCCTCAAAACTGAAGACTGGCTTCAAACCATTGATGTGAACTTGAACTCCGTTTTCTATTTGCTAAAAGCAGCTCTTCCTGAACTAGAAAAGCGACCAAGCGCATCAGTTACCATCAATTCTTCAATTGCAGCTTTCAAAACTTTTCCCAATCATCCTGCCTACTGCGCATCCAAAGCGGGTTTGGTTGCTCTTTCCAAACAAGCAGCCGTAGATTATGGACCAAGCGTGCGGATCAATTGTATTTGTCCTGGCCCTGTGGATACTCCGCTGATTCATGATTCAGCTGCTGCCTTTCCTAATCCCGAAAAAGCCGTAGAAGAAGCAGGAAAAAACACCCTGATTCAACGTTTAGGAACTCCTCAGGATATCGCCAATCTTGTACTTTTTCTTGCTTCCGATGAAGCTTCCTGGATCACCGGAAGTGTATATACCATTGACGGAGGCGTAATGGCAAAGCGATAAATACATGTAGTTTCTCTTGTAAAACCCAATTCTATTAAACTTTTCAGCATTTGCACATCCCAAATGCATAGACTCATAATCAATTGATTATTAATACATTTCATAAGTTTTTCTTTGGATTTACCCATTGAAAGTGATAAATTGATTTACTGTTTTGAATCCATTCATTACACAAATGGATTGAATTAGAGTCTAATTTCTTGGGATACTTTTTACTAGATTTTACAAAATGCCAATGGATGATTCAGACAGTAGATTTAATTCTTAGTCTAAATTTTAACCAAAACTTTTAAGATCATGAGAAAATTAACAGCATTCCTAGCTTTAGGAGCAATTTTGTACTCTTGTACTGAGACTGAAAAACCGGACCAGTTAAATCTGGAAACTCAAAAAACAATTTTGAATCAAACCCAAAGTGAAAGCATAGATATCATACAGATTCCGTCTGAATCACCCAAAGGAAGTCGAGAAAATGCCATGATTATGGCCTCATTTACGCCTATTGATGATGTTTCCGGTGATTATACTACTGAAACGATGAGGATCGATATTTCTTCACTTCCGTGCCTTTCAGATGTAAATGATGCATCTGACGGAAACTTAACTTTGAACTTTGATAAGACTTTAAATAAAAGACAAGTTTCTTCTTGCTTTTGGTTGAGTTGGGGAGTATTTCCTGACATTGAAGATTCAAATCCCCATGTCTTGTTTTCAAATGGTCAAAACTCTCTGGGAATTTCTCTATCTACTCCAGTATCAACATTTGGATTTGAATTATTAAACAACGAGTTTGGCACATTCAGTGTCCAAGTTGACTTCTTTTTTCAAGGAGAATTAATAGGGTCTATTGCAAAAAATGTAGAAAGTTTTTCTGGCGGTCAAGCAAAACTCTTTGCTGCAGAAACTGATGCTAGATTTGACTATGTCCTGATACAATCAGAGCCCTCCTCAGGTTTTGCAATTGCTCAACTTCGGTATACAGAGAAAAATCCATTCACGGTTGATGTCAGACCGGATAGCTGCGAGAATCCTGTAAATGTCAACTCCAAAGGGGTAATTCCAGTGGGCATTTTAGCCTCTATGGATTTAGATGTAAATGATATCGATCTTTCTACTGTCCGACTGAACGGAATCGCTCCAAAAAATTCATCTTTCGCTGATCTTGGAGGATTCTATGAAAAAGAAGAAGCTTGCGATTGTTACCCTGCTGATTACGATGGGGTAATGGACTTGGATTTGAAATTTGATACTCAAGAAGTTGTGGCCACTTTAGGCGATGTGTCAGATGGAGATCAAGTTACTGTATCCCTTTCCTTTGATACAATGGACGGAAAGTCCTGGACAGGCGAGGATTGCATCTGGATTATCAAGAAGAAAAAAGAAAGATAATTTTCAGGTCAAAAATCTAAAGAAAAGTATCCCTCAATTACCATAATGCCAGCCAGATTTAATAAAATCTGGCTGGCATTTTTCATATAGAAATTGCTTCTGTCGAATAATTTCAATCCTTCCCATTCTTAAAACTCAAATCCGGATAAGGTGGCGGACTTGGAACTGTTCTAGGATCTTTTTGGATCAACTCCTTCAAGTGCTCAATCGCCGCATCTAGCTGAGCATCTTTCCCTTCGAAAGTCGCCTTCGGCAAATTGATCACCTCGATATCCGGGATGAATCCCACCCCTTCAATCAGCCATTCCACATCTTCGCCGTCATTGGTGTCTCCATCAACAACTCCATAAACCCCATTCATCGGCGCTCGAGCAATGCCATTATCCGAAAGTGTATTCACACCCGAAAGCCAAACTTCACCTCCCCAAGTTCTCGCTCCAATCGCTTTGCCAAGCCCCAACCTTCTGAAGCCTTCGGCAAAAGCCTCTCCATCGGAAGCGGTAAACTCATCCACCAACAAAACCAAATGCCCTCGGAATGCATAATTCATATTCCAATACGGTTCACCCGTTCTGCTCTTCCAGTAGAAAAAGGCTTCCCGCATCAGCTTTTCCAGTATGAATGAATCAATGTTTCCTCCCCGATTGTGGCGCACATCGATGACCAAGCCTTTCTTCTTAAACTGCGGATAAAAATCCCGATACCATTGTCCGATATCCCCTGAGGTCATGGCTCTCAAGTGGACATAGCCGATTTCTCCATTGGATTTTGCTTCGGTTTCTAGTCTTCGGGTGTACTCCCAATCGTTGTATCGGAGATTGCTTTCCTGGCCTGAGCTCATGGGTTTCAGAATGAAGTCCCCTTTTCCGGCTACTGCCAGGCGAACTTGCTTTCCAGCCTTATCCCGAAGCAATACCTGCATATCATCCACTTCCAAAACAGATGTCCCGTCGATATGCGTAATCACATCGCCTTCCTTGATTCCAAAAGCTGGATGAGATAATGGTGATTTCTCATCTGGATAGTCCGGATCGCTTTGGAAAATGTAGTCGATTTGATAGCCATTTTGGGTCCTGGAAAAAAGACCCCCAAGCATTCCAAACTGAATATTATCCTCTCCATCTCGGGTATCCCCTCCTCGAACGGAAGTGTGTAGTACAGAAAGTTCACCAATCAACTCCCCGATCACATCCGAAAGCTCATTTCGAGTCGTCACCCGATCCACAAGCGAAAGATATTTCTCGTACATTTTATCCCAATCCACACCATGCATGCCTGCGTCATAGAAATAATCTCGCTCCATTCGCCAAGCATCAGTATAGATCTGCTTCCAGTCTTCCCGAGGATCAATGCTGAATTTCCAGCCGCTCAAGTCCAATCTGTTTTTGGATAAATCCGAAACCGGAGAAGTCCCCAATTCCACCAAAAAATGGTTAGCCCCTTGACGCAACAAAACATACTTGTTGTTTGCTGAAACCGCATAGCTGTTGATTTTATCAGCAAATACTTTCTGCTCCGCCTTTTCGGAAATCGGAGTCATCATCAAAGCTGGTTCATCATCATTGGATGCCCCTCCTCCGTAATAAACTCCCGGACCGGGTCCCACCCGATGGTAGTACAAGGCCTTTTCGGTTACAATCAGATTTTTGTAATTGCCTGCTGGCACGGGCACTTCCTGCACTCGCTCCATCAAGCCTTCCTCATCGATCTTCACGGCAACAGGGCCTTCTGAATTTTTCTCCTCTACTTTCAGCTCATTTTTTGGAGTGAAAGGAGAGATCAAACCCTTTTGGAGAGGAATGTGATAGATTTTCATCTGCTTTTCCCAGAAAGGTTCCGGCTGACGCTGTCCCCAAGGGCTTCCTACTCGGGTTTCGAAATTTCGGTCCGAAAGGAAATAAATCCACTTCCCGTCGGCACTCCATTGGGGATTGAGACTGTTGGTCCGGTCAGAAGTCAGGGTGATTCGCTTTTCTGTACTCGGATTGAAGACAAAGAGCTGAGTAAAGATATTCGAAGCTGCCTGTCCGTAGGCCAGCCACTGACTATCGGGTGACCAAGACATGCTGCCATGTAGGTCCTCGTCGGTCAGATTGGCCTTGACCGCTTTTCCGGTGGAAAGATTTCGGATCCACAAGTCATTATTTAAATCAGTCCAAGCTAGCCACTTCCCATCCGGTGAAGGGCTCAAATTGAAGCGAAGCGTGGTCCCATTATCCGTCAATTGCTTTCCCTGATCCAAACCCAAACCAGAATACTGATGGATTTCAAATTCACCACTTTCGTCAGAGAAAGTCAAAATATCCTTGGAATCGGTGGTAAAAACCGCATCTCGATAACGTACCCCATCTTTTCTACTCAAGCGAACCATTCTCCCTTCTTTAGCCGGAAAGACAAAAACCCGACCCCGGGCAGTCAAAGCCACTTTTTCTCCGTCATTGGAAACAGAAATATTGGTTATGTAAGAAGCCGGATTATCCACCCATTTTTCCCTTAACTGATCAAAATCAGAAACCAAACGAATGGCAATTCGATTTGGATTTCCTCCAATCAAATCCATTTGATATATGTCAGCTCCTGATCGATATACTAGTGTATTTCCAGAAAGGGAAAATTCACGAACATCAAAGGAGCCTTCCTTGCTGTGTTGCTGAATATCCGAACCATCAGGGTTCATAGACCAAACATTTTGGATACCATCTCTTGATGAAAGGAAATAAACCCGTCCTTGATGGAAAGTAGGATGATGGTCCTCACCCTCATAGTTTTGGGTCAGTTTGACAGCTTCCGTCTCCCCTTCCCCATATTTCCAAACTTTTCTTGCAGTTCCTCCCTTATAGCGTTTGGTGACATTGTTGTGATAGGTAGGCCGGACGAAATAATAAGTCTCCCCTGCCTCATCAAAACTTCCCTCAGCTGCCATTTCCAAAGGCAAAATCTCTTTTTCTCCAGTGTTCAAATCCAGGACAACCGTTCGAAGCCGAGGTAAGGTTGAATATTGATTGGTAACATAGGCTAATTCACTTGATGACCGCCAATCCGTTGGAATTGAACTTGCAGGCTCGTAGGTTAATCTTCGAGGTAAACCACCCGTAATTGGCATCACATAGACTTCAGTAGGCCCTTCATAGCTGGCAGCATAGGCCACCCATTTCCCATCAGGTGAAATTTTTGGATTGGATTCATCACCAGGATGGGTGGTAAGCCGAGTAGCCATTCCTCCTTGAAGGGAGGTCATCCAAACATCTCCTTCAGCCACAAAAACAAGTGTGTTTTCGTGAACATCCGGATGCATAAAATAACCAGGCCCTTCTTGAGAAAAGGACAGACCAGTTACTCCCAAGCCGATAATTAGCGAGCAAAGTAGTTTCTTATTCATGATCAAAGGATTTTCGATAAAGAGATAAAATCTACGCACTTCTTGAGGTAGAAAAAAATGCAATTTGATTATTGGTTGGTTTCGGATTTTTTTCTCCAAAAGGAAGCTAGAAGCGAACCGGTAAAATTCATCAATGGTCCAAAAACGGCTGGAGCCAGTCCAACTGTTGCTATTTTCCCCATTTGCACCGCAATCCCAGAAGCGAGCCCTGAATTTTGCATCCCAACTTCAAAAGCCACTGTTCGGGAAGATTTTTCATCTAATCCTAAAACCCTTGCGCTCGCATAGCCGAGTACATATCCCAAGATATTATGAAGGAGACATGCCAAAACAAGCAGTATTCCGATCTGCAATAGGCTATCCCTTCCATTTGCTGTAATTACTCCGATGATCAAAATAATCCCTCCCATAGAAAGGACTGGTAGTATTCTGTCCAACCAGGCTGCTTTCCCTTTCATAAAATGATTAAAAACCAATCCCAAAACCACCGGAATAATAACAATCTGAATAATGCTCCAGATCATGGAGAAAAAGTCAACCGGAACATAAGCTCCTCCCAACCAACTCATCAAAAAAGGAGTCAAAACCGGAGCAAGGGCTGTTGCCACAGCAGTCATAGTGACCGATAAGGCCAAATTTGCTTTAGATAGGTAGGACATGACATTGGAAGCCAATCCTGAGGGAGAGGAACCTACCAAAATTAATCCTGCTGCTATTTCTGGGGGAAATGAAAAAACGTTGGCTAATAAAAAACCAAGAAATGGCATAATGGTAAACTGACAGGCCATTCCGATTAGCACTCCTTTGGGCATTTTGATTACTCCCAAAAAATCACCCAAACTCATTTCTGTCCCCACTCCAAACATGATGATCTGAAGCAAAGGAACAATCAAAAGGGAGGTTTCAAATCCTCCCCAATTAACTAAAATACCAGGAAATAGTAAGGCTAAACAGACTATTAGGACTACCAGCGTAGGAAATAAATAGCTCTTCATATTCTAAGAATTCCTTGAAAAACGCTCAAAACCACCAACTGTTCAAAAAGTAACAATTTTTCATTTTTTTGACCTGAATATTTCACCTATTGAATCAATTGCAAAATAAAATATTACATTTCTTTGAATTATTGAATTTTTTTGATAGTTTCAATAGCCAACATTATTTTTCTACCTGTCTTCATTTAAATTTTTAAGCCCATGAAAACGAATCCGAATTCCCGAAAAGCAGAATTGAACCTTTGCAAGGGCATTATTGAAATCAGCATGATCAGCTTGATTGGTCTTTGTCTTCTTACCCTGACTCATGCAATAAGTCAGATAATGAATCCCCAAATTTGGGAATTCACCATCCGAAATTTTTGATTTTTTAAGGAACAACCAAAGTCATGTACACTCCATAAAGGTTGGAGTTAACGCTTGTATTATAATTACTATTGCCCCACATAGGATTTTGAACAGGAGAATCGATGCCCCCATACATATATCCAACCAGTACGGGTCCTGAGGGATCTCCTTCGAAAACTTTGTTGAGGTCAATAATGGAAGCCGCTTCTCCATAAAGTAAACTAGGGAGCGGAAAAAAGACCGCATTTGCTCCCAAATATCCCGGCATCTGAGCCTGAGGTGGAGTTTGAACCAGCTCTATGGTTTCGTCCTCGCCATTTGTATAGTAAGTAGAAATCAAATTGGAAAATGGTAGGGGTATACTATCGGGTGCTGCCAATTGCCCGGAATTCGGATCATAAACCATATAGGTAATTCCTCCCAAAATGCTTATCCGACTAACACGAAATTCGCCAAATGCCATGACCGCATCTACTTGAGCTGCTGAATAAAAATTCGCTTTTTGCAAAGTTTGCTCATCCAAAGTCACATTGGGGTTTCCCGAACCAAGGTCATTGAGATAGACTGGGGATCGATATCCCAAACCTTGTCTAGTGAAGACCCCTCCATATATCACTGCACCCAAGGAATCAGGACCCGATGTAATGACTTCCGCCAAGGTGTAATCCCTACGATGGAGTTTTGCCGAATCGATAACCGATAAAGTATCTGAAATAGCCCAACCATTTCCTTCCTGAGCAAGTCTAAACTTTCGCACAGCTGAGGTATAATCTCCGGTATTCCCAGGAAGATATGAGCCCTTATAATTCTGCCCTCCAATGAGGTAGAAATTCCCATTTGCTACCATCATTTCTCCTCCTGTTACTTGTAGAAATGGATCTCGTATCACCTTAGTGAAGATTTGATCCAAGGTTGGATTTGCTCCTTCGGAAAGGACATATTGAATAAGTTTAGGGACATTAATCTCGAAAAAGTAATCTGAAGTCCAGTTGCTTACTGAATCTGTTCCATCACTCGTATATCCTCCAGACGCATAGAGTGTTTCACCTTCCTGATAATGAAGCATACTACTACCTGAAAGTTGGTGAAAATAAGGCATTGGAATAGGTACCCCTGTGGATTTTTTATTTGCAAAATCCACCACCCAAATGGAATCATTTGCCATTAAGTTGGGGAAAGCAGGAGGATCTTTAGCCATATTATGTAATCCGGATTTTCTCCCACCAAACAATACCCATTGCTCACCAATAGTAGCATAGACCGGACTCTGTAATTCCGGCATCCAAAACCCAGGATCAACCTCCTCCAGACTCACTTGGATAAAATCTGAAACCGTACTATCTGATTCGAATAGCTGTTGAATTCTATCATATAATGGAGAATCAGCCATTTCCATTGTCTCATCCGCAGTTTCGTTATCCGTAGGACTGGAACAATATTGATTAAGAAGAAGTAGCAGGAATAATCCTGATACTCTAAAGATTAAATTTTTCATATCACAAAAATTTGAGACTAGGAATTGATTTTAAGTTTCGCCCACATCTGCAGTAAGGCTTGCTGATTCTTGGAAAGCTCCCGGGTAACAGGCATATACATATAGCCTCCCCAGTTTTTCTCGTCGGTAAGCATCAGCATTCTACGCATGGTGTAGGGCTCACTCCAAACCTCCTCCTTAAATGGAAGTATAGCATTCATTATAGGCAGGACATTGTTGTAATTCGAAAGAATATTGTCATACAGCACCTGGAAGGTCAAAGGTTTTTCCCCATTGAGATAGACTTCCAAATCCTTATCAGCAGAAAGCACCCGAGTAGCTATAAAATAGCCATTGGCAGCAAAATAAAGTCCCTCCGCCTGAGATGCGGGTGCATTGTATTGCTCAGGAGTAATCCCCAAGATATACTGAACACATCCTGCTTCATTGGTGCAGTACTCGAAAGGCACACCATCTGAGAAATAAAAGTCCTGGAATTTATTTGTGTTGCCATTTCGGATTTTCCCCAATACCGGAGTCGTAACCGGAGCCCCTCTATAAAAGCATCTTAAAATAACGGGGCCACGCCCTGCACCATCAGACTTATATCCCTCAGAAGGCAGCTGTCCCTGTTCTGCATAGGAACCTTGTTGATCTGACATAATTAGATAGTCATCCTCCATCAATAATTCCTGGTCCGAACTGGTATAGATAGCAAACTTTCCTGCTGAAAAGTCAGAAATTTCACTTGGAAGCGGAAAATCCATCACTCCTCCCCGTGCAAGGAAGGTATTCATGTTATAATCCAGTTTATGATTAAAACTCCCTATGGTAGTAGGGGCTGTCTTATCATCAGGGACAAATTTGAGAGTCAACTCACCGAAGTCATAATTTTCCCAACCAAGAAATTTCTTAATCGAGGTATCTCCTCCATACTTGCTATACTCCTCTTCAAAGCCGACACCATATTCACAGATTGTGTTAATTACATCTAAGCTGATCAGATTTTCTTTTGGATTAACCCTCACAAAAGCAGGAGGCAGCTGAACCGTATCTGGAAGATCAAGAGGCTTTTGATTCTCTCCCTTTGGAGTAGGAGCAACTACGGGAGGATTAGCCTCAGTGTATTTTATAGTCGGGTTATTGACTATTTCATTCTTCAAAATTCTACCCACATTGTGGGTTTTCATATCCACGCTTTCCACAAAGGGACAAAGCGAACCCGAAAATGCCACCCTTGCCGGGTTCTTATGAACCGAAGTTTGGTTGTTTCCTAGTGGAGCCGTTGGCATTTCAGAATAAATAGGATTTCTTACCTCATACACCTGATGAAGGAGGATTTTCATAGAGAGCGCATCTACCTGAAAACCTGCATATTGGTTCAAATCCTGTTGAACGGAAGCATCTGTTTGATTAGCATTCAAATTAATAGTGGATTCAAAATAAGTGCCTCCACTCATAGGCATAAGCAGGCCATTATTGTAGTTTAAGACCTTGCAAAGTGACAACCAAGTAAAGGTAGATTTACAGGGAACTCCCGATAAAAAAGTCTTTTCTTCTCCGTTCGGCTCGCCATAGATCCCAGCCAGAGAAATGAAAAGCTGTGTACAGGTATCGTTAATACTATCTACATCGCAAAACATGGCTGTTGTCTTGCTTTTTTTATCAAAAAACTGCTGGTGAAATGAAAATGACTGACCCAAAAGCTGGGCTAAACCTGCCGGACATCCATCGCTATTATCCGGAGTATAAGTAATCACTTTTCCCTGCCCATCCGGTATTTGTACCCCGGTAATTCGGATTTCCTCCGCATAGACGCTAAGGTCTCCATAGTAATTCCAATATCCCGGCTGAACCAATCCTTCATAAAGAGAAGGCTGATCTCCAGGTCCATCTAAAGGAACATTTTTATAAAGGTCAACAAATTTATCATCATGCCCGGATGTCCCGAGCAAATACGTAGCCCAATCATCATAAACCTCATCTGTAACGGAATCGATCACAACATAGCTCTGACCTGAAGCATCAGTCTTGACATCATAATTTAAACCCTGAATTTTCGAGACTAAATCCGGAGAGATATTTACTCTTGGAGGCCGATAGGGAAGGGCAGCATCCTGATTGTAAATTTTTAAAGGTGAAAACTTCCCGTTATTACCTGTCGGGACATCGAGGAGCACAGATCCATGAAAATTGATCCTCGGAAAATCAAATTGACTCATACGTTAGGTTTTATGAATTATAAAAAAAGACTATTTCCCGAATCGAATCCGGGAAAAAATTGGGTTAATTATGATAAAAGGAAACAATCAACTATTTGGAAGTGGCAGGCTTTTTCTTCCTTTCCACATAGTACATGTCAATGACCCCTTTGTTTTTTGCTTCTATTTTTCCTCGGTAGTCAAAATCGTATTCATCTTTGACTAGCTCGTAGGTAACGTTACTGATGTTTACTTTCCCAGCTTCACTACAAGACTCCATTCTGGAAGCAACATTGACCGTATCTCCCCAGATGTCATAGGCGAATTTTTTGATTCCAACAATTCCTGCAATCACAGGCCCACTGTGCAACCCAATCCTGATTTCAAAAAAGGGTCGCCCCATGGCAATTCGTTCTTCCTTGACTTGATTGACAAAATCCCGAATTTCCAGGGCGGCATCGATCGCATCCTGGGCATGTCGCTCTTTGACCACTGGTAATCCCGAGGCGCACATATAGCTATCACCGATTGTTTTGATCTTTTCAATACCATGTTTGGCCGTGATTTGATCAAAGGCTCGGTAATAAAAATCAATTTCAGCTACTAGCTCATGAGAGGGCATCCCGGCACTGAACTGGGTAAAGTTTTTGAAATCTGTAAATAAAACAGTGACCACATTGTAATCCTTAGCCTTGGCATAGCCAGTAGCCTTGAGTTCCTGAGTCGTTTCATAGGGAAGGATATTCAACAAAAGTTCTTCTGTCAATTCCTTCTCTTTCTTCAATTCTTTCGTTCTTTCCTCTACACACTCCTCTAGAATCACATTCCTGTCAATTTGATTTTGAACAGCTGAAACTACCCCTCCCATCGCATCTAAAATGTTTTGATGATAAGGCAAAATCCCAGTACCAGATTGTAAGAGTTGTGATCTTCTTCCGACAAAAAAATATCCAAAAACCTGTTGATTGTGAATGATAGGCGAAAGAAGAAACTGACTCATATCAAAATCTTTTAGAAGACTTGAAGCAAAGTCATCCTCATCTGCTCCTTGATTGAAAATAATATACCTCCTGGATTCGAAGAAATCAGGAGGTATAGCTATGGAAAGAGATTTGACTTTTTCTATTGGGTACCCTGCATAAGCCTTAATGAATTTCGGGCTATGAATAAAAGACCCCTTTTCATCAGGAATTAAAACCAGGGTTACATCCATTTTTAGTCGGATGTTGATTTGTTCTGATAGGCTTTCGAGCAATTCTTCCATTTTGCTTTCAGCCTTTTGATTTTGAAGTTCGGCGATAACCTTGAGCCCCTCGCTCATCTGAAGCACATCCTTTGAGAGATCGGCATTACGATATTCCAGACTCATGTAGGAGCTGGTGAGCTTCTTGAGTCTTTCCTTGTAGTAATTTATTTCCCGCTGTGCGCTGTCGCTGTTTTCGTTGGAGCTCATTAATTATCAGTCTTCTGAAATCAGGCATAAAACCCCAGTCCAATCCAGTGGCTGAATATTCGCCCCCACTCGAGCCGCTTCCACTCCTGAATAAAACCCGGATAATGGAATCCCTTTGAGGGCTTTTTGGACTTCTTCGGCATCTTCAAAATTCACACCCGAAAAAGGTTTTGCTCTGCCTCCGCAATTAATGTAAAAAGAAAATACTGGTTTGGAATCTCCTGCTTGTTCTTTCAACTCATTGATAACTTCCTCCACATAATCTGGTTCAAGATTTCTTCGCATTAATTGCACCTCAGCTCCATCCTTCAAATCAGGTTCAAACATGACCAAGGCCTTATTTGGCTCATCTACAGCCAAAGTCAATCGATTGGCATAATCCTTCTCCTGAAAATCTCCGAATTTATCACCTCGGTTGACTCCAAGGGTCACATTCATGGCAAAATCCTTAACATTAATACCATGGTCTGGACCAAGCAATTCATCGATAACTTCCAAGGCTGGCTTATTCTCTATCTCAAAAACAACCGGTCCCTGAACTTTTGTGATGGTGATGTAATCACTACATGGTTGGCATCCGTGAAGAATGACGGTATCCATTTTGCAAGCTCCAGAAATCAAAATTCCTACGACATGCTGGGAATAAATCTCATTGTTGACAAATTGATAGCAAGTACTTAGCATCATATCAGTCAAAAATCCTCCTCCTGCTACCGAAAGCTCTTCAGGAATGAATTGCTCAATCGCAGCGAATAATGGAGTCGCGAAATTGAGCATGGGAGGGTTTTGCTGCTTGGAAGAATCATAAAACACCCACAACCCGCATGCATCATCCTTGATGGCAGACTGGATTTTTTGACCAAGCTTCATTCCTGCTTGATATTCATCTTTGTTCAAATCTCCCTCTGCAAAAACTTCAAATCGAATCTTATCGGAACTGAAGATGGTCACTCCAACTTCAAATCCATCATATCCGATAAATTCATCAGTGATGATTCCAAAAGAGGATCCTCCTGTCTTCGGGGTATCTGGAATAATTTCATTGACTCCATTCAAAAACTCTCTGGGGTCATGTTTTCCGCCACAAAAAATTAAGGCAAAATCGGGACGTTCGATTTTTCCGTTTTTCATAGCTTGAGATGCAGCCTCTTTTCCGGCTGCAAAGGAATTGGTTTGATTGCTGGCTCCTACGCCAATTTTTGTTTCCATGGGTTAAAAATTGATGATAAACAATAATTGAAAATATGATTTTGCCTAGAAAGGTCTGTGTCAATATAAGAATAAGACCTGAAAAATTGACCAAATCTTATTTAATTAAATTAAATAGTTAGCTCCTGTCGGAAATATCCGAAACCACTAAAAACTAGAAAGTTCCGTTTGATCTTTGGTAAGTTAAGTTATTTCTGAGATTTTCACAGAATTGAAATACTTTTTGTATTTTCCCAATACAAATTGGAGGAAATCGGTTTTCACTCTAATTTAAATTTTTACGCAATCCCAGGACTGATGTACCATTTTAAAGTTTTTTTCGCCTCAATTTCATCTATAGAGTATTCCTCAATTCCTTTCTTTTTTGATTCTATATGAAGTATTTTTTATCATACATTCTGTTATTAAGCACAATCCTTTTTTCCTGTAGCACACAGGAGGAGAATTTTTCGGAAGTGGATTTTCAAAAAACCGAGCCTCCAATCAGAATTTCTATTAGGGAATTAGCCAAAGAATATCAACCTGAAAAAATCCCTATTGCTGAGCTTGTCGCTCCGGAGCAGGTTTTCTTAACCAATTACTCCAGAGGGGGAATTGAACCTCCCCAGCGCAATGATTTTAAAGCTTTAAGAAATGAAGATGGTTCTGTACTTCTGGATTCTACTGGGAAAGCTTTCATTTTAGGAGAAGGGGGAATCGCCCAATTCAAAAAATACACTTCCGATGAAGGACTCCCAATTGATGGGGTCAACTGTGCCCTAGTTGATAGTCGAGGACATATTTGGTTCGGTACTGCCGGTGGCGGTGTGAGTAGATTTGATGGTTTGGAGTTCTTCACATACACAGAAAGTCAAGGACTTGGCGGCAATGCCGTACGTGATATTCTGGAAGATTCACAAGGGAATCTTTGGTTTGGAACCGTAGAGGGCGGAGTAAGTAAGTTTGATGGAGTAGTCTTCCAAAATTTCGGCTACAATGAATTGGGAGATGACATCGTCTATACCTTGTCAGAAGACAAAGAAGGAAATATTTGGATGGGAACAGATGGTGCCGGACTAATCCAATATGATGGAAATGACTTTTCTCCGGCTCCTTTTAATGAAGAATTGGGTGAAGAGGCCATTATTAGCTTGGCAACTGATGCAGATGGAATTCTTTGGATAGGCACCAATGGGTCTGGTTTTTTTTCCTATGATGGTGAAAATTTAACCTCCTTCGGGCAAGAAAGCGGTCTCCCCTCCAATCGAATACGAGCAATTTTTGCAGAATCTCCCGAAAAGATTTGGGTAGGCACTTTAGGAGGCGGTGTTTGCAGATTAGAAGGAGGTAAATTCACCTGCTTCACGCAAAAAGACGGATTGGCAGGAAATGTAGTCAGAGCCATTAATCAGGATTCAGAAGGATGGATTTGGATAGCTACCGAGACAGGTGTCAGTCGATTTGAAGGAGATCAAATCATCAGTTATACTACTGAACAGGGGCTTGCAGGAAACAGCGTCCTGGACATTGTCAAAGATCAGCGAGGAAAGCTATGGTTCTGTACTGACGGAGGTGGAGTAAGTCGCTTGGATGGTTTGGGTTTTACAAGCTATACCAATCAGCAGGGTTTGGCTGGAAATATTGTCTTGACTAGTACGGAGGATCACGAAGGCAACTTGTGGTTTGGAACCAATGGCTGGGGTGTCAGTAAATACGACGGAAGATCATTTACCACCTATTCCTCTTCTCAGGGTCTATCTGGGGATATTGTTTACAGCTTACTTGAAGACCAACAAAACCGAATCTGGTTTGGTACATCAGGTGATGGCCTCAGTATTTTGGATGGAAATCAGATTTCAAAACTCGGTATTGAACAAGGACCCCTTTCCAATGAGATTTATTCTCTTTTTGAAAGTCAGTCAGGGGATATTTGGATAGGTACAGATTATGGAGTCAGCCGTTTTGATGGGGAAAGCTTTCAGCACTTTACCAAAGACCAAGGTTTAATTGGAGAGATTATTACGAGCATTGAAGAAGATAGTGAAGGAATAATCTGGTTTGGAGTTTTGGACGGGGGGATCAGCCGATATGATGGAGAAAGTTTTGTCAATTTCGGAATAGATCAAGGCCTGATTGATCCAACTGTGGTGAGGCTGGAAATGGATGAATCCAAAAACCTCTGGATAGGAACGACGCATGGATTGAGCATTTTACCAAGAGAGATTCAAAACAAAATCACTTCCGGAGAAGAAATTCAAGCCAATCCTTTTGAAAGCTTTAATACCGAAGATGGCCTTCCAGACAATTTTATTTTACAGATAGTAGACTTGCCAGGAAAAGCAATTTCCCTAGGAACAAATCAAGGGATCACAAGACTGGAATACCACCCCGAACAAGAACCAAAACTCAGAAATTTTGAGATTTTCAATTCCGATACTGGCTTCCCGGTAAAAGACCTTACCGATGGTCAAAACGGGATGCTATTAGATTCCAAAGGATTGGTTTGGGCAGGAACGGGCAGTGTTAAGACAGGGCTAGTCCGAATGGACCCGAGTCGAATTCAGACCGATTCTACTCCTCCAATCGTGGAAATCAAACAGGTCCGACTCAATGAGGAGGTGGTCCCATGGCATTTATTGGCAGAAAGCTCGGGCTCTGAATCCTTCTCAAGCATTACTGACCAGTTGATTACTTTGGGCAGAAGGCTTCCTGCTGCTGAAAAACAAGAGTTGAAGGAAAAATTTGAGGGGGTAAAAATGGATGGAATTACCCCATTTATCCCAATTCCTGAAAATTTGGAGCTGCCCTACAGACATAATCAGATCAATATTGAATTTAGCACAAATGAATTGGCAAAACCCTACCTGATCGAATATCAGCATATTCTAGAAGGTTATGAGTCTGATTGGAGCCCGATCTTACGTAGGACATCCGCTACCTTTGGCAATATTCAAGAAGGTGATTACACGTTTCGGGTTCGAGCCCGCTATGCGGGAAACAGTATAGATCAGCCATCAGAGTGGAGTGATGTTGTTACTTTTTCTTTCACCATCCTTCCTCCTTGGTATAGAAGCTGGTGGGCTTATGCGTTCTATTTGGTGCTGTTTCTTTCCCTGATTTATCCCATGCACCTTTTCCAGAAAAACCGACTGCTGAAAGCAGAAAGGGAAAGAGCAAAAGAACGAGAACTGGCACATGCCAAAGAAATCGAGAAAGCATATCAGGAGCTCAACCAAACCCATGAAAACCTAAAAGCCACTCAATCTCAATTGATACAGGCTGAAAAAATGGCATCCTTGGGAGAGCTAACCGCTGGAATTGCTCATGAAATTCAAAATCCACTCAATTTTGTCAAAAACTTTTCCGAAGTCAGCCATGAACTGATGGATGAAATGAATGAAGAAATTCAAAGCGGGGATTATGATGAAGCTAAATCTTTAGCACAAGAAATCAAGGAAAACCTAGATCGGATTTCACTACATAGCATGCGAGCTGATGCCATTGTAAAGGCCATGCTGCAACACTCAAAAGCCAGTGTAGGAAACAAAGAGCCAACCGATATCAATGCCCTGGCTGATGAATGTCTCCGATTGAGTTACCATGGTGTTCGGGCAAAAGAACCCGATTTTAAAGCTGATTACAGTACGGAATTAGAACCAAATCTTCCGGAAGTAGAGGTCATTCGAAAAGAAATCGGACGGATTCTGATCAATATTTGTAACAATGCCTTCTATGCGGTTCATGAAAAATCAAAGGAAACCGAGGATCCTAATTACATTCCACGGGTAAAAATCAGTACCCATCGAACAAAGAAAGGAATCGAAATTAAGATCACAGATAATGGAACAGGAATCCCTCAAGACATTATTGGGAAGATATTCCAGCCCTTCTTTACAACCAAACCAACTGGTTTTGGAACAGGTCTAGGACTCTCTTTAAGCTACGATACGGTCAAGTCCTATCAGGGTGAATTAACAGCAGAAAGCAAAACGGGGTCGGATTCTTATACCACTTTCACTATATTCCTACCTTTAAACTCAACCCAAAAACCAGAAGTGCTATGAATCTAGGAGTCATCCTGTTGATTTTATTGTTCTACCTCAGGCGTCCAATGGGGCCTATTGAGGTTTCTGCTGAGTGGAAGCGGATTATCAACGGGGGGATGATAGCGGCTTTCGTCCTATGGGCATTTTCTAATTCAGGAATTCCGATCATTTCCCAGGTTGCTCTATTCTTGAATTTTGGATTGGGAGCATTGATTGTCTATTTGACGCTTCGCAATCCAGAACTTCAGCATAGAAAAGGGATGATCTATGCTTGGTTACCTTTGATGGGACTGATCGTTATACAGGAGTTTCTAGAACTTATCAGTCCTTCATTTTTCAATTCTATAGAGGTTTATCACAGCACAGCCACCTTCTTTGCGATTGTTTGGGCCGTTGTGATGTGGATCAACAACACTAAACAGCGAAAAGCGCTTGAGCAAGAGCGCTTGAAAACCCTCCAAAAAGAACGGGAATACAAGGTCACCGAAGCCCTCAAGGCCCAATTGGAAAAGCAAGTACAGGAACGAACCAAAGAAATTACCCAGAAAAAGAATGAATTGGAAAAAGCTCTTCAGGAACTTAAATCCGCTCAGGATCAGCTGATTCATTCAGAAAAAATGGCATCCTTGGGAGAGCTAACCGCTGGAATAGCCCATGAAATTCAAAACCCACTCAACTTCGTGAACAATTTTTCAGAGGTGAGTGCAGAGTTGATAGACGAAGCTAAGGAAGAACTGGATTCTGGAAATCAGGAAGATGCTAAGGAAATTCTAGAGGATTTGAAGGCAAACCTTCAAAAAATCCTCCACCATGGAAAGCGGGCAGATTCCATTGTTAAAGGAATGTTACTCCATAGTAGAAGCAACTCGGGTCAAAAGGAAAAATCAGACATCAATGCTCTGACGGACGAGTACCTTCGGCTATCCTACCACGGGTTGAGAGCAAAAGACAAGAGTTTTACGGCGGACTTTAAAATTGAACTTGATGAAAATGTCGAGCCAGTTGAAATAGTCCCTGGTGATATCGGTAGAGTCTTATTGAACTTGATCAATAATGGCTTTTATGCAGCAGACGAGAAGAAAAAAGAACTGGAAAAGGCAGGCCAAACGGACTTTATGCCGACGGTCTGGGTCAAAACCCAGAAAATCCAAAACGGGGTGAAAATTACAGTTCGGGACAACGGTAACGGCATACCTGATGAGATCAAGTCCAAAATCTTCCAACCCTTTTTTACAACCAAACCGACTGGTAAAGGAACAGGGTTAGGATTGTCCATGAGTTATGATATCATAACAAACGGGCATGGAGGCGATCTAAAAGTAAAGAGTAAACCGGGAGAATTCACCGAATTTGAAATTATCATCCCCCAAACGACAAAATCATGAAAATTTTAATTGTAGACGACGAAAAAGATGTAGAACTTCTTTTTCGACAGAAATTCCGAAAAGAAGTAAAAAGCGGTGTATTGGAATTGGCTTTTGCCTTTTCAGGAGAAGAAGCTTTGAAAGTTTTAGATTCGGAACATCCGCCCAAGGTGGTCTATGTGTTTTCGGACATTAATATGCCCGGGATGAGTGGTCTTGAATTGCTGAACCAAGTTAAATCCCATTTCCCAGAAATTCAGGTCAGCATGATTTCGGCCTATGGGGATTCACAGAATTATGAAAAGGCCATGCAATCCGGAGCTAAAGAATTTTTTACCAAACCTATTGATTTTGAATCCTTAAAAGTGGAAGTCAATAAGCTGATCGAAAGTCAAAAATAAACGTGCTATGGTTAAAATCCTGGTAGTCGATGATGAGGCGGATTTAGAAATCCTGATCAAACAAAAGTTCCGAAAGCGGATTAAAGGCGGGGAGCTGGAATTTCTTTTTGCCCTCAATGGAAGAATAGCCCTGGAAGTAATCGAGGAGAATCCGGATGTTGATTTGATCCTGAGTGACATCAACATGCCCGAGATGGACGGATTGACTCTGCTTTCCAAGGTGAAAGAGAAAAATTCCCTGTTGAAAACCGTCATCATCTCTGCCTATGGAGATATGGAAAATATTCGAACAGCCATGAACCTTGGTGCCTTTGACTTTATCACCAAACCGGTAGACTTTAGAGACCTGGAAATCACTCTAGACAAAACCATTCAGTATAGAAATCAAATTAAATCCACACTCAAAGCCCTACGTGAAAACAATATTCTAAAAATGTATGTGGATGAGACGGTTCTAAATTTCATGGGAAATAAGGAACTGGAATCCAGCCTCATGGAAAATGAAATCATTGAAGCCACCGTTGTTTTCATTGATTTAGTAGCCTTCACCAAAATCTCCGAAAATGAAGAACCCAACGTAGTTGTCAACCTCTTGAACGATTACTTTGATTTGATGGTCAAGGAAATCATCAATGAGCAGGGAAGCGTGGACAAATTCATTGGAGATGCGGTAATGGCAGTTTTTCAGGGTGAAAACCACTTTGCTCGGGCCATTCGAACCTCCTTGGCAATTCGAGAAAAAATGGAAGAAATGCCGGCATTTTCGAAGGAAAACAAATTCAAACCGGAAGTTTCCATAGGGATCAACACCGGCGAAATGGTTTCTGGAAACATCGGATCCAAATCCTTGAAACGTTTGGATTATACAGTAATTGGAGATGCCGTCAATGTCGCTGCCCGACTTCAATCTGCCGCAAACCCAGGACAGATTTTACTTTTAGAAAAATACGCCAATTCAGTAATGACCGAATTCTCTTTCCAAGAAATCGGTGAACTTAAGCTCAAGAACAAAGCCCAACCGGTAAAAGTACTAGAGGTACTTTCTGAAATTAAATAGTCTGGATGGTTTCCTTCTTTCGAAAATTCCGAATGTCTCTGGTCCAAAAAAATCAGATTACCAAGTACCTCGCCTATGCAGTAGGTGAAATTTTCTTGGTTGTGGTTGGAATCTTAATCGCTTTACAGATCAACACTTGGAATGAGGAGCGGAAACTCAAGAATTATGAATTGAAAATGCTCCATGAGCTAAGAAATACTCTGGAAAAAGATAAGCGATACTTTTCTAATCAAATCCCAAGATTAAACAATAAACAAAACGCAGCAAACCGACTTTTGGAGTTTCGCCAAACCAAGGAAGAAAACTTGGATACCCTAAACCAGTATTTTTCAGCACTTCGTTATGAGGTTCTTTTTCAATATAACTCAGGAACCTACGGCTCTATAAAATCGGGTGGCATCGATAAAATATCCAATGACTCCATCCGCTCTCAGATGGCAGATTTGTATGAATTTATTATCCCCAGAACGGAAAAAATTTTCGAAAGAATTAACTCAGATGAATCTGTGGAAAATGATTTGGTGGAACAAATCACTTCCAGAATGATCGTTACGCTTAGCAACAATGAGCAATCGATACAGAATAAAATTTCTGATCCCAAGGTGATCTACAAAGATGAGTTTTTGCATCTGATCCAAATTCAAAAAAACAGCACATTTATATTTAAAAGCAGGATTGAAAATTTAATTCCTGCTTTAGATAACCTTATCGGATTAATTGAAAGAGAATTAATAAGACAGGGAGATGAAGAAATCCTAGATTCACAAACTGATGGATAAATTGAATGAATCTTTGGTATTTCGAGTACACTACTCAGATTTCCATAGAATTAGAAATTTTCCTAGTAGATTATCCAGCCGAAAACCCAAATCAATATGAAAAAAATCACCCAACCAGCTTTTTTGGTGGCTTTAGGAGCTACGATAAGTTTCGCTGCTATTGTCCCAAAAACCGAAAACGCACCTCAAATTTTGGAAAAAATCCTCCAAAGTGACAGCACCAAAAAAGATTCTCTTGACTATCCTAAATTCAAGGATCTTCCTCTCAAACCTGAGCGGGAAGTAAAATTCACTACCCAAGAAGGGACTTGGATGAGTTTGGATGTCAGTCCAGACGGAAAAACTATTGCCTTTGACTTGATGGGAGACATCTACACCATTCCAATCGAAGGAGGAAAAGCTACTCCTATCACCACAGGGATAGCTTATGAGACACACCCCCGATTTTCACCAGATGGAGAAAAAATACTTTTCACATCTGACCGGGCTGGAAACGATAATCTTTGGTACATAGACCTAGTCAAAAAAGACACCGTCCAAATCACCAAAGACAAAAACGGTGATGTGCCGGGAGCTGATTGGACTCCAGATGGGGATTACATTGTGGTAGCCAAAGGCCGTAGAATCACTAAACTTTGGATGTATCACAAAGATGGTGGCGGAGGAATCCAACTTAATCCGGATCCAAGCTCCATGAAGACCATCGATCCATTTGTCAGCCCAGATGGAAAAAAAATCTATTTCTCCCATCGAACAGGTTCCTGGAATTACAATGCTATGCTTCCACAGTATCAGGTCGGAACTTATGATCTGGAAGAAGGTAAAATTACCAGCATCACTTCCCGTTACGGATCAGCATTTACCCCAACTCTTTCCGCCGATGGAAATTGGTTGGTTTATGGTTCGAGATGGGATGATAAGACCGGCTTAGTGATTCGTGATTTGAATTCTGGCGAAGAAAAATGGCTCGCCTACCCTGTGCAGCGAGATGAACAGGAATCCATCGCACCACAAGGTGTTCTGCCAGCAATGGCCTTTACACCAGATAGTAAAAATGTCATTGCTTCCTACGGTGGAAAAATCTGGAGGATCCCTGTTGACGGAAGTTCTGCGGTAGAAATCCCATTTGAGGCAGATGTAAAATTGGCTATGGGGCCTCGCCTCTATTTCAATTATGAAGTAAAAGACACCACCGCCAAACTTGCCACACAAATCCGCGATGGAGTACCTTCTCCTGATGGAAAAAAACTCGCATTTACAGCTTTGAATCGACTATACGTCATGGACTTCCCTAACGGAGAGCCTAAGCGGGTAAGTAATCATGATTTTACCGAAGCCATGCCTTCTTGGAGCCCTGATGGAACCCAATTGGTATTTACCACTTGGGATGAAAAAGAAGGAGGGCATCTATACAAAGCAAGCTTTGGAAGAGGTGGTGCGGTAACTAAGTTGACCCAGGAAAGTGCACTTTACATGGGTCCAGTTTGGGGACCAAATGGAAAAATCGTGGTTTTCAAAGGAGATAAGCGCTTGATGGAAGATTCGGAAGGACCTGGGATCAGTGGTGCAGAATCCATTTTAGCTTGGATTCCTGCTTCAGGAGGAACGGTTCGGAAAATCCGTGATGCTCGAGGTATTGGAAATGCGCACTTTACTCAAGATACTTCGAGAATTTATTTGAACGGACCGGGAGGCACCCTTCTCAGTATACAATGGGATGGAACAGATGAGAAAACCCATGCTAAAATCACCGGAATCACTCCTTTTGGTTCTGTATTGGATTCTCATGATGATCACGAGCACGCGGAACTTGCAGACTATCGCTACGTCATGGGCAAGCCTTTTTCAAATGCCAGCTCATTGAATTATTGTATGCTTCCTGAAGGAGTTTCTGCACAGGAACCTCAAATGAGTCCAGCAAGTGCAAGTACCATTTTGATGGCTCCGAAAGGAAACAAGGCTTTGGCTCAGGTAAATAATAATGTCTATGTAGTGACCATCCCTCAAGTAGGAAAGACTCCGAGCATTAATGTAGCCGATCCTAAATCCAGCAGCTTTCCTTCCCGACAACTCACAGAAATCGGAGGCGAATGGCCAGCTTGGGAAGCCAATGGAGAAAAAGTCCATTGGTCATTAGGAAATGGTCATTGGGTCTATGATATCGCTAGAGCTGAATTTGTGGAAGATTCAGTAGAAAGCGCTGAAAAAGCAAAAATGCTAGCAGCAGACAGCGTATCAGCTTTAAAAGCCCAAGGCGAGGAAGCTGTAAAATTGGCTGACTCACTAGCAAAAGCTGAAAAACAACGAATTGATTCTCTATTCAAAGCAGATAAAGAATTAGCAAAGGCTGATAGTATTTACAAAGCACAGCAAAAAGAGAAAGAAACCTACAAACCTGAAGAGTACCAGGTGAAGGTTTACTTCGCGAAGGATATTCCTAGCGGAAAAATCCTACTTCAAAATGCTCGAATCATCACTATGAAGGATGATGAGGTCATTGAAAGAGGTGACATCCTGATAGAGAACAACCGAATCAAAGCAGTTGGAGCAACCGGAACACTTGATGCAGCAGGAGCAGAAGTCGTTGACTTATCTGGGAAAACAGTAACGCCTGGATTTGTTGATACCCATGCTCACATGTGGCCAACATGGAATCTTCATAAAAATACAGTTTGGATCTATGCTGCCAACCTAGCCTATGGAGTAACCACCACGAGAGATCCACAGACAGCAACCACTGATGTGTTAACCTATGCGGATATGGTTGAAGCAGGTATGATTCCTGGACCGAGAGTATATTCCACCGGACCAGGTGTAGGTTATTGGATGTACAATCTGAAGTCTCTAGAGCAGACCAAAAACGTGCTGAAGCAATACTCCAAGTACTACAATACCCAATACATCAAAATGTATTTGGTGGGTAACAGACAACATAGACAATGGGTCATCATGGCCGCCAAAGAGCAAAAGCTGATGCCTACTACTGAAGGTGGCTTGGATTTCAAACTCAACATGACTCAATTATTTGATGGATATCCGGGTCATGAGCATGCGATTCCGATCTATCCACTTTATTCGGATGTGACTCACACTATTGCTGAAAGTAAAATGGCTGTGACTCCTACCCTATTAGTGGCTTATGGTGGTCCTTGGGCAGAGAATTATTACTACACTACGGAAAGTCCACTTCACGATCCAAAACTGAACCGATTTACTCCATACAATGAAATGAACTCCAAAGCCCGTAGAAGAGTGGGAGGACTTGGAGGTTGGTTTGCCCCTGAGGACCATGTCTTTGAGGATCATGCAAGAGGAATCAATGATATTGTGAAACGAGGTGGATTGGCAGGTATTGGTTCCCATGGCCAATTGCAGGGTCTAGGATATCATTGGGAACTTTGGTCCGTGGCAAGTGGCGGCATGAGTAATATGGATGCACTTCGTACGGCCACTATCCTTGGCGCTGAAGCACTGGGATTGGACAAAGAGCTCGGAAGTATCGAAAACGGAAAATTAGCTGACTTAGTCATCTTATCCGAAAATCCACTTGAGAATATCCGAAACACCAACACCATCACACATGTAGTGAAAGATGGAAGAGTTTACGATGGAAATACGTTGGATGAAATTCTTCCTACTCCACGGAAATTGGATGTAAGTTCTTGGACCAAGGAGGCACCAAAAGTCACTACCAGCTTAGAGCATTAATATTATTCAGCCATCCTGAAAATTCAGGATGGCTGATTAGTTTCAATCCAATAATTTATGCTTTTCCATAAAATATTTGAATTCTTTCTTGGGAAACTACTAAATTATTATTTTCTTAAATCTACTTTATTGAAAACCACCCTTTTGAAAAGGATTTATTCAAATACCCGTGAGGATTTTATCAACTAATTAAAGGATGACAAAACTTTCGAAACAACCTATCGATTGGAAATCCATCCTTTCACCTCACTCTCTTGCCTATACCATTGCAGGCGTTGCTTTGGCAGCTATTGCCTTGGAGGCATTCATGCTCCCCAACAGTTTTTTGGACGGAGGAGTTACGGGTATTGCCATTCTGGTGAATCTAGGCTTTGGAATAGACCTTAACTTATTATTGGTGCTGCTTAACCTTCCATTCTTATTTATGGCTTGGCGAATGATAGGCAGAACATTTGCCATTCAAAGCGGTATGTCCATTTTTCTTTTGACTATTGTCCTCCATTTTTTGGAAGTTCCTACGGTTACCGAGGATAAAGTTTTGATTGCGGTTTTTGGAGGATTTTTAATGGGAACTGGCATTGGTCTTATAATCCGAGGAGGTGGATTAATTGATGGATTCGAAGTCATTACAGAGTATTTTCACAAGAACTCCGCCTTGACTGCAAGCGAGATCACGGTATTTCTGAATTCATTGATTATGCTATCCGCAGCCTTTGTTTTTGGGATAGAGCCTGCTATGTATTCAATTTTAACGTATTTTACAGCTATTAAGACTACTGACTATGTCGTGGAGGGCTTTGAAGAGTACACTGCCCTAACAATTATTTCAAAAGAAGACGAATTGGTCAAAGAATTGATAGTAAAAGATTTTAAGAAGGCAATTTCAGTATATAAGGGTGAAAGAGGGTATCTTCCAGAGACCTTTCACATCCATCATCCGGTAGATATTATCATGACGGTAGTTACTCGATTGGAAGTCCACCGGCTGAAATTGGCGATTCAAGAAATAGACCCGAAAGCTTTCTTTTACGTCCAGACAATTAAGGAAGTCAAGGGTGGTGTCATCAAAAAAGTGGGGAAAAAGCACATATGATTGACTTTAATCAAATAAAAGAACGCGTTTATCGGGAAATCCTGGAACAACTTCCAGCTTACCTGACATACCACAATCCGGCTCATACCCAATACGTGACCGAAAAGGCCCTATTTTTAGCCGGAATCGAAAAAATTAGTAAAGGAGAAGTGGAACTTCTTCAGCTAGCTGCACTTTTTCACGATACAGGATTTATCGAAAATCCTAAAAACCATGAGGAAATTGGATGTGGCATTGCCACTGAATATCTCAAAGATTTGGTTTCAAAAGATGATTTGAAAAAAATCCATGGGATGATTATGGCCACAAAAATCCCACAATCTCCAACCAATCAGCTCGAGCGAATCATGGCTGATGCCGATTTGGAGTATTTAGGAACTGATGATTTTGAGCGACAAGGAAATGCCTTGTATGAAGAATTACTTCATTTTAACTCTTCCCTTTCAGAACAAGCTTGGAATGAATTACAACTGACTTTTTTAGAAAAACACCATTATCATACAGATTACTGCAAAAAATATAGAGAGCCCAAAAAACAGGAAAACATCGAGTCTGTTAAAGAAAAATTAAAGGTTCTCTAACTTTTAACAGCCTGATAAATTAGATCAAAAACTTCTGTCGGTTGAATTTTCTCTGAATTCACAAGATTTTCATATCCAACGAAAATCGGTTTATCCGCATCATCTTCGGGAATTCTTCCATGAGAGCCTTTTACCAGCGAGGCATCTAATGAAATCACATCCATAAGGTATCGGAATCCCAACTTTTTCTTCAAAACCTTTGACCCCACTTTTAGCAATGGAATTTTAATCTCTGGATCTAAAAATAATTCCACTGGATCATAGCCGGGTTTCCGATGAATATCCACACAGCGCGCATAATCAGGCGCTTTATTATCATCTAGCCAGAAATAATAGGTAAACCAGGAATCCTTATCCGCAACAACCACCAAATCCCCCGAACGAGGGTGATCCAAACCATAATTTGCCTGAGCCTTTTTGTCTAGTACCAGTTCAATCCCCGGAGTATTCTCCAATAAACTTTTAACCTGACCAAAAACGTTCGGATCTTGGATATGCACATGCGCAATCTGATGATCAGCGATTGCAAATGCCTGAGAAGTCCCGGCATCTAAAGTTTCCAAGCCCAATTCATCCTTTACCTGAATCCAGCCTGCTGATCGCAACAATCGGTTGATATGGATAGGTTGAGACACATTGGTAATGCCATATTCAGAAAGAAGCAGAACTTGTGTTCCTTTACTTTCAAAATAGGTAATTAGATCCTCGGCTACTTTATCCACTTCTTTCAAAAGCGAACCGATTTTTGAAAAATCTAATCCATATTTCTGCAGCCCATAATCGAGATGAGGTAAATAAACCAAATTCAGCGTTGGATTATACCATTGATCCACCTTCTTTGTGGCTTCTGCTATCCATTGGGTAGAGGAAATATTAGCATTTGGTCCCCAAAAGGAAAATAAAGGGAACTGCCCTAACTCTTTTTGAAGTCTATCCCGTAATTCCATCGGTTGGGAGTGACAATCGGGTAATTTCCGCCCATCTGAAGGATAAAGTGGGCGCGGCGTCACCGCAATATCCACCGAAGAATACATGTTGTACCACCAAAACATGTTGGCACAAGTGAAGTCGGGATTTTCAGTTTTTAACTTATCCCAAATCTTGGGAGCCCGAACTAAGCGATTGGATTGTCTCCAGAATTTAATTTCACATTCATCCCGGAAATACCAGCCATTCCCGACAATTCCATTTTCGGAAGGCATTTTCCCGGTTAGGTAAACAGATTGAGCCGAACAGGTTACTGCTGGCAAAACAGGTTCGACGATAGCCTTTTGATGCTTGGCAATCCACTGACTGAGAAAAGGTGTATGCTCCCCAATCACTCTGGATGACAATGCTACGATATTAAGAACAACTGTTTTTTTCATCTTATCCCAATCGTTGAAGAATCCATTCCAATTCCCGACTTATTGACTCGCCTAATTCCAAACGCATCTCATCCGGCAAAACCTCCCAAGTGTAAGTTTCCACCTCCAAATGCTCTGTCAATTCAGGATGATTTTTCAACTCCGCTAAGACATTTAAGATACTGCTCTGAGTCGAAAAAAACTGTCCATAGGACTCTACAAACAGCGGTACGTGAAAGTGAATTCGCCATTCCTTTTCTTCCGCATCTTGAATTGCATTAAGTGCCTCAGGCAAATCTGAATAGGAAACAAGGTTGCCATCAGCCTTTCTACCCACCACTTGATGCAAGTAAGTCGATTCTGCGAATGGAAGTAGCTTTTGGTGAATTTCAGATCGATTCTTTCCCAAATCCAATTTCAAAGCAGCGGAAATTTGAATCTTGCCTATTTTTATTCCTGCCTTTGTGAATTTGGCAAAAGTGTTAGCCGGATGCTCATAAACAATCGCGAAGTGGCAGACGTCATAGCATACCTGAATATGCTTCCGAATCAATTTTTCCGCTTCAGAAAGGGAAATCCCAAGCTTTTCAGAAAGAAGCGGAGCACCTTTAGGAATTAGCCAGGAATCAAAAAGCCAAATCATCTCATCAGAATTCTCTAGAATCCCATCCGGCTCTGGCTCTATATCCAAATGCAGGAATTTCCCGGTTTCTGAATGGATTTTTGCAAGTTCAGCAACAACCTCCATCAAATTAGCTGTAGCTGCCTGCATGCCTTGATTCTTTTCCTCCTGAGTTTTAAACCAATGTCGATAGGATATGGGGGAGGTTGAAATCCCTCCACTCATCCCATCAGGCAGCAATTGGGCTAGAATATGAAAAGAGCGGATTGTATAATTTTTTCGATCATCAGTTGTCCAATCAGGAAAGTGAACCTGATCTTTTACCCGGGTATGATGAAAATCTCCATAAGGAAAGCCATTCAGTGTAAAAACATAGGCATTCTCTTGAGTGAGCCAAGATTTAAAAGCCGCTAATTGATCTTCCTTTTCCAGCTCCAAACTCGCTTGATTAGAAAGTCTTAACCCTATCCCAAATGCTCCCTTACATTGAAGATTTTCACGAATTCTTGGAATATAGGATTTTAAATTTTCGAAAGTCTCTTCCCAACTTTCACCTGGATGTATGTTACTGCAATAGCTGAATTGAAAGTTTCCGACTTGCATGCTTAAATCAGCTTTGGTTCTTGGCTTTTTACCTGTAAAAATTCAATCGCCTTCCGAATTAACTGCTCATCCATTTCATGCACCTCAACTCCTTTTCCAAGCTTTTCGAGCAACATAATGGTCAATTCTCCACCTAGATGCTCCTGAAATTCCCGAAGCCCCTGAATTAAATTTTCTCCTGAAAGCTCTGGCTCGTAAAGTGAAAAGCCCAAGGTTTGAATAACCTGTAAAATTCGATTCAAATCCTCTTCACTAATCCAACCCAAGAGGTGGGAATAGGTAGAATCCAATGCAATTCCAATGGCAACTGCCTCCCCATGCCGAACTCGATAATTGCTGAGATGCTCCAATTTATGGGCTGCCCAGTGGCCAAAATCCAAGGGACGGGAGGAACCAAACTCAAATGGATCCTTTCCTGCGATATGATCCATATGCATTTGGGCACAGCGGATTATTTGGGTTTTCATCGGCTCGATTTCTCGCCTTGCCATGGCAGAAGCATTAGCCTCCAGCAATTCGAAAAAGTCCAGATCCTTGATCAAAGCTACTTTCAAAGCTTCAGATATCCCCGATCTCCAATCCCGATCATCAAGCGTTTGGAGGAAATTAAAATCATTTAATACTGCAATCGGTGTGGTGAAAGTTCCGAGGTAGTTTTTCTTCCCAAAGTAATTGATGCTGTTTTTTACACCTACACCTGAGTCATTTTGGGATAAAACAGTCGTTGGAATTCGAATCAGTCTAATTCCCCGATGGGAAATGGCAGCGGCAAAGCCAACCATATCCAAAACAGCCCCTCCACCAATCGCCACGATGTATGAATGCCGATCAATCCCAAAGTCATTGGTGGCTTGAACGACTTGTTGATAAATCGCAGGATCATTTTTACAAGCTTCTCCACCCGGAACTACAAGCGGCTCAGCACACAAATAGAATCGCTCTTTATGATAGGAAGCGTAATTTTTGATTTCTCCCAACAAATTTGGAAAAGCCTCCACAACTCCACTGTCAACCACAAAAAAGGTCTTTACCTTCTTCCCTTTTTCCAAGACATTTACAAAAACTGGATTTTCAGCAGAAAAGAGTTTTTCTGTAAAGCAAACCGGATAATTGAAAGAAACCGAAAAGGACTGCTGAAGAATGGTATCCATATGGAAATAATTGGTCTTTGGCCGTGAAAGTTTCTTTTTAAGCCAAAATCTAGGTTACAGCAAAGGCTTTGGCTAGACTCAAAGATAAGGGTAATAAGGCCAAAACAACCAATCCTATCTCCCAGCTTTCAAAAGCGGCAGCTAATGAAGCATTCACGATAATGAGAGAAATTACGGCAGCTTTGACCGATTTTCCGATTAATTGTGGGGATTCAGTTTGAATAGCTCTGATAAGCGGTGGAAAAATCATGTAAGAAAGCAAGGCTAAAAAGGGGATCACCTGCCAATAATTTGGTCCCTGAATTTTTGCTAAGAGAAAAATACCGGCAACAATAAAGGCATACATCCCCAAGCCAGCGAAGAGAGCTCGTCTATTTTTCCCATGCACTTCTCCCCGACTCACCATGGTAATCGCCGCGACATAAATCAAAGGAAGTATTCCAATGGGCCATACTTTCTCCAAAACTTCCGGTGCCACGGCCACTCCAAGCAATAGATTCCCAGCCCGGCATAGCCCCATGTTAATGG
Organism: Algoriphagus kandeliae; assembly: GCF_004571135.1. GTDB lineage: Bacteria > Bacteroidota > Bacteroidia > Cytophagales > Cyclobacteriaceae > Algoriphagus > Algoriphagus kandeliae. The sequence continues at coordinate 761,882 of NZ_SPSB01000004.1, forward strand.
GACCAAAAATATTCTGATGCTTTCCCCAGTAATCATAGGTTAGGGCGCAAAAGCTAATCGCAATAGCCAAAATCCCTGCAAGTTGATTTACCTGAAAAGCTGCTAATACACCAAAAATCAAGAGAATACTAGCTACTAAAATAGCTGTGGATTTTTTTGCTCGACCGCTGGGAATGGGGCGTTCCGGACGCTCTACCGCATCCAATTCCGCATCTGCGATATCGTTAAATGCAACTCCTCCACCATACAAACCAATCGTACTGATGGAAAGCCACAAGAGATTAAGCCAAAAGCCTGAATCATCTTTCCAAGTCGCAATTAAATAGCTCCATCCTCCGGCAATAGCAAAACCCGCCCAGACATCAGCCACGGCAGTGACTACATTGGCTGGACGGGTAATTTGCAAGTAAGCAAAAAGCTTCCCTCTCATGGGTTAATTTTCTACTCGATCTGACGGTCCCTCTACCCGTGGTACTTGGCCTCCACGAAGCACAGAATTCCCACTCATTTTTTTGGTTTGATCGATAGGCGGAGCTTTCAACCAGTCATCCTCATGCATTTGGCCTGAAAGTGAAAAAGCTGTTAGCGCATTTTTGTAGGTTACCATTTGAACATGCTCCTCAGGAATACCCATTTTTCGCATCAAATCGGCTGTCTTAGGAACTGCCAACGGATCTGAAATTCCCCAATCTGCGGCTGAATTGACAATGATGCGCTCCGGGCCGTACTGCTTGACGATTTCAACCATTCGCTCAGAACCCATTTTGGTGTGAGGATAAATAGTGAACCCAGCCCAATATCCTCGGTCCAACACTTCCTTCACTGTTTCTTCATTGTTATGGTCTACAATAATCCATCCTGGATCCATTCCATGTTCTTCAGCTACGTCCATGGAGCGAGTTGTTCCGCGCTTCTTATCCCGGTGGGGCGTATGGATAAGGACTGGCAAATCCACCTCTTTAGCTAATTCTAATTGCTCTCGGTAAAATCGATCCTCTGCCTCTGTTTGATCATCATATCCGATTTCGCCGATGGCAACAACCCCTTCTTTTCCAACATAAAGGGGAAGCAATTCCATCACCTGCTCTGCCAAGGGGATATTATTCGCCTCTTTACTATTCAAACCCATGGTGCAATAATGAACGATCCCAAACTGACTAGCTCGAAAACGCTCCCAACCAACCAAAGTGCTGAAATAATCCTTGAAACTTCCAACTTCCGTACGAGGTTGACCCAACCAAAAGGCAGGCTCGATCGTGGCAACTATCCCCGCCTTGTGCATGGCTTCATAATCATCCGTAGTTCGGGAGACTAAGTGAATATGGGGGTCTATATACATGGGCATCTTGTTACTGATTTGAGTTAATAATTTTTTTGAAGTCTACCTTTAGACTCTAGTTTCTTGATATTCCTGACCGATTTCTTCCCAAGAAATTGCTCCTTTTTCAATCCCATGAATAAATTCCGGGTATTTTTTCAACAATTCCTTCGCGGGGGCAAAATCTGAATGGTGAAGTGCCAAAGCACCTCCTTTTTTTTCCAGCAAATCTTCGGAGCTCATCACTTTCTCTAAATCCCCCATAAACTTTTCATTTATGAAAGGAGAAACCAACCTCCAAAGCTCGGGCATCACATTGCGACCTGCGGCCCAACGCTCATGTGCAAAATCTGAGGCGATTTCTGCCAAGGCGGGATTCCTTCGCTGATCCAATTGCTGGATTCGGTAAAGTGGCCGCTGCATAAATACAGCCTTCAGGACCATTTGATTCCAATTTAATTCAGGGAAATGGGATGGGGCATAAGGATTATTCAAGGCGATGGCGTCGAAGACCAAGGTCATATTGGTCCGGCAACCTTCAATCGCTCTTGGAAGCATTTCTTCGGAAAAAGGCATCAAATTCAATGAAGCATAAAGTGCCTGCTGCTCATACAAATCTCCTGTTTCAAAAAGCTGATTGATGGCTTTTAACCATTCCTCTTTTTCTAAGGAGAAATGAAGAAGCAGATAGGCTCTGGCTGTTTGAAGCACATTCCAAAACTCAGGCTGAAAGCCATCAATAAGGGCATTTGCTTTTATCTTTGTTTCAGGGTTTAGTAGAAGCTTGTCTTTAGAAAAGAACCGTGAAGCCTGAGAGAATGCTAGGTAGAATGCATTTTTTGAGCCTGAATCCTGAATTTTCTGAGACTTTTCGTCCAGCCAATTCATGGACTTTTCATCTGCTTCCTTCTGTATGATTTCTTTCAAAAAGGCTAAAAGCTCTGATTTTGGGTTCATTGTTGGTCGTTTTTTCCGAATAGGTAAATAAACTCAATCCCAACAAAAAATCCACCTCCTTTTCAAGGAATGGAGGGCGAAAAAGAGACTTTCTGAAAAAAATCATAAAAACTCATTCTTCCAGGCATTTCCACCAGTGGTTTTAGAATTCTCAATAGCTTCCTATACTTTTAAGTTCTAAACTCCTTGAAATATGAAAAAACGCTACCTTTTTGGAATGGTGCTTCTGCTGCTATTCGGCATGCAGGCACAAGCCCAACAGGATGAGGTTATTGAAAAAATCATCCAAGAAGCTCGGGAGAATTCCCAGCTGAAAGAAATTGCCCATGAATTAATGGATGGAATCGGTCCTCGATTAGTAGGCTCCCCTCAGATGCAAGAAGCCCACGATTGGGCTGTTGAAAAATACCAATCTTGGGGTATTGAAGCCCGGAATGAACAATGGGGTGAATGGCGCGGATGGGATCGAGGTATAACTCACATCGATATGATGGAGCCTTGGGTCAAGTCGCTCGCCGGAACTCAACTGGCCTGGTCACCTGCTTCTCCCGTAGGCGGAGCAAGTGGAGAAGTGATCATCCTTCCTGACTTGCAGGATTCAGCCGCATTTCAAGCCTGGCTTCCTAATGTAAAAGGAAAATATGTGATGATTTCTGCTCCTCAGCTTACTGGTCGCCCAGACTATAATTGGGAAGAATGGGCAACGGAAGAGTCTTTTGAAAAAATGAAAGCTGAACGGACAATTTTTGAACGGGCTTGGCAAGGAAGAATTCAAAAAACAGGACTAGGCCGTCGGGAATTACCTCAAGCATTGGAAGATGCAGGAGCATTGGGAATCCTGACTAGCTATTGGTCTAGAGGATTTGGTGCCAATAAAATCTTCTCAGCATACACTAAAAAAGTCCCTACCGTGGATCTGTCCTTGGAGGATTACGGGATGCTATACAGGTTGGCTGATAGCGGTAAAAAACCGATGATTCATCTAAATGCACAATCTAAAGAAACCGGCGTTCAGCCTACCTTCAACACAATCGCAGAAATCAAAGGAACTGAAAAACCAGATGAGTATGTAATGCTTTCTGCACACTTTGACTCTTGGGATGGAGGCACCGGAGCAACTGATAACGGAACGGGCACCATCATGATGATGGAGGTGATGAGGATTTTGAAAGAAGTTTATCCAAATCCCAAGCGAACCATCTTAGTGGGACATTGGGGTTCTGAAGAGCAAGGTTTGAATGGTTCCCGTGCTTTTGTAGAAGATCATCCAGAAATGATGGGTAAAATTCAGGCCCTTTTCAACCAAGACAATGGTACGGGTAGAGTTGCCAATGTTTCCGGACAAGGATTCATCCACAGTTATGAATACTTGGGAAGATGGATGTCTAAAGTTCCAAGAGAAATCACCCGAGATATCGAAACTACTTTCCCAGGAAATCCAGGTGGCGGAGGTTCCGATTATGCTTCATTCGTTGCAGCAGGAGTACCGGCCTTTTCTTTAAGTTCACTTAGCTGGTCTTATTTCAATTACACCTGGCATACGAACTTGGACACCTACGACAAAATCGTCTTTGATGATGTCCAAAACAATGTGATTCTCGCTGCAATCATGGTGTACATGGCAAGTGAGGAACCTGAAATGGTATCCCGTGAGCGAAGAATTCCTATCGGTAGAGATGGTAACCCTACTAGCTGGCCTGCACAGCGCTCCCCTACGAGAAAAGGGGGAATGGATTAATAATCCAAAGGCTCGGGACTGATTCTCGAGCCTTTATTTTTTCTGCAATAAGGAAGTCCCATCCCAATTTTGCCGTTGATTTTCCGGTACAGGTATTTCCAAAAAATCAACCATAGTAGGTAAGATATCCACCATGGAGGCATTTCCTGAATAGAATTTTTCATTGAGATTGGAGACGTTTGTTAGCATCCAGATTTCCCTTTCTGAATCACTTTGTCCCCCATGATCTTTGTAATTGGGAGCCCTTCGGCCATGATCGGTGGTAATCCAAATCAGCCATTCCTCTCCGAAGTTTTTCTCCCGAAACTGAATAGCTTCCCAGATTCTACCTACCTGGCGATCCGCCAATGCGATGGCTGAAGTCAACTGCGGGCTTTTCCCATAGCGATGCCCCATATCATCTGTAAATTCCAGATATACCCAGGAAAGATCGGGGGCTTGATTCTTCAAGATATGAGCTGCCTCATAGGAGACAAGATTATCAATTTTCTGGATATAGCTCTTCTCCGTATCATGTGGGAAGCGCATAGTATCCTTTTCAAAACCATCAAAAACAAAATCCAATTTCAAATTACCCGTCTCACTCATTCCCTCTCCAAGGAGCTTGGTTCGATTGTCTTCCCAGGTAGAAAATATGGCTAGTTTTGATTTTGGACTAGCTTCACGCATTAGCCTAAAAATGGACCAATAGGCATAATCCGGAGATTCAATATCATTATCCCAAACATTGTGTTTATTCGCCCAAGTACCTGTAAGCAGTGAATTATATCCTACAGCAGAGATAGTTGGAGTCTCGGATATACCACCCTTTTCACCTCCGGTAAAGGCACGGGCATAACCTCCCATTTTTGCGATCTCATCCATATTGAGGGTTTCTACACCTTCCAATTCTGGCGCCGGAATGCCATCCAAAATGATAAATACTACCTTCTTTCCCTGAGAAAATCCAAAAACAGGTAAAAGACAAATCAGAAAAACAATGAAAACTCGAGCTTCCATGGATATAATCGGTTTACTTCTAAAATAAATAGGCGACTCAAACTAAACCTCCATTTTCTTGATACTTGATACCAGATATTTGATACTTAAACCTATACTAATTGTCCAAATACTTCCTCGCCCATTCAATAAAATAAGGCCAATTAGGTCCCACAGTATGTCCTCCCTCATGCTGACGGAAAGCCAAGTCCCCTTCTTTTAAAAATGTTTGTATCGAAGGAAACTGCTCCGTCGGAAGCGGCTTTTTACCCAATAATTCATAGACAGGTCCAGCTAATACTTCCGCCTCAAACATCCCTTTTGCATCTATCCATTGCCCTTCTACTTCGGGAGAACCGACCGAAATAAATACTGGTCGAGGAGCACAAAGCGCAATTAACTCATGGGCATCCACGGGCAAATCATTAGGAGTCAAAGGTCCTGCATATTTGATAAAATTGGGAGCAAACCAATGATATTCACCTGAACTGGCTAAGTTTTCTACTTGCTCACCAAAAGTTCTACGAAGTAATTTGGCACCGCCGGCCCCAGAGGATCCAATCAACCCAACTGCAAAGCGGGGGTCATAAGCCATCGTCACCAAAGCAGCTTTTCCGTAACGGGAAAGTCCCTCGATGACCACCTTTTCGGAATTTACTGAGAGATCGGTTTCTAAATAATCCAAAGCTCTACTCGCTCCCCAAGCCCAAGCTTTGAGGGTGCCCCAATCATCCAATTTTCGGGGATTGCCTTGATTCACCAAGCCAATCATCCCAGTACGAAGTCCAGCTCCATTATCGGCCTGATAGCTAGTTGGAATAATGATTCCAAAACCCCATCCAGCCTTCAACACCAATTCTTGCCAACTTGGCCCGGGAGGAGCAGGAGGTCTACGCATTCCAGGAGGCCACCTCCATCCAAACTCCATAACCAAAGGAACTTTTTCAGTACTGTTTTTTGGAAGTGCATATTCAAAATCGATGGCAACGGAAATGGAAGGAAAAGAGGAGTTATCCACCCAGCCTTTAAGATTTTTATAGGTTACCTCCACATCTCCTATTAGACTATCTTTTTCCGATATCAATTCCCAAGTCACGGAAGGCAAATTCTCGGGATTTCGCCCATACATTTCCCGGTCAAAGAGTTCAAATAGTTCTTCCCTTCGCTTCTCCCAATCTGACACTGACTTTACTGGATCCCCATTCTCAAAAATCAGAGGATCGGGTACAGATTCATAAGTTTTAGCCTTGCTTTCATCCGAGTTTGCTGCATTGGGAGCTGAAGGGTTCCCCGAAGGTCCGGGTCGAAGACTTTCTATGCCGAGCATTTCCATCATCAATTGATGATCTGCCCGACTCAGCTTTTGAATTGAATCTCGACTCGCTTGGGAAAACTGCGCCTGAGTCCCCCAAGAAATTCCTATGAAAAGGCAAAAAATGGTGATAATTCTACTCATGGGTTTATTGTTTTGAATAGGGAATCTACATTTTTTGGCTTGAAAAAAACAAAAGATTTGATCAGTGGAAGTTTCTGAATCACTTGGACTTTGAAAGCCCTCCACAGATCGCTAAATTGTCTGAAACACTTAGCACTATGAAGAAAATCTTTTTCCTCGCACTGGTTTTCCTGTCTCTGACTATCTCTGGAAAATCACAAAACATTTCCGAATACCTCGCAGCCCCATTCCCCACAGATCTAACCGCAAGCCCAGATGGAAAAGCAGTCGCTTGGATATTTAATTCCGAAGGTGAGCGGAATATCTTTTTTGCCAAAGCCCCAGATTTCAAAGCTGAAGCCTTAACTTCCTATTCCGGAGATATTGGGGTCGGAATCGGTCCCTTGACTTTTTCTCCTGATGGAAAATACCTGGTTTACGTTCGGGGAAATTCAAAAAACTCTGCGGGTGAAGCAGCTAATCCTGCACAACTTCAGGAAAACACGGATTTTAAAATTCATATGATTGACCTCCAAAGCGGGCAAGAAAAGCTTTTATCCGAGGGAAGCGGACCCGTATTTTCGCCGGATTCCAAACTTATTATTTTCCGAAAAGGGCAGGATTTACATCAATTGCAAATAGGTTCAGAGAATGCTTCTTCTAAGGTTTTTCAGGCTAGAGGTTCGATTGGCTCCTATGCTTTTTCGCCGGATGGAAAGTGGATTTCTTTCGTTTCCAATCGCGGAGATCACTCTTACATCGGGCTTTGGAATAAAGAAAAACAAACACTCAGCTACCCAGAAACCAGCCTTGATCATGACCGCTATCCGGCTTGGTCACCAGATGGGAAAAAACTTGCCTACTTGCGCATACCGAATGTTAACAACAAACTTCCTTTCACTTCTCACAAGGAAGCCAATCCTTGGAGCATTCGGGTTTTAAATATTGAAACTATGTTGGCTGAAGAGGTTTGGCGAGCTGATCCCGGAAAAGGCTCGGTCGTGGTTCGGGACATTCCTGCTGAATCAGATCGAATTTGGTGGACACCAAGCGGCTCCTTGGTTTTCCCTTGGGAAAAAAATGGCTGGGTTCAATTGTATGCTGTCAATCCTTCCAATGGGGAAGTTCAACACTTGACAAAAGGACAAGGGTTTGTGGAAAAGGTGAATACTTCCTTTACGAAAAATGAGCTACTGATTACCAGCAATATCGGAGACATCGAACGGAGAAAAATCTATAGACTCGATTTAACTTCTTACAATCTGGAGGATCTTTCAGAAAAAGGAAACATCAACTGGACTCCTGTCCGGATAGAAAATGGCTTAGCTTATCTTTCAGCGACTGCCACCCGACCTGCTTGGCCGGTGATTCGGTATTACAATCAGGATAAGCTATTGGCGGAGGAACTATTCCCAGAAAATTTCCCCAAAAATCTAGTGACTCCTATCGGCCTTGATATCCAAGCTTCCGATGGGTTTAAAAGCAGAGCCCAGCTCTTCCTTCCACCCAATTACGACCCAAATAAAATATATCCCGCAGTTATTTTCCTTCATGGAGGAAGTCGAAGACAGATGCTTTTGGGATTTAATTACTCCCAATATTATAGCAATGCCTATGCCTTACAGCAATATTTCGCTGCGAATGGGTTTATCGCTTTGACTCTGAACTATCGAAGTGGGATAGGTTATGGGATGGATTTTCGAGAAGAAGAAAATTATGGAGCAGGAGGAGCCAGTGAAGTATTAGACTTGCTTGCTGCAGCGGATTACCTCGCAGCTAGACCTGATGTGGATTCCCAAAAAATCATTCCTTGGGGTGGAAGTTATGGAGGCTTTTTGACTGCGCATGGCTTGGCCCAGGCACCGGAGAAATTCTTAGCCGGAGTGGATATTCATGGTGTTCATAATTGGAATCAGGATATTCCTGTTTTCGCTCCTTGGTACGAACCTGAAAAATTCCCTGAAATGGCCGAATTGGCTTTTCAATCTTCCCCTATGGCTTATGTCGAAAATTGGGAGGATCCCGTTTTGCTGATTCACGGTGACGATGATAGAAATGTACTTTTTTCTGAATCGGTGGAATTAGCTGAGGTCCTTAGGAAGCAGGGGGTTACCGTCGAGCAGTTAGTCTTCCCTGATGAAGTGCATTCTTTCATTCTTCACCGCAATTGGGTGAAAGCCTATGAAGCCGCCATCGAATTTATTAAAAGACAAATCCAAGCATGAGAAAACAGATATTATTAATCCTAGCCTTTTTTTCGGCACTCTCCGTTTTTGCGCAAAAGCGACTGCTCGAGGATGCATTTGAGCGGGCTTCCACCGATGGATTTTCGGGAGTTGTATTGGTCGCCGAAAATGGAGAAATCCTATTTGAAAAAGCAACTGGTATGCGGAGTTTCGAGGAAAACATTCCCTTAGAGACTAATGATATTTTTGAAATGGCTTCCGTTTCCAAGCAGTTCACCGCAATGATGATCATGCTTTGCAAGGAAAAGGGCTTGTTGGATTTTGATGATCCGGTAGAGAAATACCTGGACATTCCCTACAAAGGAATCAGCATAAGGCATTTATTGACGCATACTTCTGGATTGCCGGATTACCAAGCTATCATGGATGAACATTGGGATAAAAGCAAAGTGGCCGGAAATCCGGAAATTTTGGAATACCTGCGAAAGTATAGTCCTCCCAAACTTTTTGAACCCGGAGAAAAATACCAATACAGTAATACCGGGTATGTGCTTTTAGGAAGCATAGTGGAAAAAGCGATTGGGCAAGACTTTGTAGAGCTTTCTAAAGATTGGATTTTTGAGCCACTTGGAATGAAAAACACAAGTATTCGAAGTCTGGAAGAAAAAGCTCAAGTTCCCAATTTCGCAGCAGGTCATCTGAAGGATGAAAATGGAAACTACATCAATGCCAATCGCTTCCATTCTTCGGATTACACCGTTTGGCTTGGCAATCGAAAAGGACCGGGAAGAGTCAGCAGCACAGCCCAAGACTTGTTGTTATGGGATCAGGCGCTTTATAGTGAAAAATTAATCAGTCAGAAAACCCTTCAGGAAGCCTTTGAACCTTTCAGATTGAATGATGGGACGCGGAGCTATTACGGTTTCGGTTGGGATATCGAACCCAAAAGCCCATTTGGAAAGATGGTCATGCACACAGGAGACAACCCAGGCTATAAAACCATTATTGTGCGTTTCATTGAAGAAAATAAAACCATCATCGTCCTCAACAATAATTACCATCCTGATCAAATGAAATTGGTAGAAGCCGCCACCCTTTCACTCTACAAATGGTAAAACCTTTTTACCACCAAATTCTCCTCTTTTCCTATGAAAACGTTCTCCACAAAGCACAGTCCTAAAATCCTCATCCTTCTCACAATCGTTGGATTGACATCCTTTTTCTCTTGCCAGGAAAAAGAAAATACTCCTCCCCCGATTTTCACCCATGATGTCGATACCGGAAATACACCTTGGACTAAAGAGACATTTGATAATGATTCGGAGAAATTCTCTTTCGCTGTACACAGTGATTTAACGGGTGGAGAAAGGCCGAGAATCTATGAGGTAGCCATCGCTCAACTGAATCTGATGAGGCCAGAATTGATAGTCAATGTAGGGGACTTGATTGAAGGCGGAGCACCGGATTCTGCAAGTTGGGATCAGCAATGGGATTCTTTTGATGCCCGTACTGAAGCCGCCAAAGCCCCGGTTTTTTACACCGGAGGAAATCATGACTTGACAGGAAATTTTGCTCAGGGGATTTGGAAGGAACGGTATGGAAAAAATTACTATCACTTCATTTATAAAAACACTCTTTTCCTAGTTCTAGACAGTGAGGACCATGGAAAAGAGCGAAATGATGAGATTGAAAAAATCAGAAATGAGGGAATAAGGGTCTTGGATGAACAAGGTCGGGAAGCTTATGCCCAAACCGAATACGCCAACCTACCTGAAAGAAGTTTTGGAAACATCAGTGAAGATCAGATGAATTACTTTCTAGAAGTGCTTCAGAAAAACCCGGATGTAAAATGGACTTTTCTAATGATGCATAAACCCATGTGGGAAAATCCAGAAAACGTGCGTTTTTTCGAATTGGAACAAGCACTGGAGGGAAGAAATTATACCGTTTTCAATGGGCATACTCACACATTCCGATACCTTGAGCGTAATGGAATGGATTATATCAATCTGGCAACTACCGGAGGAGTTCAAAACAACTCCCTCGGAAGATCCATGGATCATTTCCTTTGGGTGACAGTGGATGAAGAGGGCGTTTCTATTGCCAATTTGCTGATGGAAGGGATTTTAGATAAAACAGGTCATATCCCCTCTGATGGAGATACGCTGGTTTTTGAGAAAAAGTAAATTGGAATTTCTTCCCCTTAACTTCCTGAATCAGCATTGAGTTGATCACCTAGCGCTTCCAATTTAAAACGATCAATGGAAGACTCTTGATGTTCTTTTACCATGATTTCTTCCAGCTGGGCAACAATATCAGGGTAACTTTCTGCTAGATCATTTTCCTCCAAAGGATCAAGTGATAAGTCATACAATTCTGTTTTGACAATCCCTTCCTTCAGCTTTTGGCGAACAGCCTTCCATTTCCCCATCCGAACAGCCTGCTGCCCTCCATATTCAGGAAATTCCCAATACAAAAATTCATGCGGTTTTTGTTCCTTTCCCAAGATCGCAGGCAAAAAGCTCATCCCATCAAGATTTTCAGGAGTATCAACACCAATCAAATCGCAGAGTGTTGGGAAGAGGTCATAAAAAGCAGAAATATGATCGGAATAAGAACCGGACTGAACTTTTCCAGGCCAATTCACCACCATAGGAACCCGAATTCCACCTTCATAAATAAAGCCTTTGGTCCGCCCATAACCATTGCTAAATGGCTGAGAACTTTCAAAAAAGTCAAAATCCACTCCTCCCGTGTAGGTAGGGCCATTGTCACTCGTTAGGATAAAAATGGTATTTTCAGTCTGCCCCAATTCCTCCACCTTTTGACGAAGTTCTCCAATTTGCTGATCGAGCAAGGTAATCATGGCAGCATAAGTGGCCCGAGGATAGCGGTTTGGGAAATAGCCTTTCGAACCATCATAAGGAGCTTCTTCCCCAAAAATCTCCACATATTCCTCCACCAAATCTTGTGGGGCCTGCAAAGGCAAATGCGGTAATGGAGACGCATAATAGAGGAAAAAAGGCTGATCTGAATTTTCCTCTAAAAAAGTCAAAGCCTTTTCATGCATCACTTCAGGAGCATATTCCTCTTGCTGATAGCGAGCATAGGAAGTTGGATCCATGGGGTCTGCACCTTCATCCAATTTCGTCCCTGGAACGACAATCTCATTGTTTAGTGAGACCTTTGCTTCATTCTCCCACAAATGCGGCGGATAGAGATTGTGAGCTTGCCGCTGACAATTGTATCCAAAGAAGTAGTCAAAACCCAAATTGGTTGGGATTCCTTCGCTCAAAGGAGCTCCCAAACCCCATTTACCCACAATTCCAGTTTTATATCCATTTTGCTGAAGCACTTTGGCAATCGTCAAAGTCTCAGCTGGCAGTGGTCGTTGCCCTTCCAAATTTGGATCTGTAGCAGCTTTGGCATAATCCCAAACTTCTCCTCTCTCTCGCCACTCATCATTGCCCCGAATGTAAGCATGCCCACTGTGCAAACCTGTTAAAATCATCCCCCTCGCAGGAGCGCAAACTGGAGCCGCAGTATAATGATTAGTGAAAATCCTTCCGCTCGCTGCCAAAGCATCCATATTTGGCGTTTTGATCAGTTTTTGACCGTTGAATCCTACTTCTCCATATCCTAGATCATCGGCAAGAATCAGGACAATATTGGGTTTTTGAGGTTTTTGTTCGGCTTTTTCGCAAGAAAAAAGTCCCAAAAACAAAAACGCGAGAAGAAATCGTGCGGTCATAGTGAATTAATTTAAGAGGTGGGTTTGGATTAAATCTATGGATTTTTCCAGGCGTTGGCTACGCGAACCACTGATTTTTTCCCAAGGAAAACCACTTTTCGCTGCGATATCTGCATACCAATTCAAAAAATATTCCCGCATTTCAGGTTCGGGATGCTCCCGTAAAGGATCAGGCTCCCAAGGCAAATCAATATCTGTCAGCAAAATCAAATCATAGGCACGTTTTTCCAATTCCTCCAAAATCCAAGAATGAACTTCTCCGAATTTATGCTGAGACCAGACTTGTATAACCCGCAAATCCGTATCACAAAAGAGCAACTTTTGGGCTGTTTTCGCTTTCTCATCCTCCAAAGCCATTTGACCTTTCCCAATTCGCAAAAGGTCTCCAAAATCATATTCCCGATCCAGCATATCGAGATATTCTCGCGCAAATTCCGGCACCCAGGGCTCATCATAATGAACCGCCAAATCAGAGGCCAAGGTACTTTTCCCGGTGGACTCCGGTCCTAAAATGAGTACGCGTTTAGGATTCGGCATAGTGTTTAGCTGATTTGATCCAGGTAAATAAGCCCATTATTGCCAAAACGGTAAAAAATAAAAACTGAAAAGACGTTAAAATCAGCCCTTTGTAAAAATAAAGAGGAACAGAAACCAAATCAGTTATGATCCAAAAAATCCAGTTTTCTACTTTTTTTCTTGCCATCAGCCACATCCCAACAAAAGCAGAGGAAGTGGTGAATGAATCCCAATAAGGCACGTCTGAATCTGTAAAATTGCTGAGTACAAAAGAAAGAATCCCATAGGAAGCCACAAAAATCAAAGCAGAAGTAACCCAGCCTGAAGGTTTGAGCCAAGTGACAGGAAGAACTTGCTGATCTTCTTTAGGATGAGTCCACACATACCAACCATAGATGGACATACTGAAATAATAGGCATTGATTCCCATGTCCGCATAGAGCTTGTACTGAAGGCAAATCCATACATAAATCAGTGTGGAAACTATGCCAGTCGGATACACCAAAATATTTTCCCGCATGGAATAAAAAACCGAAGCAATTCCAAAAAATACAGCTATCCCTTCCAGCCAAGTCATAGCTTTAAGGCCTTCGGACAGTCCATCGATGAAAAATTGAAAATCCATGTTGCGAAGAAAAGGATAAAAGTTGGAAAGTGTGAAAGTGTGAAAGTGGTAAAGTAGGGTAAAATTTTGCCAGAGTTTAATTTAGGTGAATCCAGTAAAGGTGAATATCTTGTAGGAAGGGGCATACCCCCTTTCCATCGTCACGCTATCTTAAAAATGAACGAATTTAGCCCTCTTCATTTATACATCGAAAATCTTCATCCTTTGGACAAAGAGGTAAAGGACCAAATTGAGCATTCATTCAATTTCAAAAAAGTCAAAAAAAATGAGTTTTTGCTCCAAGAAGGAGAAATATGCAAATTCAATTATTTTGTGCTGAAAGGCTCCCTAAGACTTTTCAAAGTGGATCCGAAAGGAGAAGAAATGATCCGCTACTTTGCGTTTGAAAACAAATTTGCCACCAATCTTACCAGTTTCATTACCGGTATGCCATCCGAAGAGTATATTCAGGCAAATGAAAAAACCGAACTCTTATATATCCCCAAATCCATTTTTTTAGATTTGGTCGAAAGCCTTCCTCCTATCAACCGAGTTTATCGAAATATGCTTGAGAATGCTTACATCACTTCTCAGAAGAGAATATATAATTTTCAAAGCTACAGTGCACTTGAAAGATTAAAGTGGCTACTCGAACAATACCCGAAAATTCTGTCTCGACTACCGAGTAAGTTGATTGCTTCTTATTTAGGAATTACACCTTTTACTCTGAGTAGGCTAAAAGCTGAACTCTAGCTAAAACATTGATCTAGAGCAATGTTTGGGAGGCACAGCTCCAGTAGTTTTGGATTCTATATTAAAAACATCCAAAATGAAACTAAAGCCCATTCTAAAAGCCCTCATTTACCTAGCCGTCTTTGTTTCTTCTTCTAAACTAGCAAAAGCTCAAACCTCCCATACCCCAATTCCAGCTGAAATCATGTTTGGAAATGAGCGACTGGATTTTCAACTGATCGTCAAGCGGAGCTTCAGCCCAACAAGCAAGTTCAGTTTGGTAGCAATCAGTATTTTTGCACAAAACTATGATCGGGAACGAACGCTGGGAAACTCTATCGTGGCACCCGTACAGGTAACTTACAAGCTCGGGAAAAGTGGTTTTAGCTTGGCTGCAGGGGCAGAAGCCAATTCAAAAGTAGGATTCATGCCAATGGCCGGTGTTCAACATGTCTTTGCCAATCGTGAAGTCCTTGCATTGACTTTTGTCAATATGCTATCAAATCAGGGGGCCAATGGACAAATTTTTGGAATTTATGAATACAAACCCCGATTAAATGACACTTGGTCTATTTACTCGAGAATACAGTTGATGTACATTCAGGGTATCTCTGAAACTGCACATAAGCGAAGCTTTCTTTACCTAAGAGCGGGATTGAAAAAAGGGCCACTCGGATTTGGAATCGGCGCTAATTGGGATGCATACGGAACAGAAAGGCAGACTGCCCAAAACTTTGGGGTGTTTACAAGGTGGGAGTTTTGAGGAAAGTCAAAGTTGGCCGTCATTGCGAGTAAGAGGAACGACAACGAAGCAATCTCTTGAAAGTTACCTCTAAATCTGGGAGACTGCTTCGCCCTGCAGGTCTCGCAGTGAAGGAAACGAATTAAGATTGTTTAGTATTTATTACTTGCAATGCGAATACAGTGTATCAAACTTTCCCATGACTTCTTGGGTTTCCTCATTAACTTTGCCAGCTATGACTTTGAGTACCTTGACTGATACAAAAGACCTCGAATCTCTCGATCCAAAGAAATTCATCATTATCAAAAACGCCCGGGTCAATAACCTAAAAAACCTGAGTGTTGCAATACCGAGAAACAACTTTGTGGTTATCACCGGACTTTCTGGTTCAGGTAAATCTTCCCTGGCTTTTGACACCCTTTTTGCAGAAGGCCAGCGCATGTACGTGGAAAGCTTGAGCAGCTATGCCCGTCAGTTTCTCGGAAGAATGGAAAAACCCGAGGTCGAATACATCAAGGGAGTAGCTCCAGCTATAGCAATCCAACAAAAAGTCACTACCAAAAATCCGCGCTCCACAGTTGGTACGACTACCGAGATCTACGACTATTTGAAATTACTTTTTGCCCGCGTGGGAAAGACCTTTTCGCCCATTTCAGGAAATGAAGTCAAGCACCATACCGTCACGGATATTGTGGACTTTATTTTATCCTTTGAGGAAGGTTCCAAGGTCATGATTTCCTGTCCGCTCCAAGTAGCCAAGGGAAGGAAAATCGAACAGGAGCTGGAATTACTTTTACAAAAAGGCTATACCCGAATCCTGATTGATGGAGATGCTTATTTTGTGGAAGATCTTTTGGAAGAGAAAAAAATCCCGAAGGGAAATTATGAAATTCTGATCGACCGAGCCTCTGTGAGAAAAGACGATGAGGACAATCAGTTCCGGATAGCTGACTCGGTACAAACGGCTCTTTTCGAAGGACATGGAGATTGTAAAATCACAATCCCAGACCAAGAAACCCGTGAATTTTCCGACCGATTCGAGTTGGACGGGATGAGCTTCGAGCTTCCCTCGGTCAACTTCTTCTCTTTCAATAATCCTTATGGTGCCTGCAAGCGCTGCGAAGGTTTTGGAAGTGTATTAGGAATTGATCCGGACTTGGTAATTCCAGACAAGGAACTTTCCGTTTACGAGGGAGCGATCGCTCCTTGGCGGGGAGAGACTTCACGCTCTTGGGTGGAACCGCTATTGAAAAAAGGAATCGAATTTGATTTCCCAATTCATCGTCCTTATAATGAACTGACAGAAAAGGATCAAGAATTACTCTGGACAGGAAATTCCTATTTCCGGGGCTTGAATGACTTTTTCAAAGAACTCGAAACCAAAACCCATAAAATCCAATATCGGGTGATGCTCTCCCGATTCCGTGGCCGAACTACCTGTCCGGAATGTCGTGGCACTCGCTTGCGTAAGGATGCTGCGTATGTCAAAATCGATGGAAAGTCAATTACAGACTTAGTTTTGATGCCTATTGATGAGGCTTTGGAATTTTTTCAAAATCTAAAGCTGAGTGATCATGAGACTAAAGTGGCCAACCGGCTGCTAAAGGAAATTGTCAGTCGATTGGAATTTATGGATCAGGTTGGACTTGGATATTTGACGCTGAATCGATTGACTTCTACCCTTTCCGGTGGGGAGTATCAACGTATCAAACTGGCAACTTCCCTAGGCTCTGCATTGGTTGGCTCCATGTACATTTTGGACGAACCGAGTATTGGGTTGCACCCACGGGACACGGATCGATTGGTAGGAGTACTTAAGTCCCTTCGGGATATGGGAAATACCGTTATTGTGGTGGAGCATGAGGAAAAAGTCATGAAAGCTGCCAATCAAATCATCGACATCGGACCTGATGCCGGAGTACACGGCGGGGAATTATTATTCCAAGGATCGATTCAGGATTTGATGGCCTCGGCCCAAACGCATACCGCCAAATACCTTCGTGGAGAAGAGCAAATCTGGAAAAAGAATGGCAACCGAAAGTGGAAAGACTCCATTATCGTCAAAGGGGCTCGAGAGAATAATTTGAAAAATCTCACCGTACAATTCCCGCTAAACACCTTAACCGTCGTGACAGGTGTTTCCGGTTCTGGAAAATCTACGCTGATCAAAAAAGTTCTTTATCCTGCTTTAGGCAAAATGCTCGGAACCGTCATTGATGAGAGTGGAAAATACGACCGAATTGAAGGGGATTACAAGCGGATTACCCAAGTGGAATTTGTGGATCAAAATCCGATTGGAAAATCATCCAGATCCAATCCTGTCACCTATGTCAAGGCATACGATGCCATTCGGGCACTTTTTGCAGATCAGCCACTTTCTAAGCAACGAGGATACAAACCTGCATTTTTCTCTTTCAATGTAGACGGAGGCCGATGTGAAGCTTGTCAGGGAGAGGGGACGATTACTGTGGAGATGCAGTTTATGGCAGATATCCACCTAACCTGTGAATCCTGCAAGGGAAAACGCTTCAAGAATGAAATCCTCGATGTGAAATACAAGGACAAGGATATTTCCGAGGTCTTGGGAATGACCATAGACGAAGCGATGGAATTCTTTCAGGGAAAAACCCAAATAATCAATCGGCTTCAACCTTTGCAGGAAGTTGGATTAGGCTATATCGGGATGGGACAAAGCTCCAATACCCTTTCCGGAGGGGAAGCTCAACGCGTGAAATTAGCTTCATTCCTTGGAAAAGGTGGTACCAAATCCGGTGATCAGGTGCTCTTTATTTTTGACGAACCGACTACTGGACTTCACTTCCACGATATCAGCAAGCTCTTACACAGCATCAATGCATTGATCGATCAGGGTCATTCGGTAATTATCATTGAGCATAATACAGAAGTGATCCGTTCTGCCGATTGGGTGATCGATTTGGGTCCAGAGGGGGGAAACAAAGGAGGTCATTTGACTTTTGCAGGAACCCCAGAAGATTTGGCAAAGGAAGAGGGAAATTATACCGCTAAGTATCTAAGAGAAGGATTAGCCTAAGAGGAATTAGATTAAATCCTTGGCTAAATTCAAAAAAATTACCTCCGGATTAAAATTTTATTTTCCTGTTTTTCAAAAAGTTATAACTAAATTTAATTTTTTGTCGTTTTTTTTCTTGACAACTAAGCATCATTTTTTTTCTTAGAGGAGAAAATAGTTTTAGGCCTAAACTTTCTCGATTAATCAATTTTCTTACTTAAAACAGAGAAAAATGAAAAAGGAACTCGTCAAAAAATCTCGAATTTTCATGTTTTCCATTGTGGTATTATTCACTTTTGGAATACCATTTAACATTTCTTCTGAAAGTCCTCTTTTTCAGCTTGGTTCCAATCTATTTCAGGTCTCTACCATGGCACAAAGTATAGGTGATATAGATTTACCAGAAATACCTGATTCAAATACTCTAAAATGTCGGTGTAAAAATGATGATGACGGAAACAAAATTTGTGGATCAGGAAATCATATTTCACTAAGACCAAAATGTGCAGAGTTTGAATCCGGACAGGGTATTTGCGGTTTATATTCTATTAATTGTTAAAGTTATGAAAAGCCTCGATTTTGCTTCTTTAATGTCAATTTTATCAAAACAGCAGTTTTTGATCGGGGCTTTTATTTTCAGTATGTCATTATCCTGTACTCCATCTGAAATTGTGAAATTTAATGGAGAAGAGATCGAATATCATCGAAGTGCTGATATCGGCAATATTTCCTTAGATATTGATTCTCTTGAGAATAAAGAGGTCATTTTTTCAGGAAGTGGAATTTGGAAAATTTTTAATGGCCAGATTATTCTCGCAGATAAAAAAACTGGAATATTTTATGTTTTTTCAGACGATCTGAGCCTAAAAGAAACACAAATGGGTACCGGAGAAGGACCAAATCAAATCAAGGGAGGACTTGTCGCAATGGCTCCTGGAGATCAGGGGCTTTTCCTTTTAGGCGGTAGTTATGACTATTATGTCGTCGATAAGAACTGGACTATTTCCCAAACAGGCAACTTGGACTTTTACCATGAAAATACTCCTTATGATGAATTGTTGAAAAACCCCAAACCGGAATACTCAGGCATTTACGAACTCCATTATGAATTTCAAAAACCTTCCTGGTTTGGAGAGGAGAGAGTGATAATTCAGATATCCTCTACCCATCCCGATTACAATTACATTCTAAATAAAAGTTACTTTGAGGAAGCCAAAAACCTAGGAATACTTGATTTGAGCAATGGGAAAATACAAATCTCAGGAGGCTATCCACCTATTTATTCAGAAAGTAATTTTATATCCTATTTGATGGGAACTGCGGTTGCTCCGATTGAAAACCGTTTTTTTGTTCAGGGTTTTGAGGCAGACAGCCTGTTGTACAAGTTTACAGCTGATGGCATGCTTCAGTATGCATTTGGTCATTCTGGTAAAGACATGATGACCAACTACCCTGATCTGAACGCTTTGGATGTGACTGAGTTTGATCTAGGCCGGGAAGAACTTCGCCCAAAAGTCAACTACTATACTACTTTAGATTTTATTGAGGAGCGAGAGCTATTGGTACGAGGTTATACTAAAAACAGCGCGATAGAAGATGGGATTCAGCTTTACAGAAATGATACCTTGCTTTTGGACCAAGCTGTTCCGAAGGGTTTTAATTACTTCGGATACAAGGAACCATACCTCTACGGCTCATACAATAAGCAATTTGAACGGGAAGAAAAGATTGTCGTCTATAGATTGAAATTATCAGAATGAAAACGTCAACCCTTCTTTTGTCAACTTTTGCAACTTTTACAGCCTTACTTCTGGGTTCACAATCCTTGTATGGTCAAGAATCTGGGCAAAAGAAGCATCAGTATTCCATACTGGAAAAGGGTGAAAATGAAAAAAGAAGCCCCGTTCCTTTTTTACCCATATTTACTGAGAATGGAACTGTTTACGGAATAACCGATAGCATTGGAAATATCACCTTGGAGGAAGGGATCACATTTTTTATCCGAAGTTTATTTTACCAAGACAAGGCCTTCAAGGTCGAGCCAAATGCAGAAATAGTAATTCTTCTAGAAAGGGTCGAAATTGAACTGGAAAGTATTGAAATCCGATCCTTTCATAACCCTATCGATCAGCTCAAAAACCTTAATAAAAGCTTTGAGCCTGCTTTTAACAAGGAGGCATTCCTATCAAATTTCAGGGGTTATTATGCTGTCCAACAGCATGAAAAGTATGTGGATTTTTTCGAAGCGAGTGGCATTTCTCTAAACTATCAGAGTCAAAAATGGAAGCCCTATGAATTTGTCCAAGCAGGGTGGGAAGGAGGCAGCGCTTACCAATTTCTAGTGCCCCTAGAACTGAGGAGAAGTCATCATTGGGACTGGACGATAGGAGATACGATTCCTGCAAGGAATACCTTACCCAGCACAGAAAGGTCAGATCAGTATTTTATAAAGCCTTTTTATGCGAGAGAATTATTGCATGCTTTTGAATATTCTTGGCCTTTATCCTCTTCAAATCTCAAATTCTACGATTTCCAGTATGACTTGGAAAATGGAAAAGAAATCATCCTGTTTAAATCAAAAGACGAGGAGCGCGTAAAGGCAAATTCAGACCTATTCCTCATAGGAGAAGGAAAAATCGTTTTGGATGATGCAGGAGAATCTGTAGAAAGTATCTCTATCAACTTCTCCAAGTATAACTACATCGCCTTTCCGAAAAACCGAAATGGGCGAGAACGGCAGATGGGAGGTTGTCTTTCAGTCATTTTTGAAAATTCTAGTGACAAAGTCTTTGTGAGCGAGGTAGAATTAAAAGCTAAACTTTTCGGTCCCATCAATATCGGAAATCCAAGACCTTATCGAAAAGGAAGGGAAGTCACGATTGTGGAGAAAATTCTTTTCGAGGACTTTCAGTTTGTTCAGTCCAAACAAGATTTAGCGTCGCTGGAAAAAGGATTTGGTTTTGTGGGATTGGAAAGCATGGTTGCTTATGATCCCGAATATTGGTATTCCCATGCTTTGGTGAATCCTAATTTATTAAATCAAATTAAAAGGGATCTAGGCTCAAAAATCAGCCTTTACGAACAGTTTCAAGCCAACTCTGGAAAAAGATTAATTCCTGAGGAGAAAGATTTAGCTTATTACAAAGATTATATTTCGAAGCTTATTCCTCAATTGAAATCAATAAGCGAAAAATTATCGGATAAATAAGAAAAAAGTTAAGTCATTGATTTAGTACCTGAGGCAAGGACATTTGACTTTTGCAGGAAGCCCAGAAGATTTGGCAAAGGAAGAGGGAAATTATACCGCTAAGTATCTAAGAGAAGGATTAGCCTAAGAGGAATTAGATTAAATCCTTGGCTAAATTCAAAAAAATTACCTCCGGATTAAAATTTTATTTTCCTGTTTTTCAAAAAGTTATAACTAAATTTAATTTTTTACTCGTTTTTTTTCTTGACAACTAAGTTTCATTTTTTTATCTTGGAGGAGAAAATAGTTTTAGGCCTAAACTTTTGAAAATCAAATTTTAAATCTAATTCTTAGAAAAATGAAAAAATTAATAGGCGTGACAGCTTTAGGACTACTATGTCTTTTTATTTCCCCAGTTGAAAATATAGCTCAATCTTTAGCAGGAGAAGAAAACCCTTGTGATGCAGGACCCAATAAAAATTTCGAAAGTTGCAGGGATAAAAATTGTACAGAAAAAATAAATGTGGCTTGTTCCTTTATTTATGCCCAGGATATTGTAACAATTTGGGGTAGAAGAGAAAGTTAAATTAAAATTTTAAATAGGGAACAAATTTTATTTGTTCCCTATTCTTTATAAATTATGAAAAAATTTATTATCATTCTATTAGTTGTTTTCGGATGTACAAAATCATCTAAAGAAAGGAATATTTTTGTTACAAGTGAAATTACTTATAAATATGGAACACCTTTATTGAAGAATCAATTAATCAATTACGCTTATCTTGTAGAATCTTTTGAAGATTATCTAATTCTATTAAATTTTAGAAATGAACATGTAATTCAAATAATTGATAAATCCACTGGAGAAACAGTTTATAAAGGAATTAATTTTGGAGATGGTCCAGAAGAAATTCAAATACCAATAAGCCTCTATCTAGATCATACTACTTCAAATCTTTATATACAGGACGGAGGTTCAAATTCTGTAAAATATTTTAATTTGGTTGACTTCAAAAGGTCTAATTTTAAAGAACTAAAATTAATTACCGAAACGTTACCATCGAACGGCCAAAGGATTTTCCCTATATTTCCTTTTAAATCATCTTTTATTGGAATATCACTTGATAAAGATATGGAGTTAATCAATTTTAAAAATTCCAATGTAATAGACACTCTTTTTTATTATTCAGAAAAAGTTGAATTCCCAAACCTACCTAGTAAATTCTTTGGAATACAACTTGAAGGGAAATTTGGAATATCAACTAACAAAAAATATTTATTGAAAGGTAATTTATATGAACAAAGAATATCCTTATATAATTTAGAAACATTAAACAGAAAAGAATTCTTCAACTACCTAGAACCAAAATATAAAGATGAGTTTATAGAGTCAACGGGTAGATTTAGATGGGATAAGGAAAGAAACTTCCAGTATATCAGCATAAAAGAAAAAGATGGGAAATTCTATTTACTTTATTCTGGAACAAATATCAAAGACGAGGAAATAGTTTTATTGGGCAATGAAATTCATGTATTCGATACAAAAACACAGTCCTTGGAAAAGTTAATTTTAGATAATTATATTTCCGACTTTACTATTGATGAAAACAATATGATATATGGTATAAATTTTACTTTAAGCAACCCAGTTTTATTGTTTAAGTAATTTAATTCAGTTTAAAAGGAATTTCTTGATAAATTTTTGAACTTTTAATTTCATTATTCACTGCTACTTTAGAAAGTACCCATTAAATTATTTTCGAGATAGCTAATACGGTAAATGTAAAATTACACTGCCGAAGTATCTGCGGGAGAGTTTTACCTAAAAGAGGCAAGCTAAAGTTTAAAGTTTTCGCTCGTACCAGCTTTTGTGTACAATCTTCCACTTGCCTTCTACCTTAATAAGTGTAAGAAAATCATAATAATAGATTCCTGGCCAATACAATTCAGTTTCAACTGAAGCAGTATTCCCTTGTACTCGAATGGATACGATTTCATTTTTATGTGCAGCTGGATCGCGAGGATCTCCTTTAGCAGTTCCTTCTGCCCAAGTTTCAAAATCCGTGATAGTCAGATTTTCTCCTCTATATCCTATCAATCTTGCCTCCGGCAAAAAAGCCTTTTCCAATTTGGATCGGTCTCGCTGAATCATCCCATCAAAGTAGTTTTGAACCGTAGCTTGAATCAATTCCCGATCTGTTTGCTCTTGGGCAAAAACACTACCCGAGATAAGGATCAGAAAAAATAGAACAAGGATATTTTTCATTGTTTGAAATGGTTAAATGGAGAACGCTCAATCCCAGCCCTAATCAACTCTATTTTCTATGTCGCTATGTCTTTTTTTTCACCACATAGAATCATAGGGCACATAGCTTTTTGATATCCGTTCTTGACCGAAAACTAAAGCTTAAACCTCTTATTTCCAGCCAGTATCTACTATGCTACTTATGTTTCTATGTGGTTTTAAATTATAATGTGCTGCCAGCCCAAATCGTCAATTAAATCTTATCAAATCCCAAATATGGGTGCAAGACTTTTGGCATTTGAATACCATCCGGTCCATGGTTATTTTCCAAAATAGCAGCTACAATTCGTGGAAGAGCCAAAGCTGATCCATTCAGCGAGTGAGCCAATTGGGTTTTCTTATCCTCGCCTCTGAATCGCAATTTTAGACGATTGGTTTGGTAAGTTTCAAAATTGGAAACAGAACTCACCTCCAACCATCGCTCCTGAGCCGCTGAGAATACTTCCATATCGTAAGTCAAAGCAGAAGTAAAGCCCATATCTCCTCCACAAAGTCGAAGCACTCGATATGGGAGCTCCAGCTTTTGCAATAATCCCTGTACATAGGAAATCATCTCTTCCAATGCCTGATAGGATTTATCGGGATGCGTGATTTGTACGATTTCTACTTTGTCGAATTGATGCAATCGATTCAAACCCCGAACATGCGCGCCCCAACTTCCGGCTTCCCGTCGGAAACATGGCGTGTAGCCTACATTTCGAATCGGTAAATCCTCCTCCGAAAGAATCACATCCCGATACAAATTGGTAATAGGTACTTCCGCCGTTGGAATCAGATATAAATTATCAGCAGTAGCATGATACATCTGCCCTTCTTTATCCGGAAGTTGGCCTGTCCCATAGCCAGAGTCTTCATTTACCAAAATAGGCGGCTGTACTTCCAAAAACCCAGCTTTCAAGGCTTCATCCAAGAAGAAATTGATCAAAGCTCGCTGTAATCTTGCTCCCTTTCCTTTGTAGACAGGGAAGCCTGCACCGGTGATTTTCACCCCTAGATCAAAGTCAATGATGTCATATTTTTTGATCAGCTCCCAATGAGGCAATTTATCCTCACCAAGGTTCGGGATAACACCATGCTCCAAAACAACTTCATTGTCTTCTGCAGATTTTCCTGAAGCAACAGAAGAATGAGGAATATTCGGAATTGTATATAGAAGGGCTTTTAATTCTTCCTCAGCTTTGGAGTTTTGATCATCCAAGTCCTTGATTTCCTGCTTGAGCTGGGCAGTTCGGGCTTTTATTTGCTCTGCTTCTTCTCGTTTTCCAGACTTCATGAGCATTCCGATTTCCTTGGAAATGCTATTGGATTCGGCCTGAAGCTGATCCCGTTGGGTTTGAGTAGTTTTTCGCTGATCATCGAGTGCAAGCACCTGATTCAATACCGCCAATGCATCAGGGAAATTCCGCTTTTGCAAGCCAGCCAAAACCACATCAAATTGATCACGAATATGATTAACTAATAGCATGAATACTTTTGGAATTTTTGAGGCACAAAGATAAGGACTTATCGGACAAGGACCGTCTTAGAAACCGAAGAGAATGGTCCTTCCAGCTCGGTTCCATCTTTTCTTAAAAGAGAAATTTTCACCTGATATTCACCTGAGGGAAGATTATCCACACGAACAGGTGCCATATGATCAATCTCATAATGATAGTCACCTACTTCGATTTTCACTTCGAGATCATCAAGTTTCATATCTCCACCCAAAACCAAAAAGTCCACCACCAATTCTTCTCCATCTTCAATCAATTCTTGATTTCTTGGATAATTCACTGCCAAATACGGCTCAGCAGAATAGGGAAAGGGTCTAGAATCACCCACCTGAAAATCACGGTCTACGTAATTCCCAAAATTCTTCAAGGCAAATCCTGATTCATCTACCAAAAAAGCAACTACCCGATAAGTTCCTTCCTCTAATTCTTGCTGAAAGATTGGGCTTCGGTAGCCAATTGGATCATTATTATTCAAGACCATAAAAAGCTTGAATCGATTTGAAGCTTCTTCTTCAAAAGGGTAATTTTTGATATTGAACTCAAATGGGACTTTTCCAGGCTTGAAAATCTGATTGCCCAAAGGAGTAAACAATTCCAAGATAGCATCCGGATAGTCCGGCAATTCCTCGTATTGAAAAAAGGCTACATTTGGACTCGTGCTGACTACCGTAGCTGAATCAACTTGGGCTGGTCCAACGACCTGTTCATTGATCTTCTTGCGATTTTCTGAACAAGAAAATAATACTAAGCCCAATATGGAAAGTGCAAACAGGTTTTTTTTCATAGTGAGGGATTTGAAACTAAAGGTATTATTTTTGGACAAAAATTATGCTCATTATCATCTAAATCAACTAAAATATGTCCATCCTTTTCGATGAAATTCCAAGCCTAGACTTAGCGGATTTCACCTCGGGCACACCCGAACAGAAAGCGGCTTTTGTCAAGAAATTGAGCGCAGCCTACGAAAATATTGGTTTTGTAGCGATCAAAAACCACGGACTAAGCCAAGACTTACAGGACAGACTTTATGCTGCCATTAAGAAATATTTTGCTCTTCCTGATGAAGTAAAATCTAAATATGAAAGACCTGAAATCGGTTATCAAAGAGGCTATACCGGAAAAGGAAAAGAGCATGCTAAAGGTAGAAATACCGGAGATTTGAAAGAATTCTATCATGTTGGACAGGAACTTTCCTTCATCCCCGATGAAGATCCCGTGAAAAAGGAATATCCGGAGAATGTTTGGCCGGAAGAAGTCCCTGAGTTCAAAGATGTGGCAATTGAAGCTTATCAAACGCTTGAAAAAGCAGGAAAATCCATGTTGCAGGCAATTGCAATAAGCTTGGACCTACCTCAGGATTACTTTGAGGATAAAGTTGCCTATGGAAATTCCATTCTTCGCCAAATCCACTATTTCCCTATCGAAAACCCTGAGGAGGTTCCTGAGGATGCAGTACGTGCCGCCGAGCATGGGGACATCAACTTGATCACCTTATTGATGGGAGCAAGTGCTGATGGATTACAGGTGCTACGTAAAGACGGAAAATGGATTCCAATTACCGCCCTCCCCGATCAGTTGGTGGTGAATGTAGGAGATATGTTAGAGCGATTGACAAATAAAAAACTGAAATCCACGATTCACCGCGTAGTCAACCCACCGCGTGAATTGATGAATACCAGTCGATTTTCAATCCCATTCTTTATGCATCCACGTTCAGAAATGGATTTGACCTGCTTGGAAAGCTGCATCAGCGATGAAAACCCGAAGCAGTTTACAGATGCAACAGCAGGAGAATTCTTAGAGGAGCGACTTCGTGAATTGGGACTGAGAAAATAAGCGATGTCAATAAAAAGGGTCAGATATTACTTATTTCTGAAGGACATTCTGGCCCTTTCTCTTACTGCTTTTGGTGGACCTCAAGCATTTTTAGCCATGCTTCTCGAGCGAATGGTAAAGGTCCGTAACTACATCACCGAAGATGAGCTCTGGGAGCTCAATGCACTCTGTAATATGCTCCCCGGCCCATCATCCACTCAATTGATTTCGGCTATCGGTTTTCGAGTGGGAGGACCAAATCTAGCTTATTTGGCACTTTTGGTTTGGATCATTCCAGCTACCTTGATCATGATAGCGGCAGCTGCTTTGATTTATTTTTTGCAGGAAGCCAGCCCGGATGCCCTCAACTTCGCCAAATTCATTCAACCTATGGCGATTGGTTTTATCATTTTTGCTGCGCAAAAAACCATCAGTAAAATGGTTCAAACCACCGAAGCCATGGTTTTGGTTTTGATTTCCACCTTTGTGGCATTTTTCTACAGTTCCCCATTTGTTTTCCCAGTGCTCTTGGTGATCGGCGGACTGAGCACTTCCATCAAGTATAAAAAACAGCCTAAACTAGAACAAGATGAGCCTCTAAGAATTCAATGGGCAAATTTTTATTTATGGGGAGGAGTATTGATTCTTGCTGCTGTTTTGGGTGCCTTGACCCGATACCAACCCGTATTGCTTTTTGAGAATTTCTATCGAAATGGAAGTTTGATTTTCGGAGGAGGACAAGTCTTAGTACCGTACCTGTATGCCGAATTTGTAGATTTCAAAAACTTCCTTTCTTCGGAAGAATTTTTGACAGGTTATGCAATTTCTCAGGGAATCCCTGGCCCAACCTTTAGTATTTCTTCTTTCGTGGGAGCTCTTTCCATGAGGGAATATGGTCTAATCGGATTCTTAACAGGAGGCTTAATTGCTGCGGCGGGGATCTTTCTTCCGGGGATTTTCATGATATTCTTTGTGATCCGGTTTTGGGATCAACTTAAAAAATATCGGCCCGTACGAGCTGCCTTGGAGGGAATCAATGCCGTTTCATGCGGAATGCTAATCGCTGCGGCGTATTTGCTTTTCGAGCCTTTGGAAGCCAATTTTTTGAACATTCTCATGATCCTAGGCGCCTATTCTCTTTTACAATTCACCAAAATCTCCTCTCCCTGGATCATTTTGGGCGGAATTTTGCTTGGAATCCTTAATAATTGGCTGTTTTAATCAACTCAGAATTTCGGTCTGGGGAACAAGATTAAGCTTCAGTACGTTTTAACATTTCAAATCATTTCCTATCTTTCCTTCATGCAGGCCTACGAATTCATCAATAATCTCATCCCTCCACTCAAGCTAAGCGATCAGGCTAAGATGGCTTTGGGCTGGATGCAGGAGATTCGTACCAACTTTCTGCCTGTGGTTGACAAAGGAAAATTCCTAGGTTTTTTGAGTGAAGAGACCATCTTCGACTTGAATAATCCTGATGCAAAGGTTGAAGAAATTTCCTTGGATATGCCAGCTTGCTGGGTGTATTCAGATCAGCATATTTACGATGTGCTGCGGGTAAGCTCCGAGCAAGATTCCAATATCGTAGCAGTCTTGGATCGGGAAATGGCTTACATGGGAGTAGTCACCATGGAAGATGCCATTGCTGCTATCGCTGACAGTCTTTCTATCCAATCCCAGGGATCTGTTTTGGTTTTGTCCATGAATATGACAGACTACAGCTTAGCTGAGATTGCCCGTTTGGCTGAAACCGAGAACACTAAAATTTTGAGTTCTTTCATCAGCAGTGACCCGCTTGATGAAAACAAAATCAAATTGACCCTCAAGCTTGACAAGCCTGAGTTGCGGTATATTAAAGCCACCTTAGAGCGCTTTGGCTACAAAATTTTAGACCATTACCAAGAAGAAACCCAAATCAGCAGTGAAGAAGACCGAATCGGTAACTTGCTGAGATTTTTAGATATTTAGCGTATGAAAATCGCGCTGCATGGCCTGTCCTTAAAGCATGAATTCTTAAAAGACGTACGGGCTCTATTTAAATCTTTAGAAAATCACGGATTCGAAATCTTTGTTACTCAGCAATTTGATCGAAATCTTCGAATGCATGGCAAGACTGGACTGAAGTTCGAAGTCTTGGAAAATCCAAAAGACATGGATGCCATGAAGTTTTTGATTTCAATTGGTGGCGACGGGACATTGCTGGATTCGGTATGTCAAGTTGGAGAATTAGAAACGCCGATTTTGGGATTAAATACAGGCCGATTGGGCTTTTTGGCAACTGTCTCCACCGATAAAATCGATGAAGCTGTAGAACACTTAGCCACTGAAAACTTTCAGATTGAAAACCGAAGTTTGGTTTCACTAAAAACCAAAAGGCGATTGTTTGATGGCTTGAATTTCGGTTTGAATGAATTCACCATTCACAAACGAGACACCTCTTCCATGATTACGGTCCATACCTACATTGATGGACGCTACCTGAACAGTTATTGGGCAGATGGACTGATTGTAGCAACTCCAACAGGTTCTACAGGATACTCCCTTAGCTGCGGGGGCCCTTTGATTTCGCCTTCGGCTAAAAATTTTGTCATTACTCCGGTAAGTCCCCATAATTTGAATGTGAGGCCTATCATCGTTTCGGATGAAAGTGAAATTAGCTTTGAAATTGAAGGAAGAGCAGAGCGTTTTCTAATCTCATTAGACTCGCGATCCACCTCAGTTTCTTCAGAAATGAAATTTAAAATCCGAAAGGAAAAATTCTTCGCCAAGTTGGTCAAGCTCCCCAATTACGATTTTTTTGATACCTTAAGGCATAAATTGAATTGGGGATTTGACATGAGAAATTGATTTCCAGTTCAAATAAATCTTAAAAAATAGCTTAACAAAGATTAACCCAGTAGATACCAAACGGCGTTTTTTAAACGTTAGGTACTTCATAACTTGCATCGTCTTGAAAAAGGTCAATTTTCAGATTTCTTCCTTTTTATTCCTTTTCTGGATTTTTGGGTTGGGGATTTTTTCCCAAGCTCATGCTCAGAAATATGAAGTCGGAGGAGGATTGGGTACAACGGCTTACACCGGGGATATCCTACGGAATATTGACCTGGACCATTTAGGTCTTCACGGCACGTTGTTTGGCAAGAGAAATTTTGACAATGTCTGGTCACTTCGGGTAGGAATTACCGCTGGAACACTTCGGGCAACTGATAGTGTCCGTCCTTTGGATTTACCTGCTGAGCGTCGGGATGCTAGATTTAGAGGAGGCGTTTTAGAAGGAACTGCGATAATGGAATTCAATTTCCTAGATTTCCTGAGAAATGACTCCGAATTCTTCTGGTCTCCGTATGCATTCTTTGGAATCGGTTATTCCCATTTCTTTATGAAGGGAAATACCTTTGCCTACAATGCATCCGAACGCTACAATCTAGGCTCGGTAGTCATCCCTTTTGGTGGTGGAATCAAGTATCGGCTAGATGACCGCTGGACTTTACAGGTTGAAGCTGGGATTCGAGCCACATTTACAGATTACATCGACAAGATCGATGGAAGTTCGCCCCCTATTCCCCGTTTTCAAGATCCGGCAAATCCCGATATTCCTTTCGGGATCAACTTTGGAAACCCCTATGACAAGGATTGGTACTATTTTTTGGGAGTTAGCTTGAGCTACACGATCCAAAGTACAAAATGCTACGCCTATTAATTATTTGATCCTTAGGCTAAATAATTGGAAAAGAAATAGCATTTTTGTACCTCCAAAATTGAAGGCACCCGGATCGGAAGTAATGAAGGAAGTTTTAGACCTAAAGCGAATCCCAAAACATATTGCAATTATCATGGACGGCAACGGCCGCTGGGCGAAGAAAAAAGGCGCCATGCGGATCTTCGGTCACCGAAATGCCATCCAAGCAGTAAAGGACGCCATCGAAGGTGCTGAAAACTTGGGTGTAAAATTCCTTACCCTCTTTTCATTTTCTACCGAAAACTGGTCCCGCCCACAGGAAGAAATCAATGGTTTGATGGAGCTTTTGGTCAAGACCATTACCGATGAAGTACCCATGATGATGAAAAACAATATTCGTCTGGAAAGCATCGGAGACCTAGACAGCCTTCCTTCCGCTGCCTATGAAAAACTCATGGAAGCTAAAAGAACTACAGGCCAAAATGATGGTCTCACAGTGATCTTGGCTTTGAGCTATAGTGGACAGTGGGAAATTACCCAAGCGACCAAGCGCATTGCTCAAAAAATCTCTGAAGGAAAATTGAAAGTGGAAGATATCAACCAACAGGTTGTTGCCGACCATTTAGAAACTGCCGGAATTCCGGATCCAGAATTAATGATTCGGACAAGTGGTGAGTTTCGTATCAGCAATTTTCTGCTTTGGCAATTGGCCTACACGGAGTTGCATTTTACTCCTGTGCTATGGCCGGATTTCAGAAGAGAACACCTAGTCGCAGCCATTCTAGACTATCAACAACGAGAGCGTAGATTTGGTAAAACTGGTGAGCAGATTAAATCTTAAGTTTTGATGAAAAGAAGTTTACTGATTCTGTTTTGTCTGATTTGGGCAAGTACGGCGATGTCACAGATTCGACTGGGACAATCCCGCTTTGCCACAGCCAAGCCAGTAGATATTTTGGAATTGAATTATTCCAAACCCCAGACTTTTCGAGTTGCCGAAATCAAGGCAGTGGGACTTTCCACTCTGGATGAAAACGCCATTATTTCTCTTGCAGGTATCAAAGTCGATGACCGAATTGAGGTTCCGGGTGACGCCATTTCCAATGCATTGAAGAAGCTTTGGAATCAAGGAATTATCGGAGATGTAAAAATTTTAGTGACCAAAATCGAGGGAGAAGATATCTACTTGCTTTTGGAACTGACCGAACGTCCAAGATTCTCCAGGGTAGAATTCACTGGAATCAACAAAACCCAGGAAAGTGAACTTCGGGATAAAGTCAACATCCGGGGACGAGTGGTCCGTGAAGATGTATTGAATACGGCAGAACGAAATATTCAAAAATATTTTGTGGACAAAGGCTACTTGAACACTGAAGTAAAAGTCAATCAGGTCCGAGACACCACCTTGCCTAACAGTGTTTTGCTTCGATTCGATGTGGATCCAAAAAGCAAGGTTAAAATCAATGAAATCCGAATATTTGGAAATGAGGAAATCCCCGATTCCAAGGTCAAAGGTAAATTGAAAAAGACCAAGGAACATGCACGAGTTAGCGTATTCAGAGACTTTTATTCCAGAATGACTGAGGCTTCCCCTTCTGATGTTGCAAATACACTTCGATACACTGACTCTGCTTCAAGAGAGGATGTAAAAACTTACATCAATAAAAACTTCAAGCTGAACTTCTTTGCCGGCTCTAAGTACATTCCAAAGGAATACCGAAATGACAAGGACAATGTGATCAACTTTTACCAAACCAAAGGATTCCGCGATGCAAAAATTGTATCGGATTCAGTCTATGCCTTTGGAAAGGACGAGATCAACATTGATTTGGAGCTAGAGGAAGGCAGAAAATATTACTATCGAAACATTGAATTTACTGGAAACTTCATCCATCCGGATGAGGTTCTGAGAGCCAAATTAGGCATTCAAAAAGGTGATGTTTACGATAAAGAACGCTTAGATAAGCGTTTGAATTATGACCCTCAAAAAGGAGACGATGTCAGCTCCCTTTACCAAGATGACGGATACCTCTTCTTCAATATTCAACCGGTTGAAGTTAACGTAGTTGGAGACTCCATTGATTTGGAGATGCGGATTTTTGAAGGACCTCAGGTTACAGTTAACTCCGTCAATATCAAAGGAAATGAGCGGACTTCTGACCACGTGGTAATGCGGGAAATCCGAATTCTTCCTGGACAGAAATTCAACAGAGCCTTGTTAGTTCGAACCATTCGTGAACTTTCCCAATTGGGTTATTTTGACCCGGAAAAGATCAATCCAGACCTTAGACCAAACTTTGAGGCAGCTACAGTAGATATCACTTTTGAGCTGGAAGAAAGACCAAATGACCAGATTGAACTCTCCGGTGGTTGGGGTGGATTCTACGGCTTCGTAGGTACAGTTGGACTTGTATTCAACAACTTCTCCATCAAAAACATCGGTAATTTCGACAAATGGGATCCGCTTCCAGTAGGTGATGGTCAAAAACTATCGTTGCGTGTTCAAGCAAACGGACGAACATTCCAGAACTATTCCGTTTCCCTTACTGAACCTTGGTTTGGAGGAAGAAAGCCAAACGCCCTGAGCATTAGCTTTAACCACTCTGTACAGCGACAGGTAGACTTCTTTAACTCTGCCAACTTTGGAAACGAATTAGGTTTCTTCAAAATTACCGGAGCAACCATAGGTTTGGCTAGAAGAGTGACTTGGCCGGATGATTATTTCAGTATTTCAAATTCACTACAGTTCCAGGTTTATGAGTTTGATCGATTCGGAACTTCCTTCGGTCTAAGCTATCCAACAGGTCGTTCCAATAGTATTACATTTAATAATACCATTGCTCGAAATAACGTAGACAACCCGATCTATCCACGATTTGGATCCAATATCATGTTGTCTACTGCACTGACTCCACCATACACTTCCTTGAATAAAAACATCGATGCGGAGTCTCCGGATGAGGAAAAATACAAGTGGCTAGAATAT
The DNA here is from genome assembly GCF_004571135.1 of Algoriphagus kandeliae. Lineage (GTDB taxonomy): Bacteria > Bacteroidota > Bacteroidia > Cytophagales > Cyclobacteriaceae > Algoriphagus > Algoriphagus kandeliae. The sequence continues at coordinate 795,335 of NZ_SPSB01000004.1, forward strand.
CACAAGTGGATGTTTGATGCAAGTATTTATACTCCATTATTCGGATCAAACAAGCTAGTAGCTAGTGCTCGTGCCCACATGGGATTCTTGGGATCCTATGGTGACCGAATCGGAATCATTCCTTTGGAGCGTTTTGTGATGGGTGGTGATGGTATGACCTTTAATAACTTTGCTTTAGGTCAAGAAATCATAGGTTTGAGAGGTTACGAAAACCAATCTATTACTCCAGGTAGAGATACCCGGGGAACTGAAAATCCCGATCCTTACGGTGGTATAGTCTATAATAAATATGTGATGGAACTTCGATTCCTAGTTTCTCCAAATCCATCAGCTACCATCTTTGTACTTGGTTTTGCTGAAGCTGGAAACAACTGGGGATCTTATAAAGAATTCAATCCATACGATTTGAAAAAATCAGCTGGGGTTGGTGCTAGGATCTTTATGCCAGCCTTTGGTTTGCTTGGAGTTGACTGGGGCTATGGCTTTGATGCGATTCCAGGACAGACACGAAGAAGCGGTCCACAGTTTCACTTTACTATCGGGCAGCAATTCAGATAGTAGGAATATGGCGTGTATTGGTTAATTTATGTCAAAATTTTCGGAGACCTTGGTTCGTTTTATCATGGCTCTATAAAATAACTTGAACATGAAAAGATTCCTGACCATAGCCCTTTTATTTGGATTCACGCTGATTTCTAGCCAGTTAATGGCTCAAAAGTTCGGATATATCGATTCGGAATATATTCTAAATAAACATCCGGACTATAAAATCGTACAACAAGAGCTTGAAAAGCTAAGCAATGCCTGGAAGAAAGAGGCACAGGATTTGGACGCTGAAATAAAAGAAATGTACGTACAGCTGAAGGCGGAAGAAGTCCTCCTGACAGAAGAAATGTACCAAAAGCGACTTGGTGAAATCTGGGAAAAAGAAAAGCAATCTCAGGAATTCAGCAGCCGCATATTTGGAATAAACGGTCAGTATTTCCAAAAGCAGGCCGAACTTCTACAGCCTTTGCAGTCAAAAATATACGATGCCATCGAGCGGGTATCCCGAAAAAACAACTTGGCTGTATTATTTGACAAAGCTTCCGTACCTTCGGGCATTATTTATACCGATCCACGACATGATTACTCAGAATTTGTCCTGGATGAACTGGGAATTGAAGACAACAATTAAATAGAACACAAATGATGAAAGTAAAAGTTATCCTTTCTGCAATCGCTTTGCTTTGCGTAGGATTCGCCGCTCAGGCACAAGAATTGAAAATTGGGTATACCAATGTGGAGTTTATTATGGATTTGATGCCAGAAATGGAACAAATCGGAGCTGACCTTCAAGATTACCAAACTCAGCTTCAAACTAATATCCAAACAAAAGTTGCTGATTTCCAGCGCCAAGTACAGTCTTATCAGCAAGCTGCTCCTACTATGACTGACGATGCACGTGCAGCCAAGGAAGCAGAATTGACAAAACTACAGGAGGATGTTCAAAAGTATCAGCAAGATGCTGAGATCTCTTACCAGAGAAAATTGCAGGAATTGCTTGAGCCAGTACAAACTAAAGTAATCAATGCGATCAATGCCGTTGCCGCTGAAAACAATTATACACATGTATTTGCTGAGACAGCGGGTCAAGCACCTATCTTGCTTTACACCAAAGAGGAAGACAAATTCACTGAATTGGTATTGGCGAAATTGGGAATCCAATTACCTACTCCTCCAGCTGGAAACTAATCAAATTTGAACCTTAATTTTAGCCGGTTCTTGTTATTCATGAGCCGGCTTTTTTATTTCACCTATGCCTAAAAAAAATCCGAAAGAACTGATCCAAAAAAGTCAAGATACCATCTTGGTGGATTTTTATGCTGACTGGTGTGGGCCCTGTCAGACCATGAATCCAGTCTTGGATATGGCTTTAGACGAATTGGGTGGGAAGATCAAATTACTCAAAATTAATGTCGATAAACACCCACAGCTTTCTCAGCAATTCGGGATTCGATCCATTCCCCATTATGTACTTTTCAAAAGAGGAAAAATCCTATGGCGAAAAGCTGGAATCATGACAAAAAAAGATTTGGTTCAAGCTCTAAAAGGGTTTTGCTAAAACTTCATCCGAATCGATTCCTGCTGGAAGAAGAAGACCGACTGTTTAAAGAACGACTCAAATTTTAATAATTCATTCATAAAAAAAGCTCCTTTAAAAGGAGCTTTTTCATTAGGTGAAATATTTCAATCGCATGACTTCCTTTTCAGTCAGGAAGCGGTAATGTCCACGCTTGAGGTCTTTTTTATCCAAACCTGCATATAATACACGGTCAAGAGCAGTCACATCATAACCTAGGTGAGCAAATATTCTTCTCACGATACGGTTTCTTCCAATGTGGATTTCCAACCCCAAAATCTTCCTATCCAAAGAAAGTACCTGCAAGTCACCAACTGGAGCGGGGCCATCCTCAAGGGTTAAACCTTCCCGAATCGCCTCTTCATCATTTTTAGTCAAAGGCTTGTCCAAGGTAACCTGATATATCTTTTTAATCTCATTTGAAGGATGCGAAAGCTTGGCAGCCAATTCCCCGTCATTGGTAAAAAGCAATAACCCAGTGGTATTTCGGTCCAGCCTTCCAACAGGAAAAATTCGCTCCTCACATGCATTCTCTACCAGATTCATAACCGTTTTCCGTTCCATAGGATCATCCGTTGTGGTGATGAAATCCTTTGGTTTATTTAATAGCAAATAAACCGGCTTTTCAGGATTGATTCGTTTGCCGTTATAAACAACCCGATCATTTCGATGGACTTTCAATCCCAATTCGGTCACCACCTTGCCATTCACAGAAACAAGACCTTGGGCGATCAACTCATCTGCCTCTCTTCGAGAACAAATTCCAGAATTTGCAATGTATTTATTCAGGCGAATTTCGTCCTGATCTTGATTCTTTTTACCCTTGGGAACATTTTCGAATTGGTATTCTGGCCTTATTAAATCCTGATTTTGGATTCTAGAAGGTCTGTTCTTGCCGAAGCCCTTTTTGGTAGGTTTATTTCCGGAAAAACCTTCGGATTTATCGCCATAAATAGGCTTTTGATCTTTTCCCCTTCCCAAATAAACTCGCCCCGAAGACTTGGATTCCTTCGGTTGAGGTCTTCCTTTACCGGATTCCTCTTCTCCAAAAAATCGCTTACCTGGCTTGGAATCTTTTGAAAATTTTGGTCGGTCGTCTTCCTCAAATTTCTTTTTGAAAGAAGGCTTTCCGCCTTTCTTTTCGAATTTACCTCCTTTTGGACCGCCCTTTTTTTCAGAGGATCCAAAGAATCTTTTTTTGGACTCAAATCCTGAGAAATCCTGAGATTTCTCTTCTTTTTTACCTTCCTTTTCTTGATTGAAAAAAGGCTTTCTCGAATTGTTTTTTCTCATAAGTATGCAGCATCACTGCTGTATTTAATTTTTAAAATAAGCAATTGAAATTCAATGGCTTAAATAGCCCGCAAAGATACAGGCTTTTTATCAAATAAGTTGCAAAAGATTTACTTCTTTCCTAGATAATAAGCTTGGGTAGCTTTTCTAACAGACCCTTCCTTTAACAATAATTCTTTTGCTTGATCAGCATCCAAACCTGTGGCCTCCATAATCATTCGTGTACCCCGCTCCACCAATTTGGCATTAGAAAGCTGCATATCCACCATTTTATTACCTTTGACTCTTCCCAATTTGATCATTGTCGTGGTGGAGATCATATTTAAAACCAACTTCTGAGCTGTCCCTGCTTTCATACGGGTACTTCCTGTCACAAATTCTGGCCCAACGATGACTTCAATAGGATGCTCAACTTCTTTACTTAATGGAGAATCTGGATTACAGGTAATGCAGCCTGTCAGCAATCCTTTCTCTTTCGCCTTCTTTACCCCACCGATTACATAAGGAGTAGTACCTGAAGCTGCAATTCCAATGACAGTATCCAATTCATTGAAACCGTATTCCTGAATGTCATGCCAAGCCTGATTTGGGTCATCCTCAGCATTTTCTACCGCTTTTCGAATTGCGGCATCTCCTCCTGCAATTAATCCGATCACCCAATCATCAGGAACTCCATAGGTAGGAGGACATTCAGAAGCATCCAAAATTCCTAATCTCCCAGAGGTCCCTGCTCCTATGTAGAAAAGCCTTCCCCCTTCTCGCATTTTAGGAACAATCTTTTCCACCAAAGCAGTAATTTTCGGAATTACCTCTTTGACCGCTTTGGGCACCTTATGGTCTTCCTGATTGATATTTCGAAGCAATTCCTCGATGGACATTTGCTCCAAATTATCGTATAAAGAACTCGTTTCAGTTACCTTCATAGCATTTCTTGGTGGTATAGTGTGAGACCTGCGATTGGGCTTTCGATTATTAATTTTACATGAAGACCTTTATCAGAAGCAGCTTTGCGAAGAATATCGCTGTTGTAATAGGCAATAGAGCCTACAAAGTTGACAGGTTTATTTTGGAAATTATCATATCGGCAAATATGCTTTTCAAAGAACTCCATAAATGAGTCATAATAAAGCCGATAACAATAAGGGTGGCTTTTATGCTCGGTAATGAACCGGCAAAAACTTGCCATATATCTGTTGGGAAAAGGTTTTCGATAAACATTTTCTTGAATAATGGCTTGAGTCAATTGAAATTGACCAACTAGATCTTTCCTGATTTCCTGAGGCATATCCTCATAAATAAAATCCTGAAGAAGTTTTCTGCCTATGTAGCCTCCACCTCCTTCATCCCCTAAGATATAGCCTGGAGCCGGTCTATTGGCTATGATTTTATTTCCATCATAATCACAACTATTGGATCCAGTTCCTAGAATACAGGCAATTCCCGCATCATGGCCACAGGTAGCCCGAGCCGCAGCTGCTAAGTCATGATCTACTTCGATTGATGCTGTTGGGAAAACAGTGGATAAGGCTTTTGCCACTTCACCTTTGCGTTCCGGTGTTGAACAACCCGCTCCGTAATAGTGGATTTCCCTAATTTCCTCCTTAAGATTCAATAAAAAGTCAACCTGCATTTGAGAAGCCATCTGCTCTGAAGTCTGGTAGTAAGGATTAAATCCCACTCCACGAAATTGAGAAATCTGGCCATTGGCATGAATTACTCTCCAGTCTGTTTTACTGGAACCGCTATCTGCTATTAATATCATATTAAATCAATCTTCCAATAGGTTTGAATCGCTCAAAAACCTGTTCCGTATGAGGCGCATCATTTAATTCCTCTGTAAGGTCTTGCCCAGCCCAGTGCTCATAATGTTTTCCGGTTTTCCAAAGTCGGGAATCAGTCACATCATAAATCACTCCGCGAAAAGCAATCCATACCTCTGGTTTGTCTTGCCCATTTCGAAGGGCAAGCTGCTGCCTTGTATAGGTTTTCATTAAAGCAATTTGATCTGGGCATTAATCCAACGCTCAGGAATCTCTCCTTTTTGGGCAGTTTGGTAATCGGAATAGCTACAAGGAACGGTAGAACTCCCACGCTCAAAATGATCTTTATCTCCATGGGGAATTTCCATCCACCATTTTCCGCTTCGCTTACTTTTGTAAAAAACCAAGGTATTTGGCTTGGAATCAAGAGAAACCGTGTACTTGATGTAGTCACTGCTTTTAAATGACAAGCTGTCCTTTCTTGAATAAAACCCTTCGATAAAATACCAAATCATCACTGCAGCCACCATGGCTGTTTTATTTTGGGCATCATCATAGTAAGGTTCGTATCCATAGAGACCGAATGAACTCAATTTTTCATTCATCCCGGCAAACCAACAGATTTGACATGCTTCTTCCGCGGTTAAGCCAAAAGGATTCGCCTCGAACACACCCGGAGCATCTGAAGATTGGATGGCTGACAGATCAAAACTCAATAAATCCGCATTTCGAATTATAGGCTCAATTTCCTTAAACTCCTTTCGAACCATACCCAATCGCATATGGTCGAAATACAACTTCTCAATGACGTTAATTAGTGTGGGATCTACTAAATAGCTTTGATAGGCTAAATGGGAATAAGTAAAAAGAAAATTAGGCTGGTGAAGAATGATTTCTTGGGTATGTTTATCGGCCATTGGCCCTTCCTCTTCCATGTCCAATTTGGCATCAACAGTCAGAAGGCTGACCAATTTTTTCATTTTCTCATAGGACAAATATTGACCAATATCTAGATCATGCGTTCCTCCCAGATAAATTGGCAATACTTGTTTTTTCATTAGGTAATCCCCGACTTTTTGGATTCTCTCATAGGTTTCCTGAAGATTTTCTCCAGGGATCAAATCACCCAAATCTGCCACCCGATAAGGTCCAATTCCTCTTTTCAGCGAGTAAAGTTTTTCCCGAATTTCTGAAGCACCTCTTTCGGCACTTTTTGAATGCTGGACTCCTCTTGTTTCTTTTAATCCAACAAGAGCTATTTGAATTCCCTTTAAATCGGGGAATTCCTCGCCATACCAATGGATCTGTTTGAAAAAAGAGTTATCTGGATATTTTTTCTGCCAAAGAAATTCGGCAACTGGTTCAAAAAAAGACTGAATACTCATACGGGTGTGTTAGATTTTAAAAATAATCAAAAAGAAGCATCCACCGAAGACTGCTTCTTTAAAAAGGCTTATCATCCTTTTATATAATAAAAAAAGTCTGTCTCAGTTTTTGAGACAGACTTTTTTGTTTTATCCTCCGAAGTCATCGAATCGGATGTTCTCATCCGGAATTCCTAGATCATCGAGCATTTTTAATACCGCTGCGTTCATCAAAGGAGGTCCGCAAAGGTAGTATTCGATCTCATCTGGCTCTGGATGATTCTTCAGATAGTTGTCATACAATACCTGGTGAATGAATCCTACATAACCGTCACCTTCTTCATCATCGAGGGATTTCTTGATCTTCCAATTGTCTTCTGGAAGGGGCTCAGAAAGTCCGATGTAGAATTTGAAATTAGGGAAGTCTTTTTCGATCGCTCGGAAATGAGGTACGTAGAATAGTTCTTTCTTAGAACGTCCTCCGTACCAGTAAGAAACCTTACGATGAGTTTTCTCAGTATGGAATAGGTGGAAGATATGAGATCTCAATGGAGCCATACCAGCACCACCACCGATATAGATCATTTCACGCTGAGTTGGATTGATGTGGAATTCACCGTAAGGACCAGAAATAGTTACTTTATCACCTGGCTTTCTAGAGAATACGTAAGAGGAACATACCCCTGGATTCACATCCATCCACTTGTTATTCGCTCTATCCCATGGTGGAGTAGCGATACGAATAGTCAACATGATGATGTTCCCTTCAGCTGGGTGGTTGGCCATGGAGTAAGCTCGGAAAAGCTCCTCGTCATTTTTCATTACCAAATCCCACAATCCGAATTTATCCCAATCACTCTTGTATACATCTGCTGGGTGACCCAACTCAGGATGCGGAGTGATGTCGATATCTTTGAAATTAACCGTGATTGGTGGAACGTCAATTTGGATATAACCTCCGGATTCGAAGTCGAGTGTCTCGCCTTCAGGAAGTTTTACCTTAAATTCCTTGATAAAGGTAGAAACGTTATAGTTGGAGATAACTTCGCATTCCCACTTCTTGATTCCGAAAATTTCTTCCGGAACGCGGATTTTCATATCCTGCTTTACCTTCACCTGGCAAGCCAATCGGACATTTCCTTGCTGCTCTGCTCGGCTAAGGTGACCAACTTCGGTTGGAAGGACTTCACCGCCTCCTTCTTCTACTACGCACTTGCACATCGCACAAGTACCACCCCCTCCACATGCTGAAGGAAGGAAAATCTTCTGATTACCCAAAGTTGAAAGCAAGCTAGTACCCGCCGAAGCGATGATAGGGCTGCCTTCATCTCCGTTGATGACGATTTTCACATCTCCAGAGTTGACCAGTTTGGACTGAGCAAAAAGGAGGATAAAAACCAGCAACAAGATGATCAGGGTAAATGCTACGATTGACGTGATAATTACTGAACCCATGAAATTTTGGTTTTTCTATTCTTATGGATTAAATGCCTTTTTTATAGGCGCACAAATATATTTATTAATCATCAAAAGCATTCAACCCTTCCAATAAAATTGAGGGGGTATTCTGCTTTTTTATAAGATCATAACTGATTAATTGTTCAAGAGGTTTAGCAAAGTTGTAAGTCTGTTTTTCAACTGCCGTCTATCGACAATGAAATCCAAAAATCCGTGTTCCAATACAAACTCGGAACTTTGAAAACCTTTTGGAAGATCTTTACCGATCGTCTCTCGAATAACACGAGGTCCCGCAAATCCAATCAAAGCACCAGGCTCGGCAATATTAAAATCGCCCAACATTGCATAAGAAGCGGTAACTCCTCCGGTAGTGGGATCCGTCAAAAGTGAAATGTAAGGAATCCCTGCCTGATCCAATAAAGCCAGTTTCGCAGAGGTCTTTGCCATCTGCATCAAGGAAAACCCGGCTTCCATCATTCGGGCTCCTCCTGATTTGGAAATCATCAAGAACGGAACTTTGTGTTTCAATGCGTAATCAATCGCTCGGGCAATTTTTTCTCCAACCACAGAACCCATGGATCCACCGATGAAATTAAAATCCATACAGGCAATGACGATATTCAACCCATTCATTTTACCATGGGCTGTTCGCACAGCATCTTTCAATTCGGTTTTTTCGATACTGCTTTTGATTCGAACCGGGTAAGGCTTGGTATCAGTAAACTTCAAAGGGTCCCCTGAAGTCATATTTGCATCTAGCTCGATGAATTTGTTATCGTCAAAAAGGATTTCAAAATACTCGGCTGAACCGATTTTCACGTGATAATCATCATCCGGGCACACATAGGAATTATTCTTAAGCTCCCGCGTATGAATGATATTTCCTTTCGGGGTTTTAAACCAAAGCCCATCAGGAGCATCCTTTTTCTCAGCGGTTGAGGTTTTAATCCCTTTATCAGTTCGTTTAAACCACGCCATATTCGTTTTTTCTGGGTTAGAAAAGTTAAAGAAACAAATTTAGACCTTAAATCCATGAAATGAAAACAGAACTTATCAAGCGATGACCCTTTATGTAATTCAAACTGGCTTCTAACCCGGTGATTTTTACCCACAAAATCCTAAATATTTTCTTAATTTCAGGCATTCTGGCAAGCTTCGCATAGACCCAAAATCACCTAGCCCATGAGCTACACCATTATTATTGTCCTTTCTGCCATCATCCTGATTCTGGCTTACAGATTTTATGGAAATTTCGTGTACCGGAAATTTGGATTGAATGACAAAAACCCTTCTCCAGCCCATAAGCTCCGGGACGGGGTTGATTATGAGCCTAGCAAACCAATTGTAGTCTTGGGGCATCACTTTGCCTCGATTGCTGGTGCAGGACCAATTGTTGGACCGATCATAGCCGTGACATTTGGATGGATTCCTGCCATTCTTTGGATTTTGGTGGGGGGAATATTTTTTGGAGCAGTCCATGACTTGGGAAGTATGGCTGCATCACTTCGCACAGAAGGAAAATCTATTGGGGTCATAATCCGAAATCAAATAGGCCTTCAGGGAAAACAGCTATTCGTCATCTTCAGCTTCTCGACATTAATTCTGGTAATTGGGGTTTTTGCAGACATTATCGCTAAGACCTTCATCACCAACCCGAGTGTAGCATCGGCTTCCTTCTTATTTATTCTCCTTGCAGTAGCTTTTGGATTTGTCAACCGACTGGTTGGTAATCGAAAAAAAGCCTTTTTGATTATCTCTGTCATAGGGGTAGTCTTGATGTATTTTTCGGTTTACTTGGGGATGCTCATTCCTTTTGCTTTGGATTATAAAGCCTGGATTTTCCTGCTTTTGGCCTATGCATTTATAGCATCTGTCACTCCTGTTAGTCTACTTTTGCAGCCAAGAGATTACCTGAATAGTTTCCTACTTTATGGGATGATGATTGCTGCCATTTTGGGAGTATTTTTCGCCAATCCAAGTATTAAAATGAGTAGTGAAATCACACTCGCTACCGAAAATTTGGGGTATATCTTCCCTGTCCTATTTGTGACGATAGCCTGTGGCGCAATTAGTGGCTTTCATTCCTTGGTAGCCTCGGGCACTACTTCCAAGCAACTTGATAAAGAAAGTGATGCCAAAATCGTTGGATTTGGGGGCATGTTGATCGAATCATTTCTTGCTATCTTATCAGTAGGGGCGGTAGTGATTTTGGAAAAAGGAGAATACCTATCTCGTCTTGGCGAAGAAGGCCCTGTGGCTCTTTTTTCGACTGGATTAGGAGGAATGATCGCTACCTTGGGAATCTCGGAGGAATTTGCAGTGAGTTTTGTAGCCTTAACGGTTTCAGCTTTTGCTTTGACCACACTCGATACTTGTACAAGATTAGCACGATTTACTGTACAAGAATATTTTGAAGATGTCAAAACTCCGGCAGGAAAGACCCTTTCTCAAAACCGCTTCATTTCAACTGGTTTGGTAGTAATTTTCTCCGCACTCCTTTTGGCTTCGGGAGAATTTGCTGTTTTATGGCCTATTTTCGGCTCTGCAAATCAGTTGCTGGCTGCTTTGGCACTGCTAACCATTGCCGTCTGGATGATCCACAAAAAGAAAAATGCGCTATTTGTCACCATTCCCATGTTTTTTATGTTTACGGTGACTTTGGCTTCCTTAGGTCTTTTTGCCTGGAAGAATTTCCAAGACCAAGTTTATGTGCTTTCTATTATGGCGGCCTTACTATTTGTTTTGGCAATTTCTCTAATGGTATTAGCCACTAAAAGTATCAAAAGTAAGGTCAAAGAACCCGCAAAGGCTCTTTGACCATTTCTCTTACAATGAATTAAATATTTGAGGGGCTTTCTTTGGAATTCTCCAAGCCAAGGAAAAATTGATCAGATAATCTGCAAAAGCGGCATCTCCATGCCTAATATTATCTGGCGTAGAGTCTGCAATGTCTGTCAAACTTCTTGTTCGATTTCTCACCAAGGCAACAGGGATATTCAAGGTCCCTGTCACATTTCCCACCATATAACTTATTCCTGGTTCCACCGAAATCACATAGCCTGGCCTTCTAAATCCATCACTTTCTCCAACAATATCTCTTACCGGAATCCCTTCTAGCCTTCCACCAAAAACTAAGCCTAGGCCGTGAATAGATTTCACACTATAAAATAATCCTGTTCTGAAAGCATATTGATCGGCCACACTCATGATTGCTTCACTTTCGCGTCTTCTATAAGTAGGAGTGCCGTTTGTATTTCGTGGATTGATCATATAAAATCCACTGAAATAGGAATAGAATCCATGCGAAAGTTCCCATATCCCCTGGGTATCCAAAATCAACCCCACTCCACCGTCACCAAGCTGAATGGATTGATCTACCGGTCTGATTTCTGATTCTCCATTTGGTCCAACATTGAAAAAGGTATCGCTAGCAGCATAGTCTCCACTTGGAATTTTAACTCCCAGACCCATTGCGATATTTCCTTTTCGAGGTTTTTCATCTGAAAACAACCAAAACCCAGCTCCAATCCGCATATCTGCCAAACCTTTAGAATAAGTGCTGTGTCGCTCCGTTCGACCATGCTCATAAAGGGATGACCGTTCATTGTAGGCAAATGGTAGGGAAATTATTCCGTACAGGCGATTTGAAAAAGCATAACTAATATTGAAGTCCACTCCATGAGACCAATTGATCACTTCTGTTCCATCTTCGACTCGATTTGGTTCCTCATGAGTACCTCGAAAATGCCTGAAACTCTTGAAATAGCGATAATTTAAACTAAGATTCCAATCCCCTTTTGCTTGAAAATTACCCTGCCCAACGGCATTTCCCAAGCCGGAATATTGACGGATAGCCACACACCCTTGTGACCAAGCTAGCGATGGCAAAAGCAGTAAAACCAATGCCAATGAAATAACTGTATATATTTTTTTCATGATTTAAATGCGTAATAAATGGTTGAAAGAATCCCCAATCCTACTCGAAAGAAGAAAGCCTTACGAATAAGGATTCATAGCAAAGAAGACTTATCATTTCTAAAAAGAAAGCCTCTTTCCAAACCTGAAGAATGGGGTAAAATGATCTAGAGAATTGAATCCAACTTTAGATAAAAATCCGGGCAATTCTTAAAAGCCCTGAATAGAAAGTGATTACGCAAATTGTGGAGGAGGAGTGGTTAATTGAAAAAAAGGACTCTTGTAAGTTGAAAAAATAAACCCTTGATGTTGTAAATAAGGAGAAGACACTATCCACTGAATTTCAAAAGAAGGCGTTTCTACATAATCTTTAATGAAAATCTTCAATTGTGTTGAATTTTCACTTTTCCCTGGATAGTCCTTTTCGGTCAAAAAACTTATCCATTTCTGTACAGTAGATTCTAAAGTTCTTCTCGCTGTATCAGGCACATAGACGATCTGTAGCATATCTTTTTGATAGCGTTGTTTGATGGCTCGATAGTACTTCCCGTCTTTTTCAAAGCGAGTATTGGTCAATTGGTATTCATCCTGATCGGCCATATAGGGAGCTGAAAGTGGAATTTCCAGTAATCGTTCTTCCAAGCCTTCAGTTTGCTCTGAATAGATTTTATCCTGCCAGCTCTGTTCCAACTGGTAATGGGAAGAAAAATAATAGAGATAGTACCCAAAATGGTAGGATACGAAACATAGAAATAAAAGTACAGGGATTAATTTTTTCAAGACCAATAAAATCAGAACATGATAAAAGTCAGAATTTTTATTTGGAAATGAAATTCAAAAGCCAATAAAAAAGACTCGAAAACAAGAATAAAAGGCCATACACTTGAATCACCTTTAGCCTATTCATCCTATCCAAAAACCAAAGTACCCAAACTGGACGGAACAATCCTAAGAAAAGGCAAAGCAAGCTAAGAATAGCCAGTGCTTTAAGTAAAAATTGAAGTGCAAATAGCATTTTATTTAACGAAAAAAGGAGCAGGTTTCCCCACTCCTTTCCAATTGAATCTATGTTGATTAAAGCTTACGCTTTACTTCTCGCATTTCATAACCTTCGATCGTATCGTCTACTTGGATATTGTTGAAGTTTTTGATGGAAATACCGCATTCGTATCCAGCTTTCACTTCAGCTACATCATCCTTGAATCGCTTCAACTGATCGATTTCACCATCGTGGATTACGATACCGTCTCGGATAACTCGGATTTTATTCTTTCTGGTGATATATCCATCCGTCACATAAGAACCAGCGACTGTTCCCACTTTGGAGATTTTGAAGACCTCACGCACTTGAATATTTCCAGTGATCACTTCTTCAAATTCAGGCTCAAGCATACCTTCGATGGCATCTTTGATTTGGTTGATGGCATCGTAGATGATGGAGTAATGTCTGATTTCGATTTCTTCCTGTTCCGCAAGTCTCTTTGCATTGGAAGAAGGACGAACCTGGAAGCCCAAAATGATTGCATCGGAAGCGGAAGCTAGCAATACATCAGATTCAGAAATCTGTCCAACACCTTTATGAATGATATTCACCTTCACCTCATCGGTGGAAAGTTTTAGCAAGGAATCGGACAAGGCTTCCACAGAACCATCCACATCACCTTTGATGATGATGTTAAGTTCTTTAAAGTTACCGATAGCCAATCGTCTTCCAATTTCATCCAAAGTGATATGCTTCTTGGTCCGAAGGCTTTGTTCACGTTGAATTTGCTCTCTTGAATTGGCAATTTCTCTAGCCTCCCGTTCATTGTCATAGACTTTCAAGGAATCTCCTGCCTGAGGAGCACCACTTAAACCTAAAATCTGAATTGGAGTAGATGGTCCAGCCTCTTTCAGTTTTTTACCTGTATGGTCAAACATAGCCTTCACACGACCATAGTGAGATCCAGCTACCATCACATCACCCACATGCAGAGTTCCGGCTTGGATCATTACGGTAGCTACATAACCACGACCTTTATCCAAAGACGCTTCGATTACAGTACCAACAGCGTTCTTATTTGGATTAGCTTTCAATTCAAGAATTTCAGCTTCCAGAAGAACTTTTTCTAGTAGTTCATCAACGCCTTGACCAGTTTTGGCAGAAATATCTTGGGATTGGTATTTACCACCCCATTCTTCTACCAATAGGTTCATATTCGCCAATTCTTCTTTGATCTTATTAGGATTAGCGTTTGGCTTATCCACCTTGTTGATCGCAAAGATCATCGGAACACCCGCTACTTGAGCGTGGTTGATAGCTTCTTTGGTTTGAGGCATGATGCTATCATCGGCAGCAATCACAATAATGGCCACGTCAGTGATTTTAGCACCACGAGCACGCATCGCCGTAAATGCTTCGTGACCCGGCGTATCCAAGAAGGCTATTTTATGACCGTCTTTTGTTCGCACATCATATGCTCCGATATGCTGGGTGATACCTCCAGCCTCAGCTGCAGTTACTTTTGATCTACGGATATAGTCCAAGAGAGAGGTCTTACCATGATCGACGTGTCCCATGATGGTAACAATAGGAGCTCGCTCCACGAGATCTTCTGGCTTATCTTCTTCCTCCTCGACGATTTCCTCTTCGATATCTTTGGTAAATTCTACATCGTATCCAAACTCATCTGCAATGATGGTAATCGCTTCTGCATCCAATCGCTGATTGATGGAAACGAACATTCCCAAGGACATACAGGTAGAAATAATCTCATTCACCGAAACGTCCAATAGAGATGCTAGGTCATTTGCGGAAATAAATTCCGTCACTTTAAGAACCTTAGATCCCTCTTGTGCCATTTCGGCGGTATCCTTTTCTCGCTCGGCTTTTTTATCACGGCGGCTCTTCTTACCTCCGGATTTTCCACCTTGCAATCTCGCAAGTGTCTGCTTGATTTGATCTTGAATCTCCTTTTGGGTAGGTTCTACCTTATGCGTTCTTGCAGGCTGTCCTTTCTTACCGCCTTTCTGACCATCGCCTTGACCCTGACCTTGTTGGCCTTGGCCTCTATTCTTATTGCCTTTATCAATACGCTTTCTAGGTCTCTTTTTATCTCGAGCACGTTCATCGGAAGAAGCAACAGGTCCACCCTTTTTCTTCTTCTCGGTAGGCAATTCGATTTTCCCTAGAACTGTAAGACCTTTAAGGTTATCTGCTTTTGCGGAGATTACCTCATCTTTTGGCTCTGGTGCCTGTGGCGCTTTTTCAACAGGCTTTTCAGGGGCTGCAGGAGCAACAGGTTTTTCAGGTGCCTTTGGTTTTTCTGGAGCCTTCGGTGCTTCAGGAGCTTGTTTAGCTTCTGGCTTTTTCACCACTGGCTCTTCTTTCTTAGGCTTTTTAGCTTCTCCCTTAGGAGTCAGGTCAATTTTACCCAATACTTTTATTCCTTCCAGCTTAGGGCCTTCAATGTTCACCTTTTCTGGCTGAGGCTCTGCAGGAGTAGGTTTTTCTGCTACTGGTTTTTCCGGAGCTGGAGCTGGTGGAGCAGGCTCTTCTTTTGGTGCCGGAGTCGGAGCTGGAGCTGGAGCGGGCTCAGGCTGAGGTTCGGATTCGAGCGTAACTGTCTCGTGACGCTTCCCAATGGATAAATGTGAAGCTTCTTCTTTTTCTTGAGCTGAGGACCTGAATTCCTTATTCAGCAGCTCCACTTGCTCCATGCTGATTTTAGAATTAGGATTATCCTGCACCTCATGGCCCTTTTTCGCCAAAGTCTCCACGAGGGTAGCAGTACCCACGTTGAGCTTCCTAGCTAAAGCGCCTAATCTCATCATTTTTTCTTCTGACATACGCAAAAACCGCTTTCGAAATCTATTTTAAATATTGGGTAATAGGTAGACTTTTAGTCTTTTATTGTTCAAATTCTTGGCGTAGGATTCGGAAGATTTCCTCAATGGTTTCTTCCTCCAATTCCGTACGACGCACCAAATCTTCTTTAGTCAAAGCCAATACCGATTTGGCAGTATCCAAACCAGTCTTCTTCAATTCATCGATGATCCAAGCATCGATTTCATCTGCAAATTCAACCAAATCAACATCTTCTTCTTCGTTCTCATTGAGCTCTCTGAAGACATCAATTTCATAACCTACCAATTTGCTGGCCAATTTGATATTATAACCACCTTTTCCGATGGCAAGTGAAACTTGATCCGGCTTCAAGAAGACAGAAATTCGCTTGCTTCCTTCATTTACTGAAATAGAAGAAACTTTCGCAGGGCTTAATGCTCTGGAAACATATAGCTCCAGATTTTCGGTGTAATTGATTACATCAATGTTTTCATTCTGCAATTCACGGACAATCGCATGAATTCTTGATCCTTTCATTCCAACGCAAGCTCCTACTGGATCAATCCGGTCATCATAGGATTCTACAGCAACTTTTGCACGCTCTCCCGGTTCACGGACAATCTTAACAATGGTGATCAAACCATCATAAACTTCTGGAACTTCGTTTTCGAATAGTCTTTCCAAGAACACCGGTGAAGTTCTAGAAAGGATAATTTTAGGGTTTCCGTTCATCATGTCCACTTTGTGAACAATTGCCTTTACGGTATCTCCCTTTCTAAATCTATCCTTTGGAATTTGCTCTCCCTTTGGTAGAATCAATTCGTTGCCTTCTCCATCGATCAACAGCACCTCTCTGCTCAAAATCTGATAGACTTCAGCAGTGACTACTTCCCCTACCAATTCCTCATACTTGTTGAAAAGTATATCTTTTTCTAAATCTTTGATCTTTTGAATCAAGGTCTGACGAGCCATCTGTACAGCTCTTCTGCCAAATTCTTCCAGTTCAATTTTCTCATAAACTTCCTCCCCGATTTCGAAGTCCGGTTCGATTTTACGAGCATCGGTAAGGCTGATTTTATCGAAATCCCAAATATCTTCTGAGTTGTCATCTACAATCTCCCGAATCCGGAAAATCTCCAAATCCCCCTTATCAGCGTTGATGGTTACGTCAAAGTTTTCATCCGTTTCAAATTTTTTCCGGATCATGGCTCTGAACACATCCTCAAGAATACGGATCATCGTAGGGCGATCCACATTTTTAGATCTCGCAAATTCCGCGAAGGATTCGATTAAAACTTTGGCATCCATTTGATTTATTTAAAAGACACTTGTACAACTGATTTTTTTATCTCATCATAGGCGATAGGCAATTCCATTTCCACTGCCTTTTTCCCCTTTTCTTTTACTTTAACAGAGAGCAAAATACCCTCAACATTAACTTCCAATAATTTTCCTTTTTGCTCCTTTCCATCTGCCAAAAGGACCTTCAATTCTCTTCCGACATTCTTTCGGTATTGGCGGATGCTTGAAAGCGGAAAATCCACTCCTGGAGAGGAAACTTCGATCCGATAAGCAGAATCAATCAAATCCAAGGCTTCAATTTCCTCAGATACCAATCGACTCACTTTAGCGCAGGAATCGATCGTCAATCCCTGATCGGCATCGATCAAAATATTCAGATTCATCTGATCCTTTTTGGGAGTCAATTGAAGATCAACCAAGAAATGCTCCTCATCAGGGAGATTGCGCTCGACTAGCTCTATCAATTTTTGCTTTAAATCCTCCATAAGAATCGATAATGAAAGAGGGGACATGTGGTCCCCTCTAGAAACTTCCGAATACGGCACAAAGGTAAAATAATTTTAATCGAAAAACAATTTTCTACTAACTATGAAAATTGGAAAGAGGAATGATTTTGAAAGATTTAAGGTCATTTTTAGGGATTTGTGGCAAAAGCTCCTTTTATTCTTCATTTTCATCTAAAAAATATTCCCAATGATTCAATTTTATGGCTAGAACATAATAATTTTGCCGACCTCCGTTTAATAATGCGTAACTTGTTACCGCTGTTAAACTTTCCAATCTGCATTAATAAAAAGACCAAGCATACAACATGGGATTATTTGATTTTTTTTCAAGTGACATCGCCATTGATCTGGGTACAGCCAACACACTGATCATCCATAAAGATAAAATCGTAGTGGACGAACCTTCTATCATTGCTATAGACAAAACCAACAACCGGGTTTTGGCTGTGGGAAGGGAAGCGATGAACATGCACGAAAAAACACACGAAAACATCAAGACCATCCGACCTTTGAAGGATGGAGTAATTGCGGACTTCTATGCCGCCGAGCAGATGATTCGTGGCTTAATCAAGATGATCCCGGGACAAAAAAAGGGAATGTTCCCTCAGTCTCATCGAATGGTCATTTGTATCCCTTCCGGTATTACTGAAGTGGAAAAAAGAGCAGTTCGTGACTCTGCCGAGCATGCTGGCGCCAAAGAGGTGTACATGATTTTTGAACCAATCGCTGCGGCAATTGGCATCGGGATCGACATAGAAAAGCCAATGGGCTCCATGATCGTCGATATCGGTGGTGGTACGACTGAAATCGCCCTAATTGCTTTGTCAGGAATTGTAGCTGACCAGTCCATCCGAGTAGCTGGAGATACCTTCACCAAGGATATTTTGGATTACATGCGAAGACAGCATAACCTTTTGATCGGAGAGCGCTCTGCAGAAAAAGTAAAAATCGCAATTGGTTCTGCATTGACTGAATTGGACGAGGCTCCTGAAGATTATGAAATCCGAGGTAGAGACTTAATGACAGGTATTCCAAAAGTCATTAAAGTATCCTACTCAGAAATTGCATTTGCTTTGGACAAATCAGTTTCAAAAATTGAAGAAGCTGTACTGAAAGCTCTTGAAATCGCTCCACCTGAATTATCAGCGGATATCTATGACAATGGAATCCACCTAACTGGGGGTGGAGCTCTTTTGAAAGGATTGGATAAGCGACTTCACCAAAAGACGAAGTTGCCTATTCACATCGCTGAGGATCCACTTCGTGCAGTAGTCAGAGGAACTGGCACTGCTTTGAAAAACCTACAAAATTTCCGAACTGTATTGATGACTTAAAGCCTGAATGCTACGCATTTTAGAATTCCTTTATCGACTAAGGGCCCTTTTATTATTTGTATTTTTAGAAATCATCGCCATTTGGATGGTGGTCCGAAACAACTCCCCCCAAGGGGCAGCTTTTTTCAACAGTTCGATGGCGTTGACGGGAAGCTTGCTTAAAACACAAGCGGATATTGTAGGCTTTTTCAATCTAGCGGAAGAAAATCAGGACTTAGCTTCTCAAAATGCGGAATTGCTTCAGCAAATAACTTTGCTGACTCCCTACGATAGCCTTTCTGAAGAAGGTTTAGACTCAGCATTTAGAGCCTCATACACCGTTCAAAGCGCGCGAGTGGTAGGACAGACGCTTCGACTTACTCAAAATCACCTCACTATCAACAAGGGAAGTAATCAAGGAGTGAAAGAAGGAATGGGGATTTTTAATCAAGAAGGTATAGTGGGTCGAGTAAAAAGCGTATCAAAAAATTACGCAGTAGGAATTTCCCTTTTGAATACTGGATTATTGGTTTCTTCAAAAATCAAATCCAGTGATGTCTTTGGATCCATCAATTGGGATGCGAATGACCCTCAATTTGCAAAAATGCTTTATATCCCCCGGCATGTGTTGGCTAGCCCCGGAGATACCGTGGTCACTTCGGGATATAATGCCATTTTTCCAGAGGGGATTTTAATTGGAACGATCAGTGAGGTTGCTCCTGCAGATGATCAAAATTATCTAGAAATTACCGTTAGGCTCAGTACAGATTTTAGTAAACTTAATCATGTTTACTTGATCGAAAATACCGAATTGAGCGAATTAGATTCTTTGTACCAAAAAGCCGAAATCAGCGATGAATATTAGGAATCTACTTTCGTATTTGGCTTGGGGGATAATCTTGGTAGCACTTCAGGTTTTCTTGTTCAAAAATCTGGCACTTTTTGGAGTAGGCCTTTGTTTTCTCTACATCATTCTAATTCTCCATCTTCCTATCAATACTACTCCTATTACTTTGTTGCTTATTAGTTTTGGATTAGGTCTTGTCGTAGATATTTTCTACGACACAGGGGGCATACATGCAGCAGGCACAACTTTCTTGGGATTTATCCGACCTCTCTGGCTACGAGTAATTAGTCCAACAGGCGGTTATGATGAAGGCACCGAACCAACATTACAAGAGATGGGTACGGGATGGTATCTCACTTATATTTTACCCTTAACTTTTTTCTTTTGTATCATATTTTTCTCAGTTGATCAATGGGGTACTTTAGGCTTATTAAATATCCTAAACAAAAGCTTCTTTTCTTCGATTTTGACTGCGCTTTTGGCTATACTTGTACAGGCGTTGTTCTTTAAAAGAAGGAGGGGAATTCTATGAACGACCAAAGGCCGTTTATCATTATCATTGTCATTTTCTTAGTGGGTTTGGTGCTCCTTACCAAACTCTTCATGATTCAGGTTGTCGATGATAGTTTTTCGAGACGAGCTGAACGAAATGCTATTCAGCGGGTAGTTGACCATCCTTATCGGGGACTAATCTATGATCGGAACGGAGAATTGTTGGTTTACAACAATCCCATTTTTGATTTGATGGTTGTCCCAAAGGAATTTACTGTCAAAGACACCGCTCGCTTTCTCAGCATTTTTGGAATTGAAAAAGAACAATTAATCACGGCTTACAATGCGGCGAGGAAATATTCCTCGGTCAAGCCATCTCCTCTGATCAAGCAAATTTCTACTACGGATTTTGCCAAAATCCAGGACTTCTTAATCGATTATCCGGGCTTATTTATCACGACTCGATCGGTTCGTTCATATCCGACTCCTATTGCCGCACATGCTTTGGGATATATCGGAGAGATTAATGGCCAACAGTTGGAGCGAGATACCACGGACTATTACGAACAGGGAGATTATGTAGGCCTCAGCGGAATGGAGCGATTTTATGAAGATGAGCTCCGAGGCCAAAAAGGTGTGAAATACAAGATGGTCAACGTACGCGGAGTCGACAAAGGACCTTTTAAAAATGGAGCCTATGACACCGCTTCGGTAGCAGGCACTAATTTGACCTCCACCTTGGATCGGGATCTTCAGCTCTATGGGGAATATTTGATGCAAGGGAAAACAGGATCTGTTGTAGCTATTGAACCAAAAACCGGGGAAATCTTGGCATTTATTTCCGCTCCCTTTTATGATCCCAACGATCTAACCGGAGCAGATTTTGGGAAAAATTACACTATTTTAAATTCCTTGAATAGCAAGCCATTCCTAAATAGACCTATTATGGCTCGCTATCCTCCAGGTTCGACTTTCAAAATTGTCCAAAGTTTGATCGGACTTCAGGAAGGAATTCTTTTTCCAGAAACAACCTATGCCTGCAACAAATCATTAGTTGCTTGTCATAATCACCCTTCACCTGTGAATTTGTTTGGAGCTATTCGAAACTCTTGTAATCCTTATTATCACCAAGCGTTCCGCAGAATGATCAACCGGGAAGTTTCCTCGAATACATTCAAGGACACTGAAATTGGTCTCGATTCTTGGCGGGAAAAAGTGCTAAAATTTGGACTGGGTGGACGACTTGGCGTCGATATGCTTGGTGAATATGGAGGCGATGTCCCTTCAAGTAAGCTCTACGATAGAATTTATGGAGAAGGAAGATGGAAATATTCCACCATCTACTCTCTTTCTATTGGGCAGGGGGAGTTATTGGTTACCCCTCTTCAAATGGCAAATTTGGCAGCCATTTTTGCAAACAAAGGCTATTATTATACCCCTCATTTGATCAAAGCAATTGACGGAGATCCAAGTCGAATCCCTTCAAAATACCGCACCAAGCATGAAGTGGGTGTGGATGCCAAGCATTTTGACCTAATCCAAGATGCCATGGCTGAAGCACTGTATGGAACGGCAAACCGAGCGATTATTGAGGATTTGGTGATTGCAGGAAAAACCGGGACTGCTCAAAATCCCCATGGAGAAGACCATTCCGTATTTGTGGCTTTTGCGCCAAAAGACGATCCAAAAATTGCCATCGCAGTTTATGTGGAGAATGCCGGCTGGGGAGGTAGAGCCGCTGCAAGTACCGCGTCTTTGATGATTGAAAAATACATCAAAGGGCAAATTACCCGTCCAGCTTTGGAAGAATATGTTTTGGCAGGAAACTTTATCTATTAAATGAGAGAGCCCGATATTCCTATTAACCGAGTAGATTGGCTGGTAGTAGTCATTTATTTTGCCTTGGTGATCATCGGGTGGTTTAATATCTATGCTGCCGTGTATGACAGTCAGGCTCCTCAGAGCATGTTTGACATGTCCATAAATTCCGGTCAGCAGCTTGTCCGGATTGGGATCTCGGTAGTCTTAATCATTTTGATCATGGCTGCAGATCATCGCCTTTTTGAAAATCTAGCCCTTCCCATCTATCTGGTCTTTCTGTTTATTCTTCTATTGACACCTGTCTTTGGAAAAGAAGTAAACGGACAGGTTCTTTCAATTGGATTTGGCTCCTTCCGAATTCAGCCCGGAGAATTTGCCAAATTTGCAACCGCCCTAGCACTTGCCAAAGTGATGGAGCGACCGACATTTGACCTTGCCAAAACCAAAAATCAATTAGTAGCATTTGGAGTCCTAATGCTGCCAATAGTTTTGATTTTATTGCAGCCTGACACAGGAACGGCCATGGTTTATTTTTCCTTTTTGATCATGTTCTACCGTGAAGGGCTACCTCAACGATACTACATCCTAGGGTTAGGATTTATTGCCTTGACTCTTTTGGCTTTAGGAATTGAAAATAATCTTTATCTCGTAGGAGCAATCGCTATTCTCGCCTTGATTCTGATATCAATCGGAAAAACTTCCTGGAAGCGAACCATTGCTTTTTCGGCGATTGCTTTGTTGATGATTGGCTACACCTATAGTATTGACTGGGTTGTTTCTAAACTCCCCCCACATCAACAAAACCGAATCATGGTCTTGTTTAATCCAGACATCGATCCCCTGGGAGTAGGTTGGAATGTAACCCAATCCAAAATCGCCATAGGATCGGGAGGTTTCTTTGGGAAAGGATACCTACAAGGTACTCAGACAAAGTTTGATTTTGTTCCAGAACAGCACACAGACTTTATATTCTGTACACTGGGGGAGGAATTTGGATGGGCAGGAAGCTTTATCGTGATTGGACTATTTGTGGCCCTGCTTTATCGCCTGGTGGTTATGGCTGAGCGCCAAAAGACCCGATTCTCGAGGATTTATGGATATTCCGTGGTTTCCATCCTATTTTTCCACTTTATGATCAATATTTCCATGACCATTGGACTCTTTCCAGTAGTTGGAATCCCCCTACCTTTCTTTAGTTATGGAGGATCGTCCTTGTGGTCATTTACCATGTTGCTTTTCATTTTTGTAAAAATGGATGCCTCCCGTTCTCAGCAATTAGGTCGGATCAGTTAATCCGAAAAACGTCTGTAAACCACGTGCAAAAACTCCTCCACCGGTTCGGAGCTTTCATCCCATCCCAATTCCGTCAAATAGCGTACGTTGATCACTTCCACTGCCTCATCGAAAGATTTGCAGGCATCAAGCGATTTTAAGGCATGGGTCAAAAGATCATCATTGCCTTCGAATAACTCCTTACGGAACATAAAGCGCTGATTGATTGCCAAACTTTCTGACAATTCCCCAATCAAACCTTTCATTCCCTTGTAACTCTCCGCAGCAAAGCGAGATTTGATTTGATTAGGATCTAATTTTCCTGCGGAATAGGAAGGGGTTACCGGAGGAGCTTTCGGACTTTCAGGTTCTATCGTAGTTTCAGGAACCTTCTCTTCTTCAGGTTCAGAAGAAGAAGGCTCGGACTCAATTTGATCAAAGAATGAGTCTTGTTTTTCTTCCTCAACTATCGGCTTTGGTGCTTCTGTCTCTGGTGCATTTTCAATATAAGCATCTAAGTCAAAGGCTTTAATTTCTCCTAAGGTCGCCAACAATAGGTTTACCGATTCCAACTGCTCCTTGATTGCTTGATAATTTGCCGCAATCGCTTTTTTGTAGGCAAGGGGATCTTGTCCAAATCCAGCTTTATCAATCAAAAAAGTAATAACCTGAGGATGCCATTTGTAATATCTTTTATTTTCGGCGAGGTACTCATTGATTTTTTGGGAAGGAGCCTGATCTATTTCGGCCTGGTAAAAAGTCATTGGATTAGTCGCCAATTCAATGGACTTTTGGACAGCAAATTCAACCAAAGGCTGAAGATGGGCTCGCTCCACCTTAATTCTACGCGAGAGGACGTTCATAAACTGTGTCAAAGCCTCATGAACTGCCACATCCCGATAATCGAAATAGGGGTTACTCTTTAGCTTTTGTAATTCCTGCTGCCAAAGCTCAAAAAGCCTCCGTATCACAAAAAAATTGACCTGAACGGATGCCGTGAGGCCCACTATATCCTGTCCGGTAATAAATTGGCGATTCTGATAAAAGCGATCGCAGACAATCTCTGCGTAATCTTTGGCGTATTTTTCTAAATAATTGCTGTTAATTTGAGTTGTCATTAGCTGGTGATTTACAAAAGTCAACGAACAAGTGTCCCGAATTGTGATAGAAAATCTCTACAATCGTACCATAGATTCGGAGAAATCTTCGGGTAAAGTTATTGAATTAATTCATGAAAATGGCATTGACTGGATGCATGCCTGCGGCAAAAAAGGACGCTGTACAAGTTGCAAAATGATCGTGGTTTCCGGAATGGAAAATCTTAGCCCTCCGAATGAACGGGAGCTTTTTTTCAGAAATCAGGGTAGATTAAAAGATAATGAGCGGTTATGCTGCCAGGCTGAACTTCCAGCAGGTGAATTGCATATTAGAGTAGCAGAAATCAATAAATTTCCTCATTTAGAGTATAGTGACTGAGGTATGTTTGTAGAAAGATCCCCAAGAGGAACAAAAAATACAGAGCGAAAAGGACAGATTGAAGTCATCTGTGGGTCCATGTTTTCCGGAAAAACCGAGGAATTAATTCGCAGATTAAATCGGGCAAAAATCGCCAAGTTGAAGGTCGAGATTTTTAAGCCCAAAATAGACACGCGTTACCACGAAGAAGAAGTGGTATCACACAATGAGACTTCTATTCGATCTACTCCAGTCAATTTTGCAGAAGACATTTTACTATTGACAGGTGATTGTGATGTGGTGGGAATCGACGAGGTTCAGTTTTTCGATGACCGCATCGTTCCGGTGGTCAATCAATTAGCCAATCAAGGAAAGCGCGTAATTTTAGCTGGCTTGGACATGGATTTCGAAGGACAGCCTTTTGACCCCATGCCGAAATTGATGGCAACTGCCGAGTACGTTACCAAGGTGCACGCCATTTGCATGAAATGCGGAGATTTGGCGGCATTCTCCCTCCGGCTTTCTGATTCTCGCCAAAAGGTGGTTTTGGGTGAAAAAGAAAGCTACGAAGCCCGATGCCGAAGATGCTTTCTGGAAGATAAGCGACCATGATTCGGAAGACAGAAGGAATCGTCATCAGTTGCATCCGATATCAGGAAAGCAGTGTGATCGTTAAAATCTTCACCCGCGAATTAGGCTTTAAATCCTACATTGTAAACAGCGTCCGAAAAGCCGGAAACAAATCAAAAATCGCCTTGTACCAACCCATGACTATGTTGGACTTGGTGGTCTATGAAAAAGAAGGGGCAGGTCTTCAGCGGATTTCTGAAGCAAAAACCAACCATCCTTACCAGTTGATCCCTTTTGATTTTCGAAAAACAAGCATCGCTCTTTTTGTGGCAGAGGCAATTAGCAAGTCCATTTATGAAAATTATCAAAACGAATGGCTTTTTGATTGGATAAAAAAATCTCTGATTCATTTGGACTTACCGAATATCGAGCTCCGGCATTATCCGCATGCCTTTTTAATTCAGTTGGCAAAGTTTTTGGGATTTGGACCAGAGGAAGTTTCCATTTTCTTAGAAGAAAGCAGAACCTTGCCTTTTTCTCCTGAAGAAATACCCGTAGTATCGACTTATTTGCATGAATTGATGGAAAATTCCTTCGCCTGCAAAGCACGCGTTCCCCATCTAATCCGAAGAAAGTTACTGGATTATTTATTGGACTTCTTTTCAGAGCAATTGGATCATAATCAACCATGGAAGTCCATTACCGTAATTAGACAAATTATGGAAGAATAAATTTATTTCACTGAAAATAAATATTTGTTAAATCAATGAGATAACTGTAATATTGCATCAACACCGTAAATGAACAAGCCAGCCCACTTTGGCTTGAAACTTTCCAGCAGTTCTTTTTTGCTTCGAAAACATTTACGATTCCTAATTAGCATTTTAGCACACATTATTTATTTATCATCATCTCTTTATGTACAACATAGAAGAACTCAGAATCAGATTATTATCTGAGCTGAAGGAAATCGCAGAGGAGTTGGGCGTCAAAAACTTCAAATCCCTCAAAAAAGACGAACTCGTCTACGCAATTCTCGACCAACAAGCAATCACCCCCGAGAAAGCCCTCCCAAAGAAAAAGCCCGCCCTCGCAGAAATTCAGGAAAAACCAGCTCAAGAATCAGAATCCAAACCGGCCTCCAAGCCAGCGGAAAAGCCTCAAGAGGAAGCTGAATACAAGCCTAAATTCAAAAGGCAAAATGTAACTGAAAAACCAGCCGAATCTCCTTCGGAAGAAGTAAAGGAAAAACAAAAAGAAGAGGTTAAGGCTGAAAAGCCCAAGCATAAAGCTGAGAAAAAATCTCCTGAGCCATCCGAAGAACACCCAAAGACTTTCCGACCTCGTAAGCGGGTATTTGAGGAAGTCAACGTAGAAAAAGCTACTCAGGAAGAAGCGCCGAGTACTCCAGAACAGAAAACTGAACCGGAAGTAGAACTTCCAAAGCGGAAAAATTTCAAATCACAGGATGAGATTTTGGCTCCTTCAGCTGAAACCGTTCAAGGAGGAAAGAAAAAGCCTTACGTAAGTCCTCGGGAATTTGACGGAGTCATCGAAAATGAGGGTGTATTGGAAATCATGCAGGAAGGATATGGATTCCTTCGTTCCTTGGATTACAACTACCTTGCTTCTCCAGACGATATCTATGTATCTCCAAGTCAAATCAAACTTTTTGGCCTAAAAACAGGAGATCATATCAAAGGATCAATCCGACCACCTAAAGAAGGAGAAAAATATTTTGCCCTCTTGAAGATCGGGACAGTCAATGGAAAAACTACTGACGAAATCCGGGATCGAGTTCCTTTTGAATACCTTACCCCATTATTCCCTGAAGAGCGATTGAATTTATCGACCAAACCGGATGGATACTCCACCCGAATTTTGGATCTATTTGCTCCTATCGGAAAAGGACAGCGTGGTATGATCGTAGCGCAGCCAAAAACTGGTAAAACGGTCCTTTTGCAACAAATTGCCAATGCCATCACCCAAAATCATCCTGAGGTTCATTTGATGATCTTATTGATCGATGAACGACCTGAGGAAGTGACAGATATGGCTCGATCTGTACGAGCAGAAGTAATTTCATCTACGTTTGATGAGCAGGCTGAGCGCCATGTAAAGGTTGCCAATATCGTTTTGGAGAAAGCAAAGCGAATGGTAGAAGTAGGTCACGATGTAGTGATTTTGTTGGATTCCATCACCCGATTGGCAAGAGCGCACAATACTGTTGTACCTAGTTCCGGAAAAATCCTTTCCGGTGGGGTGGATGCTAATGCCTTGCACAAGCCTAAACGATTCTTCGGAGCTGCGAGAAATGTAGAAAATGGCGGTTCTTTGACCATCATTGCTACCGCCTTGGTAGAAACTGGCTCCAAAATGGATGAGGTGATCTTTGAAGAATTCAAAGGAACCGGTAACATGGAATTGGCTTTGGATCGTAAACTTGCCAACCGAAGAATTTACCCTGCTATCGATGTCTTGAGCTCAGGTACTCGTAGAGAAGACCTATTGATGGACAAAGAAGAGATGCAGCGAGTTTGGATTCTCCGAAAACTGATGAGTGATATGACTTCTCAGGAGTCCATGGAATTCCTTCTTCAGCGCATGAAAGGCACCCGGGACAATGCCGAATTCTTGATCAGTATGAACGGGTAATTCATCCAAAAATAAATTTCTTTAGACCCTGATTGTCAAAACTTTCAGGGTCTATTTATTTTTATGCATTACATCCTGATTTTTTTGTAGAAAGTGGCAAAAAATTCAAACTTTTAGATGTATGATTGTGTTCCAATTCCATTCACCCCAACTCCCAAAAAATTGGAACAAAAACTCGATTTGAAGGTCTTCATTTCGCTTCTCTTTGTGCTATTTCAATTCGGCTCAAAATCCTATGGACAATGTGCTGAATGCGGAAGTCCAAGAACCTATACTTCTTCCATAACCCTAGTAAATGATCGTACCAATCAAGGCTTGGATGAAAGCCGATGGACTGGAACTGGAGATTTTTTAGAGGGACAGATTGCAAAATTCACCGGTGCGAATGTAGCCTATACTTGGGAAGCATCTGATTTTAATCTAGGTGGTATCATTTTGCAAAACGGAGCTGACTTAACTTTGGATCGTCCCAATCAAGGAAATGAACCTGGATTTACTATTACAAATGGTTGTATAGTTGTTGGAGCTGGGTCTGTATTAGACTTGATTTATATAACTGAGTTAGAAAATGTAATTATCTGCGTGGAGGATGGTGGAGAAATCCGCTTTGATTCCAGAGATGATACAAGAAATATATTCACCCTAGAACAAGTTACCATCAATCTCCAAGGACCGAATGCAAAATTAGAATTGGGTGAAGCAGTATTGAATATCGGAACTGGTGGAGTGGTCGTTACAGGCTGGTCAGGAGATCAATCGGAACTTTGTGAGAATACTAACCCTCCAATTCCTGGAACCTCAGGCAATATTTCCTGGACAGATGAAATACAATTAGGAGAACTCTGTAAAATTCTTTCAGCCCGTATTCTTCCAGTTGAATATGCTTATTTCACTGCCGACTTTAATTCTCAATTAAGAATAGCTGAGTTACAATGGGCAACTACCAAAGAATGGGAAAATCAAGGATTTGAAATAGAACGATCTATTAATGGGGTTAAGAATTGGGAAAAGATTGGCAATGTAGCCAGTGTGGGTTATTCTGATGGTCCAAAAGAATATGTATTCCAAGACCAAACCCTTCCTATTGGAGGTGGAAATATTTTTTATAGGTTGAAACAGATAGATTTTGATGGTACCGCTAATTACACTGAAATACAAGGCATTACTGTTAATCCTTCCCGAGGAGAAAGTGCTTGGGTTTTGTATCCCAACCCATCAAAAAACAATGAAAGTATTCAACTTCAATTACGGGACAAAGACTCTTTGAATGACTCTCCTCTTTTAGTCAGAATCTATAATTCTCAAGGGACTGGAACTGAATTTTTGGTGTACTCCACTATGGAAGTGGAAAAAACAGTTTCGGATTATTTAAGAAATGCAGGAGAAGGATTATTCCTCCTAGATATTTTTTGGAACAATGAAAATCAACAAATACGAATCATTCGAAAATAAGCCTCCAAAATTTTTCTATACCCATCTTATACATATCCAATTTTTTTCTTGATTTTTTGGATATGACAAAATTTTAAATAGATTTGAATCCCTTTATCTGTAATAATTGAAATAAAATTCGTCAAGTAACAAAATAATGTACTTGATCATATATTATTTGAATTTGGAATAATATAAGATTGAGATATATAAAGTATATAATAAGGGGATATATACCTTATAACTTAACTGATTATCAAGCGGAAAGACTAGAAAATTCATTCAATTTATTAGGCTTTCCAAAAGATAAAAGTTAAATTTGAAATGCATTTTTAGCCGACTGAAATGCATTTAAATGCTAAACAACGGCCTATGAGTAGAACTTTACTCAAAGTATCACTTTTTATAGTTCTGATATTTTTCAGCTGGAAGTTCTATGCCCAAACCAAAGGAATTAAAATCTCTGATCTCAAACCTTTCATTCAGCTTTTCGAAGCTGAAGAACAAAAGGAGATTGAGCCGATAACAACAATCAAAAAAGAAGTTGATCCTAAAGAGAATTTAAGGATTGAGGAGATTTTTGCTTGTACTATAAATTTGACTTCTGCTGCTGGGACAGATAGCCAGACAATATGCGAAGAGCAGAATATCGTAAATATCACTTATGAAGTCTTAGGTTCAGGATCTGTTTCAGTGATAGGCCTCCCTACAGGTGTTACATACTCAATGTCAGGCAATACATTAACCATTAGCGGAGCGCCTGGTTCTGGGACTGCCGGATCATATCCTTTTGAGGTTAATGCATCAGGGGGCAGTTGTGCTGGGACAACAACTGAAACAGGAACCATCACCGTAACCCCGGAAACAGAAATCACCTCACAGCCCGTGGGAGAAACCGTCTGCCAAAACGGATCAGTTACCGACCTGAGCGTCGCCGCAACCGGTACGGGAACCATCTCCTATGAATGGTTCGTCAACTCCTCAAACTCTTACTCCGGAGCAACCTCCGTAGGAACCGGCGCAACACATACTCCCGATATCTCGAACGACGGAACCTTCTACTATTTCGCCACCGCTACCAGTGCAACCTGCGGATCAGTCAACTCCGATATCGTTCAGCTGACCGTAACCCCGGAAACAGAAATCACCTCACAGCCCGTGGGAGAAACCGTCTGCCAAAACGGATCAGTTACCGACCTGAGCGTCGCCGCAACCGGTACGGGAACCATCTCCTATGAATGGT
>NZ_SPSB01000005.1 GCF_004571135.1 Algoriphagus kandeliae
GCATTGGAATTGGACACATACACCGCCTCGGCCACATTGGCTTTGAAAATGTTGTTTACTATCCGGTTACCTGACTGTCCAAAAGCTCCATCATATTGGATCGAATAGGCTGAACCACTGCCATTTATCGCATTGATGCTGTTGTGGTAAAAATTCAAATGGGAATTGTAATACAAAAATACCGTACGGCGGTTACCCTTGTTCTGAATCCAATTGTTGGCTACCAACCCCGGACTTTCTGCCGTCCCGTTACTGTAGGTAATCTCCAAACCTTCATCATTAGAACCCCTCAACCGATTCCCAACCACTCTTAATGCATCTTCTACCTGATCTATCTTCATGGAATACGAACTGCTCCATGAGGTCCCACGCATAGTCACCGTATTCCCCTCGATTACCGCTCCGGTCAGGTACTGCAAATAAACCCCGTAGGCAAAAGGACCCGCGATCTCGTTGTCCCGCAACTCAAAACCCGGTGAACGGCTACTACTGGAACCACCTACATAATAAAGACCGTGATCACCCCCACTGATCCGGTTATTGATCAATCTTACATTGCTAGACAGACTCGGATTCAAGCGAACGTTACCCGCATTAAAATTTCTGGAATTCCAATCAGGAGCACTTAAAACACATTGTTCAACCAATAAATCATTCAATTCATTAATTGCCGAGATAGTCCATGAATATCCGTTTCCTTGGGATTGTATAGTCAGGTTCCTGAAAATAAGATGACTGGAATTATCCAATCGAATCACGTAATTATCCGCTGTTCCAGTAGCAGCATATTGAATGACCACATCCCCCGCATTACCAGATTCGCTTTGAAAAGTGATAGTATTAGTCTCCGACGCACCGGAAATAGCTCCGAGTAGAATCTGCTCAGTGTAAGTTCCTGCTTGAACTTCAAAAGTGACCGGACCGGAAATTCCGTTGCTTGTCAAATCTGAGACAGCATCCGAAAATGTTGCATAATTCCCTGAAGCTCCAATCGTATACGAGCCAGAAAGTTGTTGAGCAAAGGCGACTGCAGTCGAAAAATAGAAAAATGAAAGAAGGAAAATTAATGATTTGAGCCTTCCAATTTTCTTTTGAGTGTTTGGTATACCTGTATCCATTTGAACTAGATTTTTTTGCTTGGCATTTACAAGCTAAAAATCCCAAACTGTCTTAATAAAGGATATCAGGTATGTATCAGATGATGTAAATATTGTAACAAGGTTAAAAAAATGCCTTTTTGAGTGTAATAAGGCAATAAAATCTCACTTAATCCCAGGTCGGAAGTAAGTGCACAAGCCGGGTTAATTCCTCTTTGGAAAGATTCTCTGAACGAACTTTCACTAAGAATCTTTTGGCAAGAATAAATTCAAGATGGATTTGAGACATCTCTTTTAATTGCTTTTCTAATATCCTAAATCCTTGATGCTCGCGAATAAAAATTTCCTCCTTGGAAGTCACTGGATCAAAGTCTGATTTCAACTTTTCTAAGCTTTGCTTTAAAAAGATAATTCCACTTTCTCCGGCACCATCCATTATTTCAAGGGTAAAGAATTTATTATTCTCAATAACATGCTGATATATTGACTGTATGGAGCTTATTCCTATTTCTTCCTGAGAACCTATAACCAAATCCACTTGGCTGAATGAACCTATATTGATTGGTGCCTTTTTCTTTAACTCCTCCCCTGTCAAAGGAACTTTTTGAGATAAATCTTCTAGAGATTGATCATACTTTCCTATTTCTTGATCATTTTGAAAGGATTGAACTTTCAAATTGGGATTTTGACAAGAAAAGAGTAGAAAAAGCAAAAACAGAAATCCAGCAAACCAATGCCCCACAATAAGCCTATTTATTATTCAGACCAAAGCTAGAGGCAGGAAATAAAACAGGATGAAAGAATTGTAACATTGAATAACAAACAGGTAACAGATTAGAAGTAAAAATTGGATTTTTACTAATTCCTAAATAAATCAGTAATAAAAAGCCTCATTTTCAAAATCTTATTATCTTAAGGACTCTATAGTTGTCGAGAATTAAATTAATCGTGAATAAGCTTAAGGAATCACTTTTTTCAAGCTTTTTATTTTTAGCTTGTTTTTTAATTGGCACTGAATCAATTGCCCAAAATGATATTTCCTTTCGGCAATTGTCAGTCAATGATGGCCTTTCACAAAACAGTGCCATATCCATTACCCAAGATCAGGATGGATTCCTTTGGATAGCTACTCAGGAAGGTCTAAATCGATATGATGGCCGAGAATTTATCCAATACCCCAAAAAATTCAATGATATTACCCAACCCACTCAAGTCATTTTGGGAAAGGTATATTCGGATACCAAAAATCGAATTTGGATTATTCCAGATTCTACAGTTCCTGAAAAATTAGACCGAGATTCAAATGAATTCATCCCAATTGAAGGAGTAAGTTCTGCAAATCATATTTTCGAGGACTCGGAAGGAAATATATGGATTGGCACCCTATCTGGGCAACTTTTTCATTGGAATGAAAATTCCCAAAAAGCAGAACTAATATGGAATGATCCAACAAAAGAGATCAATCATATTGCTGAATATCAGGACCAGCTTCTTCTAACTTTCAAAGATGAGATTTCAATTTTTAATAAGGAGTCCCAATCAATTGAACCAGTAATAAGAGCTGGGGAAGAATCCTTTTTCTCAATAGCCTTACCCCTGAAAAATGGTTCTATTTTATATGGAACTCTATCAAAAGGAATATGGATTATACTTGAATTAGGTGAGGAATCTATTCCCATTTCAGATTATTTAGATTTGGAATCCAACCCATTTGAAGACATCATGATCTTAGATATTTGGGAAGCTCAAAATGGTCTGGTTTGGATTGCGTCTTATGGTCAAGGCACTTTTTTAATTGATTTTGACAATCAACAAATTCAGAACTTCACCTATTCCAAACAAAACCCAAGATCCATCCACTATAATGATATTCTATGCCTCTACGAGGATTACACAGGTACAATTTGGTTGGGCTCAGATGGAGCAGGCCTTAGCTTTTATGATCCTTTTCTAGAGAAATTCAACTTTTTCCATAATCAGCAGCTTCCTGAAGAAATTAATATTGATGTAATCCGATCTATATATGTGGGGTCGGATGATAAAGTTTGGATTGGAACTTCTGGAAAAGGGTTAACCTCCTATGATCCAAAAACAGGAATTTGGAAAACATTTCATGCTACAGAAAATAATCCCAACACTATTCGGAATGATCGGGTAATGAGTTTGTTGGGAATTCAGGATAAACTTTGGATCGGCTATCAAGATGGAGGCTTAAGCATTTTGAACACCAAATCCGGGATTTTCCGACACTATGATGATTCTTCTAAACCTTCCCTTCCAAGTAACACTATTTGGAAGATTCTAAATGATTCTAAAAATCGAGTTTGGCTTTGTACCCGAAATGACGGATTGATTCAATTTGACCCTGAAAAAGGAGTTGTAGAGCAGTTTATACACAAGGAAGGAGATCCAAGGAGCATTCCCGATAATAATATCCGAACTATTCTACAATCAGGTGAAGATGAATTTTGGATTGGTACTGAAAATCAAGGGATCGCCAAATTCAATTTAAAAACCAAAACATTTGAACGATTCCAGCATAAAAAAGGTGAGGAAAATACGCTTAGTAATAACTCCATCAAATCCCTTTACCTAGCACCTGACAACAAGCTATGGATAGGAACTAATGGCTCAGGGATCAATATCTTTGACATCAACTCTAGGAAATTTGACTACATAACCACTGAAAATGGCCTTCCAAATGATGTAATCTATGCTATTCTCCCAGATGAAAATGGAAATTTATGGTTAAGCTCCAATAAAGGAATTTCCCAAATCCGAAGCTCAAATTCAGAATACCAAATCACGAACTACACCAATTATGATGGTTTGGCAACAGAGTTCAATACAGGTGCATATTTCAAACATCCATCAGGAACCCTTTATTTTGGTAGTTTGGAAGGTTTGTATTGGTTTGATGCAGAAGATATTTCTTTTAATCCCATTCGGCCAAAAACTGCAATAACCCACATTCAAGTATTTGGCAATGAATTCCCATTGACAGAAAATCAAAATTTCAAGTATCACCAAAACACCCTGACTTTTTCAATTTCCAGCTTGGTTTTTTCCAGTCCCGAGAAAAACCAATTTGAATATTACTTAGAGGGCTATGATGAAGATTGGATAAATGGAGGAACCTTTAATATTGCTCGATACACAAATCTTCCTCCCGGGGATTATACCTTTTTTGCTCGATCCAGTAATTATGATGGCATATGGACAGAAGATATTGTTCAATACAACTTTTCCATTTTACAGCCTTGGTATTGGACTTTGTTTGCAAAACTGATCTATATATTGCTTACGATTTTTGGGATTTGGTGGTTTATCAATTACCTAAAATGGAAATGGCAAATGCAATATGAGCTTCAGCTAAAAGAAGCTGAATCACAACGATTGCATGAAATAGATCAGTTTAAGACCAATTTTTTCACCAATATATCCCACGAATTTAGGACACCATTGACCTTGATGATGGGTACAGTTCAGCGATTATTCCAAGAATCCGAAAACCCTGTTTTCAAATCTCAATTGAATCTGATCAAGCACAATTCATCACGATTATTGAATTTGGTAGATCAATTATTGGAAGCTTCAAAAATCAAAACCGGAAGATTAAACCTCAAAATTCAAAAGGGTAATCTTGGTTTATTGCTTCAGACGGTTACCATGAATTTTTTCTATTCTGCTTCTGAAAAAGGAATGAAGCTGAATAGCAAAATCCCGCTACTAAGTGAAATTTGGTTTGATGCGGACAAGGTTGAAAAAATTGTCGGAAACCTTCTTCAGAATGCCATCAAATACGGTAAGCCCAAAACGGAAATTTTACTAGAAGCTGAACGAAGCGGAAATTATGTAACCCTTAAGGTCAATAATACTAGCTCTAGAAGGTACAGTCAAGAAGAAAAAGATCACCTTTTTGATAAATTTTTTAAAGCAGATAAGAACTCAGATGGATTTGGAATTGGTCTCCCTATGATCAAAGATTTGGTTGAATTGCATAAAGGAACCATTCAATTAAATTTAGAAAAGACAGAACTATTTGAAGTCGAAATAAGGCTACCTATTGACAAGTATTTCTTTTCACCTGAAGATGTATGGGAGAATAGTTCGGAGGAAAATTTAGAGGAATTATCCCCTACTCCTATTCAGGCCAATGAAAAATCACCGTTGATACTTATTGTAGAGGATAATGATGATTTGAGGAAGTTTTTGAAAGATAATTTGAAAGGCTATTTCAATCTCATTGAAGCCAAAAATGGAAAGGAGGGGCTGTATTTAGCATTGAAAAAGATTCCGGACCTTATTATTTCTGATGTAATGATGCCTGAAATGGATGGGATTGAATTGTGCCATTCTCTAAAAACCGATCAGAAAACTTCACATATTCCGATCATCCTCCTTACTGCAAAATCAGAAGAAGAACATATGTTAAAAGGGTTAAGAGAAGGAGCCGATGATTACATGATCAAGCCTTTTTCCATTCAGAAATTACTGGTTCGAATTGAAAAGCTAATTGAACTTCGCAAAAATCTTCAAATACGTTACTCAGGAAAAACCGAGGTATCACCAAGCGAAATCGCTGTCACTTCCACTGATGAAGTATTTCTACAAAAAGTTCAGGAAATCGTCGATTCTGATTTATTGGATTCAAATTTTTCAGTGGATGATTTTAGCAAAAAACTTGGGATGAGTAGAATGCAGCTTCATAGAAAATTAACTGCTTTAACAGGACTCGCTACCTCAGCATTTATTCGGGATCAAAGACTACGTAAATCCTTACAAAAGTTAGAAAAGACCGATGAAACGGTTGCTGAGATTGCTTATTCAGTTGGTTTCTCTTCTCCCTCCTATTTCATTAAATGCTTTAAAGAAACCTACCAGATGACACCATCTGAATACCAGGAAAGCAAACAAAAAAATAAGGGTGTCTCATAAATAACCTTTGTCATGCTAAGCGCCTACTTTGCCAGTAGGCAGAAAGTCGAAGTCTATTTTCAACTAGTTTAGCTTCGCTTCGACTCGGCTCAACGTGACAAAAAATAAGATTTGAGACAGCCCCATTTATTAAGACTCATAATGCTCCCGGTAATAATCCTGATAGGATCCCGAGGTGACATGGTCTAGCCAGTCTTGATTTTCGAGATACCAATCAATCGTCAAATCAATTCCTTCTTCAAACTGCAAACTTGGCTCCCAACCTAGTTCTTTTTGAATTTTGGTAGCATCAATGGCATAGCGAAGGTCATGTCCTGCTCTATCTTTTACAAAAGTGATCAATTGCTCAGAAGTCCCAGGTTCTCGGCCTAGTTTTTCATCCATTTTCTTACAAAGCAATCGGACAATATCAATATTTTTCCACTCGTTAAAGCCTCCGATATTATAGGTTTCTCCTGGCTCTCCCTTATGAAACACGGTATCAATAGCCCTTGCATGGTCTTTTACAAATAACCAATCCCTTACATTCTCCCCTTTTCCATAAACCGGAAGAGGCTTCATATTCTTGATATTATTGATGCAAAGCGGAATCAGTTTTTCAGGGAAATGATTCGGACCATAGTTATTAGAACAGTTAGAAATAACCGTCCTCATTTTGTAGGTATTCGCATAAGCCCTTACAAAATGATCGGAAGCAGCTTTTGAAGCTGAATACGGAGACTGCGGGTCATAAGGAGTCGTTTCTATAAAGAATCCTCCATCATGCAATGAGCCATAAACCTCATCAGTAGAAACATGGTAGAAAAGATGTTGATCCAATTCACCATTCCAAGCCTTCTTCGCAGCATTTAGAAGATTCACCGTCCCAATCACATTGGTTTTTACAAATGCCAAAGGATCAGTAATCGAACGATCCACATGTGACTCAGCAGCTAAATGTATGACGTCAGTGATTTGATGATTAGAGAAAACTGAATCTAGGGCCTCAGCATCTTGAATATCTACTTTTTCGAACTTGTAATTTGCTGCCCCTTCTACTTCTTTTAGGTTCTCAAGATTACCTGCATAAGTCAATGCATCCAAATTGACAATCAAATAGTCGGGATACTTTTCAACAAAAAGTTTGACTACGTGCGAACCGATAAACCCGGCCCCACCTGTTATCAATATTCTTTTTTTCATTTAATATCTTTATTGTAATAGTCTAAATACCAGTCAGTAAAAGCTTTTACTCCTTCCTCTATTGGCGTATTTGGTTTATAGCCTGTATCCCGAATCAAATCTTCCACATCCGCATGCGAAGCGGGTACATCACCTGGTTGCAAAGGAAGCAAATCCATTTTCGCCTCCTTACCTAATCCCTTTTCAATGGCCTTAATATAATCCATCAGCAACACCGGAGCGGAATTACCGATGTTGTAAATTTTAAACGGAGCTCGGCTACTTCCAGGGTCAGGATTTTGAGGATCAAAATCAGGGTTTGGTTTTGCCGGTCTTTCTGCAACTTTCAAAATTCCCTCTACGATATCATCGATATAGGTGAAATCCCTTTTCATCTTTCCATAATTGAAAACTTGAATTGGTTTTCCTTCAAGGATCGCTTCTGTAAATAAAAACAAGGCCATATCCGGTCTACCCCAAGGTCCATAAACCGTAAAGAATCTCAGACCTGTTGTGGGAATTCCAAAAAGATGGCTATAGGTATGAGCCATCAATTCATTTGACTTTTTCGAAGCTGCGTAAAGCGAAATGGGATGATCTACTGAATCAGAAGTTGAAAAAGGCATTTTCTCATTGGATCCGTAAACCGAACTAGAAGAGGCATACACCAGGTGCTTGACAGGATGGAATCGGCAACACTCCAAAATATTCAAAAAAGCTACAATGTTACTTTCGATATAAACTTCCGGATGAGAAAGTGAATATCGAACCCCAGCCTGAGCAGCTAAATGGATGACAACATCAAATTTTTCTTCCTCAAACAACTTCATCAAGGGATCTTTTTGGGCTAAATCCAAACGAATGAACCTAAAGTTGGGATGCTTTGATGAAGGTGCTAATTCTCCATATTGAATTTGATCCTGATCGACTCCCAAATGAGCCAATCTGGCAAATTTCAAATCCACATCATAATAATCATTGATCACGTCCAGACCAACCACCTCTTCTCCCTGCTCAATCAAGCGCTTAGAGACGTGGAAGCCTATAAAGCCGGCAGTACCGGTTACCAAATATTTCATAGAGGAAGGTAAAAAGATCTACTTGGGTCAAATATAAACTATTCAGATTTTTTGGCCTCATCCAAAAGCCGCAGGTAATTGGAAAATATTTCCACCTGGATTTTTTCCCGACGATAATTTTCATGGATTTCCTCCAAAAGCCGATCTGCCA
Organism: Algoriphagus kandeliae; assembly: GCF_004571135.1. Lineage (GTDB taxonomy): Bacteria > Bacteroidota > Bacteroidia > Cytophagales > Cyclobacteriaceae > Algoriphagus > Algoriphagus kandeliae. Next base: position 8,427 of record NZ_SPSB01000005.1, read on the forward strand.
TTTGGGCCATTTTATCCCTTTTGACGAAAGCAAATTCTAGCGCTTCTTTCAAAATCTCCACATTTCCAACTGGAAAGATCAAACCTGTTTTTTGTTGGGTGATGATATCCCGATTACCAATAATGTCAGAACAAATGATTGGGAGTTGCATCGCGCCTGCTTCAAGTAAAACATTTGGAAAACCTTCACGATGAGAAGGATGAACCAATACATCCGCCAAAGCCATGTAATGTGCTACATGATCTGTCCAATCAATCTGCACGATTCGAGGGTGATCATTGATTTGCTGAATGATCTCAGAATTCAAAGGGTTCAAATCCTGTTCAAAAGAACCTAAGAGTACTAGTTTAGAGCGGTTTGCAATTTTGGATCCCAAAAAAGCCTGCACCAATTCTTCTATTCCCTTATCCTTTACCAATCTTCCCACTGCCAAAATGATAAAATCATCTTCACCCGGCATGATTCGCATGGTAGCAGCCACCAAATGATTTTCTTTCAAGGCATTCCGGTTAAACTTTTCCAAGTCTACTCCATTGGAAGAGCCTTTACCGATCATTCTAACCTTTTCAGCAGGACAAAATCCCTGCTCGAGAATGAAGTTTCTCAACCCTTCGGAATTGGGCCAAATTTCAGTCGCATTCGCATAGGTCCACTTTTCAGCATTTTCAAGTACACCTTTTTTTGTCCCTTTTGCGGCCATGGCAGGCATTCCAGCCAAGGTATGAATCCGGATTTTTACCCCAGCTAAATTAGCAGCAATCATTCCTAACAATCCAGCCTTTGGTGTGTGTGTATGGACGATATCGGGTTGTTCTTTTTTGAAAAGCTTGTACAGTTTCCAAATACAAGCAGCATCCTGAATTGGTGTTATTTTTCGTGTAAAAGGAATTACCTGATGTGATACTCCTTCTGCCTTTTCAATTTTGGGAATTTCTTTGCCATCGGCACTTACCATCAGTACTTCCCACCCTTTTTTCTTCGCATAAGCCATTTGGCCTTGAAGGAGTAATTGTAAAGAAAGCGGAACAGTAGTGATTCGAATCAGTTTGGGCATCAGCAAAAGATTAGTAAAAATGCAAAAGTAAAAGATTCAATCCAGATTGTCCCTTTTAAAAGGGAATTGGATCGAATCTTTCTACCAAGATCGGTATTTCGCAATAAATTCAAGAAAAGTCGGAAGGCTCTAATTCGAAGATTTCCTCCACAGATATATCAAACACTTTGGCAATTTTTAATGCCAAAACCGTGGATGGGACATATTTCCCGGCCTCAATGGAATTGATGGTTTGTCTGGAAACTTGCACTTTTTCAGCTAAATCCTGTTGGGTTAGATTATGCCGGGCTCGTTCTACTTTGATCGTATTTTTCATAAGCTCAAACCCAAATTCCGATCTTGCCTAAACATGACCCATCTAAATCTTAGAATAAACAGAACAGGAATTGAAAACATATTGAAAAAGATAAAAGAGAGATAATCAACTCCATAAAAGACGACTGTTCCAATCACATTCAGCAAGAAATAACCATAGCAAGCCAATAGAATAGAATCGAGCCGAAGTTTCTGAATGTATTCGTCCTCCTCCTTTTCCTTGGAAAAAGAGATCAAAAACAAAGAAGCAAGTAAGCCAATAATGGCAAGTTCATTTGTCAAATTCCGGTCCTCAAAATTAAATACATCCTTTAAAGTGCCTGGACTCATTTCAAGCCAAGAAAATTCAAACTCATAAAAGGCACATAAAAAGGTCAAAATTGCAAAAGGCAGCAATAGGATCCATCCAATTTTTTGGTAGCTGTGCGGAAGGAGAATTTTAGATAAGTTCATAGTTTTAGGTTTAGTTATTCGTTTTCGAGGCTTGATATTTTTGGAGCTGAAATGCAGCGAAGATGTAAAGGTTGAGTAAAAACAAAACCAGGTAAACCGTAAACATCTCCGAAGTCAGGCGATCATATCGAAGGTAATTGATCAACATAATCGCTCCGAGTCCCCAAATCATCCAAAAGAATCCAGTCTGAAATGCCTGAAGTCGAAATGATCGGATCATTTCATCCTCAACTTTCTCTCTTGTCAGATTCAATATCCCAAATCCAATCGCCCAAAATCCATAAAGAATTTGTGCTGCTTCATTCGGGTCCATATTGGGATTGGCAAAGGCCAAACCAATAACCAACACAACCGGCAATGGAAATAAGGCATAAGCAACCTTTTTCCAGCCAACAGATAAAAGCGGTACGTTGAAAATAGATCGATTCTCCATATGTCAATTATTTTTTACCAAATGTAAAACAAACTTTACCTTATGTCAAAATTTCTTTTCAAAAAAATGTTAAATCAGGATATACAACACTTAAACACACCCGATATTAATTTTCAATTTTTTCAAAAAGGAAGGGCTTTTGTTTACCTTTATTTAATCGATCACATGAAAACTTGCCATTTTTATGATTTTACAATCAAAAATTGCTGTAATAGGCTGTGGGAATTTGGGTACGGCCATCGCCAGAGGACTTTTATCAATTGAAGGATTTAAAGCTCAAAACCTCACCTTAACCAAAAGAAATGTGAATTCCTTGAAGGAATTTTCAGAGAAAGGAGTTGCAATTACAAGCAATAACAGTCAAGCTTCGCAAGGTGCTGATATTATTATTCTAGGAGTAAAACCATACAACGTTGCACCCATTTTGATGGAAATAAATCCTTCCATTAATCCCAAAAATCAAATCATTGTCTCCTTGGCAACAGGAGTGACAATTGCAGAAATATTAGAAAATACCAGTTCCGAAACCATTGCTTTTCGAGCAATGCCCAATATTGCTGCTGACATTCAAGAATCCATTACCTGCATTTGTTCTAGAAATGCTAATACAGACCAAGTTGCTTTAATCACCCAACTTTTTGACTCAATCGGGCAGACGGTAGAAATCGATGAGGGACTAATGGAGGCTGCCACAGTTTTAGGAGCTTGTGGGATTGCGTATGTTTTACGCTTCATGCGGGCTATGATACAAGGAGGAATTCAAATTGGATTTGATGCAGTCACTGCAAGTCGAATTGTCAATCAGACCGTAAAAGGTGCAGCTGAATTAATGATTCAAAAGGACATGCATCCAGAAGAAGCCATTGATAAGGTAACCACACCAAAGGGTTGTACCATTGTTGGGCTTAATGAAATGGAACATCAAGGATTCAGCTCTGCCATGGTAAAAGGGGTTTTAGCCAGCTACGAAAAAATCGAAAAGTAAACTCACTTACACTTCAGAGACTTTCAATCGGATTTAACGATTTAATAATCTAGGGGAATTATCTGCCCTCAGAGGCCTTGCAATCGTATGCGAAGTAAAATAATTCAATTTTTTATCCTAAAAATCATAATTATCTGAAAAACAATTATTTGAGGATTGTTTTTTTTTTGAATCTTTTTACTAGATTTGTCTTGGGTGATAAACAACTTTTACTGTTCCTTTTTGAAAGAAACAACTTTTGTAGGAAGGGTTGTTTGGTATTTTTTCTCCTTCCTTTCTTTATGATCTTCTGCTCTGTCTGGCTCCGGTTCTATAACCGGAGTTAGTTTTTTAGGCCTTTTCAATCCCCCATTATCAATCTCACTCCTAAAAACCCTCTGATCCCCTGATTTGGAGCAAACATGTAAGTGGGGTCAAAAGTAAGCGCATAAGGATTATCAGGCGTGGCAATCACCGAACCATCCTGAGCAAATTGAACTTGCCGATCAAATGGGTCAAATGCCCTTGCTATACTATTAGCAGGTGGGGTAAAATTCAATAAGTTCTTGACTCCTCCGAATAATTCCCACCCATTTTTAAAACGTTTTGTGATCTGAATATTCTGAATACTCCACCATGGAGAATATTCAGATCGGGGATCCAAATCCCCCAATAATGGCAATCTCATCGGGCTATAAACATTTCCCGTGTAATCAATTTTCCAGGAACCTTTTGGAGAGGTGTAAGCAATATTCCAAACTCCAGAAAAATTTTCTGTAAGAAGCTGACGGACAATTTCGCCATTTTCTTCAAATGAAACATCCATCAAGGTAAATCCAAGGTTTCCTTCCAAGCCTGACGGGAAAGCGAAAGCAGAATTCAGCGATAAGCCTTTAGAAACGGAATATCCATTCAAATTGCCATAAATAATTTGATTGGGGTCAGTTTCATAATCGGGTATTATTCGGTTTGAAAAATGAGTATAGAATAATGACCCATCCAGGCTTAAAAACACTCCCCTATCCGTGTAGAATTTCTTTACCAAATTGGCGTTTCCATTCCAAGATCGCTCAGGTTGAAGCTCTTCCTTAAAAATCACCTGCCTTGCTCCTGTAAGTGCTGCATGATCTTCGGTGAATACATTTGCCACCCGAAACCCATTCCCAGCCGATAGTCGAAAGGTCAAGCTTTGATCTTCAGAACTAATTTTCAAATTGGCCCTTGGAGATGCAATCAGTCCATGAATAGAGTGGTAATCTACCCGTGAACCTAGCAAAAGACTTGTATTGCCTTGAATTCGAATTTCATCCTGTACAAAAACTCCTGGTAGGTGAAAAATCGAAGGCTGATTTATATCCAAATTTGTCCCTGCGGTAGCAGGCGTATTATCATCATAGAACGTGTATCTATAAGCTATACCGGATAAAAATTGATGATTTCCTGCTTCCTGAGTCCAAGTTAATTGACTGAAAATGATTCGCTGATCACCTAGATATTCGACATTTCCATAAACTGAATTTTGGTTATGTCCATTAGCAGAAAATTGAAGATTTACCCCATTTAGGTGAGGTAATTCATAATTTCCAAAAAGCTCCCATCGACTCGTGAATATGCTTTCTCCATATATTTCCTCTCCTCCCCGATAGGCAGGAGTCCAGTTCATCTGTCCACCCCATCTGTCTTCATACAGGTATCGCATACCTATTGAAAATCCCTTTCTACTAGTCCTTTCGAAGTCCAACTTCTGAAAAACAGAAATTCGTTTGGCAAGGGTCAAATCTGTCATTCCATCTTGATTATGATCGATGGGATTATCATAATAAAATCCATTTATCCCAGTCAAAGATTGGATTTGAGAGCCCCAAGAAGACTTTAGACCCAAATCAAGATTTACTTCTCCCCAACTAGTTCCCATGGATTCAAATGCCAAAGAGGGAGCTGAATCAGGATGTTTGGTAATAATATTAATCAGGCCTCCAACGGCTTCTGAGCCATACAAGGTAGAAGCAGGTCCCTTGACCACCTCTATTCGATCAATAAGTGATTGGGGAATACCTGTTAGACCATAAACCGTTGCCAAACCGCTTACTATAGGCATCCCATCCAATAAAACCATGGTATAAGGACCTTCAAGGCCATTGATGTGAATATCTCCTGTATTGCAAATATTACAATTGACTTGGGGCCGGACTCCATTGATAGTAGTTAGCGACTCGAAAAGGGATGGCGCTGGATTAGCTTTAAAAAAGCCTTCTTTGAAAACCTCAATAGGAACTGGACTATTGGATCGAGAAACCTCCTGAAGCGTTCCGCTGATTACTACCTCATCTAAGGAACTATCCAATGCTTCAAGATTTATCTCAAAAAAGCCCTTTGAAGGAATTGAAACCTCCAATGATTTTTTCTTAAAACCAAGTAAAGAAACTTCAAGTCGATGAATTCCATTCGGAATACCTTGAACAGAAAAATATCCCAAAGAATCAGAGGTTGCACCCTTAGATATGTCCGGCAGATAGATGGTTGCAAACTCCAATCCTTTTCCATTGGAAACAATTTTTCCTTCCAAATTCTCTTGAGAAAAAGCGATTGGAGATAAGAGGATCAAGAAAACTTGAAAAAAGAACCATCTTTTTCCGATACTCATCAATTTCAAAGGAAGAGAACTATTCATCAAATCAGCCATCATAAATTAGATTACAAAAATATAAATTGTTAGAGTATTCTAACAAATAATTTAATCAGATTTTTTTCTAATATTTGAATCATCAAAAATTCTTATGGCATCACAAACAGAAGAGAATTATCTCAAAGCTTTATTCAACTTGGCAAACCAAGAAGGGGAAATCAACATTTCTGAACTGGCTCAGCAATTGGAAGTAAGCATGCCAACAGCCAATTCAATGGTAAAAAACCTTCAAAAAAGAGGTTTGGTACAGTATGAAAAATACAAGCCGGTGAAACTTACGCCTGTTGGCAAAAAGGAAGCAGCTTTGATCATCCGCAAACACCGGTTAACCGAAATGTTTTTAGTCAATAAAATGGGTTTTGGATGGGAGGAAGTACATGAAATAGCAGAGCAGGTAGAACATATACATTCACCCAAGCTTTTTGAAAGAATGGATGAAATGATGGGTTTCCCCACAGTAGACCCACACGGCTCCCCTATTCCTGATAAACAAGGAAGAATCCAAAACCTACAACTAAAGAGCTTAATTGATGCCAATCCTGGACAAGAAGCTGTGCTTTCCGCTTTGGCTGATTCGTCTACAGATTTTTTACAATACCTGAACAGTAGAAATTTAAAGTTGGGAACAGAACTGAAAATCCTATCTAAAGAACCTTTTGACCAAAGTATGATTGTAAGTTATGGAAGCGTTGAAAAAGAAACGCTCAGTCAGAAGGTTTGTGAAAAATTATTGGTGAAAATTTTTGAAACTAATTAAAATCAAAGATCAGGTTTCCAACCCCGATTTGACTTTTTCTCTCCTCGAGCTTTTTTTTCTTTCAGTCTGTTTTCTATCGCAGATTTACTTGGCTTAGTTGCCTTCCGGATTTTCTTTTTTTGAAAGGCTTTGCGAAGCAAATCATAAAACTTCTGAATTACTAGCTCCTTATTTTGAGTTTGGGAACGTTTCTCTTGGGCTGTCAAGTGTAAGATATCCTCCTGATCAATCTTGTTTGCCACTTTAGACCTTAAGGTATTTTTCTCCTCGTCTGAAAGAATTATTGAAGAACCAATATTAAAAAGCAACTCAACTTTAGTCTCAACTTTGTTGACATGCTGACCTCCCGGTCCCGAACTTCGGGAAGTTTTAAATTGTAATTCATTTTCGAATTCGCCTGATTGAATACGTTCAAGCAATGGTCTTTTTTCCATAATTGTAGCACCACTTGGTCATTAAACCTTGAGCTTATCTAACTCTCTACATCCTTATTCTTGTTCAAATTGATTTATTTTTCCATTGAAAAAAACAAAAGATCCAAAGCTGACCCAGTTTCAATTTTCCGTTTAAAAAACAATACAGAAAATTCATCTTAAAAATTTCTGAAATATGAGTCTATTCTTTTAAATTGACACAATAGAAATTAATCCCTTTAATCGATTCGGTCATGAAAAATAGAAGAGAGTTCTTAATCCAATCCATAATGGGAGCTGCTGCGCTTTCACTGTCTCCCCTTGCACTTCGCGGAGCTCCTGCTATTATTCGGAACTACAACCGCCCCAATAGTCTAATCAACGGAGTTCAAATCGGCTGTATTACTTACTCTTTCCGATCCCTTCCTGATCAAAGTGCTGAAGCCACACTTAAATATGTGAAGGAGTGTGGAATTTCAGCTATCGAATTAATGGGAGATCCCGCAGAAAGCTTTGCAGGAATACCGCAATCAAATTTCGACAGAAGGAGAATGTTTCAACTTGGGCGAAAAATGCGAGGAGGAGAAGAACTGACGGCAGATGAACAAAAAGAAATGGCTGAAATTCGGGCTCAAGCTGATGCCTATTCTAAAGAAGTAGCTGAATGGAGAGCAAAGGTGGATATGAAGCCCTTTGAAACTATTCGAAAAATGTACAATGATGCCGGAGTAAGTATCTATGCCTTCAAACCTAGTGCATTTGGTATGTCTAATACAGATGCTGAAATAGCTTATGGAATGCGAGCTGCTAAAGCATTGGGAGCTTCACATGTAACTTTAGAACATCCCTCCAATGATGCGCATACCCTGAAATTGGGAAAAATGGGTGAACAATACGGAATGTCTGTAGCCTACCATGGACACGAACAGCAAACCTTTGATTTTTGGGATACTGCTTTGGAGCAAAGCCCAAGAAATGCACTCAATTTGGACATGGGACATTACATCGCTGCTGGTCATACCGATTTAATTCAGCTTATCGAGAAGCAACATTCCCACATTCTTAGCATGCACACCAAAGACCGACAAACTCCAGCTAATGGAAAAGGAAATGTTGTTTGGGGAACTGGAGATACACCGATTGGGGATGTACTCAAACTAATTCAAAGAAATAAATACAACTTCCCAGCTACCATCGAGTTGGAATATCAGGTTCCTGAAGGATCCGATCCTATAAAAGAAGTTCAAAAATGTCTGGAGTTTTGCCAGAAAAGTCTTGCCTGATTCCTTGAAAGAGGAATAACTTAACACAGCCTGCCGGCAGCGGAAACGTTGCCGGTTTTTTTATAAGATTTTTGAAAGATTTTGAAGCTTATCCAAGGCATCAGCTAATTCATTCTCCTCCTTTGCAAAGCAAAAACGGATATACTTAGGATCTTGATGATCATGATAAAATGCAGAAACAGGAATACAGGCAACTTTTAATTCTTGAGTCATACGCTTAGCCAATTCCCGATCTGAAATATTCGACAAATGACCAAAATAAGCCATTTGAAAAAAGCTTCCTTGCGCTGGCTCGTAGTCTAATCCCGTATGCTTTAGTCCATCACAAAAGAAATCCCGTTTCTTTTCATAAAAATCTGAAACTGATTCATAATGCGAAGGGTTTTGTAGGTATTCAGCTAAAGCATATTGAATCGGAGTTACTGTACTAAAAGTGACAAATTGATGGACTTTCCTGAATTCTCTCATCAATTCCTTGGGAGCAATACAAAATCCAATTTTCCATCCTGTCACATGAAAGGTCTTCCCGAATGAACCACAAACAAAGCTTTTACCTCGCAATTCTTCCTGCCCCGCCAAAGAGAGATGACTTCTACCATCAAAGGCAATATGCTCATACACCTCATCACTGATTACATAAATATCCCGATCTCGAACAAGTGCGGATAAATGTTTTAAGTCTTCTTCAGTCCAAACATATCCTGATGGGTTGTGAGGTGTATTGATTACGATTGCCTTGGTCCTGAAATTTACCGCATGCCGAACTTGCTCCCAATCAATAGAAAAATCACCCGGCTTTAGACTTACGTGGATAGGGCTAGCTCCAGCTAAAAGCACTGCTGGCTCATAGGAATCATAGGCAGGCTCCAATAAAATCACCTCATCTCCAGGTTGGGCCACCGCAGTAATTGCGCAAAAAATCGCTTCTGTTGCTCCAGACACAATACTTACTTCCTCGTCTGGATCGGGCAGATACCCATAACAACGCTGGGTTTTCACTGCCAATACATCCCGTAATTCAGGAATTCCAGCCATAGGGGCATATTGATTAAAACCATCCTGAGTGTACTTAGCCACCAATTCCAGCAAATGGGGATCGGCTCCAAAACCAGGAAATCCCTGAGATAAATTTATGGCTTGGAAGTCCTTTGCCATTTGAGACATCACCGTAAAAATCGTTGTACCTACCCGTGGTAATTTTGAATGAAAAGACATAGGAAATTCTTTTTTCTGGAAAATCAGGAAACTTCACTCCAAAAGTCAAAGCCTTGAATTCTTTATAATTTGAGAAAAAATCTTCAAAGACGAGGCCTTCTCCAATTCAATTTTCAAATCCTGCTACTTAACTTATTGAAAAATCAAAAATTGCCACGAAGAAAAAAGGGGGCCGAAGCCCCTCAATGATCAATCTTACTTTTTTTCCAAACCCAACTTAGCTTTACGCGATTTGCGATTTGCTTCTTTTTTGGGTCTGCTTGCTCCGAAAGTTCCACGATTGATTTTCCCTCGTTTTGATTTCAAATCTCCTTTTCCCATAAGATTTTAGGTTTAGTTAATAATAAAGCGAAGTTAGAAAAATCTGCTTTTTCAGTCAATTTCGAGCAAATCTGAAAAGTTGGGATAAATAAAATCCTCCGATTTTCTAATTTAGAACATGAATCAAATTCACTTGGAAATCAATTGTGACCTTGGTGAAGGAATTGCTCATGAAAGTGAAATTATTCCCTTTATCGATGCAGCAAGTGTGGCTTGCGGTGGACATTATGGGAATGAGGAAACGATCCAAAAAACGATTTCAGCCTGTGCTTCTTTGGGAAAGAAAGTCGGTGCCCATCCCTCCTATCCAGATCGTGAAAATTTTGGCAGAAAATCCCTATCCATTTCCACAGTATCTCTTTTGGATTCAATTCATCGACAAATTGAGCTTTTTCTAAAAGTTGCAAATGCTACTGGAGCTCAAATGGACCACATTAAGTTTCATGGGGCTCTCTATAATGATGCTGCAGCCAAACCGGATTTAGCACAGGCACTTTGTGAATTTATTTCGGAGAATTACCCGAGTACCTCATTATTTGTACCTCCTCATTCCACCATTGAACAAATTGCCAAAGAAATCGAAATGCCTATTCGGTTGGAAATATTTGGAGACAGGGCCTATACTGACGCATTGCAGCTTGTATCCAGGAATGACAAGAACGCTGTATTCACAGATTTTGAATCCATTTCTTCTCACCTGAATTCCATTCTAGAAAATTCACAAATCAAAACGCAAAGTGGAAAATTGATTCCAATACATGCCGAAACCATCTGTTTTCATGGCGATAATCCTGGAATTTTAAGCTTTTTACCACAAGTCCGAAAAAGATGGTGAAATTAATCCCAACACTTAAGAAAATTACTCCGACTTGGTGGGAAATTCAATGGAAAGAGGAGCCATCTGAACAACTACTCAAAACACGTATAGCAATCAATGAGTGGCTGACCGATCAGTACGGAAATGATTTGCTGGAAGTCAGGCAAGGCTATCAATGTTTATCCTTAATCTGGAACAAGCCACCCTCTCCGGAATTTAAATTATCTCTTCCTTCTATCATCCCTATTGAAAACAAGGAAATATCAACTTGGAAAATACCTGTTTGCTATGGAGGCAAATACGGGAAAGATTTAAAGAGGCTTTGCGAAGAAAAAGGGATCCCCGAAATCGAATTTATTGAACTTCATTCAAAAACCTCCTATAGGCTTGAATTCTACGGTTTTTTACCAGGTTTCATGTATTTGTCAGGTTTAGGAGAATCAATCTGTTTTCCCAGAAAACAGTTTCCTGAACGAGTCGTGGAAGCAGGTTCGGTAGGAATTGGTGGAAATCAAACCGGGATTTATCCCATAGATAGCCCAGGTGGTTGGCAACTTATTGGAAGGACTCCTGTTTCGGTATTTTCTCCATTTGACTCCCCCCCTGTACAACCTCAAGCTGGAGATCATATCCTATTTGTCCCAATATCTGAGGATGAATTTGAGCAATTGAAAAATGAAGCTCCTTCACTCAAAAAGGTATGAGCAAAAAGCAGTCATTTATTCAGGTAATCAAAACAGGCCCGGGAACGAAAATTCGTGATCTGGGAAGGATGGGCTATGCTAAATATGGAGTACCTCAAAGTGGGCCTGCCGATCTTCAAGCTTTGGTATGGATTAATCATTTATTAAAAAACCATCCAAATGACGCGGTTCTTGAAATCACCCAACCTGGGTTGAAACTTCAGTTTGAGTCCAGATCTACGATTTGTCTTGCTGGAGCAAAAGCGGAAATAAAATTGAATGGAGAGCTTGTGAATTCTTCCGGCATCTTGGAAATTCCACCTCTTTCAATACTTGAAGTAGGAAAATTTCAATTAGGGTCCATTCTTTATTTGGGAATTCATTTGGGTTTTCAAACCCCGGTTCGCTTAGGATCAAGAAGCTTTGCGAGGGGAATTACAGATCAGGAATTTATCAGATCAGGTGATCAAATCATTTATTTTTCCTATTCTGAAAAGTCTCCTTCAAAACTCAATAGTCGGGCAAAATGGGATTTGGAATATTTAAAATCAGAAAAAATAAAAGCCTATACCGGCCCGGAATTCGATTTACTTTCTGAAGATCAAAAACATCAGATCAAAAACCAGAGGTTTACCCTATCCCAATTAAAAAACGGGATGGCTGTTCAATTGGAAGAACTTATCCTGAATGAATTGGGAAGTATTTACACAGCACCTGTATTTCCTGGAACGGTACAATTGACCCATGGCGGCAAGTTAATCTGCTTGCTTCAGGACGCACAGGTGACGGGGGGGTATCCACGAATCCTTCAGATTCACCAAGATGATTTGAGAATACTAGCCCAGAAAAACCCCAATCAACAGATTCGATTTCAGCTGATTAAATCTTAAAATCGTTTGAAATAGAATTTATTTATCCAGAGAATAAGTACCAATTGAACCTTTCTTTAAATCCGTTTAATGATATTTTTTTGAAAAAACCAGCTTCTGATTTGAGCAAAGGAAGATAGACTGCTATCTTGAAAGGAACTTTTGAAACCCTAATTTCCATGAATGCAGAATTGATAGAAAAAATCAAAAAACAGGGTATGGACCCTGAACTTGTTCTCCAGCAAATTGAGAATTTCAAAAACGGCTTTCCATTTTTAGAAATCACTGGGCCAGCTACTCCAGGTCATGGAATCCGGATAATGGAGGAAAAGGATTTGGAGCATTTTCATCAAACTTATCCTGAAAAAGCCTCAAAAATTGAAGTGGTCAAATTTGTTCCTGCCTCAGGAGCCGCTTCCCGAATGTTTAAGGATCTCTTTGCTTTTTTAGATGGAGACGGTGACTTAAGCAAAAGCAAATTCGTCCAAAAATTCATGGACCAAATTGAGAAATTTGCATTCTTCGACGATCTCGATGAGGTTTTAAAAAGCCGTGGAACAAGCATCTCAGATTGTTTGGATAGAAAAGATTACAAGGAAATTTTAGCGGCTCTTTTATTGGAAGACGGATTGGGATATGGGAGTTTGCCAAAAGGCCTTCTCAAATTTCATCGTTATGAAAACGATACGAGAACTCCTGCCTATGAACATTTGATCGAAGGCATGCAATATGCAGTAGGTAAGGATAAAAAAGTTAAAATTCACTTTACCGTTTCTCCTGAACATGAAGAAAAGTTCAGAGCGGAAATTGATGGAATTGTTCCAATTTTAGAAGAGGAGTCGGAATTCACTTTCGAAGTCAGCTACTCTCAGCAGAAAAAATCCACAGACACCATCGCTGTGACCATGGATAATGAGCCATTTTTGGAAGAAGATGGTAGCATTTTATTCCGACCAGCCGGACACGGAGCTCTTTTAGAAAACCTAAACGATATCGATGCTGATTTAATCTTTATAAAAAACATTGACAACGTAGTCCCAGATCGATTAAAAGGACCTACCAAACAATATAAACAGGCCATTGGCGGGCTCTTGTTAGAAATTCAAGAAAAGGTTTTCGACGCACTCCGTCAGCTCGATGAAGAAATATCAAGCGATAGTATTGCCAATGCTAAAAATGTATTTGTAGATGACTTGGAAGGAAAACTTCCATCGCATTTTGATACGCTGCCATTGATGGAGCAATATCAATTTATCAAAGGCAAATTAGATCGTCCGATCCGTGTTTGTGGTATGGTAAAAAATACTGGGGAACCCGGAGGTGGTCCATTCTGGATTTTAGAAGACGATGGTTCTCAATCTTTACAAATTCTCGAAACCGCTCAAATCAACTTGGCTGATCCGGATTCTGAGCGACATCTTCAAGCTGCGACCCACTTCAATCCCGTGGATTTGGTTTGCGGAACTCGTAATTACAAAGGTGAGAAATTTGACCTGCTCAAATTCCGAGATATGAAAACAGGATTTATCACTGAGAAGTCAAAAAGTGGACGGGAGTTGAAGGCTTTGGAACTTCCAGGACTATGGAACGGATCCATGTCAGGCTGGAATACCCTATTTGTGGAAGTTCCGCTCATCACTTTCAATCCTGTCAAAACAGTGAATGATTTGTTGCGAGATGAGCATCAATAAAAGAAAAGTTATCTTTTAAAAACTCTCTTTCAAATTGAGCGGAGTCGACATTTAGTCGATAAAAAAATTACAGGCTTCGACTCCGCTCAGCTTGACAGATTAATTTTATTTTTTTCCTTCGTATAGCTCATATTTCAGAAGTCGGCAATCAATGGTACCATTCCAAAATTCAATTCTCCGACTTACTCTTAATCCTACTTTTTTGGCAAGCTCCAAATTTCCAGTAAAAATATACCCACGATAACCTGCACATTTTTGCTTTAAAAAATCACCAATCCGCTTGTAGGTCTCAGCCAACTCCTCCACTTCTCCTAAGCGCTCTCCATATTCAGGATTGAACATGATTACTCCTCTGGGTTTCTCAGGGATTTCTGTTTCAGCAAAATCACAAACCTGAAAATCAATCAAGTCCTCCACTTGAGCAATAGCTGCATTTTCCCTTGCAAAAGTAATTGCTTGTAAAGAGATGTCTGAAGCTACGATTTTCACTCCAGGATTTTCGATAATCTTATTCCGCAACTTTCGCATCTTGGCTTCATAAGCTTCTGATGAATAGCCTAGAATATCCATAAATGCATAATGATCGCGGTAAAGTCCAGGATATCTATTAGAAGCCATGAGGGCAGCTTCGATGGCCAATGTTCCGGATCCACACATGGGATTGATAAAAGGAACTCGGGTATTCCATTCAGTGGCATAAATAGTCGCCGCTGCCAAATCCTCCATCATGGGAGCCTTTCCGGGAATTTTTCGATAGCCATGTTTGGCCAAAGTTTCCCCCGTGGTATTCAAATAGATTTGAGCGTGGGTATCTTTCCAGTAAATCTGGACAACCAATCCTTTGTACTCTGAACCTGAATCAGGTCTTCTTCCAAATTTTTCACGAAAGCGGTCAACAATGGCATCTTTTACCTTTACATTGACGATTAAGGGTGTGCTGACCGATTCGTTTTCGACCACAGAATTAACAGAAAAATACCCATCCACATCCAGATACTCTTCCCAAGGCAAAGCTTTGATTCGCCGATAGATATCTGAGGCATTTCTGAGGTAGATTGAACGAATCTCAAAAAGAACTTGAGAGGCTGTCCGAAGATGAAGGTTTAAATCCATGCAATCTTCCAAGGAAGCGGTAAGTTCTACCCCAGTTCGATGGATTTTATCAGGAAAAAATCCAAGGTCTCGAATCTCCTGCTCCAAGTAAGGGACCGAACGGTCCTTGCAGGTTACGAATACCGTTCTTCGTTCATTGAAATCAAGCATGCGCAAAAGTAGATATTTCAAAAGAAATAATTTTCTAACCTCCCATTTAAAGAATTTATTCTGGAAAGATCGCTGACGATTCCTTATCTTGAGAAGGTCTTTATCGGCAAGTACCACCTAGATTATTCCCTTTAACAAACCCTAAAAAACCTACACCTTATGATACGGATGCGATTTCTTGTCTCCTTATTTTTAACCCTGATAATTCTTGTGTCATGCCAAGGACCTAAAGAAGATCAGTCCGATGGATGGAGACAATTATTCAATGGAAAGGACCTTTCTGGTTGGAAGGCGGTAGCAGGAGACGCCACCTTTTCAGTAGAAAATGGAGAAATCATCGGAACCGCTGTAGAAGGTTCTCCTAATACCTTCCTGATTTCTGAAGAGGCTTTTGGAGACTTCATCTTAGAACTTGAACTGAAAGTTGAGCATATTTCATCCAACTCAGGCATTATGGCTAGAGGACAATTCGATCCTGCTACTAGAGATGGAAAGGGCTTGGTTTATGGATACCAGATAGAAGCCGACCCAACCGATCGCGCTTGGTCAGGTGGAGTTTATGATGAGGCTCGCCGGGGTTGGCTATATCCTTTGGATTTAAATCCAAAAGCAAAGTCAGCATTCAAACTTGGAGAATACAATAAGTACCGAATTGAGGTAATTGGGGATGAAATCAAAACCTGGGTAAATGGTCAGGAAGTCGCCTATGTCGTGGATGATATGGACCCAAAAGGCTTCATCGGACTGCAAGTACATAGCATACAAAACCCAGAAGATGCTGGGAGAAAAACTTATTTCAGAAACATTCGAATCAAAACCGAAAACCTGGATCCAAAACCATTCAACCAAGACATTTTCGTAGTCAATAATCGAAAGAATGAATTGATAGATTACGAGATAGCCCACGGGTGGAGATTGTTATTCAATGGAAAAGACTCTGAAGGCTGGGTTGGTGCTTACAAAGACTCCTTTCCTGATTTTGGCTGGAGCGTCACCGATGGCATTTTATCCATAGCCTCTTCCGGAGGCGAAGAATCAACTTTTGCGGGTGATATTGTGACAAAAGAGAAATTCAGCGCATTTGATTTAGCTTTTGAATTCAACCTTTCAGAAGGTGCTAATAGTGGTGTGAAGTATTTTGTCACATTAAGTGAAAATAATTCCGGATCTGCTATTGGCTTGGAATATCAAATTTTGGATGATGAAAGACATCCTGATGCAAAAATGGGAAGAGAAGGTAACCGAACCCTTGCTTCCTTATATGATCTTATCACGGCACAAAAGCAAAGTCGATTTGTCAAAAAACCAGGAGAATGGAATAAAGGAAGAATTGTAGTATATCCGGACAATAAAGTGGAGCATTATTTAAACGGAGTAAAAGTCCTCGAATATGTCAGAGGCTCTCAAGAGTTCCGGGACTTGGTAGCCATCTCAAAATACAAGATTTGGGAAAACTTCGGCGAGGCACCTGAGGGACATATTCTTCTCCAAGATCATGGGGATCAAGTCAGCTTCAAAAACATCAAAATCAAAACCCTAAACTAACCTGGCAAATCATGAGCAAGCAATCCAGAAGAACCTTTATCAAGAAAAGTACAGCAGCAGGAATCGGAGTATCCGCATTAGGTGCAATCGGTTTTTCAGCCAAATCTTATGGAAGAATCCTCGGTGCAAATGACAGACTGAATGTAGCTATTGCCGGGTTGGGAAGAAGATTAGGAGCTTTTTATGAGCCTATTGGTTTGAAATCTAGTAATGTCCAACTTCTCTATTTATGTGATGTCATGGACAAGCAATTGACTCGAGCTGCAGAAAACTTTTCTAATCATATCGACTATCAACCTAAGCTTGAAAAAAGTATACTCAAAGTATTAGAAGACAATGACTTAGACATATTAATTAATGCTACTCCAGACCATTGGCATGCTCCAGGAACCTGGCTTGCTTTGGACCATGGAAAGCATGTCTATGTAGAAAAGCCTTGTTCTCACAATCCCCGAGAAGGAGAGCTTTTGATTGCGCTTCAGAAAAAATATGGGAAGGTTGTTCAAATGGGAAACCAACAACGATCCGCACCTGAAAGCCGCGAAATCATCAAAGCCATCCATGATGGAGCTATTGGCAAGACCTATAAAGCAGTTGCCTTTTACAGCAATGCTAGAGGAAGAGTTATAAATCCATCTCCTGCCCCTATTCCAGAAGGATTGGACTGGGAGCTTTTCCAGGGACCTGCTCCCCGAAAACCCTACATGCACGATACATGGGACTACAATTGGCATTGGTATGGATGGGATTATGGCACTGCGGAAACGGGCAATAATGCTACCCATGAATTAGATGTAGCCCGTTGGGCCTTGGGAGTTACTTATCCAAGCCATGTAATGGTTGATGCAGGAAAATATCATTTCGTCGATGATGGATGGACCATGTATGATACGATGGAGGCCACTTTCAAATTTTCTAATGGATCAACCATTGTTTGGGATGGCAAAAGCCGAAACAATTACAACACCTATGGAGCCGATCGAGGGACTATCATCTTTGGTTCTGAGGGTAGTGTTTTTGTAAATCGAAACGGATATAAACACTATGATCGAAGCGGAAAACTCATCAAAGACAGCTCTTCAGCTGGAAATGAAGCCGGTACTGCTTTGGGCGGTGGCGGAGACATGAGTACCCGCCATGTGGTAAATTTCTTCAATGCGGTTAGAGGAACAGAAAAACAAAACTCCAACATTGAAGAGGGAGCCATTAGTACTTTGCTCTGTCACCTTGCCAATATTTCTTATCGCACAGGCGAAACCCTTGCCTGCGATAGTTCAAGCGGTCGCATTACCAATTCCAAAAAAGCAATGGAACTTTGGTCCAGAGAATATGAAAAAGGTTGGGAACCTCCGAAAGTCTAAATCTTAAAGAGGCCGTATTCACATAAGAAAACGGCCTTTTTTGAGTCCAACAAGATATTATTGAGTCAGAAATAACTATGAGCTGATACCTCAAAAAGCATCTACTTATGAGTCAAACCTCATCCCAAAAATCATTTATTACAGAGGATTTTTTGCTTCAATCAGAGTTTGCCAAAATACTCTATCATGATTATGCGAAAGATCTTCCCATCATAGATTACCACAACCATCTCCCTCCACATGAGATTCGCTCCAACCGACAATTTGAAACTATTTCTCAGGCTTGGCTAGCAGGAGATCATTACAAGTGGAGAGCCATGCGAACCTTGGGAGTTTCTGAAAAATATATCACTGGAAAAGCATCTGATAAGGAAAAATTCGAGAAATGGGCTTTCACTGTTCCATACACTGTTCGAAATCCGCTTTTCCATTGGACTCATTTAGAATTACAGCGATACTTCGGGATTGAAGAATATCTCTCCGAGAAATCTGCCACGGCTGTTTATGAAGCTTGTAATCATAATTTAACCAAGGAAGAATACCGAACATGTGGATTATTGAAAAAAATGAAAGTGGAAGTGGTATGCACCACGGATGATCCCATAGACTCATTAGAAGATCATCTAAAATTCCATCAAGAAAATTCAGAACTACTTATGTTTCCGGCATTTCGACCGGATAAGGCCTTTGCTGTAGAAAATCCAGAAAGCTATAACCAGTATCTTTCAAGATTAGAGCAGACTTCCAACATTTCAATAAAAACCTACGATGACCTTTTGGAAGCTCTTAAAAAGCGAATCGAATATTTTCATCAATCAGGATGCAGGCTGGCTGACCATGGTTTGGAGCAATTGTATTTCTTTGAAAAAGAGGAATTTAATATCGAAGAGTTATTCAAAAGAGTTCATTCCAATAAAAATTTAAATACCCAAGAAATTCAATTTTTCAAGTTTAAAATCCTTCAAGCCCTTTGCAGAGAATACCATGCTAGAGGGTGGGTTCAGCAGTTTCACTTGGGAGCCATTCGAAATACCAATACTCGTAAACTTACTGAGCTTGGACCGGATACGGGGTATGATTCCATTGGGGATTTTGACCAAGCGAGGGCTTTAGCTGGTTTTTTAAATTCCCTCGATCAAAGTGACCAATTATGCAAAACCATCCTTTACAATTTAAACCCAAGAGACAACGAGGTTTTTGCGACGATGGTAGGAAATTTCAATGATGGAAGTGTGAAAGGAAAACTCCAGTTTGGTTCAGGATGGTGGTATTTGGATCAAATTGATGGGATGGAAAAGCAACTCAATGCCCTATCCAATATGAGCCTTTTATCCTGCTTTATTGGCATGTTGACTGATTCTCGAAGCTTCCTTTCATTTCCAAGACATGAATATTTCCGTAGAATCTTGTGCAACCTAATCGGAGCGGATGTAGAAAAGGGCCTTTTACCAGCTGATGAAAAATGGCTAGGCAAAATTGTATCAGATATCTGCTACTTCAATGCAAAAAATTACTTTGACTTTTCACCTGATAATTTCCAAGTTTAACCATGAGTTCTAACCTATTTGACCTATCAAACAAGCGGATTGCATTTTCAGGTGCGACTGGAGTCTTGGGAAAAGCCATCAGCCTACATTTAGCAGCAGAAGGAGCCGAATTGGTAATTCTGGGAAGAAATGCTTCCAAAATCCAACAACTGATTGAAGACATTCAGAATTCCGGAGGGAAAGCTTCTGGATATATTTGCGATGTAACTGATTGGGAAAGTGTCTCCCATGCTGCCTGTCAAATTGAGGCAGACCATGAATCTATCGATGTACTAATTAATGGAGCAGGAGGAAATATGCCAGGAGCGGTAATTCGACCGGATCAAGATTTTCTGGATTTAGATCTTTCTGCCCTGAAGGATGTCATAGATTTAAATTATCTCGGATCGGTCTTGCCAGTGAAAGCTTTTCTTCCTTTGATGCTAAAAAATCAAAGTGGAAATATTCTAAATATTAGTTCCATGGCAGCTTCTCGCCCCATGACGCGAGTAATGGGCTATGCCTCTGCCAAAGCTGCTATCGATAATTTCACCAAGTGGCTTGCAGTAGAACTTGCCACTAAGCACGGCCCTGCATTTCGAGTGAATGCATTAGCACCGGGCTTTTTCCTAACCGAACAAAATAGAGCCTTGCTTACTGAGACGGATGGATCTTTGACGACTCGAGGAAATCAAATCATTACCCATACTCCCATGAATCGCTTTGGGAATCCTGAAGACTTATTGGGTGCCGTTCAATGGCTTTGCTCAGATGCTTCGGCATTTGTCACCGGGACAATTGTGGAAGTGGATGGGGGTTTTAGTGCTTATTCCGGCGTTTAATCATTTGCCTAAAAAAAGAAAAACCTATGACACCAAGAATGGAACAAACCATGCGCTGGTACGGGCCGAATGATCCGGTCAGCCTTCGGGATATCCGCCAATCAGGAGCTACCGGCGTAGTTACCGCCCTTCACCACATCCCAAATGGAGAAGTTTGGTCAGTTGAAGAAATAAAAAAACGAAAAAGACTCATCGAAGATGCTGGCCTGACTTGGTCGGTAGTAGAGTCTGTTCCAGTCCATGAACAGATAAAAACCCGTTCTGGAAACTATGCCCAATTGATTGAAAATTACCAACAAACCATCCGGAATTTAGCTTCTGAAGGGATTTTCACGGTTTGCTATAATTTCATGCCGATTTTGGACTGGACTCGTACAGAATTGTACAAAGAACTTCCAAATGGAGCCAAAGCACTTTACTACGAAAAGAAAGCCGTTGAAGCTTTCGACCTTTTCATCCTAGAAAGACCCGAAGCATTTAAAGAATATAGCCAAGAAGAAATTCAAGAACTGAGAACCTATTACGATGCATTGACTCCTGAGAAAAAGCAATTAATCATCGATAATATTTTGAAAGGTCTTCCAGGTTCGGAGATTGGATACACATTGGATGAATTCCGAGAGATGCTCAAAACCTATGATGGGATTGACGAAAAAAGACTTCAGGAACATTTACGGCTATTTTTGGATGCAATAATTCCAGTGGCCGAAGAAGTCGGAGTCTTCCTAACTATTCATCCTGATGACCCTCCATTTTCGCTTTACGGCCTTCCTAGAATCGTATCAACAGCTACGGATGCTAGGAGAATTATCCAAGATAACCCAAGTCCCCACAATGGACTTTGTTTTTGTACCGGAAGCTATGGGGTCCGTCCTGATAACGATCTCGTGGCCATGGTTCGTGAATTCGGCGACCATATCAATTTCATACACTTAAGAAGTACCAAGCGGGATGCTGAAGGCAACTTTATGGAAGAAAATCATTTGGATGGGGATGTACCCATGGCCGCAGTCGTTCATGAATTGCTAAATGTTCAGGAAAAACGAGGAAAGCGAATCCCTATGCGACCTGATCACGGTCATCAAATGCTGGATGATTTAGGAAAAAAAACCAATCCGGGCTATTCCGCAATTGGAAGATTGAAGGGGTTAGCAGAAATAAGAGGTTTAGAAGAAGCTATTCTATACATGAAATCCCATGACTGAAAAGGAAAAAATGATCGCCGGCCAATTATATCAAGCTGGCGATCCTGTTTTAGAGGCTGAGCGAACTCAAGCTCGCAAACTTTTGAAGAAATTCAATGATTCAGATCCTGAGGAAAAAGAATTTCGGAAAAGCATTCTTGGAGAATTATTGGGTAAAACCGGTGATAACTTGTGGATAGAGCCTCCCTTCTACTGCGATTATGGGTACAATATCAGCTGCGGGGACAATGTCTTTTTTAATTTCAATTGTGTGATTTTAGATGTGGTTCCTGTTAGTTTCGGTGATCGGGTTTTAATTGGCCCGAATGTTCAGTTTTACCCAGCAACCCATCCTCTTGATGCAAAAACCCGTGGAGAACTATGGGAATTTGGAAAGGAGATCAAAGTAGGATCAGATGTTTGGATCGGAGGAGGAAGTATTATCTGTCCTGGAGTTTCTATTGGAGATCGGGCAATTATTGCAGCAGGTACAGTAGTCACTAAAGATGTTCCTTCAGACGTGATATTCGGTGGAAATCCGGGTAAAGTAATTCGTGAAAATAAATCCTTGTAGCAATGACTCCATTTTATTCCAAAAAAGACCTTTTCTTCCAACTTTTTGAACATTTGGGAGTAGGAGACCTCAATCGGTTTCCTTTTTTCAGAGATCATAATCAGGAGACGTTTGAATTGGTTTTGGATGCAGCTGATCAGATAGCCCACAAATCCCTTCGTCCACTATTAACAGAGATGGACCGACAGGAGCCTACACTCGAGAACGGTCAAATTAAAATTCACCCAGGCATGAAAGCCATTGTGCAGCAATTTGGGCAGGATGGTTGGATCAATGCTACCTTTCCATACGAAGAAGGAGGACAGCAATTACCTTGGACAATTCATCTGGCAGCTGGGTACATTTTACAAGCGGCAAATTATTCAGCATCAGTTTTTCCCTTTCTCACCACAGGAGCGGCTAACCTCATTCGAACTTTCGGAAGCAATGACTTAATTCAACGCTTCACTCCTTCCATGTATAGCGGAGCTTGGCAAGGGACTATGGCCTTGACAGAACCTGATGCGGGGAGTTCACTTTCTGATTTAACCACAACTGCCCATCCAACATCCGAATCAGGAGTTTTCCGTATCAAAGGTCAAAAAATTTACATATCATGTGGAGACCATGATGCCTGCGAAAACATCATTCACTTGATGCTTGCTCGAATCGAAGGAGCTCCAGCAGGCACCAAAGGTATTTCTTTGTTTGTCGTTCCTAAAATCATTCCCGAAACCAATAAACCCAATGAAGTTTTCACTGAAGGTTTATACCACAAAATGGGATACAAAGGTGCTCCTATCGCTCATCTTATGATAGGTTCGGAAAAAGGAGCTTTAGGATACCTGGTCGGTGAGGAAAATCAAGGACTCAGGTATATGTTTCAAATGATGAATGAGGCTAGAATTGGAGTTGGGATGAATGCAGTAGCAATTGCTCAAGCTGCGTTTCAATCCTCGCTTGCCTATGCAAAAGAACGACCTCAGGGAAGAAAACTTTCAGAAAAAGACCTTTCCAAGCCTCAGGTTCCTATAATTGAGCATGCAGATGTAAAGCGTATGCTACTATTCCAAAAAAGTATCGCTGAAGGTTCCCTGGCGCTTTTACTTTTCAGCTCCAAATTAATGGATGAGTCTGTTCATGAGGCAGACCTTATCATCAAAAAGCAAAAGCATGCCTTATTGGAGTTATTAACTCCAATCGCTAAAAGCTATCCTTCTGAAATGGGGATTCTTAGTACTTCAGCGGCTGTTCAAGTCTTAGGAGGAGCTGGATACACCCAGGATTTTCCAGTGGAACAGTATTACCGAGAGGCACGGATCCACCCGATTCATGAAGGCACGACCGGAATCCATGGATTGGACTTATTGGGCAGGAAAATCTTTTTAAATGATGGACTGGGCTGGAAGGTTCTCTATCAGCATATAGAAGAAGATTTAGAAAAATATGAAGGCCCTGAAGATATCCGGACTCTATTTGAGGAAGCTTGGAAGGAAGGACAAAATGCTGCTGCCACCATCCTCCAAAAAGCTCAGGAGGGACCAGAGAAATTCTTAGCTGATGCCACCCTTTTCTTGGAATTATGTGGAATCCTCTGCGTAGGGTGGATGTGGATTAGACAGGCACATATAGCACATGGTAATCTCAAAAAAGAAAATGCAGATACTGCGTTTTTCTCTGGAAAAATTGAAACAGCGAGGTATTTCATGGAATATGAGTGCCCAAAATTATTCGCGATTTCAAAAAGAATTCATTCGGAATCCTACCCTACCCTTGAAATGCGTGATTATTGGTTTTGACATATCCTGAATACTATTCATCTATTTAAAAACATTTATTTATTTTGGCTGAGAAATTTTGAAGATAAAAGATTAATGAAACGAATTTTAGTAAGTGGTGGTGGAGGATTCCTAGGAAGCCACCTTTGTGAGCGATTGCTCAAAGAGGGAAATGAAGTACTTTGTGTGGATAATTTTTTTACAGGTAATCGAAGAAACATCCACCATCTATTAGACAATAAAAACTTCGAACTTCTAAGACATGACATCACCCACCCCCTATTTGTGGAGGTTGATGAAATATATAATCTAGCATGTCCTGCTTCTCCTATCCATTATCAATTTGACCCTGTTCAAACCACCAAGACTTCGGTCATAGGTGCCATGAATATGCTTGGTTTGGCTAAGCGACTAAAAATCAAGGTTCTCCAAGCAAGTACCTCAGAAGTTTATGGAGATCCTGAAATTCATCCACAGCCTGAATCATATCGAGGCAATGTGAATACCCTTGGTCCAAGGGCTTGCTATGACGAAGGAAAACGATGTGCTGAAACTTTGTTTTTTGATTACCATAGACAACATGGAGTCCCTATCAAAGTGATGCGAATTTTCAATACCTACGGGCCTAGAATGCACCCAAATGATGGACGGGTAGTCAGCAATTTCATTGTTCAGGCTCTAAAGGGAGAAGACATCACAATCTATGGTGACGGAAAGCAAACCCGGTCTTTTTGCTATGTAGACGATTTAATCGAAGGGATGTATAGGTTAATGAATTCCAAAGATGGATTTACCGGACCTGTGAATATCGGTAACCCAGGAGAATTCACCATGTTGGAATTGGCAAACCTTGTACTTGAACTTACAGATAGCAAGAGTAAACTCATATTCCTTCCTCTACCTCAAGATGACCCAATGCAAAGAAAGCCGGTGATTGATTTGGCAAAGAAAGAATTGGGATGGGAGCCTACTATTCCACTTCGAGAAGGACTTGTAAAAACAATTGAATACTTCAAAGGGATAATTTAATCCCACAAGAATAAATAGAGAATCCTGCTTTTCCCGAGGCAGGATTTTTTATTGAATTCAAGCTCCATCTAAACAAATCATTTTGTACCAAGCTTTGATTTTTCTAATTTCCAAAAATTATCACCCACTAAATCGAGCTAAGCGAAAAAAGCATGAAAGTGTGAGTTTCATAAACTTTGCTTGATAAAATTCAACCATCGAACATAACTATCCATCAGATGAAAAAACTGGTTTTACTCTTCCTTTTTCCTATCTGTTCCATAGGTCTTTCTCAAACAATCCCTTCAAAAGATATTCTAAAATCTTGGACCGATGAGCATTGGCAACACGGCTTAAATCTCCTTGAAGAGATTGTCCAAATCCCAAATGATGCCTTTTACCCGGAACAGATCGAAGCAAATATCAAGTGGTGTGAGGAACAGTTTTCAACCAGAAACTGGACCTCAGAAAGACTGGAAACAGGAGGTATTCCCATTTTATTGGCTAAAAAGGAAAATCCAAAATCAAATAAAACCATCTTATTCTATTTTCATATTGATGGCCAAGCAGTTGACCGAAGCAAATGGGATCAGCCTGATCCTTACAAACCAGTTTTGAAAGAAAGAGATGCAAATGGGGAATGGAAAACGATAGATATTGAAAGACTTCAATCTGAATACAACCCAGAATGGAGAATTTTTGCGAGGTCTACTTCTGATGACAAAGGACCTTTTGCTATGTTTTTAACTGCTTGGGATGCACTTGTTGATAAAAACATTGAGCCAGATTATTCCATTAAAATCATCTTGGACTTTGAGGAAGAACAAGGCTCACCACGACTTCCTCAAGCTGTTTTAGACTACAAGGAAAAACTTCAAGCCGACATCATGCTAATTATGGACGGCCCACGTCACATTTCCAATCAACCTACATTAACTTATGGTGCGAGGGGAATTGCTGAGATGACATTGACTACCTATGGTCCTAAATTACCCCAACATAGTGGGCATTTTGGAAATTATGCCCCGAACCCTGCCTTCTTACTTGCTCAACTTTTGGCCAGTATGAAGGATGAAAATGGACGAGTAAGTATTCCTGGATATTATGATGGAATAGCGTTTACGGAAAAAGAAAAAGCCATTTTAGAGGCCGTTCCGGATGATGAAAAAACTATTCAAACACGATTGGGAATAGGTCGTACCGATCAAGTAGGCAATACCTATCAAGAAAGCATTCAATACCCTTCCCTGAATATTCGAGGAATGGAATCGGCATGGGTAGGACCTGAGGCCCGTACCATCGTACCAGCTACAGCTATGGCTGAAATTGATATTCGATTAGTCCCAGAATCAGATCCAAAGCGATTATTTACTTTGATCCAAAACCACATTGAACAGCAGGGATTCAAAATTTTGGATCATGATCCAAGCGATGAAGAGCGGATGAAATATCCCAAGATCGTAAAAATGGAAAGTAAAATCTCTTATCAAGCTTTCCGAACTTCTATGGAATCGCCTGCGGGAGAATGGCTACGGTCTGCCATGTACCGGGCTTTCGGTGAAGAGCCTGTTCAAATCAGAATTTCAGGAGGAAGTATTCCTATTTCACCCTTTGTGGATGCACTCAATATCCCAGCAGTGACGATACCAACTGTCAATTCTGACAATAATCAGCACAGCCCTAATGAAAATATTCGCCTAGGAAACTACCGAGAAGGAATTCAAACTATTTTGAGTGTTTTGACCCAACCCTTGAATTAGAATTAAACTTTCTTCTTCAAACTGTAAAGGTATGGAGCTTTATGGGAGCCTCCCGAATAAAGCTTTTCATGCCTTTCCAAAATCCCAAGACTAAGAATTTTCCGCTGAAAATTAGCTCGATTTAGCTTCTCCCCTAAAATAGCTTCATAAACTTGCTGCAATTCCTTCATGGTGAAGCGTTCTGGAAGGAGATTTACGGATAATAGCTTTTGATCCAAGTGAGTGCGAAGATGATCAAGAGCCTTTTTTACGATGAAATTATGATCAAATAGTAGTTCAGGAATTTCATCTACACCATACCAATTTATGGAATCTGACAAGGCATCTGGCGTAGGTTCAACTTTATCGTAGTCTATCAAAGCATAATATCCAACCGAAATAAATCGATCCAGCAACCAATGATCATCGGCAATATCTTTATCATGAGCAGTTAGAATTTTTTTCATGATTTCAGGTTGAACTCGCTCCAAGGAACCAAAAGTGTAAAACTGTTCCAAAAAGATTTGATCTAATCCGGTTCGTTCGCGAAGCCCTCGTTTTACGGCCTCATCAAGAGGTTCATCTACTTTGACAAAACCACCGGGAAGTGCTAGCCAACCAGTTTTATGGTATTCAATTAAAAGAATTTTCAGCTTTTCACCTGAAAAACCAAAAATCACAGAATCATATGCTATATGCGGGAGATATCCCGATGTATTAAATGCCATGAAGATTGAAAATTTCCTCAAATAAATAGGATTTCAGCCAAAATGCAATTACTATTGTTTCAAACAGAAACAATAAACCCAGCAAGGATGAAAAAGACAATCCTAGTGTTTATCCTCGTGCTTACGCAAATGACACTTCACTTTCCAAGCTTTAGCCAAGGAAGCAATGGTTTTCCTGTACAAAAAACCATCAAAGCCGGTACCATTGAAGGAATTTTCGATACAAAAACCGGCATACAAAAATATTTGGGAATACCCTATGGGCAGGCTCCTATTGGTCCATTACGTTGGAAAGCTCCTTTACCAGCGAAGAGTTGGAATGGAGTAAAGGAAGCAAAGGGATTTGGGCCAAGAGCTATTCAAGCTCCCATTTTTGGTGATATGAGTTTCAGATCAGATGGAATCAGTGAAGATTGTCTCTATTTAAATGTCTGGAGCCCAGCAAAAAGAAATGAATCTGGACTTCCTGTTTTGGTTTATTTCTATGGAGGGGGATTTGTAGCTGGAGATGGAAGTGAGCCTAGATATGATGGGGAAAGTATGGCCCAAAAAGGCATTGTAGTCGTGACAGTGAATTATCGCTTAGGGCTATTCGGGTTCTTTGCTCATCCTGAATTATCGGCTGAAACTGATTACAAAGGTTCCGGAAATTACGGACTCATGGATCAAAGCTTGGCTTTAAAGTGGGTTCAGGAAAATATTTCCGCCTTTGGGGGTGATCCCAAAAAAGTAACCATTGCAGGGGAATCGGCAGGATCTATTTCAGTCAGCTACCAAATGGCTTCTCCCCTTTCAAGAGATCTAATTGCCGGGGCTATTGGTGAAAGCGGTGCAGGAATTAACCCTACCCTAGCTCCAGTTTCATTGGAAGAGGCGGAAGCTACCGGAAAGGAATTCTTAGAAAAGGCAGGAATTTCTTCCTTGGCTGAATTGAGAAATCTCTCTACGCAAGAGTTGTATGAAATCTATCAAGAATCCGGAAGATTTGGTTTTCCAGTCGTGATTGATGGATATTTTCTACCTAAAACTCTTCCTGAAATTTTTGAAGCTGGTGAGCAAGCCCAAGTACCCCTCCTAGCTGGATGGAATTCAGCAGAAATTCCAGGCATGGCTTTTATGCAAGGAAAGCCTTACACAAAAGAAGCCTTCATTGAGAAAGTGAAAGAAGTATATCCAGAAAGCTGGGAAGAAGTATTGGCGCTTCATCCACATGGAACAATGCAAGAGGTGGAGCAGTCAGCAACTGATTTGGCTTCAGACCGATTTATTGCCTATAGCACTTGGAAATGGCTGGACCTTCATTCAAAAAATTCGGATCAACCTGTCTATCGCTATCTCTACAGCAAATTACGTCCCCCTTTGAGAGACGCTAACCTAATGCCCGGATTGGCTGGAGGAACCATGGAAAGAAATGGACAGGAAGCTCCCAAAGCCATTGGTGCCCCTCATGCCTGTGAAATTGAATATGCTATGGGTAATCTTCCCATCGTAAAGGATTATGCTTGGGAAAAAGATGACTACATCGTATCTGAGACTTTCCAGAATTACTTCGCCAACTTCATCAAAACAGGAAATCCAAATGGCGAAAACCTACCTAAATGGGAAAAGGTTAAAAAGAATTCCAGTAACCCAAGCTTCATCAATATTGATGTGGTAACTAAGTTGGAAAAATCAACTGTCGAAGAACGTTATCACTTTCATGACCGTTTTTATGGAAATGTCAAATAAACAGAAAAAGGAGCTTTAGGCTCCTTTTTTTAGGTATTCTTTGTTCCAGCGAAAACCATTTTCAAGGTCCCGTAATCGTACTTCCCTTTGAAATGCTCTCTTAATTCCTTCATCCCCTTTATTTTTTCCGAACTACCCAAAATCTCCAAAATCACCTCAGTAGGCAAGCAATCTTCCAAATCAATTCGTCCAAAAGCAATTCCTTCTGCTAAATGTGATTTGATGGTTGATTCAGCAAGCCCTCGCGCCAATGCGATTTCAGGAATTGATTTCCCTGATTCGAAAAGCTCCATCGTAATTTCAAGGGAATCCCCTTTTTGTCTTTTTGGTTTAGGGCTGCTTGCTTTCCTTTTTCCCGTTTTGGACTTAATCTCTTTAAGTCTTTCATCGGCATAAACTTTTGCATCTTCGATTAACCTCTTTCGGATTCTAACCAAATCTTGTTCAACAGTTTCCATTTTTGAGGAGATTTTTCCAGAAAATAGCTCATCTAAAATCAGTTTGATTTTTTTGATCTGTCCGATTTTCTGAAAGCAAAACTGCTCAAGCGATTCCAAGCCCTGGAAGTATTTTTTGGTTTTGGAAAAATGAGAAACCATCGCCATCTGTTCAATGAGACGCTTTAATATGGCTAATAGCTTTTCTTCATAATAGTCTGAGCCTTTTTGTAATCTTTCTAAAAGCATTTCCTTATTTCCTGCCGAGAGTAAATGCAAAAGTTGATTTTGAAAACGGCTAGAGTTCACTAATTCACTCTGAATTTGTTCCTTTACCCAAGGAAGGGCTGTCTGCATTTGTTCATCCTCAAACTCAAAACTCGACTCTTGATCCTTTTGAAAGTGGGTTAATTCTTTCAGGAAAGGCTCAAAATCAAAGGTCTCTTGAGTGATTTTTTGTAAGTATCGCTCGCGATGAATTTCTAATAATTCGTTGAGTCTTTTCTGAGCTTTTGCTGAAATAGAAAAATCAACTACCGCCCGATCAGAAAACAATAAATCAGATTGAACCCTACTTCGTAAAATTAAGCCGTCTAAACTTCTCAATCGACTTAGAGCTACATAAACTTGCCCTGGAGCAAAAGCTTCTCCAACATCAATGATTGCCTTATCAAATGTCAACCCCTGACTTTTATGCACTGTCACAGCCCAAGCTAATTTGACTGGATAATGACTAAAAGTTCCGATCACTTCCTCATCCAATTCCTGCGTGGATGAATTGATGACATATTTTTTATTTTCCCAGATTTCCTTTCGCAAAGTAAACTGCCCTCGTTCTCCATCCATTTTGACATTTATTGAATCCTCATCCAAGGAGGTAACCGTGGCTAGTTTCCCATTAAAATACAGGCCCATTCCCGAGCTGTCATTTTTGATAAACATAATTCTGGCACCCACCCGTAATTCCAGTTTTTCAGGAATGGGAAATAAAGATTCAGGGAAATCACCCCAAATTTCGGCTGAGTAAAATGAAGATCCTCCGGACAAATTCTGAAGTTCCCGAGAATTAATCTGATTTGCCTTATAATTATGCGTTGTAAGTGTAATGCAATCGCTAATAGATTGAATTTCTTTTTCAGACCGATAATGCCTATTCAATAGCCGAATATCCTCGGAAGTGACTTGATTCTCTCTCAGGTGATTGAGCACTTGGATAAATTCATCGTCTTCCTGACGGAAAATTTTATCCAACTCCAAGTAAACCATCCCGGATTGCTGAAGCGCTTTTGCTTCAAAAAAATGCATTGATGGATAAAACTTCCGAAGAATCTGCCAATCCTGATCCTTTACAATTGGAGGGAGCTGATACAAATCCCCTATCAACAGGACTTGGACGCCTCCGAAAGGTTCGCGGAAATTCCCTTTGACACTTTTCATTCGGTAATCTATCGCATCTAGCACATCTGACCGCAACATACTCACCTCATCTATCACCAAAAGATCCAATGACCGTAGAACGCTCTTTCTAATTTGATTCAAGGGGTGTTTCCTAGCAAGCGTGCTCTGAGTATAAAACCCATATTGATCAGTGAAATTGCCCTCAGGCTCTCTAACTGGCAAAAAACTTCCTAGGGGAAGTAAAAATTGAGAATGGATTGTCACTCCTTTTGCATGCAAAGCAGCTATCCCTGTTGGAGCGACTACGATATAGTTTTTGTAGGTATGAGAGGCAAGTTCCCGTAAGAAAGTAGTTTTTCCTGTCCCGGCTTTTCCTGTCAGAAAAATCGGTGCTGAAGTTTGATTGATAAATTGTGCGGCAATCTTTAGTTTGTCCTCTGAAAAATCATTCATAGAACTAATTTAAAAACGAGGGTCATTACAAACTAATCTTTTTTGACAAATTTAAATTTTATAAGCCTCAGATTAGAACCAAGCCCTATTACTTTTTAGATTTTGTCTTTGGTTTCTTCCCTTGATTTTCATTTAAAAATATCCTCGTCACACCAGAAGGAATGATTTCCATAATGCCCTCTTTACTTGTTTCCCAAATGAAATTAAATGGACCTCGATAAACATTCCTAGTCGATTGATAGGTAGCTATTCTATAATTTTTCGCATCGGGCAAATTGTTCGTGCGCAAAGCCATGTTACCGGCTAAAGTGGCAAATTTGTTAACATTACCAGATTCTCCTTTTTTCCCAATCTCAATCTGAAAATCCTCATAATCAAAGGTTAAGGTATTTTGAGCTGAATATTCTGTGGCCTCCATTTGAAGTTCAAATTTGTGAAGCATCCCCGAGTTAATTTTTACTCCTGCAAGAGGCTCCGTTACTTCAGTCAGCTTATTTAAATCAACAGGAGACAGAGATAAATTCAGGCGAAATTCTTCCTTATCATATGGCACATGAATAGTTGCATTGACAGGAGTATGTCCCATAAAATCCGCCTGAAGCTGAACTCGCATTTCCCTTTGCTTTCGAAGGGAATCTACAGTTACAAAGCCTTCAATCCGGGCATTTAAATTATCAAACCGAATTAAACCAGGCATTTCTTTTCCACTTCCAATTTCCAAATAATCCAAACGGCTGTTTTTAATCAAAACTGTATCTAAATCAACTGGAAAAGGGATACTTCCCATTAAACCGACAAAAAGTTTTTTAGTGGATTCCACAGGCCGTGGTTTATTCTTATTCCTCAAATCCACAAAAACCAAACTATCCAAGGTTAATTTTTTCGCTATGACAGACCATTGTCCGTAAACATCACTACTCGCATCAATTTCATGAAGGCTCAAACTTTTCAAATCAAAATTCAAAATGTCTTCTTGGTGCTCTACTCGCTTTGATACATCAATGAGGTCATCGGAATATTTAAACGAAACATTTTCTACTTGTATTGATTGTCCCAAAAGATCAAAACTCATCTCTCCTATCCGAAGCATTTTGTCTTCGCCCAGTTCTAATTCAAGATTTTTCAAACTGGTTTTAATCTCCTCCAATTCAAATGGAACAAGATGGGTCAGTATCCTCCTATCAGTTTGTATACCAGTTGCATAAATATCCAGATCGGTAAACCCTCCTATTCGTCTCATTTCTTCTTCCCCATCATACAAATCAGCTTTTCCATTAATTAAATGAAGATTTTTGATCTCACCCCGCCTTACGATATCTCCAAAAAAAGATTGAAATGCCTGAGAGCTTTTTTTTCCATCAGATTGCCTGTCTTTCAAGGTCAATTGAAAAACTGGATTGTAAAGAATGATTTCACCAATGATTAATTCTTTTGAGGAGAAATAGTCCCAAACGTGGAAGTCATTTAACAGGATTTTCTCCAAACTTCCCTGAATCGAAGAGGCTTCGTCAGGTTTCAAGGGAATTACTGTAATCCTTTCTAATTGGACACGCTGCCTCAAAAGGCTCACATCAATATCTTCAAAATTTAAGTCATAAGACCGATCAGGATTTTTATTGATTTCAGTTTGTATTCGATCACTAATCGTCGAGGAAATATAAAAACCAGCCCCAAAAAAGATCACTAAGAATAAGCCTAGCCCAAAAAGAATTCTTTTCATGGATAAAATTTAATCAGATATTTATAAAAGCAAGCTATTAATCAGAGAGATGAAGAACCAACCACCCTATTTCATTAACTTATTTTTAATTTTCTTTTTCACAGTTGGATTCTCTCTTTCTCTCATGGCTCAAGATCAAAGCCTTCGTATTCTTACCTATAATATTTACCATGGAGAAAACCCCTATGCTCCTGGCAAGACTAATTTAGACTCCATCGCCAAGCTCATTAAGGAGTTAAATCCTGATATCGTGGCTCTTCAGGAAGTGGATAGTATGACTGGAAGATCAGAAAGTTTGTATGGTAGAAAAGTGAACCTGGTTGATGAATTAGCTCAAAAAACCGGAATGAAAGGATTTTTCGCCAAAGCTATGGATTATTCCCAAGGCGGTTATGGAGAAGGATTACTTGTAAAAAACTCCATGCAATTTCTTCGTCAACCCCTACCTATTCCTGTGGGAGGCGAACCTAGAGCAGCAGCATGGACTTCCATCGAACTAGGGAATCAAACCATTTGGATGGGAGGCACACATCTTTGCCATCAATTTGAAGCCAATCGATCAGCCCAAGTCCAATCAATTTTGGATTTTGCGGAAAGTAAAAACACTCCAACTATTTGGATGGGAGATTTAAATTTCTCCCCACAGAACAATGAATATCAGTTGATTAACGACAAATGGCAGGACGCAGCAAAAATTGCTGATAATGAATCCCCAACCTATCAATCATCTTCTGAAGAAGGACGTATTGATTACGTATGGTTCTCTAAAAACCACTTTGAACTTGTACGATACGAGGTTATCCATGTACCTTATTCAGATCATTTCCCTATCCTAGTAGAATTAAAATTAATCACCCCATGAAAAATACTCTAAGCCTAATCCTATTGGGTTTGATAACAATTGCCTGCGCTCAGCCTGCTAAAGAAACTGGAGTTGAATGGAAGGAACTCTTTAATGGGAAGGATTTAAAGGATTGGCGTATTAAAATCCGAAATCATGATTTGGATGAAAATTTTGCAAACACCTTTCGAGTGGAAGATGGATTTCTTAGTGTTCGATATGATGGTTATGAGGCATTTGATCAACAGTTTGGCCATATTTTCTACAAAGAGCCTTTTTCCTATTATTTACTTCAGGTAGAATACAGATTTATCGGAGATCAAGCCTCAGGAGGGGAAGGTTGGGCTTGGCGAAATAGCGGTGCCATGCTTCATTCTCAAGACCCGGCGACCATGTTAAAGAGCCAGGATTTCCCTATTTCCATCGAGGGTCAATTCCTAGGAGGAAACGGAACCGATGAGCGATCGACTTGTAATCTTTGCACTCCAGGTACAAATGTAGTATTGGCTGACACCCTATTCACTCCACACTGCATCAATTCAAATTCAAAAACCTATCACGGTGATCAGTGGGTTCAGGCAAATTTCATTGTCCTTGGATCTGAAGAAGTTCAACACTTGGTTGGAATAGATACTGTTTTCAGCTATTTCCAACCCCAAATTGGAGGTGGAATGGTAAATCCTGTAGATTCATCAGTCAAAAAAGATGGAAAACTTTTGGAATCAGGATACATCGCTTTGCAAAGCGAAAGTCACCCAATTGATTTCAGAAGAGTGGCAATAATAGACCTTTCTCCCTACAAAAATGACCGAGAAAAAATGAACGAACTGGTTAATCGGGCTTTATCAATAAAAACTTTAAAATGATGATTAGTATTACTCAATAATTATCAAATTCTTATTTGCAATTATATTTTTCAAAGAATTCAAGGCTTCATTTTAGAAAATTTGATTTTACTGATTGAAAATTTTTAGCAGTAAAATTTCAATTTACCCAAAAATTAGGCTAGATTTTACTAGAAATTTTTCTTAACACTAGCCTGATTCTTAATGATTTTCAAAAAAATCTGGAATGCTTTCCTTCGCATTTTTGGAAAAGGAGCGTCCATACCAGCCCATTCCCCTACACACGAACCTTTACTAAAAACCTCCAACAAGGAGATCAAAGGTACTTTAAAAGTTATCGAAGGCAATTTACCTTCTGATATTTATGGGGTATTCAATGTTTCACTTCCTGTTGGTTCAGTTAATTCTGAAGGCCTGCCTTTTCCAGAAAAAACTAAAGAAGGAAAACATAATCCGGAATACGGTTCCCCCATTATGAATGGAGATGGAATGGTGATTCAAGTAGACTTCAATCAAGCGGAACCATTCATTCAATCCAAAATAATGAAAACCCCTTGCTACTATGCAGATCTAGCCACCAAGCAAGGAACACCACACCATGGATTGATGGGCTTCCACAATATGGGGATTACCCGAATGAGCATGGTCTTTGGTGCTAGAAATGAATTAAACACTGCCACACAGCCTGTAAAATTTAAAGGTCAAAAAACTGGAAGTCTAATGGCAACCTATGATGTTGGCCGTCCTTACTTATTGGATTCCCAGTCTTTGGTATTGATTACTCCCATGGGAAAATGCAGTGAATGGATGACTGCAGAACCTCCTATGGTTCCTTGGCCATTTGGGATCGTTCAAACCTCGGCTCATCCAATTTTTGATCCTGTTACCCAAGAAGTTTTTACAGTGAACTATTCGCGGGATAAAGGATCCTTTACCCATCTTGAACAAACCCTCCATCATCTTAAGCACAATAGAGATTCATTTAAAGAAAAACTCGAAAAATTGGCGAATGACCTTGTCGATCATGAGGATGACAAGCATGTACATAGTCAAGTCAGTACTTTTTTCCAAGATTTAAATACACATGTAGAAGGAAATCCACATGATACAGACGAGCCTAAGGGTGATGTATTTATGTATTTATTGGGTTGGAATGGGGATGGTCCTGTCGTTCATTGGGATCTTGAAGATCAAAATGGAGACAAACTAGCCATCTATGAATGCATGCATCAGATGGGAATCACCAAAGATTTTATTATCCTGACCGACTGTTCATTCAAATTTGCTTTGGATCTTTTGTTTGACAATCCTTTCCCTGAAAGCAAATTAATTGAACGCTTGATTCGGAGATTGGGAACGGTGAAAATGGAACCATTTACGACTGTTTATCTCGTTAAGCGGGCAGATTTAGATCCTAAAAAAGAAAAGGTCACGGCATACCGACTTGAAGGACCTATTCCTTTGGAAACAATTCACTATAGTTGTGATTATTCGAATCCTGATGGAGTCATCACCCTCTATGGGGTACATAATGCAGCAACTTGTATTGCCGAATGGGTACGAACCTTTGATCGTAGAGCAATAGATAAGAAACCTGTTGATCCTGATTACTATTCCCTATTTGCAGTAGGCAGTATGGATATAAGCCGATTAGGTAAGTGGAAAATCGACTCCAAAACTCTAAAAGTAATTGAAGAAGAGAGTCAGGTGTATGAGGATCCTGGGAATTATAAAGAAGCCAATTTAGGTCCAAATACCTGGACTATTGTTCTTTATACCTATCGAGATATCCTTTCCGCCGAAAAAGTAGTTCCTACTATCAAGCAATTTTGGTATGTAAGTGATGGGACGCAACCTGACCTTTTAACAGAGTTCGTTTACAATCTTTATAAAAAATACCCTCACCGAAAACTTTCCTTGGATGAAATCAAAGATGCAACGAGACGAGAACTTCCTTTCAGCATCACGCGTGTCAATTTAGAAAGCATGCAACCTGAGGATTATTACCAATGCGATAAGAAAACCTACATCAGAGGAATTCATTTCATTCCAAAGAAAACTCCTACCCCTTCTGTTCCTGAAGAACTAGACGGATACCTTTTCTGCCCAACTCAAGTAGGACATGAACAGACCGATGGGGATTGGAAGTATACAAGTGAGTTTTGGGTTTTCGACGCTACCTCCATTTCAAAAGGCCCTATTTGCAAGCTAGCAAGCGATGATATCAAATTCGCTTTTACCCTTCATACTTCTTGGATGCCGGAAAGTGGTCCTTCCGATCAAAGCTACAAAATATCAACCCGGGATGATTACGATGAAGTAATCAATAACCTCGGAATTAAAGCTGAAAAAAAATTCTTGAAGGAATTCTTTGAAGAAAATATTTACCCTCATTTCAAGTAAATGTTAAAAGAAATTGGTGATATCCATTCCCTGAAACTGCTTTATGAAAGTAACCGCAGTAAACTCTTCACCGGAAGTAATGAAGGGGGTGAAAATATTTTGATTAAAGAGGATCTAACAGGGGATTTGGGGCGCTTGCATAACGAGGCAATGATCGCCAATCGATCGACTCATGCAGGTTTCAATCCTCAAGTAATCCTATACAATAGCCGGGTTGTCATGGTCCGGGAATTTCTACAGGGAAAATCACTCAATGAGATCATTGAAAAAAAGCCCTTATCCATCGACAGCTTTCTTCATTATGGTATCAAAATTTGTCATCAGCTTCAGGAAATCCATGCAACAGGGACGCTTCATAATGATCTGAACCCTAGGAATATCATCATAGATGAGAAGGAAGATTCGTGTAGGTTAATCGATTTTGAGTTTGGAACATCCATTCAAAATCTAGAATTACAATTCGAACCCCTAAGCACTATTTCCGGAACCATCGAATACATTTCTCCTGAACAAACAGGAAGAATGAATCGAAAACTCGATCAGCGAAGTGATTACTATTCTCTGGGAGCAACCTTCTATGAAATGCTTACGGGACAACCTCCGTTTGAAGGGGATGATATTTTGGCAATCATCCATTGCCACTTAGCTATTCAGCCCATTCCTCCAAGCAAGCTAAACCCAGAGGTCCCTGCATTTATAGATAAGATTGTTTTAAAACTTTTGGCAAAAAATGCAGAGGAACGCTATCAATCCATCCCTGGACTTTTGGCGGATTTAAATCTTTGTGAACTTCAGTTGAAGAAGAATGGAAAAATTCAGGATGCCCAACCAGGTCTTACTGATATTGCTTCCAAGCTTCATATAAGTCAGCACCTTTACGGAAGAGACAAAGAGGTAACAATTTTGAAAGCCCACTTTGCCGATGCCTGTCTAGGTAAAAAAATATTGATGACAATTGGAGGCTTCAGCGGAGTAGGAAAAAGTGTACTTTGCCAAGAACTATATAAAGAAGTCTCTGTACAGAATGGGCTTTTTCTTTCAGGAGCTTTCGATGTATTGGATCGTCAAACTCCTTACTTAGCCTTTATCAAGGCTTTCCGTCAATTTGCCGATTGGCTGATGGCAGAATCCCAGGGAGTGCAGCAGTACTGGGCCAAAAAACTAAATCGAGATTTAAAAGGCTTAGGGCAAATTATCGTCGATATGGCTCCTAAGATGCGTTTTATTCTTCCCCCACAACCTGAGCTCGTTAGCTTGACCGGTTTTGAAAATCAACAGCGCGTTCAGTTTACCATCAATGCCTTTCTACAAAGTCTAGCCTCAGAAGACACCCCTTTGGTGCTATTTCTAGATGATTACCAATGGGCAAATGAGGCTTCTATTGAGTTATTGAAAAGCCTATTCAATAATTATAATTTGACCCATTTAATGGTTTTGGTGGCCTACCGGGATAATGAAACGCCGGAATTCCACCCTTTTTCTCAGGCAATTCGGACAATCAAATCCAACAACCTCGATGAGAATCATCTCCGGATTGAAGAAATTCACCTTCAACCTTTAAGTGAACAACATGTTGGAAAATTGATATCTGACACCCTCAAGTTGGAGTCTTTAGAGGTTGCTGAATTGGCAGAACTGATCTATTCAAAAACCAAGGGGAATCCATTTTCCATTAATAAGTTTTTGGAATCACTTTACAAAAACAAATTACTGGAGTTTGACTACACCAAAAACAAATGGACCTGGAGTATCAAAAAAATTCAATCTCAGAATTTAAGTGATGATATCGTAGAATTACTCCTACTTAGAATTCGAGAACTACCAGAAAATGAGCTACAAGTAATAAAGGCTGCCTCTGTCTTTGGGATGGAATTTTCCCTCCATCAATTAGCCATTATCACAGGGAAATCCACTACAGAGATCCACTCATTCCTTTGGCCATTAATTCAGGAAGGATCCCTAATTCCTCTAGGAAATGACTACAAATTCATTCCGGAATACTATGGTGAAACAAATCGGGATTTTCATTTCCGCTTTGCTCATGCCAGAATCCAACAAGCAGTTTATGCATTATTGGAATCATCAGAAAAATCACGTTTTCACTTTGAAGTAGGTCAGATTTACCTTCAAAAATTAAGTGAAAAGGAAATTGAGGAGCGCCCCATTGAAATTGCTCTTCATTATTCTTTGGGGTATAAAGAAATCTCAAAATCAAAAAATAAAGAAGAAATCGGATGGCTGCTCCTGAAGGCAGGTAAAAAATCAGCTGAATCCGCCTCTTTTGAAGGCGCATTAAATTTCACTGAGATCGCTTTTGAACTTCTTGGTAAGAAGTTGAAGAAATCCCAGAAATTTCAACTTTTATTGGAGGGATTAGAGTATTCCTACCTTTTAAAAGACACTGAAAAACAGGAAAAATTCGAAAAACTAGCCTTCGATGAAGCAGAAACCCTGGTTGAAAGAGTCTTAGTCAATGAAGTAATTGTTCGCTGTCTTGGGTTTGCAAATTTACCTAAAAAAGCGGTTGTAATCGCTCAAAAAGCCTTGGCAGAAGTTGAGATTACTATTCCTGAAAAGGCCAGCAAACTTCAGGTCATGTATCATGCGATCATGATTCAGGTTTTGATCCCGAGGAAGAAACTATTGAAAATCAAAGATATTCCAGAAACCAAAGATCCATTGGCATTAGCCACCTTTAAACTGTTGCTTGCGGCGCTTTCCTCCTACTTTTTTGTCAATATTTCAACCTATCCAATTTTGATTTTTCAGATGCTAAAACTCACGATTAAAAAAGGGATGGCGCCAGAATCTGTAGTGGGGATCGCCTCCTATGGATTAATCTTGACTACAGCACTGAAAAAACCTGCTGACGGATATGAGGTGGTCAATAACTCCATGGAATTGCTGAATATGCCGGATCGGATGAAATATGCAGCTACGATTAACATGATGTATGTGTCCTTCACCTCCCATATCAAAAACAATATCGTGGATAGTATTCCGCTCACCTACGAAGGATATCTAAAAGGATTAGAGTATGGAAATATGGAATATGCTTGCTGGAATCTCTTTTTCAGTACTGCAATTAAATTCCATGTGGGTTTTGAATATAGAGCCCAATTAGAGGAAGCCATTGAAACCGAAAAATTTTCTATCCAATACAATTTTTCCAATCAAGCTGCAATTACTCAAGTAATCGAAAAGTGCTTGGCAGTGCATATTTCTGATGAAAAAGAAATCGAAGCAGAATTAAAAGGACTTCCGAAAAAACTGGAGGAGAATTTTAGAACAGCTGAAAGAGAATCCAATCATATCTATCTCCTTTCCTATTTTGGATACCTTGGCGCGACGAATCTGTTTTTTGGTAAATACAGTGAGGCTTTTGAATACTATGAGCATTTACCTCTTCATATTAAGGATCAACCCAACTCTTTTTTTATAAACTATTACAAGATCAACCGGGCTATCAACGCGGTCTTTTTGATGAATCAAATCCGGGATGAAAAATTCCGTGGAGTTAATTTGAAAGACATCGTCAGTGAAACAATTGATGAGCTTAAATACCTCTCCAAATTAAACCCTGTCTCTTACGGACCATACATGTCTTTACTTAAAGCTGGAATGGATTATCAGATTCATCAGCAATTGGATGTAGAGACTATGGAAAACAGTATCAGTCAGCTTAAAGAATTGCACCACCCAAGGTATTATATCCTTTTTGCAGAATTGCTTAGCATACTTTTCAAGTATGAGAAAAATCCCCGCCATGAGTATTGGAGAAATCAGGCAGCTTCTGAATCAAGAAGGATCGGTGTAGAGGCTAAATCCATTCGATTGCTTCAAGAGGAGGATGAAGATTCAGGACAGCACGCAGTAAAAGAAAAAATCAAAAGAGGATCAGTATCTTCCAGTGAAATTGGGCAGATAGACACTAAAACCTTGGTCAAAACCATGGAGGCATTGGTGAGCGAAATCAAGCTAGAAGCTTTGCTTGAAAAACTGATCACCTACGCCATGGAAAATACAGGCGCCCAAGAAGGACATTTTTTGATCAATCGGGAAGGAAAATGGATTTTGGAAGTTTCTACAATTGCCAATCATCAATTACACACTCATTTTCCAAAAGTTGAACTGGAAGAGACAACAGAAGTAAGCGCTGCCATAATCAACTATTCAAAAGCGAGTAAGGAGCCTCTTTTAATTGAAGATGCTTTACTTTCTCAGCCATTTGACACTGATCCAATTGTAAGGGAAAAATCCCTACGGTCGGTCTTGTGTATTCCATTTATCAATCAGTCGAAAATTTCAGGTATTATTTATCTAACCCACTCTTTGACAAAAAATGCCTTTTCCAAGGAACAGATTTCGCTCATGCGCTTGATGGCAGCACAAATAGGTGGAGTTATCGAAAATGCCCTTCTCTATGAGAACATGGAGCGGCTTGTGGCAGAAAGAACCCGGGAATTGGAAGTGGAAAAGCAAAAAAGTGATTCCTTGCTCCTTAATATTCTTCCAAAAGAAATCGCGTCTGAATTGATCGAAAAAGGAAAAGCATCTGCAAGACTACATGAAAAAGTCTCGGTGATGTTTGTGGATATTAAAGACTTCACACGCATTGCTCAACGGATGAATCCGGATGAGTTGGTTCAAAATCTTCAGGTATTCTTTACCAAGTTTGACGAGATCATGGATAAGTATGGCATCGAAAAGATCAAAACAATCGGTGATGCCTATATGGCTGCAGGTGGTATCCCTAGCCCGACGGAAGATCATGCTTATCAAATTACAGAAGCAGCCCGTGAAATCCTTCTTTTTTCAGAGGAATTCAATGAGAAAAGTGCTTTAGAAAACAAACCCATTTTTAACGTACGAATAGGTATTCATATCGGACCGGTGGTAGCTGGAGTAGTAGGACATCGTAAGTTTGCTTACGACATTTGGGGAGATACAGTGAATATTGCCTCCCGAATGGAAAGCAATTCTGAAACTGGAAAAATCAACGTTTCCGAGGATTTTTATAACACTATTAAGGATAAATACAGCTGTGAGTTCCGAGGCGAAATAGATGTAAAAAATAAAGGGATGATGAATATGTATTTCATTCACCACCCCAAAGATTCTAACCATGTTGAGACTTAAACCCGGACTTTGGTAGTACCTCCTCCAGCTAAAGTAACCGGAACCGGTTGATTAGATTTCCAACTACCACCTGTAAAATCTGGCACATCAATGGAATTCGAACGATTGGCAACCGACCACTCGCTCAATGGACTAATACAGCTCCACAATGCTGCATCGTAAACATCCTGATCCAATGGAAGCCCATTTCTCAAACAATCTATCAATCGCCAATCCATCATAAAGTCCATCCCTCCATGTCCCCCAATTTGCTTAGCTAATTCACCGACTTTTTGAACAATTTCAGGGGTATATTTCTTCTCCAATTCTTTCATTTCCTCTTCTTTCATCCAGCTATGACCTTTTGCTACTCGCGGTTGAGGATATTTTTGAGCATAGCCTTCCGTCCCACTCACTACATGTAAGCGACTATACGGACGAGTGGAGGTAACATCATGCTGAATCATAATGGATTTCCCCAGTTTAGTTTTTACCACTGTGGTATTCATATTTCCACGATAGGACTTAGAAGCAAATTCTGTCCAGAAAATATCCTGTTCTGCCAATTCCTCGGCTTTCCTTTTCATCTGAAAATCATTGGAACTCAAGGAAGTCAAATAGTCCATTTGATCGCCTCTATTCACGTTTAGAATTTGGCAAATGGGCCCTAATCCATGGGTTGGGTATAAATTCCCATTACGGTAATTCTCGCGAAGTCTCCACATATTTTGATAGCCAGTATCCTTATCAAAATTCAACCAAAGCAAATCGTGGATGTAGGCACCTTCCACATGAACCACT
This sequence comes from Algoriphagus kandeliae, assembly GCF_004571135.1. Lineage (GTDB taxonomy): Bacteria > Bacteroidota > Bacteroidia > Cytophagales > Cyclobacteriaceae > Algoriphagus > Algoriphagus kandeliae. The sequence continues at coordinate 51,652 of NZ_SPSB01000005.1, forward strand.
TCCCCAAAGAATCCTTCTCGAGCCATTTTTAAGGTCATCAATTCAAAGAAATCATAGCAGCAATTCTCCAATTGCATGCAGTGTTTTTTGGTTCGCTCTGAGGTCTCTACCAATTGCCAGCACTCATCCAAAGTCCGAGCTGCCGGAACCTCTACGGCCGCATGCTTTCCTGCTTCCATCGCATATACTGCCATCGGAGTATGCCATTCCCAAGGTGTAGCGATATAAATCAAATCCAAATCTGGACGATCACACATTTTCTTCCAGGCATAAGTACTCCCTGAATAAAGCTCGGGCTGATGAACTGTTCCGGCGAGTGACTGCTTGGCTTTTTCTGCCCGTTCGGGTAAGAGATCGCACAAAGCTTTGATCTCCACACCTTCTATTTTGCTAAGCCTATCTACAGCACCTGGTCCTCGCATACCAAGCCCCACAATACCAACTCGTACGGTCTCGAGTTTGGGAGCTGCATAGCCGCACATATTAAATACCTGTTCACGCGAATTTCCATATTGCGCTTCCCAAGGCAAAAGAGATGAAGACTGAGAGACTACATTTCCTAGCCCAAAAAATCCCATGCCAGCTGCACTAGCAGATTTTAGAAACTCCCTTCTTCGATTGGATTTCATAGTGATTTGGATTGGTTTAGCGATCTATTTAAGAAAAAAACTGTAAAAGTCTAAATGCTATTTGACCAATACCCAAACAAAAAAACCGGAGACAACTTATCTCCGGCCTTTCCCAAAACTATTACGCATTATCTAAGTCTATTCGCCTGTACGCTTACAAGTATTTAATCCTAATGGCTTGTATAATGGACAAAATCCCACAAAACTGGTCAAGGTAAATACAACACCAACTACCAGTGCAATTATTCCTACTGTTCCTACAAGTACTTCTGAGAAGTATAACCCGATTAACACCGCTGCTATAACAAGTCTAACAGCTCTATCGGTATTACCCATATTTTTTTTCATGGCCTTTTGGGTTAAATGATTGGAAATGAATTAAATAATATGTTGAAGGTCCACAATTTCCTATGGTAATACCATGACAAAAGTCACAGATAGAACTGATTTTCAAATTCATGCAAAAAATTCTATCTCTCTTTTAAAAAATTCCTTCGAAAAATTCTGTTTGGCAGAAAAATGTATCAATTGATCAATTCTGTTTTTATTAAAATATCATCTTCCAAAGTCCGATGAACAGGACATCGATTAGCGATCTCAAGTAGCCTTTGCCGCTGCTCAAAATCAAGATCTCCTTCTAATGAAATCCGACGGGTAAACTGACTAACCTTGGATTCAGGCTTTTCTGAATGTTCAGAATCTTCCCGATGAACTCGTTCATGGTTAAGGTAAACAGTAACTTCCTTCAAGGGCCATTTTTTACGCTCGGAATACATTTTTAAAGTCATCGCTGTACAACTTCCCAAAGAAGCCATCAAAAAATCATAGGGAGTAGGACCCAAATTCTTACCCCCTACTTCAATCGGTTCATCCCCAATCAAGTGATGGTGTGGGGTTTTAATTTCAGTCGTATAACCATCACCTGCACTTAACCTTACCATAACGGGATGGCCTTGGGTTTCATTCTCCTTCTTTGGGCTCAAGGGCACATATCGCATGCTCCAGGAAGCCACCAATTGGCCAATATAGATTGCATCCGATTCTTTGGAAATCAAATGATCTGCCCCATCCAATGAAACAAAACTTTTGGGATGAAATGCTGATTCATAAATCTCTTGAGCATTTGCAATTTCAACCGCTTTATCTTGAGGAGAGTGTAAAATCAAAAGGGATTTCTTAAGTCCTTTAAGTAGTGCCTTTAAAGGTTCTTTTTCCAAGTCTTTCACGAAATCATTCCCCACAAAAAAAGGCTTACCTCCAATTGAAACAGGAATTTTTTCTTTTGGAAATTTATTTTTTTCTGAATTGGAGGAAAGAGCTTTCACGTGATCAGGATCTGCCGGGGCACTAATGGTCACTAAAGCGGAAACTGATGGGATCGAGGCTGCCGCATGCAAAACAGCGGTCCCGCCTAAGGAATGACCAAGTAATAATTTTGGTCCATCGAAATGCCTTTCCAAATAGGTCGCAGCATCAATCAAATCTGAAATATTTGAACTGAATTCAGTTCCGGAACCATTTTCTTCTTGAGATTTGATCCCTGTAAAGTCAAAACTTAAAACAGCGATTCCTTCGTTGGATAAAGCCCTTGAAATCGTACTGATGGCAGAAAAATTTTTAGAGCAGGTGAAACAATGAGCGAAAATGGCAAAAAATAAAGGTTGACTGTCAAGTGGGTGGTACAAATTGGCCTTTAAGTTTATACCATTTCGATTTTTAAAAATGATTTCTTTAGGGTCCATGCAGGTTATTTTACCATCTCCACTTTAATATTTTCCAAATTGATTTCAGAAAGTAATTCCAATTTTCCCTGCTCATAAAGCGCCTGCATCTCCTCTACCGAAGCATCCTTATTCTCAGGTTTATAATTCAGGTAATTCTGAAAACGAATACCTCCCACAGTTTGAGCAGAACTTACTTCCCGAAAACGAATTCCTCCTCCATCAGTATGATAACTATAAGCCATATAATCCACAAAATATGTCTCTTTATGGATCCAGTAGAGAAACTCATCATCAAAATCATCTCCTCCACCATCTTTCTGGAAAGTAACCTTTATCAAGTGATATGGCTCGCTCTTTAATTCCGTTTCTCCCAAATAATTTTTGATTACAGCTGGGTCATTGAGGCCATAGGGTAAAAAGGCAAAATAGGCGACTGAATTAACTGACCGGGAAAATGCTCCAATTCGCTCATCTGTCAACGTATCGATTGGAGTACCATTTACTGTACGGAGGAAACCCTCATTATTCAATACATCCCGAACAAGACCAATAGAATCAGAAAACTCCCGAGAATACTCGTATCGATTGGGGCTTTTGAAAATTTGATAGTGGATATTCCTAAAATCAAAATCAATTCTTGCTGACTCATATAGCTTTCCACCATGAGCCTCAATAGCTTCATCAACGATTTTTTCTGCTTCTGTTCTAGGTGAACAGGCAATTAACAACCCCAGAAAACAAACTATTAATTTATTGATTTTCATTTGTTTACAAATTTAAATTCAAAGTTATCATAAAGATAATCCGCTCTCAAATATAACTTTTCTCCAGCTTGATTGATTCGATAACTCTTTCTTGTCCTATAAAAAGTAAAAGGTGAGACCTGATTGAAATCAATGTTTTCAACCAAACTTCGATGGTCACTTAATTGGATTTCATTTCCGATCATTTTCTTGGTAACGGGGTCAAAATAGTACCACCATACATCATTTCCTTCTCCGTATTCTACACGAACCACCGCCGCCTCCCCTAAAGGAGTTTGGCGGATTCCCTCCGAACTAAATACAGACCCCTCTTCTTCCAATAATTTCCAGGGTTGAGCGAAGGCATAATATGCTGCATCAAAATCCTTTTTCTTGGAAGCCAAGAAATCAGGGTTTTCAATAGGATTACCGGCAATGGAATAATGAGTTTTACTATTTGAAAAGGAAAGCACATGCTCTACGGAATCTTGGATCCAGGATATTTTTCCTGAAAACTCCGGATGAAATGTAAAGCTGATCGACTGGTCTGTCTCTTTCTCTACAGAACCATCTTCCAACAACAATTGGGTCCATTTTCTAAAAGAAATTTCCGCCAAACCATCCCAATTTTCCTGACCTCCATGTGCTTCAATTGCCTCTTCAATAATTCTTCTTGCGTCCCGCTGTTCTTTCGGTTCACATCCCCAAAATGCAATTAAAGTCATCACCAAAAGACCACCAACCAGCTTTTTGAAATGCATGCTATTTGATAATTTTTCTTTGAAGATAGGGAAGTAATCCCATGCAAGAGCAATTGAAAGAATACCATATTCCAAGAAAAGCCAAATAGGTTTCTCTTCAACTTGCATTTCGCCATAAGCCTGATAGGAAAAAATCAAGGAAAAACTCCAAACTAGAGGCGAAATACGATCGACAAATAAACTAAGCCCCAATAGAGGTAACACATACCAAGGATGGACTACAGGCTGAAATAAAAAATACAGCAGATAAACTCCTACCCAAAGATCTATCAAAGGAATCAATCGCTGAGGCCTGCGCTTAATACTCATGTAGAGAATCCAAACAAGAGTTATTCCCGATAAAATTTTGGTCAAATAGTATATCGTATTGTATCCCTCGATCCAATAACCGATTTCCCTTCCCAGATAGTAAATAGAAGCATTGAATTCAAATTTCCCCTGATATAGCTGAAGTGTTTGAATAAAATTTCCCCAGGCATCTTCCCAAATCAATGGCAAAAATGAAATACTGATAGCTAGAATAGCTCCTATCCAAAAAAACGCATGAGCTCGGGTTCTTCTAAAAAGAAATAGCGATGGAAGTAAAATCAATGGAAGTAATTTGGTACTAACCGCAAGTCCCCAAAAAGTGCCTGAAAGAAATTTTTTATGCCGGGTCAAAGCCCAAATACATGCCAGAAGAAAAAAAAGAACCAAACCCTCAAAATGAAGATTTCCTGTAATTTCCTGTATCACAAAAGGATTCAGCCAATAAAATATCACCCGCCTAGCAGGTATGGCTAAATGTCTGAATATTCGTAAAAACAATAAAAAAACGCCTATTTCAGCAACCAATAAAATGACCCTCAATGCTCTAATGCCAGTATCGATATCTCCTTTTGAGAAAAAAGCGGCTGTTGCGAAAAGCAGCTGATTTAAAGGAGGATAGACCGAGAAATAATCAGGTGAATTCAATAAAGGGAGACTCTTCTCAAAAAATCGGGTAGAATCAACCAACTCTTCATTGAGCATCCATTGATTTGGAGTGAATTCATAGGGGTTTTCACCCGACAAGACCACTTCTCCATCCCAAAGAAATCGGGCAAAGTCCTCTGACCAAAGTGGCGTGGCATTTACAAGAATTAATCGAAGGAAAAGCCCTAGAATAAATACACCCAGCCAATTTTTTAACCCCTTCCATTTCCAAAAAAGCCCTAGCAATCCCAAGAAACTTAAAAAGTAAACAGGAAGGATAAATTGGAAATCTTCTCGAGGGATATGGTAACCTAAAAGATAGTTCCCTCCAAGGAGTAGTAAAATAAAAATCGCAATTAGAATATGATTATTCCTTTCTTTCACAAGCCTAATTGCTTTCTTAGCCATTCATCCTCTACCCCATTTTTAGTCCAGTAATCAACCAGCATTTTTTCCTTTCGCGTGGCAATAGACCGCTCCTCTCGACCACTTGGGCTAATTCGAACCTCTTCCCAACTCACAATCTCGTAAGGGAAGGTTTTGATAAATTGAATCAGTAGGGTTCGGTTTAACTCAGGATATTCAACTACAAATTGACTTGTCTGTTGTCCCAATTCCTCGAAACTAATCTTTGCTCTATAAGCCTTAAATGGAATATGGGCAAAACGCTGAAAAGTCAAGGATGGAATTAAGCGAACATCTCCTTGAGGCACTAATTCCGGACTCAAACGGATTAGATTAAAAATCTCATCTTCGGACGGAGCATCCACCTTTAGTTCTTGATCTCCCTCAGACTCAAAATAAGAATAGAGCTTGGCTTGATATGCAGCATTTTTCCAGTTCAATTGAGCGAAGGTTTGGCCACACCATTCCGAAACCGAATGAGTAATCTTAAATGATGGAACTTCATCTTTAACGGGTGTAAATACCGACAACATGGTATGATATGGGTAAATACCTGTGACGAAGTCCCGGGTCATATTCAGCTTAAGGACTTTTCGGGCATCTCCTCCAGCACTTTCCGGTTTATCTAATTTTACCTGTTTTCTTCTAGAAAAATCCTCCGTCACAAAAATCATTACTGATGTTCCCTCCCGTTCCTCGCCATATCGGCTTTGCTTCAAATCAAAAACATTAATCTCCGCTTTTCCCTGATACCAATAGGCACCGAATCGTTCTTCATCAATACTTTCTCGGGTATTGGGACCACAGGATGTAAGTAAAACGGACAATAAAAAGGCCGATAGGACAAAATGAGTTGATCTCATAAATCAATGGGGAATCAGGCTTTCCAATATTTAAAAATGGTCAAAATAATTTTATATCCTGCACCAAACACCCCTTTTACTGTTCCACTTACCTTAGACACTCCGATTCGCTTACGATAGGTAACGGGTACTTCCAAATATTTCAGCCCTTTTTGATGGGCTTTGATTTGCATTTCAATGGTCCAACCGTAATTTTCATCCCTCATCTCTAAGTCGAGAAGTTTTTTCCAGCGAATTGTACGAAAAGGACCTAAGTCTGTGTATATCGCCCCTTGAATCCATTTCATCAAAGTCGTTGCAAGCCAATTTCCAAAAACCTGAGGCAAAGTCATGGAGCCCTTTTCTCTGTTTCCCAAAGCTCTCGAACCAATTACCATATCAGCCTTACCTTCTACAATTGGTTGAAGGAGCAATTCCATTTCCTCTGGATAGTCGCTGTAATCTCCATCCAAAAAAACGACTACATCTGGTTGGATTGATTGGCTCTTGATCCAATCCATCGCAGTAAGACAGGCTTTTCCGTAGCCTTTCTGTCCTTCAAAAACTACAATTGCACCTGCTTTTTGGGCTTCTTCAGCTGTAGAGTCCGTAGAGTTATTGTTCGCAATGACTACATGCCTTACCCAATTTGGAATATCCCTAATGACCTTGGGAATTGATTTTTCTTCATTAAATGCGGGGATGATAACATCCACAATAAGTCCTGACGACATGGATTTTACTTTCCTAAACTATATGATCGAAATGAGGTGATAAATACCAACCCATAACCAAAGGCTAGCATAGCATGAAAAGGCAAAAACAAAAAATATTCATACCGGAAAGCCAATAAAACCATAATGAAAAACACCAAAGAAAGCCCTCCTTCTATCCAAGTGGTCAAAGGCATAGAAAACTTCAGGTATCGATTGGTTTTAAGATTAGATTTACCAGACTCCAAATTGAATTTTGGTGTGCGAATAAATGGTGATTTTTTACCACTCAGCCCTTCCCAAACAGCCTGGGCATTGTGCAATGCCATACCCATGGAAACGGATAGAAATACCGGAAGAATCAAAAGGGACTCTACCAAACTCGCCCAAAATCGTTTTCTAGAATAAAGATGTGAAACAAAATATACTAAAGCGATGATAGCAAAACCGAATAAAAATAGACCTGCTATTTGAGTCCAGGAGGAAGAAAAACCATTCAATCCCATCCAAGCAACTCCAATACTTGCCAAGCTTACCATCAAAATCACCAAAAAAATACTGCTATTGAATAAGTGAGCAACAGCATGCAGTTTTGTCTTTAGTGAGAATTTAGAAGAAAGTACAGATTGCGCATGTTTTTTAGCACATTCGGCTCCCCCCTTGTTCCAGCGAAACTGCTGAGATTTGATGGCTGACATGATCGGTGGAAGTTCAGCAGGAGAGTGAATCTCCGGTCTATAAACGAACTTCCAACCTTTCTTTTGAGCTCGATAACTCAAATCCAAATCTTCTGTCAAAGTATCGTCTTCCCAATTTCCGGCATCCAAAATACAAGTCTTCCTCCATACGCCACCAGTTCCATTGAAATTGATAAAAGCTCCCAATGTATTTCTTCCTACCTGCTCAATGGTAAAATGAGCATCCAAAGCAAAAGCTTGTAGACGAGTCAATAAAGAATGTTTTTCATTTAAATGGGTCCACCGGGTCTGCACCATCCCCACATGGTCATTTTGAAAGTATGGGATTGTCTTTTTCAAAAAATCCGAAGTTGGAAGAAAATCAGCATCAAAAATGGCTATGAAATCCCCTTTAGCTTCGGCTAGCCCTTCTTTAAGTGCCCCTGCCTTAAATCCTTGTCGATTAGTACGGTGAACATAAACGAAGGGAAAACCAGCATATTCTTTGATTTTTTTCTGAATCAAATCACTTGTTTCATCTGTACTATCATCCAAAACCTGGATTTCTAGTCTATCTAGCGGATAATCTATCTTTGTTACAGCATCCAAAAGCCGCTCTGCGACATACAATTCATTAAAAATCGGCAATTGAACAGTGACTCTTGGCCATTCAATTGGATCAGAAGGGGTTCTTTCACCTGCTCTTTTTGATTTCCAAAATCCCAAAAGCAAATGCCCCAAAGCAAGACTGTATCCTAAAATGATTAACATTCCGAGGATATACAGAGCCAATAAACTATAAGAAATTATCTCAGGCATTTACTTTTATTGAATCATTGCCAATAATGATAGGCATGTCATTGATTCGGCCTTCTTCAGGACCATTTTCTAATTTCAATACTCCTCTTGGACACACAGCCGAACAAACTCCACAACCAACACAAGAGGATCGGACGATATTCTGACCACGCTGCGCATACCAACGAACGTCTATCCCCATTTCACAATAGGTAGAGCAATTTCCACATGATATACATTGCCCACCATTGGTGGTGATTCGAAATCGGGATTTAAATCGCTGCACCAATCCTAAATAGGCAGCCAATGGACAACCAAAACGACACCATACTCGGTTCCCCATCAAAGGATAAAATCCAGTTCCCACTACTCCAGCAAAAGCAGAACCTATAAAAAAGCCGTAGAAAGAATGCAGCAGATTGGTCACATTACCCAATAAACCAAAGGAAGAAAAATAATTAGCAATGGTCAAAACAGTCATTACTACTGCTAAAACCAAAACTGAGTGGATTAAATATCGCTCGATTTTCCAGGATTTAACAGACTTATCTGAAAGCTGCCGATACGGATCCCCTACTGTTTCGGCCAACCCTCCACAACCGCAAACCCAGGAACAATACCACCTTTTTCCATAGAAATAGGTGAAAGCTGGAACTCCTACAATGATCAGTAAAATTCCCCAAACCAACATAAACATGCCGATAGCACCAGATTGGGTAAGGCTTTCGATTCGATAGTCATAAAAGAAGGAATAATCTAGTGGCCAGATATTTTTAAAATCAAAATAGGGTTGATTCAGCAACACCAAAATCTCTGGAATCAAAAAAGCAAAGGCTGTCTGAAAGAACATAACGGAAGCAGTGCGAATTTGCTGATATCGATTGCCGCGATACTTTCGAAACATCCGAATTCCCATTACTAAAATTGCCAAAGTATAAATCAAACCATATAAAAACCATTGGCTAGCGGGATTTCCGGATAAAACTAGACTGATTGGCTCGACCATCCAGACCAAGTTGACTAGGTAAGCTGGGAACCAATACAACATCACATAAAACAATATCAAGTAGCTTCCAGTCAACATCCCCAGCCAACCCTTATTTTTCATCGAGGAATGAAAAACACCATTGTTTTTGATACCTGTAGGTTCATTTTTATACTTGGGAAGGATATAAAGTAGGCCTCCAAAAACTGCCAATCCAATACTTAAAAAAAGAAATAATTCAGGGCTATCTTTAATGGGGCTGATTACGGCGGCTTTTGCCAAAGGAAAACTATAATCATCCCAAATCACCTGATCCCATTTACTTTCGGCTTTAAGAACATCATTATACCCGGCCATCAAGTCATTATACTCACCAACAAAAGCAAATGAGCTTGAATATTCCTTTCCAAACATCGGGCTTAGGATAGAGCGCATTTCCTCACGATGAATATCCTTGACGATGGAAGTCATCTGATCTTCAGAAAGCTGATATTCCCCAAAAAAAGGAATAGCTGTAAAGGCGATCAAACCTATCAGAAAAAAGAATATTCCTAGTCTTTGGATCAACTTCATAGCTTAGCTGAAAATAGTTTTTGAATAAATGATCTCTTTTTCAATTTCAGATTAAGTCCTTTTTCCTTTGCATAAGCTCCTTGAATTCCACGGATATATGGTGCGAAAAACTCAGGATCAAAATTGGCCTGTTCCAAATTTTCAATCACTCGAGTTCCTGTCCATTTTTCACGAATTGCATGATCAAAAAATTCATGGCGCAGTCTAAAACCAAAATTGTTAACTCCAATGAGTACATTCTCCACATTGGTCAACATTCTGAATGAAACTTTACCTGAATCATGCTCCCAATAGAAACTATTATAATCTTGATCTGACCAATCTGAGGGAACAAAACCATAGGTTTGATATTCTATATCCAAAAATTTGGCAGAATTAAACCAAACTCCAGGTTTATAAGGTACCGGTTCATTTAATAAATTATGAGCTAATGTTTCTCCGTGCATTCTTCCCGTGTACCAAACCTGTTGGATTTTATTTCTTCCTGGAGCTGGAGGTTCATGAAATTCAGCGCAATCTCCGATCGCGAAGACATCAGGAATATTTGTCTTAAAAAAAGAATCAACCAAAATGCCTCGATTTGTTTGGAGTTCGGTGTTTTTTAGAAAATCAATCCTAGGAGTCACTCCTGCTGTTAAACCAACAAATTGACAAGGAATTTCCTCTCCTTTATTTGTACGGATTGCCCTAACCCTACCCGATTCATCTGAAATAATTTCTTCAAGCTCGGTTTGAAGTTTGAGGTTCATGTGATGATCCTGAATGTGTCTACCTACTAATTCAGACTCTTCTTCAGGAAGTATATTTCTCCAAAATCCTGTTTCTCTAACCAAAAAAGTAACTGATATACCCTTATAGGCTAGCATTTCAGCCATTTCTATTCCAATCAAGCCTCCTCCTACAATCACGGCATTTTTTACTCCAGAGGCAGTATTTTGTTCCATCAATTCCAAATCTTGTTTGGAATAAAGTCCTTGTACCCCTTTCAGATCTTGACCTGCCCAACCAAACTTATTAGGCTGAGAACCAGTAGCTAAGACTAATTGATCATAAGCTAGTTTCTCACCACTTTGAAAGTGTAATTCTTTCCCTTGGAAATCCACTTTTTCAACCCATCCTTCTTTTAGGTCTATTCTATTTTTCTCCCAAAACCAATTTTCATAAGGCTGGGTATGTTCGAATTTCATATGTCCCATAAAGACATACATCAAGGCCGTTCGAGAGAAAAAATACTTACTCTCCCCGGAAATCACGGTGATTTTCACCGAATCACTTTGCTTTCGAAGATTTCTAGCGCAGGTGATTCCAGCGATTCCGTTGCCCAGTATGACGATGTGTTTGGAGTTGCTCATGAATAATAGCGATTCTCAAAGATAATCCTATTCATTAAGACTCCAGTCATAATCTAAATGGCTGATCCGAGCATTCGGTGAAATAGTGGTACGACTGTATTGGTTTAGAAAATCAATCAGGGTTCCTTTTTTGGTAAAATCACCATTAAACCATGAAAAAATTGAAGAAATCTCTACACGATCCTTACTTATTTTATTGCGTTGAGAATCATTGATAAAGCGCTTGGTTACAAATTCAAGTTGCTCCTCTAACTTTTCCGGAATAAATGCTCGATTGAATAATGGAGGACAAGAGACCGAAGCACAGTTTATTGCGAAATGAATTCGGGGCTCTTCAAATTCCTTTCGGAGTATACCATGTTCGATTTCATCCAAACTGGCCTTTTCACCACTGATTTCAAAAAATTCATAATGCCAGACATCATTTACCAAAGGAATCTTAAGTTTTGGACCTAAATCTCGGATACTCTTTACCGGGTAATTATCTACGATTAGTTTGACCGTGAAAGCATTGTAGGCATTAATCCAGTAAGCCAATTGCTCAGCCTCAGTCCAAGAATTCCGATCTGGGGAATTAGTGCTCAATTGATCCAGATATGCCTCCAGTTTGTCTTTCTCTTGGATAAATCCTCGATAGTTCACCATTCCATTCGGCTTAACGTGAGCCATGACTAATTCATCCCATACCGTATGATCGGGTGGAGTTGTGCCCTGACCTCCCAAAGTGGACTGTCCACAGGAAATAAGAGAAACCAACAAAATGAAAAGAAGTAAGAATGGAAACTTCATAGCCTTCCTAAACTTTTTAACAAGAATTTTAAATTGAAATTAGGTTGATTTCGCAGAATCTTTCAATACACTTTTTCTCCCTTTTCAAGCCAAACAGACCAAGCTAAATTATAGGTATGTACACGATTGGTTTTTCCAGATTGGTCATATACTTCCTTGCCATCATTTACCCATTGGAAAATACCGCCATATAGATTGTAGACTTGAAAACCTTTTTCTGCCAATTTTTTCCCAATATCTTGAGATCTAGCCCCTACTGTGCAATAAACCAGTACAGGTTTTTTGGGATCAAGCTTATTCAGTTGAGATATTGAAAAATGGTCATATCCAACATTTATAGCCCCTTTCAGATGACTTACATCAAACTCTTCCTTTTCTCGGGTATCCAAAATCTGAAAATCCGACAAGTTTTGGATTTCAGAAGGCATCAATACAGGAAACTCCTTGTCATAAAGGCCATTTAGCAAAGTTTTATATGCAATGGATTGAGCAAAAAGAGATTGTCCTACAATAAAAAAGGAAACAGCTAGACACAGTCGAAGGAACTGTGAATTCATTTTTTTGATCATAGGGAGAAAACTGCGAAAAAACCAAGAAGGTTCTTAGGAGGCGTAAAAATCCGAAAGTCTCGCTAGCGCCCGCTTATCCTTAATGATAATTTTCTTACCCTCGAATTCGATTAGATTATCCTTTTTAAACTCGGAAAGTAAACGAATAACCGACTCTGTTGCAGTACCAACAATACCGGCAATTTCTTCCCTACTTAAAACCAAATCGATTTTTTGAGAATCATCACCCTCTACTCCATAGCTACTTGCCAAGAATAATAAGGTATAAGCCAAACGCTCACGAATACTTTTTTGTGTTGCATCAGTTAGCTTTTCCTCCATGATATTCAATTCATGACTGAGCTGCTTGGTCACTCTTTTAAAGAAAGGAGTATTACTAAATAATGTATTTAAAAATGACTCTCTGGGAATAAAGCAAATCTTGGCATCCTCGACAATCATCGCGGAATTCGTATAGTTCTCTTCTCCAAGCAATGCCGAATAGCCTAGAAAATCTCCGCTTTTCGCAAGGTGAATAATTTGATCTTTTCCGTTGGAAGCTGTCTTATAAACCTTGACAACACCCGAATTAATGCAGAAAATCCCCAAAGGCTTTGTGCCTTCATAATACAGGATTTGTCCTTTTCGGTGGGAGATCAAATTTTTATTTGTGGAGATCGTACAGATGTGTGTTTCTGAAAGATCAGCCAAAAGTGAATGCTTACGACTAGCGCAAAGTTCACAGGGTAGGTTATGTACAGTACTCGACATAGTGGGGTAATGCTTATTGCCTAAAAGTTAAAAAAAGAATGAGGAAAATCATAGAAATCAGCCACAAATTGGTGGCTTTGGAATATTTTTTTCTTGTGAAAATCTGTTTTCAGCAGCATGATATTGAAGGAAAATATGACTAAAACCATTCGAAAGTATAAGAAATGAAGATTTCAATTGAAAATGATAGACAGTAGCTTGTTCTAAAGTCTTTTGATTAATAGGAATTTTGGGAGCTTTACATTCGATTAGAAGGTAGGGATTCCCATTTTGGTCACGGATGAGCACATCTGTTCTTTTTTGTAATCGATTGTAAACCAGACCCTTCTCTGTAGAAAGTAATCCTTTTGGAAATCCTTGCTTTTCTATCAAAAAATAAATCCAATGTTGCCTAACCCATTCTTCTGGCGTCAACACCAAGTCTTTTTTTCTAACTGAATCAAAAATCCACAGCTTCTCTTCTTTCCAAGTCAGTTTTGGATTAAAGGCGGGCAAATTTAAAGGTGGGTACTTTTCTTCAAATTCTTTTTGATTCATGCCCAAAGATGAACCTTTGGATTGATTTTAAAAAGCTAAGTAGGGACTCAATTTCTCAACCCATTCTTTCTCAAAAATTTTAATTTTCATCAAATCTTCCGGGCCTGCAAAATCACCATGTTGATTTCGATAAGCAACCAAAACTTTTGCCTGTCCATAACTCACATAAGGGTGCTTAGCCAATTCAGCAACATCAATTGAATTGATGGGAATTTGATTTCTGATTTTTCCATCAAACTCAAAATACTCCCAAATTCGGTTTGCTACCTCCGGCTTTAATCCATAGATATCATTCAATTGTTCGGGATGATTAAAACCTCCCAAAGCCCTTTCAAACTTGATAATTCTACTAGCAAGACCTGGACCTATTCCCGGGACAACCTGAAGCGTAATGGAGTCAGCCTCTGAAAATGGAATTCGCTTTAAGCCAGCATTGGAAAAGGAGGAAGTATCACTTGGAACCTGAATTGGGTAGGGAGAATCTACCAAAACGAAGCCTTTTTCCGTCAAACTATCCACTAAAAATTTGACATGGTTTTCAACTTCAGAATCCGAATTAGTCCTCATTTTTTGGACTATTTGGGGTGTAAAGGCTAAAAAGGCCAGTACCGGAACCACGAGAAGAAACCCTCTTGACTCTTTTCTTGAAAAACCGAGTTCACGCTTTAGGTGGTAAAAAAATCTCGATAGCATATATAAAATAGATTTATTCAATAACGTATAAGTTAAGAATATTGGATTCCAATTCAAAAAATATCGAGCTTTGCAGCTTATTAATTTAGATGAATTCTAAATTAACCCTTAGATGACTTAAATCACAAAATTGGGGAAGTTGTCTATTAATTTTGCATTGCAAGAAAAATCACATGCAGGTTAAGTTTAACGCATTTAGTTTATCACATAAAACTGCTCCCGTTCAGATTCGTGAATTGATTGCCTTGGATGACCAAGCGATTCACAGTATCCACCTGAAACTGAAAGAAATCTTCAATTTAACCGAAGTTTTAATTCTTTCGACTTGTAATCGAACGGAGGTTTATTATTCCCATGATGAAAACATCAACGAAGAAATAATTAAGTTGATTGGTTTAGAAAAGGGAATATCAGACGTTGGAAACTACCTTGAATATTTTGAGCTATTCCAAAATGATGCTGCTGCAATCGAGCATTTGTTTCGAGTGTCGGTAGGACTTGAAGCCCAAGTAGTAGGTGATATTCAAATTGCAAACCAGGTTAAGCGCGCTTATCAAACATCCGTTGACTTGGATATGGCTGGTCCATTCTTGCACCGCCTCATGCACACGGTGTTTTTCTCCAATAAAAGAGTTGTTCAAGAAACAGCTTTCCGAGATGGAGCAGCTTCTTTGTCATACGCAACGATTGAATTAATAGAAACCATTACTTCGAATACCTATCAACCTCGAATCTTACTTATTGGATTGGGAGAAATTGGGGAGGATGTTGCCAAAAACATGATTTACCTTCCAGATTCAAAAGTGATGATATCCAATAGAACCCTTTCTAAATCAGAAGCAATAGCTGCTGAAATGGGCTTTAAGGTTATTCCTTTCGAAAATGTAGAAGAGGCAATTGATGAGGCTGATGTGATTGTTTCATCGATTCAAAGAAACGAACCTTTCATTACGAAAGAGCTAATTAGCAAATACAACATTCAATCCTACAAGCTTTTGGTTGATCTTTCGGTCCCAAGATCCATCGAGACTACTGTGGAAGAAGTTCCTGGCGTGATTTTATACAATGTGGATAATATCCGCAGCAAAGCATCGGAAGCCCTGGATAATAGGCTAGCTTCTATTCCAAAAGTTGAAAACATCATCAAGGAAGCCATTCGGGATTTTCAAGATTGGAAAAAAGAAACGATGGTATCTCCTACCATCAACAAGCTAAAGCAATCGCTGGAGCAAATCCGTCTGGAAGAGCTATCCAGATATATGAAAAATGCCAGTGAAGAGGAATACGCCGTGATGGATAAAATCACAAAAAGCATGATGCAAAAAGTCCTCAAAGTTCCCGTAATTCAATTAAAAAATGCTTGTAGGCGAGACGAGGCTGAAGAAATGATTGAAATTATATCGGACATTTTTGATTTAGACCGCGTAAAAACAGATAAAAATTAAAAGCCAATAGGCGCATTAAAAGACCAAGGAATAATAATTCTTTGGTCTTTTTGTGTCTAATAGATCCAAGTTCATGAAAACAAAAGACATTCTCAAAAAGGTATATTTTCTGTCTTTTTTTCTTTCAGCTTCCCTTTCCTTTGGTCAAACTTGGGAAGTGTATGATGCACAATTGAATCTTAAAAACAGACTCCTTTATCAAGATATTACACTATTAAGCGAGGATGTACGAATTGGAAAAACTGAAGAAGGGTTATATCTATTGAATTCCAGTTTTCAAAAGTCCGTCCCTCTAGAAGGCAATGAAGTCTATCAATATTTAGCTCCATGGATTTTAGTCAAAAACGATTTGGGAATTGGAGCCTATCATGAATACGGTCAGCAAGTCTTGGAATTAAAATATGATGAGGTCGAATTATTTTTTAATTTATTATTAGCTAGAAAAGGAAATGAATACTGGGTTTATGAGAGAGGAAAAGGTACGCTTCGTCCACTTGGGACACTTGATGAAGCTAGCATAGGTAGTCGAGGACAAATAATCACTAAACGAAATGGTCAATATTTTCTCCCTCTTACCCCTATTTCTCATCAGGCCTTTGATCTGATTCAAGATAATGATGGTGATTATTTGCTAGCAAAAAATCAGAATGGCTACGGGTTGATCAATATGGAAGGAAAAATCGTCTTAGACCTAGTGATTGACACCCTTGTCCATACTCGGGGTAATTTTTATTACGGCTATGACGAGGATCAGTACCTTTTGGTAGAAGGAGATCCAATCAAGGCGAATGTGCGATATAATAGCTTCCATCAAATCACTTATGAGGATGGATTGATGTTGGAATATATCCACGGGAAACTTCGAAGAGTAATGAAAGAAGATGGAATCTTATTGGATGCCATCGGAATGACTAAAGTGGATCTTTTGGAAAAAGATTTGTATTCCATCAAATATCGAGATGATAAATTAGGACTTTTGGGTAGAAATGGATGGCTAGTCACCCCTACGGATAGTATCGCAGAAATTAAAAAGGGTTCAAATGGTTTTTTCCCTGCAATGTCTCCAAATGGAAAGTGGGGCTTCCTAAATCCTAGCGGAGAATGGATGATTAACCCCATCTTTGAAGAAGTTAAGGCTTTTGAAAATGAGTTTGCACCATTTCGAAAGGGTAACTATTGGGGCTTGATCGATAAATTTGGAAACGAAAGATTCTCACCAGAATGGGATGAAATCAGCATTTCTGAATCAGGAATTGCCTTAGCAAAAAAATCCGGCAAAGCTTATTTTCTCGGATTAAATGGTAATAAGATAGAGGAAGATGGGTTTGAAAAAATCTGCCGACTTTCCAACGGATCCCTTCTTGTAAAAAAGGGAGATAAAATCGGACTTATTTCTAATAAGGGTGAGGTGAAATTAGACCCTCTTTTTGACAGCTTGGTTCCCGAAGGACAGATCGGCTACCAAGCAAGTATGGATGGAAAATCGGGATTGATTTCAGAAGCAGGCGAAACCCTAATTCCAATAGCTTATGAAGCCATTCTTTATGATGAATTTGAAAATTTGATTTTGGCAAAAAGTGCTTATGAGCCAGTCATCATAATTGAAGAAGAAAACGGCAAAAAGAAACGAAAAAAGGGGCAATAAGCCCCTTTATTTTTTATCTGATTTACCTTTTCCCGAATCTTTATTTTCAGTATCCGAATTGGCAATAGATTCCCGCATCGAAGTATCGGATTTGATATTTTCCATTCGATAGTAATCCATCACTCCCAATTGACCGGATCGGAAAGCTTCTGCCAAAGCCAAAGGAACTTCAGCCTCAGCCTCGATTACTTTCGCCCGCATCTCCACTGTTTTGGCCCGCATTTCTTGCTCTAGAGCAACAGCCATCGCACGTCTTTCTTCAGCTTTTGCCTCAGCCACTTTCAAGTCTGCAGATGCCTGATCGATTTGAAGCTTCGCGCCGATGTTAGTTCCAACATCAATATCCGCAATATCAATGGAAAGGATTTCAAAGGCAGTACCTGCATCCAAACCACGCTGTAAAACTAGTTTAGAGATTTTGTCAGGATTTTCTAGTACACTTTTATGGGTATCCGCCGAACCAATAGAAGTTACGATCCCCTCACCTACCCGAGCTAGAATGGTGTCTTCTCCAGCACCACCCACTAATTGCGCGATGTTGGCACGAACTGTTACCCTTGCTTTAGCTATAAGCTGAATACCATCCGCAGCCACTGCAGCAACACTTGGAGTATTGATCACTTTAGGATTTACACTGATTTGAACGGCCTCGAATACATCTCTACCCGCCAAATCAATAGCTGTAGCCTGTTTAAAGGACAAATTAATATTCGCTTTGTCTGCAGAAATCAATGCCCTAATCACATTGGGGACATTTCCACCTGCCAAGTAGTGGGTTTCCAATTCATTGGTCGTTAATTGAAGACCTGCTTTGGTAGCTGTAATTAAAGAATTGACAATAACACTGGGAGGAACTTTCCGAATTCTCATCCCGATCAATTCACCTATTCCCACACGGACATTGGCAAATTGAGCTGTAATCCAAAGATTTACCGGAACAAAATATAAGAAAATAAAGAGTAGTACGATGCCGGCAAAAGCGGCAACCAAAATGAACATTGAGTTACTTGGATCCATAATTTATTTAACTAAAACACGATTATCTTCTATTCTCATAACAGTCACTTCAGAATCAACTGGAATAAATCCCGATTCTGATTTGACCTCGTAAATTTCATCTTGAAACATAGCCTTCCCATATGGTTTGATGTCTGAAATGGCTTTTCCCATCATTCCAACTTGAAGATTAGCTAAACGATCATCATATGTACCTCCCTTCAAAGAAGATTTCAAGGAGAATTTGTCCCAAACTCCTGATCGAAATCCATAAATAATGGCAGCCATATTCAAAACAACTGCACCGGAAGTTATCCACCAAGCCACATCTGATGAAAAGGTAAGAAACGCATAAGCAATTCCTGCCAAACTGATTACCAATCCAAAAACTCCTACTACTGTTGTACCGGGAATAAACAAGACTTCGGCTAATAAAAGTATAAGGCCAATTCCCAATAAACTTGATAAAATTAAAACTGACATAGGGTGGATTGCTTAATCAAACTAAAAATACAACAAAGAATGAAACTCTAAACAGAAATACGGGATAAATAAAAAGGTGTTCATAAAAAATACCCGGCTTGTCCGGGCATTTTTTTAATAAGCTTTTGCAAAAAGAACTCGACCCTTTGAAGGCTTTCCTGTTAAGACACATTCCCCTTCTTCCTGTTTTTGGTTGATCGGAATGCACCGTATTGTCGCCTTCGTCAATTCCTTGATTTTTTCTTCAGTCTCTCCGGTTCCATCCCAATGAGCCGCAATAAAACCACCTTTGTTTTCGAGCACTTCTTTAAATTCATCCCAACTATTCACCTCAGTGGTATGTTCCTCTCGGAAATGAAGGGCTTTATTATAAATTGTGTTTTGAATATCATCCAATAGATCCAGGATTTTTTGCTCGATCGGTTGGCTATTCAGCTCAAATGTTTCCTTGGTTAGCGTATCTCTTCTTGCGATTTCCACAGTTCCATTTTCGAGATCTCTAGGGCCAATAGCGATCCTTACAGGCACTCCCTTCAATTCATATTCAGCAAATTTCCATCCCGGCTTATGAGTATCTCTGTCATCAAATTTCACCGAAACTCCGACTCTTCTTAAAGCCGTGGCAAATTCATTTGCTTTTTCACTGATAGCCTTAAACTCCTCCTCTCCTCTGTAAATAGGTACGATGACAACTTGAGTTGGAGCTAGTTTTGGAGGCAAAACCAATCCATTATCATCAGAATGGGCCATAATCAAGGCTCCCATCAATCGGGTACTCACCCCCCAAGATGTCCCCCATACATAATCCAACTTGCCGTCCTTAGCAGCAAATTTTACATCGAATGCTTTTGCGAAATTTTGACCAAGGAAATGAGAAGTTCCTGCTTGAAGAGCTTTCCCATCTTGCATCATCGCTTCTATACATAAGGTGTCTTCTGCTCCGGCAAATCGTTCATTTTCAGTTTTCCTACCTCTTACCACTGGCAAGGCCATGAACTCTTCCGCAAACTGCGCATAAACATTCATCATTTGCTCAGTTTCCTGAATTGCCTCTTCACGAGTAGCATGGGCAGTATGTCCCTCTTGCCATAAAAATTCAGCAGTTCGCAAAAACAAACGAGTACGCATTTCCCATCGAACCACATTGGCCCATTGATTTACCAACAAAGGCAAGTCACGATATGACTGAATCCAATTTTTATAGGTGCTCCAAATAACTGTCTCGGAAGTTGGGCGAACAATCAATTCCTCTTCAAGCTTAGCTTCTGGATCTACAATTACTCCGGAACCATCTTCCGCATTTTTTAGTCTATAATGGGTAACTACAGCACATTCTTTTGCAAAACCTTCCACATGTGAAGCTTCCTTGCTTAGGTATGATTTGGGGATAAATAACGGAAAATAGGCATTCGTATGCCCTGTTTCCTTAAACATTCGGTCCAATTCTGCCTGCATTTTTTCCCAGATAGAATATCCGTAAGGTTTAATAACCATACAGCCTCTAACTGCTGAATTTTCAGCTAAATCAGCCCGTTTTACTAATTCATTATACCATAAAGAATAATCTTCGCTTCGCTTAGGTAGTCCTTTGCTCATACCAGTTGATTTCGAAATATTTTGTAAATAATTTTGCTAAATTGAGCGTGGCAAATATAACTTAAAAAGAATAACCCTTCACTCTAGACCTCGTATATAGAGATAACAATCAACTTCAACCATGAAGAAAATTCAAATTATCATTTCATCTGTACTCATTGGGTCGGTGGCATTGACTTCTTGCTCTACTTCGCAAGTAGCCAGTACCAACAATACAGACAATATGTATTTTATGGCTTCCGATGCAAGGGTTGCCAGTACTTACGCTGTACCTAATAATAATCCTGAAACTTTCGATCAACTTGAAAGCATTCAGGATATCCCTGATGAAAGCTTCAGTAGCCGTAATGTAAATCCGGAATATTTAGCCAGATATTCTGCAGATAACGCAGAAACCGGTGATGAGGTAGTATACTTCGATGAATACGCAGAAAATAACTCTGGGCAAGGAGATATTGATGCTTACAACAATTTTCGAGTAAACAACAATGCTTCCTTTAATTCAGGATTCAATACAGGACTATCATTTAGCATGGGTTTTATGATGGGTACTGGTTTCAATCCTTGGATCCCTGGATTTTATGATCCTTTCTGGGGATTTGGATGGGGACCTTCTTGGGGTTTCAGACCAGGTATCTCTGTTAACATTGGCTTCGGCTGGGGATTTGGAGGTTTCTACAATCCATTCTGGGGACCACGATATGGTTGGGGAGGCTTTTATGATCCTTTCTGGGGTCCAAGTTATGCTTGGGGTTATCCAGGTTGGGGGATGCCAATTTACCCAGGTAGACCGATTTATGTTCTTCCAGGCGGAGAATATGGAGACCGTCGCCTAGTAAGAGGGGCTAGACCTACTCGTGGAGCAACCCTTGCAGGTGCAAGCACATCTGGAAACCGCGCCTCAGCTGTACTTCCAAGTACTTCCAGAGCTCAGGCAAGAAGAGACGCTGTTAATAATAGAAGTCTAGTTTCATCTGATCGTTCAAGAGTCCCAGCTAGAGATTTCAGTTCAAGTCAGTCAGATTATTACAATTCAGGAAGATCTAGAATAGCTAATTCAACAGCTACTAGAAATACCAGTTCTGCAGTATTGGATCGTTCTTCTTCCACTAGAAATAGAAGTGCGATGCCTTCTGCACGACCATCAACAAGAACAATGGACACTAGAACATATTCTCCTTCCAGAAACACAAACGGATATAATTCAAGGTCTGCTAGTCCTTCATATAATAGAAGTTCTCCAAGTTATAATAGAAGCTCTTCTCCTAGTAGAGGCTATAATTATAACGGTGGATCTAATTCAAGAACATATACTCCAAGCAGAAGTAGCTCTCCTTCCCAAATGAGCATGCCTAGTCGTAGCTCATCTGGAGGTGGTGGAAGTATGCGATCCTCTGGAGGAGGAGGCGGTGTTTCTAGAAGCAGTGGTTCCTTATCAGGATCTAGAGGAGGCAGGGGAAATTAATTCCCCTTTTTTTTTGAAAAAAATATCCTTAAGGAATCCTTTTTCGTTTTTCTAGTAGTTTAATTAAAATCAACATGAGGTATTTACTTGCTTGGTTTTTCCTTCTTATTGGAAATTTTGCTTTCAGTCAAAGTGGATATTTTGAAGATGCTTTGAGATTCAGTAGAAACATTCCGGCAGGATCTGCTAGAGTAATGGCTATAGGTGGGACTCAGTGGTCATTGGGTGGAGATGTTTCCAATATTGCCGGGAATCCAGCTGGATTGGGTTTTTTCCGTAAATCCGAAGCATCTATCAGCTTAGGATACAGTGACTGGGGAATACAAACTCAATTCTTAGGGCAAAATAGAAATTACAACACTACAAACTTTTCTGTCCCTAACCTTTCTGTTGTGTTTGCAAATCCTAAAGGAATATTAAATAGAGGGGCCTTTAAGGGCGGTTCTTGGGGAATCAGTATTCAGCGAATTGCCAACTTTAATTCTGAGTTTGGCTATTTCTCTGATATTATTGGTGAATCTTCCATTTTGGATTTCTACATCCAAGACTCCTTTGGCGTTCCAGAAAGCCAAATAGAATCTTTCGGTATTACAGGACTTGCATACCAAACTTATTTGATTAATCCCATCACTGTTGATGAAAATGGGAATACCATCATCAATCCTGACACCTATGATTCATTTGTCCTTGGTTTTCCTTTTCAAGATGAGAATGTCTATCAGGAAGGTTCTTCCAACCAAATCACGTTTAGTTACGGCGCAAATTTTCAACACAAACTTTTTGTTGGCGGATCATTGGGAATTCGATCACTCAGTTATTTCTCCCAAAAAGAATACAATGAAGAATTCATTGACGAACCGCTTTTTACGTCGTCCCTTCGCGAAAATCTCTTTATCAACGGAACGGGAGTTAACTTAAATATTGGAATCATTTACAAACCGATTGATTATGTAAATCTCGGTTTCAACTTCCAAACTCCAACCTGGTATGCTTTAAGCGAGGAATACGATTCAAATATTACTGCTGAGTACAATAATTATTACTATGAGCCAGAAGATATCACTCTTGGCACTCAACAAGCCTATTCTGACCTATTTGTCAATAATTTTCAATTGAATAGCCCACTCAGAATTGGAGGAGGAGGAACAGTATTCTTAGGAAAAAATGGGTTTATCTCTGCAGATATTGATTGGGTAGATTATAGTGCAGCGAGAATTAATTCAAATAATTTTAATGAAGGCCCAGATAATGAAGCCATTCAAAGCCTTTATACAAGTACAATCAACTATCGATTCGGCGCGGAAGGGAGAATCAACATGTTCTACATCCGTGCAGGATATGCTTACTATGGAGATCCTTTTGTCAGCAATTCTATAGATAGAAGTACAACACAATTAAGCGGTGGAGTCGGTGTAAGAGTAAAAAACTTTAATATTGACTTTGCACTTGTCAATCAAAAATTCAATTCAGTTTATCAGTCCTACCAATATCTAGATTCACAAAATAATAATATTGGACCAGTAACCGATATTAAAAACAATATCTTCAACGGGGTCTTAACCTTAGGATTGAGTTTTTAATTGGTGAATTAACTCTGAAACAAAATACTCAGCGGAAAAATCAGAACCGCTGAGTTTTATTTTTGCCTCTTCGTAAAAAGGGCCTCTTTGCGCAATTAGATTTTTTAGCTTCAAGGTAATCTCTCCGGCATCCATTCCTTCGAACATAGGTCGAACAGAGGCTTTGGAATGGTAGAGTCGGCTTGACACTTCTTCCAGTGGAACATCCAGATAAACAGAGATGCCAAGCTGATTAATAAGGCTCATATTGTCATTGAAACAAGGGCAACCTCCTCCCGATGCAAGCACAAAAGACTCGTCTGATTGCATTACTTCCTCCAAAGCCTGAGTCTCCAAATCACGGAACTTTCCTTCGCCATATTCTGAAAAAATATCAGAAATCTTTTTCTCGCTTTTCTCTTCAATCAATTGGTCTAAATCCAAAAAATTAACATTAAGCTCGTGAGCTAAAATCCTTCCAAAAGTACTTTTTCCTGCTCCTGGAAGACCAACCAAGACCACTTTTAATTGACTCATCGAATAAATAAATCTAACACCTCACCTGCTTCCGGAGTATTGTTATGGTGATATTTTGCCAAAACTGTACCGTCTTTTAAAATCATGATTCCAGGATTAGAACGGATCATTGTTTTTACCACCGTTGCATCTGCCTGAAGTCCAACAATACTCCAATTATTTGAAGAAATAAATGCATCAATTTCTTCTTGCGGAGCAGCTGCCATTAGAATGACATCCACAGGTGCGTTCTCCATGGATTTCACTAACGTATGAATGGACTCAAGATTCTTATCATTAAACTTGGCCATACTCGGGCTAAGAATGAGAACCTTATTTCCCGCAAAAACAAAATCTGTTTGATCTCCCGATTCATTCCATGCAGAAAAATCTGAAATCTTAGGAAGTGCATCAGGATTTTTTAGGTTCATCTCAACAAATTCATAACCTTCCTCCGTCGGATAACTATCCAAAGTCACAGTCTGTCCATCCTTTTGCATGACATAGGAATATTGCAAAGGGGCAGATGGCTGCATGTTAGTTGGAATGTTTACTCCAACTTTATAAGCTCGAAAATCAATAAATGGCAGGTTACGAATTGCTGTTAGAGAAAGAACAAAACAAAGAATTCCAACAGCCCAAACTGTTCCTTTTGCAAGGCTTGAGGAACTAGTTGGCAGGTATTTTTGCAAAGCTAAAATCCCCAAAATCAAGACAGTCAAAATCACATCTTTATAGAAAGACTCCCACGGGGTAAGTTTGATAGCATCTCCAAAGCAACCGCAATCGGTCACTTTGTTGAAATATGCCGAGAAAAAGGTAAGGAAAGTGAAAAACAGGATCATCAGGAATAATGCCCGTACAGTAAACTTGCTCCTTACTCCCAATATCAGCATCACTCCCAATACTACTTCCAAAACCACTAAAAAAACAGCCAGATACAAAGCAAAAGGTTTGAGATAGTAGAAAAATCCAGCAATATCATTGGAAAAGACGTCAAAATACTCTTCCAATTTAATAGCAGTCCCAACCGGATCATTGACTTTTATAAGTCCAGAGAATATAAAAAGTCCTCCAACCAGGATGCGGAGAACCCAAAGAATTCCTTTATTAAGCATGGTGATATCCTAGTTTAATCAGACAAAAAACAGCGTAATTGATCATATCCTGATAGTTTGCCTCAATGCCTTCTGATACTAATGTTTTGCCTTCGTTATCTTCTATTTGCTTGAGCCTGAATAATTTCATCAGAATAATATCAGTCATAGAACTAACCCGCATATCTCTCCAAGCCTCTCCGTAATCATGATTTTTATTCTCCAAAAGTCCTTTTGTTTTGGCAACCCATTGATCATAAATCGGTTCCAATTCTTCAAAAGGTATCTCCATTCGACTTTCATCTTTTAGAGAAATCTGAATCAATGCAATCAAGCAATAATTGATAATTCCAATAAAATCATCCTCAATGGGATCACTGATTTTTTGACTTCCCTTTTCCTGAACTGAGCGAATTCGCTGGGCTTTGATAAAAATCTGATCAGTAATGGACGATAATCGCATGATCCTCCAAGAAGTCCCGTAATCGATGGTTTTCTTCTGAAAGAGTTCTTTACAACGGCCGATTACTTGCTTATATTCGTTGCTGGTTTTGGTTTCCAATGGATTTTATTTAAATGATACTTTTCTCAGATCCAACTTCTATCGTCGAAGATAAATTATTTCCTCAAAAATATACATTTCAAATAAAGGGAAGGCTCATCATCTGGGATGAACCGCAATTGATGGGGATTTTGAACCTGACTCCTGATTCCTTTTACGCGGGTAGTCGTGTAAAAATCGATCGTGAGGACATCTTGAAAAGAGCCGAAAAAATGATCCTTGAGGGAGCCGACATTTTGGACTTGGGAGGATACAGTAGCAGACCTGGAGCAGAGGATATTTCTGAAGAGGAAGAACTTTCACGAGTAATTCAACCCATTTCTTGGATTTCGGAGGCATTCCCTGAAGTCTTGATTTCTATTGACACTTTCCGTTCGAATGTTGCCAAACGAGCGATCGAAACAGGTGCTCACTTAGTAAATGACATTTCTGGAGGAAGCTTAGATTCAAAGATGTATGAAGTAGTCGGAAAGCTTCAAGTACCCTATTTCCTAATGCATATGCGAGGCACGCCTCAGACAATGCAGCAAAAAACAGATTACTCCAAACTTTTGCCGGATATATTGAACTATTTCGCGAAAAAACTGCATCTTATAAAAGAGTTTGGCATCAAAGATGTAATTATTGACCCGGGATTTGGCTTTGCAAAAACGTTAGAGCAAAACTACCATATCCTCAAAAATCTTGAGATTTTCAGAACACTCGGTTATCCGGTTTTGGCTGGCTTATCAAGAAAATCCATGATTTACAAACTACTCGGCTGTGGGCCTGAAGAATCGCTCAATGGAACTACAGCTCTACATATGTTTGCCCTTTCAAAAGGTGCTAACATACTTCGAGTTCATGACGTTAAAGAAGCAAACGAAACCAGAAAATTATTTAAACAACTATACGCTTGACCTTTCTTTTCAAAATAGGATTCTTGGATGTCTCCATCGTGAATATGATTGATATCGCGTTGGTTTCCTTCCTATTGTATCAAGTTTACAAACTTCTAAAGGGCAGTGTAGCCATCAAGATTTTTCTTGGTTTTTTATCTATTTACTTGGTTTACCTTTTGGTTCGGGCCCTTCAAATGGAATTACTTTCCTCTATTTTGGGACAGTTCATGGGAGTCGGTGTCTTGGCAGCAATTATCATTTTTGCGCCAGAAATTCGAAAATTCTTGCTCTTAATCGGCCGTTCTTCCCTCCTATCAAGAGATAATATTTGGAAAGATTTGCTGTTTTTTTGGAGAAAAAAGGAAAATGCTTCTTTCAATATTAATCCCATCATCGAAGCATCCAAAACCCTTGCAGGAAGTAATACCGGAGCTTTGATGGTCATTTCAAAAAGTACCGAATTGAAATTCTATGCGGAAAGCGGCGACATATTGGATGCTGAACTTTCTAAGCGATTGTTGATTTCCATTTTCAATAAATACAGTCCACTTCATGACGGGGCAGTGATTATCCACAATGGAAAAATTAAAGCTGCTCGATGTATTTTGCCTGTCACGGAGCGGGAAGTTCCTGCGCAATTTGGTCTTCGTCACCGGGCTGGAATTGGAATGTCTGAGGCTACAGATGCTATCATCCTGATTATCTCTGAAGAAACCGGACAGATTTCTATGGCAAAAAATGGAAAGGTCCTTCATAACATGTCCTTTCAGGAAGTTCGAGAAACTTTGAATGATTATCTGAACAATCTAGATGTCGATGAGCGATTTGAAAATCTAGAAGACTACGAACTGAATAAGAAACGAAAGATGGTCATGACCAGTAAATCTTGACTTTTTCCCTATAGACTGGAAAAATAAAGCCCGATTAGGATTGTCCAAACCGGGCTTTTTAATGAAGGTTGATTTTTATTTTAAAACACCTAGTTCTTTCCCCACTTCTATAAATGCATCAATTGCTTGATCAAGATGATGCTTTTCGTGCCCAGCTGATATTTGTACTCGAATCCGTGCTTCTCCTTTTGGTACTACCGGATAATAAAATCCGATTACATAAATACCTCTTTCTAAAAGCTTCTCCGCCATTTTTTGTGAAAGAACAGCATCATACAACATAATCGGTACAATTGGGTGCTCACCAGGCTTAATATCAAAACCAGCTGCTTCCATTTTGGCTCGGAAGTATTTTGTGTTTTCTTCAAGTTTATCTCGAAGTTCCGTAGTCTCAGAAAGTAGGTCGAAAACTGCAATCGAAGCACCGGTAATGGATGGAGCTAAAGTGTTTGAGAAAAGGTAAGGTCTTGACCGCTGACGAAGCAATTCAACAATTTCTTTTCTTCCAGAAGTAAAACCTCCTGATGCTCCTCCTAATGCTTTTCCGAGCGTACCGGTAATGATATCAATTTTCCCCATTACACCCCGGAATTCATGAACACCACGACCGGTTTTTCCCATAAAACCCGTAGAATGACATTCATCAGACATCACCATCGCTTCGTATTTTTCTGCTAGCTGTACGATTTTATCCAGCTGTGCAATTGTTCCATCCATGGAAAATACGCCATCTGTAACAATGATTTTCTGCTTTGCCCCTGCTTCATTCGCCTCTTTGAGCTTGGCTTCCAAATCAGCCATATCATTGTGGGCATATCGATAACGCATGGCTTTGCAAAGTCGTACCCCATCGATGATAGAGGCATGATTCAAAGCATCTGAAATAATGGCATCCTCAGGTCCCAATAAAGGTTCAAATACACCACCATTCGCATCAAAGGCAGCAGCATACAGAATTGTATCTTCGGTACCCAAAAACTCAGAAATTTTCTTCTCCAATTCCTTATGAATGTCCTGAGTTCCACAAATAAAACGGACAGAAGACATCCCAAAACCATGAGAATCAATGCTTTTCTTTGCAGCCTCAATCACCTTTGGATGAGATGAAAGCCCCAAATAATTATTGGCGCAGAAATTCAAGACTTTTTTTCCACCCTCAATGGTTATTTCAGCCGCTTGGGGAGAAGTAATAATCCGTTCTTTTTTAAATAATCCTGCTTCCTTAATCGCAGCAATCTCTTTTTCAAATTTGGGTTTGATCTGTTCGTACATGATATGATATACTTGATTTAAATTATTATGATTTGATCATTTCCATTGATCAAAAATTCCAACAAGAGGTCTGAATTTTATTACTTTTGCGCTGGTAAACCCAAATATAAACAAAAAGCCACGCACCATTCGAAGGCTTTTGATAGATCGCAAAAAATGGAAAAAATTCTTGTAATCGGAGCCGCTGGACAATTGGGTTCTGAACTTACCAAAGCACTTTCAGACCGCTACTCAGGAGAACAAGTCATAGCAACAGATTTGAATGCTGATGCAAAAGAGAAATTTGATTATTGCAGATTTGAGGTGCTTGATGTTTTAGATCAGGAAAAAGTGAAAAACTTGGTCCGAAACGAAGGAATTACCCAGATTTATCATTTGGCTGCCGTGCTTTCTGCAACTGGAGAAAAACGACCATTATTTGCATGGCAATTAAATATGGATTCCCTGCTTTTCATTTTGGAATTAGCCAGAGAATTCAAACTCAATAAAATTTATTGGCCATCTTCTATAGCTGTTTTTGGCCCAAACACACCTAGCGTAAATACGCCGCAATACTGCGTAAAAGAACCCAACACGGTTTATGGTATTTCTAAACAAGCCGGAGAGCGATGGTGTGAATATTACTTTGAAAAATATGGAGTCGATGTGCGAAGCCTTCGATATCCAGGACTAATCGGATATAAGTCACTTCCCGGGGGAGGGACAACAGACTACGCAGTAGATATTTATCACAAAGCATTAAAAGGTGAAAAATTCACCTGCTTTCTTAAAGAAGACAGCATGCTTCCCATGATGTATATGCCTGATGCAATCAAGGCTACCATTGATCTTATGGAAGCACCAAAAGAGTCTGTTAAAATTCGATCCAGCTACAACTTAGCAGGAATGAGCTTTACTCCAAAGGAGATTTATGAAAGCATCCGAACTCATTATCCAAATTTCGAGATTGAATATCAGCCGGATTTTAGACAAGCCATTGCAGATGGATGGCCGGATAGTATCGATGATCACTTTGCGAGGGAGCATTGGGGATGGAAACCAAGTTATGATCTAGAGGCCATGACTCAGGATATTTTGGAGAACCTTCCCAAATATTTTGAATTTTGACCAACAAAAAAGCAGGGAATTTAAACCCTGCTTTTTTTATAGCTTTTGAGAAATCTCTTCCGAATCAAATCCCAAAGTTATACTCCCATCAGGATAGGTAATTATCGGCCTTTTAATCATACTGGAATTATCAACCAAAACTGGAATTGCTGTATCAGAGGTTTCTAGGGCCTTTCGTTGATTTTCATCCATCTTTCGATAGGTCATTCCCTTTTTGTTGATCACAGCCTCCAATCCAACTTTTTCAATGAACGATTGAAGTAATTCAGAGGTGGGCTTTTGCTTTTTATAATCGATGAATTCATACTTGATTCCTTGACTTTCTAAAAAGTCAAAGGTCTTTTTCATCGTATTGCAGTTTTTGATTCCGTATACCGTCAAACTCATTTGATTTTACTTTTATATTTTATGGATTTCGATCATGCTTTCCCGATGAGCTTCCAAAATTCGATCTATCAGTTCCTCAGTAAGGGCTGTAGACAAAAACAGACTCTCAAATTGGGAAGGGGCTAAATAAATTCCTCGATGAAGCATAGCTTGGAAATATTTACCGAATAAAGCTGTATCTGAGGTTTTTGCAGATTCAAAATCAATCACAGGATCGGTAGTGAAAAAGAGCGAATACATGCTTCCTAAATGATTCACGGTATAATCATACCCTAATTCCAAATTGATTTTTTTGATCCCTTCACTAATTTTCATCCCAATCTGGTTTAGCACACCATATGTTTCAGGATGGTCATGCAAATATCCGAGCATAGCCAATCCGGCAGCCATGGCAATCGGATTACCGGAAAGAGTTCCTGCCTGATACACAGGTCCGGAAGGAGAAACAAAATCCATGATCTCTTTTTTCCCTCCATAAGCTCCTACTGGCATTCCCCCACCTATAATTTTTCCTAAAGTGGTCATATCAGGAGTGACTCCATACAACTCTTGTGCTCCACCGGGAGCAAGACGGAAACCTGTCATAACTTCATCGAAGATCAAAACGATCCCTTCTCGATTACAGATTTCCCGGAGTCCTTCAAGATATCCGGGCATTGGAATTGTCAAGCCCATGTTTCCAGGTACTGGCTCCAAGATTAAAGCCGCAATCTCATCTTTATTAAATCGAATTAATTCCTCAATAGCCTCAAGATTGTTATAAGGTGCCAACAAGGTGTCTTTGGCTGTTCCTGATGTAACTCCCGGAGAGTCAGGTTGACCCATGGTCACCGCACCAGATCCTGCAGCAATCAAAAATGAATCTCCATGGCCATGGTAATGACCGATCATCTTGATGATTTTGTCTTTTCCAGTATAACCCCTGGCAACGCGAATCGCAGACATCGTGGCTTCTGTCCCTGAATTGACCATACGGACTTTTTCAACTGATGGCACCATTTGGGTGATCAATTCTGCTATTTCAACTTCCCTTGCTGTAGGAGCTCCAAAGGATGTCCCCTCATGCATAGCTTGTATCACTGCCTCCCGAATCATTGGATGATTGTGTCCCAAAATCATCGGGCCCCAGCTATTAATCAACTCAATAAATGGATTGTCATTTTCATCAAAAAGGAATGCTCCATCCGCTCTTTTTATAAAAAGAGGCTCTCCTCCTACTGCGCGAAATGCACGGACGGGTGAATTCACCCCTCCTGGAATAAATTTTTGAGCATGGGCAAAAAGCCGCTTGCTTTCAGAAATGTTCATGGATTATTTAACGGTTTCAATTCTCCTTCCACAAAATGGAAAACAGGAACGTATCGATTTGAATTGCTATTCTGGAAATTAAATCCCCAAGTAAGCTCACCTGTTTGGAACACCTGTTGATCCAAACTAGTTCGGAAGTCTAAATCAGAATCTGGCTTGAGATGCGAAGAAAGCCATTGCACTAACTCAAACCCCAAAATCGAATTGGTGCTTGGAAAAAATGAATATCTCTGATAAAACCTATCCTTCAAACGGGTCATTTCCTCAGATTCAAAATTTGGGGTGTTATTTGAAATGAAATAGAAGTTGTCATAAGGCAACATCTCATAATTCGCAAAATTGAAGGTAAGCCAGGAGTCCATTACGAAAATAGGAACAGCTGTAGTCACTGATTCTACCAAAGACAATATGGGATCGGCCATATTCGGGTCATCCGATAACACCACTACCTGATCAACCAATACCTCTACACTGTCTAGGGTAGGTCGAATGCCTAAATCTGTTAGAAAAGAGGCTGCATTTCTCGGGGAAACCTCCTGATAATTGACTAACTGAAAACCATCACTTTCTAATTTACCTTTGAGTAATTCAGCAACTTTTGAATCTCTGGAACTTCCTCCAAAAGCAATCGCCACCCGATTTCCACTTACGGAGCTTTTCAAACCTTTTGCAATTCCTTCTGCAATATTTTCAGAGGATGGTCGAAAAAGATAGCTAAAGGAATTTCCTACAAAACGATCTCCCAAATTGGATAATGGATGTATAAATGGAATTTTAGCTACCTCTGCGAATGAACTTACCAAGTCTGTTTCTTCAGGATAAATCGGACCAATGATAGCATCTGCATTTTGAACCTTTTCTTCCTCCAAAATCCCTCGAAGAGCATCAACAGACCTTTTTGAATCAAAAGTACTGAGACTGACACTCATCCCTTGTTTTTGAAGTAGATTGACGGCAAGTTGAATACCCTGATACAATTCATAGACAAACCCTTCAGTAACGATTGTATTATTTGTATTTGAAAAAGGTAAAATCACTACTAGATCAAAAACTCCATTATTTGATCCGGTGGAACTCCAATTTTGACTTTGTCCCTGCAATTCATAAAAAAGCGACTTTTCATCCGAGGAAAGCACATTCTTTTTTCGCAAAACAGCACTAAGAGCAGCGGTATAAACTGGTAAATTTTGATATTCCTTCAGATTCCTAATTAAAAAATCTGGGCTTTCTTTTACTAAGTAATCAAAGGTCAAATTAGAAGCCCGATTATCATATTTTTCACCCTCCACACTAGCTACAACTGGTAGTGCATCCAAAGGATTTTTATTCAAGAAATAAGCCTCCGCCAACAGAATCTTTGATTCATTTTGATGCGACCAACTGCGCTTAGCCAAAGGTTTCAATAAATCAATTGCAACTTGAGCTTGATTAGCTTTAATAGCGGCTTCTCCTGCATGAAATGCAGCATAAAGAGCCAAATCTCCATATTTTGACTCATCAGTAAATTGCCGGAAAGCATTCATTGCCTCCCAATAGTTTCCATTTTGAAGATTGCTTTTAGCAGCTTGATAGCCGTCGGGAATAGACTGTGCAAAAACAAAAGAAACCAGGAAAAAAAGAGGTAAAAAGAATAAAGATTTCCGCATTGATTCAGTATCCATTTAGCTTGAGGAGCAAATTTAACCCATTATTTCCAAACCCAAAGTTTGGTCTTCGATGAACCAAAAACAAAACCCGAACCATTGGCTCGGGTTTTAACAAGTATTGAGATTTTATTATTCCCATTCGATCGTTGCAGGTGGTTTTGAAGAAATATCATAAACCACTCGATTCACTCCCTTCACTCGATTAATGATTTCATTGGACATTTTACCAAGGAATTCATAGGGCAAATGAATCCAGTCTGCAGTCATCCCATCTACAGACCCTACCGCTCTTAGAGCAACCACGCGCTCATAGGTCCGCTCATCACCCATCACACCTACGGATTGGATTGGAAGCAAAATGGCTCCTGCCTGCCAAACCTGATCGTATAAGCCATGATTTTTGAGACCTTGAATGAAGATGTGATCAACTTCTTGAAGGGTTTTAACCTTATCCTCAGTAATATCACCCAAAATTCGGATTGCCAAACCTGGACCTGGGAAAGGATGTCTTCCTATGATACTTTCCGGAATTTCAAGGGCACGTCCCACCTCCCGAACTTCATCCTTAAAGAGGGTATTTAAAGGTTCAACTACCGAAAGCTTCATAAAATCCGGTAATCCCCCCACATTGTGATGAGATTTGATTGTGGCAGAAGGTCCCTTGACAGAAACCGACTCGATGACATCCGGATAAATTGTTCCTTGTCCAAGCCACTTTACGCCTTCAATTTTATGAGCTTCATCATCAAAGACTTCGATAAATACTCTACCAATCGCTTTTCGCTTTGCCTCTGGATCAGTCAACCCGGCTAAAGCATCATAAAAACGTTGCTTGGCATCAACTCCGATCACATTCAAACCCATGTGCTTGTAGGAATCCAATACTTCTTCAAATTCATTTTTGCGAAGCAATCCATTATCTACAAATACACAAGTCAATTGATCTCCGATCGCTTTATGTATTAAGGTGGCAGCCACGGAAGAGTCTACTCCTCCAGAAAGTCCCATCACCACTTTATCAGAACCGATTTTTTCTTTTAAATCGGCAACAGTAGAATCGATGAAGGTGTCAGAAGTCCAGTCCTGCTTACAGCCACAAATTCCAACCACGAAATTTCTTAGAAGATTTTTTCCTTCTAAAGAATGAGTCACTTCAGGGTGAAACTGAATCCCATAGGTTTTTTCTCCTTCTACTTTGAAAGCAGCCACTTCAACAGATGAAGTGCTGGCAATAACTTCAAAACCTGAAGGAAGTCTTTTGATCGTATCACCATGAGACATCCAAACTTGGGAACCATGGGTCATCTCTTTCAACAAGTCATGATGCAAATCGATATGATCTAGATTCGCACGACCGTATTCCCGGATGGTGGAAGGCAAAACCTCTCCCCCATATTTATGCGCTAGCAATTGAGACCCGTAACAAACTCCTAAAAGTGGAAGCTGACCTCTCAAACTATCCAAATCCAAATCGGGAGCACCTTCATCCCGAACACTGCAAGGAGAGCCTGAAAGAATCACTCCTTTTATATCAGAGGTGATTTCAGGAACCTTATTGAAGGGGTGGATTTCACAGTAAACATTGAGCTCTCTTACTCTTCGGGCGATGAGTTGGGTGTATTGAGAGCCAAAATCGAGGATCAAAATTTGTTCTGCCATGCGCAAAGGTAAGCAGGGCTATCCGTATGTTAAAGATTGGCAAAGAAAATTTGGGAGTAGATAGAAAAATTAGAAAATTGAAAAATTGAAAAATGATGAAAATCAACTACTTAATGGATGAAAAAGGCTGATTTGGGATTTTCTTTTAATAGAACATCCCAATCTTCTTCAGTGAATCCCCTTTCACCCAGCATTGGAATAAGCTTTTCAAAAATATTGGTAAAGGGCTGAAAGTCTCTTCCACCCGGTTTGGCTGGATCATACCATCCTGCATCGTGGGAAATCAGTATATTTTCAAGAATGCTCTTTTCCTTCGCAAAAAGCAATCGTTCCACATAGGAATCTATTTCCCAACCTATTCCATCCCAACTGATCCAAACGCCCAGTTTGGCAGCTTCGAGATAATTATCAAAATCCTGTTCAGCTTGGGCATGAACCCATACAAACTCTGAAGGCTTCACCCCCATTTCCTGAAGAATTTTCACTTCCTGCTTGGCAGTGCTCCACGTGCCAGTGTGGGAGGCAATGGTAAGCCCCGTCTTTTGATGAGTCAAAGCGGCGGCCCTGACTAGTTTTTGATCAATTTCAGAAAGTGGTTCTGCTTCATTAACTGAAATCTTGATAAATCCAGGGTAAATACATGTTCCCTCTATTCCATTTTCAAATTCCGTTATCCATCGTTTTGAAAGTTCCTCAGGGGTTTCACTTTTGGCGAATTCAGGCAAATATTTTCCTCCGACTGCCCCATAGAATCCCGTATTTGTCAAAATTTGAATTCCAGACCTTTCACTGAGTTCTTTCAGGAGCAAAGGATCTTTTCCCAAATAACTGGGAGTACAGTCAAGAATGGTATTGACACCATATTTTTTTAAATCCTGAAGATATGGAAGAACTTTTCGAACTACTGAGTCTCCATTCCATCTTTCCGGATTGATCGAATCAGCTCCGATGAAATCCACCAACATGTGCTCGTGAATCAAAGTCAAACCCATAGAATCCATTGAAACCGGCCCGGTGACGGAATTGAAAAACCCGTCACTTTTCTTCTGCTCAGAATTTTGACAGGAAAAAAGCAAGGTGATAAGGAAAATGGAAATCAAAAACTTAGACATGAAGAGGAAACTTGTTTCTTTGTTCAAGATATTGGTTGGAAATCAATTTTCAATCCGCCACGGCGGACAAGTTTTTGTAATCCTCCAATTTTTCAATCCTAACTAAATCCTCTTATTCGGCCTCTTCTTCCCCAAAAAGTGTCCGCAATTCGACTGCATCAATTCCTTTTTCTTCTTGCAAAAATTTCCCAAAAGCAGCTGTGCTTCCATGAGTCAAATAGACTTTTTCTGCTTCTGTAGCCTCAATTGCCTGAATTAATCCTTCCCAATCTGCATGGTCAGATAGCACAAATCCCCTATCTGCTGCTCTTCTCCTTCGGGTTCCCCGAATACTCATCCATCCCGAACAAATACCAGTTCGATAAGGAGAAAATTTTCGCATCCAAGGTGTTCCCATGGCAGACGGAGGAGCGATAATGAGCGCACCTTGATATTCATTTTTCGGAATATCCGGATTTACTTTCGGCACATCCCAAATATCAATTCCATTGGCAAGTAATGCTTGGTTTGTGTTCCAGATAGCCCCATGCACAAAGACACTTCCAATTTCCCGCTTAAGATTATGTAAAATCCGCTGAGCCTTCCCTAATGAATAGGCAAAAAGTACCGAATTCCTTCCTTCAGCTGCGTTTTCTTTCCACCAATTATTAATTTGATTAAAGGTTTCCTGCTGAGACTCCCATTTATATATCGGCAAACCAAAAGTACATTCAGAAACAAACTCATGGCATTTGATGGATTCAAAGGGGATAGAAAGTCCATCATCTTCTATTTTATAATCTCCACTCACTACTGCGATTTTTCCTTGATATTCCAATCTAACCTGTGCGGATCCAGGAATATGTCCAGCTGGATGAAGAGAAATTTTAACACCATTAACTGATTTCACCTCACCATAATCAACAGTTTCCAAATTGATTTCAGAACCTAATCGAAGTCGCATTACCTCGGCAGAATGATGATGAGCTAAATATTTTTTCATTCCCCACCGAGCATGGTCAGAATGAGCATGGGTAATAACTGCCCTATTTACTGGACGCCAAGGGTCAATAAAAACATCTGCTGGTGGGCAGTATAAACCAAGTTCAGTTAACTCAAGTAGATTCAACGGATTTCTGGGATGATGTATTAGGTTTGAATCAAGGATTACTATCCAAATTTAAAAAATTGTATACCTTCTCCCTAGCTGATTCCATCATTCAGATTTAGAAAAAGTAAAAGAACTATAGAATTAAATTTCCTCCACTTCCCGGTCAGGCTTGGCATAGCTGAGCCTTGCAAGTTTTTTACCCACATGATACTCATCCAATCCGCTTACCGTGACCGCCTCCAAGATATTTAAGTCCAAAGACCCATCAGTTCGAAGCCCTTTTTCTTCCACATAAATATGCTCAATACTTCCAATCAGAAGAACAGTTTCATTTACTTTTAGAGTTTGAGTTTCTACCAAACTACATCCTAATTGAAGAGGGCTCGACTTCACAAAAGGGGCATAAAAACCTTCTCTATATAGTTCTTCTAAACCGGTTTTTTCAAATTCACTACCATCCCACCTTGCAGAAGCCCAATGGGCTTGCTTATAAAAGGCGGGAGTGACTTGATTTAGAGAAAAGGACCCTGTATCTAAAATATTTTCTAGCGTATCACGCTTGACTGTATGAGGACGAAATAAAATTCCGACTAAAGGTGGAGTGGCTCCGATATGAAAGACTTGTGAAAAAGGCGCCAAATTTGAAGTTCCCTCCGAACTTTTTGTTCCGATCAGATTTAGGCTTTTATAACCTGAAAGACAGTTGATCAAATTTCTTCTAAAAAAGGAATCTGATTCCAAAATGTCCGATTTGGAGAAATGGCGCATCATTTGGCAATAGCTTCTTCGATGGTGTTGCAGTATTTGATATCCAACTGATCAATAATATTGTCAGGGTAGTTTTGCAGAATTTGATCCTTGGCTATCTGAACCATCTTTTCAAACCATTTTTCATCTGGTAGAATCTTGCGGTGGGTTTTGATGCCATATTGAAGCATTTCCTTTTTCCAATAAATAAAATACCACTCCATGGTAGGTTGGTGAAATGCTCTCAGTGATCTTTTGTCAAAAATGAATTTTTCATACCCACCTTCCTTGACTATTTCACCAATCTGCTGAAAAGCATCTTTGAAATCTTCGATCGGAATGTAATCGGCAAGTAATTCGCAAAGGATAATTTTTAATTCCGGGCTTTTAAGCGCTCGAACATATTTTTGTTCAAAAGCCAATTCGAAATCTTGTATTTGGGATGATTGCAAAGTATCGTTCATAGCAAAAGGATCGGTATTAGTAAAAGGATTTTTTACGCTGCTCTTCTGAGCGGCAAACTTCCTGTCTGAATTGCTCCAATCTTACTTCCAAATTGGAGGCGTATTCAAGCGTCGTACGCATCATGTCTTGCTGGGACTTGATTTGTTCTTTCAGCCTAGCAAGCTCCTTATTGACTTCAGAAAGTTTAATTTCGTACTCTTTTTTAAGCCTTTCTTTTTCTATTTGGGCTTTCCTCAATTCTTCCTTAAAAATTAGGAATGATTCAGGTGGTGTCTTCATATTCACAGTTCGTTCTTCTCGGGACCGTACCCTTAAGTATGACAATTTTGAACGGGAAAATGTTTTCAAATCATTTCAAATTGGACATTCCTCCATCTACATGAAGAATCTGCCCTGTCATCCAAGATGAATCCTCAGAAAGCAAATAATTTGCTGCTTGGGCAATATCCTCCGGCGTACCAAAGCGTCCCAAAGGATGACGTTTGTTGCTAGCCTCTCTTTTGTCTTCTGTAGACAAAAGTGCAGATGCCAAGGGAGTATCAGTTAAGGAGGGAGCAATTGCATTTACGCGAATGTGATATGGTGCCCATTCTGCAGCCAAAGACCTCGTCAATCCTTCAACAGCTCCTTTGGCAGAGGCAATGCCAGCATGAAATCCCATCCCGGTTTGCACAGCCACTGTACTGAATAAAACGACCGACGCATGATTAGAACGCTTTAATCCTTTGAGGCAAGCCTGCAACACTCTTACCGCTCCAAAAAAATTCACTTCCATCTCCTGGCGAAAATCCTCGATAGAAATGCGATGAAAAGGCTTAAGATTAATTGTACCTGGAGTGTAAACCACCCCATCGATGACCTCAGGTAATCCGGGTATTTCACCAAAATCCAAACTCGTATCCAAAGCGGTCGTAACCTCCCCACTCTTTGAAAACAGATATAGATTTGCACCTTGAGCTTGACAGGAATCTGCTAATGCTTTTCCAATTCCGGAGTTGCCTCCAATAATGACAATATTCTTTCCTTTCATTTATAAGTTGATTTCTTCGTCTAAAGTCAATTCGATTGGATTTTGTTTAGAATTAGGCATAAAAAAACCGGGCATTAGCCCGGTTTATAAGTTGGTATTAGCTTTTTTATTTTTCTAGATTGATGTATTTCAAAAACTCAGTCCGAGTCTGTTCATCTGTTTCAAATTTTCCGGAGTAGAATGAGGTAACTGTAGAACTATTGGTATCATTAATTCCACGGGAGCTCACACACATGTGATAAGCATCCATGATTACAGCTACATCTTCTGTTCCCAAGGCTTCTTTTAATTCATTTCCAATCTGCATGGTAAGTCGCTCTTGAACCTGAGGTCTTTTGGAGAAATACTGAACGATCCGATTGATTTTAGAAAGTCCAATAACATGACCATTGGAAATATAAGCTACATGAGCTCTACCATAAATTGGTACAAAATGATGTTCGCAGTGAGAAAAGAATGTAATATCCTTTTCTACTAGCATTTGATTGTATTGAAATTTATTTTCAAAAAGCTTAGCATTCGGTTTATTCTTAGGATTTAGACCTGAGAAAACCTCTTTGACATACATTTTGGCCACCCGATGAGGAGTACCCTTCAGGCTATCATCAGTCAGGTCCAAACCAAGGATATTCATGATTTCTTTGAAATGCTTTTCAATCAACTCGATCTTTAGATCGTCGTCCATTTCAAATGCATCTTCCCGAAGTGGGGTTTCAAGGGAAGTAGCCACATGCTCTTCTCCTAATTCTTCAAATGAAGTGCGGGAAATATCAATTCCCATCGTATTCAACAAAGTTTCTTTCTGTTTCATAAAGCCGAATGCTTAAATCGTATTTCCGATCAATTTTTTCCCTCAAAATATTCCAAATAACCACTGCAATGTTTTCTGCAGTTGGATTGAGATTCTTGAATTCATCGGTGTCTAAGTTTAAATTTTTATGATCAAATCTATTTAAAACATGCTCTTTGATTAAATCGCTGAGCAATTTCATGTCATAAACATAACCAGTTTCAGGATCAATTTCTCCACGGAGCATGACATGCAAGTCATAATTATGCCCATGGAAATTTGGATTATTACACTTTCCAAAGACTGCCTGATTCTTTTCATCCGACCAACTTGGATTGTGAAGCCGGTGGGCCGCGTTGAAATGTTCCTTACGGATTACTGTTACTTTCATCAATTCCTTGAACAGGGATTTTTTTCTTTTTGTTTAATTTTTATTGATTTTCTTTAAACAAAATTATTAAGACCCTGATTTTCAAATTTTTAATATTTCCAGCAAAAATAGAATTTTA
Organism: Algoriphagus kandeliae; assembly: GCF_004571135.1. Classification (GTDB taxonomy): domain Bacteria; phylum Bacteroidota; class Bacteroidia; order Cytophagales; family Cyclobacteriaceae; genus Algoriphagus; species Algoriphagus kandeliae. Next base: position 92,403 of record NZ_SPSB01000005.1, read on the forward strand.
TTTCCGCCATTGTTGTTATCCATTCGAATACCGAATAAAAAACGCATTAATAATTATAAAAGGTTCAAAAATAGCCAATGCTCGGATTTGCTTAAATCACCAAGTAGATAAGAGAGAAATTCACCCAGAAAACAACCACTATGAATATAATCCAAATCTTATTAGCAGGGATGCTGTCCCTAGGGCACACCTCTAAGACAACCCATGTAAAGCCAAAATCTGAAAACATCATACATGCAAAGGATTCTTATGCCCAGTTGAAAGAAAAATTCGACGTATTGCCCGATCGGACAATTTTCGAAAAAGCAATGGCGGGTTGGTCCCACTTGAAAGAAGATCTTCGGAATCCCATGTTGACTATCATTGATTTTAGCTTACCGTCAACAGAAAAGCGCATGTGGGTGATAGACCCAAAAAACATGGAAGTTAAACTCCATACGGTTGTTTCGCACGGAAGAAATTCAGGAAATTTATTTGCGGAGTCATTCTCCAATACTCCAAACTCCTATAAAAGCAGCCTTGGTTTTTACAAAACAGCAGAAACCTACAAAGGTAAACATGGCTATTCGCTTCGATTGGATGGTTTGGAAAAAGGGTTTAATGACAAAGCTAGAGATCGAGCAATTGTAATTCATGGGGCCGATTATGCACGAGAAGAAGTAGCCAAATCATCTGGAAGATTAGGAAGAAGTTTGGGATGTCCCGCCTTGCCATCCGAAATTTCAAAAGAAGCCATTGATTTGATCAAAGATGGTTCTTTGATATTTATCTATGGAGAGGACGAAAAATACCTAAGCAACTCACCTATACTATCTGAAGCATTACTTTCGCAGCCTGTCTAAAATCTCTTTATCTCGGTCATATAAATCAGGTCTAAAATAAGGATTACCTTCCTCATCAGTCCAAAAAGTCATATAGACCACATAGACGGGGATCTTGTCAGTTAGCTCTACTTTCACTTCATGATCCTGATTCATGGCTTCTTTGATTTTTTCATCTGTCCACTCTTTTTGATCCAGAAGCAACAGCTTGGCGAAATCAAATGGCTTCGCTAAGCGAATACAACCATGACTCATTGACCGAATATCTCTTTCAAAAAGATGCTTTGCAGGAGTATCATGAATGTAAACACTGAAAGAATTGGGAAACATAAACTTAACCAAGCCCAATGAATTGGATGGTCCTGGTTTTTGTCGAATCAAATAAGGAATTGACCTGGCTTTCCAATTCACGGATTGTGGGTCAATTGACTGACCAGAAGAGGAAAGTACTTCCATATTATTCCTAGCTAGATAATTTGGGTTTTTTCTCACAGCTGGAATAATTTCTTTGTTGACAATGGAAGTAGGAACATTCCAATAAGGACTAAACACGATGTAACTCATCGTCGCCCGAAATACAGGCGTTTGGTTATCGGTTTTCCCCACGATAACCTTTGAGAAAAAAACCGTATCAAACCGATCCAAATACACCAAGCTATAATCAGGAATATTCACCATGATTGCCTCGGATCGCAGCTGTGAATCATCCAACCAACGTAAACGCTCAAGATTTACCGATACTTTTCCAGCCAAATCCTCGGGAGATTGATTGAGTGCAGCCAGCGTATTCTTCCCAATGATACCATCTGCTTCCAAACCATTCACTTCCTGATACTCTAAAATGGCTTCAAAAAGAAGTGAATCATAGGTTTTGGATTCTAGATCCTCAACATCCAAATATTTCCAAAATGCCAATCGCTCGCGAATTGAAGGAATTGCGCCATCACTTTCTCCTACCTTGATGGATTTATTTGTTCGGAGACTAGTCCAATCCAGCTCGTCCTTCTCCATACGAGAAATCAAATCCCTGATCACCTCCCTACCTTTTACATAGGTATCTATTTTGGGATATAGATCGACCAAAAGAGGACGAAGGGTTCTTTCATTAGCCAACTTTTGAAAGAAAATAGAAGAATTGAATCGCGCTGACTTTTTAGGAATGTTCCAAGACTGATTCAATTTGGAGGGGTCCAATTTACCCTGATCTAGATCCTGTGCCAATCGAATAACTGCATCCGACAGAAATAGCTCTAAATCAGTCAAATCTTCCACCAAAGGTTCAAATCCAGCTTTTTTATTTTCTTCAATTGCTTTAAAAAATGTCTGAATCAGCGCAAAATGATAATCCTGGGGATTCAACCCATCAAATTTGGATTGCTCAATTTCATATCTGAGTTCATAAGCTAACTCCGTCAGATTTTTTGAATCTATCCAAAGGGGCTGATAATCTCTTGAGGCATAAAATTCCTCAATTGATTTATAATGCTGAATTTGCCTACCTCTTAACTCCAGCATCATCTCCCCGCTTCCTATCTCCAATCGGCTTTTGAGCATTTCAGCCAAATCCTGAGAAAAGGAAATATGATAAATAAGCAAAAAAATAAAGAGAAGAAGCTGTCTCATTTCACCTTATTCGATTGGGAAATCCTGGTATTTTCTGCCTAGAGTCCAAACATCCTTCAGCATGGTTAGAAAATCCCCCATGCGATGAAGCGGTATCAAATTTGGACCATCACTCAGTGCTTTGGCAGGTTCGGGATGAGTTTCTATGAAAAAACCATCTACACCGGTAGCTGCTGCTGCCCGAGCCAAGAATGGAGCAAATTCTCGTTGTCCACCACTGCTCCCCCCCTGACCACCAGGTTGCTGAACAGAATGTGTAATATCAAATACCACCGGGGCAAATTGCCTCATAATCGGCAATGCGCGCATATCAACGACTAGATTATGATAACCAAGAGAAAAGCCTCTTTCGGTAAGGCAAACGTTATCATTTCCTGCCGAGCGAACCTTTTTTACGGCAAACTGCATATCCTCAGGAGCCATAAATTGACCTCTTTTGATCTTTACAGCTTTACCTGTTTCGGCAGCAGCAAGAAGCAAATCAGTTTGACGACAGAGAAATGCCGGAATTTGAAGCACATCAACCACTTCGGCAACTTCTTTGGCCTGATAGCTCTCATGAATATCTGTCACCAAAGGAATATCTAAAGCCTGCCCAACTCGCTGAAGCACCTCCAGAGACTTATCCATTCCTATGCTTCTAAATGAAGAAGAAGAGGTCCTATTCGCTTTGTCAAAAGAAGCTTTGAAAACATAGGAAAACCCATGTTCCTCTGCCCAAGCCTTAACCTTAGTACCGATTTCCAAGCATATATCATAGCTCTCTACCGCACAAGGGCCGGCAAAAAGCACGGGTTTATCTCCTCCCAATACCACCTTTTCGGTGATCTTCATTTTTTGATTGGTTCTATTCATCATTTTTCTCTGCTAAAGATTCAATCAAAGGAATCAACTTTCCTTTGGCATGTAATAACAAATCAGCGACTTCTCGAAAGGCTCCATTTCCACCAGTCACATTCGTCACAAAATCGACTTGATGCTTGATGTAAGGAATAGCATCAGCAGGACAAGCTGTCAAACCTACTCGCTTCATAATCGGAAGGTCAATCAAATCGTCTCCAATGTATGCTACCTCCTTTTCCTCCAATTCAAGAGTCTCTAGCAGTTCGGTTAGTTTTTTGCCCTTGTCTTTAATTCCATGATAATGAAAATCAAATCGCAACTCCTCACATCGGTTCTCTACGACTTGAGATTTTCTTCCCGTAATAGCTCCTACCATTATACGATTTCGACGTAGGAACTGGACGATATATCCATCTTTTACCTGAAACTTTTTAAGCTCCATCCCCTCATTATCATAAATGATCCCCCCATCAGTCATCACTCCATCAATATCGGTGATAAGCAATTTTATCTGTTCAGCTTTGGGCCAAACGGCTTCAGGAATATGACCGAAATAGCCTTTGATTATTTCTTCTGTTTCCATTGTATTGAATAAAGGTCCAGTCTGCGCTGTTCAAGATTTCGTACACTTCCTGCTTTTCGTTGCTTTGTCAACAAATCTAAATCTACATCCGCCACAATAGTTGTTTCTGCATTTTCAGAAGCCTGAGCAACAATCGAATCGTGAGGAAATGAAAAATCCGAAGGGCTATAGATCGCAGCTTGTGAATACTGAATGTCCATGTTTTCTACTTTCGGCAAATTACCAACTGAACCGGTTATCGCCACATAACACTCATTTTCAATAGCTCGGGCCCTAGCACATGTATTTACCCGTAGGAAAGCATTTTTCGTATCGGTCCAAAAAGGAACGAAAAGAATATCCATTTCCTGCTCTGCGAGAATGCGACCTAGTTCCGGGAACTCGACATCATAGCAAATTAAAATACCGATTCTTCCCGCATCTGTGTCAAAAACCCGAATCCCATTTCCTCCCTGCAAGCCCCAATATGAGGCTTCATCCGGAGTAATATGAAGCTTATACTGCTTATCATGCGTACCATCACGACGGCAGAGATAGCTGACATTCCGGAGCTTTTTTCCATCATATTCAGGCATGGACCCTGCTATGATATTGACATTGTACGAGACTGCCAACTCACTCATCCTACTCACAATTTCCTGTGTATAATCTGCCAAATTTCGGATCGCTTCTGAAGCATCCATGTCATTGAATTCAGACAAAAGTGGAGCATTGAAAAATTCAGGAAAAAGACAAAAATCAGATTTATATCCTGAAATGGTATCCACAAAGAATTCAACTTGCTGCATCAAATCATCCACATTGGAGAAGCGGCGCATTTTCCACTGAACCAAACCAAGCCTTACAATGGATTTTTGATTACCAATTAGCTTCTCATCCTTTTCATAATAAATGTTGATCCATTCTAACAAGGTAGCGTAAGCTCTGGAATCCTTGTCTTCTGGAAGATACTTCGTGATTACTTTCCGTACGTGAAATTCATTGGCTAGCTGGAACGAAAGTACAGGGTCGAAAATCTCTTTATTCTTGACTAATTCAATGTACTTTCTCGGGGTCATTTCCTCAGCATATTTAGAATAGCCTGGAATTCGACCACCTGCGATAATGGACCGAAGATTCAGGTTTTCACATAATTCCTTTCGAGCGTCATACAAGCGTCTTCCCAAGCGCATTCCACGATAATCCTGATGCACAAAGACGTCTGTTCCATATAGTGTATCCCCTTCCTCGTCATGGGTATCAAATTTTCCATAACCTGTAATTTGATCATAGGTATGATTATCTCCGAATTTGGCATAATCAACGATTATACTCAAGGCAGCAGCTACTACCTTCCCATTATCCTCAATACAGATTTGCCCTTCCGGAAATACCTTGATTTGATTTTTGAGCTCTTGCTTGGACCAAGTCATGGCTTTATCCCGATAAATCGAAGCCATGATTTCCCGAATATCCTCAAAATCAGACAGTTTAATATTCCGGAGTTTAAGTCGGTGTTCGAGTTCTTCTCTTTGTTTACTCATGATTCAAAATTAAGCCTTTTCCATCAAAAATTTTTGAAAGCTGATAATCAAGTCTTAAAAACAAAATTTTATTCTGAATAGTAATATGAATAGTTCAATCCCATCATAGGATCGATAATTATTAATATTTTGTCACAAGATTTGAAATAGACAAGAATAAAATATGCAATCTGCATTAAACGCTGACAATCAAAAAACAAGCTTTGATTTTTTATCCTGGTTTGAAGAACTGATGAACTTCAGCCTTTTCAACTTAGGAGAATCTAAATTAACAATTGGCCTTCTACTTACATTGGCCATCTCATTTTTAGTTCTTTTTGTAGGTTCAGAATGGATTCGCAGACTTCTTGTCAATCGAATTCTTAAAAAATACCATATTACAGAAGGCACCCGCCTTTCCATCGGAACGATGGTTAAGTACATCCTGATTCTAGCAGGTATTTTTTCCATCTTACAGACCAATGGAATTGATCTTAGTGCTTTTGGGGTATTAGCTGGTGCCATTGGTGTAGGTATCGGTTTTGGCCTTCAAAATATCACCAACAATTTCATCAGTGGGTTAATTATCCTTTTTGAGCAACCCATCAAAGTAGGAGATCGGATAGAAGTTGGAAATGTAAATGGGGATGTAATTAAGATTTCTGCTCGATCCACCATGGTAGTTACCAATGACAACATCACGATCATTGTCCCAAACAGTCAATTTATTGATAATCAGGTGATCAACTGGTCGCATTCTGATAGAATGGTTAGATTCAATTTCCCTGTTGGCGTGGCTTATCGTGAAGATCCGGAAAAGATCAGAAACATTCTTTTGGAAGTTGCGAAAGCTAATAAAGGTGTGCTGGATAAACCCGAAACAGATGTGCTTTTCGAAGAATATGGTGACAATAGTATCAATTTCAATTTGAGGGTTTGGACTTCAGAATATGTGAATAGACCCAAAGTGTTAAAAAGCCAGTTGTATTTTGAAATATTCAAGCGATTTAGAGAGGAAGGAATTGAAATTCCATTCCCACAGCGGGATTTGCACCTCCGTTCAGGATTTGAAAATTTAAAAAATTAGGCTAATTTTCGAAGTTAAGACCAATTGGCTCTCTATGAGCCTGATAATGAGAAAGCTAGTATTACTTTTATTCTTTTCTTTTGGTTTTGCGTTTTTAGGATCTACGCAAAGTTTTTACCGCTATCGTTTCGAAGAGCCATGGTCTATTTCTGCCAGTATTGGACCCACCCAGTATTTCGGTGAACTTTATTCCTTTTGGAAATATAATGAAGGTGTGCAACCTGATTGGAATGCGAATTTTGCATTTAATTACACCTTTGGCACACATCTTCGAGCAAGAGGAGAATTCTCCTATATCAAAATGTCTGGGCAAGACCCTCCCTCTGATCCTAGAGCCTATCGTACACCAAGAAACCTTCATTTCAGAGCTAGAAATCTAGAACTGACAGGAATCATCGAATATTACTGGCATCCTGTCAAAGTTCCTAATATCCATCGTCCACTTTGGAACCCTTACATTTTCTTTGGTCTTGGAATGTCCACTAATAACCCTCAAGCCCAACTGGATGGGGAATGGGTGGATCTTCGACCCTATCAATTGGAAAATAATCCCTACAATAGATACATCATGGTTTTTCCCATGGGGCTGGGATTCAAGTACAAGTTGAATGTTTATATGGATTTGAAATTCGAAGGAAACTACCGCTTTACTTTGACTGATTACATGGATGATATATCAGCTTATAATGTAAGCGAGTTTTACTTGGATTTGGTTGATGATTATGTTTCTGGGAAAAACCCTGATAGACTTCGATTAGCTATTCGAAACCCTGATTTTCTAGATGATAATGGTATGCCAGACATCGACAAAATTCTTCGAAATAATGGCAGAGTCAGAAGGGGTTCAGGGTTGAGACACCGATTTGATGGGTATATGACGGTCAATGTAGGATTGGAGATTCACTGGTCTCAAGACATTTTTCAAAACTGGATATTTAGAAATCGTATCTACGAAAAGCGATTCAGATTCTGGTAAATTCCCTCGCGGCTGAAAATTTCAGAAAGGTTTTTTGTAATTTGGATATACCGCTGTACACCAATTCAGCTGGAATCACCTTAAAAACCCAGCAGAAGTGAATTTAAACTTTTGGGAATTTCTTGCCGGCTTAGGGATATTCCTTTTTGGAATGAACCAAATGGAATTAGGGCTTCGAGAGCTTACGGGAAGATCTTTCCGTCAACTTTTAAAAAAATTTACCAACCACCCTCTAAAGGGGATACTTACCGGAACCCTTATCACCTCCATTCTACAAAGCAGCTCCTTAGTCACCTTAATGGTTTTGGCATTTTTAGGAGCAGGAGCACTTAGCCTGAATCACGCACTGGGAGTGATTTTAGGAGCAAATCTCGGAACCACGATAACGGCCTGGATTGTGTTTTTATTAGGGTTTAAGGTCAGCATTTCTTCTTTTTCCCTACCCTTTATCGGAATAGGTGCCATGATATCTTTACTTCTTGGCAGAAACATATTTATCAAAAACCTAGGACTTTTTCTGGTTGGTTTTGGGTTTTTGTTTTTTGGAATGGATCTAATGAAGGTCTCTATTGAAAGCCTTTCAGGTTCCATTGATTTTGCCCAATTCACGAATTTTGGATTAATCGTTTTCCTATTAATCGGACTCGTACTCACGGCCTTAATCCAGTCCAGTTCAGCTACGATGGTCATTTTACTAAGTGCCATAAACTCCGGAATATTGGCCTTAGACCAAGCTGCTGCAGCTGCCATAGGAGCTAATATCGGCACAACCATTACTGTAACATTGGGAGCCATCGGAGGAAGCCCAGACAAGAAAAGATTGGCTTTATTGCATTTTTTATTCAATGTGGTCACAGGGCTAATCGTATTCTTTTTTGTTCCCTTTATCGTCAATTGGATCAATCAAATGGATTTTGGACAAGATCCATTATTCGATTTAGCCCTATTTAACACAGTCTTAAATTTCTTTGGTATTGTACTTTTCTATCCCTTTTTAAAGCCTATCACACATTGGCTTAGGGAAAGGTTTGTGCGGACACAAGAGCCACATACACGCTATATTCAAAATGTAGGAATAGAAGTACCTGAAGCAGCTATACAAGCTTTAGAAAAAGAGCTGTTGATTTTGTATGCCAAGACAAAAGCATTCATCTTTTTGACGATGGATTTGAATCCAAGGCCCGAAAAACCTAGGGGTTTTTTCGATCAGATTTTACATCAGCCTTTGGATTATATTACCCATTATAGGGAACTGAAAAATATAGAAGACGAAATTACCGCCTATCATCTTAAACTTCAAAAAAGCAGTATCAAAGAAGAGGAGGCCAAAAAACTGATTTCTCTAATGCTGTCTGTGCGATTGATGATTTTTGCTGCGAAAGATTTTAAAGATATCGCCCACAACATCAAAGAAATCCTGCTATCAAGTAGAAATTTACCAAAGGATTTTCTGGAAAAACTCCAGCAAAAAACAAAAGATCAAATTCAGCAAATCGATAATTTAGTCGAAAATCAGGTGGAAAAAATTACCCTTCCAGATTGGATGCTTCGAAATGAAGAAGAGGCAGACCGAATGATTGAAGGATTATTTGAGCAGGCCAAAAATCATAAAACAGACATCCCCTTTTCAACCCTTTCCAATGTAGCCAAGGAGTTTTCAAGGGGCTTATATAACTTGGGTGCCGCTGTATTACACTGGCGGCACCCAATTAATGTCGTGCTTGACCCAACCGAAGTCTCAACTTTACAGTCAAACCTTCAGGCTAAGGACTCCTAAATCTCCTTGGTACAAAACAGTCTCAGTAACACCAATTTGATAAGCTGGGCTTCCAGCGTGGTCTCCTGAAACCAAAACTACCAAGTGAATCCGTTCTTCATCACAAAATGCTACAATTCCCTTTTCAACTTCTCGGGCACTGTAAGTATGCTGATGAAAAACGATTTCTTCGTTGCCTGATTGGAACAAGTCCATACCCTCTTTGATCTCCTTCGATGAAGCAAATTTTTCAGGAGTATTAATGAAAAGCTGATGGACTGAAGCCTTAAAAGCTTTTACAAGAGATTTGATTTCAGCAAAAGCCTTTGGCGCATCTTCATGGAAGGTAGACGCAAAAGCAATTTTCCTGAAATCATTCCCGTCCATGGCTTTTTTGACTGCCAAAACAGGCATCGGGGCAAGCCTCAACATTTTTTGGAGATTAGAACCAATGAATTTTCCTTCTTCGAACCCTTTCCCATAAGCCCCCATTACGATCATATCAGCCTGATTTGCTTGTGCCACTCGCAAGATTTGCTCATACGGCACACCTATTTTTACAATTTGTTCAATCGGGGCTTTGGCTGGTGCTACTTTTTGAATGTATTCCGGAAGGACTTCTTCTGCCTCCTCCTTTTGCTCGATCAGATCCGGATACCTTTTTTGAGCTTCTTCAGAAAGCTTTTCAAAATCAATCTCAGATGGGATCACAGTTGCCAAAAGAATTTTAGCATCGGTTTTAGCCTGGATTTTTTGGGCTGTCTTCAATGCTTCTAAGGAGTAGAATGAAAAGTCAAAGGGAACAACGATGGTCTTCATGGTATTCTCCGTTTTGGTTTATACCAAGGTCCAAAATACTTTAGAAAATTCCCTTGAGGGATATCAACGGAGAACCTGATAATTATCAGTTAAGCCGGGGATTTTGGGTTTTTTAGAAACATTTTCACATTACATCGAGCATATTTCCCCTCTTCAGGCTTCTCAGCTTCAAACCCTAATTTTTGATAAATTTTGATAGCAGGCCCCAGTTTGGAATGAGAATACAGCTCTACTTTTTCAGCCCCCATATCCCAAGCTTTTTCTAAGATTGCCTTTCCCAAGATCATACCAATTCCTTTCCCTTGGGCGGATTTTCGAACACCCATTTTTATCAGTTCATAGGTCTTATCCTTGACTTTAGAAAGTCCAACCGTTCCGACTATTTCCCCATCCATTTCTGCAAAAAGAATGGCTCCTCCCTTATCAATGATGGTCTCTTCGGGATTTTCTAGTTGCATCTTGTCGAATTCTTCCAAGGAAAAGAGCTCCTCTACCCATTCCTTGTTGATGGATTCAAAAAAAGGTTGAAGTTCAGGCCGAAATGGGAGAATACAGATTTGTGACATGCTTTCCTTGCTTTGGTAGTTGATTTGGAAAATTTCTGCTAGATTAGGTTTGATCAACCAATAATCCAATGAAAAAATATCTGATTTTATGTTTCCTGTCTTTTTCTATTTTTCAGTTTGCCCAAGCTCAAAGTCCTGAGCAACGAATTCAAGAATTAGGGTTAGAAATTCCCGAGGTAAGTCAGCCCATGGCAAATTATGTCAAATGGAGGCAGGTTGGCAATATGCTCTACCTTTCAGGAAACGGTCCGGATGTCTTTGGAAAAGTAGGTGATGACCTGACTCCTGAACAAGGATATCAAGCAGCACGGGAAACAGGATTAGAAATTATCGCAGTTTTGAAAGCTGCCACAGGAGATTTGAGTCGTATCAAACAGTTTGTCAAAGTATTGGGAATGGTCAATTCCGCCCCTGATTTCACTGGACATCCTGCTGTGATCAATGGCTTTTCAGACCTGATGGTAGAAGTCTTTGGAGAAAAAGGAAAACATGCCCGCTCAGCGGTGGGTGTTGCAGCTTTACCCAACAATATTGCCGTGGAGATAGAAGTGATCGTAGAGCTGGAGAATTGATGATCAAATCATTTCTTTCTTTTCTACTTCCTTTGACTTTCCTTTTGTTCCCTGTAGAAAAGACTTTCTTTGCAGAATACATCTATGTGGATGGCTTAGCTTTTCGGCAACAAGGGCTCAAAAGTATTTTTGATAAATATGGACCTATTCAAAGATCGGATACTAATTACGAATGCGGGTTCCATTCCAATGAAGAACAGGGAAAAATTTATTACCAGCTGATCTATGATCAAGTCACTTGGATAGGAAATACTGAGGAGGGTTATATCCCAGAATTGGTAGTTTTCGACCCAGAAGGTGAAATCAAATGGACCTATTTTCAGGAGATTGAATTCAGCGGGAAAAGCGCTCAGAATGAAGTCGAGAATTTTATGGAAAAGAAGGCCGAACCCATTCAAATCTACGGACGGGATGAGGAGGGTTTATATAGCCTTGGAGGCCGATTTACCAATGCTGACGATGGATTTTTCTTTCTTTTTAAAAATGGGAAATTGATTGAGTTTCATTATTGGAGTCCTTGTTGAAACCTTTGACTTAGAGAGTTAAAAATGACAAATGTATATTTAACACCCATTTTGAGATGATTAGATCAACAAAAGGTAGATAAAACGTATTTTGGCAAATACTTTTAACTAAATGAAAAATTATCTATTTACAGTATTCTTTTTTATAACGACAATAAGTTTTGCTCAATTAAACCCATCTGATAAAGGCTTCGAGGAGTATACGATTGAGAATGAAAATGATACTATTAATTTCTACATCTATAATCCTAAAAAAGTAAAAAAAGAGCATCTTTTTATTCACGTTGATGGATCTTATCCAGCACCTCTCTGGATTGAAACGAATCCTTGCTGTGTAACACAAGACCCTTTTAATTACAGTTTAATTCCAGAGGACTATGCTTATGTGGTTATTTCTAAACATGGATTCCCTTTTAGCGATAAGGAAGACTTTAAAATACCCAAGGACTTTTGGAAAAAAAACACTTTAGATTTTCGTGTCGAAAGAGTTAATCAAGTTATTAAGTATGTTCAAAAGAATATTTTTAAGCCAAGAGAAATTGTGGTTGTTGGAACATCACAAGGAACAGATGTTACTGCCAAATTAGCCACGATTAATAAAGATATTACCAAAATTGGTTTTTGGGCTGGAGGTGGACTTCCACAGCTAATGGAGTTCATTATGTTTGCTCGGAAAGATGCAATTTCTGGTAAAATAACTGAAATAGAAGCTACTAGACGAATTGATTCGCTTTTAACTCAATTTGAAAAGATGTTTGAAAACCCTAGTCCAGATAGAATGTGGGATGGAAATAGTTATTTAAGCTATGTAAGCTTTTCAGAACCACCTATTGAAAATCTTTTAAAACTTGAGATCCCTATTTATCTAGCAATAGGAACTAAAGACGAGAATGTTGCTGTAGAAAACTCTTATATAATTCCGATTGAATTTATAAGACACCGTAAAAAGAATCTGACTTTTCGTCAATTCCCAAACTATGACCATGGCTTTGTAGAAAAACTTGAGAGCGGAGAAGAAATCGATAGGTTTGATAAGGTCACAAAGGATTTTATTAATTGGATAAATGAAAAATAACAATTTGTCAACAATGGCTACAGATAATTGCATGCCTGCCTGTCGATTTGCGTGCCGAAGGAATGCTGACAGGTTCTAACCTACTTCTGAAAATCCTGGCGGATATTCAGTTTGTTGTGTGTTTGCAAAGTTAAGTGCTAACCCGCGTAACTACTCATAGCCATATCGTTGTATTTAATAAACAAAACTGAATGTCAGCATCCTATGACAAATACTATCAGACTCAAGATTTATTCGGAGATCCATATCCCGAATTGATTGAGTTTTTTGCTGCATATCCAAAAAAAGGGAAAGTACTTGACTTAGGTTGTGGGCAAGGTAGAGATGCGATTGCTTTGGCTCGAATTGGATATTCTGTAATAGGAATTGACCAATCAAAGGTTGGAATTGACCAAATGAACCGAATCGCTCAATCTGAAAATCTAAATTTGATCGGAAAAGTCGGTGATATTTATTCTTTTAATCAATTTGTGGGATTTGATATTATCCTTCTCGATAGTATGTTTCATTTCACCAAAAAAGACAAGGGCAAGGAAATCGAATTGATTAAGAAAATTACTTCCCTGATGAAAAACGGGAGTTTAATAGTTGTTTGTATCCAAGATACGGGAAACAAAGTTCTATCTCTAAATGAGGCAATCGACTTTGAAAAACAACTTACAAGATTGATGGACATGAAATTCAGCTATTCTTTCGAAGACAAAAAAAGTGGACATAAATCCAAAACGGATTATAGAATGATAGCAGCTGAAAAATAAAATTCCACCCACATCAATAGCTTGAAATCATGTCGCTTTTTTCCACGGTTCCTAGCCTGACCGTAACTACCCTTACCTAAAACAAATCTGCTTATACACAGAAAATGTACATTTCTGCACATCCTCGGTTTTAGCAAAAATTTGAGTAGGTAAAAGTCCTACTTGGTCAGTGTAAACCCAATTCGGATACTATTTCGCAATTATTATTTCTTGGAATACTTTGGTCCTTGGAAGGATTTATCAATCATTTCCAACAAAATTGGCTCTTCCAAAAAATCTTCGATTCACGAAGTTGTTGAGATTCGACCCAAATCGGTAATTCAATCCAAATCTGGAATCGATGGTATATGCAGAAGGAAGGGTTACTCTTCCGCTCAAAATATCCTGCTCAGTGAAATCCCCTGCTGCCAGATAAATCTGATCCTGTACGTAGTTACCTTCTACTCGCATGAAGATTGAAAAATTACCTGTGACTCGGACTTCTGCACTCACATTCAAACCTGTGGTCCAAGAGCTAAAATCATCCAGATAATTTCTCAGTCTATACCCCACTTCCAAGTTACCCCAACGCTGATTTAGCCCTAGACTAGCTCTCAAACTATGGAGAACTCTGGTTTCTTCAGTCACACCGCTAATCGTTTCTTCGACATATCTATTATTCCGGACTTCAACCCCATAATTCACTCTCAGAAATCTGGAATTCTGCTCTGATTCCGGAAAAAAATTGTACTCTACTGCTGGTCTAAATCTGGTCTGAAACTGATAATTAAAGCGGGTATTCTGAAGACCTTCTATATCGTATCCATATGACCATTGGGGTGTAATAGACTTCACTAGCTGGTGACCAAAGCCAAATTCTGAAACATCAAAACTATTCTGAACTTCATCAATAATCTGGTTACCATTTTCATCAAGAACAGGATTGCCATTTTCATCCACTCTTGGTTCTTTTTGAATTGTTCTTCTCAATCTTTCATCTATTCTACCCGAAAAATTAATTTTCCATTCATCCGTAATACGGTTCACATTGATTTCTCCACCGACATTGATATCCCTGCTCAGTTCCTCAATTTCAATGTTCGCATCAGTACCAAAATTAAAAACCCAATAATTCCAAGGATCAACGGTTTCCTGTACCACATCTTCCACAATGCTCGCCCCAGTCTTCATGTCGATTTCGATCCCCTCTCCAGCTAGGGTTTTCGCAACATACGGAGCGAGACCTAACTTGATAAAGCGAGTAAGTTTTTCCCGCACTTCAAAGTCTGTATCCGTCTGTTTGTTATTTACATAAAGGGTGTCTGTTCTACCCGCATGTATATTTTGTTGACCTATGAATATAAGTTGATATTGTCTTCCACCCCCACCAGATCTGTTATTGTTAATCAGCACAAATACATCCGCCGATTCATTATCCAGGTAAAAGTCAACTGCGGTAATTTCCGTTCTGATAAAGTCCATATCGCAGCCTCCATCCCATCGTTCACAGCCATCTATAAACACTCTGAGTTTATTCGGACGCTTGTTATTTTCAACCAACGTTTGACTCATTGATGGAGCTGCAAAAGCAAAGAAAGTAAGGAATAATAAAATTGGTATTTTATTCATTTGATTGGATTTATTCATGTTGATCGATTCCTTTCGATCGCAATTGAATGCAAGTTTCAAACCTTGTTACCATATTTCTCGCATTATTGTTTGAAAATGAATGTTCGTTTTACACAAAAGGAGTTGGGAAAACAACACTCAGTCAACGATTCTCATTTGCTTGAATCAGCCATTTAATCTTCTCTTTCCTGAGAGTGAAAAAGGATTTTTGGCAAGCACACAATTTGGATGCAAGAATATTTCACGGACAATAATTTAAAGATACCCGCAAATTACGTGTGTATACAATTAATATGAGCATTAACGGCACTTTAGATATTCGAGCGGTAAGGTTTATAATCAACTCCTCAAAACAGCCCACTCATCTTTAAAATAAAATAACGCAACACTTTTTCAAGTACTTGGAGTTTAAAAAACTTAGTTATTTCAATTTTTCTTCTTGTTCTTAAGTCGGTTCTCAGATCATTTAAAATATAAATTTATGATATGTAGTGGCCAAAATCGGATGAATAACCACTTGGATATTGGAAATGGTTTGATTTGAATAAGAATGATGAATTCACAATCACTTTAAGTCCAGAAATGCACGAATTGTACTTTACACGCAGGAAACCCGAAGAGGAAAAAATTATTTCGTATCACAACTGGGGCACATCCTCATTTTAGTTGTAAGCCAATTCCCTCACCTCCCACAAATCTCCTTATAAGCACAGTACTTACATTTGTCTTCATCTTCAGTTTGTGAAAATGGAATATCTGGATTTAGGATTTCACCAAGCATACCCGTTAACCCTGATACAAACTCCTCTTCCACTTCTTTATAATCATGGATTTCTTTTCCATCCATCTGAAGGAAAGGATTGAACTTTGGATTATAGATTTCCCGAATATTGAAAATTCCCGGCTTCAATGGTTTTTGATTTTCAGGATGCTCGAATTGATAGAAATAGGCGTACAATAAAGTCTGCATGGCTGCCTTATTTCGCTTTTTCTCATCTCTATCAAATAAGGAGGCAATTGATAAAACCTTCTTGTCGTCTTTTCCAGTTTTATAATCAATTAACCGAACTACCCCATCTTTGAAATCAACTCGGTCTATCACTCCCTGAAGTGCAAAATTCACAATCCCATCTTTAGTTTCTACAGGAATACTTGCTGGCACATTCTTTTCCACTCCCAAAATCGTGAACTCACCATTTTCCTGATCGTATTTGAGAATTGCTTCTAGGTACTTGATAAAAATCTCTCGAGCTATCTCTAGTTGCCCTGAATACTCCATGGGCTTCCCATCCTCTACTTTATAAAAATTCCGAATAGCCTGATCAACTGCCTTGGAAACCTGAGGAAGCAATCGATTGATTTCATGGGGATCAATTTTTCTGGGAGATTTGGATTCATCCAAACCATAAATTGTCTCTACTGCACTGTGCAAAATCGTCCCAAATGTTGAAGGATCAATCTCAGTAACAACCTCTTCTCGCTCTTTTAAGCCTGCCCCATAGCGGAAGTAAAATTTCAACCGACAATCCAAATACATGTTCAAAGCAGAAGCCGAAAGTGGCCGATTCTTGTCATCCGGATGATCTTTGGCCAAAAAAGCCTTCATGTCATTTAATACTTCGGGGGTCTTCTGCACCTCAATTTTCTTAGGTGGGGTCAAGCCCACCGGAACCATTGCAATCTCAGGTCCGGCAACTCCCATTTCAGCTTGCATTTGTTGGAGAAAACGGCTCATTTCGCCGGCTTTTCCTTGGTCCGCTGCGGTAGTATAAATAAAATGAACCTCCTCTGCCCTATGCAAAAGCCTGTAAAAAGTATAGGCATAAATAGCGTCATTCTGCTCCTGAACTGGAAGCCCAAAAGCTCGTCGTAGATTAAAAGGAATCATGGAATTGATCCCGCCTCCTGGAGGGAAGCTCCCTTCATTCAGATCGCATATAATTACCCTTCGGAAGTCCAAGTTTCTGGATTCCAACACCCCCATCATCTGTAATCCCTGCAATGGCTCCCCTTCAAATGGGAGCTTGAGTTCTCTGAAAATCTGCCGAAACAGTTTCAGCACAAAATCAATCTTCAAAGGTTTTGATTGATTTCCCTGAAAAATCTCCTTAATTCGATTAAGCTGCTTGAAAGCCTGGAATAAATAAGATCGTTGCACCTCATCATCCTGAAGCTCCATGGCCAAGTGCTCCATCAAATTTCCCAAATAGTCAAAGATTTCTGATGGATCAACTTGTTGGAAAACCAATTGTGACAATTTGGATTGCCCTATCAAAAGGTTCTCAGGTATCTCTAAAAGGTTTTCTCCTTTGATTTTCTCCAGTAAAGCTTGAAAATGATCTGGATCTTCTTTCAATAAATAAGGAAATGAAAGCAAATCCGTAACCGGTTTATGGTAAAAAGTTGCCACTCCTTCCCGAATCTTGACATAGCGTTGCAAGTCCAAAACCGCATCTAAAAAAGCATAAACTGGAGCATTTCGCACAGGATAACCCATGGTAACATTCAGCTTGTCGATCTGAAGGGGCAAAGTGTGAAGAACCGGAAAGAGCATCTGCTCATCCGGTAAAATAATCACCGTTTCTTCCAAGGCCTCCCCTGTCGGAATTTCTTCCAAAAGCTTCCCAACTAAATTCGCCTGATTGGTTTTCAAAGGGATGGAGTGAACATGAATGCTGTCTTTTTTAAGCCGAATTCGATCTGGGATTTCTTCCGGAAATGTCTTTCCAAAAATGGAGTCTTTCTGATAATCCCTAAAAAACAATCCGGCTTCCTGAAGTGGATCCTTCAAATAATATTGATCCAAATCCCAAAATATTTCTGCTCCAAATTCTTTGACGTAATGACCGATCAGCCTTTCTTCAGCGAGCGTAAATGCATTAAAACCAATGAATATATAATGCTTTTTAGGCTTCTCGATTGCTTCTAAATTTTCTACAACCTGTCGATATAATTGGCCTGAATAGGCTAAACCAGCAGTTTTCAATCTATGTTGGAAGTCCTCATACAAGCGACCCAAAATCTGCCAGAATCTTAAAAACTTTTGTTTCTCCTGATCATTTTGCCTTTCAAAAGCCAACCAAAACTGTGAAATCAAATCACGCTGCTCCTCTGTTAAGAAGCTTAAATCGGATTCAAACTCTTTGATTTCGGCTAAATTCTGATACAATACTTTCGCCGGAGCCATAAACTGGTCCAGGTCATTGAAATCTTTGAGAATCAACTCTCCCCAAAAATAAAATCGATCAAAATCCTCCGGTTCCTCCTGAATCTGCATATACAATTCATACAACTCAAAAATCAAGGTCAAATCATCCGCAGGAGTATTTCCGGCCAAGCCATAGAAAACCTGTTCAATCGTTTTGACTTCCGGCATCCAAACTGGATGATCGATCAATTCTCCCAGATACTTGGTGAAAAACAATCCCGCTCTTCGGTTTGGCAATACCACTACCAACTCCTCTAATTTTTGAGAAGAGTCCAGAAGTTTCTGAGCAGTTTCTTTCAAAAATGGAATCATACTTCAATAATTTCTGTGGGTTCCAAATAGCACAAAAAGCCTTTCACCGGTTTTTGACTCAACTGATTAACTAATCCCATATATTCTTTGACTTGCTGATGATGAGAGGCATATTTCTCACCGGTTTTAAAATCCACCACCAGAACTTCCTTTTCACCGATCAAGACTCGATCCGGTCTCCTTTGATTGCCTCCAGGCAATAAAATACCTTGTTCTGCCATCGTGAGATATTCCCCGCCGAACCAACTTTGAAACTGAGGTATTTCGAATAATTTTTTCAATTGATCGCCAACTTCTTGGGCGGTATCATGGTTAATTCTCCCCTCAAAAGTGTATTGTTGAAGAAGTAACTCGGCATCTTGTTGGGTTTGGGAAGCAGCCAAAAGTTCATGAACGATTACGCCTAATTTTCTTTGTGCGCGAGCTTGTAGCCCATCTCCCGAAAAATCCCATGCAATGGTTTTGGTTTTGAGTTTGCTTCTCCAATCCTGAGTTTCCCATCTCAGTGGCTTTGGCACAAAAGTATGCTGCTCCTTTCCAAGCTTTGAAGAAATCCATTCTCCTGCTTCAAATACCAAGTTTTCTGCATCCCAATTTTGATTTAAAGTGAATTCAGGAATTTCGAACCCAGCCGAAAATAGGGTGTAAAGTATATTTCCTGTAGACTTTTGGCTGACACCAGATGTTTTGCTATTTGTAAAATTAGCATATCCCCAAATAACTTCTTCAGCCCTCGTAAAAGCCACATAGAGCATATTCAGAGAATCCAAATAGGCCAGTCTGACCTCATCTTCATAGGCTTTGGAAAAATGAGACCCCTTTAAAGTGCTTCCATGAGTTAAAGGGACGATAGTTTCACTCGCGTCAAACTTAAAAGGAGACCAGATAATGGGAGCTTGAAGTCCAGAGGAAACGATACCCCAATCCAAAAAAGGCATAATTACCACCTTGTATTGAAGTCCTTTGGATTTATGAATCGTCAAAATCCGCATGGCATCATGATCTTCTGGAATCTTGACTGTTCGCTTTTTACTGTTTAATTCCCACCAATCAAGAAATCCAACCAAGTCCGCTCGGTTCTTTTTCACAAAATCAAAAACCGCCTCTTTGAAACCTGATATATAAGCTAGATCGGCTTGAATCTCCATTAAGCCCAAAAACTCAATACTTTCCTCCATCAATTCCAATAAAGGTAACTGGAGAAATTCATTCAGCTTGGATAGAAGTTCTTCATCCTTGGATTTGAGCTCAGGCACTTGCTTGAACTTATGAAAAAGCTCATGAGAAAATGGAATGTCGTGCAGCAAAGCATAATAATACCAAGCTGTTTTCAGCGCCACCCGATCAGCTGGATTACTCAGATATTTCCAAAGTGCCAACAAGCATTTTACCGCAGCGGATTTATCCAAAAAGAGGGATTCCTCGGAAAGTACATCAAAGCGATAACCGGAATCTGGATTATCCCTATCATAGGCCATTAAATGGTCTGCTATCTCAACACCTTGGGAATTTTTTCGAACCAGAAAAGCGATATCTTTCAATTGATAGCCCTTTTCCTGCAAATCCATTACTACCTGAGGGAGTTTGTCCAAAACACCTTCTTCATCCTCTTCTTCCTCATTGTCGGATTGATAGCTTGATCTCGCTGGTTTTTCTGTGAATTCAATCCGAATTTTCCCTTGAAAATCCATTTGCAATTTCTTCTCTGGAATTTCTTGCTTAGCCTCCTTAAAGGCATCGGAAAGCAGGGATTTCGAATCAATGCCAAATTCTCTTTCCATCCCATCCTCCATCAATGCAGGAAGAGCCCCAAAAACAGAATTGTTAAACCGAATGATACCGGGAAGACTTCGGAAATTGGTAGCCAGGTTCATTACTTCGATATAGGAACTAGGGATTTGATTTTGCACCTCTTTAAGCAACAACTCCAACTTCCCTCCTCGCCAGCGATATATGGACTGCTTTACATCGCCAACCAGCAAGTTGGTATTCCCTGAAGCCAAAGAGTTTTCGAGTAATGGCTTGAAACTTGTCCATTGGAATTCAGAAGTATCCTGAAACTCGTCAATCAGGAAGTTTCTGTACTGATTCCCGATTTTTTCATAGATAAATGGCGCATCATTATCCTTGGTGATTTCCTGTAAAAAGTCATTCACATCAGAAATCAAGAGAATACCTTCTTCATCTTTAAGCTCTCGAAGCTCAAGAATCAAGTCCTTAAAAACACCAAAGGCATTTAGATTTTTGCGAACAACCTCCAGCGTATTCCAATGCTTTAACTTTTCGGGTAATTTTATAAGAAGGTCTCTTAATCCCGCATCAGCAGCTCCACAAATTGAGGAAGCTTTAGGATTGTTTTTACCCGAATACCAAGTTTCAACCCCATGAATTTTATCCCATTGCTTTTCTGTAGGTTGTGTAAATGGTTCACCTTCTTTTCCAAGCTTGGAAAGACGAATCACAAAATTATTAGAACCTCCACCCCCAGAAAAATCCGTCCACTCCAATCCATTCTCCAGTCGGATTTCTTCAGCTTTTAGCCGCATAGATTCTGCCTCAGCTTTTAATTTGGACTGTTCTTGATAGATGTGTTTTCGGAATTCACCAAAAAATCCTTCCCTAGCTACGCTTTGCTGGAACAGCTGTCTATAGGCTTTGAAGCCTTCCTTAAAAATTTCACTTCCTAGACTTTTGATTCCAGTCCTGACATCCCATGATTTTTCATTTTCAATCTGTTCTTTGGCGTATTCCACCAACCAGCTTCTCAGGTTTTTGTCCTGATTTACTTTCTCAACAATCCGATCAACCAATCTTTCCAAAACTGCATCGACATCCAGTTCTAGATCAAACTTGGCCTGTAAGTCCATTTCTCTGGCAAAAGAGCGAATCACTCTCTGGAAAAATGAATCAATCGTACTCACGGCGAAATATCCATAGCCATGCAAAATGTGAAGTAGTGTTTCCCTCGCTCTAGCTTGAAGTTCTGCTGGCTTTAAACCCAGAGAACCCATCAGAGCTTTTTCTAAATCACCTGTTGGATTTACTTCATGACTCAATTGATTCAGAACTTTCAAAATCCGCTCCTTCATCTCCTGAGTGGCCTTGTTGGTGAAGGTGACCGCCAAAATCTGTTTAAAAGCTACTTTGGGCTCCTGAAGGGCTAGCTTTAAATACTCAAGAGTCAAGGTGTAAGTCTTGCCGGAACCCGCTGAGGATTTGTATATGATAAATGGTTTGTTAGAGGTATCCATACTTTAAAAATCGGACTTCTAAGATAGAAAAGTCAAAAACTAATTCTCCTATTGATGACAGCAAATGTCACAGAAAGCTATCTAAAAAACCCAAGCCGTTCCTCCAAAAACCCATAGCAAATCCTGCCAATTTTTTGCATTTTCCAAACCGAAACAATAAACCTATGAAAAACCGAATTGTACTAATCGTTTTATTCTGCCTTCTTATAAGTCCCAGTTTTGCCAAAGATGGATACAAACTTTGGCTGGACTATCAAAGTATTGAAAACCCCAACTTAGCAGAAGAAGCCGAAAAGCTCTTTGAAGGGATTTATTTTTTTGGAAAAAACTCTACCTATGAGGTGATTCAAAAGGAGCTGGAGTTAGCCTCTAAAGGTTTTTTAAATCAAAACCCTGAATTCAAAAAGCTAAATCAAAACGCTCGATTATGGATTGGAACCCGCTCCGAACTTTCTCAATATTTAGGTCTTGATCATCAGGCGAAGATCAAAGCCTTGGGAGAAGAAGGTTATTGGAGAGGTCCTCTTAATCAAGAAGGAGAATCACTTTATGCAATCATTGGAAATACTCCAAAAGGTGTTTTGTATGGGGTATTTGATTTCCTGAGAAGTATTCAAACAGGAACCTTTGACTCTAATTCAGAAAAGTCTGACAGCCCAAAAATCAAACTTCGGATGTTGAATCATTGGGATAATTTGGACAGAACAGTAGAGAGAGGCTATGCCGGATTTTCAATTTGGGACTGGCATCGCTTACCAGGCTATATTGATCCTCGCTATATTGACTATGCAAGAGCAAATGCAAGTCTGGGGATAAATGCAGTTTCCTTGACCAATGTCAATGCGAATGCTTGGGTATTGAGAGAAGATTTTATAGAAAAAGTCAAGGTATTGGCTGATTTGTTTCGTCCCTATGGCATTCAAGTTTTTCTTACGGCAAGATTTTCAGCCCCTATGGAAATGGGGAATTTGGAAACAGCCGATCCGCTTGATACAGAAGTCAAAAAATTCTGGAAAGAACGGGTAGACCTGATCTACAAAGAAATCCCAGACTTTGGTGGTTTTTTGGTTAAGGCTAATTCGGAAGGTCAGCCTGGCCCTCATGAATACGGCAGAAACCATGCAGAGGGAGCCAATATGCTGGCAGAGGCACTAGCACCTCATGGAGGAATTGTGATTTGGAGAGCTTTCGTTTATTCTCATGAAATCGACGAAGACCGGCATAAGCAGGCCAATTTAGAATTCGAACCCTTGGATGGGAAATTCATGGATAATGTCATCATCCAAGTGAAAAATGGAGCTATTGATTTTCAGCCTAGAGAACCTTTCCATCCTTTATTCGGAGCAGTAGAAGAGACCAATCTAGGGATGGAATTTCAAATTACTCAAGAATACTTAGGACAGGCTACCCAACTGGTTTATTTGAGCCCAATGTGGGAGGAAATTTTGCAAAGCAAAACTTATAGGCCTTCTCCCAATTCCACGGTTGCAGAAATCATTGACGGTTCTGCCACCGATAAGGAACTCACCTTGATGGCGGGCGTCTCCAATATCGGTACAGACAGAAATTGGACAGGGCATTTGTTTGGTCAAGCCAACTGGTATGCCTTTGGAAAATTGGCCTGGGATCCTTATCAAAATTCCGCTGAAATAGCCGAAGAATGGATCAATTTAACCTTTGGTCAGAATCCAGAAACACAAAGAAAAATCTCCACCATCATGCTTCAATCCCATGAAGCCGCTGTCAATTACATGACTCCATTGGGGCTGCATCATTTGATGGGAAGAAGTCATCACTATGGTCCAGGTCCCTGGGTGGAAGGAGGAAGAGCAGACTGGACTTCGGTGTACTATCACAGGGCAGATTCGGAAGGTATCGGTTTTGACCGAACAGAATCCGGCAGCAATGCATTGGGTCAATATGCTTCAGAAATTGCATACAATTGGTCTGATCCAAACCAGATCCCTGAAAAGTTTTTGCTATGGTTTCATCATTTGCCTTGGGATTTTAAACTTAGATCAGGAAGAACCTTATGGGATGAAATAGGGCTGCATTACGATTTGGGAGTCAAAACTGCCCGAGAAATGAAGCAACAATGGGATTCTTTACATGGACTAGTAGATGAAGAGCAGTTCTCTCATACCTCTCAACTACTGGCAATTCAAGTCCAGGAAGCGGAATGGTGGAGAAATGCCTGCCTGCTCTATTTCCAGACCTTTTCCAATCGGCCTTTCCCAGACGACATTGAAAAGCCTACTGGAGACTTGGAATATTATAAGAGCCTAAGATTTCCTTTTGCTCCGGGAATCAAACCAAACTGGTAAGTCTTTCTAAGCCCATGAAAAATTATCAAATACCTTCGGCTACACGAATTGGACATGTCCATTTAAAAGTCAGTGACCTTGAAAAAAGTCTGGATTTTTATTGTGGGCTGTTGGGCTTTGAATTGACTATGCAATACGGCCGAGATGCGGCATTTATTTCAGCTGGAGGATACCATCATCATATTGGGCTAAACACCTGGCAGAGTAAAGGAAGTCATCCGGCTCCTAAACATTATCCAGGACTATTTCATACTGCTATTCTTTTGCCACGTCGGAAAGATTTGGCAATCCTTACCAAACGGATTTTGGAAAATGGATATCCTTTGACAGGAGCGGCTGACCATGGCGTATCAGAAGCAATTTATCTGGATGATCCAGACCAAAACGGAGTGGAGTTGTATTGGGATAGACCCAAGGATTTATGGCCAAAAGATCAAGATGGAAACCTTGATATGTATACCAGAAGATTGGATATGAAATCACTTTTTTCTGAATTGGACTAGATGAAAAAATACATTTTTACCAGTGCAAGATTAGGCTTTAGGACTTGGGAAGATGCTGATTTGGATACATTTTCAACTATGAATGCAAACCCAGAGATCATGCATTTTTTTGAAAAATTGCTGACCAGAGAAGAAAGCAAGGCCAAAATGGACCAAATGAATCAACTATTTGAAAAGGTAGGTTTTTGCTATTTTGCTGTCGATTATTTGCCGTCAGATGAATTTGCTGGAACACTCGGTTTAAACAGAAAAGACTTCCCTGCCAGCTTTACTCCCTGTGTGGATATAGGCTGGAAATTTGACAAAAAATTCTGGAATCAAGGGCTTGCTTCTGAAGGTGCCGCTGCCTGCTTAGAGTACGCCAAAAAGATCGGTCTAAAGGAAATTTACTCCTATGCTTCTTCAGCGAATAAGGCTTCAAGACGAGTGATGGAAAAAATAGGAATGCATTTTCTTGAAGAATTCGAACATCAGGAATTACTTCATTGCCCGCAACTACAACCATTCAGCGTCTACCAAATTCGATTATGAGTTACATCGAATTTTTGTTCCTGAAGAAAATATCGGAATTTGAATATGATTTATAAAAACCAATCCCCATGAAAGCAATAGCCTTATTCCTCTCCTCCTTTTTGATCCTTTCACTAACCTATGCACAAAGCCCAAGCACTAGGGAAATGGATCGGATCAATTGGATGGAATTTGCTGAATTTGTTCCAGAGAAAATCCAAACGGTTCTTTTACCTACCGGAACTTTGGAACCCCATGGTGTAATTAACAATGGAGCAGATAATACAGCTCCTTTCGCAATGGCAAAGGACATCGCCGATGATTTGAACGCCATGATTGCTCCCACTCTAAACTATGGTATCACAGGTTCCATGGCTAATTACCCGGGCGCTTTTCAAATAACGGAAGAGGCTTATGGGCCATTTATTCGGGATATTTTAAAAGGCCTTGCTCGAAATGGATTTAAAAATATCATCATCCTCAATGGGCATGGAGGAGGTCAAACCGCTGTTCTACAAAAGATTGCAGGAGAAGTAGCCAATGAATTGGGAGTCAGAACTTTAGTTATTAACTGGTGGAGCTATGCTTCGGATGTAACCTTGGAAGTATTTAAAGAGGATGGAGGACATGCAGGCTTGAATGAAACCGCTTATATCCAAGCCATAGATCCGACTTTGGTACACAAAGAACGCTACAATCCCAATCAAGCTACGGCATACCCCAAGCAAGGTACTTGGTCTGCAGTTCCATTTCCTTCTTCCATTGGTTTGTACCAGGAAGAGCAAGGCTATCCAAACTTTGATGAAGAACAGGCAAAAGAGTACTTTGAAAAAGTCAATGCGAAAGTCCTAAAACTGATTCAAGATACCATCGCAAAATGGGACTTGGCGGGACTGTAATATCCGTTATTCATCATTCGATGTTCGTTATTCGATATTTTTTAGCAATGATGAATATCGAAAGCTGAACATCGAATATTGAAGTGCCAGAAAAACCAATTAAAAATATGCCCTACTTCTCTGACCAAACATTTCAGAACAAAAGCACTTCCGATTTTCAGGTTGGGGAGTATGATTCCTGCACATTTGTTGGTTGCAATTTCTCCAACTTGAATTTTCATGGAGCTAGTTTTGAAGATTGCACTTTCAAAGATTGTGATTTAAGCAATGCCAAAGTTTCTGGAGTTTCCTTTCAACAAGTCAAGTTTGAGCGATGTAAAGTTTTGGGCGTCCACTTCAATTCGGCCAATCCTTTTTTGCTAGAATTCAACTTTCAGAATTGCCAGTTGGACTACTGCAATTTTTTCAACCTCAAGCTTAAAAAATCCCGATTCATCAATAGCCGATTACTCGAGGTAGACTTTACCCAAGCCGAACTTCAAGAGGCAAGTTTTCAAGGTTCGGATCTTAGCGGAACTGTATTTGATAGAAGCAATCTGGAAAAAAGTGACTTCCGGCAAGCCATTCACTTTCGCATCGACCCGGAGATAAACAAGGTAAAGGGAGCAAAATTTGACTTGGAAGGTTTGCCGGGGTTATTGGAAAAGTGGGGAATAAAAGTTCAATAAGCTATGACCAAACTCCATATTCAACCCTTTTCTATCCTCATTTTTTTTAAAATCAACCATTAAAACCTAGGTCTATGAAAAAAGCAGTCATTCTTGGAGCAAATGGAAATATTGCTCGAATTGTTTCCAAGGAATTAAACCAAAAAGGATGGGTAATTTTTCAATTCAGCAGAAATCCCCAAAAAGTCAATGAAAATGATCAATTGATCCAAGGAGATTTGTTGGATGCTGAGGCTGTTGAGAAAGCTTGTGACGGAGCTGATTTGGTGTTTTTATTAGCAGGTATTACCTACAATACCAAAATCTGGCAGAGAGATTGGCCAAAAATTATGCGAAACACACTCGATGCTTGCATCACGCATCAAAGCAAATTGATCTTTTTTGACAATATGTATGCCTGTGACCCTGCAGCTGTGGGACATTTGACAGAAGAAACGCCACTCAACCCAACGAGCAAAAAAGGACAAGTCCGAATGGAAATTTTACAAATGCTTTGGCGTGAAGTGGCTGAAGAAAATATCACAGCAATGGTAACGCGGTCAGCGGATTTTTATGGACCTAATGCCAGCAATAGTTTCCTCAATGAGTTAGTCATCGAAAAAATGAAAGCCGGTAAATCTCCTCAATGGCTCTATAATGGCAAAAAGCGCCATTCTTTTACCTATATCCCAGATGCTGGGCGGGCTACTGCTTTTCTTGCTTTGAAAGAAGACACCTGGAATCAAACCTGGAATTTACCCACAGACTCCTCCTACCCAAGTGGAGAGGATGTTGTCAAAATTTTAAATGGACTCCTTTCAACCAACTTGAAGCTGCAAGTTTTACCAGCCTGGGCTATTTGGATTTTGGGTTGGTTTATTTCACCACTTAAAGAGGTAAAAGAATTGCATTATCAATTGGATCAAGATTATTGCTTGGACAGCAGCAAATTCGAGAAGACTTTTGGATGGAAGCCTACCCCTATCAAAGAAGGACTAAAAAACTGTCTTTAAATCAATCCACCACTTTCAGGTTGATTTCTTGATAATTTCCTCCACTTTAATTTTCAAAATAGGCAATACTTCATCCTCAAACCACGGATTTGTTTTCATCCAACGCCTGTTGCGAGGAGAAGGATGAACCAAGGGAAAAAATTCAGGAAGATATTCTTGGTAGTTTTTGACAGTTTCCCGAAGGGATTTCTTCTTTTCTTTTCCTAGATAATAATTCTGAGCATAGGCCCCTATCAATAAAACCAACTCAATTTCGGGCATCCATTTTTTTAGTAAATCGTGCCATTGTGGCGCACATTCGGGGCGAGGAGGTAAATCTCCTCCCTTTCCCTTACCGGGATAGCAAAAACCCATCGGCATTATCCCAAAAATAGACGCATCATAAAATGTCTCCCGATCAATATCGAGCCAACGTCTAAGTTCATCACCAGAAGGATCATTCCAAGGAATTCCAGTAGCATGAACCTTTGTACCGGGAGCTTGACCCACGATCAAAATCTTACTACTTGGATGAATGGAAAAAACCGGCCTTGGTCCTAAAGGAAGATATTGCTCGCAAAGCCGGCAATTCTTCACTTCCTCTAGCTGCCTTTCAAAATGTTTCATTCGAAATTATGGTGATTTGAATTATGCCCTTTTTCGATTAACTCAAAATGTTCAATCATTAATTCAAAAATGAAGAAGAATTAATGGAGTATTCAAAATTTTGAAAATGATTTCCTAAATTTTAGGTAGCTGAAGTTCAGAAGTTTAAACCATCACTTTCAGAAAGGGTTACAGAAAATATCACATATCCAAAATTGAATAAAGCCATGCGAAAACTTACACTGCTGTCTTTCTTCACCTTATTGGCGTTTACGTCTTGTTTTACCCAAAAGGATTACGTCACCGAATACGATTACAACTACCAAGGGAATTTTAAACGATATAAAACATTTGCCTTTGTAGAACCGACGGAACAAGACACCATGCTAATTTCTCCCGTATTAAATGCTACCATAGGGGCACGTTTGGGTTCACAAGGTTTTCGTGAAAAAGAAGAAAAACCGGATATGTTGGTGAGTTATAAGCTTTTTATGGATTCCGTTAGATATCGGGGATATGTTCAGCCAGAATTTGATTACTGGTTGAAGCGTCAGGGTGCTGGAGTAGTTGAAGAGGAAGAGGAAAACAAATACACAAAGGAGGAAGAACGGGAAAAAGGCGAAACCTACAATCAAGTGAAATACAAGGAAAATAACGGGATGCTTGTCATCTATGTGATTGATTCCAAGCGAGGAAATACTATTTGGCAGGGATATACAGCTGCCAATTTTGATTATGGTTCTCCGGATTTTCAATCGGAAATTACCCGAGCAGCCTACCGTGTGATGAATGAATTCAAAGTCCTAAATCGCTACCTGGAATAGTATAAAAAAACCGATCAACTAGAAGTTGACCGGTTTTTCATCATGGTGCTGGTTTAGTTTATTTTTTTATAACTTTTGCTGATCCGGAGACGCCTATGTTGGTTCGAGGGTTTCCTTTGTAGAAAACGTCACCTGAACCAGAAGCGCCTACTTTTAGCTCATCCAGAGCAGTGATATAGGTTTCACCTGAACCGGATTTTCCTACATCCACTGATCTTGCTTGAAGATCCATACCTTTAAAATCGCCGGAACCCGATTGTCCGATCTTCAATTTGTCGGCTTCTCCTCCTGCAATTTCAATATCAGCAGAGCCACTGATTCCTGCATAGATTTCATTTGCTTTCACTTTTGGCAGAATGATAGATCCTGAGCCAGATACACCCAAACTCAACCGGTCCGTGTCAAAATCATTCTCCACGGTGATAGTTCCAGAACCGGAGCAACCAATGCCCTCCAATTCACGCATGGTCACATAAAACTTTAATTTGACATTTCGGTAATTGCCCTTCTTCAGCCGTAGTTTGAGTTTACCATTATCCACTTCTGTAATAACATTATCTAGGCTCACGTTTGTGGCTTCAATCTCAACCTCATCTCGATTGCCGATCGATATATAAACATCCCAACTTCCACCGGATTCAACTTGCGTAAAGTTTCCGGGGGTTCGGGTTTCTACTTCCTGAGCATTGGCAGATAGGCCTAGAAAAAACAGGAATAAAATCAGGGCAGGAATAATTGTACGTTTCATCATGGGATTGTTTTGCTTAGAGTTGTTCATAGAATGTGCCAAAGGCGAAAAGGGGTTAAAATCAATTCAAAAGGGATTCTATCCATTATTTTCTGTCCGTTTTAAGACGTTTTTGTACAAAATCGGACATTAAATTTTGAGGACAATAAGAAGATGCGGGCTTGCTAGGAAAGGTTGCTTAGCTTTTAAAATTAATTCGACACCAGTCTATGATTGAATTTCTAACCTAGAATTTTCATAAATTCTTTTCATCCATTTAAAATTTTGAAGAGTAATTAAGGAGAAGAGAATGGGCATTTTTTAGAAATACATCGTAACTTATATCATAAACCCAAATGACCATGGAAAAGCCAAACAATCCTCATTTTCAAAATGCCGCCAAAGAACTTGCAGGCCTGATTTATGGTGTCTCTTTGGATGGAGTCATTACCCGAAATGAATATGCTGCCCTCAAAAGCTGGTGTGGCCAATATGAGCATTTATGCAGCTATGAACCTTTCCAACATCTTTTTGCCCGAATAAAACCCATCATAGATTCCGGAAAAATTTCTGGGGAAGAAATTGACGAAATTGATGAATCCATAGATCTTTTTTTAGAAGAGATTGGCAGTAATAATACCAGTCATAATCCCGACCAAATTTTTATCAATGGAATGTTTCAGGGTATTCTTTCCAGCGGAGACATCAATGATCAGGAGGTTTATAAACTCAAATCATTCTTTGAATTGGAAGGAAATGAGAAAATTCGGGAAGAATATTCGGGGCTTTACGAATTGATCAAAAAAGTCTGGTCAGATGGAAAAGTGGATGATGCCGAATTCAGAATTCTGAAAGATTATTTAACCCTTTTAATCAAAAATCACGAGGCTTAAACCACTCCTTTTTCAGGATGCTTTGGTGTAACTGTTCTTCCAAAGGCTTTTAATTCCTCAATTTGCCCATCAATATCCCCATTTGGATAAATCACTGGACCGATTCCCGCTTCTTTCTTTTTGTAATCCAGATAACCTACAACTACAGGTACTTCAGCTCCCAATGCTATATGGTAAAATCCCGTTTTCCATTTTTTTACCGCACTTCGCGTTCCTTCAGGAGTAACCATAATTACTAGCTCATCAGAATCCTTGAGCATGGAAGTCATGGCCTCGGTATAGGTCTGCTTTTTGCCTCCGGGAATTCGTTTTCTATCAATTGCAATTCCTCCCAAACCTTTTAGAAGCCAACCCAAAGGGCCTACCATGATTTCCTTTTTGATGGTGTATTTTACAGGAATATCCATCAGGAAAAACGCCGCTCTGGCATAAAGCAAATCCCAATTGGAAGTGTGGGGAATTGCGATTAATACCGCCTTTTTCACTCCTTTTGGCCAATTTGCATTTAAACTCCAACCGGTTATCCAAAAGACAATTTTGGAAAGAAATTTCATCATAGGATTAAGGGTTTTTCTCTAAATTCTTCAACTCCAAAATTGTAGGATTTTGGTCAATATAGCGCATGGTTTCTTCATACCCAGCTTGAAATAATTCAGATGCTTTTTTTATATCAAAAACCCCATACTTACCCAAACCCGGGGCTTCAATAAAAAAATCACATTGGGACTTTCTACTGTACACGTTATAATTCATCGTCATTATTACGGAGCGCTCAATTAACCTACGCATATTTTTGATATCGCTTTCTTCAGGAAGATGATTGCAATTGACTCCAATTACATAATCACAAGTACCGTCCAATGGCTCTATAGGAAGGTTATTCAAAACCCCACCATCAACCAAGTACTTATTACCAATCACAATGGGTTCAAACATCCCCGGGATACAGCTCGATGCCATGACAGGGCCTATCAATTCACCTTCGGAAAAATACACAGCCTTCCCTTTCTTAATATCGGTTGCCGTTACACTGAGTGGAATTTTCAGCTTGGAAAAATCATTGTGAGGCAAATAGGTTTTGAATAAACCCTCGATGCTGCTCATTTTCAATATTCCTTTCCAGGAAATGGCAGGACGTAGAAATTTAAAGTAATTGGTCTCAACGATTATTTTTAGGATTTCTGATGGAGAATAGCCGTGGCAATACATGGCACCTGCAATAGCTCCGGCAGAGGCCCCACTCACTTGAGTTGGAAATATTCCTGCTTCATTTAAGCCTTGGAGGACTCCTAGATGAGAGATTCCTCTTACTCCTCCTCCTGATAGCGCTATCCCGATTTTTAAGTTAGATTTCATCCAATCGGAAAGTTTGGTCCACCCGAATTCCTTTTTCTGTTCGCTTCAGCGTACAGCATTCATTTATCGGATCATGTTCAAAGAAAAGGATATAGTCATTATCAACAGCTTCTTCTAAGAACCTGGCCTTTTCATCCATGGTCAATAGAGGACGCGTGTCATAGCCCATCACATAAGGAATCGGAATATGAGCCACCGAAGGCAACAAATCTGCAACAAAAACGATGGTTCTGCCTTTGTAGGACAGTTTTGGAAGCATCTGCTTATCGGTGTGACCATCAACTGTAATGAAATCAAAACCTGGGAAAAGCTGCTTTTTCTCCAAATCCAAATATTCCAACTGATTCAATTCCTGCATCGGCAGGATATTCTCCTTCAAAAAGGAAGCTTTTTCTCTCGGGTTTGGCTCGGTTGCCCATTGCCAATGATCTTTATTTGTCCAATAGGTAGCCCGGGGAAACGTCATTTCGTATTGCCCATGAGAACCATATTTCACTCCCCCACCACAATGGTCAAAATGAAGATGGGTCAGGAAGTTGTCAGTAATTTGATGAAAAGCTACGCCAAGTTTTTTAAAAGACTTTTCCAAAGAATCATCTCCATGGAGATAGTAATGAGAAAAGAACTTCGCGTCTTGTTTATCCCCGATCCCATTATCAATTAAAACTACTCTATTTCCATCAACCACCAATAATGAACGCATAGCCCAAGTACATAGATTATTCTCATCGGCGGGATTGGTCCTGGACCAAAGGACTTTGGGAACAACGCCAAACATTGCTCCTCCATCTAGTTTAAAAAAGCCTGTATTGACAGTATATAATTCCATGTTTGATAACTGATTTGTTCTAAAAAACCAAAAGCAACCTTATCCATTGGTAAGATTGCTTCTGGAATTAGAATAAGATGAATTCAATTTTTGATTTTATTCAACTACTACTCCCATGGAGCAGAATTTATCAATTCGCTGTTCGATTCGCTTTTCGGGCTTGATTTTATCCAACTCTTTCAAGGCTGAAAGAATTGTTTCTTTAACCGTGTTAGCCATAGTCTTCAAATCCTTATGAGCTCCTCCAAGAGGTTCAGGGATAATTCCATCGATCAAACCATTGGTTTCCATGTCTTTAGCAGTGAGTTTAAGTGCTTCAGCTGCCTGCTCCTTGTAATCCCAAGATCTCCAAAGAATAGAAGAACAAGACTCAGGAGAAATCACGGAATACCAAGTATTTTCTAGCATATAAACCTTATCTCCGATTGCAATTCCCAATGCACCTCCTGAAGCTCCCTCACCGATAATTATACAGATGACAGGAACCTTCAACATGAACATTTCTTTAAGATTTCGAGCAATAGCTTCTCCCTGACCTCTTTCTTCAGCTTCCAAACCAGGAAAAGCTCCAGGAGTATCGATCAAAGTCACGATAGGTTTACCAAACTTCTCCGCCATTTTCATTAGGCGAAGTGCTTTTCGGTATCCTTCTGGATTGGCCATTCCAAAATTACGCTCTTGACGCTGCTTGGTATTTCGGCCTTTTTGCTGACCAATGAACATCACTGTCCGTCCGTCAATATCTCCAAGACCGCCAACCATGGCTTTATCATCGCGAACACCTCTGTCTCCATGAAGTTCTATGAAGTCATTGGTGATTTCGTAAATATAATCCAAGGCATATGGCCGGTCAGCATGCCGAGACAACTGAACTCGTTGCCAGCGGGTCAAATTTTCGAAGGTTTCCTTTTTCAAATTTTGGATCTTTTCTTCCAAGGACTCAATATCGGAACTTAAATCGATATTTCTGCCCTTGGCGAGGTCCTTCATTTCCTGCAATTTCTGCTCTAAATCAGCAATGGGTTTTTCGAATTCTAATACCATTTTAGTGGTTTTTGAAAGAAACAAAGATAAGGAATCTAGGCTAGAGAAAAACCCATTAGTAAAAATGTGATAAAAAATGAGAGCCCTAAGCTATTTCCAATTTTAAACTAAACACTTTCCAAAAAACAAAAAAGCCTCAGATTTCTCTGAGGATTTCCGGAATCCCGAACCGTCGGGAGGACTCGAACCCGCGACCTTCCCGATGAATCGGGACATTCTAACCAGCTAAACCTCTTGAAAGTAATCCCCTGAAATAAGTATTCTGAAAGCAGGTTTCAAACAATTTGCCTTAAAACAAAAAAG
>NZ_SPSB01000006.1 GCF_004571135.1 Algoriphagus kandeliae
CCACCTCTTCCCATCCCGAACAGAGAAGTTAAGCCCTGCAGCGCCGATGGTACTGGGGTTACACCCGGGAGAGTAGGTCGCCGCCTCATTGATTACAAGCCCCGATCACGGGGCTTTTTTTATGTTCTTACTTCTCAGACTACCAACGTCACATTCCTTACAGAATCCCTTTTCCAACTCTCAACAAGCCCTTCTCAAAAGTTTATTTTCTTCTTTACTATAAGCATAAGCTCAATTGTAAATTGGTTAGATAGGAATGGGAGATTTAATTATTTGAATTTATTGAGAGTCTATTTGAGGATTTTTGAATTATGACTTTCTAATTTGATATAAAAAAAACGGAGGTGAATGCCTCCGTTTTTTATTGATGGATAATCTTTCTATTTACTGGAAATCTTCATCCGTCAACTCAACGTTGATGTTTAAGTTGGTTACTTTAGCCTCCATTGGAACAGGAAGCATAGCTGATTTTATTGTCCAAGTCATAGGAAGCAAAACCCCATTCTTTTCCTGGTAATCAGAGTAGAAAGTATCTCCAGATGCTGCATTTTCATTTTTGATACGTAAACCAGTGTTTTGATCATAGTAGTTGACCAATTTTGCTCCTGAAGGAGCAGAAATGATCACCTTATAAGCAGGAGTTCCGTCTACATCTTTTAAACCTTCCAATTCAAGGCTGTATCCTAATTCCTCAACCCAAGCCTCAGGAATTAAGTAAGCATTGATTTTAGCATCCTCTAATTGCTGTCCGCTAAGCTGCATGCTTTGTCCTTGAACGCTTACTGAACCAGAATCTTTATTAATGACCGAGCTTTGCATCACGTTTCCACCTACAGATGTTTTTTGGGAGTAACGTCCGCTTGCATCGAACACCATATCCAAAGC
The DNA here is from genome assembly GCF_004571135.1 of Algoriphagus kandeliae. Lineage (GTDB taxonomy): Bacteria > Bacteroidota > Bacteroidia > Cytophagales > Cyclobacteriaceae > Algoriphagus > Algoriphagus kandeliae. The sequence goes on from NZ_SPSB01000006.1 coordinate 886, forward strand.
TAAAGGCGTACCCATAATCTCTGCATTCATTGTCATGGAAGCAGTTTTGATTGCTTGCGCTTTCTCTTTTCCTCCTATTGCTTGCAAGAAATTAGCAACCACCTTTTCAGCGGTCATATCAGCATCAGCTGTCAATTCCTTAGCAGGGAATCCCATGTTGTCAAAAACTTTGACTTCGCCGAATTGAGCAAGTTTTTCCTTGATTTCATCACCATTTCCAACTGCAGTGATGTAAACTTTATCAGGGTTGATCAGATTCTTCGCAGTTGCATTGATTTCCTCAACAGATAACCCGTTTAGAGTCTGTAGATAATTCTTGTAGTAATCTTTCGGAAGATCATATCGCTCAATATTCAAAGCGAAGTTAGCAATGGTTGATGGGCTTTCTAGAGATCGTCCAAACGAACCTGACAAATTTGCTTTTGCCTTTTGAAGTTCTTCTATGGTCACTCCTTCGTCTACAATTTTATTGATCTCATGCAAAAATTCCACAACAGCTGAATCAGTAACCTCTGTTCTTACAGAAGCATTTGCTGAAAATCTTCCGATTAATTTATCAGAACTAATTGAGGAATAAGCCCCATAGGTGTAGCCTTTATCTTCACGAAGGTTCATGAAAAGACGAGAAGAAGATCCGCCTCCCAAAATTTGATTTAACAATCGGCTAGGAATATAATCCTCATCTCCAATGTTCAATTCAATAGGCTGAGTAACATTGATAACAGTTTGCACGGATGAACTTCTATCAACCAAGCCAACCATAGTCATGTCAGTTTTTTCAGGCTTGCTATATTCGAAAGTCGGTACATCACCCGGCTGCCACTTTGCAAAATACTTTTCTGCAATAGTTTTTGCCTCGTCCAATTGCATGTCACCTACAATTGCTAGGTAGGCAATATTTGGTTTGAAGAAGGTTTCGTAGTAATTCTTTACATCAGCTACGGTGATATTTTTGATTGTTTCCTCTGTCTCTACTTCTCCATAAGGATGATCTTTTCCATACACAAGCGCAGCTGCCAATCTACTTGAAATTGCATTTGGATTATCCTTGCTGGTTGCTAGACCGGTCAAGGTTTGCTTACGAAGTCTTTCGAGCTCTTCTTCTGGAAAGCTTGGATTATATAGGACATCCGTCATGAGTTCCAAAAGTTTATCCTGATGCTTTTTGAGAGAAGAACCAAACATGGAAGTGGATGAAGCAGAAAGGCTAGCGCCAATGAAATCTACCTCCTCATCGATTTGATCTTTTGTGCGGTTTGTAGTTCCAGAGGTCATCATTTCACCTACAAAACCGGTAAGCCCAGCTTTATCTCCTTCCAAAAGAGGATCTCTGTCCAAAATCAAAGAGAATGAAACTCTCGGTAATTTATCATTTTGAACCAGGATTACTTTAAGGCCATTTTCGAGTGTGAATACCTCGGCGTCACCAATGTTGATTTCAGGTGCTGGTCCGGAATCCGGTAATTTGCTGCGGTCAACTTGCGCCCATGCTGTGGCAGCAGTTAAAACCCCAAAGAAGAATAGTATTGCTATTTTTTTCATTTTTCGAAGTGATTTATTCTAAACAATTACTCAGTTGCGTCTTGTGGCTTAGGCAGGTAATACAAGACTACTCGTCCATCTAGGTTCAAGTACTCGTTAGCCACTCGCTTAATATCATCTTGGGTAACTTTGCTATAGTTGTCCATTACCTGATTGATATAATTGGTGTCACCAAAAATGACATGAGCCTCCGCAAGGTTCTGTGCGATTCCAGCTACAGACGAATTGCTGCTGACGATATTGTTTTCAATGATATTTTGAAGCTTTGCAAAGTCCTGATCAGAAATTCCTTCTTCCTGAACTTTTTGAATCAACTTGTCCACTTCAGATTCCAAGTCTTCAGGTGCTACACCCATATTGGCGATGCCGTACATGATGAAGATTCCTCCATCTTCCAACTCCAATGGAATGGCAGCTACTGCCAAAGCTTTTTGCTGCTTGTCTACCAATTCCTTGGTCATCAAGGAAGAATTCCCACCAGTGAGATAAGTAGAAAGCATGGACAATGCATAAGAATCCGGGTGGTTGCGAGGCGGAAGATTGTAGGCTTGAATTACTGCAGGGATTTGAATGTTATCATAAATCACATCCCTAACCTCAGCGGTTTTCTTTGGCTCTTCCACATTTGGACGGTAAATCTCGCCTTCTCCTCTAGGGATTTCAGTGAAATACTGACGAACCCATCCCTCTGTCTGCGCATAATCGATGTCTCCGGCAATCACCAAAGTAGCATTGTTTGGTACATAGAAGTCATCGTAGAATTGCTGGAATTCTTCGATGGTTGCAGCATTTAAATGATCCAAAGAACCGATTGGAGCCCAACGGTAAGGGTGCTCAGTGTATGCTCTTTTCAGCGTTTCTATCAAAATAGATCCATACGGCTGATTGTCATAGCGCTGTCTTTTCTCCTCTTTGACCACTTCTCTTTGTGTTTCTACACCTGTCTGATCCACCTTAGAATGAAGCATGCGCTCGCTTTCCATGTAAAGTGCCAATTCCAATTCATTGGAAGGGAGAGTTTCATAATAGAAGGTTATATCATTGGAAGTAAATGCATTGAGAGTTCCCCCTCTGCCTTGAATGATATTCATGAATTCCCCTCTTTCGATGTTTTCAGAGCCTTCGAACATCAAATGCTCGAAAAAGTGAGCAAAGCCAGTTCGCTCGGGGTTTTCATTTTTTGATCCTACATGGTAAAGAACCGAAGTGTTGACAATGGGTGTGGAATTGTCCTGGTGCATGATGACATGCAATCCATTGTCCAGAGTAAATTCTCTGAACTCAATTTTCTTTTGGGCTAATGCCGGGAAAATCGTCCAAGCCACTAGCAAACCTAAAGCAGTGAGTTTTTTCATAATTAAAGGTTAGGGTTAGTATTCTATATTGAATCGAATTGGATCTTGATTTTGTTTCACTTGTCCATTTTCGAACATTTTTATTGGGTGAAAATCAATTCCGAATTCGTCCTCCGAAAAAATTATTTTTCTCTCAAACAAAAAAATATTTCTTTCAATTAATTCTTATTTTATCTAAAAATATCCCTTATGATTATTCTAAAGTTTAATTAAAAAAAGAATCAATTGACTTTTTCTAATTTATTCGTAACCATATTTTCCTTTCCACCTTGCAGCAAGAAATTTTCGCAATTCACGCTCTCTGGCTGAGTCTCCAGGATCAAAAAGTATTGTTCCCTTTAATTCCTCAGGTAAATACTCTTGTTCTATAAAATTCCCGGCTCCATCATGCGAATATTGATAGCCTTTTCCATAATTCAAGTCCTTCATCAACTTGGTCGGTGCATTTCTCAAATGAAAAGGAACAGAGAGGTCTCCCGTTTTTCGAACCAATTCCTGAGCCTTCCCAATTGCAAGGTAGGAGGCATTACTTTTTGGCGAGCTAGCTAAATAGGTGACACATTGGGCAAGGATAATCCTTGCCTCCGGATAGCCTATCATTTTCACAGCTTCGAAGCAATTGGTCGCCAAAAGCAAAGCATTAGGGTTGGCATTTCCGATGTCTTCTGAAGCCAAAATCACCAAACGTCTTGCGATAAATTTGACATCTTCTCCACCTTCGATCATCCGGGCTAGCCAGTAAATGGCGCCATTGGGGTCCGATCCTCGAATGGATTTGATAAATGCCGAAATGATATCATAGTGCTGTTCTCCCGATTTGTCGTAAAGCGCAACTTTTTGCTGGGCAATTTGCATTACCTTTTCATCTGTGATCACGCATGGGTTTTCATTGATCCCATCAATGACTATTTCCAGCAAATTCAACAATTTTCTTCCATCCCCACCAGAAATTCGAAGTAAGGCATCTGTCTCCTTCAATTCAACCTGGATTTTTTTCAAATCCGAATCTTTCTCCAATGCCTGCTGAATCATGGCTATCATTTCAGCTTTTCCAAGAGGATTAAGTGTAAATACCTGACATCTGGAAAGCAAGGCTGAATTCACCTCAAAAGATGGATTTTCGGTAGTTGCTCCAATCAGCCGAATGATTCCCTTTTCTACCGCACCCAACAAGGCATCTTGCTGAGATTTATTGAATCGATGGATTTCGTCAATGAATAATACGACACCCATTTGAAATTTGGCCTTTTCGATCACCTCCCGAATGTCTTTGACACCGGAATTGATTGCACTTAAAGTGTAAAAAGGAGCCTTGATTTCATTCGCAAGGATATTTGCGATCGTGGTTTTTCCCACTCCCGGAGGTCCCCAAAGAATCAAGGAAGGTACATTTCCTGATTTGATGGCCTTGTAGAGAAAAGAGCTTGGCGAAGACAAATGTTCCTGCCCAATCAGATCTTCCAATCGGGTCGGGCGCATTCTTTCGGCTAAAGGGGTGGGATTCATAGATATGGTATCAAGATTTTAGATTCAAGACTTTAGATAAATGAACGGGAACCGAACTGCTATCTAATACCCTGAAACTTTCGTCTTAAATATTTTTGATTCTTTTTCCAAATTCTTCCAAGTGCTCGTCTCCAAAATCCAAATGGGTAACAAAGCGGACTAAATCTTTTCCGAATTTGACGGATTTGATGTTTTGATCAGATAATTTTTGCATAAACACTTCTGGAGTAATTCCTTCTAAGCGAGCAATTACGATATTGGTCGCTACAGGGAAAATCTCTGAAACGAAAGGTAATTCACCTAGCATTTCTCCCAAAGAACGGGCTCGAGAATGATCTTCTTTCAATCGATCTACATGATGATCCAAAGCATAGATTCCTGCTGCTGCTAAAAATCCTGCCTGTCTCATTCCACCTCCAAATACCTTTCTTACTTTCCTCGCTCGTTTGATATCGGCTTTCGACCCAAGCAATACAGAGCCCACGGGGCAACCTAGTCCTTTACTCAAGCAAATGGAAATCGTATCAAAATGTGCTCCCCATTCGGACGGACTTTCTCCGCTTTCTACCAAAGCATTGAAAAGTCTCGCACCATCTAAATGGAGCTTCAAACCTTTTTTCTGGCAAAGCTGATGGATAGGCTTGATTTCCTCAAGTGAGTAAATACTTCCACCTCCTTTGTTCATGGTGTTTTCCAACGAAACCATCGTCGTCTCGGGAGCATGCACATCATCAGGATTGATTGATTCAGCGATTTGAGATGCCGTGATTTTTCCTAAATCTCCATCCAATAATTTTACAGAAGCCAAGGAATTGGCCATAATCCCACCACCTTCATATAAATAGATATGGGAGTATTTGTGGCAAATTACTTCCGTTTGAATTTGGGTATGTAGCCGAATCGCAATTTGGTTGGTCATGGTACCGGAAGGACAAAAAAGGGCCGCTTCCATTCCGAAAAGCTTGGCGATTTTTTCCTCCAAAGCATTCACTGTTGGATCTTCCCCAAACACATCGTCACCAACAGGTGCTGAAAACATGGCTTCCTTCATTCCTGGAGTAGGGCGAGTAACGGTATCGCTTCTTAGATCAATTAACATATTGGATATGAGTGATTAATGACGTTAAATTGGCCTTTGTTCTTTATTCAATTGAGCTTTAGGATCAAGGCTTTTATTCCTTTTTGTTTTCTTTTTTGAAAATGAAGTCCAAGCTGCTTTTTCGCTTTTCGAAAATATCTTCCATATCGGACAATTCCAGGTTTAAGGCTTTGGTGGAAATTAAGATTTCGATCAGGGATAAAGCCAAGGCTATCAATAGAGAGCCCATGCTGCTTACAAAAACCCAATTTGCTGCAGATGTATAGCCTTGAAAGAGCAAATACATACAAATGACGCATAATAAAAAGCTGAAAATTCCGAAAAGCTGCATGTTTTTGATTAGTGACAGTCTTCGACGGAGATTGTGGATTTGTTCTACCAAAATTTCCTCACCCGGTTCCTCCAAGAATTTCTTATGCAGCCCACGGATCAAACTTGCAATGGCTAAGAAGCGATTGGTGAAGGCCAGCATCAAAAGGGTTATTGCAGAAAATAAAAGAGCTGGAGTGGAAAGTTGTAATTCCATGGTTTCTTAATTCAATCAAACAAGATAAAGTTTTTGGAAGCTTTTTGCCACGCTTCAAAGGCATAAAAAAACCGGATCAATTTGACCCGGTTTTATTTATATGGACTTTATTTTAATAATTACAAATGAATCACCTCGTCATAGGCGGCAGCTGCAGCTTCCATCACAGCTTCTGACATGGTTGGGTGTGGATGAACTGTTTTGATCAGTTCATGTCCGGTAGTTTCAAGTTTGCGGATAGCTACGATTTCAGCGATCATTTCGGTAACATTTGCTCCGATCATGTGTGCACCCAATAGCTCTCCGTATTTCTTATCGAATACCAATTTGACAAATCCATCCTTAGCACCCGCTGCAGAGGCTTTACCAGAAGCCGAGAAAGGAAATTTACCCACTCGTACTTCATAACCAGCTTCTTTGGCTTTTGCTTCAGTATAACCCACAGAGGCAATTTCAGGAGAGCAATAAGTACATCCCGGGATATTGTTGTAATCCAATGGATCAGGATTGTGTCCGGCTATTTTTTCCACGCAAATAATTCCTTCTGCAGAAGCAACGTGCGCCAAAGCAGGTCCTGGAACCACATCACCGATAGCATAGTAGCCTGGCATGTTTGTTTTGTAATATTCGTCTACCTTGATTTTTCCTTTTTCAACCAAGATACCTACATCCTCAAGGCCGATATTTTCCAAATTGGAAACAACTCCTGCAGCAGAAAGAACCACATCACACTCCAAAGTTTCTTCACCTTTGGCAGTTTTCACTTTCACTTTGCATCCCGCCCCTTTGGTATCTACTCCAGTCACTTCGGAAGAGGTCATGATCTTCATGCCTGCTTTTTTGTAGATTTTTTCCAAGGCTTTGGAAACTTCTACATCTTCTACTGGTACGATACGGTCCATGTATTCCACGATAGTGACTTCAGTTCCAATAGAGTTGTAGAAATAAGCGAATTCTACACCGATAGCACCGGAACCTACCACAACCATTTTCTTAGGCTGCTTCTCCAAAGTCATAGCCTTTCGATAACCAATGATTTTCTCACCATCCTGTGGCATAGAAGGTAGTTCTCTTGATCTTGCTCCGGTTGCGATAATGATATTGTCTGCGGAATAGACAGTTTTCTTTCCGTCCTTATCAGCTACTTCTACTTTTTTACCTGGCTGGATTTTACCCCAGCCGGAGATGATTTCGATTTTGTTTTTCTTCATCAAAAACTGAACACCTTTGCTCATGCCATCGGCCACGTCCCGGCTACGCTTGACCATCCCTGTGAAATCAGCTTTTGCGTCTTTCACACTGATGCCGTAGTCGTTGGCGTGATTGATGTATTCAAAAACTTGCGCGCTTTTCAGCAAAGCTTTGGTAGGAATACAACCCCAGTTGAGACAGATTCCGCCGAGTTCTGCTGCTTCTACAATGGCAGTTTTCAGTCCGAGTTGAGAAGCGCGGATCGCCGCTACATACCCTCCAGGTCCGCTTCCCAGCACGATCAAGTCAAATTTAGATGAAGACATATCTTGTTGGATTTTAGTACGATTTTCAAACTATGCAAAAATAGGCCTTTTGGTTTCAGAAAAAAATTGAAAGAAAGGGGCTTAGTTATTGAAAATTAGGAGCGGTAAAAGGCCTTTATTTTAGTTCAGAAATTAGTTTGGGTCTTTTTAAAATTTGCATTCAAAAATTTCGTCTACCTCCAAATTCACCGTTTTTTGAAAGGTCCAAAAGGGCTTGTCCGACTAGCTGAAAAGAATCTCCTGATTCTATCGGCTTTTTTTCTAATTTTGAAACCAAACAAAAATCACGAAATCCATGGGATTACTTTCAGGAAAAACCGCTTTGGTCACTGGTGCATCTAAAGGAATCGGCCGGGCCATTGCAATTCGATTTGCTCAAGAAGGGGCGAACGTTGCATTTACCTATTTGTCCAGTGTTGAAAAAGGTCAGGCTTTGGAAGCGGAACTTGCACAATTTGGGGTAAAAGCCAAAGGTTACCGTTCCGATGCTTCTGATTTCAATGCAGCCGAACAGTTGATCAATGATGTGGTAGCTGAATTTGGAGGATTGGATATTTTGGTCAATAATGCCGGAATTACCCGAGACAACTTGTTGATGCGAATGACTGAGGAGTCTTGGGATGAAATCATGAATGTCAATCTAAAGTCATGCTTCAATACAGTTAAAGCTGCTACCCGAACTATGATGAAAGCGAAATCCGGTTCTATTATCAATATCACCTCTGTGGTGGGAGCAAAAGGAAATGCCGGTCAGGCAAATTACGCGGCTTCTAAGGCTGGAATTATTGGCTTTACCAAGTCGGTTGCTTTGGAATTGGGTTCTAGAAATATCCGATGCAATGCTGTAGCTCCTGGATTTATTGAGACAGAAATGACGGATGTTTTGGATGAAAAAACCGTTCAAGGTTGGAGAGATGCGATTCCAATGAAGCGGGGAGGAAAGCCTGAAGAAGTAGCAGATTGCTGTGTATTCTTGGGATCCGACATGAGTACTTATATCTCAGGTCAAGTACTTCATGTGAACGGAGCAATGTATACTTAAAGATCTTAGAATTACGAATTACGATTTACGAGCGGCTGGGGAGACTTAGCCGTTTTTTTGTTTGGTCCCACAGATAAGCACAGATTAAAAACACAAATTTTCACAGAAATTCTACAGCACTTCTATCCGTAGAAATCTGTGACTTTTTCTGTGTGAATCTGTGGGAAACTATTAACTCAATTCCGAAACTGACTTAAATCGATCTTGTATAGCTCATACTCATCTTCTGACTTTTGCTCAGGTTTTGGAATGAAAACTCCCTCTGGAGTAGGTATTAAATTTCCAATGGTTTGTCCCACGTCATATACAATTTCTAACTCGGCCTTTAATTCCCAATTTAAGTCATAAATCAACATCAAATAAGTGTTTCTATTTAATCCTTGACGCAGCCTTATATCAGTTACTTCTGGTTGACTTTCCTCAGTCTTCACCTTCACCATTCGAAGATATAATTTATTTACTGGGTCATAGGCTAGGTCTGAGTTTGCTGCTGACTTTGGATTTGATCTCCATGAACTATTTCTACCCGTTTTCTCGTAAATACCCGGTAGGTATTCAAACTTGGTAAGACTTGTCAATTTTAATTTTTTGATAACCTCACAATCCCTTATTTGATATAGAAAATCTGAGGGCTCAAACAATACGTAGAACTCATCTCTTTCGTGATTATACACCGATATTAAATGTGCCGCTGAGGCGCTTTTTGAATATTCCTCACCCAAGCCAGAACTAAAATCAGAAATACAAATCCAACCTTCTTGCAGATTGAACTCAGCAACCCATTCTCCGTAGTTGATATCCACATAGTCTTCAGCAAATGGATTAATAGGTTTATTTATTATTTGATAGTGACTATCTCCTATTTTTCTGAAATTATCCTTTTCATCAGCCATTTGAATTAATGCAAGGTTATCATAGGTTGACCATTCCAAATCTATTTCTGCGATCTGTTTGCCATTAACATATTGCTTTACATTGCCCAATGAGCTAATCGCTAAAAATTCTCCTGCATCAAACCCCTGAGTGGCTATTGGATATCCTTTAAGGGAAAGAGGTCCATCATCTGGAATTGTAAAGGAATAGTGTTTTTTACCACTTGATTTACTAAACAGAGAGTATCCTTTTTCTTCTTTGGAAAGAAATAAATGCTCCCCATCATACTCTACTAGCTTCTGGAGCCTAATACGTCTAGTGGTTGAGTCTTTTTCAAGACTACATTCACCCACAACAAATTCTTCCAAATTTCCTTGGTAGACTTTCTGGTTGTCTTTTTTAGAACAGGAAAAAAAAATACTGACAACAAACAGGTTAAAGAATATTCTTCTCATAATTATTTAAATCGACTCAAATCAATCTTATAAAACTCATACTCATCTTCGGACTTTTGCTCGGGTTTATTAATAAAAAGACCTTCAGAAGTCAAGAACCAATTCTCTAAATCTAATTCGGAATCAAAGTCAAATAAATACTCTCCTAAAGGATTCCATTCACCAGAGTAAATAGACAGTACATAATGTTTAGTACGCTCAAATTTAGTTTCTCCTGCTCCAGATTCATTGATTTTGGTGCATTTCAATATCAAGTCTCTATCCTCATCGTAAATCAAAAATATATTTCGAGAAGCCTCTTTGGGCAAAGCCCAGACCGTAAATTTATCACCCCATGGAATGGTTTCAGCTGGTAAATAGTTGAATTCTTGGCTAGTCATTGGAATCAATTTTTTCTTTAATGCAAAACCATCTAGCAAATAAATTTCTGGAGAGCCTGGCCAGGCTAAATAAAAAAGATTTCGCTTTGAATCTCTGTCACCAAAAAGTGTTGTTGCGGTTAGGTCATTTTTAAATTGCTCATAACCTGTAGGAATTGCAAAATCACTTTTCTGTATTTCTTCAGTTTCCAAATCCACCAAGATAATCCACTCCCGATAATTAACGGGAAATTCAGACCTCATTTCTCCAGGGCCTGGTAAGTCTTTCCAATTGGTTACTGAGTTTGGACTTAGTGAAAATTGAATTTTTGATTCATATAGGTAAATAACTCCAGCACTTCTTGACAATGGGAAAATAGAGGCTTTTTCTCCATAATTTTTTAGTGAATGGAATTCATTGATTTTTTCGCCTGACTTAGGATATTCTCCAATTTCTCCCTTTGTATTTGCTAATAAAATTCGCGAAGGACTATCAACATAATTGATATAGATTCCTCCTTTCATTGAATTTGGGCCCTCATCGGGGATTTCTATTCGGTAAACCTCTTCCCCTGTTTCAGTACTACGGAAAATGAAGGCCCATCCTTCGAATTGACGAGCAGAGGAAGTCGTAACGATAAATTCATTCATTTCATCTTTTACAACTCGAACATTATTAATCGATGTGGTCAATGAATCTTTTATAATTGAAAAATCACCTTTAATTAATTCACCAAGTTCACCAAGAAAAATTGCCTGGTCATTTTTAGAACTACAGGAAAAAAAACTACAAAGGAAAATCCAAAAAATTATTCTTTTCATATATCTATTTATATAAAATAAGAGAACTAATTTATTGTAAAAATATCAAAAGAAAAAGCCCCAAGATTATTCTCAGGGCTCATAAAAACTTTGAAGTCTTGAAAACCTCGAAGATCATTTATTAATCCTCTCCCAAAAACGGATACCTGTAGTCAGTTGGAGAGACAAAGGTTTCCTTGATTGTGCGAGGAGAAACCCAGCGCAACAGGTTGATCATAGAACCGGCTTTATCGTTGGTTCCGGAAGCTCTCGCTCCTCCAAATGGCTGCTGACCGACTACTGCGCCGGTAGGCTTGTCATTGATGTAGAAATTCCCCGCAGCATTTCTCAATTTGCTTGTTGCCATCTCAATCGCATAGCGATCCTGAGAGAAAATAGCTCCTGTCAAGGCATAAGGGGAAGTTTGATCTACTAATTCCAAGACGGTTTCGAAATGCTCAGCATTGTACACATAAATGCTCAATACCGGACCGAAGATTTCCTCACACATGGTGGTATACATTGGATCTTGAGTCAACAAAACGGTTGGCTCAATAAAGTAGCCTTTAGATTTGTCATAGTTTCCGCCTGCGATGATTTCCACCCCTGATGCATTCTTTGCATTGTCGATGTATTTGGAAATTTTATCAAATGCTTTCTCGTCGATGACCGCATTGATGAAGTTGGTGAAGTCCTCTGTTCCTCCCATTTTCATGGAGGCCAGGTCTTCTAGCAAATATTTCTTCACGTCTTCCCAAATATTGGATGGGATGTAAGCTCGGGATGCGGCAGAACATTTTTGACCTTGATATTCAAAAGCACCTCTCGAAAGCGCTACGGCAACAGCTTTTGGATCTGCGGATTTATGTGCCAAGACAAAATCCTTTCCTCCAGTCTCACCGACAATTCTTGGGTAGGATTTGTACAATTTGATGTTTTCTCCGATGGTTTTCCAGATAGTTTGGAAAACACCTGTAGATCCTGTGAAATGAATTCCTGCGAAGTCAGGATGTTTGAAAATGACATCTCCTGCGGTAGGTCCATCCACATAAATCAAGTTGATCACACCATCAGGTACTCCAGCCTCTTTGAATACTTCCATCAACACATTGGCTGAATAAATCTGCGTGTAGGCAGGCTTCCAAACGATGGTATTTCCCATCATGGCTGCTGAAGTTGGAAGATTTCCAGCGATTGCCGTAAAGTTGAATGGAGTCAAGGCAAAAACGAAGCCCTCCAAAGGTCTTTGTTCTACTCGATTCCAAACTCCATTTCCAGAAACAGGCGGCTGCTGGGAATAGATTTCAGTCATGTATTTGACATTGAAGCGAAGGAAATCAATGATTTCACATGCTGCGTCAATTTCTGCCTGGAAGGCATTTTTGGACTGGCCCAACATGGTAGCTGCATTGATTTTGGCTCGGTAAGGTCCTGCCAACAAATCAGCCGCTTTTAGGAAAATTGCAGCTCGCTGTTCCCAAGCTAAGTTTTCCCAAGCTTCCTTAGCTCCCAAAGCTGCATTGATAGCCTGTGCCACATGAGAAGCATCTCCTTCATGGAAATGACCCAAGATATGCTGATGATCATGCGGAGGGGATAAAGTTCGGGTTTTACCGGTCCGAACTTCCTCGCTTCCTATGTACATAGGTACATCTACCTGGTTGGCTCTCAATTCGGCGAGTTTTGCCTGAAGCTCCTTTCGCTCAGGGCTTCCAGGTGCGTATGATTTTACCGGCTCATTGACTGGAGTCGGAACGTTGAAAAATCCTTTTAACATGCTATTTGGAGTTTATGTGATTCTGAATGGCCAAAGATAAGATTTCCAGCCCGATTAGGCAGTGATTTAGCTTACAAAAGCGACTCTAATTCACGGAGATGTTTAATTTCATAAGTAGGGGTTAGGTCTATTTTTTTTCCTTCTGGGTTGAAAAAGACCTGATCGATTTCTGCTCGTTGCGCACCTAAGATGTCAGAAAGCGGATTGTCCCCGATCATCAGGCAGTTTTCAGCGCGGGTATTCAATTTTTCCAAGGCATAAAAAAAGATTCTCGGATCGGGCTTTTTATGTCCAGTTGTTTCTGATGTGACAACAAGCTCAAAAAACACATCCAACCCGGATGATTTCATCTTTTTGGCTTGAGATTCATTAAATCCATTGGTGATAACGTGGATTTGATACTTTTCTCGGAGATAGGTCAAAATTTCCTTTGAATAAGGAAAAACATGTGGCTTACTGGAAGTTCGATGCATGAAATCTTCTTCAAATTCAGCAGGAATTGCATCTGATCTTCCTCCGGCATAATCAAAAATTCGAGGGAATCGCTCTTTTCGAAGATTTTGTTTATCGATTTTTCCCTCATTGTACCAGTCCCAAAGTTGGAAATTGACTGCGTGAAATGACTCGAAGAATTTTTCAAAAGAAGGAATGCCTAAGTCATGCAAACCGTAAATCTCATAAAGTTCTTGAAGTGATTCGGTGACATTTCGATCATAGTCCCAGAGTGTATGGTCTAGATCAAAGAATAGGTGTTGGTACGTTTTCAAAGGAATTAGCGTCGGTATTGATTGTTTTGGATTTTGTTGATTGCCAGCTCTCGGTTGGATTTGAGAATTTCGTAGGTCTCTTGATCTTTGAGAAGACTGGGATCCTTTTGGATAAACTTAAAAATCTGCTGAATGATTTCGAGATACTCCTCCAAAATGTAATAAAATACCCACTGATCCACTCTTCGGCTGCCGAGAAGGCCTGCGTTTTTTAGGGAAATTAAATGTCTGCTAGTTTTGGTTTGGGTGAAATCCAAAATCAGCTCAAGATCTGAGATGCTCAACTCCTTGTTGAGTAGTAATAAATGGATAATTCGAATTCGAGCTTCCTCTCCTAAGGCTTTGAAAATTCGCAATCCATAATTTAAACTGATATTTTTAAGCCTCATTTGTAAGTTTTAACGCTGATTTGCTGGTGAAATTAAAAAATCAAGCGAAATTTCAGGTATTAGAATTTGTATTCAGCAAATTAGCTGAGAATTTAAGAGACAGATTTGTGAAAAAGACCGCCTTACTTTCCTCCTTTATCTTCATCCTTTTTCTTTTTGGATTGGGAAAATTACAAGCCCAAGACCGACAAGATAGAAAAGTCATTCAACTCTCAGGTATTATTTTGAATGCGGATAGTACTGATGCGGTGGCTGGGGTAAATATCTATGTGCCTAAAAAGGGTAGAGGAACGAGTAGTGGACGCTTTGGTTATTTTTCCATGCCGGTTTTGGAAGGAGATAGTGTAGTGTTCAGTTTCATTGGTTTAAAGCGACAGTCCTTCAAAGTTCCTGAGAATGTCGAGGATGATAAAATCAGCTTGATTCTGACGATGGAGGTGGATGAAATTGCCTTAGCTGAAGTGGAAGTGATGCCTTATCCTTCTGAGAAAGAATTCAAAGAAGCTGTATTGGCCATGTCGGTAGTGGACCCTATGACCATCAGTAGTTCAAATATGAGTCCAGAAATGCTACTTCGTTGGGCCGAAGCTATGCCGGCTTCTGGAAATGAAAATTTCCGTTATTTCCAACAAGGGCTCATGCAGCAAAATCAGGATCTTTATGGACCTAGGCCTTTACGACTCCTAGATCCATTTGCCTGGGCTCAATTTATCCGGTCTATCAAAAGGGGTGACTTGAAGAGTAGAGATTAGTTTGGCGCTCGCAAAGACGCAAAGGCGCTACGAATTAGGTATTTTCATAAGCCATTAACGATCCTTTTGATCCCATCCTTTAATAGGGCCTCATTAAAATTTAGAAGGAGCCCAAGTTTCAAATTTGTTAATCGGAGATAAGTTAATAATTGCTTCGCATGAACAGGAGCTAAAAGCTGGACAGACTTGATTTCAACAATTACTTTATTGTTAACAATTAAATCTGCTCTGAAACCTTTTTCGAAAACAATTCCATCCCATTCAAAGGATATTGGAATTTGACTTTCCACAGTTAGGTTCAACTTTTTTAGCTCGTGAATTAAAACTTTTTCATAGATAGACTCTAAAAGACCAGGGCCTAAATCTCGGTGAATTAAAAAGGCCCTGTCCAGAATTATTTTTGCAATATCATTTTCAGAATAATTCATTCTAATCATTCAAAACCCGTTGCGTCTTTGCGTCTCTGCGAGCTCATTAATCAATTTCAGGCAGAACCCAGTTTTCTAGCACGCTAGGGATACGCATCATCTGTTCGATGGCGGCAACTGTTCGAGGGGCATCTCCTGAAAGATTGAGTGGACCATCTGAGGAAACAAGAATATCATCTTCAATTCGTACGGCGATTCCCCACCATTTAGGATCGCAATCGCTTCCTTCCGGTATGTAAATACCCGGCTCCACCGTCAATACCATTCCTTCTTTCAAAGCCCCATAACCACCCCGGTCATGAACATCCAATCCTAAGTGATGGCTCGTTCCATGAGGAAAATAATTATGACGTTGTCCCGGCTTGATAATTCCCAATTCTGCAAGTCCTTCATTGATAATTTCACGGGTTACTCGACCAATTTCACTAAACTCAACGCCTGGCTTGCAAAGTGCAATTCCCGCTTCCTGAGATTTCAATACCAATTCATAAATAGCTTTTTCTTCCTCGTTGAATTTTCCACTTACTGGAATTGTACGAGTCACATCAGCAGTATAACCACGCCATTCGGCTCCCAAATCCATTAGGATCAATCGGTCATTGATGTGCTCCATGTCATTTTCGATATAGTGAAGGATGCATCCATTATTACCTCCTCCCACGATGGATGGATAGCCAATATCCTCAGCACCATAGCGCTTATAGATGAATTCATGAATACCTTGAATTTCCCGCTCAGACATTCCTGGCTGTGCAGCTTTCATCACCTCAATTTGGCCTACTGCTGAGATTTTTGCCGCTTTTGAGAGGAGTTTGATTTCTTCAGGAGTTTTGACTTCCCGGAGTTGATCCATCATTTGTGAAAGTGCAAAAACGTCGGTTTTATTCTCCGGTACTTTGTTTTTTACCTCCATTCGTTGTTCTGGTGTCTCAGCTTTTAAGAAATCCTGAAGAACCGGGTCATTTTCAATTTCCGGATAGCGCTGTCTGTAGCGACCGATGATTTGGGCAACATTCGCGGAATTTTCTACATCAGTAGCACGTATCAGATTGTACATCTGCAGTGCAACCTCGCTTTTATCATCTGGATAGTTTGCGTTTTTCTTAAAGGTATTGACCATTTTCCGAAGCGGAGCATTGGCAGAACTTCCCTCGATATCATTACTCAGACTAAAACTTAAAATCTTATCAAAATCCGATACTCCTAATTTGGGTTCCTTCCCGAAGTCCTCAAATAAATACACCTGATCGAATCCGAGAATTTCACGAACACCTTCCTGGCCCAAGCGTTTACCGTTCCACATTTCAGCTCGAGGATCCCGAGGCTGAACATAGATTAATTCGTCTGTTTTAATGTCTCCAATTTGTCGCTCTTCCGAAAAAATAATTAAAGCAGCATTGGGCTCGCGGAAACCGGTCAGGTAAAAGAAATCTGGATCGGGATGATAGATGAAATCAACGTCGTTGGCTCTGTTTTTTACTGGGTTATTAAAAAAGATAGCCATGCTATTCGCGGGCATCAAGTTCCGAAGAGCATCTCTTCGTTCTCTGTGCCATTCTGCTGAAAGCCCGTCTTTGAAATAAGATTGGCTGAAACTAGGGGCAATGACTAAAAATAGGATAGAAAATAATAGGATTCGTTTCATCGGTTTATGGTGAGTTTTTGTTCTAAGATGTGGGCTTTCTTCCATTTAACAAAGTATTAATAATTCAAACGGGGGATATGCTTATCTTTGACATGCTAAAAATTCTAAAAATGAAAAGATATAGCCTTTTAGTATTCATCACTTCCTTACTGTTCACCGGGCTACAAGCTCAACAAACTCCCGAAAAACCAAAACTGGTAGTAGGAATTATCGTAGATCAGATGCGCCAGGATTACCTCTATAAATTTGCCGATCGATACTCCGACGGGGGATTCAAGCGCTTGATGCGTGAAGGATTTATGATGAAAAACGGGCATTATAATTATATCCCAACCTACACAGGACCAGGACATGCTTCGGTTTACACAGGCACCACGCCTGCAACGCATGGAATTATTGCAAACAGCTGGTATGTTCGATCATTAGACCGATCTATTTATTGCGCTGAAGATTCTACGGTGTATAATATTGGAGGAAGCCTTAGTGCCGGAAAGATTAGCCCTCGGAATCTTTTGACAACAACGATTACAGATGAACTTCGTTTTTCCACCAATAAGCGATCTAAGGTTGTCGGGATTGCTATCAAGGACCGTGGAGCGAGCTTGCCTGCAGGCCACACGGGGGATGCTTATTGGTTTGATAGTGGAACGGGAGAGTTTATGACATCTTCTTATTACATGGAGGATTTGCCTACTTGGGTAAAGCAATTCAATGAAAAGCAATTGGCTCAGGAATATCTTCAAAATACATGGGAACCACTTTTTCCGGCAGATAGCTATGTCAATAGCATTGACGATAATAATGATTTTGAAGCGCCATTCATTGGAAAAGAAACACCTACTTTCCCTTACGAACTTCCAAGTTTGATGGAAAATAACGGAGGCTATGGATTGATTGCTTCAACGCCTTATGGAAATACCCTGACCTTGGATTTTGCCATGGCAGCTATTGAAGGAGAAAACCTTGGAAATGGAGAGGTGACCGACTTCTTGGCAGTGAGCTTTTCTTCTCCGGACTACATTGGGCATAGATTTGGTCCTACTTCAATGGAGCTAGAGGATAATTATTTGCGCCTGGACTTGGAGTTTGAGCGGTTCTTAAATTATCTGGATGAGAAATATGGAAAAGGCAATTATTTGATTTTTCTTTCTGCTGATCACGGCGTGGCTGATGTAGCTACCTACATGCAAAGTGAGAATGTGCCAGCAGGCAATCTCAATATAGGGTATGTGAGAGGCCAATTGATGGGATTTGCTAATCAAGCATACGGAGAAGGAAATTGGATTGAAAATGTCTCCAATGAACAGATATTTCTAAACCATACTCTGATCCGCGAAAAAGGACTTGAATTGAGCAAAGTACAAGATGACATTGCGAATTTTGTCTTGCGTTTCAAAGGTGTCAAGGAGGCTTACACAGCCTACTCCATGAAAAATGCCGAGTTTGAATCTGGCCGACCTCACCTCTTACAAATGGGCTACAATCATAAGGCTTCAGGAGATGTATTATTAGTTCTTGAGCCGGGTTGGTTGACGGGAGGAGCAAGGGGAACTTCCCATGGAACTGGCTTTACTTATGATACACATGTACCAATCTTATTTTTTGGTTGGAATGTCCCTTCAGGAAGTAGTAGCCGATATGCCACGGTGACGGATATCGCTCCGACGCTATCGATGATGCTTCAAATCCGCTTACCTAATGGAGCTACCGGGCAACCTATTCTCGAAATTTTGGAATAAAATAATTTAATCAAAAATTGAAATTCCCAAGCCTGACGAGGTTTGGGAATTTTTTTTGAATTAAGTACTGATAGTGCCCGGGATAATTTTTATACTTAAATTGAATGCTTTCATTGATGAAAATGAGCCATTCAAACTCGGAAATATGGATTCATTGGGTTTTTGTAACCAAGGATTGGAAGCCTTTAATTGATTCTTCAAAAAGAGAAGTGCTTTCCCAAACTTTAGGAAATATCATTCAAGAATTAGGAAATTCTCATGGTACGTTTTCCGTTCTGAATGATCATTTTCACTTGTTGATCAAGCTTCCATTTAATATTTCTCCCAAAGATTTTGAAAATCACCTCAAGCTTCAAATCCAAGAAAACCTAGAAAGCTCAGGTGATAAGGATGGTTTTTTGGATTGGGAAAGAAAGCCATATGCGTACTCTGTAAGTTTAAATCAATTGACCGCGGAAAAAAATAGCATTCAACGTCAGGATTTCAAACATCAAAAAGTCAGTCTATTGGAAGAGCTCAAATTCTTTGGAATGTAAAAAAGGCCGGATTTTCACCGGCCTGTAATCTTATTAATCAGTCCAACTCATTGGATAATTTTTATCTACAAATTCCAAAGCATCAGTAGTGATTTGGAGAGGTCTGAATGTATCAAGCATCACTGCATATTCCTCAGTAGCTTTTGCTCCAATGGATTTTTCAACTGTTCCAGGATGCGGACCATGAGGAAGACCACCCATGTGTATAGTAAAGGATCCTCGGTCGATTCCTCTTCGACTCATAAATTCACCCTCTGCGTAATAAAGGACCTCATCCGAATCAATGTTGGAATGATTGTAGGGTGCCGGAATTGCCAAAGGATGGTAATCGAATAAACGAGGTACAAAAGAACAAATCACAAATCCCCAAGCTTGGAAGGTTTGGTGTACTGGAGGTGGTTGATGAATGCGACCTGTAATTGGTTCAAAGTCATAAATCGATAGGGCATAAGGATATAAATACCCATCCCATCCCACAATATCCAATGGACTATGCGCATAGGAATACTGATGAAGCATCCCCTGCTTTTTGATTTGAACCAAATAGTCTCCCTTTTCGCGTTCAATATGAAGTTCATGAGGAGGACGAATGTCGCGTTCACAGTAAGGGGAATGCTCCAGCAATTGGCCTACCTCATTTCGATAGCGCTTAACCGTTTCGATTGGCCCGTGCGATTCAATGATCAACAAGCGAAGTGGACCCTCTTCTTCAAATTCAAAGCGGTAAATGGTCGTTCGGGGTATCACGATATAATCCCCTTTTCTAACTTCTAATTTTCCAAACTGAGAATAAAGTGTTCCAGCACCATCATGGATATAGATCAATTCGTCTCCATCAGCATTTTTGAAATAATAATCCATTTTTCGCTGCTCTGGAGAACAGATACCCATCATCACATCATTATTCATCATAAGCATTCGGCGTGCAGAGAGGTAATCCTTTCCCGTTGTTCCTACACCCGAAGTTTTGAGATGGGTCTGCTGCAATCCATGATCTTTAGCAATTTCCCATTTGTAGGGTTTGGGTTCACCGATGGATTTGACTTCGTTTGGATTATAGATGTGATACAAGTTGGAATAGATTCCTGAAAAGCCTTTGGAGCTGACCAATTCCTCTTTATAAAGGCTTCCATCAGGTTGACGGAATTGTGTGTGTCGCTTTGGTGGAATCTGACCTAATCTATGATAATATGCCATGTTTATTTGGGTTTATGTGGCTAATTTACAATTAGCATGTGAGACAAAAAAAGCCTAAATAAAAAGGCTGGATATTTACATAACCAGCCCTTCTATTAAATGTTAGCTCTAATTAATTGCTTTCATCTTCTGTCTCAAAAATCATTTTCCGGAGCTCTTCAATTTTTTCTCCGGTTTTTTCCTGCAACAGTCCAAGAAGTTCATCTTCCTGACCTTCTTTGAATGTTAAATCATCCTCTGTCAGAGAAGCATATTTTTGTTTTAGTTGACCTTTGAGTTGGTTCCAGTTTCCTTTCAATTGTAATGACATAAAATGTATATTTTTGATAAGATTAAAAGATTTACAATTCAATAACCTTCTCACATATAAAATAGTTCCATGATTAAAAATTTAAAAATCAGATATCTTCTTCATTTCTTTATCCTTGGCTTTTTAGCCTTTTCAAACTTAGAACCTTTGAAAGCTCAAAATCTAATTTGGTCTGATGAGTTTGACTATATGGGATTGCCGGACTCTTCCAAATGGACCTATGATGTGGGAGATCATGGTTGGGGCAATCAGGAGCTCCAGTTTTACACTGAAAAAGAACTTCGAAATGCACGGGTTGAAAATGGACATTTAATTATCGAAGCACATGCTGATGCTGAATATCCAAAGGGTTACACCTCCGCTCGTTTGCTTACTCGAGGAAAGGCTTCTTGGCAAAATGGATACATTGAAGTTCGGGCAAAACTACCAGCGGGAACGGGAACCTGGCCAGCAATTTGGATGCTCGCTGAGGAAAATCGTCATGGAGGTTGGCCAAAAAATGGAGAAATCGATGTCATGGAGCATGTGGGATATGATCCTGGAGTAGTTCATGGTACCGTACACACAGAGGCCTTCAATCATGTAAAAGGAACACATAAGGGAGCTCAGATTCAAGTGGATGATTTTGATGAGGCTTTCCATACTTATGCTATCAATTGGACAGAAAAAGGCATAGAGTTTTTGATGGATGGGGAAAAATATTTTGAATTTGAGAATACTGGAGGGGATTATTCAGAGTGGCCATTCGATCAGCCTTTCCATCTGATTTTGAATATTGCTGTTGGAGGAACATGGGGCGGTCAAAAAGGAGTAGATACTTCAATTTGGCCTCAAAAAATGATGGTGGATTACGTTCGGGTTTATGATGGCCGTCCAAATCCATAAGAACTTGCCTGAATTTTGGCAAACTGTCCAATATTGCCTAAAATAAGAAAGAAATTTAGTTAGTCATACTTACCACATGTCCGGTCAATCCATCAAACGAAAAAAAATCCAGGCGCTCTTTATCATTAGTGTGCTTTTGTTGCTGATCTATGCCAAGAACCTTATTGAAAGGAGGTCATTCCGGGAAATTAGTTCCACATTCACCGAAGTTTACAATGACCGATTGGTGGTGGAAAGCTATATTTTTGATATTTCTGAGCGGCTTTTCCAAATTCAGAAACTCATAGACCACTGCAATTTAGACTATGATTACTCCAAGGTAATTGATGAAATAGATGCACAGGAAAAAGAAATCCTAGCCATTGTCGAGGAGTTCGAAAAAACGAAACTAACCGATCAGGAGTCTAGTTATTTAGCGGATTTTCGTGCGATTATTGAAAATGACTTAGCGATCAAAAGCTATGAATTATTGTATACGGATTCTTCGGGTGTCAATATTGATCAAGTAAAGCTATACGATAATAAGATTTCACAGGCTAGAAAAGACCTTGACGACCTAAGTCAGATTCAGTTGGCAGAAGGGGATAGGCTAATTAAAAAA
The DNA here is from genome assembly GCF_004571135.1 of Algoriphagus kandeliae. Lineage (GTDB taxonomy): Bacteria > Bacteroidota > Bacteroidia > Cytophagales > Cyclobacteriaceae > Algoriphagus > Algoriphagus kandeliae. The sequence goes on from NZ_SPSB01000006.1 coordinate 22,987, forward strand.
GCGAAAAAATTAATCAACCGATCTCAGATTTGGGCTCAGTTTGAAGTAGCCCTTCTGATTATTTTGATTGTGGTAATGTTCTGGTTGATTTTCAGAAAATCAAAGGATACCAAGGGAGTTATTTCCTAAGATATAAGCAAAAAAAGACCCAGAGGAATCTGGGTCTTTTTTTGACTTTATGTTTAGAAAGCAATTAAACTGCTTCGCTTTCTTGAGCATATTCTTCAACTGGAATACAGCTGCAGACTAAGTTTCTGTCTCCATAAGCAGAATCGATTCTTCGGACAGAAGGCCAGAATTTATGTTCTTTTACATAAGCTAGTGGATAAACTGCTTTTTCTCTGGAATAAGGTAAATCCCATTCACCAGTTAATACCATCTGAGCTGTATGAGGTGCATTTTTCAAGACATTGTTATCCTTGTCAAACTTACCTTCTTCAATCTCGCGAATTTCCTCTCGAATAGCGATCAAAGCATCACAGAATCGATCCAGTTCTGCTTTTGTCTCAGACTCTGTAGGTTCGATCATGATAGTTCCTGCCACAGGGAAAGAGACAGTCGGTGCATGGAAACCGTAGTCCATTAATCGCTTGGCGATATCCTCTACTTCTACTCCAAATTCCTTAAATCCACGACAATCAACGATCATCTCGTGTGCTGCTCTTCCCTTGGTTCCGGTATACAAAATCGGATAGTGGCCTTCCAAACGTTCCTTAATATAGTTTGCATTGAGGATGGCCATTTTGGTAGCATTGGTCAAACCATCTCCGCCCATCATTTCGATGTAAGCATAGGAGATTGGTAGGATACTCGCGCTTCCATAAGGAGCTGCAGAAATGGAAGAAACTGCCTGAGCACCTCCTGTTTTTACAATTGGGTTTCCTGGAAGGAATGGTGCCAAATGACTGGCAACACAAATTGGCCCCATGCCAGGTCCACCACCTCCATGAGGGATACAGAAGGTTTTGTGAAGATTGAGGTGACAAACATCAGCTCCGATTCTACCTGGAGATGTCAATCCCACTTGAGCATTCATGTTCGCACCATCCATGTAAACCTGTCCGCCATACTGATGAATGGTTTCGCAGATTTCCTGAATAGCCTCCTCAAATACTCCGTGAGTAGATGGGTACGTCACCATCAGGGCAGAAAGGTTCTCTGCATGCGTAGCCGCTTTTTCTTTCAAGTCAGCTACATCAATGTTTCCTTTTTCGTCGCACTTCACCAAAACGACCTTCATTCCTGCCATCACAGCAGATGCAGGGTTAGTTCCGTGGGCAGATGTAGGAATCAAAGCCACGTCACGATGTCCCTCTCCTCGACTTAAGTGGTAAGCTCTGATTACCATCAAACCGGCATATTCACCCTGAGCACCAGAGTTTGGCTGAAGGGAGGTGTCAGCAAATCCAGTGATCTCGGTTAGCCAGGTACGTAGGTTAGAGAAAAGCTCTTGATAGCCCAAGGTTTGGTCCATCGGCGCAAATGGGTGAATCTGCCCAAATTCAGGCCAAGTTACTGGGATCATTTCAGCAGTGGCATTCAGCTTCATGGTACAGCTTCCTAAGGAAATCATAGAATGTACCAGCGAAAGGTCCTTGTTTTCCAATCGCTTAATGTAGCGAAGCATTTCATGCTCGGAATGGTAGTTATTGAAAACTGGATGAGTCAGGTATTCAGATTTTCTAACTAGTGCTTCTGGAAGCTCTAGGTTTAGGTTTTCCACCAATTCATCCAAATTTAAGGTATGCTTACCTTCCTCTGAAGCAAATATGGAAACGATGGTTTTGACATCTTCCAATGTTTTGGTTTCATCAAAAGAGATGAAAATGGAATCATTCTCATAGCGGAAGTTCATCTCAGCGGCTAATGCCAAACCTTTCACTCGCTCTCTGGAAACATCGCTCATTCGGATTTGAATGGTATCAAAGAAAGAGTGTCCGGCCACATTCAATCCTAAGTTTCTCAAAGCTTCAGCTGTCAATTTAGCTAGGCCATGAGTTCTTAAGGCAATATTTTTCAACCCTTCTGGTCCATGGTAGACTGCGTAGAAGGAAGACATGACAGCTAAAAGAACTTGTGCTGTACAAATATTTGAAGTAGCCTTTTCCCGCTTGATATGTTGTTCGCGGGTTTGAAGTGCCATTCTGTAAGCTTTATTTCCAGCTCTGTCTACGGAGACACCGATTATTCTTCCTGGAATTTGCCGTTTGAAATCTTCTTTGGTTGCAAAAAATCCCGCATGCGGCCCGCCATATCCCATTGGTACTCCAAATCGTTGTGCAGAACCAACCACCACATCAGCTCCCATTTCTCCCGGAGGAGTCAATAAGGTTAATGCCAACAGGTCGGTAGCAAATGCAGTCAACACCTTGTTTTCTTTCGCAGCAGCAACGATGGCAGAATAATCGCGAATGGCTCCGTCCGCATCCGGATATTGGAACATTACCCCGTAAAGTTCCGGGTCAGTCAAATCCAAGTCTTGGATAGAACCGAAGACCAATTCAATCCCTACTGGCTCTGCTCTTGTTTCAAGGACAGCTTTTGTTTGAGGGAATATTTTTTCGTCTACAAAAAACTTATTTGCATTCTTCTTGTCTCTTGGCTTGACAGAATGAAGCATAGTCATTGCTTCGGCAGCAGCTGTGCCTTCATCCAACAAAGAGGCATTGGCAAGTTCCATACCGGTAAGTTCCATCACCACCGTTTGGAAATTGATCAAAGCTTCCAATCGTCCCTGAGCTATTTCAGCCTGATAGGGAGTGTATGCGGTATACCAACCTGGGTTTTCAAGGACATTTCTCAAAATCACCCCCGGAACGAAGGTGTCATAGTAACCCATCCCGATGAAGGATTTGAATACTTTGTTTTTTGAGGCTAATTTCTTGAAATCAGCTAAAAACTCAGACTCTAATTTTGCTTTTGGGAGGTCCAATGGTCGCGTGAGGCGAATGGATTCAGGGACCGTTTGTTCGATGAGTTCCTCTAAGGAAGTGGCACCGATTTTTTCCAACATCTCTGCGATCTCCGCTTCAGTCGGGCCATTGTGTCTGCTCTCAAATTTGACAGCATTCGATAGGTTGATTTTCATACGAATTGTTTGGAAGCTGTGATTTTTATTTGGGTTAGAAATCCTTTCAATTTCTGGCGGCAAAGGTACAATTTCTTGTAAGATAATCTTTGCTTAACACACAGAATTTCACCCTCTCAACACTCCTTTCCTGTAAACGGTTTGTGGCTGGGATAAAAAAATGTATAGCTTAGGGGCCAAAATAAAAATTGATCCTATGAATAAACGATTTCTTTTGACCTCTGCGCTGGCTTTAGGGCTCTCTTGGGGCACTTTTGCGCAGAATCCCGTACAGGTAAAATATGCCAATACCATCACTGCGGATGACCTGAAAGAATACTTGACCTTTTTGGCTTCTGATGAAATGAGAGGTCGGGATACTGGTTCTCCTGAGGGCTTGATTGCAGCGAATTACTTGGCTGACTTCTACAAAGAATTAGGCTTGACAGGTCCTGTGGATGGAAGCTATTTTCAGCAGGTACCTTTAGTAAGTTCTAAGTTTGAAAAAGTGACCTTGAAAGTCGGAAAAACCAACTTGGTTGAAAATGAGGATTTTGTATTCACCGGTGATGGTGATATGAAAAAAGCCGCAAAAACCGACTTGGTTTTCTTGGGTCTTGTAAATGATGAGAACCTAGCAAAAGTAGATGTGACCGGTAAATTGGTTGGTATCTGGGCTGTAGGAGAGCGAAGCAATGGTTTGATCAACAAAGTGATGGATGCCGGTGCTGCTGGAGTAGTGATCGTGAGCATGGAAGGACAAGCTAATTTTGACCGTATTGCTAATCGCTATAAGTCTTTAGCTGGAAGAGGTAGAATCGGATTTGAGCGGGAAATCTCTCAGCGACCTGTTTTCATGGTGAGCTCTGATAAAATGGGCGAATTGTTTGGTACTCCGGTAGAAGAACTGAAGGAAGCTGCCAAATCCAATCCAGAGTCTATCAAATCTCAAAAAGCTTCTTATCTCGTTCAGAAAAGTGTAACGCCTGTGGAGGCGTACAATGTGATGGGCTTTTTGGAAGGAACCGATAAGAAGGATGAAGTATTGGTGATTTCCTCTCACTATGACCACGTAGGAGTGAGCTCTACAGGTGAGATTTTCAATGGAGCAGATGATGACGGTTCAGGAACTGTTTCCGTGATGGAAATAGCTCAGGCTTTCGCTACTGCTGCTAAAGAAGGACATAGACCTCGTAGATCTATTTTGTTTTTGAATGTGACTGGTGAGGAAAAAGGTCTTTTAGGGTCTCAGTATTATTCTGAAAACCCGATTTTCCCTATCGAAAATACTGTCAATAACATCAATATTGACATGGTGGGACGAATCGATTATGAATACCAGAATGCTGAAAACAAGGACTATGTCTATGTAATCGGTTCAGAAATGTTGTCTACTGATTTGAAAAAAATCAACGAATACAACAACATCACCTATACAGACTTGATCTTGGACTATCGATATGATGCTGAAGATGATCCAAACCGATTCTACTACCGATCAGATCACTACAACTTCGCGAAGTTCAATATCCCTGTGATTTTCTTCTTCAATGGAGTACATGATGATTACCATCAAGTGACGGATACGGTCGATAAAATCGAATTCCCACTAATGACCAAGCGGGCGCATTTGATTTTCCATACAGCTTGGGATCTAGCCAACAGAGAGAAGCGAACTCGAGTAGATGGCACGAACACTCGCGGAGAGCGATAAAATTGGAAAAGGATCTCAGCTGAGATCCTTTTTTATTTTCCCACTCTTATGGAATTGTAATTTTTTTCCTGGAACAATAATTCTTGTTCTTGCAATAACTTAAACAATTCAATCTTGGCCGAAACATCATTTGAGCATAAGCTTGAAATCAATGCTTCCCATATCCCGCGCTTTCGAGATTCCGAAAAATCATACCCATCTCTTAGATAATGTACAGAAGCATTGGGATAAAACTCTCCAATAACATCAAAAGACTTAGGGTCTAAAAGCAAATTGTAAACGCCCCCTACCAAAATTATTTTGGAAGAAAATAATTTCCCACGATCATAATTGGTCCCGTTGAAGTATTCCAAAGACATTGTATTCGATCGTAAGTTTAAAGAGAGCAAGTCTAAAAAATGGCCAAATGGCCCTAAATCATAGATTCCAATATCCAAATAATGCTCAAATGCCCTTGCTTCTAATCCGAGACTTATTTCATTTTGTGTTTCTGAAAAAGTAGTATTTATGAAATCTTTAATTTTTACTTCTATTGTGCTATCTCGAATGGGCTTATCCATGAAAAAATAGGGTTCAGAAGATTGTGCTGAGAATCTTACAATTTGATCTGTTGAGTATTCTTCGATTATTGAATCAAATCCTTCCAAAAGATCCCAAAAGCGTAGATTTTTTGGAATATCTAGAAGTAGTGGATTTAAACTAAGCGCCTTTTCAACTCTATCAGGAAATTCATGAAGATAGTAGTGAATAAGGACCGCGCTACTTCCAAACCCTATTAAAATTACTGTATCATCCCCTAAAATTTCTTTGCGGACCAGTTCTATATCTTTGATTATTTGACCTCGACTTAACCAGCGATATTTTTTATCAGAATCAATTCTGATATTTTCTTCAATAAATCGGTTTAAATCCGGGGAAGCATACCTTCCTTGGATTTTAATAAGATTGAACTCAGTCAACTCCAAATCTAGCAAATCTCCTAATCCTAAATATTCATCAAATGGATCAGCATGAGTAATGATTGTTTTCTTTTTCGGGTCAAAAGGTTGTCGAATAGAGTAATCAATTTTGATTTTTTTGGAATAGGGGTCATCATGATCTAGGGGAACTTCTATCCAATTTGAATGACCAAAAGATAAAAGGAATATAAAACCAAAAAGACTCATGATTAATTGTCTTCAATCTTAAATACATCAAACATCAAAAAATCCTCATTTAACAAAGAGTCTCCCGGGTGAGCTTTATTGAGATAAAGTCCATTTTCATTGACAAACCAATTATTAATTTGATAAGTACGATCAGGAAGAGGGATAGTCTGAATTAACTCCAAATCTTTATTAAAGACTCTCAGAACCTGGCTTTTATCCAAATAGGTTTTGTAAGAATTAGCATCGCTTGGACCATCCCAAACAATACTGTAAATTAAGTTTCTCCAAGGGTCTGGGATTGGGGATAAATAATATGGGTTTTCAATGGCATGCTGATCATAAGCTTGAGGATCATTGGTTTGAGGAATACTGGGTACAAACTCCACTTTAGAACTTGACGTGGTAGTCAATCTTTCATCATTCAATTGAAACCCATAAATCGTTGACTCATACTGATAATTGAAAATCAATTGATTGTCAAGCTTTCCATAAAAGCCCAAATACGTCATAAATCCTACCTGGCCCGAGACAGATTTAAAATACTCTGAATGGTAGATGGGTAGTACAATTACTTCATTAGTCTCCAAATTCAAAGATGTCATCAACGGTAACTTAGCTATTTCCAAAGGGCTTACTCCCATTTGATTCATGAAAAAGTAAACAGATTTATGATTGCTGTCATAGTATAACTTGAAGTAAAAATTACAATGTGGAACCCCTAAATTCAAATTCCCATAAATCTGAAATAAATCCCAGGATTGCCTTTTACTCAAATCACTATTTAAAAGATGAAGTTTACCTAATTCATAGACGAAAATGGAATCTGAAGATTGAACAAAAATTGACTCAATTTTTCCAATCCCGCTTGGGCCCTCAAACTCTAATTTTTTTGATACTATAACTTCACCTTGATTCAGATTAAAAAAATCCAAGCTATGCCGTTTGTCATTATATCCCATAAGGATAGAATTTCCCTTTTGAGAGAAGTTTGATTGAACAGGATAACTACTTAGTTGATTTGGTGATACTGGGATTTTTATCTCATTTATTGAAAAATGAATTGGGTTTTCTCTTTTATCCGGTTTTGTGCAGGAGAAATAAAGGGGAATTATAAATAAAAATAGAATTGCTTTTTTCATAATTTGAAAAAAGAGCACCCAGGAATAACAACCAAAACACTATAGTTAATTTAACTTAAAGTCCTTTTTATTTCCTTCTGTTCTTTGTCTTCAGCTGATTCCGATTCTTTTTATTTCCGGATTTTCGAGCTTTGACTTTTTCTCCTTTTCCGATATTCCGTTTTGGGCGGGCTTTCTTTTCGTGGAATGCACCTTTGTAATCTGGGTTTTCCTTTTGCTTGAGCTTATCCAATTCACGTGCGTAGATCTGCTTTTCAGCAAAAGGTGTTTCCGTTATTGTTACTGATTTTGGAATACTCACCTCAGGTACTTCCATCCGGATCAACTCCTCGATTTTCTCAAAATGCCAGGCCTCTGCCGGATTGATAAAAGTGATGGCCATCCCTTCATTTTCCGCTCTACCAGTTCGACCAATTCGGTGCACATAATCTTCATAAATCAAAGGAACATCGAAGTTGATCACATGAGAAACCATCGTCACATCCAAGCCTCGTGAGGCTACATCAGTCGCCACCAAAATCCGTACATCGCCTGCTTTAAAATCCTCCATGGAATTGATTCGGGTGTTTTGTCCTTTGTTGGCATGAATGACTCGAATCTCGCCGACTTTTTTACGTTGAAGAAAATTGGACACCTCCTCTGCATTTTTTCGACTTCGTGTAAAAATGATGGCTCGGCTGACCTCTTCGCTCTCCAAGAGATGCTCCAATAAATTGATTTTGGTTCGGATGTTTGGAACAAAATATTTGACCTGATCGATGGTTTCAGCTGTAGTCGCAGAGGGAGTGATTTCCACCCGCTCCGGAAACTCCAAGAATTCAGTCGAAAGCCGCTCTACCTTAGAAGAAAAGGTGGCAGAGAAAAGGAGGTTTTGCCTCTTCACCGGAATAACCTCTAAAATGGACCGAATTTGTGGCATGAAGCCCATGTCCAGCATTTTATCCGCTTCATCCAAGACCATGGTTTTAAGTTCTTTGGTTAGGATGACACCTTTCTTATACAAATCCATAAAGCGACCCGGTGTAGAAATAATCAGATCTACACCAGCTTCGATTTGCTCTATTTGGGTCTTCGGACCAATTCCACCATAAAGTGAGACTACTCGGATATCCGTGTATTTGCCCAGTTGACGACAGACTTCCTCAATCTGCATGACCAATTCCCTGGTAGGGGCCAAGACCATTGCTCGGGGATGCATGCCTTGGGCGTATTTTACTTTCATCAAGATGGGAAGCACATAAGCTGCTGTTTTCCCAGTTCCTGTCTGTGCAATCCCCAACACATCATGTCCAGCCAAAGCCAAAGGGATCCCTTTTTCCTGAATTGGTGTTGGATGAGTATAGCCTGCTTCTTCGACAGCGTTTAGTAATTGCCTATTGAGTTTAAAAGCTTCAAAACCTTCTGCCTGATTGGCCATGATTGCTTAATTTAGCGGGAACATATAACAGTAAAACGATGAAAAGTATTCTGATCACCGGTGCAAATATAGTTAATGAAGGCCGGATCTTTCGGGGAGATGTCTTAGTGGCAAACGGCCGTATCGCTAAAATCGGAGAAAATCTCTCTGGGGAGTCTGCTGATAAGCGGATAGACGCTGAGGGAAAGTATCTTTTTCCCGGAATCATTGATGATCAGGTACATTTTAGAGAGCCAGGGCTAACTCATAAAGGCGATATCTACACGGAGTCCAAAGCTGCTGTAGCTGGTGGTGTGACTTCTTACATGGAAATGCCGAATACCGTTCCTCAGGCTGTGACCATTCCTTTGTTGGAAGAAAAATATGCTCGAGCAAAAGAAGTATCGCTCGCCAATTACTCCTTCTTCTTTGGAGGAACGAATGACAACCTCGAGGAAATCCTCAAGTTGGATTTAAGAAATGTTTGTGGTCTGAAGGTTTTCCAAGGTTCCTCCACTGGCAACATGGTGGTGGACAATATCGAATCTTTGGAAGGGATCTTTAAATATTACAAAGGCCTATTGGCTATCCACTCAGAAAATGATCACATCATCGCCGAGAATCTGGCTGAATACAAAGCCAAATACGGGGATGATATTCCGGTGAAATTCCACCCTAAAATCCGATCAGAAGAGGCTTGTTACAATGCTTCAAGTCGAGCAGTAGCCATGGCTAAGAAGTATGGAACCCGTCTCCATATTTTGCATATAAGTACTGCCAAGGAATTGGAATTATTTGATAACAGTATTCCTTTGGAGCAAAAGCACATTACCTCCGAGGCTTGTATCCATCATTTGTGGTTTTCTGAGGAAGATTATGATACCAAAGGCACTTTGATCAAGTGGAACCCGGCAGTCAAAACTGCTCATGATCGGGATGAAATTTTTAAAGCTGTTTTGGATGATCGAATCGATGTGATTGCTACCGACCATGCTCCGCATACTTTGGAGGAAAAAGCACAGGTTTACACCAAAGCACCTTCAGGTGGACCTTTAATCCAACATTCTTTGGTTGCGATGTTGGATTTCTATCATCAGGGAAAAATCAGCTTAGAGCGAATCGTTGATAAAATGGCACATAATGTAGCCAAGCTCTTCAGAATCGAAGAAAGAGGATTCATTCGTGAAGGATATCATGCTGATTTGGTTTTGGTGGATTTGAATGATCCATGGACCGTTTCTAAGGAAAATATCCTAGCAAAATGCGGTTGGTCTCCATTTGAAGGTCATACTTTCCAATCCAAAGTCACTCATACGATTGTGTCCGGACATTTGGCTTTTGAAAACGGACAGTTTGATGAAAGTAAAAAAGGAGAGCGGATGACTTTTTCTGTAAATTAATTTGAAAAGGCTCTTGCGCAAAAAAGTACTTCTATCTACCTTTGCAATCCAATTGAGGGAGATGTCCTCAAAAACTTATAAATGGTGATTGTAGCTCAGCTGGTTAGAGCGCTGGTTTGTGGCACCAGAGGTCGCCGGTTCGAATCCGGTCTTTCACCCTTAAAACCCCTCATTCTGAGGGGTTTTTCCATTTTAAAGGAATCCTTTGGCATTAATATTGAGCCAGAAAATCGAAACTAAACCAACGTCAGATGTTTACACTGTTTAAAAACTCCCCGAAATTCCCGGTGATCAAACCGGTGAATATTTCACTTGTAAGAAATTACATGACGAAGTTTGAAGAATCTCTTAAAAATTTCGAAGAAGTCCAAAAAGAGCTTTTTCACTCGTAAAAGATCAAGTTTTCTAAAGGTTATGGCGACATAACCTTTATTTTTTTGCTTTTGATTTTTCTTTACATCCCAATGTTATATTTTAACGGGATGCAACTTTTAGACCCATGAGTTATATTCATTTTGACAAAACACAACTAGTCAATCTCAACTATTCCTTGGATCGGGAGATTATCCGAACCAATCGGTCTGGGACTTATACTAGTACCACAATTATAGGGTGTAATACCCGAAAATATCACGGGCTTTTAGTAGCTCCGCAACCTCAAATTGATTCTCAAAACCATGTTTTCTTGTCCACTGTCCATGAGACGGTGATTCAGCATGGAGCTAGCTTTAACTTGGGGATTAGCAAGTTTCCAGGAAATTATTTTCCTCGAGGGCATAAGTATTTGGAGGATTTCGACTCTGAGCCAATTCCAAAATTGACTTATCGAGTAGGAGGAGTCCTTTTACAAAAGGAATTGATCTTGGATACGAATCGGGATCGGGTAATGATTCGGTATACCTTGCTGGAAGCTCACTCTCCGACAAAGATTCGAATCCAACCTTTCTTGGCATTTCGAGGATACCACACCCTTTGTAAGGAAAATGACGATATCCAAAAGGATTTCGAAAAAGTACCCAATGGAGTAAAATTCCGGCTTTATCCGGTTTATGATCCTTTGTATTTGCAGGTTTCGAAGAAAAATAAATTCAATTCCAATCCTAACTGGTATCATAATGTAGAATACATTCTGGAGAGGGAGAGGGGATATGAATACCAAGAGGATCTTTATGTTCCAGGGTATTTTGAATTTGATATTGAAAAAGGGGAGTCGGTCATTTTCTCTGCTGGTTTGACTGAGGCGGATCCAAGTACCCGTCAGCGGGCTTTTGAAAAAGAAGTTGCTAGACGTATTCCACGAAGTAATTTTGAAAACTGCCTAATCAACTCTGCTACGCAATTTATTAGAAATAGGGACGGAGAGACTCGGATTATTGCAGGCTATCCTTGGTTTGGCTGGTGGGGAAGAGATACCTTCATCGCCGCGCCAGGATTAACCTTGGCGAGAGGAGATAAAGAGACCTTTTTGGAAATCATGGATACCATGTCCAAAGACCTAAAAGGCCCACTTTTCCCGAATGTGGGAAGCGGGGATTTCACCAATATGAATTCCATTGACGCTCCACTTTGGTTCTTTTGGTCTCTTCAGCAATACATCTATTTCACAGGAGATACTAAGACTGTCAAAAACCGATACCTAGCTAAGCTCAAAGGAATTTTGGACGGGTATCAGCAGGGAACAGATTTCAATATTCACATGCTTTCCAATGGGTTGATCTATGGTGGATATGAGGGAGTAGCTTTGACTTGGATGGATGCCGTAACCGTAGATGGACCTGTAACTCCAAGAACAGGCTGTCCTGTGGAAATTCAAGCCCTTTGGTACAATGCCTTGAAGTTTTATCATGAGTTGTCTGGAGAGGAGCATTATGGAAATCTTGCAGATAAAGTGAAAGATTCCTTTCTGGAGGAATTTTGGGATGAGAAAAAAGGCTATTTAGCTGATGTGGTAAATGGCTTGGAAAAAGATTGGGCAATACGGCCGAATATGGTCTTTGCCACCTCCTTGCCCTATACTATGTTGGATGAGAATCAGCGAGATAAAATTCTCGATCTGGTTCGATCCAATTTATTGACAAATCGAGGATTAAGAACCTTGGCTCCCGATGATCCGGCTTACAAGGGCTATTATTTCGGCGATCCGATCAGCCGAGACAATGCCTATCACAACGGTACGGTTTGGGTTTGGCCAATGGGACATTTCGTGGAGGCTTATATCAAACTCCATGGAAAATCAGCCAAGAACTTTATCGGTCGAATTATCAAAAGCTTCGATGGAGTAATGACCCAATATGGGGTCGGAACGGTGGCAGAAATTTATGATGGAGATCCTCCTCACAGACCAAAGGGTTCTGTCTCTCAGGCTTGGTCTGTAGCAGAACTATTACGCATGATGGAATTAGTAAAACGGATATAAAACTTTTTTCTATGAGGGTATTAATGTTTGGGTGGGAATTCCCGCCACATATTTCCGGAGGATTAGGCACAGCCTGTTATGGTTTGGTCAAGGGGATGGTTCATCATGATCAGGAAGTGATTTTTGTTGTTCCCAAGCTTTGGGGTGATGAAGAGCCTTTGGCTGATTTTGTCAATGCAAGTGATGTCACCATAGATTATCGGGAGAAAAAGTTTAAAAGCATTTGGAAAAATCTGACCTATCTAGAAGTATCAAGCTTTTTGGTGCCTTACCTAGGTCCTGAAGAATATCAGAAATTTACGGATTATGCGATCCACGATCGGGCAGATGTGGATGAGAGTATTTTTACCAACAAATACCAATTCAGTGGAAAGTACGGTAAAAATCTAATGGAAGAGGTAAGCCGCTATGCCCTCACCGCGGCTCAGATTGCACGAGATCGAAAAGACTTTGACATCATCCATGCCCACGATTGGTTGTCATTTCCCGCGGGAATTGCGGCAAAAGAAATCAGTGGAAAGAAACTGGTAGCCCATGTTCATGCAACGGAATATGACCGATCCGGTGAATCAGTTAACCCTCCTGTATTTGAGATTGAAAAAGCGGGAATGGAAGCTGCTGACCATGTGGTGGCAGTAAGTCAGTTAACCAAAAATATCATTGTTAACCGATACGGAATTCCTGCTGAAAAAGTAAGTGTGCTTCACAATGCAGTATTGGATGCGAGCATAATTAAATCAAAATATGAGAAGAAAGTACCTGAGAAAATCGTGACTTTCTTGGGTCGGATTACTTTCCAAAAAGGGCCAGAATATTTTGTGGAGGCAGCCAAAAAGGTAATGGACCGAGATGATAATGTTCGCTTTGTTATGGCTGGTTCGGGAGACCTCCTTAACCGGATGATTGATCGGGTAGCAGAGCTCCGAATGGGACATAAATTCCATTTCACAGGTTTTTTGAAAGGAGATGATGTGGATCATATGTATGCCATTTCAGACGTCTATGTGATGCCGTCTGTCTCCGAACCATTTGGAATTGCCCCGCTAGAGGCTGTTAGACATAATACTCCAACCATTATTTCGAAGCAATCCGGAGTAGCAGAAGTTCTTCAAAATGCCATCAAAATTGATTTTTGGGATGTAGACGCCATGGCGGATGCCATGTTTGCTTTGCTGCATTATCAAGGGATTTCCAAGATGTTCAAAGAGCTGGGCAGTGAAGAACTTAAAAATTTGAAATGGGAGCATGTAGCTGCCAAACTCGTCAAGATTTATGAAAAAACTTTAGCGCAACAACCATGAGAACGATTTGCTTTTACTTTCAGGTCCATCAGCCCTATCGGCTTAAGCCATATCGCTTTTTTGATATTGGAGACGATCATTATTACTGGGATGACTTTCTAAATCGAAGTGTCATGAGAAGGGTCGCACAAAAGTGCTATCTGCCAATGAATGCTCTTTTGTTAGAATTAATCGAAAGACATAAAGGAGCTTTCAAAGTGACTTTTTCTTTTTCCGGAACTTTTATGGACCAAATGGAGGCCTATGCTCCTGATGTGTTGGAAAGTTTCCAACGATTAGTTGCCACAGGTCAGGTAGAAGTTCTCAGTGAGACCTATGGACATTCCTTAGCTTCTTTGAGGAGCAAGGAGGAATTTGCTAGAATGGTGGATCAGCACCGAGATAAAATCAAGCAATTGTTCAACGGTTATACTCCAAAAGTTTTTAGAAACACCGAGTTGATCTATTCTGATAGAATCGGAGAAATGGTCCATGATATGGGCTATACTGGGATTTTGACAGAAGGTGCCAAGCACGTTTTGGGATGGAAGAGTCCCAACTTTGTCTATCAAAACAGCATTAGGCCAGAACTAAAAGTATTACTAAAGAATTTCCGTCTTTCGGATGATATCGCTTTCCGTTTTTCCAATAAGACTTGGTCGGATTATCCATTGACGGTTGATAAGTTTATCAGTTGGGTAAATGCGATTCCAAAGTCTGAGCCTGTCTTAAATCTCTTTATGGACTATGAGACTTTTGGGGAGCATCAGTGGAAGGAAACCGGGATTTTCGAATTCATGAGAGCTTTACCGGAAGCAGTTCTTTCTAAAACTGATTTTGGATTTTCTACTCCATCGGAGGTATTGGGTCAGGTGGATGCAATTAGCCCAATTCATGTTCCGATACCGATCAGCTGGGCTGATGAAGAGCGTGATTTGACAGCTTGGTTGGGAAATGATTTGCAGGATGAAGCATTTGATCGCCTATATGAATTGGAACAGACTGTTCGGCAGCTGGATGATCCGGATTTGATTCGGGACTGGAATTACCTGCAGACTTCGGATCACTTCTATTACATGTGTACCAAGTTCTTTTCTGATGGAGATATACACTCCTATTTTAGTCCTTATGATACGCCATACGATGCGTTTATCAATTATATGAATGTCCTGAGTGATTTTGTCCTCCGGATTAAGCAAAAGAAAAAAGAAGTAGAATCAGTCGAATAACGGCTGATTCTTTTTTTTACCAGATTCCGAATTGGGAGAAGTGGTGCTTGAAATGCTTTTGATGAAATCTTTCCCATTCTTCCTTATCTAACTCTCCTAGTACAGGATGCATCGTTTTAGCTGTAGGGTTTTGGTTAAAAAACTCTTCAAACTCTTCTAGGCTTTGAAGCAATTTGGTTTTGGCTGTTTCCAAATCTGGAAATCGTAAAGGCAATAATTTCCCTGGATCATTAGGGAATTTGATCTCTTTTGGAAAGTCCATCCCAGTTTCTAAAAGCATCCGTTTCATTTCTAACTGTTTTCTGTTTGGTTCGAAGAAAGGGATTTTAATTCGGCTAGATGAAATCTTGACAGTTAGCGTAAGATGTTCCACCATATGTTGCGGAGTCATTCTTCCGAATTCAGGCTCTTGATCTGCTTGTAATTTTTCTAGATTGGTTTTGGTTGAAATTGAATTCATAAAATGAAAATTTGAATGCTATAGACTAAAAAAGCGCCCAGAACAACTAGGCGCTTTTTCCAATTGACGAACTCTAAAATTTTAACTTCCGCACATTTCGCAGTCATCCGGATTGTCCAATGAACAAGCGATGGCTGCTTGCTTGTCTTTAAGTTCTTGAGCTGTAGGTGCTTCAGCTTCTTCTTTGTCCACCAAGGCACTCTTGTCCAAGGTGAATTTAATTGCTGAAGCAGCTGCTTGAGAGCGTAGGTAATACATGCCAGTTTTAAGACCTTTTTTCCAAGCGTAGAAGTGCATGGATGTCAATTTTCCAAAGTTTGGATCTTGCAAGAAGACGTTCATACTTTGAGATTGACAGATATAAGCTCCTCGGTCAGCTGCCATATCGATGATGACTTTCTGAGAAATCTCCCATACAGTTTTGTATAGGTCCTTGATGTTTTGAGGAACATTTGGAATATTTTGTACAGATCCATTTGCTGCAATCAATCTGTTTCTCATCGTATCATCCCAAAGGCCCAAGCTGATCAAATCTCTCATCAAGTGCTTGTTCACGACGATAAATTCACCGGAAAGCGTTCTTCTTGTGTAAATATTGGAAGTGTATGGCTCGAAGCACTCATTATTTCCAAGGATTTGAGAAGTAGAAGCTGTCGGCATAGGAGCTACCAAGAGAGAGTTACGCAAACCGAACTTCTTCACTTTCTCTTTCAAATCTGACCAATTCCATCTTCCGGACTTTGGAGTTACTCCCCACATATCAAACTGGAGGATTCCTTGGGAAGCTGGAGATCCTTCATAAGTTTCATAGGTACCTTCGATTTTAGCCAATTCCATGGAAGTTTCTACAGCTGCATAGTAGATGGTTTCAAAGATATCCTCGTTAAGACCTTTTGCCTCAGGAGAATCAAATGGCATTCGAAGCATCAAGAAGGCATCTGCAAGTCCTTGAACACCCAAACCAATTGGTCTGTGTCGGAAGTTGGAGCGACGCGCTTCTTCTACCGGATAGTAGTTGACATCAATTACCTTGTTCAGGTTACGAGTTGCGACCTTGGTGATTTCATAAAGTTTTTGATGGTCGAAATAGCTTTTGCCATCAGGTCCTGTTGTAACGAATTTTGGAAGGGCGATAGATGCCAAATTACAAACCGCTACTTCATCAGGAGAAGTGTACTCGATGATTTCAGTACAAAGGTTGGATGACTTAATGGTACCCAAGTTTTTCTGGTTGGATTTACCATTTGCTGCATCCTTATAAAGCATGTAAGGGGTACCTGTTTCGATTTGAGATTCTAAGACTTCAAACCAAAGTTCCTGAGCTTTGATTGTCTCTCTAGCTCTGCCCTCACGCTCATACTTTTCATACAATCTTTCGAATTCTTCTCCGTGGCAATCTGACAAGCCAGGAGCTTCATTAGGACAGAATAGGGACCAATTCTCGTTAGACTCGACGCGCTTCATAAATAAATCCGGAACCCAAAGCGCATAGAACAAATCACGGGCACGCATTTCTTCCTTACCATGATTTCTCTTAAGCTCCAAGAAATCCTTAATATCAGCATGCCAAGGTTCCAAGTAGATAGCGAAAGATCCTTTTCGCTTTCCTCCGCCTTGATCCACGTAACGCGCTGTCATGTCGAAGTTACGGAGCATAGGTACAATGCCATTTGACACTCCGTTAGTGCCTTTGATGTAGGAGCCTTTTGCCCGTACGTGATGGATAGAAAGACCAATACCCCCCGCAGACTGGGAAATTTTAGCACACTGCTTCAGCGTATCGTAAATTCCGTCTATGCTGTCTTCTTTCATGGTAAGTAGGAAGCAAGAAGACAATTGAGGTTTTGGAGTACCTGCATTAAAGAGGGTAGGAGTCGCGTGTGTAAACCACTTCTCAGACAGTAAATTGTAAGTCTCAATTGCTGCATCAATGTCCTCCTTGTGGATTCCGACAGATACCCGCATCAACATATGTTGCGGACGCTCAACCACTTTCCCGTCCAATTTTATAAGGTAACTTCTTTCTAAAGTTTTAAACCCAAAATAATCGTATCCGAAATCTCGCTTGTAATCGATTGCGGCGTCAAGACGCGCAGCATTTTTCTTTATAACTCCATACACTTCTGTATCCAAAAGCTGTGCATTTTCACCTGTTTTTGGATTTACATAAGTGTAAAGCCGCTTCATCGTATTGGAGAAAGACTGGCTAGTAGTTTTATGTAAGTTGGAAATCGCAATGCGGGCTGCAAGAATGGCATAATCAGGATGTTTGACTGTGAGTGACGCACAAACCTCAGCGGCTAGATTATCCAGCTCGGAGGTGGTTACTCCATCATACAATCCATCAATTACTTTCTTTGCAACTTCGATTGGTTGGATAAACTTCGGATCCAATCCATCGCAAAGGTTTTCAATTCGTGCTGTGATTTTGTCGAATCTTACCGATTCGCGTCTTCCATCTCTTTTTATTACTAGCATAGTCGGATAAGGTTAAAGTGGTTGGGTTGAAAATTGATATTAAAAGTCTTCTCCAAGAGAGAATCGTGGGGAATCTGATGCTTCGGTGGTTTTCATTACACCTGCCTTTTGGTAGTCACCAACTCGCTTCTCAAAGAAGTTGGTCTTTCCTTGTAGGGAGATCATATCCATGAAATCAAATGGGTTGGTGCTGTTCCAAATTTTTTCACAGCCAAGCTCAACCAATAGTCGGTCGGCCACAAACTCAATATATTGACACATCAAGTCAGCGTTCATTCCGATAAGACGAACGGGCAAGGCATCGGTAACAAATTCTTTTTCGATTTCTACCGCGTCCAGAATGATTTCTCGTACTGTTTCTTTTGGAAGCGGGTTAACCACGTGCTTCGTGTAGAGGTGACAAGCAAAGTCGCAGTGAAGTCCTTCATCTCGTGAGATCAATTCATTTGAGAAAGTAAGTCCAGGCATCAATCCCCGCTTCTTCAACCAGAAGATAGAGCAGAAGGAACCTGAGAAGAAAATACCTTCTACAGCCGCGAATGCAATTAGTCTTTCTTGGAAGCTGCCATTGTCAATCCATCGAAGTGCCCACTCAGCTTTTTTCTTCACGCAGTCGATGTGCTCGATTGCATTCAATAAGCGGTCCCGCTCTACCGGATCCTTTATATAAGTGTCAATCAACAAGCTGTACGTTTCAGAGTGGATATTCTCCATTGCAATCTGGAAGCCATAGAAAAACTTAGCTTCTGTATATTGTACTTCAGCTACGAAATGCTCTGCAAGATTTTCATTAACGATTCCATCACTTGCTGCAAAGAATGCTAATACGTGGGATATAAAGTGACGTTCACCATCATTGAGATTTTTCCAGTCAGTCAAATCTTGTCCCAAATCGATTTCTTCTGCAGTCCAAAAGCTAGCCTCAGCCTTTTTATAAAATTGCCAAATGTCAGGGTGCTGGATAGGGAATAAAACAAAGCGATTTTTGTTCTCTACTAAAATGGGTTCCTCTTGCATCATTCTCTCGTTTTTATTTTTGGTAGAAATTATTTTCGGCTTAATAGATTGACTTATTGCTGGGGATAGAAAAGGCTGCCTTTTCAGAACAGCCTTGAACAAATATGTAAACCAAAAATCAGAAATAAAACCCCTAAAGAGCTGCTTCAAGTAAGATTTTGAATTAAGTTCAAAAAATATATAAATCTCAATAATTCAATTAATTATAGATCTTTAAATCATGTAAAAGTTTAAAAAAATACGCCATTTTAAGCCCTTGAAAGTTTTTTCAATTTTTTTCAAAAAATTTTTTTTAACTCAGTTCAAGCTAAAATTTGAACTCTGGTCAAAAACTATGATTGCCCTTGATATGGGTTTAAATGATTGGAAATCAGCTATTAAAAGGATTTTATCGAATTTTAGAGACTTTTTTTGAGGTAGGTTTTGGTTTTTAAATTAAGATGTTTTAAACAATTTTAAGCATTCATTCCTTATCTACTCGAGGAGAGGAAATGAGAGTGTTAATTTTTTAAGCTTTAAATAGTTCGATTTTTAAAGGATGTTTTTTTGTTCAATAAGAGTTGCCTATATTTGCACTCCGATTTTCTCAAAGAATCAATTTATAACATGTACGCAATTGTAAACATCGCTGGTAAGCAGTTCAAAGTAACTAAAGATCAGTCTATCTACGCTCCTAAATTGAACGTAGAAGCTGGCGCTTCCGTGGAATTTGACCAAGTACTATTGGCAGAAGCTGATGGGAATGTGTCAGTTGGTGCACCATTAGTAGCAGGTGCAAAGGTATCTGGCAAAGTGCTAGATCATGTAAAAGGTGATAAAGTGATTGTCTTCAAGAAGAAGCGAAGAAAAGGCTACAAGAAGAAGAATGGTCACAGACAAGACTTCACTAAATTGTTGATCGAAAATATTACACTATAAGTTTTCTCCAAGAAAACCATAAACGTATAAAACCATGGCACACAAAAAAGGTGTAGGTAGTTCCAAAAACGGTAGAGAGTCCCATTCCAAACGATTGGGCGTTAAGAAATTTGGTGGTGAGCAAGTGATTGCTGGTAACATCATCGTAAGACAAAGAGGTACTAAGCATCATCCGGGAAACAATGTAGGTCTAGGGAAAGATCATACTTTGTTCGCCTTGACTGACGGTGTTGTTTCCTTCAGAAAAAAACCTGATGGGAAATCCGTAGTCAGCGTTGTTCCTGCTGAAGCTTAAGGTTAATCGAACGTACTCAAGAGCCCCGTCTGTTTTCAGACGGGGCTTTTTTTTGCCAAGCATTTTTTCGACCATTGATCATTTTTTTGTTAGGCATTCTATTTACATCAGCTAATTTTTTATCTTCAACAAACCACCAAATAAAAACCTTATGAGAAGAAGAAATAATTGGGTGATATGGGTTTTTGGGATATTGACTTTATGGCTCTCTCCCAACTCATACTCTCAGGAAATTGCAGACCCCGAGGTATACAAGGCGCTGGAATGGCGTCTCGTTGGACCTTTTAGGGGTGGTCGATCTGATGCTGTTACAGGTGTGGCAGGCTCAGATCATACCTATTATTTTGGAAGCACCGGAGGAGGTGTTTGGAAGACAGTTGATTCAGGAAAAACTTGGAAGTCTGTCTCGGATGGATATTTCGGAGGCTCCATTGGATCAGTTGCTGTTGCTCAAAGTGACACCAGTGTAGTTTATGCTGGCGGAGGCGAGAAAACAGTCCGAGGTAATGTCTCTTTTGGATATGGTATTTGGAGAAGTTCCGATGCCGGAAAATCTTGGGAGCGTGCAGGTTTGGATAAATCCCGCTTTGTAGCAAGACTACGGATTCACCCAGAAAACCCAGATGTGGTTTATGCCGCCGTATTGGGAGATATTTTTAAGCCCGATCCAACTCGTGGTGTTTATAAAACGACTGACGGCGGAAAGAATTGGGAACAGGTTCTTTTTGTAAGTGATGTAGCAGGAGCGGTTGATTTGATTTTGGATCCGAATAATCCGGATGTGGTTTATGCCACTACTTGGGAAATCAAGCGTACACCTTATTCTCTAGAAAGTGGAGGTCCTGGCTCGAAGATGTTTAAATCTACAGATGGAGGAAAGACTTGGGAAGATTTGACTACTAAGGAAGGCTTTCCGGAGGGAATCCTAGGAATTATGGGGATTTCGGTTTCTCCTTTGAATTCCAATCGACTTTATGCAATCATCGAAAATGAAAATGGAGGAGTTTATGTATCTATGGACGCTGGAGAATCCTGGAGTCGAACCAATGAGGACAGAAGCTTGCGTCAGCGTGCTTGGTACTATTCCAGAATTTACGCTGATCCACAGGATGAAGAAACAGTCTATGTGCTCAATGTGAGTTACCATAAATCAACTGATGGTGGAAAGACCTTCAAAGGAGCCAATGCTCCTCATGGAGATCACCATGATCTTTGGATAGATCCAAACAACAATCAACGAATGGCTATTGCTGATGACGGAGGTGCCCAAATATCTGAGGATGGAGGAGCTTCTTGGTCTACTTATATGAATCAGCCAACTTCTCAGTTTTACAGAGTCACTACAGATAATTCCTTCCCTTACAGAATTTATGGGGCTCAGCAGGATAACTCCACCGTTCGAATTCGTCATCGGATTGACGGGCGTGGAGGAATTACCGAAGAGCATTGGGAGCCTACAGCAGGGGGAGAATCAGGTTGGATTGCACCAGATCCTGACAATAACGATATCGTGTATGGTGGGTCTTATGGAGGTTATTTGACTCGAGTAGATCATGAAAATGGTATTTCTCGCTCAGTAAATGTTTGGCCGGATAATCCAATGGGTCATGGAGCCGAAGACATGAAGTATCGATTCCAATGGAATTTCCCGATTTTCTTCTCTCCTCATGATTCTGACCTTCTGTACACCACAAGTAATAGATTCCATCGCTCAAGAGATGAAGGACAAAGTTGGGAGGTCTTTTCACCTGATTTGACCAGAAATGATGCAAGTAAGCTGGGTCCATCTGGTGGACCTATTACCAAGGACAATACTTCCGTAGAATATTATGCAACGATTTTCACTGCAGCAGAATCGCCTGTTAAGCAAGGAGTAATTTGGGCTGGGTCGGATGATGGTTTGGTTCATGTAACCATCGATAATGGAGCAACTTGGCAAAATGTAACTCCTTCGGATATGCCGGAATGGCTTCAAATCAATAGTATCGAGGCAAGTCCTTATGATCCTGCAGAAGCGTATTTTGCTGCAACCGGATACAAGACAGGAAACTATGAACCGTATCTGTATAAGACTAAGGATTATGGAAAAACCTGGACCAAGATTACTTCCGGAATCGATCCTGAGCATTTTACCCGGGTAATTCGTGCTGACCCTGTTATGCGTGGAATGCTCTATGCCGGAACTGAAACAGGCATGTATTATTCCAAAGATGACGGGGCAAGTTGGCATTCATTGCAGATGAATCTTCCCATTGTTCCGATCACGGATTTGACAATAAAGGAAAATAACCTGATCGCAGCCACCCAAGGACGAGCATTCTGGATTATTGACGATTTGACTGTCTTGCATCAAGCAGAACCTGGAATTGAAAATAAAGCTTTGCATTTGTTCAAGCCGCAGGATTCTTACCGAATTGATGGAATGAGCAGAAAGTCTACTACAGCCGGTACCAATCGTGCTGGTGGAGTTTTGGTTTATTACTTTATAAAAGAGAAGCCTCAGGACGAATTGAAAATCGAATTCTTAGATAATAAGGATAATGTATTGCGCACCTTCTCGACCAAAGGCTATAATGGCGATACCTTGAAAGTGAAGACAGGAAGTAATGAGTTCAACTGGAACCTGAGAGTAGAAGATGCTGAAGGGTTTGACGGTTTGATTATGTGGGCTGCAAACTTGAGAGGTCCAAAAGTGGTACCAGGAGATTACAAAGTTCGAATGACTTTGGACGGTCAGGCTCAAGAGCAAATGTTCAAAGTTCTAGCAGATCCACGTTATCCAAGTACTCAAGAAGATCTGGAGAAACAGTTTGAGTTCTTGATGAAGGTAAATCGAAAACTGACTGAAACACATCAGACGATAAAGTTGATTCGACAATATCGAGCTGAATTAGACAGCATGGAAAATAAGCCAGCGAATCTGGAGGAAATCCAAGCTGAAATGAAGTCTATTGAAGAAACTCTTTATCAGACAAAAAACAGAAGTAACCAGGATCCACTCAATTTCCCTATCAGATTGAATAATAAGTTGGCACACCTTAATTCCATTGCTGGAAATGGAGATTTCAAACCAACGGATCAGGCTGAGGAAGTTCGTATGGAACTGACCGAACAAATAGATGTACAATTGGCAAAATTCAAGCGCCTCGAGCAGGAGGAGATTTCGAAGATCCTCAATATCGATGAGCTGAGGACCAAATTGGATATCAAAAAATAAAACCAACCTCCCGGAGAAATCCGGGAGTTTTTTTTTAGAAAATTCTAAAACTCTTGATTTGCTCTATGAAGTCTAATGCACTGGAAGGAGAAATAATCAGGATGAAAATTATTCCAAACAAGGCTCCAAAAAGGTGAGCGTCATGATTGATTCCGTCGCTATCCTGTTTCCCTTTGGTGTAGGAATAAATCAGGAATAAAGCCCCAAGTATAAATCCTGGCAAACAAAAAATTCCAAACAAGCAGATATCGGCAAGAGGCAAAATAATAATGCTTGCAAAAACGGTTGCTGCTGTGCCTCCTGATGCTCCCAAAGCCCGATAATAGGCATGATCCTGATGCTTAAAATAAGTTGGAATATCGGCTATGATAATTCCTGACAAGTAAAAAAGAACAAATACAATTCCTCTAGTAGTTGATCCGAACTTATAAGCTAAGAATTGCTCGACCACTCCTCCAAAGAAATAAAAGGTGAACATGTTAAAGAGGAGGTGGATATAATCCTTGTGAATAAATCCAGATAGGAGAAAACGATCCCATTGATTTCTTCTTTTTATAAGGTAGGGAGTAAACATCCAGCGTTCTACCAAAGAGGGATTATTGAAAGCTAAGAAACTACTGATCGCCGTGAGGATGATCAGAATGACCGTGATAGAAAGATTCATGGTTTATTTTTCTCGATGAACCAAAGCTTGGGTTATTTCATACAAGCTCTGATAATAGGGTTCATTGACTTTTTGGATTTCTTCCAATTGTGAAAATCCGGTGCTGAAAAACTCGTTCATCTTGTCCTCAGCAAGCTTCTTGACGCCTATCTTTTCATACAAGCTCTTGACTGCCTGTACTTTTTCATGAGGATCAAACTCTTCCATTTGTAGCCAATGATTTAATGTTTTGGCATCCTCTCCTTGAGCCAATTCTAAAGCTTTAATCAATAAGAAAGTCTTCTTGTTGGAAATGATATCTCCACCTACTTGCTTTCCGAATTTTGCCTGATCTGCGAAAACATCCAAAAGATCATCTTTCAGCTGAAAGCCCACTCCAATACTGACACCAAAGTCATAAAGTCGTTCCTGATCTTCTTTGGAAGCATTTCCAAGTAAGGCCCCAAGTTTCAGGGCAAATCCTAATAAAACCGCAGTCTTCAAGCGAATCATTTCCAGATATTCTCCTTCTGTGACATGATCTCTAGTTTCGAAATTCATGTCTAGTTGCTGCCCTTCGCATACCTCTGCTGCAGTCTGATTAAATGCTTGAATTATTTCTCCTAATTGCTCGGCCGGACTCGGGAGAAAAAGCTCGTAAGCTTTTACCAGCATTACATCACCTGATAGTATGGCCACATTGGGATTCCATTTTTCATGGACAGTTTCCTTTCCTCTCCGGAGAGGAGCTTGGTCCATGATATCATCATGCATCAAGGTGAAGTTGTGAAAAACTTCCACTGCTGCCGCTTGGCTTAGGATTTTCTCAGGATCATTCTGATAGAGCCCATAGGAGAGCAAGCTCAACAGGGGTCTGATTCGCTTTCCTCCTAATTTTAAAATGTAGCGGATGGGATCGTAAAGTTCATCTGGCTTTTGGCCGAATGGGTAGGTACTCAGAAAGGATTCTAACTTATCTAGAAGTTCTGGAGCGAGTTGGTTTTTCGTCATTTTCTGCAAATTCCAGGTCGATGGTTCGTCGGTCAATATCGGTATTAACTACACGAACCCAAACTTTGTCTCCTAAGGTGATCATTTTTTTTGATCTGGATCCGACGAGTCGCATGTTTCGCTCGTCAAATTCGTAATAATCGTCCGTCATATCTGATACCCGAACCATGCCTTCGCATTTGGTTTCGGTGATTTCCACAAATACGCCCCATTCAGTCACACCTGATACAATGCCCTCGTAATCTTTTTCTTCAGCCAAAGACATGTATTCTACCTGCTTGTATTTGATGGAAGCGCGCTCAGCATCTGCTGCTCTTTTTTCCCGATCCGAAGAATGAATACATTTCTTTTCCCAAGGTTCTGCTTCAGGGGATTTGCCTCCATCCAAATAATGCTGAAGTAGTCGATGGACCATCATATCGGGATAACGCCGGATCGGAGAGGTGAAATGGGTGTAATGAGGAAATGCTAGGCCGAAATGTCCTTTTGGTTCGGTCGTATACTTGGCTTTGGCCATGGATCGGATAGCTAATTGCTCCAAAACGTTTTGTTCGGGTTTTCCCTGTATCTCATCCATGAGCTTGTTGAGGGAAGATGATACTTGGCGCTCACTGTCTAATTTTAGTTGATGCCCAAAACGCTTGGCAAAGCCCGAGAAAATTTCCAATCGGTCCATATCAGGAGCATCATGAGTACGGTACACAAATGTATCAGTCCCATTATGCTTTTTATAAATGAATTCAGCCACATGTTTATTGGCTAATAGCATGAATTCTTCGATCAGCTTGTGAATATCTTTTCGTTCCTTGACCATCAGTCCAAGTGGAGTTCCTTTTTCATCCAGCTTGAATTTGACTTCAACGGTTTCAAAATTCACCGCTCCATTTTGGAATCGGCGCTTTCGGATCTTTTTAGCTAATTCATTGAGATGGGTTAGCTCTTCGTAAAAGTCTCCCGATTGTTTATCGATATTTTCTTGAGCATCATCATAGACAAAGCGTCGATCAGAATGAATGATGGTTCTTCCAATCCAATGATTCAGGACTTTGGCATCCTCATCCATCTCAAACACACAAGAGAATGTCAGTTTATCTTCATTTGGGCGAAGAGAACAAAGCCCGTTACTCAAATGCTCTGGAAGCATTGGGATTGTTCGGTCTACCAAATAGACAGAGGTAGCCCGGTCATAGGCCTCCTTTTCTAAGGCAGTTTTTGGCTGGACATAGTGCGTTACATCAGCGATGTGAACTCCAATTTCCAGATTTCCATTTTCTAATCTTCGATAAGAAATGGCATCATCAAAGTCCTTGGCATCTGCCGGGTCAATCGTGAAAGTAGTGATATTCCGGAAGTCTTTTCGAGCTTTGATCTCCTTTGGGCTGATGGTGTCAGCAATGGCATTCGCTTCTGCCTCGGCCTCTTTTGGGTATTCGAAAGGAAGGCCGAATTCAGCCATGATAGAGTGAATTTCAACTTCATGAACTCCGGCTTTACCAAGGACTCGAGTGACTTTTCCAGTAGGATTTTTATCTCCTTCACGCCATTCGGTCAATTTGACCACAACCTTCTCATTATGCTGTGCTCCCTTCAAATCGCCCCTATGCACGAAGATGTCTTTGTGCATTTTTTTAAAATCGGGGACCACGAAGGCAAATCTTGGGGAAATTTCTACCCGACCTACAAATTCATCACGAGCTCTTTCCAAAATTTCCAATACTCGTCCTTCGCTCCGTCCACTTCTTCCTTTGGTAGGATAGACCATGACTCGCACTCGGTCATCATCCAAGGCTTGCTTCAGGTCGACTTCTTTGACTAGAATATCGCCATCTGTCGCCTCAGGGTCGTCTGGAATGATGTAGGCAAATCGAGGATTGACATAATCAACCTTCCCTAAGATAAACTCAGGATCCTTTTTGGAGGAATAATAGTTCCGGGGACTTTTCGCTATCGTTCCATTTTCAACGAGTTTGATTAAGATAGGCTCAACGGCTCCTTTTGAAATCGCGTCTCGAATTTCTAGTTTTTTGATTATTTGCTTGGAGGAAAACTCCTCTCCGTAATGATTGTCTAAAAATGATTTGATTTTCCGGGCAAGCTGTGAAGCTTTTGGAGATTCACCTCCGGAATGTTTCGAATTTCTTCTGTTTGATTTTCTTCCCATACTGGGTTAATTGATTTTTTGAAAAGTCCCAAAAAGCTTCAGGGCTTTAGTTATGTTCTTTTTTTAAGTTTTCGAGATGAACAACTTCTATGTCCATTTCATCTATGCCAGGGTTCATTGCTAAATAAACTCGAGCAGTCACTTCGACATCTTGGAGGCAGTATTTTTTGATACGCCCCATGTCCTTTTCCAAATGAAAGGTGGTATTCACCTGACTTCCATCAAGGTCGTCTTTCGAAGTAGGAATACCAAAAACTGAAGCCAATAATTCGAGCCGAGTGTAATATTTATAGTCCCCGAATTTCCAAAGTTCCATCGTGTCTAAATGGCGGATTTCCCATGGTTTCTTTCCGGCAATCTGAAGTGGTTCGGGTAAAGGAACTCCCTGAATTAGCATCCTTCGGCATAAATAAGGAAAGTCGAATTCCTTTCCATTATGCGCACAGAGCACCCATTTTTTCTTTTGCAGCAACTCTGATAGTTCAACTAATAGGTCACGCTCATTCTCATGTTCGAAAACTTTTGAGCGGAAAATCAACTTTTTGTCTTTCTTTTTCCATTGGAAATATCCAACTCCTACACAGATTACTTGCCCGAATTCAGCATGGATTCCCGCTCGGTCAAAGTAAAGGGAGCCTGGTTCTATAACTCCATCAGGATCTTTTTGGAGGTGTTTCTCTTTTTTAAGCCATTCCTCCTTCAGCCGCTCATCCAATTCCTCAAATCGCTCCGTGAGGGAGGCGGTTTCAATATCTAAAAACAAAATATCTCCTAAATGATTGAAAAAATCTGCCATGATAAATCTAACTATGTAAAACCCCTACCAATCCAAGTTCAGGG
Source organism: Algoriphagus kandeliae (assembly GCF_004571135.1). Taxonomy (GTDB): domain Bacteria; phylum Bacteroidota; class Bacteroidia; order Cytophagales; family Cyclobacteriaceae; genus Algoriphagus; species Algoriphagus kandeliae. The sequence continues at coordinate 50,816 of NZ_SPSB01000006.1, forward strand.
ATCATTTGCTGCAGTGAGGGGTCAAAACTGCCAGGAGTAAATATAAACTTTTTGTCAAAAATCTGATCGAGGATGTAATAACTCACCCAAAACTCATTGGTCAGACAAAATACTGCTGGATCAATAGGTTCTACTTTGGCTACGCATTGTGGGCCAAGTTCCTTAATCAAATGGCGAAGTGTGGAGGTTTTTCGCTGTTCTCCATCCAGCTCTCCATATCCGCGAGAAGTAATCATCACAGTGTTGAGCTCGATCAAATTCAAATTGATGATATAAACGCCCCATTCCGTGCCGGATTCTGTTTCTTCTTTGGCTATGGCAAGTTTTACTCCTGTGACAGGAGCAAAATCAATATCTTTTTTCATGGGTGATTCTGATTATTAGCTGCGTAAAGTTAAATGAGTTCCATTTCAAATAACTCCACCAAATGACTTTTGACTTTTTCCTTGACTTCTGATTCATCTATCGGTCGACCTAACTCTAAATGCAGGGAGGTGACGGCCTTGTCATCAATTCCGCAAGGAATAATATGTCCGAAGTAATTCAAGTCTGCATTGATATTGAAGGCAAAACCATGCATGGTTACCCATCGGCTGGATTTGACACCCATGGCGCAGATTTTTCGAGGATTTTCCTGTTTAATAGGATCAAGCCAAACGCCTGTCAGTCCTTCGATTCGACCTGCTTCTATGCCATATTCTGCAAGTGTTCGAATGATAGCCTCCTCCAAAAACCGTAAATATTTATGGATGTCGGTAAAGAAATTTTCAAGATCTAAGATAGGATAGCCCACTAATTGCCCCGGTCCATGATAAGTAATGTCACCTCCCCGGTTGATTTTATAAAATGTAGCCTCATTGGTTTTTAGCCCTTCCTCATCCAGTAGGAGGTTTTCCAATTTTCCGCTTTTCCCTAAAGTATATACATGGGGATGCTCAACAAAAAGCAGGTGGTTTTCAGTAGGTTCCTGTTCCTCGGTTGGCTTTTTTCGGTTATCGATTTTGGTAGCAACGATATCAGCAAAAAGCTGCTCTTGATAATCCCAAGCTTGCTGATAATCCATGCGGCCTAAGTCTGTGAATTTTACTTTTTTGTTGATAAATTCATTCATAGTTGGAAGGTGCCAGATTCTTATTCAAACTAACGGGAAGAGGCTTTCGTTCGGATTTTTCAAAATTAAACAATTCCTACATGGCAGAACATCTTGATTCAGGAAAGCGTGCCGAAGAACTAGCTTGTCAATGGTTAGAATCAAAAGGCTACGAATTTTTAGAGAAGAATTTTCGCTACAAACATGCGGAGATTGACCTTATCATGAAACATCAAGGCTTGTTGATTTTTGTGGAGGTAAAGTTTCGATCAGGGACAGGTTTTGGTTTTGCGGAAGAGTTTGTGGATTATGGGAAAAAGAAGTTAATCATCAAGGCTGCGGATGCTTACATTCATCAAATAGATTGGCATCAGGATATCAGGTTTGATATTGTAGGCGTTTACAAAGACAGACACGGAAATATAAATTTCAGGCATTTTGAAGATGCTTTTTACTAAAATTCAAATTCATGAAAAATCTACTAATCACCCTATTTTTTCTGCTTATAGCGGGAGTCGTTTTTGCACAAAGCGATAAAAAAGACCAACAAATCATTCAAGATACTGCGGAAGCAAAAGCAGCATTTTTGGAGGATGACCCAAGTATGAGTCAACTTTTCAACTCGGCTTACGGCTATATCATTTTACCGAATGTGGGAAAAGGAGGGCTAGGTGTCGGAGGAGCAGCTGGAAACGGTGTGGCTTTTGAACAAGGGACTCAGGTTGGCTTTGCTCGGATGACACAGGTGACCATAGGTTTTCAGGCTGGAGGGCAAGCTTACAGCGAAGTGGTTTTCTTCGAAGATAAAGAAGCTTGGGATCGATTTAAAAATGGAAAAATTGAAATGGCTGCCCAAGTGTCTGCTGTGGCGGCGGCATCGGGTGCTTCCGCCAATGCCAAATATGTGGATGGTGTAGCTGTTTTCACCCGGACTAAGGGAGGCTTGATGTATGAAGCCTCAGTGGGAGGTCAGCAATTCAAATTCAGGGAAAATTAATTGGCTCGATCGCTACGGTATACGAGGTTTCCTTCTTTATCCCATTCGGCTCGAATATAAGGTTTGAATTCGTCCATGTAGGGTTCTTCCTGATATTGGATCTCCCGCTTACGAATGGCACGAGTATTATTAGTGTCCCAGTATTCTGTCCAAAGCCCAACTTTCTGTCCGTAGCGATATTCTCCTGTTACAGCTACTTGGCTGTCTTCATAAAAATGGTAAAAATTACCTTCTTCCAGTCCGTATTGAACTGGGATGATCTTCTCTATGGATTTGGAAGTGCGGTTATAATAAGTGATCCTGGATTCTTCGGGCCAGCCTTCTTGGAAATGACTTTTATCCTGAAGGACATTTCGATTGTCGAAAAGCATCCAAGTTTTATGTTTCATCCCATAATAATACATTCCGCTTTCGACTACTACATCGTTGATCCTTCGCTCATAAGGACCATGTAAGAGATAGCCCTCCCCGGATTGGTAGTCTTCCCGCTTAATAGCTTTTTCACTAGGATCGTACCAATAAACATCCCGAATATATGGGTCCGGTTGACGAGTGGCGTCCGTATAGTTGAAGAATTCAAAAATTTCTTGATTTCGAAGTGTCTGCCTTATGAATCCTCTTCGGGTTTTGATGCCGAAATAAATGTTTTTACGTTCCTTTTTTTTGCGTTCTTTTTTTTCTTCCTTTTCATCCCGATCGTCAAAAAGAAGTAAAGGCATTGTGGTGGGCAGGACCGAAGTATTGACAATGCCAGTACTGTCTGGGTCAGCTTGTTTTTCGCCCGTTGTTTGCCCCCAGCTTTTGGAGAGGAAAAAAGTAAATAGGAAAATAGGAATGAGGATACGCTTCATATTGGAAAAACGGGATTTTTTCATCCGTATTTTACTCAAAAATAACATTTCAAGATCAATTCTATCAGTTTGTTTAGAATTTATAATCTTCTCCCTATTTTTGAGGAATTTGTAAAAAAATCAATCAAAAAATGAATTCTATTCTATCAGATCGCATCTTGAATATGGAGGAATCAGCAACCCTAGCCATGGCCAAAAAGGCCCGGGAGCTGAAATCTCAAGGAATCGACATCATCGGACTCAGTTTAGGTGAGCCGGACTTCAAGACTCCAAAGCATATTCAAGAGGCTGCAAAGGCGGCCATCGACGAGGGTAAATATTTCTCTTATCCTCCCGTATCTGGCTATCAGGATCTGAGAGAAGCAATTGCAAAAAAACTTCGAGAAGAGAATAACATCCAACAAGCCAAAGCTGAGAATATTGTTGTTTCTACTGGAGCAAAACATTCCATCGCCAATACTTTTATGTGCCTTTTGAATGAAGGAGATGAAGTAGTGATTTTTTCTCCCTATTGGGTGAGTTATGCCGAAATCATCAAGTTGGCAGGAGGGGTTCCGGTATTGATTGAAGGGACTTTGGAAAATAACTTCAAAGCAACGGCAGCTCAATTGGAGGAAGCAATTACAGATAAAACCAAAGCCGTAATTTTCTCATCCCCATGCAACCCTACAGGTTCGGTATTCAGCAAGGAAGAGTTGGGGGCAATTTCAGATGTAGTAAAAGCACATGAGGGAATTATGGTGATTGCTGATGAGATCTATGAGCTTATCAATTTCACAGGAAAGAACTTCAGTATCGCTTCCTTACCGGGGATGTTTGAGCGGACTATCACAGTTAATGGTTTTTCAAAAGGATATGCCATGACTGGCTGGCGTGTAGGATATATCTGTGCTCCGGTAGAAATTGCAAAGGCAGTAGAAAAAATTCAAGGCCAGTTTACATCTGGAGGTACAGGTATTGCCCAGCGGGCAGCCTTAGCAGCTATTGCTGGAGATCAGACTCCTACCAAAGAAATGGCTGATGCCTACTTCAAAAGAAGACAGCTTGTTCTAGAGTTGCTCCAAGAAATCCCAGGAATAAAAACACATATTCCTGAAGGGGCCTTTTATTTCTTTCCGGATGTAACTTCCTATTTTGGAAAATCCGCGCATGGTCATACCGTAAATAATGCGGACGATTTGTGTTTGTATTTGTTGGATGTAGCGCATGTTTCCTTGGTGACGGGGTCTGCTTTTGGTGCTCCAAATTGTGTGAGATTGAGTTATGCAGCTTCGGAAGAAGAACTGAAAGAAGCCTTAAAACGACTGAAAAAAGCTCTGGGCGATCTCGCTTAATTCTTATAAATCCTGGCCAAGCGGCCAGGATATTTTTTTGCCCCTTTGGAAAGGCTTACTTTTGAGAAAATTTCTGTCATGGAAAAGGTCCTAGTAATTACTCCGGTTAAGAATTCTATTGAAACGACTTTGGATACTGCAAAGGCGATATCGGAGTCGGATGTGCAGGTTAAGCATATTATTTTCAATGATTTTTCAAGTGAGGAAACCAAGAAGGAGCTTGAACGGAATCAGAAAAAGTTGGGCTATGAACTAGTTCATTTGGAAGATATCACGGACCATCCTTCTCCTAATTACAAATTGGTTCTGCAGATTTCCCAGAAAAAAGCCCTCGAATTTGGATTGCCATTATTAGTCGTTGAATCAGATGTGGTGGTACAAAAGGATACTATTCGAAAATTGCTGGAATATCAAAAGGAAAAAGAAAATTCTGGCTTAGTGGGATCGGTGACAGTGGATGATAAAGGAGAGGTAAATTTCCCTTATTTGAAATTTAAAAATGTCAACGAGCCCATTATCTCAACCAAACGGAGTTTGAGCTTTTGTTGCACGCTGTTTTCAGAGGATTTCCTGAATTCTTATGACTTTGCCGGATTGGATGATGCCAAAGATTGGTACGATACTTTTATTTCATCAAAGGCTTTAGAGCAGGGGTTTGAAAACTATGTGCTCATGAATGCCCCTGTTTGGCATAGGCCCCATGGAAGCCGTCCTTGGAAGCAATTGAAATATAAAAATCCGTTGAAATATTACTTTTTGAAGTACTGGAAGGGATTGGATAAGATTTAAACTCCGGATTCGAAAAAACGCTCAAATTCTTGAGGTGGATTTAACATTGCCAAAGTGTCTCTTCCGAATTTTTGAAGACGGTAATTGTTGCTTTTTAACAATTGATAGCATTCCTCCAATTCTTCTTTTGGTAAATTTTCATTTTCGAAAATGATTGTCCTAGGCTTGGTTTTTCCAATATCGAAAATTTTAATCACCTCTAAATCATATCCTTCAGCATCGATTTGCAAGAGGTCGATATGAGATACATTATATTTTTTGATGAGGGTTTGAGGAGAGATGACTTCCACATCTACTTCAACGATTTGTTTTTTAGGGTCTTTTGGGATTTCAAGCCCATATTTTTTGCAATTCAATGCTACAACCCCATTTCGAAAATGATCCTGGATTTGTTCTAAAGAAAAGGAAGCTAAACCCGTGGCCCACCTCATGGTGGAGAAGCCTATTTTGTAGAGTTTTTGGGTTCCGTCTTCTTTGCCGATAGCAGCACAAATGGGATGAAGCCCTTCATTGAATTGATAGATTTTTTTCAATTCTTGATTATAAACATCAGGTTGAGGTTCCAGTAGTACACCTTTCCATCTATCTCGTTTGATGAATTTATGGATTGGATCGTGGGTAATCCCATCATTTGCACCGATTTGGATTACATAAAAGTCGCCTTTTTTTGATAAGGAATATTCGGAAATAAATTCTGCCAAACTGCCTTTCTTCGGTTTGTAAAAGTATTTGTAAAAGCCGATAAAGACTGGATTATCACTAGCGCTGAGATTGAATCGAAGATTTTTCCAAAAGGCTTTGAAGCTGGCCTTTAGTTTATGTTTTAGCATGCAGGGTTATTTTTCCTATTTTGTGGAAAAATCCACAGAGGTCCTATAAAGTCAAAAATAAATAAATCTATTATCCTCAGGCGATTTTTATTCAAAACTTGAACCCAAGGCCCAAAATTACAAATCCAAAAAGAGAATTTGACTTATGGCTAAAAGCTTGATTTATTCTGTAGTCACCAATAATTATGACAATATAAAACCCGTAAAACCCATTGAGGGATTTGATTTTTGGCTGTTTACTGATCAAGAGGATATGAAAGTAGAGGGATGGGAAACCAAGTTGATTCCCAAGTCCGATGATCCTATAAAACAGCAGCGAACTTATAAAATCAAGAGTTGTGAATTTACTGCTCCCTATGATTTGACTATCTATATGGACGGAAATATGGAGATCATCCAAAGTCCCAAGGAGTTTTTGGATAAGTATTATCGAGGGGGATTTTTGACTTGTAAACATCCAAAAAGATCTTCATTAAACGAAGAGGCCAAAGAGATTGTAAAGAGGAAAAAGGATTTTCCTGAAAATGTGGAGAGAGCATTAGGATATGCAAAAGAAGTGGGCTATAAGGATGACTTGGGGTTGTTTGAAAACATGGTTTTAGTAAGAGATAAATCTCCGGCAGTTAAGGCTTTGGAGGACAAATGGGCAGAAATTCTTTCCAAATATTCTCATAGAGATCAATTGAGTTTACCAATTGCTTCATTTCTCACCAAGGTGCCGGTTCATACACTCCTAAGAGAAGATTTGTTTAAGTATATAAAGAGAAACCGAGGTCATCATATTTCTCTGAAATTTCGAAATAAGGGGAAAGGTCCTTCCACTAAGCGGAATTTTTTCAAGTGGCTAGGCTTAAAAAAGTAAGGTCAATTCACTGTATTTATTTCTTTATTTTTTTGCAACTGATTAGTTTTTGTTTATGTGTTGATAGGAAAATCCAAATAAAAATTTGCATTAATAAAATATCTCAGTAAATTTATTTCGGTGATTAAACAACTTTTGTCAGTTATTCTTTAAAAAAACAGAGGGTAATTCCTTTATTTTCGATTTATAAGTTTTAAAAAATCCGGATTAGCCATCCGGATTTTTCTTTTATTTTGAGCACTTATCTTCTAAAAACAATCGACCGTTGAGACTCCATTTAGCCCTTTTTTTTGCAGGTATCTTTTTTTTATCAGGAATGAAAGGTAATGCTCAGACATCGGAATATGATTCGAATTATGTCGAGGTCCATCCGGAGCTATTTGGCTTGAGGTTATATTTTTCAAAAAAGTATACAAATGTAGCTATCAATGTCCCTGATCAGGATAGGAGGCTGGTATTTCGTCCGAATTCAGGGAATAATTTAGGAGTAGGGTTTACCTATCAAAAATTCACTTTGAATATTGCCGGGCCACTTTCTTTTTTGAACCCAAATCGGCAAACGGATTTTCCGAAATATTGGGATCTTCAAGCCCATATGTATCCCAAGAAAATGATTATTGATTTTTTTGGGCAGTTTTATGATGGATTTATCCTAAGTAAGGATCAGTTACAAAATTCTGATCAAGATTACTTACGGGAAGATATCAAGCTTCGGAAATACGGTTTAAATGTGAATTACCTGTTTCATGGAGACAAGCTTTCTCTTCAAGCGGCTTTTAATCAATCCCATATTCAGAAAAAATCTGCCTTTTCTCCCTTTGTGGGATTTGAGGTGTATGGTGGAAAAGTAACAGGGGATTCATTGTTGATTCCTACCACGGAGCAGCTCGAATCTGTCAATTTTCAACGAGTCAATTATTTTCAATTTGGTCCAAAAGTGGGAGGAGCAGGAACTTTGGTATTTGGGAAAGGATTTTTCCTGACGGGTGTTGCAGGGATCAATTTAAGTTTGGGCTATGCAGAATGGCAGAATGGCTCAACCGAAGAAAAATGGGGTGCTTTCCCTACTTTTTTCCTAAGGGGATTCGCAGGATATAATTCCAGAAGGTTTTCGATAAATGCGAATTATGTGTGGAAAAATCTGGCACTTGTACAAGAGGAACCATTCGACCAGGCTATTAATACTGGCAATTACCGCATCAATTTCGTCTACAAATTTGGTGTCGGTAAGTCATTTGAAAAGAAATTTCAAAAATTCAATCCTATTCGTTTGATCAGTAAAGATTGATTGTTTTTGCCTTGGGCTTTCTTTGATTTCATTTAGCTTTGAATAATCAACGAAAACTACTAGCAACATGGACAATCGATTTGGTATCGCTGAATCTTTGGAAAGATTAGGAGTAAAATCCAAAAATTTAGGATCTTCTACCGGGGAATCTTGGTTGGATTCCGGAAAAGACTTTTTCTCTTCTGTCTCTCCAGTTGACGGCTCGATTATCGCACAGGTTCAGGAAACGAGTGCGGAGACCTATGAATCAGTTATTTCCACCGCACAAATGGCATTTGAAAAATGGCGCTTAGTGCCAGCTCCCAAAAGAGGAGAAATAGTTCGTGAAATTGGCAATGCCCTACGGGAAGTGAAGGCGGATTTGGGCAAGCTTGTTTCCTTTGAAATGGGGAAGTCCTACCAGGAAGGGTTGGGAGAAGTTCAGGAAATGATCGATATCTGTGATTTTGCTGTAGGTTTATCTCGACAACTTTATGGCCTAACCATGCCATCTGAGCGTCCAGGACATAGAATGTACGAACAATGGCATCCTTTGGGAATCGTAGGGATTATTTCTGCATTTAACTTTCCTGTTGCTGTCTGGTCTTGGAATGTTGCTTTGGCTTGGGTTTGTGGAGATGTGACTGTTTGGAAGCCTTCCGAAAAGGCTCCGCTTTCCGGAATTGCTTGCCAGCATATTGTCAGCCATATATTCAAAAAACATGGGATGCCAGAAGGTATTTCAAGCTTGATTGTTGGAGACTATAAAGTAGGAGAGCTGCTTTCTCATGATCCAAGAGTACCATTGGTTTCTGCTACCGGTTCTACCCGAATGGGTAAATTGGTGGGGAAAGCCGTTGGTGAACGATTAGGAAGAGCCCTTTTAGAATTAGGAGGGAATAACGCTATCATCATTACCGAAAATGCAGATTTGGATATGGCTATTCGTGGTGCACTTTTTGGAGCAGTAGGCACGGCAGGTCAGCGTTGTACCAGTACAAGAAGGTTGATTATTCATGAGAAAGTATATGATGAGGTAAAAAACAGGTTGGCTTCTGCTTACAGTAAATTAGTGATAGGAGACCCATTGGATGAGCGAAATCACGTTGGTCCTTTGATTGACAGAGCCGCTGTGGAGATGTATTTGAAAGCTATTGAAAAAGTGAAGGAAGAAGGGGGGAAGGCTGTGGTAGAAGGTGGAGTTTTAAGTGGAGCAGGTTATGAGTCCGGGTGTTATGTCAAACCGGCGATCTATGAGGCTGAAAATCATTTTGAAATTGTACAGCATGAGACCTTTGCCCCGATTTTATATTTGATCAAATACAAAACTTTCGCTGAAGCAATCGCTCTGCACAATGGCGTGCCTCAAGGACTTTCTTCTGCGATCATGACTACCAATATGCGTGAAGCAGAAACTTTCTTGTCCGTTGCAGGCTCTGATTGCGGAATTGCCAATGTGAATATTGGTACTTCAGGCGCAGAAATCGGAGGAGCATTTGGTGGTGAAAAAGAAACCGGAGGTGGTCGCGAGTCAGGTTCGGATGCTTGGAAGGCTTACATGCGAAGACAAACGAATACCATAAATTACTCTACAGAATTGCCATTGGCGCAAGGAATCAAATTTGATATTTAAAGAAGAAAAAATATTTAACTCATTTTCAATGGGTTGAAAAATTTGTTTTTCTTACTATTTGGTGATTCAAAAATTGCATTTACATTTGCAGTCCCATTTGGGAAGGAATTTGGGAGCTTAGCTCAGTTGGTTCAGAGCATCTGCCTTACAAGCAGAGGGTCGGGGGTTCGAATCCCTCAGCTCCCACTTCAATTTCCTCCCTACTTTAATGGGAGCTTAGCTCAGTTGGTTCAGAGCATCTGCCTTACAAGCAGAGGGTCGGGGGTTCGAATCCCTCAGCTCCCACATCAGCCTCAGAGGAATCTGGGGCTTTTTTATTCAATGGCTTGTTATTTTTATATACTTCATTCCGCCTCACTTGCTAAATTTTATTTGGGGCATACCTGTGATGATATACAAGAAAGGATGCGGAGACATCTTTCAGACCATCATGGTTTCACCTCTAAGTCAAAAGACTGGGAGTTGGTTTATTCAGAAGAATATGCTGATAAAAAAAGCAGCATATGCTAGAGAACGACAGGTCAAATCTTGGAAAAGCAAGAAAAAGATAGAGGAGCTAATTAATCAAAAAAGCTAGCTCAGTTGGTTCAGGGCATCCCGATACAATCGGGAGGGTCGGGGGTTCTCCCGATATGAATCGGGATCAGCTCCCACACCAGCCTCAGAGGAATCTGGGGCTTTTTTATTCAATGGCTTGTTATTTTTATATACTTCATTCCGCCTCACTTGCTAAATTTTATTTGGGGCATACCTGTGATGATATACAAGAAAGGATGTGGAGACATCTTTCAGACCATCATGGTTTCACCTCTAAGTCAAAAGATTGGGAGTTGGTTTATTCAGAAGAATACGCTGATAAAAAAGCAGCATATGCTAGAGAACGACAGGTAAAATCTTGGAAAAGCAAGAAAAAGATAGAGGAGCTAATTAATCAAAAAAGCTAGCTCAGTTGGTTCAGAGCATCCCGATACAATCGGGAGGGTCGGGGGTTCTCCCGATATGAATCGGGATCAGCTCCCACATCAGCCTCAGAGGAATCTGGGGCTTTTTTCATTTTTGACTACTCCAGATTTAGCATAAAGCCAGCTCTAAACCAGCGTCCTGGCATTTGGACCGTCCCGGCTTCGATGTAATCAGTATTTGTGATATTGGAGGCTTCTGCAAAAAAACCAATTTTTCCAGCTCGATTATAGTCAACTCGCATATCCAAAAGGAAATAGGGGTCTTGTCCCATTCGTTCGATATAACGCATTTTGGTATTCCATTCCAACTTATTTCCTAAGCCCAAAAGCACTCCGCCCAACAGCTGATTTTTAAGGGCGGTTAAAGCATACCTGGTTTCTGTTCCCGGTTGCTCAATCAAATCAGCATTGATGTAATTGTAGGAAAACATAGCCTCTTTGACAGAAAAAAGTCTAGATCCATTTGTCCACCGATATGTGAAGGCTAGTTCGATTCCATCAAAGTTCACTTGGTTAAAGTTTTGAGGTTGCCAAGGAGTGTCTGCGTCAGGTCGGGTCCATTCAATGAGATCATCCGTTTTCCGAATGAAGTATACTGCCTCTGCAAAAAATCTTCCTTCAATCCACTTTGCTCCAACTTCAAAATTTTGGGCTTCTTCAGGTAGAAGATTTTCATTACCAATGTTTGTTGGGCCGACGTAGAATAAATCTGTATAGGTTGGGATTCGAAAGCTTTTTCCCAAACTGGAATATAATCGAAGGGCTTTGGTTGCCTGGAATCCTGCTTCCAATCCTGGGAAGTGTTTCCATCCCCAGTCATCAAAATAATTGGAATAAATCCCTGCTCTGAAATCAATTCGATCTCCCAAAGGAATAAACTGTTCCAAAAATATTCCCCCAAGCGTTCGGTTTCTTTCGCCCAAATTGTTGCTTTCTAGTTTTTCTTCCCGGATTTCAGCTCCAAAACCAGTTTTTCCCCAACTAGACTCCAAGCTTCCGTTTAGTTCCAGAGCATAGGTGTTGGAAGTATGGTTGTTTTGATAGAATTCAGGTTCATTTCTTCTGAGTCGGTACTCATCATCATTTTTTCTCCAGTATGCTCGTGTATTTAAATAAAGGTTTCGATTGGAGAAAGTGTGGCTTATAGCTCCTAAGCTTGTCTGAATGTTTTCCCATTGGTCAGGGAAAGCGCTGGTATAAAAACCATTTGCTCCGAAAGTTCTATCGGTATAAGCAATCATTCCTCGGATAGAATGGTTTTTATTTAAATCCAATCCTCCTTCATAAAAAAGGTTGCTGACTTGATAATCTGAGTTATACCAATGTCCATTGGATTTATCCCGGGAAAGACTCAAGTTTTGCTTTAATGAACCTAAAGGAAGCGAACCGGCAAAGCTTAATCCCTGCATTCCAAAATCCCCTGCATAGCCTTGCAATCTCAAGCTACGTTGATCACTCAATTCAGTGATGACATTTACTGCTCCGGCATAGGCATTTTGCCCAAAAATCCTTGCTCCCGGGCCTTTTAAAACTTCAACTCTGTCAATATTGATAAGTGGAACAGGGATATTCATCATATGATGCCCTGTTTGAGGATCGGTAAGTTTGATCCCATTCAGAAGCATGAGGGTCTGATTGAACGAGCCTCCCCTAATTCCGATATCCGCTTGAACTCCTGTTACTCCCCGTTGGCGAACATCTACTCCGGGAACGAAAGAAAGGGCTTCTTGAAGGCTTCTACCGGGGGTAGTTTCCAGCTGAGGTTTGGTTACTACAGATATGTTTCGATTCTGTTTTGAGAAAGGAATTTGAAGTCTGTTTTCCTGAATAATGATTTCTTCCAGGTTTTGGGATACAGTATCCACTTGCCCCCAAGCATAGGCCGACGCCAACAATGCTGTGAAGGTCAAAAGTACTTTTCTCATAAAGATCAATGCGTAATAGTGGGGCAAAGTTGGAGTGTAAAAATTCCTTATCCAATTTTTAGATGGATGTAAAAAATGGTTAATGCTCTATGCACTTGTGTAAAATAGGCTTGATAATACTCTTCTTGTCCGTACTTTTAAGGAACAAACAAAAAATAGAAATATGATTAGAAAATTAGCTTTTGGACTGTTGTTTTCGATCAGTGTTGGGGTCGGTGCCAGTTTAGCCCAACAGGGTTTAGCAAATAATCAGGCAGATTTTGGTGAATTTATTGACCGTAAAGGGACCTACACCCGAACAGCTTCCGGCAAGCCAAGTGAGAATTACTGGCAAAATGAAGCTGATTATCAAATTGAAGTTACGCTAAATGAAGAGGAGCATGTTCTCAGTGGAAAAGTGACTATCGATTACACCAATAATAGCCCCGAGGAATTGGAGTTTGTTTGGCTTCAATTAGAGCAAAACCGATTTACCGAAGATTCCCGAGGAGCTTTGACTACGCCTATTCAAGGTTATCGCTACAACGGGGATGCTGATGGAGGTTTTGATATTTCTGCCGTTCAGGCCAAAGTCGGATCAAAGGGTTCGATTTCTTCCAAATACTTAATTAATGATACTCGTATGCAGGTTTGGTTTAATGAACCTATTCCGGCAAAAGGAGGGAAAGCCACCATTTCTATGAATTTCTCATTCAAAGTACCGGAGAAAGGGATGGACAGAATGGGAAGATTGAAAGTAGAAGACGGATGGATTTATGCTTTTGCCCAGTGGTATCCTAAAATGTCTGTATTCGATGACATTGAAGGATGGAATGTCGAACCTTATTTAGGAGCTGGTGAGTTCTACTTGGAATACGGTGATTTTGATTATAAAGTGACCGTTCCATACGACCACATTGTGGTAGGATCAGGTAAGTTGATGAACCCAAAAGAGGTTTTATCAAAAGAACTTCAGGATCGCTATGCAAAAGCTCAAGCGAGTGATGAAACGGTTTATTTGGTTTCTCCTGATGAAATCCAAAACACAGAACTTACCCGTCCTAAGCAGGAGGGAATGATCACTTGGCATTTCCAGATTGAAAATTCTCGTGATGTAGCTTTTGCTACTTCTAAAACATTTATTTGGGATGCGGCGAAAATCAATTTGCCTAGTGGTAAAACAATTCTGGCTCAATCAGTATATCCTAAAGAATCGGATGGGGAAGGAGCTTGGTCTAGATCTACAGAATACTCCAAAGCTTCCATCGAGCACTATTCGCAGATGTGGTTTGAATTTCCTTATGAGACTGCTACTAACGTAGCAGCAGATATTGGGGGAATGGAATATCCTGGCTTGAACTTCTGTAGGTATACTTCCAAAGGTGAAGGGCTTTGGGGAGTGACTGACCATGAATTTGGTCATAACTGGTTCCCGATGATTGTCGGAAACAATGAGCGCCGTTATGCTTGGATGGATGAAGGCTTCAATACCTTCATCAATCACTATAGTACCTTAGCTTTCAATGATGGGGAGTACTCTTCTAATCTGAATCAAACCCGACGATACAATAATTATTTCCTCAATGACAATCGAGAGGGAATTGATACCTATCCTGATGTGGCAAGAACCTCCAATTTGGGAATGGTTGCCTACATGAAGCCAGGAATTGGATTGATTATGCTACGGGAGTATATTTTAGGTCCTGAGCGTTTTGACAATGCTTTCCGATCCTATATCAAGACATGGGCTTATAAGCATCCACAGCCTTCTGATTTCTTTAATCACATGGAAAATGTGGCAGGAGAAAATCTTTCTTGGTTCTGGAAAGGCTGGTTCTTTGGAAACGGGAATATTGACCTAGCAATTAATGGAGTGGTTCCTTATGCGGGAAATTACGTGGTTGTTCTAGCAAATAAAGGTGATATCCCAATGCCGGTGTTATTGGAGATCGAGTTTGAAGACGGAAGCAAGGAGCGTCAAATGATTCCTGTAGAAATCTGGCAGCGAGGCGATACCTGGAATCACATGATTAAGACTGATAAAAAAGTTACCTCCGTTACTATTGACCCGGATAAAATACTTCCTGATATCAACTTAGGAAATGACCATTGGCCACAGCCTATTTACGACGAAGACTAAAATGAAAACCCGATCAAACTCCATTGATCGGGTTTTTTTATTAAAAATCATCGTTGATTTCCAGCCAATAACCATCCGGGTCTTGGATGTAAATTTGTCGCACCCCATCTGGTCTGGTCGTGATTTTTCCTTTTTCTCCCGGCCAGTCTTCAAATGGATAATTGGTTGACTTCAGCCTTGCTACAAAACTATCCATGTCTGCAATACTGAAACATAAATGGTTTGTCTTGGAGATTTCTTTAGGGACCTTATTAGCCTCGATTAAATGCAAGGCCGCACCTCCACCTATATCATACCATGCATGCAATCCATCTTTGAAGGGTTCTTCAATTTCTACCAGATTCAGGATTTTTTCATAAAACTCCATGCTTTCCTCCAGATTAGAAACATGGACTGCTATGTGATTGACTTTTATTTGTGCGGATAAGGTTTGGGATATCATAAGGATACAAACTGTGAAAATGAAATGCTTCATGTGATTTTGCTCGATTTTTAAACAAAGAAGGTACAGCTTTTTGCTAAAAATCTCCTTGAAATAAAACAAAAAAGCTGACCCGA
Organism: Algoriphagus kandeliae; assembly: GCF_004571135.1. GTDB lineage: Bacteria > Bacteroidota > Bacteroidia > Cytophagales > Cyclobacteriaceae > Algoriphagus > Algoriphagus kandeliae. The sequence goes on from NZ_SPSB01000006.1 coordinate 66,033, forward strand.
TTAAGAGTCAGCTTTCATGTAAAGTAGTATCTGTTTATTCTTCGTTCATGCGACTGAGGTCAGCAGCCATTGCGATTCGGTCTGCTTCATCGAAAAGCTTAATGGCTTGTTGGTAAACCTCATTGATGTCATTGATTACCATGTAAAAGGCATCATCGTCATACAATTGTCTACCCAAATGTGCTTTGATCAAAATTTTCAAATAGTCTTTGGACTGATTGAAGTCTTCTTGGTCAAACTTTACTTTATTTTTCTCTCCGATAGCAATCAAATCTCGTAGCATCGCATCGCTAACTTCATAGCTTCTGTAATATTCCTCAAGACTCATATCGGCAAAGTCATCTTTGTGTTTGTTGCTGAAGTCTAAAACAAACTCTCTTGAAGAATCTGAATTGAACAATCGAGTAACATACGCCGAGCTGTAGGTTGTATCTAAAGGAACAAAGTAATCTGGCATGATTCCTCCGCCACCATATACGATTCGGCCTTTCTTAGTCTCGTATTTTAGGCTATCGTTGAATTTGATGCTATCCGCTGAGAAAAATTCCCCATGTTCGTAGCGCTCAATCCAATCACGCTCGTAAGCTTCATAATTGGAGTCGTAAGGTTTTTGGATGGATCGTCCAGATGGAGTGTAATAGCGAGCAATGGTCAATCGGAGTTCTGCGCCATCAGATAGATCAATTGGCATTTGTACCAAACCTTTTCCAAAGGTTCGACGACCTACGATTAAGCCACGGTCATTATCCTGAATGGCTCCCGCCAAGATTTCAGATGCAGAGGCAGAACCCTCATTTACCAATACGATCACTGAACCATCTTCGAATAGTCCCGGACGGAAAGCGTAAGCCTTTTGACTATACTGTTGAACTTTTCCTTCTTGAGAAACAATCAAATCACGATCACCCAAGATTTCATCTGCGATGTTAATAGCGGCTCCCATGTACCCACCAGGATTGCCCTGAAGGTCAATGACTAGCTTTTTCATTCCCTGATTCTTCAAATCAGTGACAGCTTCCTGGAATTCATTATAGGTTGTGGCAGCAAATCGAGTGACTTTTATATAACCGATTTCATCATTGATCATGTAAGAAGCATTGATGCTGTATTGAGGAATCTTGTCACGGGTGATCTCATAAGTGATCAATTCAGGCTGATTTTTCCGTTTGATGTCGACAATCACTTTAGAACCTTTCGGTCCTCGAAGAAGGTCGAATACATCCCTGTTGGTAATTCCAATCCCTGCAACCGTCTCTCCATCCACATTAATAATTTGGTCTCCAGATTGGATGCCTAAAGCCTCAGATGGCCCTCCTGTCAAAGGGGCAACGACATAGATTGTATCGCGAATGATTCCAAACTCCACCCCGATACCATCAAATTCTCCATCAAGTTGAGATTGTGCTAAAGAAGCGTCCCTTGCAGGAATATAGCTGGAGTGAGGGTCAAGGTTTTCGAGCATTTTGGTGATCCCATATTCAACCAATTCGGTGGTATTGACACTGTCCACATAATCACGGTTGATGTAGGTCATAATCTCCTGCATTTTATACAAAGCTGCTCGGAGATCGTTCTGGTTTTTTTCAGGCTCTGCAAAAGTGGCTCCTATCCAAATACCCGCTGAAATTGCAAGGGCTAAAAAGATAGGAAGGCGAATTTGAGCTTTGGAATTTTTTGTATTACTCACAATGATTTGGTTTATAGGAAATTTAAACAGCTAGACAACTTAGATGAAAACCTGAGGCTTTCCCAGAAATTTTGGATGGGGCCTAGCTTTCTTTATACGAATGTAACGGATAAAGGTCTGTTTTTGTCTCCTGAATTCTGTTAAAAATAATTATTTTTGCCCAATGCAGGTTCCCCAAAATTTTAATAAAACCTCCGTGGCTGACCTAGTGTCCCACAATTATGTTTTTGCTTCGGTCCTGCATTACTTCGGGATCAGTTTTTACCAATATCCCACTGATTCTCTGGAGCAAGTTTGCAAGAAGCATCGGGTGAAGCCCAATCAGCTGATTTCTGAACTGGAATCCTGGGCTGCTCGAAAGGAACCGACACCGGAAGATCTTTACCTGAATCCAATTGAAGTTTTGGTGGCTTATTTGAAAAAGAAACACTATTACTTCGTTCGCCAAGAGCTTCCGTTTTTATCCAATATGATTTCTGGTGTTCAGGCCGAAAAAGGATTCGAGCAATTGATGGCAGATTTGAAAATCATGTTTCCGCTTTTTGTGGAGGATTTTATCCATCATATCCACGAAGAAGAAAGCCGTCTTTTCAAGCGAATTGAACTACTGCAGGATATTGAGGATGGTAACTTTGCTTTGCATGATGCCTTGACCATTCTGGAGAAGGACCCTGTTCGTCTTTTAGCTGATGAGCATGAGATCCATGACGATGAAATGGAAGGCATCCGAAAATTGACAAATAATTATTCCCTTTCGGATTCTGCTCCTTTGACGATGAAGGTACTTTTTCATGAGTTACAGAATTTTGAGCGAGAATTGTCCATTCATGCACAAATTGAAGATGAATTACTATTTCCCAAAGCGGTAGAGCTTGAGAAGGAAGTTCTTCGAATGATTCATCAAAAAATCCGTACCAACTAATGGCTAGAATTTTGGCGATTGACTTGGGCACCAAAAGGACCGGTCTGGCTGTTACTGATCCCATGCAGATCGTGGCAAATCCGCTTGAAACTATACCGACTGAAGATTTGTTGAACTTTCTGAAAAAGTACTTCGAAAAAGAAAACGTGGAGGATATCGTGCTTGGTCTCCCGAAGAATTTACAGGGAGAATCAACTGAAATGACCGAGAAAGTCTACCAATTGAAGGAAAAGCTCGCGAGCCTTTTCCCAGCAAAAAAGATTCATTTGGTGGATGAACGATTTACCTCCAAAATAGCCATGCAGTCTATGATTAGCATGGGAAGCAAGAAAAAAGACAGGCGTGAAAAATCCGGAAATCTGGATAAAATCAGTGCTACCATAATCTTACAATCCTTTCTGACACAACGATGATTTACCCAATCGTAGCCTACGGTAACCCCATATTGAAAAAAGAAGCTTTGGACATTCCTGAAGGAGAAAATATTCAGGAATTGATTGATTCCATGTTTGCTACCATGGATCGGGCAAATGGGGTTGGTCTTGCCGCTCCGCAGATTAATCAAGGAATTCGACTTTTTGTAATCGATAGCAGCTTGATGCTAGACGAGGAGGATCAAGAAAAAGGGATTCGTCGGGCTTTTATCAATCCAATTATCCTAGATGAATACGGTGATGATTACGGATTTGAAGAAGGTTGCTTAAGTATTCCCGATGTTAGGGCAGAAATTATTCGCCCGGAAAAATTGACCATCGAATACTACGATGAGAATTGGAATCTAAAAGAGGAGGAATTCTCAGGGATGACGGCCCGGGTAATTCAGCATGAGTATGATCATTTGGAAGGAATTCTCTTCATTGATTACCTAAATGGATTGAAAAAACGCCTGATCAAGTCCAAATTGATCGATATCAGTAAAGGAAAAGTTCCGACGGATTACCGCATGATTTATCCTCTTAAATGAGTCCAGCTTCAACCCTTCAAATTGCTCTAGTACAGACTGATCTATTTTGGAAAGATCGGGTTGCAAACTTGGCTATGCTGGAGGAGAAATTGTGGCAAATTCAGGGCCCGGTGGATTTGATTTTACTTCCGGAAATGTTTCCGACTGGATTTACCATGGATGTAAAAGAGGTCAGCGAGCCTATGAATCTCCATGTATCGAAGTGGATGCAGCAAATGGCAAAACAAAAAAAAGCTGTTGTTGCGGGAAGTGCTATTATTCAAGATTCAGGTCATTTTTATAATCGTATGTTTTGGGTAAGTCCTTCCGGAAAAATTGATTTTTATGATAAACGCCATCTTTTCCGGATGGCTGATGAGCATCAGTTTTTTTCGGCTGGGAATCAATTACCCATTTTTGAGATAAAAGGTTGGAAAATCTGTCCCCAGATTTGCTATGATCTTCGATTCCCCGTTTGGTCTAGGAATAAAATTCAGTCTGAGGGGCAATTGGCTTATGATCTAATTTTTTATATCGCCTCCTGGCCAGCAGCTCGAGCATCTGCTTGGGATGCTTTGCTTCCAGCCCGTGCAATCGAAAATCTAGCTTACTCCATTGGAGTAAATCGAGTAGGTACGGATGGCAATCAAATACCTTACAATGGGCATTCTGCTGCATATGACTTCAAGGGTGATTGCTTGCTCAATTTAGGTGAGGAAGAAAGTATTCAGGTTGTGAGCCTTGATTTTGGGAAATTAATGCAATACCGAGAAAAGTTTCCTGCGTGGAGAGATGGGGATTCATTTCATTTGGAATAAAGCTCATTCATAAGGTTTGATTTATTTGATTGGGATTTGAAACCCGTATAAATTCTGTATTTTAGCCCCGCAAAATTCATCCTGTCTTTCCATTTTTCTTCTTAGACCTATTTTCATGCTCTTTGTGGTTAGTGTCTTTGTTTGGATCCACAGGATTTCTTTCAATTTTCAGTTTTGATAATCATGAGTAATTCGACTCCAAAAATTCTTTACACCCTAACTGATGAGGCTCCAGCCTTAGCGACTTATTCATTTTTACCCATTGTGCAGGCTTTTACAAGCTCTGCTGGTATTGAGGTAGAAACGAGAGATATTTCTTTATCAGGAAGAATAATTGCCAACTTTCCGCAGTATTTGAAACCTGAGCAACAAATCTCTGATGCATTGGCTGAACTGGGTCAAATAGCAAAAACCCCAGAGGCAAATATTATCAAACTGCCAAATATTTCCGCATCTGTTCCTCAGTTGAAGGCTGCAATCAAAGAACTTCAAGGAAAAGGCTATGCGCTTCCGGATTATCCTGAAGAGCCAAAGACGGAGGAAGAAAAAGCGATCAAGGCTACTTACGATAAAATCAAAGGTTCTGCGGTGAATCCGGTTTTGAGAGAAGGAAACTCTGATCGGAGAGCTCCGCAGGCTGTAAAAGCTTACGCTAGAAAGCATCCTCATAGCATGGGGGCTTGGAGCCCTGAATCCAAAACGCAAGTGGCGAGTATGTCTTCCGGAGATTTTTACGGAAGCGAACAATCCTGTACCCTTCCACAGGAGGATGAGGTAAGCATTCTTTTGGAAGGAAAAGACGGAAGCAAAAAAGTATTGAAGGAGGGTTTGAAACTACAAAAAGGAGAGATCATCGATGCCTCCACTATGAGTATTTCTGCCTTGAGTGAATTCTTTCAAAAAGCCATAGCAGAAGCTAAAGAGGATGGGGTTTTGTTCTCTATTCACATGAAGGCAACGATGATGAAGGTGTCTGATCCTATCATTTTTGGCCATGCGGTAAAGGCTTTCTTTAAGCCTGTTTTCGATAAGTATCAGCAGGAATTGGAAAGCGTAGGAGCAGACCCAAACAACGGTTTCGGGGACGTGCTTGCTGCGATCGAAAAACTTGACGAGACTACTAAAGCCGCTATCCTACAAGATATCGAAACCTGCTTCGCTGAACGCCCCGATTTGGCAATGGTGAATTCAGATAAAGGGATTACAAATCTGCACGTGCCTTCTGATGTGATTATTGATGCATCCATGCCGGCAATGATCAGAAGTTCAGGTAAAATGTGGAATAAAGCCGGTAAACTACAAGATACCTTAGCGGTAATTCCTGACCGAAGCTATGCAGGTGTTTACCAAGCAACCATTGACTTCTGTAAGAAGCATGGTGCATTTGATCCAGCAACCATGGGTTCTGTGCCAAATGTTGGTTTGATGGCTCAAAAAGCGGAGGAATATGGTTCTCATGATAAAACCTTTGAAATTCCTTTTGCTGGCACTGTTAAGGTAGTGGATAAGGCTGGTGAGGTATTGATGTCACATGAAGTAGAGCAAGGAGATATCTGGAGAATGTGCCAGACTAAGGATGCTCCAGTTCAGGATTGGGTGAAATTGGCTGTTACCCGTGCTAAGCAATCTCAAACTCCGGCTGTTTTCTGGTTGGATCCTGAGCGGGCTCACGATGCCGAATTGATCAAAAAAGTGAATGAATACTTGCCTCAACATGATTTAGAAGGTGTTGAAATTCATGTTATGGATCCTGTCGAGGCGACCAATTTCTCTTTGGCTAGAATTAAAGAAGGGTTGGATACCATTTCGGTAACAGGTAATGTGCTTCGTGACTACTTAACCGACCTTTTCCCGATTTTAGAATTAGGAACTAGTGCCAAAATGCTTTCCATCGTTCCTTTGATGAATGGTGGAGGTCTTTTTGAAACAGGTGCCGGAGGTTCTGCACCAAAGCATGTGGAGCAATTTGTAACGGAAGGACACTTGAGATGGGATTCCCTGGGTGAGTTTTTGGCATTGGCTGTTTCCTTGGAGCACTTAGGTCGAATGTATGGAAATGAGCGGGCCATGTTGCTTGCAGAAACCTTGGATCAGGCTACCGGAAAATGGCTTGAAAACGACAAATCTCCAGCTCGCGTGGTTGGTAAATTGGACAATAGAGGTAGTCATTTTTATTTGGCATTGTACTGGGCCGAAGCTTTGGCAGCACAGAATAAAAATGCTGAGTTGAAAGAGAAATTCACTCCGGTAGCTGCTGCTTTATCGAGTCAGGCAGATGCAATTGAAGCTGAGTTAAATGGATCTCAAGGACATTCAGTTGACATCGGAGGTTACTATAGACCAAATGCTGAAAAAACGGCAAAAGCCATGCGGCCAAGTCATCTTTTCAATGAAATCATCAACAATTTGGCATAATTGAAAATTATAGCGAAAGTAAAAGCTGCGTAGAAAAACGCAGCTTTTTTTTATTCTTCATCAAAACTGATTTGATGCTGATTTAGAAATTCCTTGATCACCTTGACATGAATGCATTCTCCCAAATGGATAAAAGCGTAATCGTTGATTTTTTTACTTTTTCCATGGACTATAATTTCTTTGTCCTCAATATCAAATCCCAGATGAAGGTGCTTGGTCCGGCTTTGCATACCGATAATTCTTCCTTCTGTATCAAATAATGGTCCGCCGCTTTGCCCTCGTAATCCGGGAGTACTCATTTCGATCCCATAGATTTTTCCATTTGGATCACCCAAAAAGCGGGTAAGCATTCCTTCAATTGGGAATCGGGGTGACCGGGCAGCTCCTTGCGAGGTCCATTCCAACAAATTTTTTTCAGGGTTGTATTTGAAGTTGGAGAATTCCGGGAAAGGAAATCCCAATCGACAAAGCATAGCTCCAGGTTGCGCAGATTGATCATCTTTCAAGAACTTGGCTCTTCCTTGAAAATGATGTTTGTGGAATCCCTCAAATTTGATCAAAGCCAAATCATAATTGGGGTGGAGGACGAATCGGATGTTTTTGATTTCATCCACACAATCCACAAATGTAATCCGCATTTCGCAGGCTTTGTCTTGAGATAAGTTGAGGGATTTTGCCAAAATATTTTGCTGCTTTCCACTAAGCCCCGGACTTTGATCCAAGAAGGCTCGGTAGTTTTTGTTGATGGCGTCAGCCTGCATAATCCATTGTGCTACATGGCGGCAGGTGAGCGCCCAGCCCTCTTCATTGACGAAAAATAAGGTGGCCGAACCCCTTTGGATGCTTTTCCCTCCAAAATTTCTGGATATGGAATGGATTGCTCGGGTATAACCGGCAACTTCTTGAATGGCTTTTACAAACATGATTTTGATGGTAGTGGATGGTTTAAAATAGTGATTCAGAAGGCAAAAAATCAGTTTTTAGGAAATTTCTTGAAAAAAGTTTTTTCCGAAATCGATTGAAAATTGGCTTAAGCTTGGTTCTGGTTTCTCGAGTGCCTTTTCGTTTGGGCTAGCCAAAAAATTGTAATAACTTTAACCAAATTCTAACATTTTGACCGAATAAGGGACAGAAAAAGAAGTTTTTAGAATCAAACCTATACGTTAATCAATAAAATTATGAGCAAAATTAAAGTCGGAATAAACGGATTCGGAAGAATCGGAAGACTTGCCTTTCGCGCAGCCCAAGAACGAAATGATATCGAAGTAGTAGCTATCAATGACCTGATCGATGTGGACTACATTGCCTACATGCTAAAGTATGATTCTACACACGGCCGTTTCAAGGGGACTGTTGAAGTAGAAGATGGAAAATTGATAGTTAATGGTAAAGCTATCCGAGTAACTGCTGAGAAAAATCCTGCTGATCTAAAATGGGGTGAGGTAGGAGCTGACTATGTCATCGAATCTACTGGTATATTTTTGACCAAAGAGAAAGCACAAGGTCATATCGACGCGGGAGCTAAAAAAGTAATTATGTCTGCTCCTTCAAAAGATGATACTCCAATGTTTGTAATGGGGGTAAACGAGGAGGCATACACTCCAGATATGACTTTCGTGTCTAATGCTTCTTGTACTACCAACTGTCTTGCTCCTATCGCGAAGGTTTTGCATGACAACTGGGGAATTGAAGAAGGTCTGATGACCACTGTGCATGCTACTACTGCTACTCAGAAGACAGTAGATGGTCCTTCAGCTAAGGACTGGAGAGGTGGACGTGGTGCAGGACAAAACATCATTCCATCCTCAACTGGTGCAGCAAAAGCAGTAGGAAAAGTAATTCCTGAATTGAATGGTAAATTGACAGGTATGGCATTCCGAGTGCCAACTCCTGATGTTTCTGTGGTTGATTTGACCGTTCGATTGAAAAAGCCGGCTACCTATGAGGAAATCTGTGCAAAAATGAAGGAATATGCAGAAGGACCTATGAAAGGAGTATTGGGATACACTGAAGATGCAGTGGTTTCCAATGACTTTGTGGGTGATCCTCGCACTTCCATCTTCGATGCGGGAGCAGGAATCCAACTTTCTGATACCTTCGTGAAGGTTGTTTCGTGGTATGATAATGAATGGGGATATTCCAATAAGGTCCTTGACCTGTTGGCATACATCGCCAATAAATAATTTTAGAAAGCTCCGGAAACGGAGCTTTTTTATTTCCTTAAATTAAAGGAATCAATGTTTCCCGAATAGGGTTCTTCTTATGTGATGGGTATGTACCTTCCTATGTTTCCTTTGAAATTGGTTGTTTTTCCCGGAGAGCAACTCAATCTCCATATTTTCGAACCTCGATACCGGCAATTGTTGGCAGATGTGGAGGAAGGAAAACTCAGCTTTGGGATTTGCACATATTTGGATAAGTTGACAGGCTTTGGAACAGAGGTAGTTTTAGATAAGGTTTATAAACGCTACCCGGATGGAAGGCTAGATATCAAAACAAAAGGAATGCGCGCCTTCCGAATCCTAACATTTGAAAATCCCATGAAAGGCAAATTATATGCAGGGGGAGAAGTTGAATTTTTAGAAAACTCCCCTGTTGCCACGGCGGTGCAAAATCATGAGTTTCTTTTTTACCTGAAGGAGTTATTGTACTTATTGCATTTCCCGGAAGAAATAAAACCTGAACATACCAGTTCCTTTACCTATGCCCACAAAATTGGGTTAAAAGTGGAGGAGGAGCTTGAATTACTCCAAATTCCAGAGGAAGGTAAGCGGATGGAATATTTGATAAAGCACTTTAAGCGTATCATTCCGGTAATCAAGAATATTGAGCGTGCCAAGGAGATCATTAAGCAAAATGGTCATTTTAAAAACTTGGATCCCTTGGATTTCTAGCGGCTTATTCCAAGATCTTTTGTGCTCTACTCAAGTTGTCTGTTGCTTGAAGGATTTTGTTCTTTAAAACAGGATTGAAATCTGGTCGTGAATCGAGAAAATCCCGAACCATTTGTTCGGCTTCAGGAGAATTGTATTGCCCGACTATATTGGAAGCCCAACCTTTAGGAAAGAAAATATCTCCTGTTCGCTGAATCTCTTCCATCAGTTCCAATGCAAGGGGAACATGCTTAATACTTTCTTTTTGCCTTAATGGATGATGAATGAAATCACAGGCAGCAAGGACCCAAGATTCTTTTTCTCGATTCTGAGCATCTTGAAAAGATAAAAATAACGCATCCCTATCTTCCGTTTTGCCTGAAAGAGCTGGTCTTAGAAAATCAAATCTTGCCAAACGATCAGAATTAGTAATTCGGGATCTTTCTTGGTCCAATATCTCCTCTGATTTTGGATGTCCAAAAAGTGCTAGGTTCATTGCCAGACTGGTGAAATTATCTGGACTCAAATTCAAGTTTTGAATAACTAGGTCCTTATTCCAGATTTTATAGAGTTTGCTTTGTCCTTCTTTCGTAAAAGCTATTCCGCTGTAGAGATTATAGAGGGACTTCTTTACGTTTGGTATGAGGTCCTGATTTAACCTTTCCCAAATCAAGGCTTCCATCTTTTCGGCTTGCATCAGTCTTGATTCTTCACTCAAAAATGTCCAGAATAGCGTACTTGCCTGTCCAGCTATCAACCGAAGGATGATCTCGTTATTTTCCTGCATCAAACCGGCCCGAATTACTTCAAGATTTTTTGATGGCTTAACACCTCCATTCAGGGTATTCTCAAAAAGATTAAGATAAGCACTTGCGCGACTGACTTCATTTTCGATACTTGGGATTTGATCTAAATAGGCTTCATCCATCGGAAATACACCATATCCTAACCCATCGCTGTTATAGAGGATTGCCAAAGGCTTGGTCAATCCTTTTGCCTCTTGAATCTCAGTTGAACGGCTTTTCACCGATAAAGGAATCACTTTATCTCCGTCTTCATAGACCAAGGTCACTTCAAAAAGTTGAGGCCAGACTTTATCGCTTCCGTCTTCAGCCTTTTGAGAAATGATAAGCGATTCGATTTTTCCTGCCTCATCCAGCTTTAATTCTTGCGAAAATATTGGTCTGCTTGACTGATTTACCCAAACCTCACTCCAAGCCATCAGATCTTCGGGTGTTTGCTGATCGAGTAATTGTACTAGGTCATTCCATTCTGCATTTCCATTTGCAAAATTTTTGATATAAGCCTGAATTCCTTTTCTGAAAGCTTCTTCACCCATCAAAGTCTCCAACTGTCGCATCATGATCGGAGCTTTGTTGTAGATGATTCCTCCATAAAGCGATCCTGCATTCTTAAGATTTGAGAGATTCTGACGAATTGGATTGGTGCCTTTGGTTCGATCCTCGGCATAGGCACCAGGATACAAAGAGGTCAAGAAAAGCAAGTCATGGTTAATTTCAGGAAAAGCCGGATTTGCGATTTTCCCAGCCATGAAATTGGCAAAAACCTCTTTCATCCAGACATCATTAAACCATTTCATGGTGACCAAATCCCCAAACCACATGTGAGCCGTTTCATGTCCAATCAACTTTGCCCGGCTCAGTAACTCCGAATCTGTGGCGTTGGGGTCTAAAAACAAAGTTCCCTCTCGATATTGAATAGCGCCGACATGCTCCATACCGCCATATTGGAAAATCGGAATAGTTGCAAAATCAAGCTTTTGAAATGGGAATTTATAATCTGTGTAATCTTCCAAAAATGAAACCGATTGCTGATGAAGTCTGAAAATCTCAGGAATACTAACCTTTATTTTTTCTTCATTGGTTTCCCGATAAAGCATGTGTAAGGAAAATCCATCTGTAGAGCTAGCTTCTTCAAATTTGCCCGCAACAAAGGAAAACAAATAAGTGCTCATCAAGTCAGACTTCGCAAACTCATGAATAGAAAAGTCTCCATTCTCCGTCTTCTGTATCAAAGGTGCTCCAGCCAAAACTTTCCAGTCCTTTGGAGCGGAGATTTTCAGCGTGTAATTCGCTTTTAGATTTGGTTGGTCAAAACAAGGAAAAAGTGTACTAGCCCGATCGGGTACTAATAAGGTATAGAGAAACTCATCATTCCTATTCAGGGACAAATCACCTGCAATGAATTCAATCTCAATTTGATTTTGTCCCTTTTTTAGGTAGTCATTCGAAATTATTAAATGCTCCTTTTCATAAAGGATATCTGCTGAATTTCCATTCACCTTCAAGGTTTTTACTTTATCCGAAGACTCATTGAAATCTAAAATCAAGGGATGTTGAAGATCCGAAAGAACAAGATCAAGAATCAAACTGGCGGGAATAGGTTCTTCTTTCTTTTCAGGAATAGAAAATTCTAATTGGTAATGGATCTTATTAATCTGCTGACTTCGGTAATCGGCAAGTTCTTTTGAAATACCCGGATCATAAAAATGATCATCAGAAACAGTTTTGGAACAACTGAACAAGATCAAAGTCAAGCAAAGAATAGGTAGGATGTTTTTCATTCCGAAACCTTATGAAAAAGCATTTGAATAGCAAGAGGAATTTTTTCAGAATGAAGTCCAAACCTTTAAAAACAAAAAAGTAGGCCGATTGACCTGCTTTATGTGATCCCGCTGGTCCCGATCTTTTTCGGGACGATATCCACTTGCTTCGCTTCGTGTCATCGGGACAGGCTTCTCGCCCCGAATGTGGTTGACTATTATTTCCTGAAAACAAAAAAGCAGGCCGATTGACCTGCTTTATGTGATCCCGCTGGGGCTCGAACCCAGGACCCTAACATTAAAAGTGTTATGCTCTACCAGCTGAGCTACGGAATCAGACTACCAAATAAAAAGCGGATTGACTCCGCTCATAAAGTGATCCTGTCAGGACTCGAACCTGAAACCTACTGCTTAGAAGGCAGTTGCTCTATCCAGTTGAGCTACAGGACCTGGAAAATAAGTCGGGGTGGCAAGATTCGAACTTGCGACCTCCACATCCCAAATGTGGCGCGATAACCGGGCTACGCTACACCCCGAACTTTTTAACTCCTCAATGTTGATTCAGGAAATTTTCCTGTTTGAATACCCAATCGTTATTGGTGATTCTATGTGATCCCGCTGGGGCTTCCCGATATTATTTCATTCATCGGGACAGGCTTCTCGCCTGATTTTCCTTTGAGATTCTATGTGATCCCGCTGGGGCTCGAACCCAGGACCCTAACATTAAAAGTGTTATGCTCTACCAGCTGAGCTACGGAATCAGATTGTTTGAATTTCATCGCTGAAATTCCTTGTGAAAACTTGTCAAATAGAGCTCCTTACCTTGCTTTTTGGTAGATCATTGCCGTAATTGGACTGCAAATTTATGACTCTGGATTTTAAATGCAAAACGACAAGTCAATCTTTCTGGTAAAAGTTTCATTGTTTTTTATTTTCCTTTTGCAAGTTACTTGTAATCAAGTCTTTGCAAATGATCTTATTAAAGCAGATTCTCTTTTTGAGAACAGAAGCTATAAAGAAGCGATGGAGATTTACGTGCCAAATTACCAGAATGGCCTCTTTTCGCCCGCCATGCTTTTAAAAATGGCCTTTATTGCTGAGGGTATGGGAGACAAAGAACAGGCTACACTTTACCTGGGTAAGTACTATGATCTCAATCCAAATCCACAAATCATAGAGAAGATTAAGAACTTGACAGGTCAGACTTCCCTTAGTGGATATGAGGTGAGTGACAGGGATCGATTTATTCTTTTTTTGGTGGAGTATAAGGAACCAATTTTGCTTGTACTTTCAGCCCTTTTGTTGATTTCATTGGGAATGACTATCTGGACCAAATGGAAGAAAAATACTTCCACCAGCTATTGGCCAGTTGTCTCCTTGGTGTTCGTGATTTTTTTAGTCAATAATTTTCTGGTGGAGCCTCGGTCAGGATTGGTGACACACAGTCCTTCTTACATCGTTTCGAAGCCGACTGCTGGCGGGGATTTATTGGAACAAATAGAACCTGGACATCGCCTAAAGATCCGTTCATCCAAGGATATTTGGTATGAAATCGAATGGAAAAATCGGGTAGCTTATATTCGAAAAGATCAGGTTACCAGGATGTAATAAAGTTTCGAAAAGACATAAAAAATCCTTCCCAAATTGGGTTGAAGCTGAGATTTCAGCTGTCAACTGATTCAGGAAGGATTTTTCTTTTTATAGTTCTTTGATACGGATGTTTCTATAGTAAACTATATCTCCATGGTCCTGAAGGGCGATTTTTCCCTTTTTGAATTTTCCGAATCCAGGCATATCCTTGAATTTGCTGTCCGCAATTAAAGCTTCCCACTCTGGAGTCCACATGGTAGTTTTTACTACATCAACACCATTCAATCGGAGGGTTAGATTCCCGTTATCAGCAATGATTTCGGCCAGGTTCCACTCTCCAACAGGCTTAACCGTCTCTTCGCTACTCACGATAAGATCATATAAGTCGCCAGCACGATGGCTTATGATTTGAGCATCTGGATGACCATCATTGTCAAGTACCTGCATTTCTGGGCCGGTTTGCCAGCAATAATCATATTCAGGTGATTCATTGACAAAGAAGATAATCCCGCTATTTCCATTCGGAGCAATTTTCCACTCAGCTTGGAAATGGAAGTTTTCAAACTCTTGATCAGTTACGATGTCACCACCGTCACCAGTTTGCCATCCATCTTTATTAGCAGCATCAAGGTAAAGTTCTCCATTTTCAATTTTCCAGGCATTTCCTACCTTACCTCCACCGTATTTATGCCATCCGTTAAAGGTTTGTCCATCGAAAAGAGAAATCCACTCACTTTCTGGTTCCGTAGTGGTTTCCATCTGTGTTTCGGTTTCTTCTGCTGTTTCAGTTTTAGGTCCTGAACAAGCTCCTGCCATCAAGATAGCTAGGCCTCCAATAACATATCTGAATTTAAGCATGGTTTTATTTTTTAAGCAGTAATACATATCGGACCATGTCCTTAGCATCTTCCTCGCTTAGTCCAGGATGGGCAGGCATAGGAACTTCACCCCAAACACCAACTCCTCCTGCAATCACTTTTGCAGCTAGCATCTCTACATTTTCTTCTGTGTTTTCATATTTAGCCGCCACTTCTGCATAAGAAGGTCCTACGATTTTTCGCTCAACCATATGGCAGGATTGACAATCAGAACCTTTTACTTTTTCAAGTCCCTTGATGTAAATAGGGTCGTCCTGATATTTTTCTTCTAAGCTCACCTCTTTTGCTGGTGCAGGAGCACTTACTGTTTGTTCGGAAGTGGATTCACTAGAAGTGGATCCGCCGCCTCCACAAGCAAAAGTTACACCGGCAAGCGCCAATAGGCTGAGGCTAATTTGATTTTTGATTTTCATGGATTTTAGATTGATGATAATTAGATTCCTAAGATTTTTTTGTTGAAGGCTTCATCAGCACCTGTACCGGCGAAGTCATCAAATGCTTTTTCAGTCACCCTAATAATATGAGACTGAATGAATGGAGCGCCTTCTGCAGCTCCTTGTTCTGGGTGCTTGATAGCGCACTCCCATTCCAAGACTGCCCAGCCATCGTAATCGTATTGCGAAAGTTTGCTAAAAATTCCGCCAAAATCAACTTGGCCGTCTCCTAATGATCTGAATCTTCCTGCGCGGTCTACCCAGCCTTGGAAACCTCCATAGACACCTTGTTTCCCGGTTGGATTGAATTCAGCGTCTTTTACGTGGAACATTTTGATCCGCTCATGATAAAAGTCGATAAACTGCAGGTAATCCAAACATTGTAGGACGAAGTGACTTGGATCATACAAGATATTGGCTCTCTTGTGGTTGTTTACTTTCTCCAAGAACATTTCAAAAGTAATCCCATCGTGCAAGTCTTCTCCTGGGTGTAATTCATAGCAAACGTCCACTCCGTATTTGTCAAATTCATCCAAAATAGGAGTCCATCTTTTCGCTAATTCAGTAAATCCGGTATCCACTAAACCGGCTGGTCTTTGAGGCCAAGGGTAAACTGTGTGCCACATCAAAGCTCCGGAGAAGGTGGCATGTGCATTTAACCCTAAGTTATGAGAAGCTTTTGCAGCGTATTTCAACTGCTGGGTAGCCCACTCGCTTTTGGCTTTTAAATCACCTGCCATAGAGGCTGGAGCAAATCCATCAAACAGTTCATTGTATGCTGGATGAACTGCCACCAATTGGCCCTGTAAATGGGTGGAAAGCTCTGTGATGACTAATCCAGCTTCTTCAACAGTTCCAGCAATTTCGTCTGCGTAATCTTTGCTTTCTGCAGCTTTTTGAAGATCGATCATTCGTGAATCCCAAGAAGGAATCTGAACACCTTTATAGCCTAAATCAGCCATGTAATGGCAGATGTTTTTCAGGTTGTTGAAAGGCTCTTTATCATCTGCAAACTGAGCCAGGAATATGGCAGGTCCTTTAATAGTTTTCATGGTTGGATTGAATTTTAGGTTTAATAGTTAATTACTTCTCCACAATAAATGGAGTCCATTTGTAATCAGTTTCAGTACTTCGCAATACATGGTCGATAAAGGCCATGCCTCTGATGCCATCTTCGATGCCAGGATAATCTTCCCATTCTGGTTTTGGTGTTTCTCCTGCGCGCTCAGCATAAATGCAGCGAGCAAAATTTCGATACAAATTGGCAAAGGCCTCAACATATCCTTCTGGGTGACCAGCTGGTGTCCGGGTGTTTTCCTGTGCAAGAGAACCAAGATACCCAGTTCCGGCTCTGAAAATTTGCGCAGGCTGACCAGGGAAGCGGACGATCAAGGAATTATTGTCTTCCTGCTGCCATTCGATTCCACCTTTATCTCCAAATACTCGAATTTTCAAATTGTTTTCTAGCCCTGTATCAGTTTGGGATGCCATCAAGACTCCGGAGGCGCCATTATTAAATCTCATCAATACCACTCCATCATCATCAATTGGACGGCCCTCTACTTTGATGTAAAGGTCGGCACATACTTTTTCTACTTGGAGTCCTGAAACATATTCGGCTAGATGAAAGGCGTGTGTTCCGATATCACCCATACACCCCGCCAATCCATTTCGCTTGGGATCAGTTCTCCATTCAGCTTGCTTGTTGTTTTCGTTTTCAAGGAGTTTGTAAAGCCATCCTTGTGGATATTCCACATAGACTTTATGGATTTTCCCTAGCTGCCCTTCAGCGATCATCTGCTTGGCTTGCTTGATCATCGGGTACCCACTGTAAGTGTGGGTAAGTAAGAATTTCCGATCGCTATTTTTTACGATATGGTAGAGTTCTTTGGCCTCTTGATAATTCAGCGTCAAAGGCTTGTCCAAAACCACATGGAACCCGGCTCGGATTGCTTTGGCGGTCGGATCAAAATGGACATTATTTGGGGTTACAATTACTACTACATCGATACGCTCTGATTCCGGGAGTTGAAGTTCTTTTTCAAACATCTCATCGTAGCTTGAATATACCCGGGATGGGTCAAGCATGAGTTCTTCCCCTCGTTGTTTTGATTTCTCAGGGTTGGACGAAAATGCCCCCGCAGCAAGTTCGAAAAGTCCGTCCATCAAGGCTCCATTCAGGTGAATAGCACCGATAAATGAACCCGGACCTCCTCCCACGAGACCGATTTTGAGTTTCTTGTTTGTCGACATAGGTCTTTAGGTTATTTTGGATTGAAAATAGATGATTCAGTCAAAAAAAGCCATTTTCAAGATTCGTAATTCGATTTTCTTGATCAAGTGTAACATCCCGTTATGAATGGCTTTGCTAAAATAATTTTTGGCCTAATTTCACAAATTCAACTGACTTGCTTAAAATACGGTAAATTCACCGAATTCTAAATTTTAAATCTTTTTTATCCACTCCGATTCTCATGAGCTTATTAATCCGCATTCGACTTTCCTTAATGATGTTTTTGGAATTCTTCGTTTGGGGATCTTGGTATGTGACAATGGGGACTTTTTTGGGTGCGAATTTGGCTGCAAAAGACCAAGAGATTTCTTTGGCATTTTCTACTCAATCACTGGGTGCCATCATAGCTCCTTTTTTGGTTGGACTAATTGCCGATCGATACTTTCATGCCCAGCGAATATTGGGTGTAATTCATTTGGTTGGGGCTGGGTTAATGTATTTACTATACACAAGCAGCGATTTTTCAGCCTTCTTTCCTATTCTTCTGGCATATATGATTTTATTCATGCCAACCCTGGCCTTGGTAAATTCCATTTCATTCAATCAAATGAAAGATCCTGCAAAGGAATTTTCCACAGTAAGGGTTTGGGGCACCATAGGTTGGATTGCAGCAGGTATTTTGATCAGTTCTTTTGCCTGGGATAGTCAGGAAGGGTTGTCTAATGGCTTGTTGGAAAATACCTGGTTGATGGCGGCCATAATGTCTTTGATCTTGGGGGTTTTCAGTTTTACACTTCCAGCGACTCCTCCCAAAGCCAAAAGCAGCGAAAAAGTCAAACTTTCAGAGTTATTAGGGCTGGATGCACTTGCCTTGCTGAAAAATAAAAACTATGCGATTTTCTTTTTGAGTTCAGTATTAATCTGTATCCCCTTGGCATTTTATTACCAAAATGCCAGTCCGTTTTTGACTGAGATTGGAGTAGAGAATTCCACAGGGAAAATGACTATCGGGCAGATTTCAGAGGTTCTGTTTATGCTCGCCTTGCCGATCTTCTTTTCGAGATTTGGGATTAAGAAGACCTTGATTGTCGCCATGCTTGCATGGGCAGTTCGCTATGTGTTTTTTGCCTTCGGAGATGCTAATGAAGGAGTTTGGCTCTTGCTGGTAGGAATTGCGCTCCATGGAATTTGTTATGATTTTTTCTTTGTAAGTGGACAGATTTATACCGACGCACATGCAGGTGAAAAATTCAAATCTTCCGCACAGGGACTTATTACCTTGGCCACTTATGGAGTAGGGATGTTGATTGGATTTTGGGCAGCAGGCCAAATTTCCAATAATTTCTTAATAGGCGACCGAATGCACGACTGGCAGTCAATTTGGTTGATTCCAGCTGGTATTTCCGTGATCGTTTTACTATTTTTCACATCCTTTTTCAAAAAAGAAGAAATTAAAACCCCAAATAACCCATCATGACCAAACCTATCAACCCCGGCCGAAGAGAGTCCTTCAAGAAAGTTTTGTTGGGAGGAGCTGCTCTTGGAACACTCAGTTCCTTTGACTTTGAGGAAAAGAAAGCTCCCTCTCTAAAAGGTAATATCAAACATGGAGTATGCTTATGGTCCATGCGCCCACTTTCTTTGGAAGAGCTTTGTATTGGAGCCAAAAAGTTGGGGGTTCAAGGTGTTGATATCGTTGGGCCTGATGCTTATCCCACTTTACAGAAGTATGGACTGCATTGCTCCATGTCTAATGGAGCTGAAATTTCCATCGCAGATGGCTGGAATGACCCTCAATTTCATGATCAATTGGTGAAAAATTATGAGGAGGTAATTCCTATTGTAGCTAAGAATGGCTACACCAATTTGATAGCTTTTTCAGGAAACCGAAGAGGAATGGATGATGAAACGGGTCTGAAGAATTGTGAAGCGGGATTGAAGCGAATTCTACCCTTAGCTGAAAAGCATGGGGTTGTTATTCAGATGGAATTGCTCAACAGTAAGGTAGACCATAAAGATTATATGTGTGATAAGTCCCCTTGGGGAATTGAACTTTGCAAGCGAATCGGTAGTGAAAACTTCAAATTGCTTTTTGATATCTACCATATGCAAATTGATGAAGGAGATATTATTCGCACGATCAAAAACAATCACCAGTACTTTGGGCATTATCATACTGCAGGAAATCCGGGAAGGCATGAATTGGATGATGAACAAGAGATTTATTATCCGGCCATCATGAAAGCGATTGTAGAAACAGGGTATAAGGGATTTGTTTCACATGAATTTGTTCCCAAACAAGAAGATAAAATTGCTGCTTTGCAGCAGGCAATAGAAGTTTGTGATGTTTAATACTAAATAACCAAAAACCATATTTATGGCAAACGAGAAGTATGATGCGATTGTAGTTGGGTCAGGAATTAGCGGCGGATGGGCTGCTAAAGAGTTGACAGAAAAGGGGCTGAAAGTATTGCTCTTGGAGCGGGGACCAAACGTCGAGCACGTCAAAGATTACAAGACTGCAACACTCCCCCCATGGGAGGTTCCTCATAGAGGACGAAGAACTCAAGAAATGCTTGAAAACCATCCTAATTTGCGAAGGGATTATGTGTTGAATGAGTTGAATTTGGATTGGTGGGCACATGAGTCTGATTCGCCATATGTTGAGGAAAAACCATTTACATGGTTTAGAGGCTATCAGGTAGGAGGTCGTTCGCTTCTTTGGGGAAGACAGTCCTATCGATGGGCCGATGTTGATTTTGAAGCTAACGCGAAAGAGGGGATTGCTGTAGATTGGCCAATTCGATACAAGGATTTAGCACCTTGGTATTCGTATGTGGAAAAATTCGCTGGGATTTCTGGAAACAGAGATGGATTAGATATTCTTCCTGATGGTGAATTTATGCCTCCTATGCCAATGAACTGTGTTGAAAAAGATGCAGTGGAAAGGATCAAAAACCATTACAAAGGTGCCCGTAATTGGATTATGGGTAGACCTGCCAATATCACCCAACCACTTCCTGGACGAGTTGGATGTCAATATCGAAATAAGTGTTCGCTAGGTTGTCCATTTGGAGGATACTTCAGTACGCAAGCTTCGACCTTGCCTGCTGCGGTGGCTACAGGAAATTTGACACTTCGTCCATGGTCTATCGTTCGTAGATTGATTTATGATAAAGACACGCAGAAAGCTACTGGGGTAGAGGTTTTGGATGCTGAGACTAATCAGACTATCGAATATGATGCTCGAATCATTTTCCTTTGTGCTTCTGCTTTCAACTCTACGGCTATTTTGATGCGTACAGCCACTGATATCTGGCCTGGAGGTTTGGGTTCAAGTTCTGGAGAGCTGGGACATAACGTCATGGATCACCACTTTAGACTTGGAGCAAGAGGAACGATCGAAGGATATGAGGATAAGTATTATTTCGGTAGAAGACCTACTGGATTGTATATTCCTCGATTCAGAAATCTAAATGGAGAAAAGCGGGATTACTTACGTGGATTTGGATATCAAGGAGGTGCAAGTAGAAGCGGTTGGAACCGTGATGTGGCTGAATTGAACTTTGGTGCTCCGATGAAAGAGGCACTTACTAAGCCAGGGCCATGGAGCATTGGTTTCACTGCATTCGGTGAAATTCTTCCTTATCATGACAATCACATTCGCTTGAGTGATACGGTTAAAGATAAGTGGGGAATGGAAGCTTTGGTCATGAACGCTGAGATCAAGGAGAATGAGCTTAATATGCGGAAGGATATGATGACTGATGCTGCTGAAATGCTGGAAGTTGCCGGATTTAAAGATATTCAGACCTATGATGCTGGATATACTTTCGGGCAAGGCATCCACGAAATGGGTACAGCTAGAATGGGTCGTGATCCAAAAACTTCGGTTTTGAATGGTAATAACCAAGTTTGGGATGCGAAAAACGTATTTGTTACAGATGGAGCTTGTATGACATCTGCAGCTGCACAAAACCCATCTTTAACCTACATGGCCTTGACTGCTCGTGCAGCCAATTTCGCTGTGGAGGAAATGAAAAGACAAAATCTCTAACCGTTGAAAAAAGAAACCATGAATATGAATAGAAGAGAAGCACTCAAAAGTGTAGTGCTCATGATGGGCGGAACTATGGTCGGAGCAACTGCTATCCTGACCGGATGTGCCCCTGAAAATCAAATTGAAGGGCTCAATTTCAGCCCTGACGATATTGCTTTCTTGGATGAATTAGGGGATACTATCATTCCTGAAACCGATACGCCTGGAGCAAAAGCTGCTGGAATTGGTGCCTTTATGGTTATGATGGTAAAAGATACCTATGATGAATCCCAGCAAAAAGCATTTGTAGATGGTTTGAATATGATTCGCAAAGAGTTCAAAGCATCAAAAGGTGCAGATTTTGTGGAAGCAAGTGCTGAGGATAGATTAGCCTATCTGAATGATTTATATGAGCAATATAAATCTTCTTCTCAACGAGAGCCTCAGGTAATCAATATGCTTCGGGACTTGACTGTTTTGGGTTACTTTTCCTCTGAAATTGGTGCTACCCAAGCTTTAAATTATGTGGAGGTGCCAGGAAGATATGATGGATGTATTGACCTGAAACCTGGCGACAAAGCTTACGCTATTTAAACAGGTCAGATATTTTAACAAAAACACCTCTCAATTTGAGAGGTGTTTTTGTTTGTGGTGATTTATGCTAGCCAAGCCTCTCGGATAGGGGTAGCTTTTGAAACTTGGATATGGTAAGTGGGGAAAAACTGATTCTCTGATTTTTTGATATTGAAATGATGGTCGACTCCGTTCAGACGATAAATGTCCAGAGTTCCATTGGTGTTTATTGATTTGATTTGATCACCTAGCATTAATACCTGGTAGGCAAAGCTATCCGGATGGATTTTCTTGATTTCGGAATCTTTGACAATTATACCCAAGGTGTTCCGTAGAAAATCATCTTCAAATCTCTCTTCTAGATTTAGTCCCAAGGAGGGGAGATTTTCTTTTAGATATGGGATTATGGAATTTTTTCCTGAGATATAGGTGGTATAAAAGTCATTTTCCACACCGGTTGATAATTCCAATAAGATTAAATTCCAAAAAGAAGATTCGTGGTATCCTCGATTATTTTTCCCAAAACGAATCCAAGCTTTTTGCATAACTGCTGCCAAAGAGGAACCATTTGCAAGAAGCATCAAGTCTATGCCTAGAGCAATTAAAGCTCCATTGGCATAAATATTTTGTTTCCGGTCTGGAGCACTTGCATGATATCCATCTACCCATGTGTCAAAGGAAGATTCTAGGATGCTGGAATTTCTCCATCCAAAATCCTCTGAAACGCGCTGAATGGTATTTTGAATCTTCTTCGCAAAGTCTTGAATGGAAACAACGCCTGACTTTAGAAGGTATAAATCCCCCATATAAGAGGTGATTCCTTCCAAAATCCATCCAGCTGTTGTGTGGTCTTCGGAAGAAAAATCATAGGGCAGTAAATCTTTTGGTCTAATTCTACACACATTCCAAGCATGGTAGAGTTCATGGCTGGATACTCCTAATAATTCCATAAGATGCTTTTTCTGCTTGAGCTTTTCTGCAGGACCATAGGTGATGACTGTTCCTCTTTTATGCTCAACTCCGTGATAGTGTTGATAAGGAAGAAGCTGGAAAAGAAAATGGTATTCAAGCTCCGGAAACACTCCAAAGTCTTTAATCTGAGAGATAGCAATTCTTTTCAAAGCATCCAGGAATTCTTGCTTTTCAAAATGAATAGCTCCATGAATCCAGCAATGAAAAGTGTAATCGTCCACCGCAAACTTCCAATGGATAACATCCTTGCTCGCTAATAAGGTGGAGTCAGCTACCTCTTGAAAGTTATTTGCAAAATAAGTTCGCTCTCTTTTTTCAGGGAGGGTGCAGACTCGAATAGGATAGGGGAGTTTGAACTGGAACTCATAAGAGAAGTGTCGAGTTCCTGAAATTTCCATACAGCAATTCACTAGGTTGAGGTAGATCTGTTGATCGTCTACCCAAGCAGAACCCGCATCCATGGTCCCGGCAAAGAACTCATAGAAAACCTCGTACGTCCCGCTTTTTTCAACTTCGATTGCCCATAGGGATTTGTTTTTTTTGAAAAAAGGCATCGATTCATTCTCAAATCGAACGGAAAAATTTCGAACAAACTGTGCGTAATTCGAAGGGAAATAGCGTCCGGCTCGCCAGATTGGAAGCTGTAGCTTAACCTTTCCTGGGTAGGAAACAGGGATTTTAACCTGAATTTGTAGATATTGCGAAGCGGGGTTTTTACAGGAGATTTGGTATTGAAACATCAAATAGTCAGCTAGTTTCAAACAATTATTTCACTACTTTTTGTAATTCGGATTTGGCTGCATATCTTTGCAGTCCTTTTTGGAGGGTAAGTCCAGAAAGACCCAATAGAAAGCAATAATATAAAGATATTCGATCATGAAAAGAACATTTCAGCCTTCCAGAAGAAAAAGAAAGAACAAGCACGGCTTCAGAGAAAGAATGTCTACTGCCAATGGTAGAAGAGTATTGAAGGCCAGAAGAGCTAAAGGAAGAAAGAAATTGACCGTTTCTTCTGAAAAAACTCTGAAGAAATAATTCTTGTCTAGAATTTGTATGTTGCATGTGATTTGATTCCTTGCAATGAATTTCAGACTTCCGAAAACTGAAAGGCTTTACAGCCAAAAATCTATCAAGGAACTTTTTGACGAAGGTTCCTCTTTTTTTTTATACCCCTTCAAGGTCTTGTATCTGGTAAAGGAAGGGGAGTCGCATACTTCAAATCCAAATCAAGTTCTGTTCTCTGTTTCAAAGAGGAAAATCAAAAAAGCAACAGGAAGGAATTTGATGAAGCGTAGAATGCGGGAAGCATATCGGATTAACAAACATTTGCTTTCAAATTCTTCAAGACAATTATTTATTGGTTTACTTTATGTCTCTTCCGAGGCTATGGATTTTAAGTCCCTAGAAGAAAAGACCAAGAAAGTTCTTGAAAGAATTGAGTCAGAGGTAAAAAATCAATCACATGAATAGAATAAATAAGTCACGGTGGATCCCAGTTTTGGCTGTAGCCTTTCTTTTGACTGCCACAGTAGCTTTTTCTGTAAAAAACGATCGGCTTTTCCAGATCGCTAAGAACATAGACATTTTCGCGACACTAGTAAGAGAATTGGATTCTTACTATGTAGATGAAATCGATCCTGATCAATTGGTTGGGGTTGGGATTCAGGCTATGCTTGAAGAATTGGATCCCTACACTGAGTACATTCCAGAAGAAGAATCCGATGAATTCAGACTGATGACGACCGGGGAGTATGGTGGAATTGGGGCATTGATTGGTTCACGAGGTGAAGGGAGTATGATTTTAATGCCCTATACTGGTTTTCCTGCACAAAATGCCGGACTCAAAATCGCAGATAAAATATTGATGGTTGATACCACTGACGTGGTTGGTAAAAACACCTCCCAAGTTTCGGAATTATTGAAAGGCCCAGAAAATACGCCTGTTAAGGTAAAAGTGCTCCGAGATAAGGATACTTTAAGCTTTGAATTGGTTCGTAAGAAAATTTCCCTGAAGAATGTGCCATACTATGGGAAACTTGATGAGAAAACCGGCTACATCAAACTTTCTGATTTTACAACCAATGCTTCTTCGGAAGTTCGTAATGCCCTGGTGAATCTTAAGGCACAAGGAATCGATAAACTTGTTTTAGATCTTCGTGATAATCCAGGAGGATTGCTTTCTGAGGCGGTAGAAATTGTGAATCTTTTTGTACCGAAAGGAAAAGAGGTAGTCAAAACCATCGGGAAAATTGAAAGTGTAAATCATACATATAAAACAACCAAGACTCCTGTTGATAAGCATATCCCTTTAGTGGTTTTGATTAATGAGCGAAGTGCCTCGGCATCTGAGATTGTTGCTGGAGCCTTGCAAGATTATGATCGGGCGGTTTTAGTGGGTAGGAAGTCTTTTGGTAAAGGTTTGGTTCAGACTACCATCCCTTTGACTTACAATGCACAGATGAAAGTGACCACTGCTAAATATTATATCCCGAGCGGGAGATGTATTCAGGCCATTGATTATGCCTTAAGCCGTGAAGAGGGAGAGATTTATTCAGTACCAGATTCTTTACGCAAGGAATTTAAAACCCAAAACGGTCGGACTGTTTTGGATGGGGCGGGAATTGAACCTGATGAGACTATCCCTGCTCCAAAGTATGCCCCAATTACTTACAGTTTGGTAGCGGGAAATCATGTATTTGATTATGCTACCGAATTCTTTTATCAGCATAATGACATCGGAGAGATAGAAGAATTTGATTTAGCAGATTCAGAGTACAATAAGTTTGTGGCTTGGTTGTCCGATAGGGATTACGATTACACCACTTATTTAGAAAAGTCGGTGGAGGATATGAAAAAATTGGCAGAGCAGACTCCTTATTATGATGAGATAAAAGGACAAGTTGAGGCACTTGAAGCTAGAATCATGCATAGTAAGGAACAAGACCTGATCAATTATAAAGAGGAGATTGAAAAAGTCCTTCGTGAAGAAATTGTGTCAAGATATTATTTCCAAGAAGGAATGATTCAGGCAGGTCTTCAAAAGGATGCCGTGGTTGAAAAAGCGAAGGAGCTTTTAGCAGAACCGAGAAATATCCAGTCAATCCTAACGGCAAAGTCTGAATAATGGCCTTAATCCTTTCCTTGGAAACCAGTACCGATATCTGCTCGGTAGCTTTACACAAAGAAGGAGTATTGCTCTCTGAGCAAACAATCCAAGAAGAAGGAGCTCATTCTAAAATGCTTCCGCAGTTAATCGAGGACGTAATGAAAGAGGGGGGATATCAACTAAAGGATTTAAGCGCGGTTGCGGTTTCGGGGGGTCCAGGTTCCTATACAGGTTTGAGAATCGGGGCATCCACTGCCAAGGGATTGGCATTTGCCTTGGAAATACCTTTGATTTCTGTGGATACACTACAAGCTATGGCTGTTCAAGCATGGAGACAGAATCCAAACGCAATTGTCGTATCCATGTTGGATGCGAGGCGAATGGAAGTTTTTCGAGAGGTTTTTGGTCCATCCGGAGAAGTTTTGGAACCTATTGCTGCGGAAATCTTAGATGAGAATTCGTTTTCTTCTTGGATAAGCAGGACAGAGTTGTTTTTCGTAGGGAATGCCAATCAAAAAGCTAAAGAGGTGATCACGAGTTCTCGAGCCATCTTTTTGGATGTATTTCCAAATGCAAGTTCGGTAGGAGAAATTGCTTGGGGAAAATATCAAAAAGAAGATTTTGAAGATGTGGCTTATTTTACTCCGAATTATTTAAAGGAGTTTCGGCTTTTGAAGAGTAAGAAAAATCCTTTTGCCTTATGAGTGAAATTATCAATAGAGTAGCCCAAAGTTCATTGGTTTCTTTAAACCTTGAGGAATTCTATCCAAAGGAGGAGCGTGTACTATTTGATTTGCAGGATTTTTTGTTTCAGGGATTGGTCTTGAGGGAGAAGGATTTCAGACAATCTTTAAAGGAGTATGATTGGGAAAAATATCGTGGAAAGTGGGTGGCTATTTATTGTAGTGTGGATGCGATTATTCCTACTTGGGCCTATATGCTAGTAGCTACATATCTTCAGCCAGTGGTTTTAGGTTTTGTAGTAGGAGATTTAGAATCTTTAGAGCAGCTTATTGTAGATCGAGTGGTTGATTCTTTGGAGCAGGAAAATTTTAAAGACAGACCGGTTGTGGTTAAAGGTTGCAGTTCGGTTGAAATCCCTTTTTATGCTTATGGGAAGCTGGTGGAGAAACTTCAGCCAGTGGTAAAATCATTAATGTTTGGTGAGCCTTGTAGTACAGTTCCGCTTTTCAAAAAGCCAAAGAACTGATAATTAGAAAGAAGGAAATTTTTTAAAAATTATTTCAATTTTTTGCGTCTTCGGGTCTTGTGTTTTCTCCAGATCTGCGCTATGTTTGCACTCCCATTTGAGAAAAAGTCTCAGCGGAAGAAAGCTTGAAAAATTTTTTCAGAAAAATCTGCAAATTTTGAATTCGATGTTTTGTCAGTTAAAAATATTCATCGATATTTGCAGTCGCTTTTGGGAAGGGTGCTTCTCACTACCTCTTGAAAATGTCAAGAGAAATGTTCTTTGAAGTGTTGTAAGGCAAATAACCTGAGATCTAGACAGGCCGAATTCTACTATTTTAAATAGTAAAGAATCGGAAATTATAGTCAATATACAATGGAGAGTTTGATCCTGGCTCAGGATGAACGCTAGCGGCAGGCCTAATACATGCAAGTCGAACGGTAGGGTTTACTTCGGTGAACCTGAGAGTGGCGCACGGGTGCGTAACACG
>NZ_SPSB01000007.1 GCF_004571135.1 Algoriphagus kandeliae
ACTCCCGATATCTCGAACGACGGAACCTTCTACTATTTCGCCACCGCTACCAGTGCAACCTGCGGATCAGTCAACTCCGATATCGTTCAGCTGACCGTAACCCCGGAAACAGAAATCACCTTACAGCCTTCAACAATACCAGAAACAGTTTGTGAAAATGACCCAACATCTACTATTTCTGTAACAGCAATAGGTACTGGAGCATTATCATATCAATGGTTTAAAAATTCAGCTCCATCAAATTCTGGAGGAACTTTAATTTCGGGAGCGACCTCAAATAGTTACAATCCACCTAGCGATCTTTCGTCAGTGGGCACAAATTATTACTATGTCGAAGTAAGTAGCTCTTGCGGGACTATAATAAGTTCGATCTCTGGAGCAATCACTGTCAACCCAATCGCCAATATTTCTGACCTCACAGTCACTGTCTGTGACGGAAGTTTATTTGAACTTGAACCTATCGATGGTTCCGATGGAATAGTCCCTGCTGGAACCACTTACTCCTGGGCCGCCCCCACTGTAACAGGAGGAATCACTGGGGGAACTTCCGCTTCCGGACAAAACACCATTTCCGGGACTCTTTTTAATCCAACCAGTTCGCAGCAAACTGCAACCTATACAGTCACCCCAACTTCGCCTGCAGGATCCTGTGCAGGACCTGATTTCATAGTCGAGGTCACCGTCAACCCGACTCCGACTATAGTTGATCTAAATCCGTTTTTTAGCCTTTGTATAACAAGCCCTACAATCCCTTCTCCTACGCCTTTTACTCAAGAGGTTTCAGGTGTTATTTACGGAATAGATCAAGAAAATATCCAAGGAGCAAACGGCCTTCCTCCAGGAATTTCTGCATCATATAATAGCACAACAAAAGAAATTGAATTCTCAGGAACTGCAACTGCTACAGGAGTTTATGAATATAGCATTCCACTCGTAGGAGAATGCACCAATGGTTTAGTAGCTACAGGAACTATTGACGTTACTCCTGTTTACGAATTGACTTCAGTAACGTCTGCATCAGCTACTACTATAGGTGGTTCTGCCTCTGTCACAATTTTTGGCGACCCTACAATGCTAACGGATGGAAGGTACGAAGTGGGATATCAAATAAAACAGGGGGATGGATCATTTTCAACTACCCAATATTCCACCTTTACAGTAAGAAATGGAAAAGGAACATTTTCAACAGTTCCAATCAATAGTACTGAGGATACCTATACTGTTCAAATTCATAGCTTAGAAAAAACAACAGGAGGTTGTTCTGTGACATTCACAGAACGTCCAACCACTTATTTTGGGGTTTGTTCTGCAGTATTCCAAGCAAATTCCACAGGCGATTTTCAAACTTTCTATGTTCCTGCAAATGTATACTCCATCACAATCGAAGTGTATGGAGGAGGAGGAGCTGGAAATTCTAGTGGTGGAGGTGGTGGTGGAGCCTATTCAATTCGCAGAGATATTCCCGTAACTCCAGGAGAACCTATTGGATTGATAGTCGGAAGAGGTGGACAAAATAGCGGTGCTAATGGAGGTTCAACATACGTTACCCGTGATTCAAGTGCCCCAGATCAAATAGGTACAAGTCTAGTTTATGCTAATGGGGGATGGTCAACAGGAGGCGGCGGAACGTATGACACTAGATATGATGGAGAAGATGGATATGATAGGCCTGGAAACAAGGGAGGGGATGGTGGAGGCCCACTTGGTGGAGAAGGCGGACCAAATAGGCAAGATGGGTCTTCCCCTGGTGGTGGTGGTGGTGCTTGGTCTGGCCAAAAAGGAAAAGGAGGGGATGGCCTTGTAGTCATTTCTTATTCCTGTCCGGATGCAGATCAAACTGATTGTGTGACTGTAATTGATGATGGTTCAAAATCTGGATATACAGTACTTGAATATACCTGTGACGATACTTGGGTGGCTCCAGAGGGCCTTGCCGAGTTTACTGTATTCGTAGGTAGCGGAGGTGGAGGAGGAGGCTCTGGGGAAGGCTCAGGTGGAGGAGGTTCTGGTGCTATGATAGTTCAAACTTTTACAACTTCAAATCCATACGGTTTACCTGCTGGAACACCTTTTAATATTGAGGTTGGTGACGGTGGTTCTGGTGCTGTCGGAATTAATAATCCAGGATCACCTGGAGAACCTTCTTCTTTTACTGGATCTATTGATGGAAGCCCAATAACGATTATAGTTGACGGTGGAGGAGGTGGAGGATCTCAAAACGTAAATCCTGGTGGAGATGGTGCTTCTGGAGGAGGGGGCGGAGCCACTCCAGCACCAAATAAATCTGCTGGAAGCGGTGGTACACCCATAGTTATAACTTATTCCGGAACTCCAGATATTATTTATAATGGAAATCCAGGAGGAAACGGGGATTATAATGATCCTCAAAACGCAATTGCTGGAGGAGGAGGAGGAGGATTGATACCTTGGAAATTACCTCCTGCAAATGATGGTCAAAATGGTAAAGCTGCAGGCGCAGGACAAGGAGAAGGAGGCCGAGGCGGAGATGCTATCACACTTACTTTAGGTGATTCAATAAGATATTTTGGGGCCGGAGGCGGAGGAATTGGAGAATACTTCAATGGAACAGAAAAAATTGGAGAAGGAGGAAGTTCATTAGATGAAGTCAAATTAGGCGGGGACGGAAATCTTGATTCACCAACTGCTGTTGGAGGAAAAGGTAAGGATAAAACTGGATCAGGTGGAGGAGCTGGATACGGTACCGGTGGAAATGGTGGCAGTGGTGTTGTTTACATTGTTTATGCTAACGTTAGAATTTTGGCTGTAGAATACCTCTACTTCGACGCTTCTTTCCATGATGCGACTCGATCTGGAATATTGACTTGGGCGACGGCGAAGGAGTGGGAAAACTCTCATTTTGAAATTGAGCGATCAGTCAATGGTATCAATAACTGGGAGAAAATCGGGGAAGTAGCTGGTGCAGGCTATTCCATGGAACCTAAGGAATATAAATTCATCGATGAAGATCTTCCAGGATCTGGAGGTGTAGTTTACTATAGATTGAAGGATGTCAGCTTTGATCAAAAATCCTCGTATAGCAATGTTCAGTCTATCATTGTTCCGGCCATTTCAGGTAACAATTATTGGGTAGCCTATCCGAACCCAAGTGATCGACATGGAGAAGTGAATATTGACTTGATCAATACCTCTGTTTATTCAGATGAACCCATCTTTGTTCGAATTTCAGATGCAAGAGGGGTGACAGAAAGCTTTACAGTTCGATCTCCAGGTCAGGTTTCCCAAGTTGTCAATCAGCACCTACAATCCAATCTCGGATTATTTATTGTTCAGTTGAACTGGGGTAAATACCAGCAACAATTAAAAATCATCAGAAAATAATCGTGATTAGTCCTCTTTTTCTTCCTCTTCTTTTCGGACTGGAATGGCGGGCTGACCCAATCCTACGGAGCCTTTTAATCCACTCAGAGTTGCTTTCCACCAAGTGCTAAACATAAACTTGGAAGTATCTCGCTTCACATAAATGTCACTCAGAACGGTGTAGCCAAAAAGCTTTCGGGGGTTATTATTTTTGATTAGGGTATTCGCCAAAAAGGAAATCAAAGCTAATTTTCCTCTTCCTTTTTCTAGGGTCATGGAATCCAAGAAATCTACTTTCAGGTTTTCATAATGGAAACGCATATTCCCGATCGCCTCATTTTCATCCATTCTGAAACTCCAGTCCCCGGAAACGACCTGTGCGTCCTCTCTGGCATTTAGAAATGCCCCTTTTGACAAAATATTATTCAAAGGTTCCAATGACATGGCGCCCAATTGAATGGTAACATCCATCGGATAAGGAGGCTCGAAGTAAAGATGGCTTTGCATATTCACATCCCCCTCTCCCATCAATTTTGTGTTGGCAATAATATCCAATTCCTTTAGCGGGTATTCTTCCGATTCCTTACTGGTTGCAATAGGGGAAATTGAAGCAGAAACCTCTTCGAAGGAGATTTGACCTGGTAAAGGAGACCCTGGAGTAAATTCCTGATAACGAACTCTACCACGGTTTAAGAGTAATGAGTCAAGTTTGAGAGAAAAGGACATCTCCTGTAGAATCTGCTGGGGCATAGGCTTATAGACTCCTTCCAAAATCGGCAATCGCTTATCTCGAAAAATATCCAAATGAAAATCATCGCCTTCGAGCTTTTGGGCAACTATCCTATTTTCTTCAAAGTATGCGGGAAAATCTATTCCCTCTACCCGTAGCTTTTCTATTCTCAAGTCAACGGCATCGGTTTGAAATCCCTTTTCCCGTAAATAAGCATAGCGGCCTTTGGTAGGGGCGAAACGAAGCATATCCATTTCGAGATTTTCACCATCAAATACTACTTCTCCTACACGAATTGACTCCATACTGTCTTTTGTAAAAAACTCATAGTTTCCAAAAGAAACTCGGGTATCCCCTTCTAAAAGATCTCTAAGAATTGGTTGATCACTCATCTGAGTCAGATTCCAATCCAAGCCATGAACCGAAGCCTCTACTTGCTGGAAGGCCAAACCATTGACTGGACCTAGGTTCTTTTTATGAATAGCGATTCGACCATTATCTAAATCCATTCCTCTTAATAAAATGGACTGAATCAGTCCTTCTGTATTTGAAGGTTTCGTTGCCTTTTGTTTGGTCTTACTTTCAGCATAAGGATTCATCACCAACTTTAAATCCGGACCGGAAATACGTAAATTTTGAATATCAAAAACTCCCGTTTCCTGAATGGAAACCAATTCATTGTTTTTGATACCCAATTCCTTGATTTTCCCCTGAATAAAAAATTTCTCCTTATTATTCGGGTCGATAGGATTAATGCTGATTCCAGAGAAAATCGTCTCATCGCGTTCGCTATCAAAATCAAAATTTGAGAAAGCGATCTGATGAACACTATCAGGAAGATTGAATCGAAAATCATTTAAAGAAATGGACAAATTGCTGAAAAGCCCAGATGCATCCTGCCGGATATCTGATTGATCATCCAACTTCAAATCGACAACTCCCAAGTCAAATTTTGTTCGTATAGACTGTTCCTCTTGTCCATTCTTCTGATAGGCCAAAGAAAAGTCAGCATTGGAAGCAATTACCTCCCCGATCTGAACCAGAGAAACCATAGGTTTTTCAGTTTTCCCCCTCTCTGATTTCTGCCTTTCCTGCTTTTGAAATTCAGATTTGATATCCAAATTGATATTACTCCCATCAACCACTAATCGATCCAATAAAAGGCTATTTTCAAAGAGAAACTCCTCCAAATCCACCCCTTCCAAAGACACCATTGGAAGAACTAAAGACAGGGCCAGCTTGCTACCCAAGCTTTCCCCAGGAACAAGCTTCAACGTATCGATTACCAAGGACTGATTTTTTGTATTAAAGCGGAGATGATTAGTCGTCACATCATAATCCCCTTCTGCTAAGCTAAAAGAGTAATCCGCTAAGTCGAGTATGATTTCATCGGAAAAGAATGTTTTTGAAGGATCTACTTCCAAGGTTGGATCAAAGTAAAATCCTTTTAAAAAGAGCGATAAATCCTCCTCTGAAAAACTGATTTCCTGTCTTCCCGAAAAATCGGTGAAATTTAATTTCCCTTCTTCAAACCGAACCGAATCTATGGAAACAGTATGGAAATAAGCTGAAAGTAATTCCTTAAAATCTTCAACTGTATTTGGGCTCGTCGAACTTCTTGAAACATTACTTTTTTGATACTGCGTGTAGGTAAACTCAGGGCGAGGGATGAAAATTTCATTAATGAAAAGCACATCTTCCAATAAGGCTGCCCGAATATCGATTCCTTTTACCTGAAAAAATGGAACACTAACATCCAAAGCGACCGATTTACCGTAGGTAGCTAATGCTTGACTAATGGAAGATGGACTTTCGGGTCGTAGTGAAAAATCACGTACTTCTATCAAATCCTGTTTGGAATCAATAACTACCTGCCCCGCCCGGAACATGTGTAAATTATCCCTCAGTTTGAGTTGGTATTGATCCAAACTTAGCACCATTTCCTCAGCCAAAAGTATATCCCGGATTTTTAGCGCAGAATCTAAAGAAACCTGAACCTGTTCAAGATTTAAGCTGAACTTTTCAAAACCAATATCATCGGAGCGAATTCCAGAAGCATTTTTAAATTGAATTTTCCCGTCCTGAAGATCAAAATTCCCAATCCTCGCCTCACTTAAAAACCCAGCGAGGAGATTGCTTTGTTTAAGGCTATCCTCTTTCGAATCCTCTGACTTGCGTAATTCTGTCAACTCCACATCAGGAGCTTGAAGAAGGATTTTTTCCACATCCAAT
Organism: Algoriphagus kandeliae; assembly: GCF_004571135.1. Lineage (GTDB taxonomy): Bacteria > Bacteroidota > Bacteroidia > Cytophagales > Cyclobacteriaceae > Algoriphagus > Algoriphagus kandeliae. Next base: position 6,302 of record NZ_SPSB01000007.1, read on the forward strand.
TTCCCCTCATTGTAAAGCTTTTTAAGGTCCGCTTCTTCAAATTCCAATTTGGCCAATTTAGCGTTGATCGTTTGATTGGGTGCTATTTCGATTCCAACCCCATCCCGAGGAACCAATTCAAATCCCTCCACCAAAATCCGATCTAAAAAGGAGGAAGCCGTTACTTTCCTTCCTCGAATCACATGATATTTGTCGGACAAATACATGGCAAAATCTCCCAACTCCATCGCAGCATCTTTCCCATAGAAAAATTGATTAACCTTTCGATCATCATCTTTTCCTAGGTAAAACTCCACCATCTTAAAGTCGAATTCCCGTGCTTCGATTCGATTTTCAAGACTATCCAAAAAACCGGCAGAAAGAAACTTCCCTCTATTGACGGACAATTCTTTGATATAAATAGAATTCAGGACCCCTTCGATCAATTTATTTAGGTCACCTGATTTTGGCTCATCCGAGTTTTGGGCTTCTTTTACAATGGCTTTGTTATGCAAAACCTGTATCTCAGGATTATCCAGAATAATTTCATCTATTTGGAGTTCTGACTCACGGAAAGCCCGATTCAAATCCACATTCCCTACTCGAAGTTCCTCCAGTTTCAAATCATAATAAGCAGGGCTTTCCACAGTACGATTTGGATAAAGCGAAAATTCCTCCAATAGAATTCGTTTTTCCATGGAACTGATAAAAACATCCTCTGCAAAAATCTTGTGGACTTCGTCAGGTAAAGAAAATTCCACTTGCTGCAATTCAAAATCAAAGCCCTCAGCATTGAATGGATTTTCCCATTCTTGATTTTGCCGCCAATCCAAATTATATATGTGAAGTCTGGTATTTTGAGCATGAATTGCATCAGGGCTTAAAAAGTTCTGAAAGAATAAATTGGCATCATCGATTTCAATATTTTCTATCAGAATCCCTCCAAGTATTAGCTTATCAATACTTTTCTTGATTTCATTTTCCAGACGCTTAACTCCCGAAATCTTTTCTTTTTCCTCTCCATCTAGGTTTTTATCTTTTTCTCCAGGAGGTAATTCAAGCGAAAGATTAGGGTTTTCTAAACGGATATTCCCAATCACCAGGACTTTTTCATCCCAATCATACCAGACATCACGAATTCCCAACTGATCCAATTGAAAATCAAATAACACTTGCCCCTCATTCGCCCCCGCTTGTGGGTCAGGATGGAGAACTACGCCGGATAGAAAGACCCCTCTACGGAACAAAGAGAAATTTAGGCTGTTGAATTCAACTTGATAAACGCCTCCGGTAGCTTCATTAATTTTTATTCTAGTCCAGTTGAGAAGAAGAAAATTGGAACCGAAATAGACCAAAAATTCTAAGAAGACGATCGCGAGTAAAAAACCCAAGACAAACTTAAGCACTCGCTTGCGTTTGGGATGATGTGATAACCTGTCTCGGATTCCTTTGAGCATGAAACGATGTTTGATGAAAAATAACCAAATCCCCTGTAAAAAATAAAAAAGCAGCTAATAATAGCTGCTTTTTGCTGTAGGAGAAGGATTCGAACCTCCACGGAGCAGTTAGGCAATAGTCCGGTTTGAGCCATGCTTTTTCCCTTATCCCCACCCCCGAGACAGGAGGGCTTGTCTGCCAATTTCAACATCCTACAGGATTATATTTTGAAAACCATAGCTTATCCTTGGTTTCGAAAGTCAAAACAAAAGCGACGGATAACTTACAGTTTGAAAAATGAACTGTCTCCCTTGCTTATACGCCGCTTCTTATGTTTTTATCAGCCTTTTGCTGAATTGATATCAATTCCCTCTATTTGATTTGTTGATGTTTCAAAATTAACAAAAGCATTCTTTTATTAAACTTTTGGCAACTTTTTTTATTAATTTTTACATTATTTTTATCTAAATGGTCATTCAATTAATTAAATGAAAATAGATAGAAGAATTTTCTAAACCTGATTGACAAATCCTCAATCAGAAAAAATCAGTCTTGTAATGTCAGGGCAAAAAAAAACCATGAAATAAAATTCCATGGTTTTAATCAATTAACAATAAACCCAAAATAACCTGCTGTAGGAGAAGGATTCGAACCTCCACGGAGTAGTTAGGCATTTACGAGCTCGATAAATGCTTTGTCCCAAACTCCCCACCCCCGAGACAGGAGGGCTTGTCTGCCAATTTCAACATCCTACAGTATGAATTAGAACTTTTAGCCGTTTGACATTTCAAAGATACAGCAATTCGATTCTTTTTTACAAATAATTCAAAGTTTTAATTATTTTTTTACAGTATTTTTAACGAAAACGATTGAAAATTAAATATTCGTAAAAAATTGAACCAATGAAAATTGGTTTTTTGACTTTTTTTCAAAGTGAAACCGGATTTTTGTTTAAGGTTTTGGGGTTATTTCCCCAACAACGCAGAAAAAAACACTACTCAGAGCCCGAAATTCCCCTTTGAGATCCTATTCGAACTGTACATAATTTTCCCAACGGCTTAATACTTGCCGAAAATCATCTGGCAAATCGGATTCAAAAAATAGCTTCTTTTTGGTAATAGGATGGATAAACCCAAGAGACTTGGCATGCAGGGCCTGTCTTGGCATAAGTTGAAAACAGTTTTCAACAAAGGACTTATACTTCGAAAATTGCGTGCCCTTTCGGATTTTATCTCCTCCGTACATAGCATCACTGAATAAAGGATGCCCGAGGAATTTCATGTGAGCTCGAATCTGATGAGTTCTTCCAGTCTCCAGCCGGCATTCTATCAAACTCACATAGCGGAGATGCTTCAAAACCTTCCAATGAGTAACTGCATGTTTTCCCTGACTTCCATCCGGATAAACATCCATTACTTTCCGGTCTTTAGCACTTCGGCCAACGTGCCCGTTTACAGTTCCTTCATTTTCCTCAAAATCACCCCAAACCAAAGCCCAATAGGTTCGCTCAATGGTATGGTGATAAAATTGTGCCGCTAATCCGGTCATTGCTTCTTCGGTTTTGGCAATCACCAAGAGTCCGGAGGTATCCTTATCAATTCGGTGGACCAAACCTGGTCGCCCCGTATTTCCTTTCATCTCGGGAAGCTGTTGAAAATGGTACACCAAGGCATTTACAAGGGTTCCTGTCCAATTGCCATGAGCCGGGTGTACTACCATTCCGGCTGGTTTATTGACTACCAAAAGATGTTGATCCTCGTAGACAATATCCAATGGAATATTTTCGGGTATTACCTCTGTATCTCGAGGTTCTTTGGGAAGCATGACCCGAATATCGTCCAGCGGCTTTACCTTGTAGTTTGATTTGGTAGGAAGACCATTGACCAAAACAAACCCATTATCTATGGCTTGCTGAACCTTATTGCGGGTGGCATTTGCTACTTTTTCGGTCAAGAATTTATCGATACGAATAAGAGATTGGCCTTTATCTACAGCTATCCGATGATGCTCATAGAGGGCTACGTCTTCCTCATCAAATTCGTCTTCCGTTGGCAACATGCTGTAAAAATACGAGTATCTCCCGTAACTTTCCCAAAAGCTTTCGCATGCTAGAACCAAATCCAATCATCAATCAAATCCTTGATCATCCCCTTTTAGAGGAAAAAGGGGTTGAACTTTCTATTAAGCGATTGGATTGGGTTCATGAATTAGTGCCGGGAAATAAATTTTTTAAGCTTAAATACAACTTGGAAAAAGCCATCCGGGAAAATAAAAATACGCTTCTCACTTTTGGAGGAGCCTACTCCAATCATATTCATGCCGTAGCGAATGCAGCCCATTCCTTGGGAATCAATGCTATTGGAATTATTCGAGGGGAGGAAACTTTCCCTTTAAATCCCACCCTTTCCGATGCAAAATCAAAAGGAATGCACCTCCACTATATTTCCAGAAGCCTATACCGGGAGAAAACCGATGACTCCTTTATTCAGGAACTTCATGATTTATTTGGAGACTTTTATCTGATTCCTGAGGGAGGTACCAATCTTGAAGCCATCAAGGGAACACAAGAAATTTTGAAGGAAGAGGATCAGGAATTCAGTTATATTTCTTTATCCATCGGCACGGGTGGAACTTTTGCAGGAATCCTTCAAGCTTCACAAAACCATCAGAAGATTTTGGGATTCTCTTCTCTGAAAGGAGATTTCATTAAAAAAGAAATGGAAGCTTTAATCAAAACTTTCTCCATTAATCCCAAAGGTCAATTTCAGATTTTTACAGATTATCATTTTGGTGGATACGCAAAATACGATCAATCATTGGTGGAATTCATTTGGTGGTTTTTTGAAACTTTCGGAATCGTGCTAGACCCTATTTATACAGGAAAAATGCTATTCGGAATTTGGGACTTAATTAAGAAAGACTATTTCCCAAAAGGCTCGAAAATTTTAGCAATCCATACAGGAGGAATTCAAGGAAACAAGGGATTTACTTTTCAAACTGGGATCAAGCTTCCGAGTCTTTAAGGGTATAAAAATCCTGGGATTCCTGAGGATGAATTTTCAGTACATTAGCTAATACCAGCCGAACAAGCGTTTTACTTGCTAAAAATCTAGGAAGCTTTCCTTCTCGCATATACTCAGCCAAGGTAATTTTACCCTTATCTCCCAAAATCTTCATCAATTTTTCCTCCTTTGGCCCGTAAGTAAAAACAATATCTCGGGGATTTTTACTTCGTTTTAAAATCTCCCAAACCTCTCTGCTTGCCTGAACAGTTCTATCTGCTACTCGAATGAAGGCTTTCTTTCTTTTTTCTTCAAACAAATAATGTGGCCGGTTTTGGCTTTGAGGAATTTCAAAAACAGCCACTCCTTTCTTTTCATTGATTTTAATGATTTCAACTTTGTAGTCTAGTTCAGGCTGTATCAATTCCCGAATAGCTTTTTCCAAAACAAAGACCTCTTCTTCAATAAACCGCTGCCCGCTTACTGTTCCGTCATCATCTACACCAACCAAAAGATGACCTCCTTCGGCATTGGCCAAAGCAATCAGTTCACGGACAATTTTGTCAGGGAAAGCCACTTTTTTCTTGAATTCCAATTGGAATCCCTCACCTTTGGCTGCCAGCCTTTTTACATCCTGAAGAGTCATGATTTTTTCGTTTACTTTCCTGGCTCCTGATTCAATTCAGCCAAGCGATTTTTTAGACTCATCCATTCATCCCGAAGTCGAGCTGCTTCAATGAAATTCAATTCTTTTGCTGCCTTTTCCATTTGCTTTTGAGTCTGAGCAATCAGCTTTTCCAATTTCTCTTTACTCAAATATTGAACTACCGGATCCGCAGCAATAGCCCCTTCTCCAGGCATGGGTTCTGCATAAACTTTTGCATTCTTCTTGGAATCAGCCACTTTGGTCTGCCCCATGATTTTCTCCCTTGATTTAATAACCGTTTTGGGAGTAATTCCATGTTCTTCATTGTAGGCCATTTGGAGAGCCCTTCTTCGCTTGGTTTCGTCGATTGCCATCTGCATGGAATCGGTAATATGATCCGCATACATAATCACTCGCCCTTCAGAATTTCGGGCAGCTCTACCAATGGTTTGAACCAAGCTTCGCTCATTTCGAAGAAAACCTTCCTTATCAGCATCCAAAATGGCCACCAAAGCAACTTCCGGTAAATCCAATCCTTCCCTAAGCAAATTAACCCCAACCAAGACATCAAATATTCCTAGTCGCAATTCCCGGAGAATTTCAACCCGGTCAAGTGTCTTCACTTCTGAGTGGATATATCTTGATTTCACGCCGGCTCGTTCCAAGTATTTCTGGAGCTCTTCAGCCATACGTTTGGTCAAGGTAGTTACCAGAATACGAGCCTCTTTCTTAATTGTTTGATCGATTTCCTCCAGCAAATCGTCAATTTGATTTTGGCTGGGACGTACCTCAATAGTAGGATCCAAAAGACCTGTAGGGCGGATAATCTGCTCTACTACAACCCCTTCCGTACGGGCCAATTCATAATCTGCTGGAGTAGCCGAAACATAGATAACCTGATTAGTCAGGCTTTCAAATTCATCAAATTTTAAAGGACGATTGTCCAAGGCGGAAGGAAGACGAAATCCGTAATCCACTAGATTCACCTTACGGGAACGATCTCCGCCCCACATAGCACGAATTTGAGGCACCGTCACATGAGATTCGTCAATCACTAAAAGGTAATCATCGGGAAAATAGTCCAACAAACAGAAAGGTCGCATTCCGGGCTTTCTCCGGTCAAAATACCTGGAATAATTCTCCACACCTGAACAATAACCCAACTCGCGAATCATTTCCAAATCGAATTCGGTACGTTCTTGAAGTCGTTTCGCTTCAATAAATTTTCCCTCTTTCTCGAAGAAATTCACCTGGGCAACCATGTCATCTTGGATTTCATGGATAGCTTGGTTGATCGTATCGCGACCAGTTACAAAAAGATTGGCAGGGAAAATGGAAATGATTTTCTCGTCATTTAGTTTTTTACCCGTAACTGGATCAATTCGCTGAATAGCTTCGATTTCATCTCCCCAAAAGAAAATCCTATACCCCCAATCCGCATAAGCCACAAAAATATCAACTGTATCTCCCTTTACTCTGAAAGTCCCATGCGTCAGCTCATGCTGGGTTCGTGAATACAGAATATCCACCAATTTGAAGAGGAATTGATTTCTTGGAATCCGGTCTCCTTGCTGAACGCGAATAACGCTTTTTGCAAATTCCTCCGGATTTCCGATACCATAAATACAGGAAACAGAGGCCACCACAATCACATCCCTCCTACCGGTAAGAAGAGACGAAGTTGCACTGAGTCGGAGCTTTTCTATTTCATCATTGATGGAGAGATCTTTTTCGATGTAGGTTCCCGAACTAGGAATAAATGCTTCTGGCTGATAGTAGTCGTAGTAAGAAATAAAGTATTCTACTGCATTATCCGGAAAAAACTGCTTGAACTCCCCATATAGCTGTGCAGCTAGGGTCTTATTGTGACTTAATACCAAAGTCGGACGCTGGACTTCTTGAATGACATTTGCGACAGTAAAAGTCTTCCCAGAACCTGTAACCCCGAGAAGAACCTGAGCCGATTCACCATTCTTGATACCCGAAGAAAGTTCAGCAATCGCTTTGGGCTGATCACCGGTAGGTTGATAGTCGGAGGTAAGCTTAAATTCCATATGTTTATAGAAACACTTTTCGGGGCATCAAAAGTTTGGAAAACCAAATATTAAGCCCGAAGCGATCTGTATTTTTCCAAATTATAGTAGAGGTAATTGGTTCGAAGAATCAAAACCAACAAAATCGGAATCAAGCTTGGGTGCAGAGATTGCCATCCCAATATCCAAAACACCACCGCTGCATCTGCCAAAATCAAGGCTGCAAGCAAGTACTTTTTAACCCAAACTTTTGGCTGCTTTCGAAGCAAGGCAAAGGCAAGAACCAAATGGCCCGGAAAAGCCCAAAGAATATTCCAATTCCACTGAGTTGCCGAATGTTCTGTAGCAAACCACAATAAAAAGACGACAATTCCGAGTAAGCCTAACACAACAAACAAAGCAATATCAAAGCCCAAATACAGTTGCTTTCGCTTAAATCCAATATAGGTAATGAGGGTAAAAGCAATCGCCACTGCCCAAAAAATCCAATAAGGATTAAAGGAACTCATTTGGGCGTTTTGCCTTGGAAAATCAAGAATCACCCGACTTTCTTTTACCAAAGGGCGCGTTGGACCATCACCTACTATCGTAGCATTTGCGAAGGATTTTTCCATGTATTCGGGAAGAAACTGAGCCTCCCAATTGGAAGCCTTTCGATCAATAACAGCTCCTAAAGCCAGGTCAATCCCCAAATCAGCCCAAGGCATTGTCAACACATATTCATCAATCAAATCCCGAAAAGTCTTATCGGTAACGTCTAGTTCATCCTCGCTCCAAACCAATTTATCCCCTAATACCAAATCCATAGCATCCCGAATCCTCGTTGCGCAATTATCAAAAAAGAAATCGTATCGATAGAAGCGACGCTCGGGCAGGTAATTCACCTGAAGAAATTCCACCATATACTTCTGCTGCTCAAAAGAAAGGTCCAATACCTGCTCCCTTACGCTTCGTTTTTCATTTGCATAAGTTGAAATAAAATCGGCATAGGTACTGACACTAAGCATATAATCAAGTTTACCGGCGGCAAATTTTCCGTAGAAATTCGGAGTATTGAAGTTGAAGGTGCCATAATTGAAAACATAATCAGTACGCTTGGATCGGTCCAATACCCGGATCGCACTGTGCCCAAAAGCCATATAGAGCTCATCCCCGGGGTCACAGGTCAAAAGGCTGATTTGATAGGTCTGAGCAGCCAAATTGCTTAAGTGGCTGAAAAACAAAAAAATAATCAGACCGAATATTTTATTTTTCAAACTCATTTTATTAAATTAGTTAATCTTTTTCAACTTCTTTTTAAAATGTTAGGCAGGGACAAAACGATGGCCCTTTGGCACCTTTTTAAAAGCCGAATATACAGGATATTGTCGGCATTCGCAGTAGCAAGTATTTGCTTCTACTCAATCGCTATTGCCCAAGAAGTTGGAGCTTATCGGACCATTTCATCTGGAGATTTCCAATCAATCGCAATCTGGGAAGTCTTTAATGGAAGTAACTGGGTAGCTGCCAGTACCGTTCCTGACCAAAACCATGATATATACATCGATCAGACACATTTACTTACTCTATCTCAAAACGAATCCGTAAAAAGTTTATTCATAAATGCCGAGGCAGGGGCAGCCCAAAAGCTAAACTTGAATGGGTTTAATCTAGACATTTATGGAACCCTTCAAGGTTTTCAAGGGCCTGCGCCAGGAACTCCCAATCGAGCTTGGAACAGTACCAATTGGATTGGGGACTCTCCTGCCTCCACCCTGACTTTTCGTGGAAACAGCCGGGTTATAATTCCACAAAATGCCTGGAGTGCTCAATCGGACCGAAGTCGCTACTCGGTGATCTTTGATCCTGGTCCTGGACAAACCCTAATAATTGAGGAGGCATTTAAGGCAATTAGTTTTACGATAAGATCCGGAACGGTTCTTCAGCGATTAGATACAAGCGTGAATCCGGCAAAATGCTCCACTTTTTCCTTTAATACAGAAACAACTGAATATGGCGCAGGTCCTTTTGGTGATTTTATCATAGAAGGAGGTGCCCAATTAATCAGTGAATGCAATGAGGAAATTCTATTTCGATCTGGTTCCATCAGTGCACAACTATTTTCGATTCTTCCTGGCGGGGAGCTAATTCTAGAAGGTGAAACTCCCCAAATTGAAGCAGCTAATCTTCAGCTCAATGGGAAAATTATTCATCGAGGAGGAAGCGGAACAAAGTATTTTTTATCCAAAAGCTATCCTGATGCAGCCGTCCCAAATTCAATTCGTGATTTAGAAATTCAAGAGACGGAAGATCTGATATTACCTTCTGAATTGTTCATTCTTGGAAATTTGACCCAATCAGGAAATGGTGAATTCATTGCCACAGCTAGTCATCTACACTTTGTTGGATTTGGCAACCAACTATTGGAAGGATTTCCTTTAGAAGTTGAAAATCTAACCTTGAATAAACCTTCGGGAGAGCTTATAACTGAAGAAGATATTTCGATTTCCAATACCTTTTTCATCCAAAATGGCAGCCTTAATCTAAATGGTAATGGCTTGGAGGTAAATTCTTCTGGTTTAGGAGGAATCTCTTACACTGGAGGTAGCTGGAAAAATGCAGACTTTTTCAGATATCTAAACACACCTACCAACTTAAACGCTACCAATGGCACCTTCCCTTTTGAAGATGTGAAAAATGGAGGATTGAGGTTGGTTCAGCTCCTTGGAAATACAGATGGAGGAGATCTAGAAATCCGTTTCACCGAATATGAGGGTGCTGAATACAATTCCAACTTCCAAGATACCGACGGAACCACGATTTTGTACCGCCTATTCTCCTATTTCCAGTTTTCGGGGCTGAATCCAAGCCCGAATGCTTTGGAGCTCCGAATTTCTGCGGATCAATTGATTGTAGACGATGTGGATGACTTACGCATAGTGGGAACCGGATATGCTGCTCCGGGGAATAATCTTCCAGGTCTTGATCCGACTTTACTTTGGGCAAGAAGACTTGTTCCCATCGATGACTTGGAAGGGATCAACTTCACAGTCGGTAGTTTTCGAACTCTTAGTATTCTTCCAATAGATTTTTTAGCATTCAATGCCCAAAGGGAAAAAACTCAAGCTGTACTAAAATGGAAAGTAACAGGTGAAAAAGAAGGTACTTTTATGCTTTTCAGAAGCATATTCCCAACAAAAGACTGGGAATTAATCGGAGAGGTAAACTCTCAAGAAGAAAACAAAGGGGATTATGAATTTGTCGATGACCAAGCTCCACTTTATCATGCAATTTATTATCGAATCAAGTATTCTGAAGGACCAAACAGCTTAAATTCTTGGTCCTCGACTATCCGTATAGCCCCAATTGGAACGGTTCCCGAAGAAGGGGTAATTTTTCCAAACCCATACTCTTCTGGGCCTATCAATCTGGAAATTCCGAATGATTGGCAGATTCAAGAAGTGGAGATTAAAATCACAGATAAAACAGGTCGGGTAGTTTGGTCAGGTCCTCATTTAAAGAAGAATTTTCAATCTATCGTAGAGCCTCTTCCAGCTGGATACTATGTAATCCAACTGTTGGCTCCTACAGGTAGACTTACTTTCAGATGGATTAAAAAATAAATCCCCACTGAACATATTCGCGATTAAAAAGGAGCTGGAATTTTTTATCTTGAAAAACCAACCCTAAAATAGCCTATGACCATCTTGTTTGTTTTGCTCAGTATAGCCCTTTTGGTTTTATTGATCGTTTGGGCAAAACTTAATCCCTTTCTGGCCTTCTTGATTGCTTCTATCGTAGCAGGATTTCTGCTGGGATTACCTATTGATCAAATTGCAGGATCTGTACAAAAGGGTATGGGAAACCTGCTAGGTGATCTTGTAGTCGTCATTGTAATGGGAGCCATGTTGGGGAAATTGGTAGCAGAAAGTGGTGCTGCTCAGCGAATTGCAGGGTTTTTAATGGGGCTTTTTGGAGAGAAAAAGATCACCTGGGCCATGTCCTTAACCGGATTGATCGTTGGGATTCCGCTATTTTATAATGTTGGCTTCGTTCTGCTTGTTCCTTTGGCATTTACAGTAGCTTACCAGTATAGACTATCAGCTGTGTATGTAGGGATTCCTCTTCTAGCTGCTCTATCCGTTACCCACGGCTTTCTACCTCCTCATCCATCGCCAGCTGCTTTGGTTGCTCAGTTTGAAGCAAATATGGGTTTGACTCTTTTTTATGGGCTTTTAATCACCTTACCAACAGTAGCGATCGCTGGACCTTTGTTTGCCACAAGACTCAAAAAAATCGAATCCAAACCCTTGGAGACTTTCCAGGCAGAAGCGCTACCTGAATCAGATCTTCCTGGAATTGCCAATAGCTTGATTACAGCTTTATTACCAGTATTTTTATTGATAAGCACCACGATTATTAGCTTTTGGTTACCCGAAACCCATTCCCTATCTCAGCTTTTTAAGTTTCTGGGTGACCCGGGAGTTGTCATGCTGATCTCTGTTCTTTATGCCACTTATTCACTTGGAATAAGACGAAGGACGAGCATGAAGAGGCTTATGGAAAGCTACACTCAGGCGACCAAGGATATTGCGATGATCTTATTGATTGTAGCAGGAGCGGGAGCACTCAAACAAATATTTACCGATTCGGGAGTCAGTCAAGAAATCGCAGAAGGATTGCAATCATGGTCCGTTCACCCTTTAATTTTAGCTTGGACCATTACAGCAATTATCCGAGTTTGCGTAGGTTCGGCTACCGTAGCTGGACTGACAACTGCAGGAATTATTGCCCCAATCATTCATACCATGAATGTGGATCCAAACCTCCTGGTCCTAGCCATTGGTGCAGGCAGTTTGATGTTCTCACACTTTAATGATGCGGGCTTTTGGATGTACAAAGAGTTTTTCAACTTAAGCATCAAAGACACCATCAAAACTTGGTCTTTGATGGAGACCTTGGTAGCCGTTATTGGGTTATTCGGCGTATTGCTTCTTGATCTATTTATTTAACTGATATAAAAATGAATTCACCAGAAGAAAACTTTAAAAAATTGGGATTGGAACTTCCTCCTGCCCCAAAACCTCTTGGCGTTTATAAACCCTGTCTTCAGGATGGGAAATATCTCTATCTATCCGGGCATGGGACAGTAAAATCCGATGGAAGTCTAATTATTGGCCGAATTGGAGAGGATTTGGATACTGAACAAGGGAAAATTGCTGCACGACAGGTTGGATTGGCTATGTTGGCTACTATCAAAGCAAACCTCGGCTCCCTCAATCGAGTCAAGCGGGTAATTAAGGTACTTGGAATGGTCAATTGCGTTTCCAGCTTCGAAAAGCATCCTTACATCATCAATGGTTGTAGTGAACTTTTTGCTGCCGTATGGGGCGAAGAAAATGGAATAGGAGTCCGATCAGCCGTCGGCATGGGAAGCTTACCAGATAACATCCCCGTGGAAATTGAGGCAATGTTTGAATTGGAGGATTAATCTTAAGGATTCACAAGTGTTTTGTACGATTCAAAAACGCTGAGAATATCTTTCACATAGTTAACTGCCAAGTGCCCTTTGGCAAAACCACTTCTCACTAATGGATCCCGATAATATTCGGGATCACTTTTTAATTCCAAGTAATCAGCCACTTCGTCCCAGGTTTGGGTATTTGCTCCGTATTTCAGAGCCAATCTCCAAGCATCCTCCACATGTCCATGTCCTATATTGTAGCTTGCTAAAATGAACTTTATTCGTTCATTTACTTCCGGTACACGCTCCATCCAAAATTTATCTAGGTATTGAAGATAACGAACGCCCCCTTTTAGCGACTCGATGGGATCATTGGCATTTTCTACACCAAAACGCTCCAAAGTCACTGGCATTAATTGCAATAAACCCTGTGCTCCCGCATAGGATGTTGCACTGGTATCAAATCGGGATTCTCTATACACCAAGGAAGCTAACAACCTCCAATCCCAACCCAAATCATTTGCCCCTTCTTTGATCAAATCATCATATACTGAAATACGATTTCCCGCCAAAGAAGAAAATGGACTATTGGATCGGAAATAGCTGTTTTTGGAATTCAAAAAATATTTGGCATAGAGCATGGGGATAAAGCGCTTTTGCTTGTCTTCCATCCATTCATTGACCACTTCCAGTAAAATTGGTGAGGATTGTCGAACAAGCCAGGCAACTTCTTTTTCTTCTGATATAGTCCAAGAGATATTCAACCCGTCGTAGTAGGTTGCATTGGCCCGAGCAATATTTTGATCTGCTACGGTCCACTTGATTTTTCTTTCAACAACCTCATCTATCAAAGTCTCTTCATGCAGATCTGATTCCAAAACCGTAAAATCAACCTGAAGTGAATCCTTGATTTGGCAGAGTTGGGATTTGTAAATCGCTCCTTGGCGGACATAAATGGTATCCCCTTCCAATTGATCCCAACTTTGGATTTTCGGTGAATCGGTCGCTCCAACCAGTACCGTATTGATTGTGCCAAGAGGCAGGGTAAATGATGCTTTTTCTGACCGTAAGGAATCAATTTCCAAATTCATGGCAATCAAATCCACCTCACCGTCATTCAATCGATCAAAGGCTTTATCGATACTTTCTACCTGCCTCAATTCTAATTCCACTCCTAGACGCTTGGCAAGGTCGCGCAAAAGCTCGTACTCATAGCCCATTGTACGGCCTCGATAGATATAATATCCCGTGGAATTATTATCAATCGCGGCACGAATACTACCCCGCTTTTGAATTCCCTTAAGATCTAAAATATAGGCTGGCTTATCATTATTTATGGAAAAGTGCTTTTCCAAAAAGGTACACTGAACGCCAAAAACGCTCAAAATGATAAGGATACTTATTGCTCGAAAGACTCTTTTCATGCATTGGGGACAAAATCCCGAATGGTTCGAAAGGCCTGATAGTCAAATGGTATGCCAATCCTATCAAATGATAGGATTGTAGACTTGAGCAATAAGTCAATTAAGAAAATTTCACTGATCTGAACCTGGAGGAGTCCAAGTCTGAAAGCTGTTTTCGAAGAAGATTTTTCCCGAAAGCCGAAGCAATTCTATTTCCTGTTCTTTGATATTGTAAATCGATGTAATCAGCCGATTTTCAGCAGTCAGCAAATTCACCTGAGCGTCTCGAAATTCCAGATAAGACGCAATTCCTAACCGGAAACGCTCCAGAGCGATTTCACTGCTTTCTTTCGCAACTGCATAGTTACGCTGCTCGATCTCCAATAATTCCCGATTATTTTGATAGGTGTTAAATGCTCGATACAGATCTGATTTCAACTGAATTTCAAATTGATCGACTGTGTATTCCTGAATTTTTTGCTGAACTCGAACATTTTGAATTCGTCGATTCAATGAAAATCCAGAAAACAAATTGAAGGAAATATTACCTCCATAATTGAAACCTGCACGTTGGTTTTGGATCAAAAAGCCAGCATCTGAATTGAAGGTATTGTTAGCATAATTCGCATTCAAATTAATTGCAGGAAGTCTAGAGGCCTGCAATTCTCTTAGCTGAAGGAAAGCCACATTTTCCTGACGCTGTGTGATCAGCCATTGCTTATTTTCCATCAGAGCATTTTCCTCCAAATCAACCAACCGTAACTCATCACTGACAGTAATGGTATCATTTACTATAAATTCCGCTCCCGGCTCCAATGCCATTAACTCGTTTAGATTGATTCGAGCTGCCTCGATGATTTGGGATTGATTTTTCAAAAGGCTTAAATCCGTATTGTAATCGACTTCAGCTGTTAAAAAATCCCGTTTTCCAGCACCTCCCAGTTCATATTGAGCCTGTGCGATATCCAATCGAGCCTTACTAAGTTCCAAGGTACGCTCCAAAACCTCATAGCGCTGCAATTCTAGCACTAATCGATAATAGGCTGTAGAAATCGCCGCAACGGTATTTTCCACCGCTACTTTAGCATCTAATTCAGAAATTTCAGCCAACTGTCCCAAACGCTTAATCGCCACAATCGCCTCTGGTCGAAAACCATAAATAGCCGCAAGGGTAAAGTTTTCGGAGCGGGATTTTGCACCTAGAATCTCTCTTGGCGTCTCCGGATCACTGACAAAGGTCTGTGTTACGTCTTCGTTTGAAAAGTTACGGGTATAGATAGCATCTACCACAGGCAAAAAGGCAGACCATCCAACCCCAATTTCTCCTTGTCGAAGGTTGATGGTTTCCACAGCAATTTTGACTTGGAAATTATTTTCCAAGCCAAGCTGCAAGGCCTTTTCAAGATCTAAAGATTCCGAATCCTGTGCCCAAATTGGCTGTATCATGAGGCTCACTAGGAACCCAAACAATAGTTTCTTCATTACGTTCTTGCGAGTCGTCCTTCCTTAGAAGTCAAATAAGTATAGATAGCCGGGATTATAAACAAGGTCAAAACAGTAGCGAATGTCAGACCACCAATTACCGCTGCTCCCATAGGCACACGGCTCTCTGCACCTGCTCCTAGTCCCAAAGCAATTGGCAAAATCCCCAAGATAGTGGAAAGGGATGTCATCAAAATCGGCCTAAATCGAGCAACTGCTGCACCATAAATTGCCTCATTGACGGATAGTCCATGAGCTTTTCGTTGATTGGCAAATTCCACGATCAAAATACCGTTTTTCGTCACCAAACCGATCAACATGATGATCCCAATCTGAGAGAAAATATTCAAGGTGTAATCGAAAGACCAAAGTGTAAACAAGGCACCAAACAAGGCCAATGGTACGGTGAACATGATCGTCAAAGGATCCAAGAAACTTTCAAATTGTGCAGAAAGCACCAAGTAAATCAGCACCAATGCAAACAAGAATGCGAATATCAAGCTGTTTGAACTCTCACGGAATTCCTTGGATGGACCTGATACATCAGTGGCAAAGGAGTCGTCCAATACCTCAGCAGATATTCGGTCCATTTCATCCAACCCATCACCAATTGTATACCCATCAGCTAAGTTTGCTGATACTGTTGCTGAAACGAATCGGTTATATCGGTATAACTGAGGAGGCGTGCTCTTTTCTACAACTTTAACCAAGTTGTCTAACTGAACCAATTGACCATTTTCAGCCCGAACATAAAGCATACGAAGATTGAGTGGCTCATTTCGGTCCTCGAGTTGCATTTCACCCACTACTTGGTATTGCTTACCATTCATAATGAAATAGGCAAAACGCTGACCAGAATAAGAAAGCTGCAAGGTTCGAGCAATTTCCTGCACGGAGACACCGATATTTCTAGCCTTTTCCCGATCAATTTCAATTTCCAATTCCGGCTTAGTGAATTTCAAATTGATATCTGCGAAAATGAAGGCAGGGCTTTGATTCACCTTTTCCATGAAAGGAGGAATCACTTCTTTAAGTTTTTCCAAGGTAGGCGCCTGAATTACATACTGCACCGGCAAGCCTCCCCTTCTATTACCAATCGCCTGAGGCTGGGAAGCAAAAGCTCTTACAGCTGTATATTTCTGCAACTTTTGGTTTACCTCGCCAAAGATTTGCTGCTGAGATCGCTCCCTTTTATCCAAATCCGTTAAGATCAATCGACCAAAGCCTGAGTTGGTACTAGCTGTACCAAAGCCAGGGGAGGTCACTGAAATAATTCCGGAAAGTTCATTTTCTGGAATGCTTTGCTTGAAATCAGCTACCATCTCATCAATAACTCGATCCATGTATGAGAAAGTAGCTCCCTCAGGACCTGACATATTGATACGGATCTCTCCTCGATCCTCGGTTGGTGTTAGTTCTGATGGGATTTGATTAAAGAGCCAATAAATCCCAAAGCCCATAACACCAATGATCGGAAATGCCATCCATCGGACTTTGAAGAATTGACTGAGGATATTATCATACTTCTCATTCAGCCAAACAAAAACAGGCTCTGTCTTCGTGTAGAACCAATTATGTTTTTCTCTACGCTTAAGCAATTTGGAGCTTAGCATAGGAGTCATGGTCAATGCCACAAATGAAGAGATAATTACCGAGCCAGCTACTACAATTCCGAATTCCCGGAAAAGTCTACCTGTGGTTCCAGTCAAGAAAATAACTGGCAAGAATACCGCAGCCAAAGCAACCGTAGTTGCAATTACGGCGAAGAAAATCTCCTCTGATCCTTTTCTCGCAGCTTCTAGAGGTTTTTCTCCTTTTTCTATTCGGGCATAGATATTCTCCAAAACTACAATGGCATCATCCACCACCAGACCAATGGAAAGCACGATCCCTAGAAGTGTCAAAACATTGATGGAGAAATCCATCAAATACATGATAAAGAATACCCCAATCAATGAAATCGGAATAGTCAATACCGGAATAAAGGTGGTGCGCCAATCTCGAAGGAATAGAAAGATAATAGCCACCACGAGAATGAAGGCGGTTATAATAGTCTCCTGTACCTCTGCAATGGAGTTTCGAATATATTGTGTGGAGTCAAAACCAATTTCAAGACCCACATCGGCTGGTAAGTCCTTTTCGATGAATTCTAATCGTCTGTAAAATTCATCTACAATCTCAATGTTGTTTGAACCGGGAAGAGGCACCAATACTACCCCAACCATAGGAACACCGTCTCTTTTTAAAACAGTCCGCTCATTCAAAGCTGCTAACTCAGCCCGTCCCACATCCTGAAAACGAACAATGTTATTCTGATCTTCCTTGATGATCAGTTGATTGAATTCCTGAGGCGTGGAAAGACGGCTTTTTGTCCGAACGGAAAGTTCGATGGTTTCTCCCTCGATTCGGCCAGAAGGCAACTCTACGTTTTCAGATTGAACCTTTTGTAAAACATCTAAAGGTGTCACCCCATAGGATGCCATTTTCAGAGGATCCATTCGAAGTCGAATGGCGTATTCCTTCTCTCCCCAAATCTGTACCCGACTTACCCCAGGAATTGTTTGTAATCGCTCTTTGAAAACATTGGAAGCAATGTCAGACAACTCCAACAAACTGCGCTTATCACTTTTAACATTCAAAAAGACGATGGGCTGAGAATCCGCATCTGCTTTAGAAACTACCGGAGGTTCTGCATCTGGAGGTAGGTTTCGCTGAGCTCCAGCTACCTTATCCCGAACATCATTCGCTGCTGCTTCCAAATCCGCACCCACATCAAATTCCACGGTAATGCTACTTGCACCATCATTACTTGTTGAAGTAAGTGATTTAATCCCTTGGATACCATTAATGGCTTCTTCCAAGGGTTCGGTAATCTGGGCTTCAATTACATCAGCATTCGCTCCGACGTAGTTGGTTCGAACACTAATTACCGGTGGATCCACGCTGGGAAACTCACGGATACCAAGCAGGGAAATCCCGATCGCTCCGAAAAGGATGATGATCAAGGACATCACAATGGCCAAAACCGGCCGGTTGATACTAATATTTGATAAGCTGGCCATTTTAATTGATTTGGGTGTATTCTAGAGGCATACCCTCTCTCGCCTGCAAAATTCCTGTAGCTAGAACCAAATCCCCTTCCTGAAGACCACTGACTATCTGAACCTGGGTATCGGTACGTGTACCAATCTCCACAACTCGTTCTTCGGCTTTGTTATCAGCTCCCACTACGTAAACCTTATACCCCTGAAGTTCCGGAATAACGGATTCTGCGGGGACCATGAGTGCATTTTCTGTTTCTCCCAACACAAATCGAATTCGGACATACATTCCCGGAAGAAATTGATTATCCTTATTAGGACTTTGAGCTCGAAGCATCATCGTCCGAGTGGCTGCATCAATCTGCGGTTCAAAAGCATATACTGTTCCCTCAAATTCAGAATCAGATGCTTCATTTGAGAAATAAATTGGAGAACCAATTTTTACCAGATTGGCATATCGCTCTGGGATAGAAAATTCGATTTTGATTGGATCAATATTCACAATGTTTGTGATCACGTCTGCTGTTCCAATGACGCTTCCTTCAGATACCTGACGAAGACCAAGAATTCCGTTAAATGGAGCCCGAATGATCCGCTTTGCTAATTGAGCTTCGACCAATTTAATATCGGAAACAATGGTATTGTACTGGTTTAGAGCGATATCATATTCTTCCTGGCTAATCGCCTCCCGAGCTAATAATTGCTTTTGGCGATTTTCCTGGGTTTCGTACAATTTTTGGGTATACTGCAAGCGCTGATATTGTGCCTGAAGTTCATCATCATCTAAGTACAGAAGCGGCGTACCCTTGGTGACATATTGGCCTTCCTTGAAGGCAATTCGTGTGACCAAACCGGAAACCTCTGATCGCAGATTGACTGATTCATTCGCCAAAATACTTCCCGTTACTTGTAGCTGATTGACCAATGTCTCCCGCTTGAGCTTTACCACATCCACCGGCAGAGCACTTGGCTGACCGGGTCCCGCACCGACTGAGGTAACGGAATTATCATTGGAGCTTCGCTGATCCAATCTTGGATAGATTACTGCCGCAATGATCACCAAAGCGATCACAACAAATAGAATAATCTTCGTTTGTTTTTTCATGTAGAAAAGTGCTGAATAATTAATTAAGGCTTTTCAAAAAAGCCATTGATAGCTGATTAAATTCTTGAGGGCGCTCAACATTGACCACATGGCCACATTGCTCAAGCACCTTTAGCATAGCATTTTTATGCTCTTTTACAATTTGAATCACCGGTTCCAGAAACATGACATCCTGATCTCCCATCACATATAGGGTTGGGATTCGGATATCAACTTCTTTGAAATATCGAAGAAGCGGATTGATATCCTTCGTCAGTTTAAACCACCGGATGAATTCCTTTTGGCATAATTTCTTAGCTTCCCGAATGAATAAATTCCTAGATTCAGAATGCTGCTTTCGCGGCAAAATAATATAGGCGAACAGTCGGTATAGCCACATGTACGGAATTACCTTCTTAAAGGTATTTCCAAGAAATACTAAAACCCGGGATTTTATCGTCAACCGAGTCACAGCCCCTGCCAACACAAGGGATTTTACTCTCCAAGGCTCCATTTCGGCAAGCTGTCTAGCCAAAATTGTCCCCAAAGACACCCCCATAAAATGAGCTGGAGGCATTTTCAATTCATCCAAAACTTCAATGATATCCCGAGTTACATCCTCAAAAGTATATTCCTTTTGATAGATGGCCTGGGGCAGATTGGTAGACTTTCCATGACCCCGAAGATCAATCAATAGGAGATTAAACTGCTCCTTAAAGTCCTTAATCTGCTTATACCACACTGCAGAAGAGCCTCCGGCACCATGGACAAAGACAACCCATTCCTCAGAATTTGGATTTGGATATGTTTTGTAATGCAACATGAAGGCTAAACTGATGAATACCTAGAATGGTTCTTACTACACAAAATTAACGAGGAGAATCGGTCTATTGTGTAAAAATGATACTGGAGGCAAATGCCTTCGACTAAAGGAAAAAAAGAAGGATTATACGCTAAAAAATCCAACCAATTGTGGTTTGAATGATATAATCGGTCTTAGAAGCCCCTTCTGTAGGTTGATTGTCATAATTGACTGATGTTCCTAATTTCAAATACAAATCATCCAATAGATCGTATTTGATGTCAAGTCTGAAATCAGTTCGTACCCGGTTTGCTTCTGTGAAACTGTTAAAGAAACTAAGCGTGGAAATAATATCAAATACGCTAAAGTCCTTAACCTCAAATTGCGAGGTAAAAACCCCTTCTGTACTTGTTTGAATTGTGCTTAACTCTTTAAACTTTTCCCGGTTCAAATTTACCCCACCAATGAATGACCAAGTGGCTTTATTGGAATAGACCAAAAATTTTCCAAAACCTACTTTGTAGCCAGTTCTCAAATCCAAAAGTTGTTGAGTATTGCTTAGAAAACTGACTAGCCCCATCACAAACCATTCTTTAGGTAAATAGTAAAGACCTACCATACTCGCATCATAACGATAGATAGGAATGGTTTCCTTTTGGATGGACCGAATTCCATTAAAATATTGAACCAGCATAAATCGGTTACCATTGTATCTGAGGACATCTCGCAGCGAATATTGCCTCAGGTTATTTGCCTTTGCAAGGTTAAACCCAATCCCGATTTCTCCATCAATACGACTTTTTATGCTTTCGCTTATTTGGTAAAATTGGATAATATCTTCCCTAGAATATCTGAAAAAATCGCCCGTTTTGATCCCATATTTTGATTGTTGTCTACGAGTGGGATGAGTTATTTTAAAATTTAGGGAATCTCCTTCAAATTGATTGATCTCGGCTTCAATGTGTCGGCCATTTTCCAATGATACCAAAAACGATTGGTCACTTTTAATATTGGAGATTTTTGAAAAGTTGACCTCAAGATTTTTCTCTGAAAAATCAACCTTCAAAACCAATAGACCACGCTCCATGCTTTTGATCTGCCCGACCAAAACAGTCCCATCAACTAATTGAAGGGTGTCTAAAGGAGAAGTCCATCCAATAAAGGGAACAATAAAAACCAGTAGAAATAGACAACTTCTTCTGATATGATCCATTCTTAAAGGCTCCAGCCTATAGTTGTTTGGAAGATATAATCAAGGCTTGAAGCTCCAGAAATCGGTCGGTTATCGTAGTTGATGGTCGTTCCTAAGTTGACATAAAAATCTTCCAAGAATTCATACTTTACATCAAGACGGAAGTCCGTTCTAAAGCGGCCTTTATCTGTTAGGTTTGGATAAGCAAAGACTGATGACAAAAGGGTTAGATCACCAATATCATACAGATTGAGCTCTGAGCCAAAAAATGCTTCCCCAGTCCTTCTTCCGGGAGTATCATCAAAATAAGTTTCATTGTTCAAGTTGGCTCCTACTTGGAAGCCCAGATAAGACTTGTTGGTATGCACGAGGTACTTACCAAATCCGACTTTATTACCCACTCGTGCTCGAATCAACTGTTCGGTGTTAGATAGATAGGTAAAATCATACAAAAGGAACCAGTCTTTTGGAAGAAAATATACGAAGGAGATATTCGCATCGGTTCTTTTTGTGGGTTCAACTTCATCTTGATTTGATCGAATATTGTTGAAAGAGGAATTGATTTTCCATCGATCTGCCAAATAACCCAAACCACTTCTAATATTAAATTGACGAAGATTGTTGGCTTTGGTCAAGCTCCAGCCCAAGTCTATACTAGCTGATAATCGACTCCAAAATCCATCATCCAGGGCATTCATATAAACTATCTCACTGGATGTGACGATTTGCTCTTGAACTTGTTGGTCCTCTTCTCGTTCACCCTTTTTGATTCGGATCAGGGCTGCCGGGTCTACATAGCGGATTAAAAAAGTCCCATCTTCAATCGTGCTAATTTTCCCATTTAATCGTG
Organism: Algoriphagus kandeliae; assembly: GCF_004571135.1. Taxonomy (GTDB): domain Bacteria; phylum Bacteroidota; class Bacteroidia; order Cytophagales; family Cyclobacteriaceae; genus Algoriphagus; species Algoriphagus kandeliae. Next base: position 28,696 of record NZ_SPSB01000007.1, read on the forward strand.
TGCCATCTCTAAGGGAAAAAAGGTATCGAGTATCTGATTTAATATAAATTAGTTCATCCCATTTAATCTTAAAATCGCTATCTGAATAATCTGTTTCAATTTGGATAACTCCACGATTCATGGATTTGATTTCTCCTACAATTACATCCTGATTTTTAAAGATCAAAGAGTCTGTTTGGGCAAAAGAAACTATGGGAATAAAAAAGATTAGGAGTAGAAAATTTCTCATGATTACAGTCTTCTGTTTCCTAAAAATAAAAAAAGCACCTCGATTGAGGTGCTTTTCTGATTATTTATTCAACATCTTAATTGAAGATGTATCGAATACCTACCTGCATTCTCCAAGTATCACCAAGGGAAGTAGTGTTACGGAAGGTTTCGGTTGGGAAGTCAGAAGTTCCCGGAATAGTGTTCAATCTATAAACTGGCTCGCCCGCATCGTTTCTTCCTCTGTAGTTCAACAGATTATCTTGGAATGCAAACTTCTGGATACCCCACTCAGAGTTGAACATATTACCGATATTCAAGATATCGATGGAAAGCTGAAGCTTGTTCTTCTTATCACCGGTAAAGATCAAATCCTGAGTGAATCGAAGATCGAATCGGTTAACAAATGGTCTTAAAGCGCCATTTCTTTCAGCAACAGAACCTCTGTTTGCACTTAGATATTCATCTTGATCGATGTAAGCGTCCAAAAGAGAAGCTTGCTCAGCAGCTGTGATAGTTCTTCCTCCAAGAGTAAATTCTTGGAAGTTTAACTCATTAGCTGAATTTGGAATGTACATCAATCGGTCAGATGCATCTCCAAAGTTTCCAGAGTAAGTATACGAGAAACGACCTGCATCAGCACCTTCATAGAACAAGGTGATAGTAGATGTTTCAGTTTGGTAAGAAATCGTACCGATTACACGGTTTGGAACATCAAAACCAGCAAAACTTAACTCAGGGTTGTTTCTGTCAGACTGTACAGTAGCTGGCCACAAAGAGATCGCCTGGGAACCACCAGCCGCATCCAAATCTTGAGATCTTGATCTGGTATAAGCTACCATAGCAGAGAAACCATTCTCAAACTCCTTCTGCAATTGAGCAGTAATAGAGTAGTAGTTGGCATTTCTTCTTGCATTTGTCAAGTAGAATACGTTTCTGAAGTCAGGATCGTTAGAATAGCCTCCATCCCAGAAAGGACGCTGATCCGGACCGTTAAGCGTTCCATCAGGAGTACGCACTACAGGATTGTATGCGATAGGAGTAGAAACATCTCTTGAGTAAATGAATTCAGCAGTACCAATGATTCCGAATGGAAGGATTTGGTCAACAGCCAAGTTGGTTCTCCATACCTGTGGAAGTTTAAAGTTCCTATCCGTCAAATTCAATTCGTTAGATAAAGTCTGACCTGGATTCTCAGGATTTCCGAAAGTAACATCAGGGTTGAATACATAGTTTGGCCCGAATGCTTCAGCAACTTCATCACCTTCATATCCAAGTCCACCACGAACTACACCAGATCCATTTACTTGGTTAGAAAGCCATACAAATGGAATTCTACCGGAGAAGATACCTGTACCACCTCGAACCTGAGTAGTTCTGTCACCTTTGGCATCCCAGTTGAAACCTACTCTTGGAGACCAAAGAGGATTTACTTTAGGGAAAGTGCTCACGTCTGGAGTAATAGTTCCCTCAGGAGTTTCGAAAGTCTTATTCAAGTCATCCAACAACTCATTACGAGGAATGTCGATTGGATAGAATGGGAAGTCAACACGAAGACCACCAGTCACTTTCAACTTAGGAGTTACTTGGTATTCATCCTGTACATAGATACCAAACTGGCCAAAACGAGTCTGATCCGTAGGAGGTGTTGTAGATCCGTCTAAGGCAAAGCTTTTTGAGAAGGCTTCGGGATATGCACCTGGAGTTCTATTGATTACAGATTCCACGAATGAATCATAACTTGTAAATCGGTAAAACCCATTAAAAACAGGGTTAAATGCATTATCAAACGTCATGTATTCGAAGTTGGCACCGAATGTATAGGTATGCTTACCCTTATAAAGTGAGAAGTTGTTGGTTACGTTAAAGATGTTGTTTTCCAACAAGTTACCTACAGTAAACAATTCGTTACCTACAGAAGTGTAGTAAAGCAAGTTACCGGAAGCATCTGGCTCCAAAATCTCGATGAATGGGAAAGCCTGTCCTCCTGGGATACCACGCTTAGGATCCGTGATGGAAGTGAAACCAATGTTGAACTGGTTTGACATATTAGCACCGATTCTAGAGTTCAATTCCGCTACCCAAGACTGCACATTTCTGTCATTAGTGTAGTTTGTGTTACGGAAGTTCATCGCCTCAATACCCGTTCTGGTAGTATTTCTGTAACGAGTAGAAATGAATCGGATAGAGTTTCCGTTGGTTCGCACGTCTGTGAAAGCCGTGTAGTTGTTGTATCGAACAGACAATTTGTGATTGTCATTGATATTAAAGTCCAATCTAGCATTGAAACGCTCTTGCTCAGAGGCAAAAGGATAGTTTTCGTAAGGTCCAGTTTCGTACCCATAGAGAGAACGCAGTTGATTACTGATGAAATCAAGATCAGAAGCCGGTACTCTTGAAACAGTCAAACCATCAGGCTCCAAACCTGGACGAGCTGCTACTTTAGTATAACTAGGTACGGCTTCGGTTTCTGTTTCATATGAAACGAAGAAGAACAATTTGTTTTTGATAATTGGACCACCCAAACGGAATCCCATGATTTCGTTTTTGGAGTCATCTACTGGCAATCTTGTATCACCTACTTTATCACCAATCATTTGATCGTTTCTTAAGTAGTAGTAAGCAGAACCCGAAAATTCGTTAGTACCTGACTTCGTAATCGCGTTAACAGAAGCACCGGTAAAACCAGCCAAACGAACATCGTAAGGAGCCAAGTTAACTTGAACTTCCTCGATAGCATCCAAAGAGATAGGGTTGGAACCAGCAAATTGTCCAGAACCCAAACCGAAGTTGTTGTTGTAAATGTTACCGTCAATAGTATAGTTGTTGAATCGGCTAGAAGTACCAGCGAAAGAAGTACCGTTTGACTGAGGAGTCAATCGAGTAAAGTCGTTGATATTTCTGTTGATAGTAGGAAGCGCATTGATTTTGTCAGTAGACAAGTTCAATCCAGCACCAGTCTTATCTGCATTCATGATAGCATCTTGGCTGGCGATAATTTCAATTGCTTCCAACTCTAATCCGTCAGAGAGAGTTGCATTCAAAGTGTAAGTTTGGCCTAGACCAAGTACGATGCCTTCGAAAGTTCTATCTTCGAATCCTACGAAGGTAATACGTACGGTGTAAGGTCCACCAACACGCATGTTTGGAAGTACAAATCGACCTTCCAAGTTACTCACTGCCCCATAACGGGTACCTGATGGCTCGTGGGTTGCTACAATGTTAGCACCAGGAAGGGATTCTCCGGAAGCATCCGAAACAACACCTTGAATACTGGCTGTCGTAACACCCTGTGACATTGCCCATGTGCTGCTCAAAGCTACAAAAAGGACTGTCAACAAGTTTTTGAGTAAATTTTGCCTCATATTTATTTGTTTTGGTAAAAGTTGGTTGATTCAAACATGCCGCAAAGGTAGATTGCGGTGATTTTAATCGGGGGCAAATAACGTTAATTTTTTGCTGATTCTTTTCACAAAAATTAACATTATCTTAACATTAAAACGAAACCATATTCTGTTTCATTTTGGGTTTAACCCATTCAATAATCTTTAATTTTGAATAAAATAAATATTTAAAATTTTATTTCATGATATAGAAATCTACTAAAATTTATTTTTGAAAAGCTATTTTGAATTTCAATTGTATTTTTTTCAAATACTCATTTGCGATAGCTTTATATTTGATCTATATCAAAACTTACTGGAACCTTGAAAAACAAAAACATCTTTTGGCTCTACCTTTTCCTTTTCGCCTCTTTAGCCGATATGGCTTTAATTATCAAGGACTTTCCAGGTATGCGAATCTATTCCAAACCATTGATAATCACAAGTTTGATCATTTATTTTTACAAAATCACCAAGCCTGTTTCCTGGACCTTACTTTCTAAAGCAACACTGGGGGCTTTGGTCTTCTCTCTTTTAGGAGATATTCTTCTTTTGTGGAATCAGCTATTTATTTATGGATTGGGAGCATTTTTTATTGCTCAGGTATGCTACATCATCGCCTTTAAAGTGGCTCAGCAAAACCCTAATCGTATTGCAGGGGTGAATTTCATCCGCACTTTTTTCCTAAATCTGCCGATTTATATCATCGCTGCCTTTATCTATTACCTGATTCATCAGAATCTCGGTTCTTTAAAAATCCCCGTGGTCGTGTACATCATTGTCATCGTTTCGATGTTGAGTACTGCAAGGGAACGATTCAAAAAGTGTAATCCCGATTCTTTTTGGCAGGTATTTATTGGTGCCAGTCTCTTTTTTGTTTCAGATGGCATCATTGCCATCAGTAAGTTTTACAGGGACTTTCAAGAATCGGGAATACTTATTATGGGGACTTATGTAATCGCCCAATTATTAATAGTCATGGGAATACGATCCCATTTAATCCGCCCAGAATGAAAGCTACTTAATCTGCTTTCACATCCAATTTGATGGATAACTCTTCCAACTGATCATTGGAAATTGGGCTTGGAGAGTCGATCATCACATCTCTTCCAGAGTTGTTTTTTGGAAAAGCAATGTAATCCCGAATGGAATCAGATCCTCCAAAAATAGCGCAGAGTCTATCAAAACCGAAAGCAATTCCTCCATGTGGCGGTGCTCCATATTCAAAGGCTTCCATCAAAAACCCAAATTGTTTTTGGGCTTCTTCTTCTGTAAACCCTAGATGTTTAAACATCAACTGCTGGGTAGTCCTATCATGAATTCGGATGGAACCTCCTCCTATTTCTACTCCATTAATGACTAAATCATAGGCATTGGCGCGCACCGCTCCGGGATCAGTGTCCAATAACGGAATGTCTTCAGCTTTCGGTGAAGTAAATGGATGGTGCATTGCGTGGTATCGATTCGTCTCTTCATCCCACTCCAACAAAGGAAAATCTACCACCCAAAGCGGTTTGAAAACAGAACGATCGCGAAGTCCCAAATCCTCACCCATCTTCAACCGGAGTTCAGAAAGCTGTTTTCGGACAGTTTTGGCATCTCCGCTTAAAACAAGCATCAAATCTCCAGGCTCAGCTTGGAACGCTTCTGCCCATTGTCCAAGATCGTCTTGACTATAAAATTTATCTACGGTAGACTTCAGGCTTCCGTCTTCATTGAATTTGACATAGACCAAACCTTTTGCGCCTATTTGAGGACGCTTTACCCAGTCGGTCAATTCATCCAATTGCTTTCTAGTGTAGGAACCAGCTCCTTTTGCACAAATACCAACTACTAATTCTGCCTGATCAAAAATTCCAAATCCTTTTCCTTTTACCAAGTTATTAAGCTCGACAAACTGCATATCAAATCGGAGATCAGGCTTGTCGTTTCCATAGAGACGCATCGCATCGGCATAAGTCATTCGACCGACTTCTTCCAATTCAATGCCTTTTACCTGCTTAAACAAATGACGGGTTAAACCCTCAAACATGGACAATACGTCCTCCTGGTTAACAAAAGACATCTCACAGTCTATTTGCGTGAATTCAGGCTGACGATCTGCTCGAAGATCTTCATCACGGAAACACTTCACAATCTGGAAATACCGGTCAAAACCCGAAACCATTAGCAATTGCTTGAAAGTCTGAGGGGATTGAGGCAAGGCGTAAAATTCTCCTGGATTCACGCGGCTTGGAACCACAAAATCCCGAGCACCTTCAGGGGTAGATTTTATCAAAACAGGGGTTTCCACTTCGATGAAATCTTGCCCATCCATGTACTTTCTTGTTTCCTGCATCATTCTGTGTCGAAGCTGCAATTTTTGCCTTACCACATTTCTTCTTAGATCCAGGTATCGATATTTCATTCGGAGATCATCTCCTCCGTCAGTTTCATCCTCAATCAAAAATGGAGGAATCTTGGCAGGATTTAATACTTCGAGTACCTCTACCTTGACCTCAATATCTCCGGTAGGGATTTTATCATTTTTAGACGTTCGCTCAATGACAGTCCCTGTAGATTTTATCACAAACTCTCGCCCCAAACTTGCTGCTTTTTCCAACAACTCTTTGGGAGTACTTCCTTCCTCAAAAATCAATTGCGTCAATCCATAGCGGTCGCGAAGGTCAACCCAAATAAGCCCCCCTTTATTTCGTACTCGCTGGACCCAACCAGCCAATGTTACTTTTGTGCCTACATGTTGAATTCGTAATTCGCCGCAATTGTGAGTTCGATGCATGGTTACATAAATTTTGAGCGTCAAAGATAAGTAAATGTCTTATTTGACTCCTCATTCAAATGCTAAGATTCCCTGATTCCAGATAAGAATATAAACCGTTTCACGTTTTTAATAGAAAAATCAGGAAAAAGCTTCTCAACTATTAGAAATTCCACTTATAAGGAATGGTTTTTGATTACAAAACTTGAAAAACACGCATATTTTCCCTTCATTCGGGAAAATCTAACATCACCCCTAAAAAGAATTACCCAATGACAAAAAAATGGACAGGCTTAGCAGGTATTGCTTTAGTAATTTTTGCAGCCTTCTATTTCTTAAAACCTCTGGGATCAAACTACTCCGATTCATGGGAGGATTCGCTTCTTCAAGAAGATAGTGTACAAGTAGATGATTCTAAAAAGTATTTGTATGGGATTGATGTAACAGGATTAAATATAATTGAGGGAACAGTTGAAAAAAATCAGACACTAGGAAGCATTTTAAGTCCTTTTTCGGTGCCCTATCAAATTATTGACGAGATCGCTAAAAAATCTAAGGAAGTTTTTGACGTTCGTCACATTGCGTTAAATAAGAAGTTTACGATCCTTACTCCATCAGATTCTGCACAGGCTAAATTTTTTATTTATGAGCCAAATCCTGCTGAGTATGTAGTATTTGACTTGGATAGTTTGGAAATATACCGTCAGGAAAAACCAGCTGAGTATGTAACCAAGCAAGTGGGCGGAACGATTAAAAATTCCCTTTATGTAGATATGACTGCTCAGGGAATTGGACCTGATTTAGTGGATTTATTTGCCGATTTGTACGGTTGGTCAGTTGATTTCCAGCGACTTCAAAAAGGAGACAAATACAAAGTTGTTTATGAGGAAAAATTGATTGATGGAAAATCTGTAGGGGTTACCGAAATCAAATTGGCCTATTTTGAACACATGGGTGAGCCTTATCATGCTATCCCTTTTGAGCAAAATGGGGAACTCAATTTCTTTGATCAAAAAGGAAACAGTCTGAAAAAAGCGTTTTTGAGAGACCCTTTGAAATATTCCAGAATCAGTTCTCGATATAATTTAAATAGATTTCATCCTGTTCAAAAACGATATAAACCTCATTTGGGGACAGATTATGCTGCTCCTAGGGGTACTGAAATCCGAACAGTAGGTGATGGAACTGTGGTGGAAGCCGGATATTCTAGAGGGAATGGCAATTATGTGAAAATCAAACATAATGGTACCTACACTACCCAATACCTTCACATGTCTAAAATCGGAAGTGGAATAAAAAAAGGTGCTCGGGTTAGACAAGGTCAGGTTATTGGCTATGTGGGAAGCACAGGTTTGGCTACTGGTCCACATCTTTGTTTCCGTTTTTGGAAGCATGGGAAGCAGGTGGATTGGTTGAAAGAAAAAATCCCACCATCAGAACCTATTTTGGCTGAAAATAAAAGCGCTTTTGAAACCATAAAATTCGAAGCAATCAATCTTTTAGCGGGAATCCCGATCAGCAATTCTGATGAGAAATTGATGGCCAATGAGTCAAGCAATACTACTTCTGGAGTCTCAGGAGAATAAGGCCATTTGGACATTTCTTTCTATCAAAGTTAAGTTTCGCTTTTTATCAAGTATTGGGTTGGTTTGAATCAATCCTAAAATTCATTTCCTTGAAAGATCATCAACCTATTCGTATCAACAAATACCTAAGCGAATCAGGATATTGTTCTAGGCGAAAAGCTGATCAACTCCTCGAGCAGGGAAGAATAAAAATAAATGGTAAAATACCTGAGCTTGGCACAAAAGTAAATCCCGGTGACGTAGTAACAGTAGATGGAAAGCCTATTGGAGCCCCATTAGAAAAACACGTTTACATTGCTTTCAATAAACCTGTAGGCATTGTTTCTACCACTGATACCAAGGGAGAAAAAGATAATATCATTGAATACATTAATCACCCTCAGCGGATTTTCCCAATTGGTAGGTTGGATAAGGATAGCGAAGGTTTGATTTTTTTAACCAGTGAGGGAGACATTGTCAACAAAATCCTTCGTGCACACAATAATCACGAAAAAGAATACATCGTAACCGTCGATAAACCAATCACTGATCGCTTTATTCAGAGAATGTCAAACGGGATTCCTATTCTCGGAACAGTCACCAAAAAATGTAAAGTTGAACGAATCAGTCAACGGAAGTTTCGAATTATTTTAACACAAGGTCTTAACCGACAAATTCGAAGAATGTGTGATTATTTAGGCTATTCAGTTAAGCAACTGGTACGAATCCGAATTATGAATGTCCACTTGGATTTAGGCACTGGAAAATGGCGGAATTTGACAGATAAGGAGCTTTCCGAATTGAGGATACTTATTTCTGAAAGTTCTAAAACTCATGAATAAAAAAAGGGACCTGTTGTAGGTCCCTTTTGTGTGTTTGTTTATGTTGACACCTCTTACATGGTGTCCACTTTCTTTCTTCTTCCGGTGTAGGTGAAGGCTGACTTGCCCACCCGCAACTCGGTCCGTCGGTTCAGCTGGTGCATCGCCTCGGTACAGGTTTCGGTGTTGCAGTCGTGCACCGGACGGGTCTCCCCGAACCACTGGTGCTCCATCCGGTTCTCCTCGATGCCACGCTTCATCAGGTATTCCATCACCGCATCGGCTCTGCGCTCGGACAGGCTCTGGTTGTACTCCTCGCTGCCCCGCTGGTCAGTGTGGCCCTCAATGTACAGCATCAGGTTCGGCATCCGCTTCAGCATGATCGCCGTACGCTCCAGCTCCTTCTTGTGCACGCTTCTCAGCATCGCCTTGTCAAAGTCGAAGTAGATCGTCGGGATCTGGCTGATCTCGTCCTGAAGCATCTCAAACAGGTCCTCCGGATTACAGAAATCCTTATCCTTTAGCTCGGCTGGGATGTCATATTGCACGGTCGGATCAGGGAAGGCTTCCAATACCAGCTCCGAACGTCTGTTCAGCTGGTGGTTTGCCTCCGAACACGGTACCCCGTTGCCGCAGTCATTGACCAGCTGGCTCTCACCGAACCACTCCAAGCGGATCCGGTCGGCCGCGATGTTGTACTGTGCCATGTATTCGGTCACCGCCTTCGCACGGTTGTTGGATAGCTTGATGTTATACTCATCCGATGCCCTGGAGTCCGTATGGGACGCCACCAACAGATCCAGGAAGCTGTATTTCTTCATGATCTCGGCAATCTTGTCCAATGCGGGCTTCGCATCCTCGCGGATCGCAAACTTGTCCAGGTCGTAGTACACAATGTCCACATATACCGGCAGCTGGTACGGAATCGGCATCAGCTTGTACTCACGCTTCACCGTATCCCCCTCAAAGCCCTTGGTCGTGATCGAGTTGTCGGTCACCGAGAAGTAACCCGGCTTGCTGATGGTCAGCGAGAAGTCGCTCTCCGGCTCCAGTTCGGCCGTCAGCTTACCCTGGTTCATCTGTGTCGATACGCTGAGTCCCTGCGTATTGTCACGCAAGTTCGCCATGTAGCTGTCGGTCATCACCACGCCCTCGCAGTCGATCACCCGTGCCAAAAACTGCTTGTACATCTCCTCGATCAGGTACAGGTCGTCCAGACCCATGCCCCCCTTCCGGTTGGATGCCAGGTACACGTCCCCGTTCTCCAGTACCCGGTAGCCGAAGTCATCGGCCAAGGTATTGATCGGAATCCCCATGTTCCGCACATTGGACACCGCTCCGTTGCTGTAGCCGGCCTCGTACACATCCATGCCTCCCACCCGCGGATGGCCCGTGGAAGAGAAGTAGAACTTGTCGTCTTTTCTGAACG
>NZ_SPSB01000008.1 GCF_004571135.1 Algoriphagus kandeliae
GGCAGAAAGTCCGGGGTTGGTAGCCAACAATTGGATTCAGAACAAGGGTAACCGCCGTACGGTATTTTTGTATTACAATTCCCATTTGAATTTTTACCACAACAGCATCAATGCGATAAATAGCAGTGGTTCAGCCTATTCGATCCAATATGATGGAGCTTTTGGACAGTCAGGTAACCGGATAGTAAACAACATTTTCAAAGCCAATGTGGCCGAGGCGGTGTATGTGTCCAATTCCAATGCTTTGGAGCAGATGGACTACAACGATCTGTTTACTTCGGGTTCGTTTTTGGCCCGAATAGGCAATGAGCAATATGGGGATTTAACTGCATGGCGCAACCGCTGGGCTGTGGATGCAAATTCCTTAAACGAAGACCCATTATTTGTGTCTGACACGGATTTGACTCCTCAGAACCCTGTTCTTACGGAAGCAGGTATAGATTTGACAGCTTTTGTGTCTATTGATATCGATAATAACCCAAGAACGGTTCCAGTAAGTATAGGTGCGGTGGAATTTGCTCAGGCTGGTGATCCTTTAATTGGAGAATATACCATCGACCCATCTGGAACTGGGGATCGGAATTTTATTTCTTTTGCAGCTGCTTCTGAGGCTTTACGTGTGAATGGTGTGGCTGGTCAAGTGGACTTTTTAGTGGCCGATGGCACCTATGAAGAGCAGTTGAATTTCGGTTCAGTACCGGGTGCCTCTTCTGGCTATTCTGTGAATTTCAAGTCAGCAAGTAATGATCCTTTGGCGGTGGTGATTGTCCATTCAGATACTTACACGATAAAGTTGGATAATGCAGAGCATTATAGTTTCTCGAATTTAACTTTCAAAACCTTAGGAACTGCTCAGGTGATCCAGGTTAGAAATCGAGGAGTCAATCTTCTTTTTGAAAATAACATCATTGAAAACCCTTCTACAACCAATACTTCTGGGATTAGGGGAGGTATAGATATTTCCGGAACTTTCACTGAAAACATTAGAATTGTTAAAAACAAAATTTCAGGAGGAGCCTATGGTATTTATGTAAAAGGTGCGAGTTCATCATCAAAGGCTGGTCAAATAATCGTAGCTGAAAATGAATTGAATGATGTCTACTACCGGTCTATTTATTTGAATTATACCGAATATCCACAAGTAATTGGAAATACGATCAGTACATCCTCTTCCGCTGATCAAATTGCCATTTTGATTGAAAATACGTCTGGAGGATCGTTGGTTAAGAATAATAGGGTATCCAGTAATTTGGGCAATGCACTAAGAATAGTCAATGCTGCGGGAAGTACAGCTAATCCAAATTTAGTCTATAATAATTTCCTTCAAGGAAGTGGAAACAACCGTACGGTTTACTTTTCAAATACCAATCATCTTTTATTCTACCATAATTCTGTTTGGAACCAAGGTAGTGGAGCTGCCATAGAGTATGCTTCCAGCGGTTCGAATAATCAGTTGGTAAATAATATTTTCCAGGGAACTAATGGCTACGCACTTCGAATTGGTGCGACAGGAGCATTTACCACAATAGATTATAATAACCTGCTCACCATGGGGACTTTTCTGGGTAGATGGGGCAATACGGATACTTCAGACCTAGAAAACTGGAAATTGACTTCAGGTCAAGACGCTAACTCGCTTACTGTGGATTCCAAATTTATAAGTGCCACAGATTTGACTCCGCAGGAAGAAGCTTTAGCGGTAAATGGTACGGATTTGACAGCCATCGTATCAGATGATATCAATGGAGTACCTCGATTTGTACCTGTAAGTATCGGTGCAGTTCAGTTTTTCTCTGAGAGCGGAAGAGATTTAGCTTTGGTTGAAATTTCGACTCCTAGTTCTGCCTGCTTGCTGACTGATCAAGAACAAGTGACAGTCAGGATCACAAACGTGGGAAGTTCATTTGCTGGAAATATCTCTCTTTCTTATCAAATCAACGGAGGATCGGTGGTGACAGAGGCTTTGCCAGCATCTGTAGTATTAGCACCCGGGCAATCATACAATTATACTTTTGAGTCCCAAGCGGACCTTAGTATGAAAGGAGAGTACTCAATATTAGTTAGTATAGTGGAAGATGATGAAAACCTGACCAATAATTTATTAGAGAAAAGTTTGACTCATTTCCCTGAACCAATCGTCACACTTACTCCGGATACAGTAATTTGTAAGGGTGGTGGAGTATTCCTTTCAGCAACTGGTGGAGTTTCTTATTTCTGGAATAATGGAGTTAATTCTTCGGCTCAGTTTGTTTATCCTGAAGTAACTACAACCTACACGGTGTTTATCACTGATGAAAACGGCTGTACGGTAGAGCGTTCAGTAACAGTTACCGTAGAATCTGTTCCGGAAATTTTTGTCGTAGGAAGTGGAGAATACACAAATCGTTTCGTGTCCCCAGAGGTAGGAACTAGCGCTACTGAATTTGTTTTCAGGTTTAAGTATGTAGAAAAATCCGGCTATTTACCTGAGTCCGGTTTTCCTAAACTCACCTTGAGAAGTTTCTTAGAGACTCGAGAACTGATCATGGAAGAAGAAGATCCTGCTGACCAAGATGTTACGGATGGGAAAATATATAGAATAAGTGCTAATAACCTCACTGAAGATGCAGATTGGGAAAGCGAGATAAGAGTAAAGCATAGCGAAGGCTGTGAGGTATCAAGTGGATTTCTATCCCTGCCGCTGGTTTCAAGCGACTTGTTGGATGTAGCCATTTTTGCTGATGATATTTTATTCAGTGATAATGCACCAGCAATAGGTGAGGAATTTACGCTCACAGCTAGGGTAAGAAATACCTCTGATTTCCCTGCTGAAAACTTTATTGTATCTCTCTACGATGATGATGTGTTCATCGATTCAAGAACGATCCAATTTTTGGGTGCGCAGTCAATAACAGAGATAAGTTTTAATTATAGTTTTCTTACCCCTGGATACCATGAGGTCAAAGTTGTTCTAGACGATACGAATGTTCTAGATGAGAAAAACGAGCTTAATAATTTTGCCATCCGATTCTATGCATTGCCTGAAGGTATCAATGTCACAGCTGGCTTAAATAATTCTGTTATTTATCCAGGAGGTTCTTTCACGCTCTCTGGTGTGGCAAATTATTTCGGACTTGATCCATCTGTTACCCCGAAAGTTTCTGGAGCCACAGTTAGGATTGTCCTAAGTGATGGAGGAGAATTCACCACCTCGACTAATTCCAATGGTGGTTTTTGGAGGTCCTTTACCGGTCCTTTGGATTTGGGCGTATATACTTTATCCGGTGAGGTGGATGATGGAAGGTATATTCAGCCATTTGGCCCCTATGTTTTTGAAGTGGTTGAGGATGATCGAGAAATCATCCCAAAACCCGATTTGGCAGCTTCAATTATTATGGACCAAAAAGTAGGAAGAAATCATTTTCTCAGAACTGAGACAATAACAGGCGTTGCAAAAATTACCAATAGAGGAGATGCTCCTGCTGAGAATTTTGTGTTCCGATACACTTCCTGTGAGGGGGTAATAGGCGAGGTGTTTATCCCTATTCTTCAACCGGGAGAATTTATTGAGTATCCATTTGTTACCTCTATTTTGAATGATGACTTGTTAAATACTTGTAACAGTTCTCTTGATTATTGTTCATTCACAGCTATTGCAGATCCTTTGAATGTAGTAGAAGAAAAATCCGAGGCAAATAATTCGGTAAATCAGAAGTACAAAATATATCCAGAAAAGCCTGATTTATTACCTAGTTACTCCGCTTCAAACCGCATTAGTCAGAACTTATACTCCTATAATTTGGAGGATGATTATACAATATGGATTAGTGCCCGAAATCTTGGTGGACTTCCAGTAGAAACACCGTTTTCCATAAATGTATATATCAATGATAATTTGGCAGATTCAAAATTGATTTCGGACCCTGTTGCTGTTTGTAGAAATATTTCTTTTTATAAGGTGACTTTCAAATTTGAAACAACTGAAGATAAGGTAGTTCGAATTGTTGTAGATGATCCGCTTGGAAGTGGAGTCATCGATGAGTATGATGAGGTTAATAATGTTACCGAAGAATTTACCCTTAAGTATGTTCCTAAAAGGCCAAATTTAGTAGTTCAGGATTATTGGTTCAAAGTAGAACCGGCAAATCCAAAGCCTGGCGAACAGTTTAAAATCAAAACCTATTTTAATAATAGTGGGGAAATAGATGTGATCCCTCCCTTCTACAATTCATTTACACAAAATGAAAATGGTGTTGAGACGGTTTTTGAAAATCAAATTCTTGACACCTTGAAAATTCGAGAAAGAAGGGCGGATAGTATCTTCACCAGTATTTCAGCTTATGGAAATAATTTAATAACCTATCGTACTGACTCAAGGTCAGAGGTTATTGAATTGTCTGAATTTGACAACGTAGCATCTGCGAAATTATGTACAGAGTTGTATCCTCAAGTAAGTTTGAATTCCAATAGTTGGTTAGGTGGTTTCCAGGTGTTTACTGAGCAATTCTTAACTGTATATGTTAGAAATGATGGCCTTTTTGAAGGGGAGGATGTTTCAGTAAAATTCTATCTGGATGATGTTGTAATTGGCTCTACTGTATTGGATAAGGTGCCACAAGGAGGAAGTTGGGTTGCTCTCCCATATATTTTTACAGAGGCAGGTACTTTCACACTTAAAGTTATCCTAGATGAAGAAAACACCATCATCGAATGTAACGAGGGGAATAATGAGTTTAGCAGACAAATCACGATCACTACACCGGGTCCGGATTTGAAAGTCGAGACACAGTTTATCTCTCCGTCTAAACTGAATCCGGATTTAAATGAGGAAGTGAATTTCTTTGTTTCCTATGAAAATATCGGGGTAGTTCCTGCCGGTCCATTTAAGGTTAGGTTATTAGTGGATGGAATTCAATTGGGTGAAGATGTAGAGGTAAGTGGATTGGCGGCTGGTGAAGATGGAACAGTGGCTATGACTACATCTTATTCCTCCGCGATTGGCGGCTTGAAACCCGTGGAAGCTATTGTCGATGTGTTGGAAGAGCAAGCTGACCCGAATAGAAGAAACAACACAGCTATAAGAAATATTTTTGTGGGAGATGCTCCTAATCTTCGATTTGCAGGCTTGTTATTCAGTAATGACTGCCCGGAATCTGGTGAGGAAATGACCGTAACCGCTAAGGTTGTCAATGAAGGTGATGTGGGAACGAATTCTACCCTAAAACTTTATTATAAATCAGGAGAAGCACTTGACTTCATTTCGGAAGAATCTATTTCTGTAGATCCAAGAGATACAATTGAAGTGAGTGTTCCTATAATTTTGCTTAGCAATACTTTTAGTATTTATGCCGAGCTTTCTGGTGCCAATCCAATCGAATACAATGATTTGGACAACACTATTGAGCAATCATTCTGTCAAGAAACAGTTCAATATGCTTTAAATACCAGTGTAATTGGTCAGGGTATTATTCAAAGAGAACCAAATCTTAACCTTTATAATGAAGGTTCAGATTTGACGCTCACTGCAATACCTGCAGAAGGTTGGAGTTTTGCTCAATGGTCAGGAGATATTTCGGGAAATCAAAACCCTTACCTTTTTACGATTAACCAAGAATTTAATGTAGTAGCGGAGTTTACAGAAAACTATCGTATCAGGCTAAAAGTCACCAATGAATCCTGTTTTGAAGCTGCAGATGGGCGTCTTGAGGTGGACATATTTGCCGGATTAGCTCCTTACATTGTAGAATGGTATAAAAACGGCGAGCTTTTGCCTGATTCAGGTACAATCATCAGTAGCCTTTCTGCAGGGTTGTATGAGGTTCGTGTCACTGATTCTAATTCGGTTACTTTGACAGAGCAGGAAGAAATCATTGTGGGTGACTTCCAATACCCAATCGTGGTAATTCCTACAAATGTTTCTGTCTTCTTGGATCAAAACGGTCTAGGTTCCCTTTCAATTGAAGAAATAAATGATGAGTCCTTTGATAACTGTGGAATCAAATCCAAATTCTTTAATGACGGCTTATCAACACTTGAATTCAATTGTACAGATGTAGGACAGACTATTTCGGTTGATTTCAAAGTTGAGGATACTAATGGAAATGTATCTGTGAAAAACTTTAATGTGACTGTTCAGGATCAGGTGAAGCCAACCATCACGGGCATGCCAGAAAACATCGAAATCAGTAATGATGAAGGTGTTTGCGAAGCAGTGGTGAGCTGGACTGAACCACAAGCAGCGGACAACTGCGGAATAGAAAGCTTTGCTGCTGACCAGGTGAACGGATCAGTCTTCCCGGTAGGAACGACTACGGTCACCTACACGGCTACGGACATCCATGGCAACATTGAAACAGCGAGCTTCACGGTGACGGTGAACGATAGCGAGAAACCGGTAATCACGGGCATGCCAGAAAACATCGAAATCAGTAATGATGCTGGGGATTGCGGAGCGGTGGCAACCTGGACGGCACCGAGTGCTGCAGACAACTGTGAAATTGCCAGCTTGACTTCGGACTATGCTTCGGGAAATCTGTTCCCGGTAGGCACCACGACGGTTACCTACACGGCTACGGACATCCATGGCAATACCGAGACAGCGAGCTTCACGGTGACGGTCAATGATTCCGAGAAGCCAACCATCACAAATGTTCCATCAGATATCATTATTGACAATGATCTGAATACTTGCGGAGCAGTGGTGAGCTGGGCAGAGCCGCAAGCAGCGGACAACTGCGGAATAGAAAGCTTTGCTGCTGACCAGGTGAACGGATCAACCTTCCCTGTTGGAACGACCACGGTCACCTACACAGCTACGGACATCCATGGCAACATAGAAACAGCGAGCTTCACGGTAACGGTGAACGATACCGAGAAGCCAACCATCACAAATGTCCCATCAGATATCATTATTGACAATGATCTGAATACTTGCGGAGCAGTGGTGAGCTGGGCAGAGCCGCAAGCAGCGGACAACTGCGGAATAGAAAGCTTTGCTGCTGACCATGTGAACGGATCAGTCTTCCCGGTAGGATCGACTACGGTCACCTACACAGCTACGGACATCCACGGTAATACCGAAACAGCGAGCTTTACGGTGACGGTGAACGACACCGAGAAGCCAGTGATCACCAATATTCCTGCAAACATCGAAATCAGCAATGATGCTGGGGATTGCGGAGCGGTGGCAACCTGGACGGCACCAAATGCAGCCGACAACTGTGAAATTGCCAGCTTGACTTCCGACTATGCTTCGGGAGATCTGTTCCCGGTAGGCACCACGACGGTCACCTACACGGCTACGGACATCCATGGCAACATTGAAACAGCGAGCTTCACGGTGACGGTGAACGACACCGAGAAGCCAGTGATCACCAATATTCCTGCAAACATCGAAATCAGCAATGATGCTGGGGATTGCGGAGCGGTGGTGAGCTGGGCAGAGCCACAAGCAGCGGACAACTGCGGAATAGAAAGCTTTGCTGCTGACCAGGTGAACGGATCAACCTTCCCGGTAGGCACCACGACGATAACCTACACGGCTACGGACATCCATGGCAACATAGAAACAGCGAGCTTCACGGTGACGGTGAACGATAGCGAGAAACCGGTAATCACGGGCATGCCAGAAAACATCGAAATCAGTAATGATGCAGGCGTTTGCGAAGCAGTGGTGAGCTGGGCAGAGCCGCAAGCAGCGGACAACTGCGGAATAGAAAGCTTCTCTTCTGACCAGGTGAACGGATCAGTCTTCCCGGTAGGAACGACCACGGTCACCTACACGGCTACGGACATCCATGGCAACATTGAAACAGCGAGCTTCACGGTGACGGTGAACGATAGCGAGAAACCGGTAATCACGGGCATGCCAGAAAACATCGAAATCAGTAATGATGAAGGTGTTTGCGAAGCAGTGGTGAGCTGGGCAGAGCCGCGAGCAGCGGACAACTGCGGAATTGCCAGCTTGACTTCCGACTATGCTTCGGGAGATCTGTTCCCGGTAGGAACGACCACGGTTACCTACACGGCTACGGACATCCATGGCAACATTGAAACAGCGAGCTTCACGGTGACGGTGAACGATAGCGAGAAACCATTGATCACAAATGTTCCATCGGATATCATTATTGATAATGATCTGAATACTTGCGGAGCGGTGGTGAGCTGGACTGAACCACAAGCAGCGGACAACTGCGGAATAGAAAGCTTCTCTTCTAACCAGGTGAACGGATCAGTCTTCCCGGTAGGAACGACCACGGTCACCTACACGGCTACGGACATCCATGGCAATTCCGAGACGGCGAGCTTCACTGTGACTGTTACGGATAATGAGCTTCCTGTCATCACGAATGTTCCGACCAACATCACGGTGAACAACGATGCGGGATTCTGCGGAGCAGTGGTAACCTGGACTGAACCGATTGCTTCGGACA
>NZ_SPSB01000009.1 GCF_004571135.1 Algoriphagus kandeliae
AATGAGGCGGCGACCTACTCTCCCGGGTGTAACCCCAGTACCATCGGCGCTGCAGGGCTTAACTTCTCTGTTCGGGATGGGAAGAGGTGGGACCCCTGCGCCAGGCCGCCTAAATTGGAAGACTTGTGTTGCCAGTATCAAGCAGCTAGACCGTCTGCGGTCCTCTCTGATGTCTAACAACGTCTTATGTCTAATATCTTAAAGTTCTGTCCTCTGTACTTGGTACTTGATACTTTGTACTTGGTACTTGGTACTTGGTACTTTGTACCTGATACTTCAGACAACATATTTCCGTAGAAACTGTAACAGCCAACAGGCAAGCTTTCGGGCAATTAGTACTGCTCGGCTATGACATCACTGCCTTTACACCTGCAGCCTATCAACCTCATCGTCTCTGAGGGCCCTATTTGGAAGTCTCATCTTGAGGGGAGTTTCGCACTTAGATGCTTTCAGCGCTTATCTCTTCCCGACGTAGCTACCCGGCAGTGCAGTTGGCACCACAACCGGTACACCAGCGGTCAGTCCAACCCGGTCCTCTCGTACTAAGGTCAGCTCCTCGCAAACTTCCCACGCCCGCAACAGATAGGGACCGAACTGTCTCACGACGTTCTGAACCCAGCTCGCGTGCCACTTTAATGGGCGAACAGCCCAACCCTTGGGACCTTCTCCAGCCCCAGGATGTGACGAGCCGACATCGAGGTGCCAAACCTCCCCGTCGATATGAGCTCTTGGGGGAGATCAGCCTGTTATCCCCAGAGTACCTTTTATCCTTTGAGCGACGGCCCTTCCATTCAGTACCGCCGGATCACTATACCCGTGTTTCCACCCTGCTCGGCTTGTCGGCCTTACAGTCAAGCTCCCTTATGCTATTGCACTCCACGCACGGTTACCAAGCGTGCTGAGGGAACCTTTGGAAGCCTCCGTTATCCTTTTGGAGGCGACCACCCCAGTCAAACTACCCACCAAGCAATGTCCCCCTTCAAGGGGTTAGATACCAGACAAACAAAGGGTGGTATTTCAACGGTGACTCCACAACGCCTGGCGACGCCGCTTCACAGTCTCCCACCTATCCTACACATCATTTGCCCAGTACCAATGCTAAGCTGCAGTAAAGGTTCATGGGGTCTTTCCGTCCCGTTGCGGGTACACGGCATCTTCACCGTGACTACAATTTCACCGAGCTCATGGCTGAGACAGCGCCCAGATCGTTACACCATTCGTGCAGGTCGGAACTTACCCGACAAGGAATTTCGCTACCTTAGGACCGTTATAGTTACGGCCGCCGTTTACCGGGGCTTCGATTCAATGCTTCTCTTGCGATAACATCCCCTCTTAACCTTCCGGCACCGGGCAGGTGTCAGGCCTTATACCTAGTCTTTCAACTTCGCAAAGCCATGTGTTTTTGTTAAACAGTCGCCTGGGCCTCTTCACTGCGGCTCCGCATTCCTGCAGAGCGCCCCTTCTCCCGAAGTTACAGGGCTATTTTGCCGAGTTCCTTAGCCATGATTCACTCGAGCACCTTAGGATACTCTCCTCGACCACCTGTGTCGGTTTGCGGTACGGGTACCCATACGCTTAGCGCTAGAAGTTTTTCTTGGAAGCTCTTAGGGCCACTATCCGATTGTCCGTGGACGCTCGGTACTGTCAGCTTCGGCTAGACCGGCGCATTTAACTACCAGTCCAATACCTACAACCTTCAACCCGGTATTCCGTCACCGGGCGGGCCTTCCATCACTCCGTCACTCCGTCACCTGTATGGGCAGTACGGGAATATTAACCCGTTGTCCATCGACTACCCCTCTCGGGTTCGCCTTAGGTCCCGACTGACCCTGATCCGATTAGCGTTGATCAGGAAACCTGGGTCTTGCGGTGTGAATGTTTCTCGCATTCATTATCGTTACTTATGCCTACATTTGCTTTTCCAAAAGCTCCACCGTGCCTCACAGCACCGCTTCACCGCCGTTGGAATGCTCCCCTACCACTGATATCGCTATCAATCCTTCGCTTCGGTACTAGATTTGATGCCCGATTATTATCGACGCCCTGTCGCTCGACCAGTGAGCTGTTACGCACTCTTTAAAGGAATAGCTGCTTCCAAGCTAACCTCCTGGCTGTCTCTGCAACTGGACCACCTTTGTTCAACTTAATCTAGATTTGGGGACCTTAGCGGTAGGTCCGGGTTCTTTCCCTCTCGGACTGGGACCTTAGCACCCCAGCCCTCACTGCCGGTTACCTATGGCGGCATTCGGAGTTCGTCAGGATTTGGTAGGATGTGACTCCCCCTAGTCCTATCGGTAGCTCTACCTCCGCCATAAAAATCCCGACGCTGTTCCTAAAAACATTTCGGGGAGTACGAGCTATTTCTCAGTTTGATTAGCCTTTCACCCCTACCCACAGCTCATCCGGAAGCTTTTCAACGCTTATCGGTGCGGCCCTCCATACTGTGTTACCAGTACTTCAGCCTGGCCATGGGTAGATCACTAAGTTTCGCGTCTGCCCCCTCCGACTATCCGCCCTTTCAGACTCGCTTTCGCTCCGGGTACAGCACTCAATGCCTTACCCTCGCCGGAGAGGAGCAACTCGTAGGCTCATTATGCAAAAGGCACGCCGTCACCCCACGAAAGGGCTCCGACCGCTTGTAAGCGCACGGTTTCAGGTTCTATTTCACCCTCCTATTCGGAGTACTTTTCACCTTTCCCTCACGGTACTGGTTCACTATCGGTCTCTCAGGAGTATTTAGCCTTACCAGATGGTGCTGGCTGATTCAACCGGGATTCCTCCGGTCCCGGCCTACTCAGGATACCCGCCTCTCATACAACCCTTCCAATACGGGACTCTCACCCCCTATGGTCGGCCTTCCCATGCCGTTCTCGTCAAATTGTACTCGATTATGCAGGTCCTACTACCCCGTACATGCCGCAACACATACGGTTTGGGCTAATCCGCTTTCGCTCGCCACTACTCACGGAATCACTGTTGTTTTCTCCTCCTATGGGTACTTAGATGTTTCAGTTCCCCACGTTCGCCTTCCTTTCGGAATATCCCGTATAACGGGATGGGTTGCCCCATTCGGATATCCGCGGATCAACTCGTATCGGCCAATCCCCGCGGCTTTTCGCAGCTTGTCACGTCCTTCATCGCCTCTGAGAGCCTAGGCATCCCCCGTGCGCCCTTATTCACTTGCTCTTGTTATTCTATTCAATGTCTCTGTAAATCCCTGAAGATCACAAAGACACCTACTGTTACAGTCTCTACTTCAATATGTCAATGAACTTTT